>NZ_JAFCJM010000029.1 GCF_018130955.1 Bradyrhizobium liaoningense
GCCGCCACGCTCGAGGGCTATGCTCTTGCCACCCAAGAACAAAATCCGGGAATCCCCTAGCCCACAAGGGGAGAGGGGTAGTGCGCCGCCGGGATGCACTCACAACATCGCGCTCTCTTCCTCCTCCGCCTGCTCGATCAGCTCTTCGCTCACCACCACCTCGCGGCGCGGGACGACGAAGATCATGACGGAGGCGCAGAGGAGCGAGATGGCTGTGATCGCCGCGGTCAGGGGCAGCGTCGTTGTGGAGTGGCCGCCGAGATAGGCGCCGAACTGCGACATCAGCGCGCCGAGGCCCTGTTGCAGAAAGCCCATCGCACCGGAGGCGGTGCCGGCGGCTTCGGGGCGGACGCTGATGGCGCCGGCTGCGGAATTCGCCATCACGATGGCGTTGCCGGCCATCACGATCATCTGGGTGCCGAACAGCCAGCCAGGGGCCTCGTTCAGTCCGGTTAAACTCCAGACCAGGTTCAACAGGCTGCCGCCGAGCTGCAATGCAAGCCCGAACCAGATCAGCTTCTCCAGCGAGTGACGCGGCGCAAAACGCACGCAGAGGAGATTGCCGACGAGAAAGGCGAGGCTGCTGGTCGCAAACCACGCGCCATATTCGACCGTGGTTCGGCCCATCTGCGTCACCACGATGTACGGACCGCCGCCGGCGAAGGTGAAGATGATCTGCGAGGCCAGCACCTGGCACAGCACGTAGCCGACGAAGGCGCGGTTGCGGATCAGGCTGCCGACATCGCCGCGAAAGCCGCTGCCGCTTGCGCGGTCGCGGCGCGTCTCCGGCAGCGCCAGCGCAATGCCGACCGCGACCGCAAGCGAGCCTGCGGTGGTCGCGTAGAAGATCGCGCGCCAGCCGAATGCGGTCTCGATCAGGCCGCCGGTCAAAGGCGAGAGCATCTGCGCGATCATCATGACGGCGATGACGAGGCTGATCATGGCGCCCACGCGCTCGCGCTCGTAGAGATCGCGGATGATGGCGCGGCTCACCACCATGCCGGTGGCCCCGCCGAGCGCCTGGAAGAAGCGTGCGGCGATCAGTTGCGGCAGGCTCTCTGCGAAGACGCAGGCGATACTCGCCGCGACCATCAGCGCGAGCCCTGCGAGCAGAACCGGGCGCCGCCCGAACTTGTCGGACAGCGGGCCCATGATCAGTTGCGAGCAGGCGATGCCGACCATGTACAGCGACACCGTCATCTGCGCGACCGAGATATCGCGGCCGAACGTCGTCGCCAGTACGGGAAGTGCCGGAACCAGCATGTAGAGCGAGATCGGCGCGACGCCCGTCATGCAGACGAGCAACGGCAGCATCACGCGCGAGCTCGCGATGTTCTTTTCCGTGGCCGCAGACGTCGGCTTGCCCGTCATGCCGTGCATGCGATCGACACTAGCCGCTTCGCGAAGCCTGCGAATACGGACGTTTCGGCATGCGGCTATGCGCGATGCTGACCGCTATGGCGGGGCAAGCGTTGCGCTGAACGCGACAGTGGTATGCGAACGCTACGTCAACACCGCCGTCGCCTGGTCCAGCCACGCCCTGGTCGGCTCGTCCAGCGCCGGCCGTACCTCGGCGCGGACACGGGCATGGTACGCGTTGAGCCAGTCGAGTTCGTCCTGGCTCAGCATGCGGACGTCGATCAGCCGCCGGTCGATCGGCGCGAGCGTCAGCGTCTCGAATGCGTTCATCGATTTTTCGGCGCCAGTAATATCTGCCGCAACCACGAGCTCGAGGTTCTCGATGCGGATGCCAAAACCGTCGGTCTTGTAGTAGCCGGGCTCGTTGGAGAGGATCATGCCGCGCTTCAGCGGCGTGGTGCCGAGCTTCGAGATCCGCGCCGGGCCCTCATGCACCGAGAGATAGCTGCCGACGCCGTGGCCGGTGCCGTGCTCGAAATCGACGCCGGCGGCCCACAGATATTGCCGCGCCAGCGTGTCGAGCTGCGCGCCGGTGGTGCCGTCCGGGAAGACCGCGCGCGCGATCGCCATATGGCCGCGCAGCACGCGGGTGAAGCGGTCGCGCATTTCCTCCGTCGGCTCGCCGACCGCCATGGTGCGCGTGACGTCCGTGGTGCCGTCCTCATACTGCGCGCCGGAATCGATCAGCAGGAGGTCGCCGCGGGCAATGCGCCGGTTGCTCTTGCGCGTGACACGGTAGTGCACGATGGCGCCGTTCGGCCCCGTGCCTGAAATGGTCGGGAACGAGACGTCCTTGAGCGCGCCGGTGTCGCGGCGGAAGGTTTCCAGCGCTTCCACCGCGTCGATCTCGGTGAGCTTGCCCGAGGGCGCCTCGCGATCGATGAAGGCGAGGAAGCGCGCCAGCGCCACCGCATCACGCTGATGCGCGGTCTTGGTGCCTGATATCTCGGTGCTGTTCTTGACGGCTTTCAGCAGCGCGACCGGATCGCTGCCGCGCACCGGCTTGCCGCCGGCACTCGCAATCAGCCGGCTGAGTGCATCTGCCGCGGTCGCGCTGTCGAGCGCGATGGAAGCCCCGCTCTTGGCGAGCGCCATCAGCGTCGGCGCCAATGCATCGGGTTCGCGGACATCGGCGGATTGCTCGAGATGGTCGCGCGTCAGGTTGGAGAGCTTGCGGTGGTCGATGAAGACCGTCGGCCGGCCGTCCTTCGGTACCAGCGCGTAGGACAGCGGCAGCGGCGTATGCGCGACGTCGCCGCCGCGGATGTTGAAGGTCCAGGCCACCGCGTGGCTGTCCGAGAGCACCAGCGCGTCGACGCCGAGCCGCTCGATCTCGCTCTTGATCTGCTTCAGCTTCTCGGGCTCGGCGATACCGGCATATTGCAGGCCATGCACTGCGACCGGTGCGATCGGCGCCGGCGGCCGGTCCGGCCACACCGCATCGACCGGGTTGCTGTCGACCGCCACCAGCTCCGCGCCCGCTTTGGCGCAGGCGGCGGCGAGACGCTCGGCTGCCGAAGAAGTGTGCAGCCACGGATCAAAACCTAGGCGATCGCCGGGCTTCAGGTGCGCGGACAGCCAGGTCTCCGGCGGCGGATCGATCAGCGATTCGACCGCCCAGGCCTTGCCGTCGATTTGCTTCGCCGCCTGGAGCGTATAGCGGCCGTCGACGAACACCGCCGCCTCCCGGGGCAGGACGGCTGCGAGCCCCGCGGAGCCGGTAAAACCGGTCAGCCAGGCCAGCCGCTCCTCGGACGGCGCGACATACTCGTTCTGCTGCTGATCGGCGCGCGGAATCACGAAGCCGGTCAGCTTGCGGCGCGCGAGTTCCTCGCGGAACGCGGCGAGCCGCGCGGTGAGCGCGACGCCGGCCTCCGGCTCCTCGAATGTCTGGAAGTGTGCCTCGAACATGTTGTGGCTAGTTTAGGATCATGGGGATGAGTCCGCAATGTCGGCACAATCACGGCGCATCTGGCATGGAGCGTGCTTGAATTATTCCATTCGCGTTGAGTGGATACGGATGCGGGCCCTTCCGGCCGGGTCCGGTTAACAGGGAAATACAAGCAAGTGTTTCATCTCAACGGCGAGGGGACACACGATGCCTGCGTTCACGTTTGAGAAGATCTCGCCGCCGGTCCGTTCCGGCTCCGCCAAGGCCGCGCCCAAGAAGCCGCGTGGCAAGCTCAGCCAGATGATCGACCGCTTCGCCGAGCGCCGTGCCAAGCGCAGCCTGCGCGACGAGCGCGGCAGCAGCACGCGCCGCGACGACAAGCCGGCGGAATAACGCGCCGCATCGGCTCACCCCACCTTTCGCAGCAACAGGCTGCTCCACCCCTCGATCCGCAAATGCCTGAGCGGCACGAGCCCACGCGCGCGGTAGGCCGCGATCACGGCCGGGGCCTGCGGGGTCAGGAGGCCCGAAAGGATGACCTGGGCGCCCGGCGCCAGGTGCCGCGCCATCGGGCCCGACAGCTGCCGCAAGGGATTGGCGAGGATGTTCGCCAGCACCAGGTCGAACGGGCCGCGCCGTGCGAAGTCGGGCGCGGCAAAGCCGGTGGCGCGGATCATCTGCACGGCGTTGCGCACGCCGTTGAGCGCAGCGTTCTCGCGCGCCACGCGCACCGACGGTGCATCGATGTCGCTGCCCAGCACCGCGCGGTGCAGCGCCTTGGCGGCGGCGATGGCCAGCACGCCGGTGCCGGTGCCGAGGTCGAGCACGTTCGCAGGACGCGCGCTTTTCAGGATATGGTCAAGGAGGAGTAAACAGCCACGCGTCGTGCCGTGGTGTCCGGTGCCGAAAGCCAGCGCCGCCTCGATCTCGATCCCGAGCTTGTTGTGGGGCACGCGGGCGCGGTCGTGGCTGCCGTGGACGACGAAGCGTCCGGCGGGGACGGGGACGAGATCTTCGAGGCTCGCCTTGACCCAGTCCTTTGCCTCGACGGTGTCGAAGGCAAGCGTCGCGGCGATCTCGCTGCTCGCATTTTTCGCGACGATTTCCCGCAAAAAAGCCTGATCCGGCGGGTCGGCGAAGTGCAGCGTGACGTCCCAACGGCCGTCCGGCTGCTCGAATGCCGCGACGGCCGCGTCGCCATCGAAGAAGACCTCGGTGAGCACGTCGACAACGCGCTTGGCTGCGGCTTCGTCGCCGATCGAGAAGCTCGCGCGGTGGGTAGGAGAGAGGGGCATGGATGTCGATCTGGCTCGGTCTGTGGGTTCAATTTTTGGAGCTTTTACTCCAATTCTTCCAGAAAAATTGCGGTTCCGGGATTAACTTAACTGCAGGTTGTGCCCCGTATATTGCCGGATGTCGCAAGCAACCAACGCAACTGGAAATGGAGGCAAATCTTGAAGAGCATGCTCACGAAGTTCTGGTCTGACGAATCGGGCGCGACCGCCATCGAGTACGGCCTGATTGCCGCCGGCATCGCGCTGGCGATCATTACCGTGGTCAACAGCCTCGGCACCACCCTGAATGACAAGTTCGGTTCGATTAGCAGCTCCTTGAAGTAATTTCGCCTACCGTCCCGGCGGGGGCATATTTTCTTCATAGATGGCTATTTTGGCTGTGCCCGCGGGGGAGCGATCCCTTGCGGGCAAAGTCGTCTTTTGGTGGCCGTGCGTCCACCGGCTTTCCACCCAGTCTCCAGCCCGGGTCCACAGGCTTATTCACAAGCTTAGGGGCGCACTTCTCCACAGGTTGTCCAGGCGGAAAAAACGGATGCCCAAAGGGCCCACGCCTATTCGCGAGGCGCGAAGCTCGCCATATTGTATCCTTGCAGCCCCCGGGTCGCCGACCACCGGCGCATCCACAGCTCATCCTCACCTTTCTCCACAGGTTCGCTCCCGCGATCCACAGGTTCGCTCCCGCGATCCACAGGCCGCTCATCCGCTTGCTGGCCTGGCTTTTGGCCGCTCTCGCAGCGGATTCATGATGGATTCACCGCGCCGACAGGTCGCCCCCGGAATGGAACCGGGCCTTAAGCGCCGTGCGCGATGATGGCCGCTACCAAAAACAAGGGGAGGTCAAATGACCAAGTTCATTTTGATTGTTGCCTGTGTTTGCGTTCTCGGAACTTTTGCCGGCGCGCTCTCGGCCAGCACACCGAAACATGCGCCGGTGGAGACGCTGTCGCCGTTCGCGATGATGATGGAGATGGATTTGCGCTCGCTGCCGGTCGAATCCTGCGACGCCGTCTAGACTTCGTGCAACCGGCCCATTCGGCGCAACACGCCGGGCGGGTCGTTGCTTTTACGGCCGCGCGGCCGAGGGGTATGTTGCGGGGTGACAACTGATCGTGCCGATCGTGTTGGCGCCATATCGCACAAAGCCGCCTGGCGTCGGCGGCGAGTGTTCAGCGCTGATCGGCACGTAGATGTAGCAGACCGTTCCGTCGATCGGGTCGCGCCAGCGCTGCACGATCGTGTCCTGCAGCGGGCCGGCAAATTGCCGCTCCAGATTCATGCGCGGCATGTTTTCCCAGCTCGAAGGTTGCTGGGCAAATGCATCGGTCGCAGTCGCGGTCAGGCCTATGGCAAGAGAGAGCGTCTTCAGCGGGGTCACTCAGCTTCCTTCGTCATCGCGCGGGCGCTTGCGATCCAGATGATCACGGCTCAGTTCAGCGTCCAGGACGCGCCGCCCGTCACGCCATAATCATTCTGGCTCGCGACACCCGACACCGACACGTTGAAGCGCAGCCGGTTGTCATGGGTATATCCGACACCGAGCGCGAGGCCGGTCTGGCCTTTGTAGCTGCCGACGCCGCCGGCCATCGAGACCTTGCCCGGGCGGTCGTCGTAACGCAGTCCGGTGGCAGCAAGCGCCAGTGCCGTGCCGGCATTGGCCTGAACGAGGTTGGTGCTGATCTGATTTTGCAGGTTGGAGATCTGCGTCTGCACGCCGGTGGCGATGCCGGAAAGCTGGCTCACGTTCACTGCATCGGTCGGCGCGATGCCGGCCGCCACATTGCTGACGCGCCGTTCATTGCCGGCCGAGCCGAACGACACGGTGTTGGGCGCGCTCGCCACTGAGCCTTGTCCGATCGCCACCGAATTGGTGGCGGCAGCCTGCACGACTGCGCCGGCGCCAATGGCCGTGCCGTTCGCCGCCTGCACGTTGGCGCTCTGGCCGACCGCTACTGCATTGACCGTGGTGGCACTCGCGGTATTGCCGATCGCCGTCGATGAGGACACGTTCGCGACGCAACCCGGGCAGGTGGCGCTGGCGAAATCGCCGAACGCCGATCCGCCGTTCGAGGCCGAGGCGGTGTTGCCCACTGCGATCGAGCCGGTCGCGATCGCGTTGGTGCCGAGCGCAATCGAATTGACGCCGGTGGCCTGCGCACCAAAACCCTGCGCGATGGCGTTGGTGTTGGTGGCCTGGGCGCCGTTGCCGATCGCGATCGCGTTGCTGGCGCTGGCAAGGGCGGCGTTGCCGGCACCACCCGCCACATTGCCGCCGAGCGCGATGGAGTTCGCTCCGCTCGCCTTTGCATTGGTGCCGAATGCCGAGCTGAAGGCACCGTTCGCGTTGGCCGCCGTGCCGACGGCGGTGCTGGAGAGCCCGGACGCCAGGCTGGCGTTGCCGAATGCCGAGGCATTTGTATTGCCTGCGGTGCTGGCGACGCCGAAGGCCGAGCTCGATGTTCCCGCCGCCGAACTGAGGAAGCCGTAGGCCGAGCTGTTGAGGCCGATCGCTGTGCTCTTGGACCCATAGGCCGAACTGGAGCTGCCACTCGCGACGGACTGATTGCCGGCGGCGGTACTGTCGTTGCCGCTCGCACTGCTGGAGAAGCCCAAGGCCACGCTGTTGGTACCGCTTGCCGCGCTGCCTGTCCCAACCGCCGACGCATTGGCGCCGGACGCTGCGCTGTTGACCCCATACGCCGACGCACCGGAGGCGGTCGCCGTGCTGCTGAACCCATACGCCGACGCAGCAGTGGCGGTAGCCTGACTGTTGATCCCAAAAGCCATGGCAGCGATGCCGGACGCGTTGCTGGCGGAGCCAAAGGCCAAAGTGTCGAGGTTGCTTGCCTGCGCACCTGCGCCTACAGCGATCGCATTGAGACTGGTGGCGCTGGAGCCGGAGCCGATTGCGATCGCGCTGGGGCCACTGGCAAGGGCGCTGCTGCCGGCGCTGTCGCCGCCGATGGCGATGGATTTGCTGCCTTGGGCCTGGGCGTTGGCGCCGATTGCGGTAGAATACTCCTGGGTCGGATCGAGGCTGCTGGCCAGCGCGCCCGTGCCGATCGCCGTGGCACCGAGCGAACTGGCCGTGGCCAGGTCGCCGACTGCCGTGCTGCTGGTGCCGCTCGCGTTGCTGTTGTGGCCGGAGGCCACGCTGAAGTCGCCAGCCGCCTGAGCGCCGACCCCAAACGCCGCCGAACTGGTGCCGGAGGCCGCGCTGTTGACACCGTAGGCCGAGCCGAAATTCCCAATGGCCGTGCTGGAGAAACCGTAGGCCGAGCTCGATGCTCCACTTGCCGAGCTGAAGGATCCATAGGCTGCGGCGCCAGCGGCGCTCGCCGAGGATTGTTCGCCGGCCGCGATGCTGCCGCCGCCGCTTGCAGTGCTGCTGAGGCCCAGCGCGACGCTGTTCGCGCCGGAAGCCGAGTTGCTGACGCCGACCTGGTACCGCCGCTGGCGCTGTTGCCGAGGCCGCAGGCCATGTCGTTGGTGGAGGTCGCCGCGCTGCCGCCGCCGCCCAGGCCCGCCGTTCCGTTTTGATTACAGACGAACTGCGCATGGGCCGCGCGCGGCGCCAGCAGGCCGAAGGTCGCCACTGCTAACATCAGCCCGACAAGCCAGGCGCGATTTCGGCCTGTGCGATCTGTATCGCCAATTTATCTGGAGAGGGCGTTCCGAACGACGTGACGCCGGTTGCGCTCCAATCGCTTGCCAATCCAAAACATGTGTGTCCCCCCAGACAATGGCGGCGGTCCGTAACAAATCAAAAAAAACGCCTGCGCGGCAGCGCGCTACCGCGACAGGCCTACATCCCCGCATTGTTGTGCGGCGGCGCTGCCCGCGCAATTAGCGGATTAGGGATTTATTCCGCACGTTGCAGAACCGCAACATTCGTTTCGGGTGCGTTTCCAGGCGTGAAAATCAAGCTCGGCCGAACAGCGCGCGGTGATCTCGCAGGATCACCTGCGCCGCATTGTGGCCGGGCGCGCCGGTGACGCCGCCGCCGGGATGGGCGCCGGAGCCGCAATGGTAGAGGCCCCGGACGGGCCCGCGATAGTCCGCATGTCCCAACATCGGCCGCGCCGAGAAGAGCTGGTTCAGCGTCAGCGCGCCGTGAAAAATGTCGCCGCCCAACAGGCCGAACTGCCGCTCGAGATCGAGCGGGGAGAGGATCTGGCGGCCGAGCACGCTTCCCGCAAAGCCCGGCGCGTAGCGGTCCACTGTCGCGATCATGAGATCGGCGACCTCCTCGCGATGGTCGTCCCAGGATCTGCCGTCAGGCAGCTCGGGCGCGACGTGCTGGCAGAACAGGCTCGCGACATGCTTGCCCGCGGGCGCCAGCGTGTCGTCGAGCGTCGAGGGGATCAGCATCTCCACGACGGGCTCCCGGCTCCAGCCGTGCGCGCGTGCGTCGAGATAAGCGCGGTCCATATAGGAGAGGCTGGGCGCGAGGATGATGCCCGAGCTGAGATGGTCGCCGTCGCCTGGCAGCGCGGAGAAGGAAGGCAGGCGATCCAGCGCCACATTCATGCGGAATGTGCCAGAGCCGTTCTTCCAGTGGCGGATGCGGGTGAGGAAGTCCGCGGGCAAAGCCTCCGCTGCGACCAGCCGCGTATAGAGCAGCTTTGGATTGACGTTGGAGGCGACGTACTTTGCGCGAATGGTCGTACCGTTATCGAGGATCACGCCGGCGGTGCGGTCGCGCTCGACGATCACCTCGCGCACGCCGACATCCGTGTCGATGGTGACGCCGTGCTTGCGTGCGGCCGCCGCCATCGCCTGCGTGATGGCGCCCATGCCGCCGATGGCGTGGCCCCAGACGCCCTTCTTGCCGTTCACCTCGCCAAAGGCGTGATGCAGCATGACGTAGGCCGAACCGGCCGCATAGGGGCTCGCATAATTGCCGACGATGGCGTCGAAGCCGAACAGCGCCTTGACGAGGTCGTTCTCGAACCGCTCGTCCAGCATCTCGCCGGCGGAGCGGGTGAAGAGATCGAGCAGGCTGCGGCTCTGCTCCAGCGTCAGCTTGCGCAAAATGCCGGCGCTCCCGAGCGCATTGACGGCCTCGCGGATCGCGCCCGTGCCAAAGTGATCGAGCAGGTTCGGCGGCGCGCGCAGCACGAACTGCCGGAGCACGTCGGCGATGGCTTCGAGCTCGCGCGAAAATCCGTCGATCGCGTCGGCATCGTGCGCGCTGAGCTTCCGCACGGACTCTTTCGTCCGGCCTTCGCCGGTGAGGAGATAGCTGCCGTCGGGGGCGGGCAGGAAATTCTGCGCGCGGCGCTCGACGACGCGCAGGCCGTGCCCGGCGAGCCCCAAGTCGGCGATGACCTTCGGGTTGAGCAGGCTCACCGTGTAGGCCGCGACCGAGTTGCGGAAACCGGGGTGGAACTCCTCGGTGACGGCGGCGCCGCCGACCACCTTGCGGCGCTCGACGGCGTGCACGCGCAAGCCCGCCATCGCGAGATAGGCCGCGCAGGTGAGGCCGTTATGGCCAGCGCCGATGATGACGACGTCGGTTTCGGTCATGAGGTTTCCCGGGGCGTCATTCCGGGGCGATGCGAAGCATCGAACCCGGAATCTCGAGATTCCGGGTCCGGCACTTCGTGCCGTCCCGGAATGACGTTTGTATATGAGGTGCCGCTCACTGCAATGTCACGCAGCATTTATTGCTCGTTCATGTCGCATGTGCTCCATTGCGGCGCGCCGGCGCCCGCCGGGGTGAGCCGGAGTTTTCATGGATTCCATCGTCCAATCTGCCGCCGCAGAGCAGCCGTCGTCGTCGCGAAACCGGCTGGTGCTGACAGTCTATATGGCCGCGATCTTCGTCAGCGCGCTGTTGCTGTTCTCGGTGCAGCCGCTGTTCACCAAGATGGTGCTGCCGCGGCTCGGCGGGTCGCCCGCGGTGTGGTCGGTGGCGATGGTGTTCTTCCAGTCGCTGCTGCTGGCGGGCTACGCTTACGCGCATTTCCTGATGCAGATCAGGAATCGGCGGATCCCCGTGGTCGTGCATCTGGTGCTGCTGGCGCTCGCCTTCACGACGCTGCCGCTCGGCATCGCCACCTCCTTCGGCGAGCCGCCGAATTCGGGCTATGCGTTCTGGCTGCTCGGCCTGTTCGCGGTGTCGATCGGGTTGCCGTTCTTCGCGCTCGCCGCCAACAACCCGCTGCTCCAGGCCTGGTTCGTCCGCACCGGCCATCCGGACGGACCCGATCCTTACTTCCTCTACTCCGCGTCGAACATCGGCAGCTTCCTCGCCCTGTTGTCCTATCCCGTGCTGCTGGAGCCGATGTTCACGCTCCGCACGCAGAATCTGCTGTGGACTGGCGGCTATGGCCTTCTGATCCTGCTAATCGCCGCCTGCGGCGTGCTGCTGTTGCGCTCTCCGGCACTCGCCATCGCCGATGCGCGGACGGAGGATACCGATGCACCCGCGCCAAGCGTCATCACACGCGCGCGCTGGATCTTCCTCGCCGCGGTGCCCTCGGGCCTGCTGATCGCTGTCACCGCGCACATCTCGACCGACGTCGCGGCCGCGCCGCTGCTGTGGGTGCTGCCGCTGTCGCTCTATCTCCTCACCTGGGTGCTGGTGTTCCAGTCGCGGCCGCTGTTGCCGCACAAATGGATGCTGCTGCTCCAGCCATTGGCAATTGCCGGCGTTATCTTCTTGCTGGCCTTCGGCGGCGAGCAGAACCTGCTGCTGACGCTCGGCGGGCATCAACTGTGCTTCTTCATCATCGCCATGGCCTGCCACGGCGAACTCGCGCGCACGCGTCCCGCCGCAAAGTACCTCACCGGCTTCTATGTCGCGCTGTCCTTCGGCGGCATGGTCGGCGGGCTGTTCGCGGGCCTGCTTGCGCCCTTCACCTTCTCCTGGATCGCCGAGTATCCGATCCTGATCGCGCTCGCCGCGCTCTGCCGTCCCTCGGCCGACGAGCGGCTCGCGCGCGTCATGACTGGCTACTGGCTGCTGCTGATCGTGCTCGTCATTGCACTGATCGCGCCGTCCTATTCAACGGGCGAGGTCGCGACCTGGTTCGAGGATCATCGCGTCTGGGTCGCCAGCGCGGTTGGCATGCTGGCCGCATTGCTCGCGCTGGTGCTCAATGCCAACCGCTGGAAGATTTTTGCGACCGTCGTGCTCGCGCTGGCACTGACCCGCATCTATCCGGCGGATGACGGCCGCGTCGAGACGATCCGCAGCTTCTTCGGCGTACACAAGATCGTGGTGACGCCCGGCGGCTATTTCCACGTGCTGATGCACGGCACCACGATTCACGGCGCCGAGCGTTTCAAGAACAATGACGGCACCCCGGTCGAGGGCCGGCCCGAACCGATCACCTATTATCACAGGGATGGCGGCATCGGTCAGGCCGTCACCGCGATCCGCGAACGCAAGGGCGGCTCCTTGAAGGTCGCCGTGATCGGCGTCGGCGCCGGCACGCTCTCCTGCGCCTCCGAGCCCGGCGAGAGCTGGAAGTTCTTCGAGATCGACCAGAGCATGGTCGATACCGCGCGGGACCCGAAATATTTCCGCTTCATCAATAGCTGCGCGCCCGACATCAAGCCGGTGATCGGCGATGCGCGGTTGACGTTCGCCAAGGAGCCGGACGGCGCCTACGACCTCATCATCGTCGACGCCTATTCCTCGGACGCGATCCCGATTCATCTGGCGACCGAAGAGGCCATGAAGATCTACAAGGACAAGCTCGCTCCGCATGGCGCCGTCGTGATGCACGTTTCCAACCGGCATCTCGATCTCGAAACCGTCGTGGTCGGCATTGCCGATGCGAACGACCTCAAGAGCTGGGTCTTCAACGAGGATTCCGGCCGCGATGCCGATTACATCTTCTCGACCGACGTCGTCATCTCCGCGCGCGAGGAGGCCGATATCGGCAAGCTCGCCGCCTCCAAGCAATGGGAGGAGACCGAGTTCGACGACAAGCAGCGGGTCTGGACCGACGATTATTCGAACATCGTCGGCGCGCTCTATCGCCGCCTGCGTGACGGGGAGTAGAAGGCTTACGGACTGACAGGCGTCCCCGCCGGCAGCGCGATGCCCTTCTCACCCGCGACCTGGCGCAACAGGTCGGGTCGGTCGGAGATGATGCCGTCGACGCCGATCTCGATCATGCGCGTCATGTCGTCGGCCTTGTTGACCGTCCAGACCACGACGCGCAATCCGAGCGCATGGGCCTCCGTGACCAGCGCCGGATTGACGTCGCCAAAATAGGGAGACCAGATCGCGCCGCCCGCCGCCTTGATCGTGCGCGGCAGCGAACCGGCATGGTCGGCCGGGTTGAAGCCCGCCATCCAGCTGGTCGCCTTGTCGAGCGCGACGGTCGGTGCGGAGCCGCGCTGGATCGTCAGATACACCGTCGGAATCTTCGGCGCTTGCCGCTGCACCAGTTGCAACGTCCGCCAGTCGAATGACTGGATCATGACGCGACCGGAAAATCCCTCAATGTCGATGACGCCAAGGAGTTTCGTGACGAACGTCTCGGGGTCGAGCGTCTCGTCCGGGCGGTTGGGATCGATCTTGGTCTCGATGTTGAAACGCACGCGCGTGTTGCCGGACTTGCGCACCAGCGCGAACACCTCCTTCAACGTCGGGATCTGCGCGCCCGGCAGCGCGCGCTGGTCCGGAAACGATTTTGCGTAATTGCTGTCGGGACGGATCTGCCCGACGTCGTAGGCTCTGACCTCGTCGAGCCGCAGCTTCACGAACGGCGTGCCGGGTGGGGCGACGTAGCCGCCGGCGGCGTCACGGGTGAGATCGGGGTTGAGGGTGCGCTCGTGCGACACGATTACCTCGCCATCCGCGGTCACGCCGGTGTCGAGCTCCAGCGTATCGACGCCCATGCTCAAGGCGTTGGCGAAGGCAGGCAGGGTGTTTTCGGGCAACAGCGCCCGCCCGCCGCGATGCGCCTCGAGATCGAAGGAGTCCAGGGCCATGGCCTGTCCTGCAAAAAGAACGCACAGCGTGGTCAGGATCGTTGCAGCAGGGGAGGGCATCGGGACTCAAACGGCAAGAGGAAAAGGGGATTGACCGCTTTTTTGGCGCCTTGCCCCAGTCTACAGCCATCTCGCCCCAGGCCCGGTTCGCGTAAAGAAAACGCGTTCACGGCCCTCGAGGGTGGTTGAAGCGGGGCCGCCGTCAGTTCTGATAGTAGTAGCCGCCGCGCGGCTGGTAGTACGGCTGGGGCTGCCGGTAATAATAGCCCTGCTGGCCGTAGCTCGGATCGTAGGATTGATACTGCGGCGACTGCTGCGGCGGATAGACCTGCCCGCCATAGAGCCGGCGGGTGTCGCGCGGCGCCGGATAGCGCGCGCCGGTGTCGGTGCCGTCGGCCGGATAGATGTAGCCGTCGTCCTGCGGCATGGTGCGGCGGCCGTAGGGCACGCCTTGCGGGGTGAGATCGACGGGATCGCCGGCGGCGGTGTACTGATCCTGCGGGACGGTGCCGCGGCGGGCGAAATTGCTGCCGCGCGGATTGCGCGCCATAGCCACGCTCGCCGAGCCTGTCAGCGTCACCGTGGTGTTGAGCACGCCCTGGTCCTGGACCAGCGCGTAAAGCCGCGAGGCATTCTCGCGCGACAGCCGGACGCAGCCATGCGAGGCGGGTGAGCCGAGCCGGCCGACCGAGTCGGTGCCGTGGATCGCGTGCTCGATCTTGGTGAAGAAGATCGAATGCGGCATCGGCGCGTCGTCGAATTCCTTGGAGTAGTGGTCCTCTTCCATGCGGAAGGCGCGGAACGAGCCGTTCGGCGTCTCTCGCGAGGGGATGCCGGTCGAGACCGGCCAGTGATAGCGCTCGACGCCGTCAACCGCGACGGTCATCGCCTGGTTGTCCTTGTCGATTGTGATCTCGACCTTGGCCTGCGCGAGGTCCGCGCTCATAAGCATCAATGAAAAAGCGATGAAAAAGGAACGCATCTGACTGTTGGCCTCCGGCCTGTTCTAAGCAAGCGCCGCGGCTCTCCGTCCCCCGGCCTGCACTATGCCCGGAATTCGGCTTTCGTTCCAGCGACCTGCGAGCCCATCGTTAGCGTCCGTGCCGGCTTAAGCAAGGCGGCCGATTGGCCAATTCTTGCCCGCAACGCTGACATTTTCGCGAGCAGCCGGCCGGTGACCGCATCCATGGCTCGCGTCAGTTCTTCAGCCGATAGCCGGTCCGGAAAATCCACCAGATCATGAACATGCAGATCGCGAGAAACGTGCTGATCATGAAGATGCTCAGGCCCACGCTGACGTCTGCGATCTCGAAGAAGCTCCAGCGGAATCCGCTGATCAAATAGACGACGGGGTTGAGCAGCGCGACGGTGCGCCAGCCCTGCGGCAGCATGTTCACCGAATAGAAGCTGCCGCCGAGGAAGGTCAGCGGCGTCACCACCAGCATCGGGATCATCTGCAGCTTCTCGAAACCGTCGGCCCAGATGCCGATGATGAAGCCGAACAGGCTGAAGGTGATGGCTGTCAGCACCAGGAAGCTCAGCATCCAGATCGGATGATGAATATGCAAGGGAACGAAGAGCCCCGCGGTGGCGAGAATGATCAGGCCGAGGATGATCGACTTGGTCGCGGCGGCCCCGACATAGCCGAGCACGATCTCGAAATAGGAGATCGGCGCGGACAGGATCTCGTAGATCGTGCCGACGAATTTGGGGAAGTAGATCCCGAAGGAGGCGTTGGCGATGCTCTGCGTCAGCACCGACAGCATCACGAGGCCCGGCACGATGAAGGTGCCGTAGCTCACGCCCTCGACATGGTCGATGCGCGAGCCGATCGCGGTGCCGAACACCACGAAATACAGCGAGGTCGAGACCACAGGCGAGACGATGCTCTGCAGCAGCGTGCGCCAGGTGCGGGCCATTTCGAACAAATAGATGGCGCGAACGGCGCGGAAGTTCATGACGTCCTCACGAGGTCGACGAAGATGTCCTCGAGCGACGATTGCGTCGTGTCGAGGTCGTTGAAGCGGATGCCGGCGTTGCGGAGGTCGCTGAGCAGGCTGGTGATGCCGGTGCGCTCGCCCTTGGTGTCGTAATCGTAGACCAGCGTCGCGCCGCTATCGCAGAGCTCGAGCTTGTAAGGGCTGAGGCTTTCGGGCAGCGAACTGATCCTGTTTTGCAGATGCAGCGTCAGCCGCTTCCTGCCGAGCTTCTGCATCAAGGTGGCCTTGTCCTCGACCAGCACGATCTCGCCCTTGTTGATGACTCCGATGCGGTCGGCCATCTCCTCGGCTTCCTCGATGTAGTGTGTGGTGAGGATGATGGTGACGCCGGCCTGTTGCAGGCCGCGCACCACCTCCCACATGCCCTTGCGCAATTCGACGTCGACGCCGGCGGTGGGTTCGTCCAGGAACAGGATCTGCGGTTCGTGCGACAGCGCCTTGGCGATCATCACGCGGCGCTTCATGCCGCCGGACAGCGTGAGAATCTTGTTGTCCTTCTTGTCCCAGAGCGAGAGGTCCTTCAGCACTTTCTCGATATGGGCCGGGTTCTTCGGCTTGCCGAACAGGCCGCGGGAAAAGCTCACGGTCGCCCACACGCTCTCGAACGCGTCGGTGTGGAGTTCCTGCGGCACCAGGCCGATCAGCGAGCGCGCCTTGCGGTAGGAGGTCTGGATGTCCTCGCCGCCGACGGTGACCTTGCCCTCGCTCGGATTGGCGATGCCGCAGATGATCGAGATCAGCGTGGTCTTGCCGGCGCCGTTGGGACCGAGCAGCGCAAAGATCTCGCCGCGCCTGATGTCGAGATTGATGTTCTTTAGCGCCTTGAAGCCGGACCCATAGGTCTTCGACAGGTTGGAAACGGAAATGATGGAGGACATGGACAGCCGGCGGGATGGGGAAGGGGCGCTGGAACCCGCATTTGGCGGGCAAAGCAGCGGAGCCTGAAATAGGAATGCGATCCCCCGCCTGCAATTCCCCCGAGAAAAATGGTCTCAAAACAGGCTCTTACATGGCCGGTTTCGGGCAACTGTTGCATGCAAGACACGCAAGGACGCTAAGATCGCCACTCACGCGCCTCTTTGTTGCGTGTGCGAGCAGGGGGAGGTTACGATTCCCCCATCGCGAAGCGTGTGTCCCCAGGGAAGATCGATGAGACCTCACGGCCGTAACGCAGCCGGCGCAAGCCACTTGTCCACCGTCCGCATCTGGGCGCTTTGCCTTATGCTGCTCTCCGCAGTTGCCATCAGCCCGACGGGCGCGAAGGCCGCGCCGACGGCGCCGGGGGCCGCGACCACGCATGTCTATCTGCTGCGCGGTGTGCTCAACATCTTCTCGCTCGGGCTCGACACGATCGGTGCGAGGCTTCAGGCGCAGGGCATCCCGGTCACCGTTGCCAACTTCGTCTCCTGGTCCTCGCTCGCCGATGAGGCCGCGACCGCCTACAGGGCCGGCCGGTTGAAGACCATCATCCTGGTCGGGCACTCCTCGGGCGCGACCGCGCTGCCCGACATGATCGCCAAGCTCAACCAGCTCGGCGTTCCCGTGAAGCTCGCGATCGGGCTCGACTCCGTGTTCAAGACCAGGCTCACGACCGGCGCCGAGCGCTACATCAACCTCTATATCGGCGACGGCCCCGGCGAGCCCGTCAGGGCCGCGGACGGCCTCCGCGGCAAGCTCGACAATGTCGACGTGCGCGGCACCGGCGCCGGCCACATCTCGATTGACAAGAACGAGCTGATCCAGCGCCGCGTGATTGCCGAGATCGACGCCGTGGTGATGCGCTCGCGCGCGCCGGCCGATCCGAACGCGCCGAAGCCCGCACGCTCGGCGGCAGCCGCAGCACCGCCGCGGAACTAGCGGACGATCACAGCGCCTTGGTGAAGTGGTAGCGGCGAATGCCGCCGCCCAGGGTCTTGTTGCTGGCGGTGTCCGCAATCTCTTCGCGGACCAGTTCGTAGCCGGAGCTCCGGTAGAGCGCGAGCGCCTCCCGCTGAAGCGCCGACGTGCTCAGATCCATCCTGAATCTGCTGCGCCGGCGGCATTCCTGTTCGGCGAAGTCCAGCATCCGCCGCGCGATGCCGCGGCGTCGCGCGTCGGGATCGACATACATGCGGCGCAGCTCCATGGCCGCATCGCCCGCCGGCTCGAGCCCGAACATGCCAATGATGTCTGCACCGGCGGCGACGACCCAGAAGCCGCCATTGCGCTCGCCATAGTAGTCGGCGATCCGGTCGATCTCCTCCGTGAGCGAGCGCACGATATAGCCTTCGAATGCGTCCCGCATATCCGCCGGCGCCAACAGGCGGTTGACGCGGATGAACAGCGCTCGCACGGCGGCGGCATCGTCAGGCGCGAAGTCGCGGATTTCGATCCCGTCCACGACCATCACGCCTCGCTAGCCGAGGATATCGGCCATGACAGACGCGGCCTTGATTCCCGTGCCCGTGATGACGACGACGGTGCGCTCGTTCGGCCGGATCGCGCCGCGTTGAGTGAGCTCGTCGAGTGCTGCGGCGGCGCTTGCCGATGTCGGCTCGGGAAACAGGCCGGTCGCGGCCAGTTTCTTCAGGCCGGCGATGATGCCCTCCTCGGGAACAGCGACCGTGCCGCCGCCGGTCTCCTTCAGCGCCGCCACCATCTGCCGCAGGCGCAGCGGATGCTTGATGGCCGTGCCCTCGGCGATGGTCTTGCGGACCTCGCGCGCCACGGGCGTATCGACGCCCACCGTAAAACTCGCATCGAGTGGCGAGCAGTTGAGCGGTTGCGATGCGAACAGCTTTGGCATCCGCACGATCTGCCCTGCAGCGAGCAGTTCCTTGAAGCCGATATAGCAGCCGAGCAGGCTGGAGCCGGCGCCGACGGGTACGATGACGTTGTCGGGAGCCGAATAGCCAAAATCCTCCCAGATCTCGTAGGCCAGCGACTTGGTGCCCTGGAGGAAGAAGGGCTGCCAATTGTGGCTGGAGTAGAAGGTATCGTTGGACTGGCGGATCGCTTCCGCCTCCGATTCCTCGCGTGGTCCATCTACCAGCTGGATCTCCGCGCCATAGGCACGAACCTGCGCGATCTTCATCGGCGAGGTCGACGCGGGCGCGAGAATCTTGATCTTCATTCCGCCTGCGGCGCCATAGGCGGCGACCGACGCGCCGCCATTGCCCGAGCTATCCTCCAGAACGGCGTTCACGCCGAGCTGGCGGACGAACGAGAGCATCGCCGTGGTGCCGCGATCCTTGAAGCTGGCCGTCGGGTTGAACCATTCGAGCTTGAAGTAGGGCCTCAACTCTCCCCATTCCTTCTGGACCACCGGCGTGCAGCCTTCGCCCATCGAGATCGGCCTGGCGATGTCGACCGGCAACGCCGCGCGAAAACGCCACAGCGAGCGCGTGCTGCGATCGATATCATCGCGGGAGATGCCCATCAGCGGCGTCATCATCAACGGCTTGCGGTCGTCGGAGCACCAGCGGGGAATATCCAGCGGATAAAGCGTCCCGCTGAGCGGTTCGATGTAGGATGGCATCGTCATCTGTGCCGACCGGAGCTCGATTGAATGATTCTAAGTGCCGGAGCGGAATAAGGGTGTCAATTCCGGCGTTGCAGGTTTCGCAGGGCTTGCGGCTGAGCCGTTCGGAAAGCGAGGTTGATATGATCCGCAGATGCCTCATCGCAGCCACGGTGATGGCGGTCCTGTTCGGTTCGTCGCCGGGCTTTGCCGGCGTCAAGGTCCGCTTCGTCAATCCGGAACGCTACACCGATGCAGAGTCCTCTGGAGGCGGGCGGGCCGGCACCCTTGCGGAGTTTCGTGGCTATCTCGAAGCGCTCGGCAACCGCTATCTCGCGCCGGGGCAGGCGATGAGCATTGACGTCCTGGACATCGATCTTGCCGGTCAGCTTGAGCCGCGCGGCCACGGCACGGAGGTGAGGGTGATGCGCGACGTCACGCCGCCGCGCATCAGGCTGCATTACACCCTGAGCGGAAAAGGCGGGGGCACGCGAAGCGGCGATGATGTTCTGAGCGACATCAGCTATCAGAGCGGCGGCCGTTCCCCGATCGGCCAACTCAGCTATGAGAAGGCGCTGCTGAACGACTGGTTCAGGCGCGTCGCCGGCACTCAGTAGCGGCGCTGTCTCAGGCCGCCGTCACTCGCACCGGCATGCTCGTCAGCCCGCGCAGGGAATTGTTGAGCAGCCGCTTCGGCTCGCCCGCGAGCTCGATGGTCTTCACGCGCCGTGCAAGCTCGCCGAGGATCAGCTCGCCTTCGAGGCGCGCGATCATCTGGCCGACGCAGGCATGGATGCCGGCGCCGAACCCGACATGCCCGGTCGCGCTGCGCTCGACGTCGAAGCGGTCAGGATGATCCCACTTTGCCGGATCGCGGTTGGCTGACGCCATGAGCAGCAGCACCTTGCGGTGCGCGGGGATGACCTCGCCGCCGACCTCGACGTCGCGCGAGGTGGTACGGAAGAACGTCTGCACCGGGGAATCGTAGCGCAGGCCTTCTTCGAAGGCGTTGCGCGCCAGCTCCGGCCGTGCGCGCAGCTTGCGATATTCATCCGGATGGGTGGCGAGCGCCAGCACCGCATTGCCGATGCCGTTGACGGTGGTGTCGACGCCGGCGGTGAGGAACGGCCGCACCAGATGGGTCGCTTCCTGCTCGGTGATCTCGCCCTCGTCTGCGGCCTCGTAGATCATCATGCCGAGGCTGTCGGGCTGCAACGCATTGCGCGCGCAGCACTCCATGATCCAGCTCTGGGCCGCGAGCCCCGCCGCACGCGATGCGGCGAGCTGTTCGTTGTCGGGACCGAAACTGTTGAAGACGAAGGTGCTCCAGGCCAGAAGTTTTTCGCGTCCGTCGGGCCGGATGCCGATGGCGTCCGGAAAGACCTTCATCGGATAGGCTTCCGCGAGATCGCGCATCGCATCGAACGTGCCCTTGTCGAGCAGCTCCGACACCTTCGTCTTGGCCTCCTTCTGGAAGGTCTCGCGCAGCTTCCTGGCGATGCCTGGCGACAGGGTCCGGCCGAGCACGCGGCGGCCCTTATCGTGATCGGGAGGGTCGATCTGAAGCGTCAGCGGCTTTGGCAGCGCCGGGTTCATCCCGTTGAGGCCGACGCCTTCGCCGCTGATGAAGCTGCGCCAGTCCTTCAGCGCGGATTCGACCTCGGCATAGCGCGCCATCGCCCAGATGTCGTAGCGCTCGATCCGGAACACGGGGCCGAGCGCGCGCAGGGCCTCGTAGGCGGGATAGGGATCCGCCAGGAAGTCCGGAGCAAACGGGTCGCCGGCGAAAGACGCGATGCCGCTCATGGTTGCTTCGTCCGTCCTGCTATTTCACCAGCGGGCACTGCCCCTCGCTCTCGGGCCGGAATGCGTCTTCGCCCTTGATCGTGCCGACCACCTTCAACAGATCCCAGGCCGACTTGGACTCGTCGGGCGACTTGACCTGGAGCAGGTAAAGCGGGTGGATCTTGCGGCCGTCCTTGCGGATGTAGCCCTTGCCGTACAAGGGATCGTCGGTCGGCGTGTCCTTCATCGCCGTCACCACGGCCTTGCCGTCCCTGGCGCCGCCGACCTTGTCGATCGCCTTGAGATAGTGAATGACGGAGGCGTAGACGCCGGCCTGCATGTCGTTCGGATAGGCTTTTGACGGAATGCGCTCGGCGAAGCGCTTTGCGAAGGCGCGGGTGTCGTCGTTCAAATCCCAGTAGAACGGATTCATGATCTGGGCGCCTTGGGCGAACTTCAGCGTGAGGGCAGGGAGCCCGTTCATGCCGAGGATCAGCCCGGCGAGCTTGTGATCCTTGGTCAGTCCGAATTCGGCGGCCTGCTTCATCGACGTGATCGTGTCGTCGCCCGCATTGGCGATGCCGATGATGTCGGCGCCCGAAGCCTGGGCCTGAAGCAGGAACGAGGCATAGTCCGCCGTTCCGAGCGGATGACGGACGGCGCCGAGCACCTGGCCGCCGGATGCCTTCACGGCCTCGGATGCCTGCTTCTCGAGGTCATGGCCGAACGCGTAATCGGCGGTGATGAAGAACCACTTCTTGCCACCCTGCTGGACGATCGCCTTGCCGAGGCCGCGACCGTAGGCATAAGTGTCGTAGGTCCAGTGCACCGTGTTCGGCGTGCACTTCTCGCCGGTCAGGAGCGCGGTGCCCGCGCCGGATCCCACGAACACCTTGTTCTTCTCGGCGCTCATGCCGGCCACCGCAAGCGCGATCGAGGAATTGGGGACGTCGAAGATCGCGTCGACGCCGTCGTTCTCGTACCATCGCCGCGCGATGCCGATACCGATGTCGGTCTTGTTCTGATGATCGGCGGCCACGACCTCGACGGGCTTGCCGCCCGCCTTCCCGCCATAGTCCTCGACCGCCATCTTGGCGGCCACGACGGAGCCGATGCCCTGATAGCTCGCGAACGGACCGGACTGGTCGTTCAAAATGCCGATCTTCACCGCGTCCTGCGCGAGTGCCGGCACGGGTGCCAGCAACAAGGTCCAGACGCACGCCTGCCGCAGCAATGTGATGCTCATTGTCTCCTCCTCGTGCCTGCGGTCTTGGCCGATCCTTGGCGCCGCCGATATATAATAGTTATATTTTATATCTATTTTCCGCAGTGTCAATTCGCCTCGCACAGGTAGACTGGCGCCGTCGGCAAAACCGGAGCCTGTGAGTCGTGAGACAAATTCAATCGGAACGGAAGAAATCGCTGGATTTGCGGGCACTTCGGGCCACGCCGGGCTTCATGCTGCGGCTCGCGCAACTGAAGTTCTTCGAGGGCTTTTACGAGCACTTTGCCGCGTTCGGCGTGACGCCGGCGACCTACGCGATCCTCACTTTGATCCGCGACAACCCCGGCATTCCCCCGAGCAGCCTCGCAAGCCTGCTCCGGCTCAAGCTGCCGAACCTGATCAAGATCCTGAACGAGCTGGAGTCGTCCGGCTCCATCAAGCGCAACCGCTCCAAGGCCGACCGCCGCGCCGTCGAGCTGGTCCTGACCGCAAAGGGCACCAAGCTCATCAACGATGCCGCGCGCACGACAGAGCCCTACAACCGCCTGATGCTCGCGCCGCTCACCGAAGCCGAGCGCGGCACGCTGCTCGCGCTGCTCAACCGGGTTGTGCTGCTCGACGGCGCTGGGTGAGGGCGCAGCGGCGCTGCCTGTCAAGGGCAAATCCCGCCCCAAAATCCGCCAATTCGACGGTCAGTAAACCCTCCGGGAAGCCATAGGTTGCTCCCTTCGGGTGGTATTGGGGACGCATGGTCGATCCGGGGCGAATTCTGGTGCTTGCGGCGGGAATGCTGCTCGCCTTGTGGTCCACGACGGCGGTGGCCTCGCCGCCGAAGTCGAAGCCCAAGCCCGTCGCGGTCGAGACCGTTGCGCCGGCTCCGCCCGCGGACACCGAGCCCCTGCCGCAGCCACGGGTCTATCTGTTCCGTGGCGCGATGGGACCGCTGTTTTCGACCGGCATGGACAGGCTTGCCGAGAAGCTCACGAACGCCGGCCTTACCGCCGATGTCTACGAGTTCACGATCTGCCGGCTGGTCGCCGATCGCGCGCTTACGAAGTATCGTGAAGCGCCGGCGCCGATTGTCCTGATGGGGCACTCCATGGGCGGGCTCTGCTCGATCATCTTTGCCGAGATGGCGGCCAAGGAGAACATCCCGATCAGCCTGATCATCACCATCGATCCCGCGCACGCGACCGGCAAGGTGCCGCTCAATGTCGAGCGCTTCATCAACATCTTCCTCTCCGACGACGTGCTCGGCGGCGGCGACGTCGTGGCGGAGCCCGGCTTTCGCGGCCATTATGCGAGCTTCGACCTGAAGGAGAACAAGCGCGTCACCCACATCAACATCGAGAAGTCCGACGACATCCACCGCCAGATCGTCGAGATGGTTTTGCAACTGCCGCGCGTTTCGGTGCGGACGCAGGCCGATGCCGTGCCGTTGCGCTATCTCGTGCCCGCAAACACGCTGGTGGAGCTATGGGACTCCGGCGTTCGCCTCCCTGTTCGCGCCGGCGATACGCTGGAGAGCATTGCCGCGGTCCATCGCGTCCCCGCCTGGTCGATCGCGCAGATCAACTCGCTGCCGGAAAATGCGCCGCTGACCGTCGGCCAGGCCATCATCGTGCCGCGTCACCTGCAGCCGGCCGACGCGGTCGCCGCCACACCTCCTCCGCCAGCCCGGCGCTGATCGCGCCGGCGCGATCTCAATCCGGCGCGCCGACCGTGACGACGCGAAGGTTGTTGGTGGTGCCGGCTTGCGCGAAGGGGATGCCGGCCACGACGACCAGCAGATCCCCTTGACGCGCAAATTCCTCCTGGCGCGCGAACGTCGTCGCACGCTGGACCATTTCCTCGTAGCTCTGCACGTCCGGTGACAAGACGCTATGCGCGCCCCAGAGCAGGCAGAGGCGGCGCGACACCTCGCGGCTCGGCGTGATCGCCAGGATCGGCAAGCTCGGCCGCTTGCGCGCAACGCGCGCCGCCGACGTGCCGCTCGACGTATAGGCGACGATGGCGGCGGCATGAACGACGGAGGCGAGGTCAGCAGCCGCGGTCGCAACCGCGTGCGGCGGTGTCTGCTCCTCGCCCGGCTGCGTCGCCTCGACGATCGAACGGTACATCTTGTGCTGCTCGGTGCTGTGGATGATGCGGTCCATCATCTCGACCGCCTCGCGCGGATAGCGGCCGCTCGCCGATTCCGCCGACAGCATCACCGCGTCAGCGCCGTCGTAGATCGCGGTCGCGACGTCCGAGACTTCGGCGCGCGTCGGCGTGGGAGTTGCGACCATCGAGTCCAGCATCTGCGTGGCGACGATCACCGGCTTCACCGCCAGCCGGCAGGCGCGCACCAGCTCCTTCTGACGGCCGGGCACGTCCTCGTGCGGAATCTCGACGCCGAGATCGCCGCGCGCCACCATGATCGCGTCGCAGAGCTGGATGATGTCGTCGATGCGCTCGAGCGCGGCAGGTTTTTCGATCTTCGCCATCAGCCCGGCCCGCTCGCCGATCAGGCCGCGCGCCTCGATGACGTCGGAAGGCTTCTGCACGAAGGACATTGCAACCCAGTCGACGCCGAGCTTGAGGCCGAATTCGAGGTCGGCGCGATCCTTCGCGGTCAGCGGCGAGAGGTCGAGCACCGTACCCGGCAGGTTGACGCCCTTGTGATTGGAGATGGTGCCGCCGACGATCGCCTTGGCATCGATGAAATCGTCGCCGGGCCCAGTGACGCGGACGCGGACCCTGCCGTCGTCGATCAGCAGGTCGTGACCGGGCGCCACCGCCGCAAAAATCTCCTTGTGCGGCAGCGGAATTGAAGTCCGGTCGCCTTCCGCGCCCGTCAGCACGAAGCGGATCGTCTCGCCGGCCTCGACCGCGATCTTGCCGTCGCGCAGCGTACCGACGCGGATCTTTGGACCCTGGAGGTCCATCAGGATTCCGATCGGACGGTTGACCTCCTGCTCCAGCTTGCGGATCGCGGCATGGACCTTCGCGTGATCCTCCTGCTCGCCATGGCTGAAGTTCAGACGGAAGGTGTCGACTCCCGCGAGAAACAGCGCCTTCAGCATCTCCGGCGCAGAGCTGGCGGGGCCGACGGTTGCAACAATCTTGGCCCGTCGATGACGACGCATGGATCACCTCATCCTTGGTCAGATCTTGCCGGCTCGAATCAGCACGGCGCGAATGTCGTTGACATTTGTAAGCGTTGGCCCGGTGCGCACAAGGTCTCCAAGATGGTCGAAGAATGTGTAGCTATTATGTGCCGCCAGAAAAGCGCGCGTCGAGTCCCTTTGCGCTCGCGCGCATCAAAGTATCAGGGGCAATCAAGGCGCCTGCCGCATCCTCCGTTCCGTCGATGCCGTCGCTGTCGCCGGCAACGGCCCAAATGTCGGGCGCACCTGATAGCGCGACGGCGAGGGCGAGCAGGAATTCCGTGTTGCGTCCGCCGCGACCCGCAGGGCCGCGGCCGATGCTGACCGTTGTCTCGCCGCCCGACAGCAGAACGGCTGGAGCTGCGGTTGGTTGCGCATGTCTTGCGATCGATTGCGCAATTCCGGCCATCACGGTTCCGAGCTCGCGGGCCTCGCCTTCGATCGCGTCCCCCAGGATCACCGGTGTCAGCCCCTCGTCGCGCGCGATCCGGGCGGCCGCATCAAGCGCGAGCACGGGAGCGGCGATGATGCGGACGTCGGTGTCGATCTCGCCGGGTTTTGGCGTTTCGCTCGATGTTTCGAGGACGAGCCGCGCCGCTTCGGGAAGCTCGATTGCGAAGCGCGAGATGATCTCGCGCGCGTCGTCCCGGGTGCTGACATCAGGCAATGTCGGGCCCGAGGCGATCGCCGCAGGATCATCGCCGGGGATGTCCGAGATCACCAGTGTGACGAGGCGTGCGGGACGCGCGGCCAGCGCCAGCCGGCCGCCCTTGATCGCGGAGAGATGCTTGCGGACGACATTCATCTCGGCAATGGTCGCACCGCTCGCCAGCAGCGCGCGATTGACGGCCTGCTTGTCGGCGAGCGTCATCGGTGGCGTGGGCAGCGTCATCAGCGCCGATCCCCCGCCGGACATCAGCGCGATGACGAGATCATCCGCTGTTAGTCCCTGCACGGCGGAAAACATCCGCCGTGCCGCAGTCTCGCTCGCCGCGTCCGGCACCGGATGCGACGCCTCCAGGATCTCGATGCGGCCCGCCGGGACCGCATGGCCGTGACGGGTGACGACGACACCCGACACGTCCACGTCGGGCCATGCCGCGTCGAGACCGGCGGCCATCGCTGCCGAGGCCTTACCGGCCCCGATGACGATGCACCGGTCCCTGGGCTTCGTCGGCAACGCGCGCGCGATCGTCAGCCTTGGATCGGCGCTGGCGATCGCGGCGTCGAACATGCGCCGCAGCACCGCGCGCGCCCGCGCGTCCGTCCATTCGGCGCGCATCGCAGGTCAGACGTTGGAGCCGTGGATGGCGTCGATCACGGCGTCGGTCACCTCCCTGGTGGTGGCCTTGCCGCCGACATCGGGCGTCAGCACGCCTGCCGCGCAGACCTTTTCGACCGCGGCCATCAGCCTTGCGGCGGCGTCCTTCTCGCGGAGGTGCTCCAGCATCTGCGCACCGGTCCAGAACGTCGCGACCGGATTGGCGATGCCCTTGCCGGTGATGTCGAAGGCCGAGCCGTGGATCGGCTCGAACATCGAAGGGTAGCGGCGCTGCGGATCGATATTGCCGGTCGGCGCGACGCCGAGGCTGCCGGCAAGCGCGCCGGCGAGGTCGGAGAGGATGTCGGCGTGCAGATTGGTCGCGACGATGGTGTCGAGGCTCTTCGGGTTGAGCGTCATGCGCACGGTCATGGCGTCGACCAGCATCTTGTCCCAGGTCACGTCGGGGAATTCGGTCGCGACCTCAGCCGCGATCTCGTCCCACATCACCATGCCGTGGCGCTGCGCGTTCGACTTGGTGACGACGGTGAGCAGCTTTCGCGGACGCGACTGCGCGAGCTGGAACGCGTAGCGCATGATGCGCGTCACGCCGACGCGGGTGAAGACGGCGACCTCGGTGCCGACCTCCTCGGGCAGGCCCTTATGGGCGCGGCCGCCCATGCCGGCATATTCTCCTTCCGAGTTCTCGCGCACGATGACCCAGTCGAGATCGCCGACGCCGACATTGCGCAGCGGCGAGGCGACGCCGGGCAGGATTTTTGTCGGACGCACATTGGCGTACTGGTCAAAGCCCTGGCAGATCGGCAGGCGCAGTCCCCACAGCGTGATGTGATCGGGCACGTCGGGCGCGCCGACCGCGCCAAAGTAGATGGCGTCGAACTTCTTCAGTTCTGCGAGGCCGTCTGACGGCATCATCACGCCGTGCTTCTTGTAGTAGTCCGAGCCCCAGTCAAAAGTCCTAAAGTTGAAGGCGAGGTCGCCGCTGCGCTTGGCGAGCGCCTCCAGCACGCGGATGCCGGAGGAGATGACTTCGGGGCCGATGCCGTCGGCGGGAATGGCTGCGATCGAGTGGGTGCGCATGAAAATGCTCCGATTGTGGGATTAGCGGGGTTGAGGGGCGGCCGCGGTGCGGACCGTTTGCGAACGTGAGAGCAGCAGCGTCAGCACCGCGGAGAGGACGAGCAGGCCGCTGACGAAGTAGAGGCCGCCGACGAAACTGCCGGTCTGGTCCTTGATCCAGCCGATCATGGCCGGTCCGACGAAACCGCCGAGATTGCCGATCGAGTTGATGGTGGCGATGCCCGCTGCGGCCGCCGAGCCGGACAGGAACATCGTGGGCATGCTCCACAGTGGCGGTTTTGAGGAGGAGATGCCGATATTGACGAGCGTAAGCGCCATCAGCACTGCGACGACGCTGGTCGCCATGCCGGCAAGGCCAAGCCCGATCGCAGCGAGCACGCAGGCCAGGACGACATGCCACGTACGCTCACCGGTGCGGTCGGAGTGACGTGCCCAGAGGATCATCGCGATCACGGCGACCGTCGGCGGGACGGCATTGAGGAAGCCGACCTGGAGCGCGGACAGCCCGAATTGCTTGATGATCTGCGGCGCCCAGACGCCGAGGGTGTAGAGGCCCGCCGAGGTCCCGAAATAGACGAAGGCGAGAGCGAGCACCCGGATGTCGGCGAGGCCCGCCCAGATGCTGTGGCTCGCCGTCGCCGCCTTCTGCGCGTTCTCGGCATTCATGGTCTGAACCAGCCAGTTGCGTTCGTCGTCGGCGAGCCACTTGGCCTGCTCGGGACGGTCGGTCATATAGCCCAGAACAACGAAGCCGAGGACGACCGCAGGCAGCGCCTCCAGCACGAACAGCCATTGCCAGCCCTTGAAGCCGAGCAGTCCGTCCATCTCGAGCAGCGCGCCTGACAGAGGCGAGCCGAGCACTGTGGAGAGTGGCGCCGCCGCCATGAACAGGGCGGTGACGGCCGCGCGCTGCTGCGCCGGGAACCAGTAGGAGAGATAGAGGATGATGCCCGGGAAGAAGCCGGCCTCGGCCGCACCGAGCAGGAAGCGCAGGATGTAGAAGCTCGTTGCGCCCTGGACGAAGGCCATCGCTGCCGAGACGAGGCCCCAGGTGATCATGACGCGCGCGATCCAGATCCGGGCGCCGACCTTGTGTAAGATGATGTTGGAGGGAACCTCGAACAGGAAGTAGCCCCAGAAGAAGATGCCGGCGCCAAAGCCATAGACGGCCGGCGACAGGCCGAGGTCCTTGTTCATGGTCAGCGACGCGAAGCCGATATTGACGCGATCGATGAAGGCCACGAAGTACAGGAGCATGATGAAAGGAACGATGCGCAGGGTAATCTTGCGCAGCACGCGCGTCTGAAGCTCGCTCGCCACCTTGGACCTCCATGTATTGGTCATTATTGGTTGGCGGCCATGTCTGGTTACGCCACGGGGAAGCCTAGGCGGGTGGATCGGCTGGACTCAATTGGCTCGGGTTTATACAAAAAAATGATATAATCGCCCGGCGCCGGGGAGGACGGCCGACAAATGGAATTGCACCAGCTCCGATGCTTCGTGGCAGCCGCCGAGCAGCTGCACTTCGGCCGTGCCGCGCAGCAGCTCCAGATGCTGCCGTCGGCGCTCGGGCGTCAGATCAAGCTGCTCGAGGACGATCTTGGGACGCGGCTGTTCGCTCGCACGACGCGCGCGGTGTCACTCACCGAGGACGGCGCGACATTGCTGCGCGACGCGCGCGCCATCCTCGCCCGGGTCGAAGCGGTCGAGAGCAATCTGCGGAACCGCTCGCGGTCGCAAGGCGCGCGGCGCCTGCGCGTCGGCGCGATCGACAGCGCGGCTGCGGGGTTGTTGCCGCCGCTGCTGCGGGATTTTCGCGGAAAGCATCCGGAAGTCGCCGTCCAGCTCCTGGAGGAGAAGACCATCCGTCTCCTGCCAAAAATCCTGTCCGGTGCGCTCGACCTTGCCTTCGTCCGTCCGCCCGATCGCGCGGACAAGCGGCTCGAATTCCAGCCGCTGCTGATGGAGACGGCGATCGTCGCCCTTCCGCAGCGGCATGCGCTTGCCAAGCGAAAATCGGTCTCGTTTGCCGAGATCGCCGGAGAACCGATGATCGTGCCCGACCGTCGCTCGCGTCCGCATAGTCATGATCTGACGATGAAGCTGTTCGAGGAAGCCGGCCTCGCGCCGCGCGTCGTGCAGGTGGCGGACGAGAAGCAGACCATCATCAGTCTCGTCGCGACCCGGCTTGGCGTTGCGATCGTGCCGCGCTGGACGACGCGGATGGCGATTCCGGGCGTCAAATTCGTGCCGCTAAAGCTGACGGGGAGTGGCCCCGCCGGCCGCCTTCCGCTCGCGGCGGCCTGGCTGCGCGGCTCGCGCGATCCGGCGCGCGATGCGATGCTGTCGGTGCTCGCAACGAAGCTGCGCGCTTACGCGAAGGATGCCTGATTAGCGCTTCACGCCGCCGACCTCGCGGATGGGACGCGAACCATCCCACCCGAGTGCGGCCTGCCGGACATGCTCGAAGAATTGGCCCTTGGCGCCGCTGACGTCGGAGATCTCGATCACCGTGCCCGGATGCGCTTGCGTGTCGAAATAGGCAAAGCGCCCCTGCGGCCCGCCGATCTGGCCCTCATGGCCGACCTTGTAGCCGAGTGACAAGGCGCGGTCGTAGAGCGCCTGATAGTCCGTGCTCCAGTAGGACATGTGCTGGAGACCTTCGCGGCCGCCGTCAAGGAACTCCTTGTACATCGACGGCGCGTCGTTGCGCTGCTGGATCAGCTCGATCTGGAGATCACCGGAATTGGCGAGCGCGATGCTCATCTCGACGGGCGAGTCTTCACCCCGATGGCGGAAATAGTCGGTCTTGACGCGGTCCATGTAATACCAGGGGCCGACACCCATCACGTTGATCCAGTGGTCCATCGCGGCATGGATGTCGCGGACGATGTATCCGTTCTGGCGGACGGCTCCGAAGATCCGGCTCATGGGCTGCTCACCTTACGTTCGCTTGGTCTTGACTAGCGGACGGGTAGGGGCGATGCAACGAACAAGAAACAACGCGAGGGAGAGACGCGTGGCAAGGCTGCCCCTGATTGACCCGGAGGCGACGAGCGGCGACATCCGCGCGTCCTTCGACCGCATGCCGGTCAAGCTCAACATTTTTCGCATGATGGCGCATGCCGAAGCCAACATGATCCCGGCGATGCGGCTCGGCAATTCCATCCTGCACAAGCAGAAGCTCAGCGCGGTCAACCGCGAGCTTTTGATCCTGCAGGCCGCGCAACTCGAGGGCGGCGCCTATGAGTGGCGCCAGCACGTGCCGATCGCGCTCGGCGTCGGTGTGGCCCAGAGCCAGATCGACGCGGTGGAGCGCGGCGACTATGCCGACGCGTCGCTGAACGCCGCAGAGCAGGCACTGCTCTTTTTCGGTCGCGAGGTCGTCGAGAACGTGCGCGTGCACGACGCCGCCTTTGGCGCCATGCGCAAGCACTTCAGCGATCAGGAGATCGTGGAATCGATCGTCGCGCTCGGCTTCTACATGATGATGGCGCGGCTCACCGAGGCGACCGAGACCGATCTCGATCCCGCCGCCGGCATGAAGGTCTATGACGGCGGCAAGACGCGGAGCTGATCACAAGGCAGACGCTCGCGGTCGACGGCGGCTCAGCGACATGTGAGCGGGAGCGTCATCCGGGCTGGAAACCGCCGTAAGATCCCTTGTGAAACACCAGCGGATTGCAGGCGGCTTCCTCGCCTGAGAGCACTTCGCCCAAAATGATGTCGTGATCGCCGGCCTTGTGGACCGCGGTCACCCGGCAGCAGAGCTGCGCCGCGGCGCCCTGCAGCAGCGGCAGGCCGTCGGTGCTGAAGGCAATGGCTAGATCGTCGAACCGGTTCTTGAGCTTGCCGGTGAAACGGGCAGACAGTTCGGACTGGTGCTGGCCGAGAATGTTGACCGAAAACAATCCGCGCTGCCGGATCGCCGTGCCCGTGGCGCTGCCTTCATTGGTACAGACGAGCAGCATGCAGGGGGCAAGCGACACCGACGTCAGCGAATTGATGGTCGCTCCAAAGAGGTCGCCCTCCCACTCGGTCGCAACGATGGCGACGCCGGTCGGGAAGGCGCCCATCACGGAGCGGAAGCGCTTGGGATCGATGGTCTGCATATTCATGTCACCACAGCCCCGCAGCAGCGGGCGGAGCGGCGGTGCCGCTCCGCCGGCAAAGGTCACTTCTTCATCATGTGATAGCTGAGCTCGCCGGGGTCGGTGAGATCAGGCACCTTCCAGCCGTCGAGGTCGTACTCGGCCATGCAGTCCTCGGCAAAACCCTTGAACCGATCGGCATTGCCGGAGGCCTGTGCGCCGAACAGGCAGTAGCGGCGGATCTCTTCGGTCGAGCCGCCATAGTTGATCTCGTAGAGCTCGTGGCGGCCGCCGAATTCGCTGCCGATGCAGTCCCACAGCAGCTTGAGCAGCTTGACGCGCTCCTCGGCCTTGTAGCCGTTGGAGCCGCGCAAGTAACGATCGAGATAGGGGCGGATCTCGCCGTTCTTGAAGTCGCTGGAATGGCTGTTGAGATAGATCAGGCCGGAGGCGACGGTCTGCTCGATCAGGTATTTCACCTTGGTGTAGGCCATGGTGGCGATGATCTGGTAGGCGTTGCCGGGATCCATGTTGGGCAGCACATAGTCGCCGATCCACGGCTTTGGATCCCTCACCATCGCATCCGACAGGCTCCAGAACAGGTTTCGCCAGGCGATGACCTCGCCGACATTGGCCTGCACGCCGCGATAATCCTTGGTGCCCGCGGCCTCCGTCGCCTTCAAGAGAAGTCCGCTGATGAAGTCGAGCTTCACTGCAAGCCGCGTGCAGCCATGCACGACGAAGCGCGGCAGGAAGCCGGTGCGCGGGAAGAAATTGTTGGCCTTCTCGATGTCGCCATAGACGAACACGTTCTCCCAGGGCACCAGCACCTTGTCGAGGATGAACACGGCGTCGTTCTCGTCGAGCCGGCTCGAGATCGGGTAGTCGAACGGACTGCCCATCACGCTCGCGCTCATCTCATAGGAGGTGCGGCAGATGAATTTCACGCCGGGCGCATTGGTCGGCACCATGAACACGACCGCGAACTTCTTGTCCTGGAGCGGGATCAGGCCGTGATGTGCGACAAACGTGTAGTTGGTCAGCACCGATCCGGTCGCAACCACTTTTGCGCCTGACACGATCAGGCCGGCGTCGGTCTCCTTCTCGATATGGCAGCAGACATCGGCGACCTCGTTCGGCGGACGGTCGCGATCGACAGGCGGATGGATGATCGCGTGGTTGATGAAAGGCACGCGCTCCTGGCTGAATTTGTACCAGCGTTTCGCATTGTCCTGGTACGGATCGTAGAAGTCGGCGTTCGCGCCCAGCGTCGCCAGGAACGCGGCCTTGTAATCGGGCGCGCGGCCCATCCAGCCATAGGTGATCCTGGCCCATTCGGCGATCGCGCTGCGACCGGCGAGAAGGTCGTCCATGGTCTTCGGTGCCTTGAAGAAGGCGTGGGTCACGCCGCCATTGCCGGTGTCTGTCGGCACCAACAGCTTGTCCTTGTGCTTGTCATCGTGCAGCGCGTCGTAGAGGCGGGCGGTCATGCGCGCGGTGTTGCGGAACGCCGGGTGTGTGGTGACGTCCTTGACCCGCTCGCCGTAGATGAACACGGCGCGGTCGTCGCGCAGCGAATCCAGATATTCCGCACCGGTCTGCGGCCTCGTGACTTTGACGTTGCCCGTGTGCTCCGGCGGGATCGCCATTGCCGCTGCCTTGCCAGCCATCGCATCATCTCCCCATTTGCGTTCGATTATCGAACTAGTGTCCGTATTCCGAACTTGGCAAAACGATACGGCCAGCCCCGCCGATTGGCAAGGGGAGGGCGTCGATCACACCGTCATCGCGGAGACCTGCTCGGCGATGCGGTTGAGCTCGGGGAGAAAATGCTCGCGCATCTCGTTGCGCGTCGTCCGCGTCGAATGCGTCGACAGATTGATCGCACCGACCGCCTGGCCGCTGCGATCGAGCACCGGCACGGCAAGCGCCCGCAGGCCGCGCTCGAGCTCCTCGTCGACGATCGAGAAGCGCTGGGCGCGGTCGGAGCGGATGCGGTCGAACAGCGCCTGCAGATCGGTGATGGTCTGCGGCGTATAGGCCTCGATCCGCTGCGACTTCAGCCGCCGCCAGATCTCGGCCTCGTCGAGGTAGCCGAACATGACCCGCCCGAGCGCGGTGTGCAGCGCCGGCAGGCGGCTGCCGACCGACAGCGCCGCAGACATGATTCTGCGGGCCGGGACGCGCGCGACATAGACAATGTCATTGCCTTGCAGGATCGCGGCCGAGCAGGACTCGCCGAGCCGCTCGCTGAGTTCGCGCATCAACGGCGTCGCGCGGTCGATCCAGCTTTGCGTCGAGAGATACGCAAAACCCAGGTCGAGGATCTGCGGCGCGAGCGAGAACGAGCGGCCGTCCTGCTCGACATAGCCGAGCTGGGTCAGCGTGCGCAGCACGCGCCGCGCGGTTGCGCGCGAGAGCTCCGTGACCTCAGCGGCCTCCGACAGGGTCATGGTCGGTCGCTGCCGTCCGAACGCGCCGAGCACCGCGAGGCCCTTGGCGAGCGTCGTCATGAACTCCTTGTCGTCGGGCTCGCCCTTGCGATGCCCCGGCTCGCCGTTGCGATGCCCGGGCTCGCCCTTGTGGGCTGGCGGAGCTTGCGTCATGAGGCGGCCTGTTGACTCCATCTGAGGTCTGGCGGACACTGGTCGACATACGAACGTTAGTTCGAATATCGAACGCCGGCCCGTGTGTCAATCGATCCACGATGGGAATCCGGCGCATCCAGAGGGGAGGACGCGCAGATGACCTGCCACAAGATCAGCTCGACTCATCGTCACTCCATCGATCGCCGCACGCTCCTGAAATACTCCGCCGCAACCGGTGCCGCACTGTCGGTGGGATTGGAGGCGCCGGCGATCGCGCAGACGCGCGCGATCAAGCTCGGCTATGTCTCGCCGCTGACCGGTCCGCTCGCCGCTTTCGCCGAGGCCGACAACTTCATCATCGCCAGCTTCAAGGAAGCGACGAAGGCCGGCATCAAGGTCGGAAACGCCACCGTGCCAGTCGAGGTGGTGGTGAAGGACAGCCAGTCCAATCCGAATCGCGCCGCCGAGGTCGCGAAGGATCTGATCGTCCAGGACAAGATCGACCTGATGCTGGTCGCATCGACGCCGGAGACGACGAACCCGGTCTCGACCCAGTGCGAGATCGAGGAGGTGCCGTGCATCTCCACCGTTGCGCCGTGGCAGCCCTGGTTCATCGGCCGCCAGGCCAATCCCGGGGGCGGGCCGCCAGCATGGAAAGGCTTCAACTACACCTATCACTTCTTCTGGGGGCTCGAGGACGTCATCGCCGTCTTCACCAACATGTGGAGCCAGGTCGCGACCAACAAATCCGTCGGAGGCCTGTTTCCCAACGACGGCGACGGCAATGCCTGGGGCGACAAGGCCGTCGGCTTCCCGCCGGTGCTGGAGAAGGGCGGCTACAAGCTCACCGATCCCGGTCGCTACCAGAACCTCACTGACAACTTTTCGGCGCAGATCGGCGCGTTCAAATCGGCCAATTGCGAGATCATCACCGGCGTGGTGCTGCCGCCTGACTTCACCACGTTCTGGAAGCAGTCGCTTCAGCAGGGTTTCAGGCCGAAGGTCGCCTCCATCGGCAAGGCGATCCTGTTCCCCGTCGCCGTCGAGGCGCTGGGCAAGGACGGCCACAATCTGTCGTCGGAAGTGTGGTGGTCGCCGAGCCATCCCTTCAAATCGTCGCTGAACGGCATGAGCGCAAAAGATCTCGCCGGCGCCTATCAAGCCGCGACCAAGAAGCAATGGACCCAGCCGATCGGCTTTGGGCACGCGTTGTTCGAGGTCGCCGTCGACGTGCTCAAGCGCACGCCGGACCGCGACGGCAAGGCGATCGCCGCGACGATTGCCGCCACCAATCTCGACACCGTCGTCGGCAAGGTGCAGTGGGGCGGTGCGAACCTGCCGCCGTTCGCCGCCAAGAACGTCGCGAAGACGCCGCTGGTCGGTGGCCAGTGGCGGTTCAAGGACGGCAAATACGAGATCGTCATCACCGACAACAAGACGGCGCCGACGATTCCCGTCGGCGGCCAGATGGAGGCCATCGCCTGAGCGCGCGGCGCGTTGACATCTCATGCTGCTGGAAGTCGCCGGCCTGAAGAAAAGCTTTGGCTCGATCGTCGTCGCCGACGATCTCGATCTCGTGGTCGCACCCGGCGAGGCGGTCGGCATCATCGGGCCGAACGGCGCCGGCAAGACCACGTTGTTCAACCTGATCGCCGGCGGTCTCACACCGACCGCCGGCCACATCCGCTTCGACGGCCGCGATCTCCTCGGCGTGGCGCTGCCGGCGCGCTGCCGCGCCGGCATCGGCCGCACGCATCAGATCCCGCAGCCCTTCGAAAAGCTCACCGTGTTCGAGAACCTGCTCGTCGGCGCGGTCTATGGCCGCCACCAGAGTGAGCGCGAGGTTGCGCAGTCCTGCGGCGAGATATTGGAGCGCCTTGGCCTGCTCAGGCGCGCCAATGCGCTGGCGGGCTCGCTGACACTGCTGGAGCGCAAGCGGCTGGAAATGGCGCGCGCGCTCGCGACAGCGCCGCGCCTGCTGCTGCTCGACGAGATCGCCGGTGGCCTGACCGAGGGCGAATGCACCGAGCTCGTCGCCACCATCCGCGAGATCCGCAAGACCGGCGTCGCGATCCTCTGGATCGAGCATGTCGTGCACGCGCTGCTTGCCGTGATTGACCGGCTGGTCGTGCTCAATTTCGGCCGCAAGATCGCAGAAGGCGTGCCGAAAGAAGTGATGAAGCGGCCCGACGTGTACCAGATCTATATCGGCATCGAGGCCTGAACCATGCCGCTGCTGGAGACGCGCAACCTCACGGCCTTCTACGGCGACTTCCAGGCGCTCTATGGCGTCGACACGACGCTCGATCGAGGGGAAACCATCGCCATCATCGGCGCCAATGGCGCGGGCAAGTCGACCTTCCTCAAATCCATTGCAGGCCTCATCCACGGCGCACCCGACAGCGTGCTGCTCGATGGCGCGCCGATCGGCGCGCGGCCGGCGGCCGAGATCGTGAAGCTTGGCATCGCGCTGGTGCCGGAGGGGCGGCGGCTGTTTCCCTCGCTCACGGTTGAGGAGAACCTCCTGATCGGCGGCTATGGCCGCAGGGCGAGCGGCGCGTGGACGCTCGACCGCGTCTATGCCCTGTTTCCCATCCTGAAGGAGCGGCGGTTCTTTGCGACGCCGACCCTGTCGGGCGGCCAGCAGCAGATGGCGGCGATCGGCCGCGCCCTGATGTCCAATCCCCGCATTCTCCTCTGCGACGAGATCAGCCTCGGGCTTGCGCCGATCGTCATCGCCGACATTTACGCGGCCCTGCCGCAGATCAAGGCGGAGGGCACCAGCGTCGTGCTGGTCGAGCAGGACATCGTGCAGGCGATGAAGGTTGCCGATCGCATCTACTGCTTCCAGGAGGGGCGCCTGTCGCTTACCGGCCGTCCGCGCGACCTCACGCGGGACCAGATCCACCGCGCGTATTTCGGGGCGTGAGATGACCGGCTGGCTCGATGCATTGATCCAGGGTGTGTTGCTCGGCGGCCTCTACGCCCTGTTCGCGGCCGGGCTGTCGCTGATGTTCGGCGTGATGCGGCTGGTCAACCTCGCCCACGGCGACCTCATCGTGCTTGCCGCCTTCGCGATCCTGCTCGTCGCGACAAATCTCGGCCTCGATCCCTTCGTTGCGGTGCTGGTGGCGGTCCCGATCCTGTTCGTCATCGGCTTCGCGCTCCAGCACGTGCTGTTGAACCGCACGCTCGGGCGCGATTTGCTGCCGCCGCTGCTCGTCACCTTTGGCCTCTCCATCATCATCCAGAATGGCCTGTTGCAGCTCTTTTCCGCCGACAGCCAGCGGCTGCGCTCCGGTGCGATCGAGACCGCCTCCATCCCGCTCGGCGGCGGCATCGCGGTCGGCGTCGTGCCGCTGCTGACACTGTTATCCGCAATCGCGGTGATCGTGCTGCTCAACTTCATCTTCTATCGCACGCCGATCGGCCGCGCCTTCCGCGCCACGTCTGATGATCTCGAGGTCGCGCAGCTGATGGGCGTCGATCACAGGCGCATCTTTGCCGTCGCGATGGGGCTTGCCTTCGTCGTGATCGCGATCGCGGCGCTCTATCTCGGGCTGCGCGCGAACTTTGATCCGACCATCGGGCCGGCGCGACTGCTCTATGCCTTCGAGGCCGTCATCATCGGCGGGCTCGGCAGCTTCTGGGGCACGCTCGCTGGCGGCATTGTGCTGGGCCTTGCGCAGACCATCGGCGCGCGCATCGATCCGGAGTGGCAGATCCTTGCGGGCCATCTCGCCTTCCTCGCGGTGCTCGTGGTCCGGCCGCGCGGCCTGTTCCCGCGGGCACAGGATTGACCGCGATGGATGACGCCGCAGCAAGGCCCGTGCAGACCTTCCGCATCGAGACCGCGGGCGGCGCCTCGCGCATCGCCGCGTCCATCGCCCTTCTCATTGTCCTGGTGCTGGCGCTGCTCCCGATGTTCGCCGGCCGCACCCTGATCCAGGATCTGATCTTCCTGTTCTATATGCTGGCGCTGGCGCAATGCTGGAACCTGCTCGCCGGCTATGCCGGCCTGATCTCGGTGGGACAGCAGGCCTTCGTCGGTCTCGGCGGCTACCTGCTGTTCGCGCTCACGCTGATCGGCGGCCTCAATCCCTTGCTCGCGATTCCGATCGCGGGTGTCGTCTCCGCGCTGTTCGCGCTGCCGACCGCGCTGATTGTCTTTCGCCTGCGCGGCGCCTATTTCGCGATCGGCACCTGGGTGGTGGCGGAGGTCTATCGCCTGGTCTTCGCGCAGATAAAACCGCTCGGCGGCGGCACCGGGACGTCGCTGACGCCGACGATCACTTCGTCTGTGCCCGGCATCGAATGGGTGAAGACATTGCTCGACCTGCGCACACCGGCGGCGCGCGACATCGTCTCCTATTGGGTGGCGCTGGCACTGGTCGTCGCCACGCTGGCCGCCGTCTACTTCATTCTCCGCTCGCGCCGCGGCCTGGCGCTCGGCGCCATCCGTGACCACGAAGCCGCGGCCGCGGGCCTCGGCGTCGACATCTATCGCATCAAGCTCGCCGTCTATGTCGCGACCGCCGCCATGACCGGGATGATCGGCGCGCTCATCTATCTCCAAAAGGCGCGCATTTCGCCGGACGCCGCCTTCTCGGTGCTGGACTGGACCGCCTATGTCATCTTCATTGTCGTTATCGGCGGCATCGGCACGATGGAAGGGCCGGTGGTCGGCGCCATCATCTTCTATCTGATGCAGCGCTACCTCGCCGATTTCGGCGCGTACTATCTCATCCTGCTCGGCACGCTCGGCATCCTCGTCATGCTGTTCGCGCCAAAGGGCCTGTGGGGTCTCGTCGCCGAACGCCACGGCCTGACGCTGTTTCCAACCCGGCGCCGGCTCGTCATTGAGGCCGACAAGCGCGTCCAGCTCAACCCTTGAAGGTCGGCTGGCGCGGGTGGATGTAGTCCTTGAAGTCCGCAAATTCCTTCCACTTCGGCTCCGGCGCGTTGCATCCGGCCTGCGGCGTGTAGGCCGACGGCTCGGTCATCTGCATCGCCGGAATGTAGCGCGGACAGTTCGGAAAGATCGCCCGCGCGGTGACGCGCACGATGAGCTGGGCACCGACGGTCTCGGCCAGCAGCGGATCATTGTCCCTCACGCGCGCCTCGCCGTTGACGCGCAGCCGCCGTGGCTTGCCGTGCATGGCGATGAAGAGCAGGCCGATGCTTGGATTGACAGTGACGTTGCCGAGGCTCTTGAACATCCCGTTGCCGTCATAGTCGGGGAACGCGATCTCGGACGGGCCGGTCACGCGCACGAAGCCCGGCGGGCCGCCCTTGAACGAGCAATCCGGCCGTCCGTCGGCGTCCGCAGTCGCGAGGAAGAAGTAGGGCAGGCTCTCGATGAACAACTTGTCGTCTGTCGAAAATTCCTTGCGGGTGAGCTTCTCCTCCAGCCGGTCCGAAATCCGGCGGCTGTCGAACTGGTCCTGCAACTGCCGATTTCCATCGTGAAACATCACGCTCTCTGGCATGGCTTCCTCCCGGGTGCGCGCGTGCGAGACTACGCCTTTCGCACCGGCCCGGATATGGTTCACTTTGTCCGCATCTCGCCCCGGACTCACCGCTCGTGCAAGACTTCCTGGCTGTAGCGGCGCAGCGGCGACAGCACATAGCTCAGGACTGTGCGCGTCCCGGTCTTGATCTCGGCGGTCACGGCCATACCGGGTGACAGATTGACGGCCCGGCCGTCGATCTGCATCCGGGTACGGTCGAGCGAAATGCGTGCGCTGTAGCTCAGCTCCTGGCCAATCGGCTCGCTGCTGTCTCGCTCCGGGCCGAGCGCACGGTCGCGCGGCCGATCCATCGGCCGCTCGCGGATGATCGCGTCCTGGGAGACGCTGAGCACGGTGCCGTGCAGTAGGCCGTAGCGGGTGAAATTGAAGGTGTCGACCTTGACCTCGGCACTCTGCCCGGCCTCGACAAAGCCGATGTCGCGGTTCGAGATCATCGCCTCGATTTCGAGCTGGCTGTCGCTTGGAACGATCACCAGCAGCGACTGCGCCGGGGTGACGACGCCGCCGACCGTATGGATCGTGAGCTGCTGCACGACGCCGTCCACCGGCGCTGTAAGCCGTTGCAGGCTGGTCTTCTGCTGGGCCTTGATCAGATCCATGACGAGGCCATTGGCCTTCTGCTCGCTCTTGGCAAGATCGTCCGAAAGCGAGCGCCTGAATTCGGCGATCGCCTGGGCGCGCGTCTCCTGGATCGCGGCGACGGCCGCGTCCGTCTCGCGCAGATGGCTCTTCTGGATGCTGAGCTCCTCCTGCTGGTCGACCAACAGCTGCAGCACCTCGTAATAGGTCAGCTTGGAGCCGATCTCCTTCTCCATCAGCGTTTTGCGGATATCGACGCGCTGCTGGATCACCGGGATGAGCTGCTCGAGCTTGTGAATCGCGGCGAGCGTGGTCTGGTGCTCGGCCTCCTTCTGGCCCTGCTGCCGCGTGAGCGCGGCGACCTTGGCGTGATGCTCGTTGATCTGGTTGAGCAGAAGCTGGCGCTGGGTCTCCACCAGCGCGGGATCGGCATCGGCGGGCGCGACGAGATCGACGTTCCCTCGTTCGCCGCTTGCGATGGCCGCGCGCAGGCGTGCGATATTGAGCTGCTCGGCGCGAAGATCGTCGCGGAGGTGATCGCGGTCGGCTGCATTGACCGTCGGGTCGAGCTCGATCAGCACGTCGCCGGCCTTGACTATCTGTCCGTCCTGAACGCGGATGGCGCGTACCACGCTGGTCTCGAACGGTTGAACCACCTTGCTGCGTCCGCTCGATACGATCTTCCCCGGCGCTGACGCAACGATATCGATGGTGCCCCACGCCGCCCAGGCCAGGGCCACGCAGAACAACGCGATGACAATTGCCGCGATGCCGCGGCCGATCGGCGAGGGCGGCGTTTCCATGACTTCGAGGGCGGCAGGCAGGAAACCCAGCTCTTGCGTCGGTGTGCCGCCCGTCTGGCGAAACGGGACAACGTTTGGCTTGATCGCCGCGGCTGCGGCTGGATTACCCGACCTCATGGAGCCCTCCCTGGAGACGATAGAGCGCGGCATAGGGACCGCCGGTCTTGATCAGCGCCTCATGGGAGCCGTCCTCGACCAGGCGGCCGCGCTCCAGCGTGAAGATGCGGTCCGCGCCGCGCACGGTGGACAGCCGGTGCGCGATGATCAGAACGGTGCGCCCGCGCGCGATCTCCTTCATGTTCTGCTGGATGATGCGCTCGCTCTCATAGTCGAGCGCGCTGGTCGCTTCGTCGAAGATCAGGATCTTCGGATCGCTCACGAGAGCGCGGGCGATCGCGAGGCGCTGCCGCTGGCCGCCTGATAGTGTCGAGCCGCGCTCGCCCACCGCGGTGTCGTAGCCCTCGGGCAGCTCCAGGATGAAGTCATGCGCGCCGGCAAGCTTTGCCGCGGCGATGACGCGCTCCATCGGCATCGCCGGATCGCTCAGGGCGATGTTCTCGCGAACGGTGGCATTGAACAGCACGTTCTCCTGAAGCACGACGCCGATCTGCCGACGCAGCCATGCGGGGTCGGCCATCACGACATCCATGCCGTCGATCAGGACGCGACCGCCCTGCGGCACGTAAAGCCGCTGCACCAGTTTGGCGAAGGTGCTTTTGCCGGAGCCCGACGGGCCGACGATGCCGACCGTCTGTCCGGGCGGCACGTCGAACGACACGTCGTTCAGCACCTCCTGGCCGTCGACGCGGTAACGAAACGTAACGTGGTCGAAGCGGATTCGGCCCTGGATGCCGGGTAGTGCCGCGCGCGCAGCCGCATAGGTCGGCTCTGGCGTGGTGTTGAGGATGTCGCCGAGCCGCGCAATCGAGAGCCGCGCCTGATGAAAATCCTGCCAAAGCTGCGCCAGCCGCAACACCGGCGTGCTCACCCGGCCGGCCAGGATGTTGAAGGCGACGAGTTCGCCGACCGACATGCTGCCGCCGATCACCAGCCGCGCACCGAAATAGAGGATCGAGGCCGTGACGACCTTGCTCACGAACTGCACGAGCTGGCTTGCGGTGTTGCCGAGGCTCAGGACGCGGAAGCTCGATGTGACGTAGCCGGCGAGCTGCTCCTCCCAGCGCCGCTGCATCTGCGGCTCGACCGCCATGGCTTTCAGCGTCTCGATGCCGGTCACGCTTTCGACCAGGAACGCCTGGTTCTCGGCGCCGCGGCGGAATTTCTCGTCCAGCCTTCGGCGGAACAGGGGCGCCGCCACGGCGGAGATGGCGATGTAGAACGGGAACGAGGTAAGCACGATCGCGGTCAGAAGCGGCGAATAGGCGAACATCACGGCGAGGAAGACCGAGGTGAAGAGCAGGTCGATCACGAGCGTCAGCGCCGAGCTCGTCAGGAAATTGCGGATATTCTCGAGCTCGCGGACCCGCGCCACGGAATCGCCGACACGCCGCGCCTGGAAGTAGGACATCGGCAGCGCCAGCAAATGCCTGAACAGCCGCGCGCCGAGCTCGACGTCGATCCGGTTCGTGGTGTGCGCGAACAGATAGGTCCGCATGATGCCCAGTATCGTTTCGAACAATGAGATCGTCACGAGGCCGATCACCAGCACGTCGAGCGTCGTCACCGAGCGGTGAACCAGAACCTTGTCGATCACCACCTGGAAGAACAGCGGCGAGACGAGGGAGAAGAGCTGGAGAAAGAACGAGGCGACCAGCACCTCGCCGAGCAGGCGCCGGTATTTGCCCATCGCGCTCAGGAACCAGCTGATGTCGAAACGCCGGGTGAGGTCGGAGAGGCCGGCCCGCCGCGTCATCAGGATGAGGTCGCCATCCCAGATCGCGGCGAGTTCGGCGCGCGTCATCAGCCGGGGGCGCTGCTCCTGCGGCGGCTGAACCAGCACCTTCTCGATCTCAGCCTCGGCGCCGGCCTTGGCGATCACCATGAAGCTGCCGTCGCGGAGCATCGCGATGGCGGGCAGGGGTGTCTTCATCAGGCGCAGCCAGTCGCTGCGGCAGGCGCGCGCCTTCAGTCCGAGATCCCTGGCGCACCGGAGGATATCCGGTGCGCCGAGGAGGTCCGTTCCCAGCCGATGCCTGATCTGCTCGCGATCGGCCGGGACGTTCTGGAGGTGCAGTAACGTCAGGAGCGCGTTGAGCCCAGACTCATCGCTCCCTGTCTTGAGATCGGTCGTCATCTGGTTCCTCCGGAACAGGCGAGCTCGTCTTCAGGCGTGCTGCGGCGGTGCCAGCACCGGCGCTTCCGTCTGATGTGGATCGGCAATCGGCATCCCGCCTGGGCCGCCGTCCGTGACGAAGCTGCCGGCCATGGCCTGGCTGAGCAGCGCCGCGCCTACGACCGGGGCGATTGCACCCCCGCCGTTGATCACGACATTGCTGCCCGGCCCGCCGTCGAGGACGTCGATTCCGCCGCCACCGATCAGGACGTCGTCGCCGTTGCCGCCGCTCAGCACGTCGTTGCCGGCACTGCCGATCAGGATGTCGTCGCCGTCGCCGCCGTTTGCCGTGAGCTGGAGACCGCTGTTGCCGAGCCCGGACGCCGTGATGACGTCGTCGCCGCCGAGCCCGTTGATGACGAGACGATCGCCGGCGCCGAAGTTGGAGATCTTGACCTCCTCCTTGAGGCCGGTCACGGTGACCACGCCATTGTTGTTGGTCACGGTGATGACGTCGTCGCCTGCGGTCGCGTTGAGGACCACCGTATCTGCCGCGCCATCGCCGGCGCCGAGGTCGAGATCGACTTCATTCACGCTGGTGCCGGTGAGGTCGTTGACATTGATGGTGTCGGCTCCGCCGAGTGCGTTGAACTCGATGCGCTCGACCCCGTTCAGGTCCATGGTGATGTTGGCAACGTTCCGGGTGAAGAGGGCTCGGCTGCCATTGGCGGAGATGTCGATGGTCTCCGCGATGTTTGCGCCGTTGAACCTGAGCGTGTCGAAGCCGGCCTGACCTTCAACGATGTCGTTGCCGTCGCCCGGATTCCAGACGAAGGTGTCGTCGCCCGCACCGAGGAGCGCAACGTCGTTGCCCCGGCCGCCGAATACGGTGTCTTTGCCAGCGCTGCCGATGATGCTGTCGTCGCCGTCGCCGCCATTGATCGTGAGGTTGGCGAGTTGCCCCGCCCTGATCAGCGACGCATTGATGACGTCATTTCCGGCGAGCCCGTTGACCACCATGGAGTCTTCGGCGCCGACATTGGCGACCGTGACCTGTTCGGACAGACCGTTCACCAGCACCGAGTTGCCGCTGCTGACGAGATTGATATGGTCCTCGCCGGCCGTGCCGTTGATGGTGACGACGTCTGCGGCGCCATCGGCGCCGGTGCCGCCCGGCGTACCCGCGAGGTCGATGGTGACGCGCTGGACCCCGGTGCCGGTGAGGTCGTTGAGCGTGATCTGGTCGGCTCCGCCTGACGCGTTGAGCTGAAGGCGCTCGACGGCGTTGAGGTCCATCACGATATTGCCGACGTCGCGGAACAGGCGCACCCGGCTTCCATTGCCCGAGATGTCCATGGTCTCGGCGGCATTCGAGCCGTTGAACACCAGCGTGTCGGTGCCCGCGCCGCCTTCCACGGTGTCGCTGCCGTCGCCGGGATTCCAGGTGAAGGTATCGTTGCCGGCGCCGAGGTTGGCAAAGTCGTTGCCGATGCCGCCATTCACATTGTCGTTGCCGTCACCGCCGATCAGAAGGTCGTCGCCGCGGCTGCCGGTGATGGTGTCATTACCCGTGCCGCCGTCGATGGTCAGGCCGATCACGCCGGCCGAAACCGTCGAGGCGTCGATCACGTCGTTGCCGCCGAGACCCTGGATCACCAGGCGATCGCCGGCCTCGACATTGCTCAGCGTGACGACTTCCTGCAGGCCGCTGACGGTCACCGTGGTGCCGGTAGCCGTCACCTGGATATGGTTGGCGCCGCCGGTGCCGTTGATCGTCACGGTGTCACTCGAGCCGTCGCCCTGCGTGCCGCCGCTTGCGCCGAGGTCGATTGAGACAGCGGTCACGCCGGTACCGGTGAGATCGTCGACCATGATATTGTCGGCACCGCCGAGTGCGTTGAACTGGATCTGCTCCACCTTCGTCAGGTCCATCGTGATATTGGCGACGTCGCGCATGAACCTCGCATGATTTCCGTTCGCGGAGATCGCGATCTTCTCGCTGATGTTCGCGCCGTTGAACACCAACTTGTCCGTGCCGTCGCCGCCGTCGACGATGTCGCTGCCGTCGCCGGGATTCCATATGAAGGTGTCATCGCCGCTGCCGAGCTGGGCGGTGTCGTTGCCGCGTCCGCCGGCAACGATGTCGTCGCCGTTACCGCCGATCAGGACATCGTTGCCGTCACCGCCGGTGATCCTGTCGTTGCCGTCACCGCCATCGAGCGTGAGCTGGATGAGGGTTGCAAGACCGTTGCTCGCGGTGATGACGTCGTCGCCGCCATTGGCGTGGACCACGAGATTTTCGGTGGTGCCGATGTCGAGGGAGAACGGCGCCGGGCTGAGGCGGTCGAAGCGCACGCGCGTGCCGTTTGGCGTGATCGCGAAGGTCTCGGCGCCGTTGCCGCCATTGACCTCTGCCGTGTCGGTTCCGTCGCCGCCTTCGAACAGGTCGGTGCCGCCGCCGGGATTCCAGATCATCCGGTCGTTGCCGGCCTCGCCAAAGAGCTGGTCGTCGCCAGTGCCGCCATCCATGACGTCGTTGCCGGCACCACCGAACAGGAGATCGTTGCCGCCCTGGCCTCTGAGAGTATCGTTGCCGGCCTGGCCGAACAGCATGTCCGCGCTGGAGCCACCGATCAGCGTGTCGTTGCCCGTGCCGCCGAACAGATGCGCGGACGGCAACGCGCCATTGGCTTCATTCAGCGAGATGGTATCGTCACCGGCCTGACCGAACACGTCGATCTCGGTGGTGTTGGCAACGGTCGGCTTGTCGCCGAGAATCGACACGGCACCGCCATTGACGAGAATATTGCCGGCTGCGTCGCGGCTGGTCACGATGGAGTTATCGAGACTGTCGCCGAACTCCGTGAGCACGCCGGTGTTTTTGGAAAATACTGCCGTGGTCGCCATTGCATTTCATCCTTTAAACAAATCGAGCCCCGTGCCGTGATGCTAGGCGGTGGCCAATGGCGGCGTCCTCACGCTAAGCTTGAGAGCCGCGTGATTTTTCGGAAGGAAGCTGTCCAGATTTTCTGAGGATGCCGTGCAGCATCACGGCTGCGTCATTTGCTGCCGTGACTGGTTCGCGGCGGCGTGATGCACATGATCGCGAAGGCAGAGCATTGGCTGCCGTTGTTGCAGTCGCGCCGCGATGTGAGCCGGTTCGATCCCGGACGATGCTTTACGCGATCGCGATAGCTGAGCTATGGAATATTCTGAGCGAAGAGGGGTTGTGCCATGGTCGACGGTCAGCAGAAGAACTTGCGCGTCGCAATCGCGGGCCTGGGCTCGATCGGCTCGAAGATCGCGCGCGAACTCGATCGCGGCATCGAAGGGCTGGAGCTGTCAGCGGTCGCGGTGCGCGATGTCAGCAAGCATCAATCGTTCCTGAGTAGCCTGCGCTGCCATCCGTCTGTCTTGCCCCTCGACCAGCTCGGCGAGGTCGCCGAGATCGTGGTCGAATGCGCGCCGAGCAGCCAGCTTCGCGCCATCGTCGAGCCGGCGGTGAAGCGCGGCAAGACGGCGGTCGTCGTCAGCGTCGGCGCGCTGCTCGACAACGACGATCTCGTCGACATCGCGCGGTCCAATGGCGGTCGCATCGTCGTGCCAACGGGCGCACTGATCGGGCTCGACGCGGTGGCGGCTGCCGCCGTCGGCACCATCCATTCGGTCAAGATGGTCACGCGCAAGCCGATCGACGGCCTGAAGGGCGCGCCCTTTATCATCCAGAACAACATTGACATCGACGGGCTGCGCGAACCCCTCAAGCTGTTCGAGGGCACGGCGCGCGAGGCAGCGAAGGGATTTCCAGCCAATTTGAACGTCGCTGTTGCGCTCTCGCTCGCGGGCGTCGGTCCGGACCGCACGTCCGTGCAGATCTGGGCCGACCCGACCGTGACACGCAACGTGCACCGTATCGAGGTCGAATCCGATTCCGCCCGCTTCGCGATGTCGATCGAGAATATCCCTTCCGAGAACCCGAAGACGGGTCTGATCACGGCACTGTCTGTCATCGCCCTGCTGCGCAAGCAGCGCGCCACGCTCAGCGTGGGGACGTGAGCGCGGCCTCCGCAATCATACGCCCGCAATCATACGGAACGATTTGCCACCCCATGGTCGCACTTAGCCGGCTACAATCGGCGTCATGAGTTGCGAGTACGATCCTCAAGCGTTAGCCGAGGCTGCGATGAAGCTGGCCGTGGCGTCCGAAGGTCTCGAACGCCATCGGCTGATTCGTTTTGCGCAGGCCTGGCATGAGCTCGCGCGCGAGCGTCGAGGCTGTGGTCAGGCGCCGGTGACGCGCCAGATGACATTGCCGACGTCGTCGGCCACCAAGAGCGAGCCATCGGGTCCGAGCGTCACGCCGACCGGCCGTCCATAGGACTCCTTCTCGTCCGGAGCGAGGAAGCCCGAGAGGATGTCGCGCGCCGGTCCGGAGGGCCGTCCATTCTCGAACGGCACGAACACCACCTTGTAGCCGCTCAGTGTGCTGCGATTCCACGAGCCATGCTGGCCGATCGCCATGCCGTCGGGGAAGCCGGGCAGGGTGCCGGCCGGCATCCAGCACAGGCCGAGCGAGGCGGTGTGGCCGCCAAGCGCATAGTCCGGCGTGATCGCCTTGGCGACCATCGCGGCATCCTGCGGCACGCGATCATCGACGGTCTGTCCCCAGTAACAATACGGCCAGCCGTAAAAGCCGCCGTCGCGCACCGAGGTAAGGTAGTCCGGCGGCGTCTCGTCTCCGAGGCCGTCGCGTTCGTTGACGACGGTCCACAGCGTGGCCGTGTTCGGCTCCCACGCGAGGCCGACCGGGTTGCGCAAGCCGGCGGCGAAGATGCGGCTCGTGCCATCAGCGAGATCGAGCTCGTAGACGGCGGCGCGGCCCTGCTCGACCTCCATGCCCATCTCCGCGATGTTGCTGAGCGAGCCGACGCCGGCGTAGAGCTTCTTGCCGTCCGAGCTCGGCAGCAGGCTCCGCGTCCAGTGTCCGGCGGGCTTGAACGTGACGAGCGTCTTGCCCTGCGCGGTGATGCGGTCCGCGCCTGCGGTGTAGGGAAACGCCACCACGCCGTCGGTGTTGCCGACGTAGAACGTATCGCCGACCAGTGCCATGCCGAAGGGCTGGCTCAGCCCTTCCATGAAGATGCCTCGGTGCTCGGCAACGCCGTCGCCGTCCTTGTCGCGCAACAGCGTGATGCGATTGGCGCTGACGCCGAGCGCCGCCGCGCGCCGCATCGTCGCCTGCATCGCAAGGTGAAACATGCTGCGGGCCGGGCCGGGAATCTGCGTCGCCTCGGCGATCAGCACGTCGCCGTTCGGCATCACGTTGATCCAGCGCGGATGGTCGAGCCCGGTCGCGAAGGCGTTGACCTTGAGGCCGGGTGCCGCGATCGGCTTCTGCCCCTCGCTCCAGCCCCGCGCCGTCGGCATCTTCAGCGTCGGGACCGCGCCTTGTGGCTTGGCGGCCGGAATCTCCGGCGCCTGGCCCCAGGCCGCCTTCTGCGGGACGCCCTGCATGCGTCGCCACAGAACGGCGCAAGCGCCGATAACCGCGACGATGCGCGCGAAAATGCTCGAGAAATTCATGGAGTTCCCCTGTTGGACGCGCGCCGGAGCCCCCTGGAGAGGTCAGGGCGCCGGCGCGGATGACCGTAATCATACGATCTTACCGCGTGCAACCGAATCACCGAGATTGCATGGGCGCTCCCTTGTCAGAGCGTTTCCTCCCTGATCAATCCTTTGCCCGCCCAGGTTGGCGGGCTTCCTTTTCGCCGCCGGTATCCATCGGCTCGGTGCCAACGAACTCGCGCCTGCATTGCAGAAGTCGCGGAAGGAGGCTGCAAGCGGCAGCCTCCTCCGGGGCGTCGCTCGCCGGATTTACGGCTTCCTGGTCCAGACCGATCCGTTCGACCAGCGGATCTGGTTCGGCGGCTGGAGCTGCGCCGTGTAAGTCTTGTCGTCCGGGAAGGTGATCGAAATCGTCGAGGCGTTGACGATCGACCCCTGCGCGTTCGGACGGTCGTAGTCGGACATGTCGACCTTGATCGCGGACGGGCCTTCGGTGATCGCGGCGCTCCGGGCGCTTCCGTCGGTCCAGTTGCCGTTCAGATCCATCACGGTGTTGATGATCTTGGTCCAGGTCGATCCGTTCGACCATCGGATGCGGTTCGGCGCGATGAGCTGACCCGTATAGGTCTTGTCGTCGGGGAACGTCACGCTGATCGATGATCCGTCCTGCACGGTGCCGTGCGCAGTGGGGCGGCCAAAGGCCGACATGTTGACCGTGATCGCCTTGAAGTCGATGGAGATGACGGCGCTGCGCGAAGAGCCGTCGGTCCAGTTGCCGTTGAGGTTCGGCACGGTGCTGATCGTGTTCCAGTCGGCAGGGAAGCCGATCGGCCAGTTGTCGTTCCTGAAGATCTCGCAGCCGCTGCCCGCGGTCACGAGGTCGGCGAACTTCATGCCGTGCCAGACCGCGCGACAGAGCGAGGCGACGCGCTCGGGTTGCTGCGAATTCCAGCCCCACTCATATTCGTCGACGTAGCTGTCGTGGCGATCGGAGTCGGAATCGACCTTGACCACCTGGCAGGGCGCGTCGACGGACATGTAGTAGTGCGACGTGATGTCGGCGACCTGGAAATTGGCCGGCGTGTTGCTGACGGTGACTTCAGCGCCCATCGACCAATACTGGGTGATGGAGCTCTTCTTCCAGGCGTGGAAGGTCAGCCGTCCCTTGCCCAGGCGATATTCGACCGTCGAGCCATCATCGGAGGCCCAGCGTTCCGCACCGTTGACCATGCCGGTGAACTTCAGCGCAGGGGAGGCGAGAATGACGCCGCCAGCGGCTGTATCGTCCATCACCCGGTCGAGGAATTCGCGAAGATCAATCGTCTTGTCTCCGATCACGAGCGAGCCGGTCGACGACGAGATCGCATCGAGTACGGGGTCGCCAAACGTGACGCCGCTCCGCGTGTACAGGCCCTTGCGCGCCATCGTCCCGCGCACGCCGCGGCCCGAGTTGCGTCCGCCGAGTTCCTTCAAGTACGCGGTGAACTCGTCGTAGTTGGCGAAAGAGTAGCGGCCCGGCGCAAGCGAGGCGTTGTGCGTCACGAGTTCCACGCTGCCATCCTTGCGGATGGTCGCGGCCTGCTTGATCGTGAGTAAGTCCTGAGACATCTGGGTGCTCCAAGCATCACACGAGCGTCATCCGCGCTCGGATGGACGGCCGATCCGTCCACGCATCGGAGGATAGGCTCACGCCGCCGCGCCGTTCGTGAGGTGGATAACACAGGGAAAGAACACTACGAGTTGAGTTCCATTTGACGCTTGCGGAACTCGGTGCGCATCAGTCGCCATGCTCGACGTGTGCGCGTGCGGACTATTTTCCGGCGACGTGGCGCCGCTTGCGTCCCGTGATCATCGCGCGCGGCAGGTTCTCGCGCTGGAGGATGCTCATCAGGATCGTACCGAGCACGTGCACGATCACGAGCACGATGACTGCATCGGATGCGTAAGTGTGAGTGTCCTCGACCCACCATACGCCGAAGAAGGTGACGGTGACTTGCATGGCGCCGGTGATCGCCGAGATCGAAAGCGCCAGCAGCAGTGCGACGAGCATCGCGGCGCCCGCGGGATTGAGCCCGAGATAGCGTCCGGTCTTGCCGTGACGCAGCCCCCACAGATAGGACGGCATCGCGCGCAGCCGCGGCATCAGTCGCTTGAAGCGGGAATAGCGCGTGCCGAAAAAGCCCCAAGCGAGGCGGAAGACCAGCAGCGCGATGATTGTGTAGCCCGCGACGCGATGCGCGCGGTCATAGACGGTCGGCGTGAACCAGGCGACCAGCACGAAGAAGGCGAGCGCCCAATGCCAAGCGCGCAGCGGCCGGTCCCACACCGGCACCGAATTTTGCGCCTCCGCACGATCCGGCGCGGCCAGATCGGTGCGGAGGGTTTTGACGTCGTCAGGCACGTCCGTGCGGTTACTTCGCGATGGTGTGCTTCAGGCTGAGATCTTCGGGGCTGTAGAACAGCTCGTACAGCTTGCCTTCCTTGACGCCGTAGACTTCGTAGCAGGAGCCCTCGATCTTGGTGCGGCGGACTTCGTAGCCGGCGGCCTTCGCCTTGGCTTCAGCTTGATCCACCGACTTCCAGGAAGCTTTGTCGAGCTTGGTGCAATTCTTGAAGCCGTCAGCCGATGCAGCGGATGCGCCCAACACCACCATCGACACCACGAGCAGCGACTTTCCGACAAGGCCCTTCATCAAGTTCTCCCTTTGGACAATGACCGCGCGACAGCGGCGGCTGATCTGCTAGGAGACGACGGGGTGCGGAAAGTCAACAGCACGGGCCGCCAACGCATCTTAGAGAAGGTCTAAGATGTCTGAGGCCGCACAATTAGAGGATTTCTAACAAGACGAAAATGTATGGATGCAGCCGAAGATAGCGCGATCCGATGCGCTCTGCGGCTTTAGGTCTCACACAGCCGGCCGCGGGCCCGCGAAGGCAGCGCCGAGCGGCGGTCGCTGGACGGTTACTTGAGGCTGGCGCTGACCGACGCGAACTTGTTGTTCAACAGGACGGTCCCGAGATTGTTGACCGTCGCGATGATCGCGAGCGCGATGCCCGCTGCAATCAGCCCGTACTCGATCGCGGTAGTCCCACTTTCGTCGATCAGAAAACGCTTCAATACAGTCATTTGGGCAGCCCCTATCAAACGCTGCCTTCTAACCCGGTCCGGGCTACGATTGCGTAAAGCGGATAGATTCAACTTTCATTAAACACACGACCTTGCGCTTTACCCGGCTGCTTCAGCGCGGCGACAGGAACGGGATGATCATCGGGACCCGGCGGCAATAGGCGCCATAGGCGTCCGCGCCGAGCTCCTTCGACAAGAACACCTCCTCCATACGCCCCTTCTGCCACATGCCGAAGGAGATCAGGATGGCGCCGAGGATCGCCGTCACAGTGCCGACCGCGATGCCGGTCGCGAGCATGCCCGCGATCAGCCCGGTGTAGATCGGGTGACGCACGATGCCATAGGGCCCGGTGTCGATGACGCGGTGGTCTTCCTTGTGGGTGATGGTGTTGGACCAGAACTTTCCGAGATGCAGCCGTCCCCACCAGGTGAAGGAGATGCCGGCCAGCACGATCAGGGCCGTGATGTAGACGCCGGTCTCGCTGAAGACCCAGAGCGGCTTCTCGTTCAGCACTTCCGCCGTCCAGGGCGTGAACAAGATACCGCCGATCAGGATCGGCAGGCGGTAGCGGCCGGATTCCAGCGTCATCACCTGCTTCTGGGTGCGGCCCTGCCAGAACGAGGCCCCGACCCAGCTCGCGAGCCAGGCGAGCCAGATCAGCGCCAGCAATTTGGTCGGCCAGGTCGTGGTCCAGCCACCCCAGGCGATTGAAAGAAGTTTGCTGAAATCAAAGGACATGGGGACGCTTCTTACGCGGATCGCGGCTGCAAGTCAGCCGGCGCGTGAACTGAGGGCGGGATGTTTCAGCCCGGCGGAGGCCGGTCGGGCACCCCGGGCGAGCAGATAGTTGATGGTGTCGCGCAGCACCGGCTCGACCGGGCGGGGCGCATAACCGAGTTCGGTCCGCGCCTTCTCGATCGAGAGGTCGCTGGCGTGGAGCGCGATGCGCACGCCCTCGCCGGTGCCGTCGGGGGCACGGTGGGTGAAATGGTCGGCGAGATATTCGAGCATGGTCGCCGAGAACTCGGCGAGCCTGCCGGGGACCTCGATCGGGCGCTGCCGCCGACGCGAGATCGCCGACATCATGCGCAGGATCTCGCGCAGGCGCACGCATTCGCCGCCGAGGATGTAGCGTTGTCCGAGCCGTCCGCGCTCCATGGTGAGCACCAGACCGGTGGCTACGTCGCGCACGTCGACGAGGTTGACCAGGAAGTTGATGTGCGGCTGCAGGCGCTGCTGCAGGAAACGCCAGAGCATCGCGGTCGGCGGCGTCAGATTGTGGTCGGTCGGGCCTATCGGCATGGTCGGCGTACCGATCACGATCGGAAATCCGGCCGCCGCGGCGCGGGCCGCATGATGCTCGGCGAGCGCCTTCGAGCGCGTATAGGCACCCGGCATCACGTCCGCCGGCTGCAGCGCCTCCTCGGCACGGGCATTGCCCAGGTCGGAGTAAGGAAACAGGATCGATTCCGTCGAGCAGTGCAGGAAGCGCGACACGCCGCGCGACTGCGCCGCCGCGAGCACGACCTCGGTGCCGCCGCAGTTGACGTCGTGGAAGTCCTGCTTGTTGGCGACCCACATGCCCGGCAGGCCGGCGAGGTGATAGACCTGCTCGATTCCCGCAAGCGCGCGATCGACCGCGGCGCGGTCGAGCACCGATCCTTGCACGAAGTCGATGTCCGGACTGAGCGCGGTCGGCGGGCGGACATCGAGAATGCGGACCTTGTGCCCCCTATCGTGGAGCGCCGCTACAAGATGCTGTCCGATGAAACCGCTGCCACCGGTAACGAGTACACGCGTCATGAATAAAGGTGCTGCTCCCTGAGAAGCCTATCGAGTCGAAAGCGAATTTGCCGGAACAGGCGCGAGGATCGCGGCAAGATCGCGACGAAAGCCCAAAGCAATGAACAATTTTGCCATGACGAACATGGGTCCGAGAAAAAGATGGGATGGAAACGTGAACAGCGAGGCCTCGCGGCCCTCGAATACCTTGTGGCCGATCGCCTGCGCGGCGAGGCCGAGCGCGATCATCACGCCGCAGATCGACCACATCATGGCGATGCTGGTCTGATGGGCGACAGTCGTGGCGATCGAGAACAGCGCAACCGAGGTCGCGAGGATGCCAAGCCCGAGCGGAATGTCGAGCAGGAGCCAGTAGAGGAGCACCGGCAGCGCCAGGATCACGGCGAGGCTGACCTCGACCCCGAACAGGGGAACATTGACGAGCGTCAGCGGCATCACGGCGCCGGTGAACAGCAGCAGGATCCCCACCACGTGCATCGCGGTGTTCCGGGGGTCGCGATGGTATTCGACGTAAACGGCAAGTTGGCGTTGAAAATAGCCACCCATCTCGGTCTCGCGCGGTGTTCAGGTTGGGAAGATTGGAAAGCCTATAGCATCAGGATGCCCCCCGCACAAACCGGCTCAATTGTCGCGCGGCGCAGCGCAGCGTGGCGTGCATAGCAAGCAAAACGGGCAATAATTCAAGGAGTTCCGCGTTTGACGCGAGATGCGATCGATTATCGTTTTTTGGCCGGTTTCTTCGCCGGCGCGGCCGGCTTGGCGGGTGCCGCCGGCTGCTCGTCCGGGACCTTTGCCAGCGTCATGATCTGCATCTGGCCGTTCACCGCCGAGGTCGGCTTCGCCCGGTCGAGGAACTGCTCTTCGCCAAGGCCGATCGAGTGGAGCCGTTTTGCGGAGATCTTGAACGTGTTCACCAGCACGTCGCGGATCGCGTCCGCGCGGCGCTGGCTCAGGATTGCGTTGGCTTCGCGCGTCTTCGTGTTGGACTCGACGTGGCCCACGATCAGGAACGTGTAGGGCAGCAGCGAGGCGTGGACCAGTGCATCCGCGATGCGGCCGACGGTCTGATACGACGCGGGTTGGATAATGGGCGTGTCGCTGTCGAACTGGATCGCCGCGTTGAAGGCCGGCAGCTTGGCAAGATCAGGCGCGATCAGCGGCCGATTGACCGGCCCCGGATCGTTCTTGATCCGGGTCTTCGCCCGCTCCAGCACCTGCTGCTTCAGCGCAGGCCCGTCGAGCTCGCCATCCTGCTCGTAATGATTGAGCTTGGCGACGATGTCGTCCCGGGTTGGCGGCGCTGCCGGCGCAGCGGCGTTCTGCGCGCGCACCGCGCCAGCCGCCAGAGTGAGTGCGATGGCAAGTCCGATCCGGGACAGGCTGAGCAGGGTCGCGCGCATCAGCGATATCCCGCGTCGTCGACGGCCTTCAGGCAGTTGTTGCCGATACCCTTGGGCGTCGAGATCAGGCAGGGGATCGATTTGCTGGTCTCCTTGGTCGACCCGCCGCAGACCTTGACGATCTCGCGTCCGCAGGCGTTCGCGACCGTCACGCGCGCGGCGACCCGCTTCTGGATGGCGTCGAAGGCCGCGAGGTAGTCGCTCTGGCACTGCGGCGTCAGAACGTCCCGGTTGCGGGACAGGCATTCCTTCAGGCGGGTCGAATCCGGGTTCACGCCGCGGCAATTGGCGACGATTTCGGCGCCACAACTCTTGGCCAGCATTCCGATCGAATCGCCAAAGCTCATCGTCTCGGCCGCCGCGATCTGCGGTATGACCAATGCAAGCACGATTGATGTAACGGAACCCCGGAGCATGGGTGCATCTGATACGGGGAAGTTCGCGGTGGTCAAGGGCTGTGCACAGGGTAAAGGCGGCGGCGTAACGCCGCCGCAACACCTAGGCACTCACGCCCTCTGCACAAAACTGTCCACGACCTTCTTCTCGCCGGCCTTGTCGAAGGCGATGGTGAGCTTGTTGCCGTCGATCTTGACGACGCGGCCATAGCCGAATTTTTGGTGGAAGACACGGTCATTCAGCGCAAATTCCGAGGTCGTGCCGGTCGATTTGGCGACCAGCTCGCCCTCGATCGTCATCGGCCCGCGGCGGCGCGAACCGAAGCTGCCGCCGAAATCGGGCGAGGACGAAAACGACGAAGCTTCCTCCTCGAAACCACCGCGCCCGCCGCCACCACGGCCGCCGCCTTGGCTCCCACCTTGCCCGCGGTTGCGATTCGCCTGCGCGCGCTGCCAGCCCGGCGTCGTATAACTCGAGCCGAACGCCTCCATGTCGTCGAAGCGCGAGGCGCCGTAGCCGCCGGTGCCGCCCCAGGCCGAGCCCCCCTTGGATTCCGTGATCTCGACATTGGCCGCCGGCAGCTCGTCGAGGAAGCGGGACGGGATCGTGGTCGACCAGGTGCCATGGATCCGCCGGTTGGTCGCAAAATACAGCTTTGCGCGCCGCCGGGCGCGGGTCAGGCCGACATGGGCGAGCCGGCGTTCCTCTTCCAGGCCCGCGCGGCCCTGTTCGTCCAGGGTGCGCTGGCTCGGAAACAGGCCTTCCTCCCAGCCGGGCAGGAACACGTTGTCGAATTCGAGCCCCTTGGCCGAATGCAGCGTCATCAGCGACACCGCGTCTTCCTCCGAGCCGCGGTCGCGATCCATCACCAGCGCGATGTGCTCGAGAAATCCTTGCAGGTTCTCGAACTCCTCCATGGAGCGGACGAGTTCTTTCAAGTTCTCGAGCCGGCCCGCGGCGTCCGCCGAGCGGTCCTTCTGCCACATCTCCGTGTAGCCGCTCTCGTCCAGCACGATCTGGGCAAGGTCCGTATGCGCGGTGACCTCGCGCTGGGCGCGCCAGCGGTCGAATTGCGTCACGACCTCGCGCAGCGATCCGCGCGCCTTCGGCTTCAACTCGTCGGTCTCGACCACGGCGCGCGCCGCCTCGAACAGCGGGATGCGCCGCTTGCGGGCGTGGTCGTGCAGCATCTGGACGGTGGCATCGCCCAGGCCACGCTTCGGCACGTTGACGATGCGCTCGAAGGCGAGGTCGTCGGCAGGCGAGTTGATGACGCGCAAATAGGCCAGCGCATCGCGGATTTCCGCCCGCTCATAGAAGCGCGGGCCGCCGATCACGCGGTAGGGCAGGCCGAGCGTGACAAAACGGTCTTCGAACTCGCGCATCTGGTAGGACGCGCGCACCAGGATCGCGACCTCGTTGAGTTTGTCGCCCATGCGCTGGATCTGCTCGATCTCCTCGCCGATCGCGCGCGCTTCCTCTTCCGAGTCCCAGGCGCCGGTGACGGTGACCTTCTCGCCGTCCTCGTCCTCGGTGCGCAGCGTCTTGCCGAGCCGGCCTTCATTGTGTGCGATCAGGTGCGAGGCCGCGGCGAGGATGTGGCCGGTCGAGCGGTAGTTGCGCTCCAGGCGAATGACTTTTGCGCCCGGGAAATCGTGCTCGAAGCGCAGGATGTTGTCGACCTCCGCGCCGCGCCAGCCATAGATCGACTGATCATCGTCGCCGACGCAGCAGATGTTTTTGACGTGGGGCGTGGCCATCGGCGCGCCGACCGCATGCTCCGTCATTCCGGGGCGATGCGGAGCATCGAACCCGGAATCTCGAGCTGTGGACTCATCTCCAGATTCCGGGTTCGGCTCTTCGAGCCGCCCCGGAATGACGGTTTTGGTTGCCGCCGGCGCCTGCGACAACAGCCGCAGCCACAGATACTGCGCGACGTTGGTGTCCTGATATTCGTCGACCAGGATGTATTTGAAGCGCTGCTGGTACTGCCGGAGGATATCGGGATGCTCGCGGAAGATCCGGATGTTCTCCAGCAGCAGGTCGCCGAAATCGGCGGCGTTGAGGATCTTCAGCCGCTCCTGGTAGCTCGCATAGAGCTTGCCGCCCTTGCCGTTGGCGAACATCGCGGCTTCGCCTGAGGGTACCTGCGTTGGGCTCAGCCCGCGGTTCTTCCAGCCGTCGATCAGGCCGGCGAGCATGCGCGCGGGCCAGCGCTTGTCGTCGATGTTCTCGGCCTGCAGCAACTGCTTCAGCAGCCGGACCTGGTCATCGACGTCGAGCACGGTGAAATTGGATTTGAGCTGCGCGAGCTCGGCATGGGTGCGCAGGATGCGGCCGCCGATGGAGTGGAAGGTGCCGAGCCACGGCATGCCCTCGACCGCCTGTCCCAGCATCTGGCCGAGCCGGTGCTTCATCTCGCGCGCGGCCTTGTTGGTAAAGGTCACCGACAGGATCTCGCCGGGACGCGCCCGGCCCTGGCTCAAAATATGCGCGATGCGCGTCGTCAGCACGCGCGTCTTGCCGGTGCCCGCACCCGCCAGCACCAGCACCGGTCCGTCCAGCGTCTCGACCGCCTCGCGCTGCTCGGGATTGAGGCCGGTGAGATATTTGGGTCCCACCGAGGCGCGGGCGCGCGCGGCGATGCCGCCGGCCGCGGGATGGTGGTCGGGTACGCTGTGGTTGGTGATCTTGCTCGGCTCGGTCATGCGAATCATCGGCCCCACGATGGCACCGCGGGGGTGTGGAAGGGAGCCTTCATAGCAGGGAATACCGCCTATATGGGGCGGCGGGGAGGGGTTTTACAGACTTATCCGGCCGCGCAATCCCGCATGAAAGGCGAAATTTGTTCCTGCGGCGGCCGCAAATTTCCCGCATGTCCCGCTCGGAACCATCGTTTCGCAGTCGAGATTGTCTCACCAAGCGAGGCGTGGCCTCGAGGTCGCGCCGATCGCACACGAAAATCGAGACGGAGGTTTGGCCATGCTAGGCTGGGTTGTGACGTTTCTGGTGATCGCGCTGATCGCCGGCATTTTGGGTTTTGGCGGTATCGCCGGCGCGTCCATCGAAATCGCCAAGATCATCTTCTTCATCGCGGTCGTGCTGTTCCTGGTGTCGGCCGTTGTGGGCCTTGCGCGCGGCCGCACCGGGATCTAGCGCGATCAACGCTTCGAGGGCATCGCGATGTTTCGGCCGATGCCCTCGGGACGCGGCACCGCGCTGTGAGCCCTCACGACGGCTCCGATGCGCTCGCGAATGTCTGGCGGAAACGGCGCGACCTTGCGCGAGCTCATGTCGATGTGGAGCGACATGTTCTCCGAGGTGGCGGAGATCCAGCCCTCGGTGGCATGCCGTAGCTCCTGGAATGTGTGCAGCCGCTTCTCGTCGGCTTCCAGCAGCCAGACCGACACCTGCACGGGATCGCCGAGATGGATCTCGCGCAGATACCGCACATGGCATTCGGCGGTGAAGGTCGAGCCGCCCCGCTCTTTCATGTAGGTCGGTCCGATCCCGAGCTTGAACCAGAGCTGGTCGATCGCCCGGTCGAACATCACATTGTAATAGGCCATGTTGAGATGGCCGTTATAGTCGATCCATTGCGGCTCGATCTGCATGATCGACGAGCGGAATGGTTCGCCCGTGCCGGCTGTGTCCGTCATCTTTCCTTCCTGCTATGCGTCCGATCCCTTGACTTGACCGGCCATATATCCTTTGCCACGGTTCTTCTGTCGGGAGGAAATGTCCGTGGGTACGACAATCACCAATAATCCGCAGCGGCCGGCACCGAAAGCCCTCGCAAGCGCGCTCGAGCAGCTCACCGCACGCTTCGGCAACCGCCTCATCACCTCGCAGGCTGTACGCGAGCAGCACGGCCACACCACGACCTGGCTGCCCAACCAGCCGCCGGACGGGGTCGTCATGGCGCAGGAGACCAGGGACATCCAGGACGTCGTGCGCATCTGCGCCAAGAACGGCGTGCCCATCATTCCCTTCGGCACCGGGACCTCGCTCGAGGGCCAGGTCAACGCGCCGGCCGGCGGCATCTGCATCGACCTGCGCGACATGAACAAGGTGCTCGCAGTGCATGCCGAGGACCTCGACTGCGTGATCGAGCCCGGTGTCACCCGCAAGGCGCTGAACGAGCATTTGCGCGACCAGGGCCTGTTCTTCCCGATCGATCCCGGCGCGGATGCCTCGCTCGGCGGCATGGCTTCGACGCGCGCCTCGGGTACCAATGCGGTGCGCTACGGCACGATCCGCGAGAGCGTGCTCGCCCTGAAGGTCGTGCGCGGCGACGGCGAGATCATCACGACCGGCACGCGCGCGAAGAAATCGTCGGCCGGCTACGATTTGACGCATCTCTTCATCGGTGCCGAGGGCACGCTCGGCATCATCTCGGAGCTAACGATCCGCTTGCGCGGCATTCCCGAGATGATCGCCGCCGGTGCCGTTTCCTTCGAAACCGTGCACGGCGCCTGCCAGGCCGTGATCCTGGCGATCCAGACCGGCATTCCCGTGGCGCGCATCGAGTTGCTCAATGCGGCCCAGGTGCGGGCCTGCAATTCCTATTCGAAGCTGACCCTGCCGGAGACGCCGCTATTGTTGCTCGAATTCCACGGCAGCGAGATCGAGGTCGCCGAGCAGTCCAAGGCATTCGCTGAGATCGCAAAGGATTGCGGTGGCGGCGACTTCTCCTGGACCACCAAGCCGGAAGACCGCACAAAACTGTGGCAGGCGCGGCACGACGCCTATTGGTCGGTGAAGGCGATGCGGCCCGGCGACAGCATCGGCGTGGTTGCAACCGATGTCTGCGTGCCGATCTCGCGGCTGGCCGATTGCGTGACCGAGACCGAGGAGGATCTAAAGCGGCTCAATCTGACGTCGCCGATCGTCGGCCATGTCGGTGACGGCAATTTCCACTGCTCGCTGCTCTGCGACACCAACGATGCGGACGAGATGGCGCGCGGCGAAGAGTTCATGCATCGCCTCGTCGAGCGCGCACAGTCGATGGACGGCACCTGCACCGGCGAGCACGGCATCGGCCAGGGCAAGCAAAAATATCTCAAGGCCGAGCTCGGCCCCGAAGCGCTCGATGCGATGCGGGCGCTGAAGAAGGCGCTTGATCCCCAGAACATCCTCAACCCCGGCAAGATAGTACCGGAGGCGTAGGCGCACTATCGCATGTGCGGATCACGCTCGCGCCACGAGCTCGTCATGCCCGGGCTTGTCCCGGGCATCCACGTTCTTCGTGCAGGTAGGAAGGTCGTGGATGGCCGGGACATAGGCGAGCGGAAGCGACGCCGTCCTTCGGACGGCTATGCCCGGCCTGACGATGCGGAAGCCCCGTGCGCAAACTCATGAGCGCCGTTTCCAGAGTGCATTGCGGTCGTGCGGAACTTTCGTTCCACGCGCGGGTTCCAATTCCTGTCAATTTCCAATGCCTCAATGCTGCGGATTGCGGAGGATCAGATGTTGCGACCGGTCATTGGAATTGTTGCGATGGCGCTGGCCTGTGTGCTTGCGGGTGCCGCCCTCGCCAAGGGAGGCCATGGGGGTGGTCATGGTGGCGGCCACGGCGGTGGTCATCATGGAGGTGGGCATCGCGGTGGCGGCCACCACGGTGGCGGACATGGTTTCGGCCACGCACATTTCGGTGGCGGCCATCATGGCGGACCGCGATTTGCCGCCGGCGCGCGGCGCGGCGGCCCGAATTTCGGCCAGATCCGCAACGCCGCGGTGCGACCCGCCGGTTTCCGCAACGCCTTCAATGCCCAGGCCTTCCGCAACGGCCGCCTGATCAGCAATCCCGCGGCGCGGGCCCAGATCGTGACAGCAGCTGCCCTGGTCGGCTGGCATGGCGCGGGCAACGGATGGTGGCAGCATCCCGGCGGCTACTACGGCTGGGTCGGCCCGCTGTTCTGGCCCTTCGCCTATAACGACCTCTACGACTACACGATCTGGGGCGACGGCCTCGGCTTCTGGGGCTACGGCTATCCGGACATCTATGCCGGCATTTTCGGTCCCTATGGCTATGACGGTCTCTCGACCTATCTGCCGCAGCGCATGCCGGGGCGACGGCAGGCGCGCGGCGTTCCGCTCGATCAGCTCTGCGGCAGCGACCGCCGCGAGATCGCCGGTCTGCCGATCGACCAGATCGCGTCCGCGGTGCAGCCGACGGATGCGCAAGGCGCCAGCCTCGACCAGCTCGGCAATGCGTCGCTGCAGGCGGCCGACATCATCCGCACATCCTGTCCAACGCAAGTCGCGGCGACGGCGCCGGGCCGGCTCGCCGCCATGCAGCAGCGCGTCGAGGCCTTGATCAATGCGGTGAACCTCGTTCAGCCGGCGCTGGAGAGATTCTATGGCTCGCTCAACGACGAACAAAAGGCGCGCTTCAATGCGCTCGCTGAGGATCAGCGGCGGGCGGTGGCCTCCGGCAATGCGAATGCGTCGCTGACCCAGGCCTGCGGCGCGCAATCCGCAAGCCTGGCGTGGCCGGGCAGCGAGATTGAAGCGAGACTTCAACCCAACGACACACAACGCGCCGCTCTCCGCGTGCTCCAGGATACGAGTGCGAGGGTCAATGATGCTCTCAAGGCGGCCTGCCAGCCCAACGACGTGATGACGCCGCCGGCGCGCATGGCGGCCGTTCGCACGCGGCTCGGTGTGATGCTCGATGGCGTCAAGTCGGTGCGCGCCGCCCTTGATGATTTCTATGCCACGCTCAACGACGAGCAGAAGGCGCAGTTCGAGGCGATAGGGCCGCGGCGAACGTCGTGAATGAAGCATGCGGAATCGGTGAGGCTCGCCGGTTTCGGAACTATCCTCTATGCTGCGCGCGTTCGATGGGAATGCCATGGTTCTTGGGGCGATGAAGTGGTTCGTGCGAGGTAAGCGTCAGGACGTCTGGGATGAAGTCGTCCCTGGGCCGCTCGGCGACATCGAGGCGGCCGATCGCATTCGCAGCATCTGCGAGTCGGTGGCCGCATGTGCCGAAACGGTCGGTCGCGCGGCCGACGCCAGCAGGCAATCCGACGAACGGCGCAGGCGCGAAACCGAACGCTATGAGCGCGCGGCGCGGGCCGCGATGGAGATCGCGATGAAGATGTCCGACGACCTGATGCGCGACGATGCCGTGCGCCAGATCGTCGACCTCTGCATGAAGGCGAACGACACCAGGACGGCGCATATCCTGTTTCGCGCGATCCAGGCGAGCTGGATCCGGGAAACGGTACAGCGTGAGCACCCGGCGCTGGTCCAATAGCCCTAGCCGGCCAGCACGCGGACGGCCTCATCCACGCTGTGAAAGACGCGGTCCTTCGGCAGCAGCTCGTGCAGTCCGAAGCGGTCGAAGGCGTTTTGCGCGCGCAGCGATTCGAGCCGCGCGACCGCGATGGTCACGCCTTGCTCGGTGCACATCTTGAAGACATCCAGCAGCACTTGCGCGGCCGTGAAGTCGATCTCGACCATGCCGCTGGCTTCCAGCACCAGGAGTCTTGGCGACGTGGTCTTGAGCACGTTGGCGACGTCGTTGCGGAAGCCGGGGGCGTTGAGGAAGGACAGCGGCGCCTGGAGCCCGACCACGGCGACGCCTGGAATGCGTTCACCCGCGATGTGCGGATGCGCCGGCCACCAGATCGTGGTGCCCGGCACGCGGTCGAACGCGATGAGTCTTGCGCGCGTCGTGCTCCAGATGCCGTGCAGCAGCGACAGCACGATGCCGAGGAACGCGCCCTGCTGGATCGGCAGCACGATGATGAGGGCGGCCGTCGCCAGGATCAGCAGGAACTCGCTCGGGGATTGGCCATAGATCGTCGCGATCTGCTTGACGCGGACGATCCTGAGCGCGACGAACAGCAGGATGCCGCCGAGCGCCGCGTCGGGAACGTGCTGCAACAGTCCCGTGCCGACCGCGAGCAGCGCCAGCACGATCAAAGCCGCGGCAAGGCCGGACAATTGTGACTGTCCGCCGGTCTCGGCGACGATGCCGGTCCGCGGCGGGCTGGCATTGACCGGGAATGCGCCGATCAGGCCGGCCAGCACGCTGCCGGCGCCGGCGCCGAGAAAGTCGCGGTCGACATCGGCGGGCTTGTCGGGATCGGAGGGGAAGGAGCGCGTCGTCGCGGCGGTCTGCACCATGACGACGACGGTGATGACGAAGGCCAGCGGCACCAGGCGCACCCATTGTTCGGGTGCAAGATCGGGCAGGGTCAGTCGCGGCAGCGTGCCGGGCACGGCGCCGACGACCTTGACGCCCTTGGCTTCGAGGCCCGCGGCGATCACCGCAAGCGTCGCCGCGACCAGGCCGATCAGCGCGCCCGGGATTTTTGCGCTGATCATTTCGGAGACGAGAACTACGGCCAGCACGCCAAAACCGATGCAGAGCGTGTAGGGATTGCTTCGGCCGAGCTCGGTTGCGAGCACGCCGATGCGATCGAGCATCGGTCCGCTTGGTGAAGCGAGCCCAAGCACGCCAGGCATTTGCGAGACGATGATGTGGACCGAAATGCCGGCGAGGAAGCCCACCATGACCGGCACCGACAACAGATTGGCGATGCCGCCGAGGCGGAAGGTGCCGCTGAGCAGCAGCATTGCGCCGACCATCAACGCCAGCGCAATCGCCAGCGACTGATATTCGGGAGAGCCCGCGGCAGCTGCAGCCGCCAATCCGCCGGCAAAGATCGGCGTGATGGTGGAATCGGCGCCGCAGGACAGGAAGCGGTTGCTGCCGAGCATGGCAAAGCCGAGCGAGCCTGCCATGAAGGCGAAGAAGCCGATCTGCGGCGCGAAGCCGCCGAGCCTCGAGGTGGCCATCTGCTCGGGAATCGCGATCGCGGCGAGCGTCAGGCCGGCGATCAGATCTGCCGGCAGAAGACTGATCCGATAGGAGGCCAGTGACCGGAATAGCGGCCAGGGTCGTCCGTTGTGGGCGTCATTCGCCATGGGTGGAAGTCTCCTGCGGGCGATACCGAAGTATCAGACCGTACGATCTCGTGCCATCGCACAAGAGAATGCCCGCAGGCACGTTGTGCACCTGCGGGCACGCTTGCTTCGGATCGGGCCGGCTTACCTGCGGTAATCGCCGTGCTGTCCCATGTCGCCACCGCGGCCGCCACCCATTCCCATGCCGAGACCGATACCCACGCCGATGCCGATGCCTTGCATGATGGCGCCGGGCGGGGGACCGCTCTCCTGCGGTGGCGGACGGCGATCGACCACGACCTGCTCGGTGGGCTTGCGCTTGGGCGTGTCGACCACCTTCCTCTTCGGCGGCGTGTCGTCGACGCGCTTGTTGATCGGCAGCACCTTCGGGGTGACCGGGCTCGCAGGCGTCGACGGGCTCGAGCACGGGCAGGTCGGTGCCATCGCCACGTTGATCGGCGCAACTGCGGCGGCCGCGATGCTGCGGTTCTGCACGCGCAGCAGCAGCCGGCGCGCCGTGATCGCGAGATCGCTGTTGCCGTAGCTGGCCAGGAACGCCTCGAACGAGGCGCGGGTGTTGACCGCGTTGGCTTGGCTCCAGGCTTCCATCATGCGCCGGCGCTCCAGCATCGAGCGCACGCGCGGGGCAGGAGCGGACTGCGCGAACAGCTCGACATAGGCCTGATAGGCCGAGATGGTGTCGTCGGCGATCACGAGGTCATAAGCGGCCTTGGGTTCGCGCCCGCGCAACTCCTTGCGCCAGTCATCGACGCTGCGCGTGCCGCTGGCGAGCGCGAACGACGATGCACCGGCGGCAGGTTGCTGGCCGCTGGAATCGCCGAAGAACCTGAAGTCCGTCGTCAGCGACGAGCTCTCCCAGGGGATCTGCCGTCCGTCGGTCGATTGCGCGACCGCGACGCGGATGCGCTTGAACACCTCTTCGATCGGCAGGTTCGGCTGCTTGGCGACCGACAGCACCGCCGTGGTGTAGGGGCTGTCGGCGCCGGAGCCGTCCTCGGCCTCCGCGCCGGGCGAGGTCGAGTAGGAAATGAAGGTGCCGGGCGCGCCGGCCTTGGTGTCGACGATTGCAAGACCGTGGCCGGCACCGCTCAGCGCCGGGAACGGATTGTTGCGGCAGGCATCCAGCATGAAGATGCGCGACCGCGTCGGCAGCGCGCCGAGCGTGTTGAGCAGATCGTTCAGCCGCACGCCCTGCACGGGAATGTCGGTTTCGCGCTTCGGATCGAGATCAACAGGCACGAGATAGTTCTCGCCGTCGATCTGCAAGCCGTGGCCGGCATAGAACACCAGCGCGACCGTATCGGCGCCGGCGGCGCTGACCTTGCCGGCAAAATCAGAGATCGCCTGGCGCATCTCGCCCTGCGCAAGGTTCGGTGCTGTCGTCACATTGAAGCCGGCACTGCCGAGCAGCTCCGTCATGCCCTTGGCGTCGTTGGCGGCGTTGGGCAGCTCGGGGACTGCGCGATAGGCGGATTGGCCGATCACGAGCGCGAGGCGCGCTTCGGCATGGGCATCTGGCGTGAAGAGTTGCGAGAGGGCGAGCAGGCTGGACGCAAGGAACAAATTGCAAAGGACTGGACGGCGCATGGTGTCACCTCCATCAGCAATGCGCGTGAGGATGACAGCTTTCTTAGACGCGAGCCACGTTCCAGTCTGTGCGCTGGCTCACGTTGCAGCGTTTTCCAGCGAAGTGGACGCCGGTTCGCGTCAAGAAAACGTGTCAAAACGAGACTCCAGAGCTTAGCTCCAGGATGGGACAGCCAGACTGCCGGAGCGCTGTTGCGCTGTCAGAACAGCCCGCGGTCCCAGGGCGGCTCAGGCGAAAACCGCATCGCGAGAAAGTCGATGAACGCGCGCACCTTGGCCGGCGGGCGGCGGTCGGGCAGGTACACCGCATGCACAGCTGAGGACTGGATCTCGGGCTGGTCGAGCGGCAGCGCCACCAGCGTGCCTGCGCGCAATTCATCGGCAATGATGAATGTCGGTTGCCGTGCGAGGCCCTGTCCGGCGAGCGTGGCCGCGCGCAGCACGTCGCCATTGTTGGCGCGCAGATTGCCCTTCACCTGGACGCGAATTTCGCCGTTCTCACCGAACAGCCATTCTTCCGCGCTCCCCTGCTGCGAGAGGGTGTAGCCGAGGCAATTATGGTCGGCGAGATCGGCAACGGTGCGCGGCGTGCCCTTTGCGGCGAGATAGGCGGGCGCAGCGCAGACCACCATCCGGTTCCGTGCGAGCCGCCGCGCCACCATGCTGGAGTCGCGCAGCTTGCCGATGCGGATCGCGAGGTCCCAGCCCTCCTCGGCGAGATCGACGAGGCGGTCGTTGAGGCCGAGCTCGGTCGTGACCTTCGGGTAGCGCGCGGCAAAATCGGCAAGCAGCGGCGCGATCTGTTTGGTGCCGAACACGACGGGGACGTTGACGCGCAACAGGCCGCGCGGCTCGACGCGCTCGGCGGCGACCGCCGCGTCGGCCGCCTCCATGTCGGCGAGGATGCGTTCGGAGGATTCGAGATAGGACCGGCCGGCCTCGGTGATCGACAGCCGCCGCGTCGTGCGGTGGAACAGCTTGATGCCGAGCCGCGATTCCAGCGAGGCGACATGCTTGGTCACCATGGTCTGCGACAGGCCCATCGACCGCGCGGCCCCGGACAGGCTCCCGATCGCCGCGACCTTGGCGAAGACTTCAAGGCTGGTGAGCCGGTCGAGCATCTCACTCCATGGGTGTGAGCTATATTTCCAAAATACCGGATTATCATCCAATTGAGAATAGATCATATGGCCCAAACCATTGGAGACAGCCATGATCGATTCCCGTACCGCCCCGTACGCCGCGCTGGTGCTGCGCGTGGCGCTGGGCGTGCTCTTCCTCGCCCATTCCAGCCTGAAACTGTTCGTGTTCACCCCTGCCGGCACCGCGAAGTTCTTCGGCAGCCTCGGTCTGCCCGGCGAACTCGCCTACCTCGTCATCGCGATCGAGGTCTTGAGCGGCATCGCGCTGATCCTCGGCGTCTGGACGCGCTATGCCGCGCTGGCCGGCATCCCGATCCTGTTAGGTGCCATCTTCACCGTGCACGGTGCTTCCGGCTTCTTCTTCTCGAACCCGAAGGGCGGCTGGGAATTTCCGGCGTTCTGGGCGATCGCGCTGCTTGCGCAGGCGCTGCTCGGCGACGGCGCTTACGCGCTGCGTCCCTCGCGCAGTGCGGAGGCGCTCGGCGGACAATTGAGCGGCGCGGCTTCGCGCTGACATCACCGCGGAAGACATCCTCTCGACGCAAGGCTGCGGGATCGCGCGATCCCGCGGCCTTTTGTCTTTTGTGGCATGCGACGGACGTCGCGCAGCCTGTTGCCGGTCGCAGTGCCGATCGAGCAGACGGTGAAGCCGATCATGGGTTATCTTGGCTTGCTCATGCTCTGCCTGCTCGTGATCGCCTTCGTGCCGGCGATCTCGACGGCGCTGCCGCACGCGTTTGGCTACTGAGGGAGAACGTCGGTGAAGGTGCTGCTGGCCCACACGCCCGAGATGCGGCGCAACTACTATGGCGAACGCAGCCTCAACGGTTTGCAGGCGGCAGCCGACGTGATTCTGCACCAGGGCGATGCTCCGCTCGATGCCGCCGGCCTCGTCGCCGCCGCGCGTGACGCCGACATCATCGTCGCCGACCGCATGACGGAAGGGCGCGGCGAGATCTTTGCGCAACTGCCAAAACTGCGCGCCTTCGTCCGCTGCGCGGTCGATATCCGCAACGTCGATGTGGACGCGGCCTCGCAGGCCGGCGTGCTGGTGACGCGTGCCGGTCCCGGCTTCGTGCAGGCGGTGGCCGAGCTCGCGCTCGGCTTCATGGTCGATCTGTCGCGCGGCGTGTCGCGGACCACGGCGGACTATCACGCCGGCCGCAAGCCAGAGGCGCGGATGGGCCGGCAGCTCGCGGGCAGCCGGGTCGGCATCATCGGGTTTGGCAGCATCGGGCGCCATCTCGCCGAGATCGCAAAAGTGCTGCGCATGGAGATTCTGGTCGCCGATCCCTTCGTCACGATCGACGATCCCGCGATCCGGCAGGTCGCGCTCGACGAGCTGCTTGCGGCGTCCGACTACGTCGTCTGCCTCGCGATTGCGAATGCGCAGACGGAGAACCTGATCGGGCAGGCGGCGCTCGCGCGAATGCAGCGGCACGCAGTCTTCATCAACCTCTCGCGCGGCAATCTCGTCGACGAGGCCGCGCTCGCCGATGCCCTGCGCGAGAACCGTATCGCCGGTGCCGCGATGGATGTCGGCCGCGCGCCCGACCAGATGCCGGCGCCGGAGCTGGCAAGACTTCAAAACGTCATCGCCACGCCGCATGTCGGCGGGCTGACGCCTCAGGCGATCGAGTACCAGTCGCTGGAGACGGTGCGGCAGGTGGAGGCGATCATCAGGGGCGAAGCTCCGCTAGGTGCCGTCAACGCCGATCGCTGGACGCGGCGGGCCTGAGCATGGTCCGGAAAAGTGTGCAGCGGTTTTCCGACAAGACCATGCTCAAACAAAAGAACTACAGCCGGTCGACCGCCTTGAATGTCCCGTCCTTCTGGATCACGGTCATGAACACCTTTGGCGGGGTGTCGAGCATGCGGGTGCCTGTCGTGACGACGCTGCCGCTGATGTCGAAGCGGCCGATCTCGTTGATGACGCGCAACAGGCCGATGCGCGTGGGGTTCGGACCTGCCTTCTCGAGCGCTGCGGCGGCGAGCCGTCCCGCGAGGTAGCCTTCCAGCGACACGAAGTCCGGCGTCAGCGTCGCGTCGAATGCCCGTTGCGCGGCCTGGTAGTCGGCGACGAGCCCGATCGATGCGTCCCATGGAAACGGCACGACCTGCGAGACCACAACGCCTTCGCCGTCGGGACCGAGCTCCCTGGCGAGCGCATTGGCGCCGACGAAGGAGATGTTGACGAAGGTCGGATGGAAGCCGCTGCGGCGCGCGAGCTTGATGAACTCCGCGCAGGGGCCGTAGGTCCCGACCATGACGATGGCCTCGGGCTCGGCGCGCTTCAGCATCCGCCAGGCCGAGCCGACCGCCCGCGTGTTGCGCTCGAAGGTGCCTTCGGCGGCGAGCTCGAGGCCGCGCTTCGCAAGCGCGCGCTTGACGCCGGAAAGCCCGTCACGGCCGAATGAATCGTCCTGGTAGAAGATGCCGATGCGGGTGTAGCGGAGGTCCTCGGTGAGGTGCTTGATCCAGGCCTCGGCTTCCGCGCTGTAGCTCGCGCGGATGTTGACGACGTTGGAGAGCTCGGGGTCGCGCAAGAATTCGGCGCCGGTGAACGGGCCGATGAAGGGAACGTTATGCGCACTCGTGATCGGGATCGTCGCCATCGCGGTCGGCGTTCCCACCGCGCCGATCAGCGCGAACACCTTGTCGTGGTCGATCAGGCGCAACGTCTGCGCCACCGAACGGTCGGGATCGTAGCCATCGTCGCGGCTGATCAGCCGAAGCTTGCGGCCGTGGACGCCGCCCTTGGCGTTGATCTCCGTGAACGCGGCAACGATGCCTTGCCGCATGCGCTGGCCGAGCGCGGAGGAAGGGCCTTCGAGGGCTGCGGCCTGGCCGAACAAAATCCCGTCCGCGCTGACGCCGACCTCGTCGCTCCTTGCAGCGACTGCAGCTACGGCCGTCAGCGCGATGGCCAGAGCGATGCGTGCCGCGAGTCGGGATCGTGTCATGACAGCGCTGATATGGAGTGCCGGGAATGCCGCCACGGACAATAGTTCGGCGGGCTGAAGATGTCGCTAATCTCTTGGATGCTGGAGGCCCGTATTACTCCGGGGAAAAGCAACAGATTGTGCAGATGGCGCGGCGGATCGCAGCCTAATCGTTAACTAAGCCGCGCAATGCAGCGAAGTCGGGCTGCAAAATTGGGCAGTTCTTAACCGCAGGGCTTGTCCGATCGCTCACGTCACGGTGCGGCCAGAGGTCTGCTCCGCGACACGAGGGGGACGACGAGCAAGATGGACGATCGCGATCAGAATGATCAGGATCGAAAGCGCATGATCGGACGGTGGCGCGCAGCGCCCTTGCTCCGGCTGTACCGTCCTGCGCTCGTCGCTGCCGGCATCGGCCTGTTGCTGTCGCTCACCGCGGCATTCGCCGTCGCCCAATGGGAGGACCGCGTCAACAAGGTCGAGTTCGAGAGCGCCGCCGACACCGAAGCCATCGTCATGCAGAACGGCATGAACGAATATATCTCGCGGCTGATGGCGCTGCGCACGCTGTTCGAGTCGGTCAACGAGGAAATCACCCGCAGCGAGTTCGAGACGTTCAGCGGCCGCCTGTTCGAGCATCACCCGGGCATGCTGCGCATCGCCTGGCTGCCGCGGGTCAACCGCAAGGAGCGCGCCGAATATGAGGCCGCGGCGATCGCCGACGGCATCTCCGGCTATCGGATCAAGTCGCTGCGCAGCGACGGCAGTTTCGCGACCGCGCCCCAGCGCGAGGAGCATTTCCCGATCTTCTATTCCACGCAGCCGAAGACCTCACCCGTCTACGGTATGGACTATGCGAGCATCCCCGACCGTTGGGCGGCGGTCGAGCGCGCCCGCGACAACGACCGGATCGCGGCGCTTCCTGCTCGCCTTTACGAGCCGAGGGAAGGCGGCGAATTGCCGAATGCGATGGTGATCGTCCCGGTTTACGCCAAGGGCACGTCGCGCGAAACGGTCGCCGACCGGCGGCGTAATCTCGCCGGCGTCATCGTCGGCATATTCGATCTGCCGCTGCTGTTGCAGGCGATCCGGGCGACGACGGCCGCGAGCCCCGCGATCAGCGTCAACGTCTATCCGCCGTTCACGGGACGGATCGTCAGCCTGGAGCAATCGCTTCCGGATTTCTCGTCATCTCAAAGCGCGCCGCAGTCGATGCGCGACGTCGCGAGAGGCAGGCATTGGTCGGGAAGCCTGCGGATCGGCGATACCGATTGGCAGGTTCGCGCCGTGCCTGCGGCCGGCGGCCCCCTGGTCACGGCCTACGATCGTGCGCTCACGGTGCTGGCCGTGGGCCTGCTTCTGACCGGATTCCTCACCGCCTATCTGGTGCTGGCAGGCCGCAACTCGCGGCGGCTGTCGCTGGCGAACCGGCGCGTGCTCGAGCTCGCCCAGACCGACATCCTGACCGGGCTGCCGAACCGTGCGTTCTTCCTCGGGCGCCTGGACGAGATCAACCGCGAGATGCGTGAGGGCGGAATGACCTTCGCGATCCTGATGCTCGACCTCGATCGCTTCAAGAACGTCAACGACTCGCTCGGCCATGGCGCGGGCGACCTGCTGCTGCGCCAGGTTGCGCAACGCCTCAAGGCTGCCTTGCGCGAGCACGATGTGCTGGCGCGGCTCGGCGGCGACGAATTTGCGATCATCCAGGGGGGCTGCGACGATCAAAGGGTCTGTTCGGTCGAGCTGGCGAGCCGCATCGCCAAGCTCGTCGCCGAGCCGTTCTTCCTGCCGGGACATCGCCTTGAGATCGGCACCAGCATCGGGATCGCGATCGCGCCGCAGCACGGCGACGACCAGGAAGAGCTTTTGAAGAAGGCCGACCTCGCGCTCTACCGCTCGAAATCCGCGGGGCGCAACTGTTTCACGATCTACGACGAGGCGATGTCGGCCGAGCTCGAGGCGCGCAACACGCTGGAAGGTGATCTGCGCGACGCCATCGCGCGCTGCCAGCTCGAGGTGCACTATCAGCCATTCTTCGACGTCACCAGCGCAGAGCGGCGCGGCTTCGAGGCGCTGGTGCGCTGGCGGCATCCGGCGCGCGGCCTGATTCCGCCCGACCAGTTCATTCCACTCGCGGAAGAGACCGGCCTGATCGTGCCGCTCGGCGAATGGGTGTTGCGTCGCGCCTGCGAGGACGCCGCCGCCTGGCCGTCCGGGGAGCGCGTTGCCGTCAATCTGTCGCCGGTGCAGTTCAAGGAGGCGGAGCTGTTCGACGTGATCTGCGCGGCGCTGGAAGCTTCCGGCCTGCCGCCGGAGCGGCTGGAGATCGAGATCACCGAGTCCGTCCTGCTGGAGCGCGGCGTCGAGAACCTCGCCTTCATGGAACGGCTCAAGAGCATCGGCGTCGAGCTTGCGCTCGACGATTTCGGCACCGGCTATTCGTCGCTGAGCTATCTGACCGCGTTTCCGTTCGACAGGATCAAGATCGACAAGTCGTTCATCCGCAGCCTGACGCTTCGTCCGCACTCCGCAGCCATTATCTCCTCGATCGTCACGCTTGCGCGCGGCCTCGACATGTCCGTCACCGCCGAAGGCATCGAGACCCAGGAGCAGTTCGATCGCCTCAAGGCGCTCGGCGTGAATTTTGCGCAAGGCTATCTGCTCGGCCGCCCGCAGCCGATCGCGCAGATCGGGCCGGAAACAGCGGCGGTCAGCTCGCGCCTCGACGCCGCCTGAGGCAATTGCCTGCGTTTTCGCCCCTGCGCGGCCGGCGAGGGCCGTCTTTCGTTTTGCTCCTACTGAGGCTACCTTCTGGGTCGGAAAACCGGCTGTACCCGGAAAAGGTGTGCTGATGTTGTGCCCGGCCTGTCAGACGGAGACCTTGCCCGACGACAGGGTATGCAGGTCCTGCGGCATCAGTTTCGCCCTGGTCTGCCCGAATTGCCGGCACCCCAATCTTGATGCCGCGCGCTTTTGCGGCGCTTGCGGCGAACGGCTGCAACAACCGGCGCCGGTCGGTGAGCGGAAGGTCGTCACCGTCCTGTTCGCCGACATCGTCGGCTCGACCGAAATGATCGGCGCCGGCGATCCCGAATTGGCGCTCGACCGGCTGCCGCCCGCGCTCGCCCGCATGGGCGAGGCCATCCAGCAGTATCAGGGCACGATCACGCGCAGCATGGGTGATGCGTTGCTGGCGATCTTCGGCATGCCGCAAGCGCAGGAAGATCATGCCTTGCGGGCCTGCCAGGCCGCGCTCGCCATGATTCAGTCGTCGCACGCGAACGGCATCACGCTGCGCGTTGGCATTCATGCCGGCGAGATCGTTGCGGGCCTTCCGGACAAATTCACCAAGGAGCAGAGCGTCTATGGTCCCGCCGTGCACCTGGCGAGCCGCCTGGAGCACATGGCCCAGCCCGGTGAAATCTGCATCACTGAATCGACCTTTCGGCTGGTTCACGCGGCCTGCGAGGCGCGGTCGTTGGGACATCAGGACGTCAAGGGTTTCCCGCGCCCCATCGTCGTCTACCGATTGCTGGGTTTGAAGCACGCCGGTGCCACCTTCCCGGAAGCGCTTGCGGGCGTGTATCGCGGACGGGAGAAGGAGCTGGCCATTCTTCACGAGGCGTTCGCCGGGGCCGAGCGCGGCGCGGGCAAGGCGATCGGAATTTCCGCGGCGCCTGGCTTGGGAAAAAGCCGGCTGTGCTTCGAGTTCGCCAAGACCGCCAGGGATCGGCTGGTCCCCGTGCTGGAGGCCAGAGCATCGCCATACGATCATTCCGGCCCACTGCAACCGCTCGTGGAGTTCTTCCGCACCTTCTTCAGGATCGGCCCGACCGACGATGCCGAGACGGCGCGCGCGAAGATCGCGTCCCGGATCGAGGCGGCGGTGCCGCATCTGATGGATGACGTGCCGCTGCTGTGCGATTTCCTCGGCATCAGCAGCGGCAAATCGCCGGTCGACCCGAAGGCCAGGCGTGGCCGTCTCGTCAATCTGGTCTGCAGCCTCGTCAGGGACGGCACCCGCACGCCGTCGGTGATCGTCATCGAGGACATTCACTGGCTGGATGAAGCAAGCATCGAATTCGTGTCGGCCCTCGTCGACGTGGTGGCCGAGAGCCGCGTCGCGCTGATCCTGACCTATCGTCCGACCTATCAGGCGCCATGGCCCGAAGCACCGAACTTTCACGAGATCCGCCTGGACGAGCTCAGCGACGGCGACGTGGCGGCGCTCGCGGTCGAACTGATGGGCGATCACCCGTCGACCCGCGCGGTCCGCCAGCGCATCATCGAGCGAAGCGGAGGCAATCCCTTCTTTGCCGAGGAGTTGATCCGGTCCCTGGTCGATAGCGGCGAGCTTGGTGGCCACGCCGGTCACTACGAGGCGGCGCAGGAGCCGCCAATGGAGACGCTGCCGGCAACCGTCCAATCCGTGATCGCGGCGCGCATCGACCGGCTCTTGCCCCGTGACAAGGAGGTGCTTCAGGTCGGTGCGACGATCGGGCGGGAATTCCCTCTGGCCGTGCTGGCCGAAGTGACCACTGCGCCGGTGGACGATCTCGCTCCGATCCTCGATCGGCTGTCGCAGCTCGAGCTGGTGCAGCCGGGCGATCCAAGCGCGCCGGGCCGGTTCGCGTTTCGGCATCCGCTGATCCAGGAGGTGGCCTACGCCACGCAATTGCGGTCACGCCGTGTCGAGCTTCATGCCGCCGTGGCCAAGGCGCTTGAAAGTTTCCATCACAACCAGCTCGGCGAATATGCCGATCTGATCTCCTATCATTTCGAGGCGGCCCGGGACTTCCTCTCGGCGGCGACCTATGCGGCGCGCGCCGCGGCGTGGATCGGTACGCTCCACTCGATGGTCGCGCTCAAGTCCTGGAAAAGGGTTCGACTGCTGCTTCAGGCCGTGCCGCGCTCCGCCGAAACCGACAGGCTGCGCGTTCGGGCTTCGGGGCAGATTGTCGGCATGGGCTGGCGCGAAGGAACCAGTGCGGAGGAGGTTGCGCCCTTTGCCGAGGAGGCGCTGGAGCTCGCGCGGGAGTCGAAGGATGCGGTCTCCGAGGTACTGATCCTTGCCGTCTATGGCCGGGTGCTGGCGTGCACGGGCTCGGCGGACGATTACGTGAAGCAGGTCCTGCAGGCGATCGAGCTGACCAGTGCGCGCGATCCGAGCCTCAACACCATGCTGCAGATCTTCCTGTGCCAGGCCCATGGCTACGCCGGGAGGCTGCGTGAAGCATTGCAAGCGAGCGACACGGCACTCGCTCACATCACCAACATCCTGCCGGCGCACGAAGCGCTGATCGGGTTCAACGTCAAACGCTGGGTCGAGAGCCTGCGCGCCAGGGTGCTGGTGCGCATGGGCGACTTCATCGCGGCGCGGCAAAGCATCGCGGACCTGATCGCGACCGAGAGCGAATTTCCGGACCCTGCCGTTCAGTTCATCCCGCACCTCGCCGGCGTCGAGCTCGCCTGGCTTTCGGGTGATGCGGAGCAGGCCGAATTCCACAGCCGGTGCATCGAGAAGGTCGGCGCGGCGAGCGGATTGCCCTACCTCGCGGTCTATGGCGCCGCCTGCGCGGCGCTGGCGCTCGCGCTGGCCGGCGATCATGTCGGCGCCATCCAGAAGCTGGAGGCCACGGTTCGCCTCGCGCGCGAGGCTTATGCCGGGCTCGAATACGAGAGCGAGATGCTGACCTTCCTCGCCGAGCTCTATCTGAGGAGCAACAGCCCGGCAGCCGCCGTGAGCGCGGCCGAACGAAGCCTGGCAGTCGCGATCGAACGCAGCGCTCGCCTTGCGGAATGCCGTTCTCTCATCTTTCTGGGACGGGCACTGGATGCAGGCCAGCTCCGGCATCCCCTGCACGACGCGGACGCGCTGTTCGCCCGCGCGCGGCGCCTCATCGACGAGACGGGCGCGAAGGCCTACGAACCGCTGCTTTCGGCGAGAGAGGCGTGCGCGGGCAGCGAACGAGAAGCGTGAATTCGCGAAGGCCGTAATCGGTCAGCAATTCCACCTCGCAACCGAGCTGCTTGCGGCAAAAATCGACCCACGGCTGCGGCCTGGTCCGATAGAGCGCTTGCTCTGTCCGTCCCTGGTCGTGCGGCAGCATGAAGTTGGCGGCGAAGCCGATCCGGCTCTTGCGTTGCATGTCGGTCAGGATCGTCTCGACATAGCGCTTCCATTCCGCCACCGGTCGGCCAAGCCTGACGTTGAAGGTGCCGCTGGTCAGAACGTAGTCGGTGACGTCGGGGCATCGCGAACCGACCACGAATGTAGCGTCGTCCGGGCGGTCGCTCCAGCGCCGCCGGGCGGCCGCGACCATGGCCGGCGAGATGTCGATGCCACGATAGGTGACGGGGCAATCAGCGTGCCGCATGGCCAAAAATTCCAGCAGGGCGCCGTAGCCGCAGCCGAAATCGGTCAGGCTGAACGGCTTGGTGAAGTCGCAGATTTTCAGGAGCTGTACGAAACGCAGATGTTGCGACACCGCGTTCGGCCAGTCGACGCCGAGCGGCGTCGACCCGTGACGTTCGATCTTTCGCGAATAATAGGAGCGAACCTGCGCGCGAAGCGCGCGCATGGCCTATTTCTTCCGGCGCGCTCCGGGCTTCACGGTCGGAACACTGATGGTCAGGTAGTTCGTGCTGGAAAAGATGAAGGCCTCGCGGATCGTGACCAGCACCTGTCCCTTCGGCTTCTCGCCCGGATGATAGTCGAAAAACACCGGCAGCGGGGCCTTGCTCTCGAGATTTCCCTTCAGCGTCACGATGATCTGATCGTGTCCGTTGTATTTCGTCGGCTTGCCGTTCACCTGCGCGCCGGTCTTCTTGAGCATTTCGAGGTACTTCAGGAAACCCTCGCGGTCCTTCTCACCGACGGGCGCGATGTTGAGCAGTGTGAACGAGCTGCACAGCGAATGCTGCAGCGAGAACAGTTTGAATTCTTTCTGAAATCCGATCATCTCCTTCAGGGCGTCGCCCACGGCAAACCTGGAGTTGATCTGGTCCTGAACATGCGGAACGTATCCATCGGGAACGAACGCACCCATCGCTCACCTCCTGAAAATCCAGCGCTGAAAATGAGATGTTAGCCTGCTTGTCCATCTTCGGCCAGATGCAAGTGGCGAGCAAGGAGGTTTTATCACCCAGGTTGTGCGGCCGGTGGCCGGTTAGCCGCGTCGCTGCGCGCTCAAATCGCTGGCATGCGGGAAAAGCGCTTGACCCGGCCACTCCCAGATGATCCGAAAGATCGTCCAGGGATGAAACAATCATAACCAAGCACAACATGCGGCTTCCCTTCTTCTACGGCTGGGTCGTGGTCGCGGTGATCTTTGTCACCATGGCGATCGGGGTGAATGCACGCACCGCGTTCTCGCTGTTCTTTCCGCCCATCATCGCCGAGTTCGGCTGGGAGCGCGGTCTCACCGCAGGCGCATTCTCGTTCGGCTTCGTGGTCTCGGCGGTGGTCAGCCCGTTGATCGGCCGATTGATGGACCGCGCCGGCCCGCGCGCGGTGATGGAGGTCGGTGTCGCCCTGATGGCCGGTGGCCTGCTGCTGGCGCCGCTCACCAGCGCGCCCTGGCATCTCTACGTCACCATCGGCATCATGGTCGGTGCCGGCAGCGTCTGCCTCGGCTATTCCGGCCAGTCGCTGTTTCTGCCGAACTGGTTCATCCGCAAGCGCGGCTTTGCCATCGGCATCGCCTTTGCCGGCGTCGGCATCGGATCGGTGACGCTGCTGCCCTGGGTGCAGCACCTGATCGAGCAGACCGGCTGGCGCACCGCCTGCACCGCGATGGGCCTCTTGGTCCTGATCGTGCTCGCGCCGATCAATCTCTTCCTGCGCAAGCGCCCCGAGGATCTCGGCCTGCTGCCCGATGGCGATGCCGCGCCCTCGGCGCATTCTGCAAAGCCCGTCTCCAACGTGGTCGACCCGGTCTGGGTTGCGACCGACTGGACGCTGCAGCGCGCGCTGCGCACGGCGCGCTTCTGGTGGATCTCGCTCGGCTATTTCTGCGGCCTGTACATCTGGTACGCGGTGCAGGTGCATCAGACCAAGTTCCTGCTCGACATCGGCTTCAGCGCTGGTGTCGCGGTGTGGTCGCTCGGCGTCGTCAGCCTGCTCGGCATTCCCGGCCAGATCCTGCTCGGCCATGTCTCCGACAGGATCGGGCGCGAATGGGTTTGGGTAGCGAGCTGCGCCGGCTTTGCGATCTGCTTTGCGGCACTCGTCGCGCTAAAATTCTGGCCGTCGCTGCTGCTGGTCTATGTGATGGTGTTCGCGCAAGGCGCACTCGGCTACGGACTCACCTCGGTCATGGGTCCCGTAGTGCTCGAGATCTTCCAGGGCAAACACTACGGCAGCATCTTCGGCTCGATCATGCTGGCCGCGCTCGCGGGCGGCGCGGCCGGGCCTTGGGTCACGGGTTTCCTGTACGACCTGACCGGCAGCTACACGCTGCCCTTTGCCATCGCCATCATTGCCTGTGGCTTGTCGGCGCTGTCGATCTGGCAGGCCTCACCGGGCAAGGTGCGCGCCGTTGCCGGCCGCCTGCACAAGCTGCAGGGTGGAACCGGCGCCGGGTAAGGCGTCGGCTTGCGCCCGGCAGCGGGCACCGCGCGAGGTCATAGACGGTTCAAGCGCGGCCATTCAATGAAGAGGTCGCTCTCGCACAAGCCGTGCGATGCAGGTCGGCGGAGTAGACGCATCGCTTGCGGCGGGCAACAGGACGTCGTTTACGAAGCGCACGCTTCCACCGGGAACACTGGAAAGCGAGGTCACCGTCACGACGAGATCAAGCCTCGGTACGACGTAGATAATCTGGCTCCCCTTGCCTGCGGCGAAGAAGGCGTCCAGCCCCGCGCCGGTGTGCGTCACCCACCAAAGATAGCCGTAGGCCGTTTTGACTGGAGCGCCACCGTCATTATGTTTCGAAATTGAGTCAGCCACGTATTCGCCCGACACGATCTGCTCATGTCCCCAGCGTCCGCGCCGAAGATACAGCAGGCCGAGTTTCGTCATGTCCCTGGCACTGAGCGAGAGCGTGGTTGCACCAATCAGATGCCCCCGGCTATCGGCTTTCCAATCAAAATTTTCTATTTCGAGCGGGCCGAACAGATTTTGTTCTGCGAAGCTCCTCGAGTCTTGCCGGATTGCTCGTGCCAGAGCCACTGACAACAGGTTCACACTGTCATCATCGTAGTCGAATTGAGAGCCAGGCTTGTGCTGGATCGGTCTCGCGAGCGTCCATTGCCACATTTCGCGCGGTGGGACGACCGCCCTCGCACCAAACGGTGCCGCTGAATCAAAGCCGGAGGTCATCGTCAACAGATCACGAACCGTAATGTCACGCACGCGAGGATCGATGGTCGGATCCAACGTTTCAGGCAGAAGCTCCGAAAGCCTTTCGTCGAGGCGCAGGTAGCCCTTGTCGAGCGCGATGCCGACCAGAATCGAGAGGACGCTCTTCGTGACCGAGTGTACGGACGACAAGCTCCGGGCATCCAGGCCCGCCTTGTAGTACTCGAATTCAACGCAATCGTGCCGTGCGAGCACGACGCTCCGAATATTTGGGTACTTGTCGGCGAGTCGGGCTGGGAGATCAGTCAGCGCGCTCGAACCAGGTTGCGCCGACGCGGGGCGGCTGGAAGTTCCGAGTAGGCAGAACAGGACTACAGCAAAGCCGACGCGCCACCCTCCCTGCGATTGCCCGAAGGAGACGCGTCCGATCATTTGCCTTCCCCGCTATGACGAACTGCATTGCGGTTCATCGAGTGCGGCGGAAATGCGGCACATTTGTCACAAGCTCCAGGGCGGAACCGAGATGGGTCGAGTTCCGACAGCATTTTCATACCGCGCCGGCTTCGCAGAATCTTAAGCATGTCACGTCTTGGCTGGTGTCGCCCGGTTGCTAAGAACGTCTTGGACACCATCGCAGCGTTAATCTCGGTGCCCTCATCGCAATCCTGCGACGCGCTCGGGTCTACCCATGTCCGCCCACGATTGCCCTGCGATCGGAACTCCGGAACTTCTGCTGGCCGCATTCGAGCAGGCCGATGACGGTGTTGTGATCCTCGACGGCGCCCGCAGGATCATCCATTTCAACGCGGCCGCCGAGCGGCTCTGGAACTGCGCGCGGGCCGAATTGCTCGGGCAAGATGCTTCCGTTCTTGGGCTCGACTGCTTCGGTGCCGATCCGCTTGCTCCCTGCCGCGACGAGGTCAGCCTGGTGCGACACGACGGCAGCCGTATCAGGGCGTCGGTGTCGCTCTCGTCGGTCGGGTCGGAGCTGGGCCATCACGTGGCTTTCGTCCGCGACATCACCGAAGACGCCGAGCGCCGCGTGCGCATCGGTCTCCTCAACGCGGTGTCCGACCAGACCAATCGCGCCGTCATCATCACCGATCCCGAGCTGAACATCCGCTACACCAACGCATCGTTCGGCTCGATGTTCGGCTATTCCTACGACGAGGCCCAGGAGCGGCGCGTGACCGACCTGCTGGCCGGTCGTCACACCAGGATCAAGGCGCTCGCCAAGCTCAGGAAGCGCTTGCTGGCGGGCGGCGAGGGCGGCGAAGCCGAGGTTCTCGTCTACAGCAAGGACGGTGACGAGATCTGGGTCTCCGCCCGCATCGACGCGTTCCGCGATCGCAAGGGCCGGGTCAAGCACATCTTCGCGCTGCTCGATGACATCACCGAGAGCAAGCAGTTGCGCTCGCTCCAGCAGTTGATCATGGGGGCGCTCGCTGACGAGGTGCCGATCGCGCAGATCGCCGACCGGCTGTGCCGTCGTGTCGAGCAGATCGCGCCCGGCGTCGTCTGCTCGCTGCTGCATGTCGACGCCGGCGGGCAGATTCATCCGCTCGGCGGCCCGAGCCTGCCTGAGGACTATTCGCGGGCGCTCGACGGCGTCGTCATCGGTCCCGATGTCGGCTCCTGCGGCTCGGCCGCCTATTACGGCAAGCCGGTCCTCGCGATCGACCTCGCAACCGATCCGCGCTGGCTGCCCTACAACGCGATGCCGCTCTCGATCGGCCTGCGCGCCTGCTGGTCGACCCCGGTCAAGGCCAAGGACGGCCGGGTCATCGCCACCTTCGCTTTCTATTACCGGGAATCCCGCGCGCCGAGCGCATGGCACCGGCGCATCGTCGATGCCTGCGTCAGCCTTGCGGCGCTTGCGATCGAGCGCAAGGAGGCGCGCGCCGAGATCGCGCGGCTGGCCTATCACGACATTCTCACCGGCCTGCCGAACCGTGCGCAGCTCCGCCACCTGATCATGTCGGCGATCGATTCCTGCCAGGCCGGCAGCCACATCGCGCTCGCCTTCCTCGACCTCGACCATTTCAAGGACGTCAACGACACGCTGGGCCATGCTGCAGGCGACGAGCTCCTCGTGCTACTGGCGCAGCGGCTGCGGGCGCAGCTTCGGCCCTGCGACATGCTGGGCCGGCTCGGCGGCGACGAGTTCGTGATCCTGCTGCCGGATCACGATGCCGAGGCCGCCGCAAACGTTGCCGCAGGCATCACGCAGGCGCTGGCATCGCCGCTGCATCTCGGCGCAAAACAGGTGCAGATGTCGGTGAGCATCGGCATCAGCCTCTATCCGGACCACGCCACCGACATCGACACGCTGATGCAGCAGGCCGATGCCGCCATGTACAAGGCCAAGCTCGCGGGCCGCTCGACCCATCGCTTCTTCAGCGCCGACATGAGCGGGCTCACCGAGCAGCGGCTGGTGTTCACGGCCGCGCTCCGCCGTGCGATCGCCGAAGACGCGCTCAGCCTGCGCTACCAGCCGCAGATCCGCACCGTGGATGGCGCGATCCATGGCGTGGAGGCCTTGTCGCGCTGGCACGACGCCGTGCTCGGCGAAATCTCGCCCGCAAAATTCATCCCGCTCGCCGAGGAATGCGGCCTGATCGAGCAGATCGGTCTGTGGTCGATCCGCGAGGCCTGCCGGCAGATGGCGAGCTGGCGCCGCGCCGGGCTGAACATCCCGAGCGTGTCGGTCAATCTGTCGCCGATCAATTTCCGCGACGTTCATCTGGCGACGCGTTTGACCGCGATCCTCGCCGAACACGATCTGCCGCCGAACGCCCTGATGCTCGAGATCACCGAGGGCGCGTTCATGCAGGAGCGGGCGGTCGCGCTGGAGACGATGCAGGCGATCCGCAAGCTCGGCGTCGGGCTGTCGCTCGACGATTTCGGCACTGGCTTCTCGAGCCTGAGCCGGCTTGCGCATCTGCCGATCCGCGAGCTGAAGATCGACCGCAGTTTTATGCGCGACATCGAGAGCGATGCCGGTGCGCTGGCGATTGCCACCGCGGTGGTGCGGGTCGGGCAAAGCCTCGGCATGACCGTCGTCGCAGAAGGCGTCGAGACCGAGGCGCAGCGCAAGGTGCTGGCTGAGCTCGGCTGCGACGTCGTGCAGGGCTTCCTCTATGCCCCCGCGCTTGCGCCCATCGCGTTCGAGCGCTGGCTGATCGACCATTGCGCCGAGCAGGCGAGGGCGATGCTCGGCCGCCTCGACGTTGCGCGTGGCGATGCGCTCGCGTCCAAACGGACCGCCTAGCTGGACGCCAGTCCCGTCGCCCGCCGCAAGTCTGTGATGGCGCGCAAAAAGCTGTCGGCCGGCGTCGTCTCTGGATCGATCAGCCGGTGCAGTCGAAAACCGTCTTCGAGCGCCAGCAGCACGGAGGCCATCCAGGGCGGGTTCCGAGCATGATTCCTGGGATTGGTTTGCTGCGTCGCCTGGATGATGTCGGCGATCAGCTTGCGCCGCGCGCGCAGGCGCTTCGCAAGCTCCGGCCGCCGCTTCTCGGCGCGCGCGACATAAAGGATCATCTCCATATGAAGCAGCGGCGAACGGCCGAGCGGATCCTGCTTGCTGCGATCCATCGCCTTCAGCGCAGCGAGGAATTCGTCGAGATCGGTATGCTCCGCCAGCAGGTCGAGATTGCGCTTGATCGACTGCTCGACATGATCCTCGATCATGGCGATGATCAACTCGTCCTTGCTCTTGAAATTGGAATAGAACGCGCCGCGCGTGAAACCGGCGGCAGCCGCGATCGCCTCGATGCTGGCGCCGCCGATGCCTTCTGCCTCGAACACGCGGGCCGCCGCCTCGAACAATTTGTCGCGCGTGTCGTCCCGGGTCGGTCTGGTCCTCAGCCTTGACATCGATGCATTTTAGTTCAGAATGCAATTCGATACAACAATGTATCGAGTTAAGAACTGACAGGGATGACACGCCGCGCCTTTCCAGGGAGGGAAGGCTTGCGTGTTCGTTTTGATGCGGCAACCGATTGAGGTCACCATGAACGAGCATGTTCAGCCCGCAGGCAGCGGTCCGCTGTTCAACCCGCTTGCGCCGGATTTCATTCGCGACCCCTATCCGCATTACGACCGTCTGCGCGTCCTCGATCCCATGCACGTGACGCCGTTCGGCAATTTCGTCGCCAGCCGTCATGCCGAGGTGAGCCTCGTGCTGCGCGACAAGCGTTTTGGCAAGGATTACGTCGAGCGGACCCAGCGCCGCTATGGCCCCAAGATAATGGAAGAGCCGGTGTTCCGCAGCATGAGCCACTGGATGCTGCAGGCCGATCCGCCGGACCACACCCGCCTGCGCGGCCTCGTGGTGAAGGCCTTCACCGCGCGCCGCGTCGAGGACATGCGGCCGCGCATCCAGGAGGTCGTCGACCAGACGCTCGATGCCGTGATCGGACGCGGCCACATGGACCTGATCGAGGATTTTGCCTACCGCCTCCCGGTCACCATCATCTGTGACATGCTCGGCATCCCCGAGGGCCATCGCGAGGTCTTCTACAAGGGCTCGCGCGATGGCGGCCGGCTGCTCGATCCCGTGCCGCTGACTCCTGAGGAGATCCGCCAGGGCAATGCCGGCAACCTGATGGCGCAGATGTATTTTCAGCAGCTCTTCGAGCTGCGCCGGCGCAATCCGGGCGACGATCTTACCACCCAGCTCGTGCAGGCCGAGGAGGACGGCAACAAGCTCAGCAACGAGGAGCTCACCGCCAACATCATCCTGTTGTTCGGCGCCGGCCACGAAACGACAGTCAATCTGATCGGCAACGGCCTGTTGGCGCTCCACCGCAATCCCGACCAGCTCGCGCTCCTGAAGGCGAAGCCGGAGCTGATCACCAACGCGATCGAGGAGTTTTTGCGCTACGATTCCTCGGTGCAGCTCACCGGCCGTGTCGCGCTGGAGGAGATCGACGACCTCGGTGGCAAGAAGATCCCCAAGGGCGAGACCGTGCTCTGCCTGCTGGGCTCGGCCAACCGCGATCCGGCCGTTTATCCTGATAACCCCAACCGGCTCGACATTACCCGGGCGAACGTCAAGCCGCTGTCGTTCGGCGGCGGCATCCATTTCTGCCTCGGCGCCCAATTGGCGCGCATCGAGGCCGAGATCGCCATTAATTCCCTGCTGCGGCGGCTGCCGGATTTGCGGATCGACGACGTCGAGAACCCGGAATGGCGGCCGACCTTCGTCCTGCGCGGGCTGAAACGGCTGCCCGCGAGCTGGTGAGGGCGGCCTGTGCGTTAACCGCGCGCAAGGGCCGCTGTGACTTCGCCATACTTCCCTCTATATAAGGGGCTGTTCCGGCGCGGCTTGGGCTGATTTGGGCTTGAGTTGAGCTCTAGTCGTCCTGGGGTTCGGCCCGGGAGCCGGTTTGGCCGAGGGGAGACCCGTGCAGACGACGCTGCTCGGATTGGCGATTGCCTTCATCATTGCGCTGCTCGCTGCGCTGATCGGGCCTTACTTCATTGACTGGAACCAGTTTCGGCCCCATTTCGAGGCCGAGGCGACCAGGATCATTGGTGTTCCGGTCCGCGTCGCGGGCAAGCTGGACGCCCGCCTGCTGCCGGCGCCGACCCTGCGGCTGCGCTCGGTGACGCTGGGCGGCAACAACGACCTCGGCAAGCTGCGCGCCGACAAGCTCGACGTCGAGTTCAGCCTGGGCTCGCTGATGCGCGGCGAATGGCGCGCCACCGAGCTGACCGTCAACGGTATGGCGGCCGATATCGGCCTCGACGCCAAGGGGCGCGTCGACCTGCCGTCGACCGCAAGCGGCAGCTTCAATCTCGCCTCGCTCGCCATCGAGCGGCTCAATCTGACCGGCCGGATCGCGTTCCATGACGCCGCCAGCCGCGCGACGCTGGAGCTGAACGACATCGCCTTTGCCGGCGACGTGCGCTCGCTTGCCGGCGCGGTGCGCGGCGACGGCAATTTTTCCGTCGCAGGCCTGCGCTATCCGTTTCGCATCTCCTCCGGCCCGAGCGCAGACGGCAGCGCCACCCGCCTGCACGTCAATATCGATCCCGGTGAGCGCGCCATCCTGGCCGATCTCGAAGGCGTGCTCGCCTTCGAGGGCCGGCAGCCGAAATTCGACGGCGTGATCACGCTCGCCGTGCCGCAGCCGAAGTCGAAGGAAGCGGGGCCGACACCTTGGAAGCTCGCCGCCAGGGTGAAGGCGGATCCCGCCGGCGCGCGGTTCGACCAGATCGAAGCAAGCTTTGGCGCCGAGGATACCGCGCTGAAGCTCGCGGGCGTCGGCGATCTCAAGTTCGGCGCTGCGCCGCTTCTGCGCGCCGCGCTCCAGGCCCGGCAGCTCGACGCCGACAAGCTGGCGGGGCAGGGCAATGGCGCGGAGCCGACCCGCATCCTGCCGGCGCTGCGCGCAGGCCTTGCAGCGATCCCGCAGGCGCCGATCCCCGCGCAGATCGAGTTCACCTCGGAGCAGATCATGCTCGGTGGACGTCCCCTGCAGAACATCGCCGCCGAGCTGCGCACCGACGGCAAATCCTGGACTTTTCAGCGTCTCGACCTGCGCGCGCCCGGCATGACGCAGGTCGCGCTCAATGGTGCGGCACCGGGATCGGATCGCTTCAGCGGCCGGCTCAGCATCGAGTCCTCCGATCCCGATACGCTGGTTGCCTGGCTGCAGGGCCGCAGCGAGATCAACCGGCGCAGCACCAAGCCGGTACGGCTGACGGGCGACGTCACGATTGCGGCCAATCACCTCTCGATCGAAAAGCTCAACGCCGAGATCGAGGGCGGAGCGGTCGCGGGCCGGATCGATTTCGTACAGACGGCGGCCAACAAGGGCTCGCGGATCGAGGCGGAGCTGAAGGCTGACCGGCTCGATCTCGACGCGGCCTCGGGTTTCGTGCGCGCGCTGGCCGGTCCGCAAGGCGAGTGGCCCGACGAGGCAAAACTGTCGCTCGACGTCGGTCGCGCGGTCTCGACCGGCCAGGAGCTGCGTGCGTTGCTGGCGCGCGTCGAATACAGCCCGACCGGTTTCGTCCTCGACCAGTTGAAGTTTTTTCAGGTCAATGGCGTGAGCCTCGATGGCGGCGGCAATTTCGACCGCGCCAATCTGCAGGGGCGGATGGCGTTCAATGCCTCGGCGGGCTCGCTCGGGCAGATGGCGTCTCTGGTCGCGCCGCTGGCGCCGGCCTTGTCATCGCGTCTTGCCGCCGTCGATACCGGTGGCGGCCCGGCAAGCGCCAATTTCACGCTCGATCTCTCCGGCAACAAGGCGGGCGCCACAGGCCGGCTTGCGCAGGCGCAGTTCGACATCCAGACGCCGCTGTTGCGCGGGCAGCTCCATGCGACCGCAACGCCCGCGGCATCGGCGCTCGGCGAGCTCAATCTCGATGCGCTCACAGGCAGCGAATTCAATGTGCAGACGAAGCTGTCGTCCGAACGCTCGGGCGTGTTGCTGGCGCTGTTCGGCCTCGACCGCGCGGTGGCCGGCGGCGAAGGGCTGGCGCAGTTCGAGGGCAAGGCGAGCGGCGCATGGCGCAAGCCAATGCAGGTGAACGCAAAAATCTCCGGCGGCGGATTGGACGCGGACGCGCAGGGCAGCGTCGAGCTGTCGTCTGCGGAGCCGAAGGCCAATGTGAACCTGCGCGTTCGCAACGCCAATCTGGCGCCGCTGTTCGGCATCACCACGAACGAGAAGACAACGCAGACCGTCAACCTGTCCTCGCGCGTGACGCTCGCCGGCAACCGCCTGACCTTCGACGATCTCGACAGCACGACCTCCGGTTCGCGCCTGCGCGGCCATCTCGCGATGACGCTCGACACCGAGAAGAGCGTCGAGGGCGAAGTCGGGCTCGACTCGCTCGACCTGTCGCCGGCGCTTGGCGTTGCGCTCGGCGCGGCCGGGCGCGATGCAGGCGAGCCGCTCAGCGCGGGGCTGCGCAGCGGCTGGCGCGGCCAGGTCGCATTCCAGGCGCTGCGCGGCGTGCTGCCCGGCAATATCGAGATGCGGCCCTTCAGCGGCACGATCCGGAGCGACGGCCAGTCGCTGGCGCTTGACGGCTTGAAGGGCGGCCTCGGCGGCGGCACGATGACGGGCAGTTTCGACGCGCGCGACGGCGCCAACGGCGTGTCGTTGAACGCGCGCATCGAGCTTGCCGGCGTCGATGCGGCGTCGCTGCGCTATCGCGATCTCGCGCTGCCCAAAGGACGCCTCTCCGCGCAGATGGCGCTGTCGAGCCAGGGCCGAAGCGTGACCGCGCTGACCGGCGCGCTCGCGGGCAACGGCACCGTCACGCTCGAATCCGCGGAGATCGCCGGGCTCGATCCGCGCGCCTTCGAGATCGCGATCCGCGCCAGCGACGGCGGGCAGGTCGCCGACGACGCGCGGCTGCGGCAGCTCGTCGAGCCCGCGCTTCTTGCCGGCCCCCTGAAGGTCGGCGCGGCGCAGATTCCCTTCACCATCCGCGACGGCCGCCTGCGGGTCGGCGCCACCACGCTGGAGGCGAAGAACGCCCGCGCCATCGTCTCCGGCGGCTACGACATACCCGCCGACCAGGCCGACATCCGCGCCAGCCTGACCCCGATCATGATCAACCTCGCCGGCAGCCCGCCCGAGATTCAATTGTTCGCCGCCGGCCCGCCCGACAAACTCAATCGCACCGTCGATCTCACGCCGCTGTCATCGTGGCTGGCGGTGCGCACGATCGATCGCGAGACGCGCCGGCTGGATGCAATCGAGCGCGGCGAGCCGCCGCCGGCGACCGCCGCGCTGCCGACGCTGGTGTCGCCCGATCCGGCGCCCGACCAGCCCGCGCCCGACGTGCCGCTGCCGGGCCGCGATCCGCGCCGTGCGCCGCCGGCGAAGGCCAAAGCGGCGCCGACGCCACGGCCGCCGCAGGTCGCCCCTGCCGTGCCCGCGCCGAGCCCGCCGGTCGCAAGCCAGCAGGTCGCACCCTTGCCGCCGCCGATCGAGGTCAGGCCCGCACCGGGCCCTCCGCCGGCAAGACCAAAGCCGCCACCGCCACGGCCGCCGATGGTGATCACGCCGTCCAATCCGTAGTACTACGAGCAGAGCGCACAGGACTTCTTTGGCTAAGCACGTCCGCACCGCGAACTCGTCATGCCCGGCTTGTCCCGGGCATCCACGTTTTTAGCGCAGGAAAGGCCGTGGATGGCCGGGACAAGCCCGGCCATGACGCCGTGGAAGTACAGTGGTGAAGAAGATCGCTCGCAATTTAACGAAAACTAGCGAGCAAAACTGAGTTCCCGATTTTACCGAATTCTCGCGTTTGATCTCTAGCGTGACCCCAGAGGAATTTCGGCACGAGCATGATCCGGAGCCGGAAGGCCGCGTTAGCGCAAAGTGTGCAGCGGTTTTCCGAAAGATCATGCTCAAACAAAGAGTCGAAGCGCGAACTCATCGCGCTTTGGGCGCAAATTGGGGTTTTACGTCATGGATGGAGCGAAATCGCTTCTGCAGGATCTGGACGACGCGATCGCGCGCGGCACCGATGAGAGCCGCGCGCGCGCGTTGTGGCACGCGACCGACCTGTTGATCACCGGCCGCTACAGCGACGACGAGATCTCTACCTTCGGCGAGGTGATCGGCAAGCTCGCCGACGAGATCGAGGTCGCCGCACGCGCGCAGCTCTCGGAGCTGATGGCGGCCTGCGACCATGCACCGCTCAGCGTGATCCACCAGCTCGCCTTCGACGACGAGATCGAGGTCGCGGGTCCCGTGCTGCGCGAGTCGACTCGTCTCGACGAGCAGACGCTGGTCGAGAACGCAAAGACCAAGGGCCAGTCGCATCTGCTCGCGATCTCGCAGCGCAAGTCGATCGGCGAAGCCGTGACCGACGTGCTGGTCAAGCGCGGCAACAAGGAGGTCGTGACCTCCGTGGTCAAGAACGAGGGCGCGCGCTTCTCCGGCTCGGGCCTGTTGCACATGGTGCGGCGCGCCGAGGGCGACTCGATTCTGGCCGAGCAGCTCGGCCTGCGCAAGGACGTGCCCCGCCACGTCTTCCAGCAGCTCATCGCCAAGGCGTCGGAGGATGTTCGCCGCCGGCTCGAAAGCGAGCGCCCCGAGATGGTGACGCAGATCTCCAGCTCGGTCACCGACGTCACCGGCGACCTGCAGTCCAAATTCGGCCCGTCCTCGCGGACCTATTTCGTCGCCAAGCGCGTGGTGACGACGCAGCACCGGCAGGGCAACCTCAACCAGGATTCGATTTCCAACTATGCGCGCCAGCACCGCTTCGACGAGGTGCAGATCGGCCTGTCGCTGCTTTCGGCGCTGCCGGTCGACGTGATCGAGCGCGCGCTGATGGACCGCAACCGCGAGATGCTCCTGGTGCTGTGCAAGGCACTGGGCTTCTCCTGGGATACGACCATGTCGCTGTTGTTCCTCGGCGCCAAGGATCACCTGATCACGGCGCGGGAGCTGAAGGACAATGAGCGCGACTTCGACCGCCTCAAGGTCGAGACGTCGCGCAGCATCTTGAAGTTCTACCAGTCGCGCAAGAACAGCGCGGCGGCCGATCAGCCCGCGGGCCGCCAGGCCGAAATGCAGATGCACTGAGCTGGAAGGGGAGTATTTGTCATGTTGCCTCAATTCGGCACCGCAATTCGCAAGAACCTCAACAAGGGCGTCAGCGCTGATGCCGCCGGCAGCACGCCGGACAAGGCCTCGGTGGATGCCGCCTGGCTCGTGCTGGAAGCCGCCAACGATCTCGGCGACCAGGTCGCGATCGACGCCTGCCGCCGCGTCATCGACGCCGAGCTTAACGGCACGGTGGCCGGGCGGGCCGACCTCGATCTGGTGCTGGATTATTTCCGCTGAGCGCTTTGGGCACCTGGGCCAAGTAGCCCGGATGGAGCGCAGCGAAATCCGGGATCCCTCCCGCGGGTGAGACCTGTCCCGGATTTCGCTGCGCTCCATCCGGGCTTCTGTAACGGGCCTTGGTTAGTCAATCCCTTTTTGCGTCATCCTCTCGCCGGGTACTTGCTTCTGTA
>NZ_JAFCJM010000003.1 GCF_018130955.1 Bradyrhizobium liaoningense
GCCCATGCCGGGCAGGCGGCCGAGAGATCGCGAGCCCAAATTTTCAGATCTCTGCCCCGGCTGAGAGCGTCGATCCTGCCGACTTCTGCAACAAAATCGGCCCATTGCGACCTATTGCGCTGCCGCACGAAGTCGGTCGCTATAGGGGCAAAGCAGACATTGCTTTAGTCGCATCACGCCGTCGGGTTTATGGGTACACGGCCTTCTCCCATCCCGCTCTAGACCTCGCACGCCGGCGATGGCCGCAGGCGCTGAATATTGCTGTCATCTGACTGATATACGAATCAAGTCAGGGTCCCAACTGCCAATGCAACGCTTGCGCAGCTTCGTCCAACAACTTGTATGAACAGCGATATTCCGTTCTCGCCGCACGATGACAATCGGTTCTACCAGGGGGTGGTTGCGACCTGGGTCGCCAACGCTCTCCAGGCGGTCAATTTTCTCAGTGACCGATTCCTGAGACAGTCGCATCAATTGTCGACGGCGATCGAGGACCTCTACCGGCACTCGATGCACAGTGCGTTTTCGTCGACCGAGTCCTTCCTCGTCACGGGCGCGCCGCACGCATCGGCGTACTACCCGCGCGATTTTGCCTGGTTCTATCCTGACGTTCTCGACCCCGAGACCATCATGGATTCGCAGGACGCTATCCGGCGTGTGCGCCTGCTCGAAAAGAGCGTCCGGCTGATGCTGGAGGCGGTTCGTGCCAACGTCGTCACGACGACCATCGTGCCGGCCGGACGGGCCCGCTATCTCGGCGTGAACTATTTTTCCCGCCCCTCGGACACGTTGCTCGGCATCATTGCAGGACTGCAGCAGATGATCTCTGCCGACCAGCGCGCGTCGTCTTATCTGGCGATGTCGCAATGCGCGCATGCCGGTCGTCTCCTGCTTGCCGAATATGGTGTCGACCTCAAACGGGCGATCCTGCAGCTCGCGAGCGAACTCGAGCCTTTCGATGACGACGGCGCCAGGTATCTGCTCTGCGACGTCAACAGGCCTCGTTCCGCGGCCACGGACACCCGCGCCGAACGTCGGCGCTTTGTCACCAATGCCTGCGTCTACACGACGTTTCTGTGGGGTGTGCAGCTCGGCGTTGTCGCTAAGGGCGAACTGACGCGGCTCCTCGGGTGCGATCTCGTCCGCTACAAGCAGCAGCTTCTCCGCCTGTTCGGCAAGAACGGCTACGTCAGGCATTCCCTGGACGGCCCGGCAGGTTCGCCGGTGTCGGAAGTTGCGCTGGATTTCGTCAGCGTGCATCGCGGCTTTTGGGACCTGAGCGAGCCGAGCGAACGCGCGCTGGTGGCAAGCACCACGGATTTGATCATTGCCGAGCCGCGCTTCCGCATCCCCGGCACCTTCCATTTCCTGGTGTCGGCGGAGAACCCGCGCAACAAGATGATCCACAAGATCGCAGCCCCGGCCTATCAGGGCCGCTCGTCCTGGCCGACCTTCAACGTCGAATTTGCGGATCGCATGCTGGACTATGACGAGCATTCAGGCCGCGAGACCTATCGCGCCTGCGCGAAGGGGATACTGAAGGACATTCGCATCGCGACCGAGGTGCACGGCGGATATCAGGAGCTGATCTCGGAACAGGGGTTGAAGTATCGCACCTGGGCCTACAAGGGCGCGGTTGCGCACTCCTGGTTTCCGCGCTTCCTCTCGGTTTGGCGAAGGGCGTATGGAACGCCGCTTCTCCATTGGGACGACGAGCGCGCGGACTCATAAATGCTCAGCGGCCCGATGGTAGCGTTGTTGCCTAATCAGTCATTCGCGCCGACGTCCGTAAAAAGGAACCCCGCCGGCGTCTTGGTAAAGACGAAGATGGTCTCGCCGCAGAAGACGAAGTAGTTGTCATTCTTCTCTTGATCGCGATCGTAGACGGCCTTGCCGCGCTGGATACACGCGCGATTTTTCGCCGTGAAAAAGGTCGCATAGGTCTTGGCGCGAAATTGCGCGGCGTCGTGAATTGCGCTGTCGTTCATGAACGGCAATCGTGTCATACCGGCGACGGCGACGGAATCGTTTGCCCTCAGCGCCGCGCGAAACTTCTCGATGAAGCTATCGAATTCCTTCTGCAAGGCAGGAGAAGCAACAGCATTCTTCGCCTGGGCGACGGCTGGAGCAAGGTTCACGAGAGCGGTTGCAAGCACAATTCTCAGCAAAAATCCCACAGGCCGGCTCCATCCATCGATCAATCAAGGTCTTCCGACCGAAAGAAATCCATGGTGTTTTGTTGCGTCACGGGCTTTCTGGTTCAAACGGCGATGGGATTGGGCTGAATTGGCGCGGCGTTGGAAGTTGACCTCTCCCTTGGGAGAGGTGAGTGGAGTTGAGCGATTCAGCCAAGCGCCGTCACGACTTGGAGGGCAGCGTATCGCCTGCTGCAAAGGTTCGTCCCACCCCTTGCGATGATGACAATATACACCTGAGTTGCCTGACGGGTCAAGAGCTATTTCGTAAAATCCGTAGTCGCTCACCCCTGAGACCCCGGCTACTGTGCATGGGGTTGTTTTCAACCCTTTTTTGCCAACACCGTGTGCTCGGGCCCAAATGCCATCGCGCCTTAGCCCGCCGTCACGTCCACGAGCTCACCGCCTTCCAGCACCTTTGCCGCCTTGGCGCGGTCGAGGTCACCTTCCCAGGCCGCAACCACGACGGTCGCCACGCAGTTGCCGATGAGGTTGCCGACCGCGCGGGCCATGCCGATGAACCAGTCGACCGACAGCACCAGCACGAGGCCGATCGCGGGAATGCTCGGCACCGCGTTGAGCGTCGCCGCCAGGATCACGATCGCCGAGCCCGGCACGCCATGGGCGCCCTTCGAGGTGATGAGGGAGACGCCGAGCACCAGCAGGAGATCGCCGAACGACAGCGGTGTGTTGGTTGCCTGCGCGATGAACACGACGGCAAGCGTGAGGTAGATCGAGAAGGCGTCGAGGTTGAAGGAATAGCCGGTCGGGATGACGAGGCCGACCACGGAATCCTTCACGCCCATCCGCTCCAGCTTCTTCATGATCTGCGGCAGCACGGCATCCGAGGAGGCGGTGGCAAGCACGATGGTCAGTTCTTCGCGCAGGTAGCTGAGGAATTTGAGGATGTTGATTCCGGCCAAGGCCAACACGCCGCCGAGCACGCCGAGCACGAAGATGCCGACCGAGACGTAGAACAGCATCACCAGCGAAACGAGCTGCTTGAGCGAGCCAACGCCGTATTTGCCGACGGTGTAGGCGACCGCGCCGAGCACGCCGAGCGGGGCGACCCGCACGATCAGCCCCATGACGCGGAACAGCACGGTGGAGGCTGCGTCGATGATCGAGGTGACGAGCTTGCCCTTCTCGCCGCCGACCAGCGCCAGGCCGACGCCGAACAGGACCGCGAAGAACAGCACCTGGAGCACGTCGTTGCGCGAGAGCGCGTCGAACGAGGTCGAGGGGATGACGTTGAGCAGGAAGGCGCCGATGCCGCCACCTTGGAGCTTGTGGGCGTTGTCGGCATAAGTGTTGAGCGCTTTTGCATCGAGCGTCGACGGATCGATGTTCATGCCGTGGCCGGGGCCGAAGATAAAAGCCAGTAACAGGCCGACCACGAGCGCCACCGTCGTCATGACTTCGAAATAGACCAGTGCCTTGACGCCGACGCGGCCGACCTTCTTGAGGTCGCCGGCGCCCGCAATGCCGTGCACGACCACGCAGAACACGATCGGGGCCACGATCATCGAGATCAGCTTGAGGAAGGCGTCGCTCAGGATTTTCAGGCCGATGGCGAAGTCGGGCACGACCATGCCGAGGATGATGCCGAGGGTCAGCGCCGCCAGGACCTGGACGAACAGCGAGGTATAGAGCGGCTTGCGCTCGGCGGCCGAGGCCGCGGTGATGGTCGACATGGTGGCTCCCCGTTGTTGACGACGTCGCGATCGTCAGAAACGAGCAACAACCGTGCCAGATTGTCGCGGTTGGGCGGCGAGAAGTGCCTATTCGGCAGCCTTCGCGGTCTTGCCAAAGATCCGGCTCGGCGCCGGGAAGCCGCAGGAGGTGCCGTCGGTGATCTTGACCTCATCCGCCCACGGCAGACGGTAGGTGCCTGCGACCATGTCCTGCATGAACGTATAGGGGCAGTCCATCGCGCCGCCTTTCACCGCGACATAGCCGCGGTGCCAGAGCTGGTAGATGTTGTTCTCCACGCCCCAGTTGATGCGGGCCTCGCGCACGAGATCGGGGCGCACCTCGGCGGTGATGATCTCGTCGGCTCGCCCCGTCGTGCCGTGGGCAAGCACGCTGCCGTCAAAGTTCACGATCATGCCTTCGCCCATGGAATCGAAGGAGCCGTCGGTGCCGCACATGCAGACGTTTGCGGTGACCATCAGGTTCTGGAACGAGTTGGCCTGATTGGTGAAACGCCAGGCCTCGCGGATCGGCGCGGTGTAGCCGGCAGTACGGATCATGATCTCAGCGCCCTTGTAGGCGCATTCCCGCGCCATCTCCGGGAACATGCCATCATGGCAGATGATCAGCGCGATCTTCGCGCCGTTCGGTCCTTCGATGACGGGAATGCCGATGTCGCCGGGCTCCCAGGGCTCGACCGGGATCCAGGGATGAAGCTTACGGTAATAGAGCTTGATCTCGCCGTGGTCGTCGATGATCAGGCCGGAATTGTAGGGATTGCCGTGCGGGTTGAACTCCATGATGGAGAAGCAGCCCCAGATCCTGTTGTCGATGCAGGCCTTCTTGAAGGCCGCGACCTGAGGCCCGTCGAGCCGGCACATGATCTCGGGATTGGTGTCCATCGAGAGGCCGTGCAGCGAATATTCGGGGAAGACCACGAGATCCATAGTGGAGAGATTGCGCCGTGCCTTGCCGACCATCCAGACGATGCGCTCGGTCTGCCGCGCGAGGTCCGCCTTGGTGACGACGTTCGGCAGTTGCAACTGCACCAGACCGATCACGACGCCGTTGGGCGATTTGTTCAGTCCGCCAAGGCCGTTCATGGGCTGCTCCCTCGTTGGCTCCGGCGCAGCGTCGTTGCTTGCGCGAGCTTCGGCGGGAAGCAAATCCGATTTTAGCGGAGAGCAAAAGATTATCTTTCAGGCATGAGCCGCGCGATGACAGCGACCGGGCCTCCGCCGGCCGGTCCCTGATGCTCGGCGCCGCCGGACACATAGACGGCGCCGGTGCCCGCGAGGCCGGCGATCAACCCGCCGACCGCGGCGCGCGCGTGCCGCGTTGAACTGATGTCGGTGTCCTCGAGCATGGTGTGACGGAAGCCGCGTACGGTGCCGCTCGGAGACGCCTCGGCCTTGGCGAAGATGTTGACGAACTCGCGGCCGGGCGCGGGTTCAGCGCCGACGTCCAGTCCCACGCTCCTCAAGGCCTCGATCACGGCGGAGACGTCGACTGCGTCGCGCATGACGGCGTGGCCGATCTCGAACGCGCTCGCGGAGGAAGCCGAATTGCCGAGCACGATGACGACATTGTGCATCAACTCGATACCGGCGGAGGTGGATGCCACCGCCGAAAACAGGTCGTAGCGCCGCAGCACGTCCTCATCGCGAACCTCGCCGTCGATCTCGCCGAGGGCCACGGCCACGCCGAGCGCCGACGCCCCGCGCGAATGGGCCATGGACGTATAGGCGCTTGTCGTCGCGGTCTTGTTGCCGCGCGCCGCCGCCGCCTCGATGCGATCGCTTGTCAGCAGTGGGCACTTGATCTGGACGAAGTGTACGTCTCGCGGATCGGCAATGCCGGCATCCGCCATGGCGGTTGCGACCGCCTTTGCCGTCTCCTGGATCTGCGCGCTGCGTCCGAGTTCCTCGGGCAGGAAATCGCGCGTATGCGCCATGCCGATGCTCAGCCGCTTGCCGGACACGCCTTTAGCCCCGTGCTCGACCTTGTGGCGTGTGAAGACCGTGAGGTGCGGGCTCAGCACACCTTCCGTGCCGCCGGACATCACGAAGGCGATGCGCTGCTCGACGCCGTCAGGGGGCAGATCGAGGTGTGGCGCAAGCGCGGCGCAGAGCGCCGACACCGCATACTCGCGGGTGAAGTCGTTGACGCCGCCGTTGCCCTCGGTCTTGCCCAGGATCGCAAGGATCGATTTTGGATCGATCCTGCCGGATGCGATCAGGCTTAGGAGGCCCGAGACGTCCCCCGGACCCCTGGTGGCGATACGAAAGACGTCGACGGCTGTGGTGCGCATTCCGTTCCTGTCACACATTCTCCGCCCGAAGAAAAGAGCAGGTCCGGCAGACCGAGGTCAGCGCGTTACGCGGAGGGCGGCGGACATCTCGCGCCGCCGGCGCGTCCGTGCAGGACCGGCACGCCCATTACCGCGGCGCCGTTTGCCTCAAATCTCGGCTTGACGCCGAAAATCAACGGATGTCAGACTTATGACATGAAGGCAGCAAAGCGACGCGAACCCAGCCTGCGTGACGAATATGCCGAGATGACGCGGCAGCGCATCGTGGCCGCGTTCGTCGAGACGCTCGAGGACGAGGCCGCCGACGAGGTCTCCGTGGCCGCCGTCGCCAAACGCGCAAAGGTCGCCGAGCGGACGATCTACCGCCACTTCAAGACCCGCGCCGAGCTCTTTGAGGCTGCCGGCGAGTGGATCGAGGACAACGTCTTCAGCTACATCCCGTTCACATCGCCCGACGAGCTGCCGGGCATTTTCCGCAAGCTCTGCAAGAGTTTCGATCAACATCCGCATCTCGCCCGTGCCATCGCGATGACGCGGGTCGGCCGCCGCGTGCGCGCGGGCTTCCGGCGGCACCTGATCGATCAGCACCACAAGGCGATGGCGCCGCTGGCAAGGCATCTCAGCACGAAGGAGGTCCGCCGGGCCGAGGCGCTCGCGAGCTACCTCAACAACGTGCTGGCCTGGAGCGCGTTGCGCGAAGATTTCGGCATGTCGAGCACGGAGATCGCCGATGCGATCGAATGGGCGCTCTCCACGCTTCTGAATGATGTTCGCAAGCGCGATGCGGCTGCGGCAAGGCAACGGGCAGGCAAAAGCGGCAAGCCGCAGCGGAAGCGAGCCGCCGCTGCGAAGGAGCCGGCATGAAGTGGAGCAGGCCATGACATCCCCTGACAGGCTGCCGGACGATCTCATGATCAACGCCGCCGACGAGGTGCGCATCCGCCAGGATCTCGTGCTGACGGCGCTCGGCCGCCGTCCGGCCGATCGCAGCTTAAGGGTCGGCCGGCTGCTCGACGTGCACAGCCGGAGCTGGAGCGAGGATCAGGAGATCGTCTTCAAGGGCCGTCGCATCGCATGGGTCGGTCCTGCCGGCAGCTACCCGGGCGAGGTCGGCGAGCGTGTGCATCGGCCCGATCTCGCGGCGGTGCCGGGCTTCGGCGAGGTGCACAAGCACATCGAAAGCTCGCACTTGACGCCGGAATGGGAGGCTGCGCTGGTGCTGCCGCACGGCAATACCTGGACCTGCGAGGCGAGCCACGAATTCTCCAACGTCAACGGGCCGCGCAATCTCGAATTCTGGTTCGAGGCGCGCCGTCGTGGATCGCCGCTGAAGATCTTTCCGCAGCCGGGATCGGCGGTGCCGCCGACAGCCTATGAATGGGGCGGCGGCTGGTATGGCCGTGAGGAGCAGGCACGCTTCATGGCCGAAAGCCTGATGGTCACCGGGCTCGACGAGGTGATGGACTGGCCAGCGGTCTGGAATCCGGACAATCCGTCCTACAAGCGACTCTGGGGCATGATCGAGGCGACGTTCGCGGCTCGCGGTGTCGTCGAGGGGCACGCATCGGGCCTGCGCGATCTTCCAGAGATCAACGCCTTTGCTGCCGCGGGCCTCGCGTCCGATCACGAGGTGCAGACGCCGGAAGAGACCTGGGACAAGCTCACCCGCGGCCTCTTCGTCGAGTTGCGCATCTACGCCATGCCCGAGATCGTGGCATGGCTGCTTGCCAAGGGTTTGCAGGACTGGTCGCAGATCGCATTCACGACCGACGATCGTAGCGCCAGCCATACGCTCGAGCTCGGCGCCAGCGACCACAATGCAAGGGTCGCGATCGAAGCGGGCCTCGCGCCGGAAATCGCGATCCAGTGTCTCACCATCAATCCGGCGCGGCACATGCGGCTCACGCCGTTCGTCGGCAGCCTGGCTCCGGGACGCTTCGGCGACGTCGTGCTGCTCTCTGATGTTGCCAGGCTCAGTATCGCCGAAGTCTGGGCCGACGGCGCCCAGGTCTCCGAAGGCGAGCGCTATCTCGGCGAGGTGCCCAAGATCCAGTGGCCGGACTGGGCGACGAAGACCGTCAATATCAAGCGCGCGATCAGGCCTGAGGATTTCGAGCTGCGGGCCGATGCAGGCTGCACCACGATGAAGGCCGCGGTGATCCGGCCCTTCCACTGGCATCCAGATTTCTACACCCTCGAACTGCCGGTGCGCGACGGTGTCGTGCAGCGCGACGAGAGCGAGTCCATCACCAAATTCGCCATCGTCGACCGCTTCTCGGGCGAAGGAAAGGTGGCGAAGATGTTTTGGCGCGGCTGCGGGCCGCGGACGCCGGACACGGCGCTCGCCTGTTCGGTCGCGCATGACAAGCACAACATCTGGGTGGTCGGCTCCTCCGACGTGGCGATGGCGAAGGCCGTCAACGCGCTGGTCGAACTTCAGGGTGGATGGGCGCTGGTGCGCGAAGGCGAACTCGCCGCCACCGTTCGCTTCGAGATCGGAGGGCTGATGAGCTGCCGCTCCGCGCAGGCGCTCGATGCCGAGATGCAGGCGCTCTATGCCGAGGGGCGCAAGGTGGACTGGATGTACGAGCCGACCTTCCGGCCGCGCTGGTACCCGGGATTCCCCGAACGCCTGATGTTCGCAACGCTGACTTGCGCACCCTGGAGCTGGGTGCTGGTGGCGCCGTGCGAGCAGGCCCCGCTCGGGTTCATCAATGTGCAGACGGGTGAAGCGCACCCGGTAGTCTGGTGAAGGAGCGACCGCGATGACCGAGATGACGCCGCAGGCGGCTGCCGCAGAGATTGCATCAGGTTCGGTATCGGACGCCCCGGTCGGCGCACTCGACCGCATTTTCCGCCTCACCGAGCGCGGCACCAGCGCCGGCCGCGAGGTGATGGCCGGCGCGACCACCTTTGCGGCGATGGCCTATATCATCGCGGTGAACCCGGCGATCATGTCCAATGCGGGAATGGACCGCGCCGATCTCGTCAGCGCCACGGCACTGGCTGCGATCTTCGGCTCTGTCATGATGGGGCTGTGGGCCAACCTGCCGCTCGCCGTTGCGCCTGCGATGGGCTCCAACGTCATCTTCACCTATGTGATCGTCAAGCAGATGGGCATGCCCTGGCAGGGCGCGCTCGCCATGGTCGCCTTCACCGGCGTGCTGTTCCTAATCCTCAGCCTGTCGAAGCTGCGCGAGCGTGTCGCCAAGGACGTTCCCGAAGCGCTGAAGATCGGCATTCAGGCTGCCGTCGGCACCCTGATCGTCTTCATCGCGCTGCGCGGCGCCGGATTCATCGTACAGAACCCCTCGACCTATATCGCGATGGGATCTCTGCGCAGTCCGCCGGTGCTGTTGACGCTGTTCGGTCTCCTCCTCACGCCGGTGCTCGTGGCGCGGCGGGTGCCGGCGGCGCTCATCCTGTCGATTGCGGTGCTGACCCTGATCGGCTTTTTCGTTCCCGGCGCCAACGGCAAGATGGTCACCTCGGTGCCCTCAGCGATCATGTCGTGGCCGCGCTGGCCGACGAGCACCTTCATGGCGCTCGATATCGGTTATCTCTTCAGCCATTTCGTCGTCGCGCTGCCGCTCCTGTTCTATTTCCTTTGCGCTGAATTCTTCTCGACTCTCGGTACGCTGATCGGCGTGACCGGGGCCGCCAATCTGCGCCGCCCCGACGGCTCGATCCCGAATGCCACGGCTGCGTTCGCCACCGACGCGACGGCATCCATCGTCGGCCCACTGCTCGGCACGTCGGTCGTCACGGCCTATATCGAGTCCATCACCGGCGTGCAGGCGGGCGGGCGAACCGGTCTCACCTCGCTAACGGTCGCAGCGTTCTTTTTTCTGGCGCTGTTCTTCTGGCCCATCTTCGTCATCATCCCGGCGCAGGCCACCGCGCCCGCGCTGGTGCTGGTCGGCGTCCTGATGATGCAGGGGCTTGCCCGCATCGACATGACCGATCTCGGCAATGCAGTGCCGATCGTGCTCACCCTGCTGGTCACCGTATTGACCAACAACCTCATCAACGGCATGGCGCTGGGCACGCTCTCCTACATCGCACTGGAGGTGACCGTCGGGCGCCGGTCACAGGTCCCAGGGATGGTGTGGGGACTCGGCGTGGTGTTCGTCGCCTATGCGATCGTGATCGCGCAGATATTTTAGGATGCTTGGGCGTTTCCAGATGCTACGCCGCAAGATCCAGCAGCCGGCATGACCCTCGCACCAGCACCTTGCGGCCGGTTGGCGTCAGCAGTGGAAGGCCGTCGCTGACCGCAACGAGGCCGAGCTTGGCGAGGTCCTCGATCAGGTAGGCCTTCACACGACGATCGCGCAAGGCGTGATGGCGAAGCGCCTTCAGCGCTTCCCACTGGTCGGACGTTAGATCGTAGTCGACATCGTCGTTCATGCTGCCTCGGAATATCCGGCGATCGTGCGCACCAGTTAACGGCGCTGCGTGAAAACCATGCGACGACATTGAGTCCGCAATTCGATAGCTGTTTGGAACGCCTCTTCACAAATTGACGCAGTCTGTTGCGCCACAATAGTTAAGATCGCTGGCGCGCGAATATCGTTCCGATGACGGATCACCATTTGATGATTTGCATGTGATGCTGCGCTGCGAATTGCGCGGCGCACGCGGAAGGATCGCTGCCGCATTCCGCACTGCGATGTGCACAGGAAAATCGCACAGGCCATTCAAGACTCTGTTACGCTCATCCGCGAGGAAATGGCTTCACGCGGCAGGAGTGGAGTGCATGAACAGGCTGGTGGAAATTCGCAGTCAGGAATCGTTGTGCCGTGAACGCGCGGCGCTGGATTCCGGTCGCCGGGTTTTCTGGCTCGCGCAGGCCGAAGAGTGGGAGCGGCGCGCGCTCGAAGAAATCGCCCATCATTTCAGGGAATGCAATCTCGCTCACGCTCCATTGCGCGCGTGACGGAGGGCTATAGAACCGACGTCTACTGATACGTCGCCACGATATCCGACACGGCACGCTCGAGCTGCTGGGCGGTCGCGCATTGGCGCACGACGGTGCAGAACGTCGCGTAGCGCGGCATCTCGGAATCGCCGAAACCCCAGGCGAGGCGTCCTTCGGGATTGAGCCAGACCAGGCGCTTCGAACGCTCGGAGATACGCTTGAGGATGTCGGCGCGCGGATCGAGATTGTTGCTGCGGGCGTCACCCAGCACGATCACCGTGGTCTGCGGCGTCAGGATGCTCATGAACTCGTGCTCGAAGTCGTCGAGGGAGGAGCCGTAGTCGGATGAGCCAAAACCGACCTTGGACATGATCTCGGCCATCGCGGCGTCGGGCGTGTTCGCTTCCAGGATGTCACTGACCTCGATCAGATGCGAGGAGAAGGCGAAGGAACGGACGTCGTCGACCACTTCGTGCAGGGAGTGGATCAACAGCAGGAAGAAGTCCGAGACTCTTGCGACCGAGCCGGAGACGTCGCACAGCGCCACGATCTTTGGCCGGTCGCGATGCTTGCGCTTCCATGCCGTGAGAAAGGGGATGCCGCCCCACGCGGCGTTGCGGCGGAGCGTCCGGCGGACGTCGAGATGGCCGCGGCGCTGGCGCTTGCGCGGCTTCGAGTAGCGTTCGCGAAGGCGTCGCGCGATCTGGCGGATCAGGTGGCGCATCTGCTCCACCTGCCGAGGCTCGATGCGGGCGAGTGGTGCGTTGCGCAGGATCTCATTGCGCAAATTCTCGGCCTCTTCGCGCGCATAGAGCGCCAGCCCTTGCGAAACCGCGTCGCGCACGGCTTCGCGCAAGCCGTCGAGCGCGGCGCGGAGCCGTTCGGCGAGCGACGGGTTCGTCGCAGTCAGGCCATCGAGGTCGTCGCGCAGGCGCTGCAGACCCATCGCATCGAGGATGCGGGTCGAGAAGATGCCGCGCTGGGTTGAATAGCGGATGTCGGACAGTGACGCTGCCGCCGAGGCATTCGCGAGCGCCGCCGCGATAGCGTTGCGGTCCTGTGACAGCAACATCTGCGCGAGCGGTCCCAGGCTCTCGGCGGGTTCACTGCCGCTCGCATCGCCGGACGCATCCGACGAGGGGGACTGATTGTTCCCCTCGGGGGCGTTGTCGTCGTTGGCGGGCTGTTCCTGCTGAGGCTCAGGCTGGCTGAAGAACAGGTCGAAGCAGTCGCCAAGCGCGAGCTTCTCGTCCTGCGTCTTGGCCAGCGTCAGCAGCAGCGTGTCGCGCAGAATGTCGCGGTCGGAAAACCCGACCTGCGAGACCGCGCGCATCGCATCGATGCTCTCGGCCGGCGAGACGCGGACGCCGACGCCGCGCGCAGCCCGAAAGAAGCGATGGAGATTCTCCCGCATCCCGCTCAGCCAAAGACGTTGTGACGTGCCGCTTTCGCAATGAAGGTGGTGACCTGGGGTAGCGCCGCCTCGATGTCGGCCTCGTATTTCAGGAGCACGTTGAGGGTGTCCTTGACGATCTCGGTATCGAGCTCGCCGGCCTGCAACAGCACCAGCACCCGTGCCCAGTCGATGGTCTCGCTGACCGACGGCAGCTTCTTCAGGTCGAGCGTACGGATCTCATGGATGAAGCCGACCATCTGCCGGCGCAATGTCTGCGAGATGCCGGGCACGCGGCTCTCGACGATCCGTTCCTCGAGCCGCTGCTCGGGAAAGCCGATATGCAGATGCAGGCAGCGCCGCTTCAGGGCATCGCCGAGATCGCGCTCGCTGTTGGAGGTCAGGATCACCGTCGGCGGTGCGATAGCCGAGACGGTGCCGAGCTCGGGGATCGTGACCTGAAAGTCGGACAGGATTTCCAGCAGCAGCGATTCAAATTCGGCGTCCGACTTGTCGATCTCGTCGATCAGCAGCACGCAGCCGCCGGGCTGCTCCAGGGCCTGGAGCAGGGGGCGCGGCTCTACGAATTCCTTGGAGAAGAACACGTCACCGAACGTGTGGAGCTGGTCGAGCGCCGCGTGCAGCGTCTGCGCGCCGCCGAGCACTTCACCGAGCTTGTCCTTGAGGATCTGCGTGTAGAGAAGCTGCTTGGCGTATTTCCACTCGTAGAGCGCCTTGGCCTCGTCCAGCCCCTCGTAGCATTGCAGGCGGATCATCTTCATGCCGCGCCAGGCGGCGATCGCCTTCGCAAGCTCGGTCTTGCCGACGCCCGCGGGGCCCTCGACCAGGATCGGCTTCTCGATCTGCTGCGACAAATAAACGGCGGTCGCGATCTGCCGGCTCGCGATATAGCCTTGCGCGGCGAGGCCGCTCTCCACTGCCTCGATCGAGGTCGAGGCCTTCTGATCAGCCACGAAGGGCGCTCCCAAATGGTCTTGCGTGAGGCTTGTTCTGCCAACGTTCCCGGCAAAGAACAAGCCTCGTTTGGGAGGGAATAGGCCTGCGCGCTCGCGGACTATTTCCGCTGAGCGCAAATACCGGCGAGCCCGCGCGAGCGATCAGTGCTTGCGGATGGTCTGCCTGACCTCACCGCCGCAATCGGCGCATTCGTAGACGAAGTCGATCTTGGCAAGGCTCCAGTGCGGCTCCACCTCGCGCACATACATCGGCAAGAACCCCATGCATGAGGGGCAAATCACAGGCGCGATCTCGATGTCCTGATGATGCTGAACATAGGCTGGCATCTCGACTCTCCTTCGCAGGCGACCATCAACCCCGCGCAGAATCTACGTCCAACGGCGCAAGCCCGGGCATCAACTCTTTCGAACAGAGACGGAACGGCGGCCGTTTGCCGTTGGCTGTGACATTCTTGTTACGGATCTGTACTGTAACGGGCGGACTAAATGCCTATTTCACAGCGCGATCCAGGTGGTCCGACCTACACTCCAACAATAAGGGAGCAACGCCCATGACGCATGCCATCCGTTTTCACAGGACCGGCGGTCCGGAAGTTCTGGTCTGGGAGCAGGTCGAGGTCGGCAAGCCCGGTCCCGGCGAAGCGCGCATCCGTCACACCGCCGTCGGTCTCAACTTCGTCGACATCTACAATCGTTCCGGCCTTTACCCGGCGCAACTGCCGAGCGGGCTCGGCAGCGAGGCGGCCGGCGTGGTCGAGGAGGTCGGTCCCGGCGTCACCGATCTGAAGCCGGGCGATCGCGTCGCCTACGGCGCATCGCCGCTCGGCGCCTATTCCGAGGCGCGGCTCATTCCAGCCGATCGTCTCCTGAAGCTGCCCGACGGCGTCGACGACAAGACCGCTGCGGCGATGATGCTGAAGGGGCTCACGACGCAATATCTGATCCGGCAGACCTATCGCGTAAAGGCCGGCGACACCATCCTGCTCCACGCTGCGGCCGGCGGCGTCGGCCTGATCCTTGGCCAGTGGGCGAAGCATCTCGGTGCGACCGTGATCGGCACCGTCAGCAACGACGACAAGGCCAAGCTCGCCAAGGCGCATGGCTGCGACCATGTCATTGTCTATACGCGCGAAGACTTCGTGAAGCGCGTCGACGAGATCACCGGGGGCAAGAAGGTGCCCGTGGTCTATGACTCAGTCGGCAAGGACACGTTCCTGAAATCACTCGACTGCCTTGCGCCGCTCGGCGTTGCCGCGCTGTTCGGCCAGTCCTCCGGCGCGGTGGAGCCGCTCAATCTCGGCCTGCTCGCGCAGAAGGGCTCGCTCTACGTCACTCGGCCGACCCTGTTCACTTACGCGGCCAAGCGCGAGAACCTGGTTGCGATGGCCAACGAACTGTTCGACATCGTGAAATCAGGGGCGGTCAGGATCGAGGTGCACCAGACCTATGCGCTGAAGGACGCCGCGAAGGCGCATGCCGATCTTGCCGCGCGCAAGACCACGGGATCGACGGTGCTGTTGGTGTGACGCTTTCGTGGGGCCGTGACGCAGGTCCTTGAGGCCTCGCGTCACGCCCGCTCGTGCTTGCGCAGGTCGCGTGCGTGGTCGAGATGCACCGCCTGGAGATCGACGTCGTCGGGCGGAACCTCGGGGAGGGCTGCTTCGGCGAGGATGTCCTCGGTCGCATCGACGACCGCGGCGTCCGTGATTTCGTGGATGAAGCATATGTTCCGGTCTTCGCCGGAGACGACGCGGGAAATCACCTCCCGCCGGGTCACTTCCGGATCGACGATCGCCTCGCGTCCGCGCCGGCCATAGTCGATCATCACGACGAAATACTGCATTGAGATTTTCTGCCCTGCCTCGGCGTCATCCAAGGCAGGGCATTATTTCCGAAAATCGGAAGAAAGTCAAGTCGATTTCCAAAAATCGGAAATCTGGTCGGTGCGGCGTTACTTGCCCTTGCCCTTGCGCGACCGGGCCGACTTGGAGCGTAGCCGCTCGAGCTGGCCCTTCGGCATGCTGAGGCATATCTCCCCGACCCATTCGAGCTTCACGCCGACGATCGGCTTGGCGTTGAAGCTGGTCAGATTGACGACCGAGGGGGATTTGCCCCGCTCGATGGTCTTCAGGTAGCGCTCTCCGGTCTTCAGCCGGACGACGGCCTCCTCGCCGTAGAAGCTCGACAGTGGAAAGCGCTGCTCCTTGTACACGACGATCACGTCGCCGCTCTCATATTTGGGCAGCATCGAATCGCCGGTGACCTCGAAGGCGACAGTTTCTTCCATGATCGCAAAGGGAAGGGCGACGTCGCCGAGCCCCTCGGGGGGCACTTGTTCATAATCCGGCTCGATCACGGCGCCGGCGCCGACCCTGCCCATGATCGGCGCGAGATTCAGCTCAAGGTACTCCATGATCGGAATAATTTCCGAAGCTTTCACGAGGCGCTCGCCACCGAGGATCTCGGAGACCGCGCCGGGACGAACGCCCATGGCCGCGGCAAGCCCACCCTTGCTCTTTCCCGACCTCTTCAGACCCCGTTCGATCATTGTGACGTCAAGCATGGTGATTCCCTCATTTGGCCATCTTCTGCTCCCTTGTAATCCGAAATTCGGAAACGATGCAATCGCAATCGTCTGAATATCCGAATTGAACGTTGACTTTTTGTTCGGAATATCGGAATGTGAATCTGCGCCCGGACGATTGGTCGGCGGGCGCGGATCACAGGCAGGCATTCATGGAACCCAGCAACTGGGCGCCGGAGCATTCCGGCGCGCTGCGCGACTTTGTCCTCAAGGGACTTTCATTTTCGGACATCGCCAGGGAAATTAACAGAACGTTCGGAACGGCTTATACCAGGAGCGCGGTGCTCGGCCGCGCGCGCCGGATGGGGCTGTCGGCGCAACCGCGCGTGGACAGTCCATCCATCGTTCCATCGCTGGCGACAGCGGCGCAGGACGATTCCGCGGCTTCGCACCAATCGCTCCCGCGCGGGTTGCAACAGCCGCCGAAGGCGGCCTTCAGGCCGGCCGAACCGGTCAAACTCTGCTGCGTCGGCATCCGCCCGCGCCTGATCTCGCTGCTCGAACTCGAATCGGACGACTGCCGCTACCCCTATGGCGGTGACAAGGAAGGCGAGGAAATCACCTTCTGCGGCTATCCAAGGCGCCGGGGCTCGAGCTATTGCGCGCCGCACTTCCGTCTGACCTGGGGACCCGACACGGCTTCGGAACGTGCCGCAGTGGTGCTGAGGATCGTGGGCGTCGCCTGAACCGCGAACTCTTCGATCGCGCTCATCTTTCATTGTTTGCAAGGAGTAACCGAAGTGGCACGCGCCAAGCGTAGCAAGTCATACCGGCTTGCGAGCACCAATGACCGCCGATCACGCGACCTGACGCTCAATGCCGATGTGGTGATGGTCGAGGTCGATAACCCACTCGCGCTGGAACCGGGGGAGAAGATCGTTGCCTTGCGTGCGATCCGCAACGATCCGCTCGGCCGGTTGCATTCCCACCACCAGATCGACGAGGCCCAGTACCGTGGCGGCCGCGCCTTCCAAAGCGATTGGGAGCGGGCGGAGCGCGGGCCGCAGGCGGTCGACCCGACGCGCGAATATGTCGACGGAGTGCGTGGCCGAGAGTCCGTTACCGAAAGCCAGCGCCAGGCAGTATTGCGGTTGAACCGGATCAAGCGCGAGCTCGGCACCGACGGTGCCGCCCTGGTGCACGACGTGCTGATCCTCGGGCTGACCATGGAGGAGATCGGGCAGCGCCGCGCCGTTCGCAGCCAGCGCTGGAACGACTATTTTTCGAAGCGGCTCCAGGAATGCCTCGACCGGCTGGCGCTGTCTTACGGCTTTGCGACGGACGGATCGATCGAGCGGTAACCTCGCGTCGCAAGCGCGGTGCGCCAACGGCTTGTGCCGTTGGCGCACGGTCCATTGCCTTATGGATGCGGCACAATCTGATACGGCGTCGTGTAAGGCTCGACGCGGAGCGAGGAATTGGCGAGCAGGCCAATCTTGGCGGTGGGCGCCTGCTGCATTTCGCCGTTCGGGCCGCGGTGGACGTTGTACTGCCACACGGTCAGGTCGCCCTTCTGCGCGAGCGCATGGGCGACGGCGCTTGCATCGTTACCGCCGAGCGCCTTGAGCTCCTCCGGGCTGAGGCCGACGATGATCTCGTCCTTGACGGTAATGATCTTGAACAGGTTCATCTTGGTCTCCTGCGCCCATGCGCCGTGTGTGGTAGCGAAAGTGAGAAGCGCGAAAGCGGCGCCCTTGATGAGATCGCTGCGAGAAAGCATACCGACTTCCCTTGGTGCTGACGCGCGCCCGAATCGTGAGGAGGTATCAGCCATGGCGCCCGTTTGATCTGCGTGGCCGTATCGCATGGGCTTTGGTCGCTCATTCCTGAACGGCGGTTCATGTGGCTGTAGAAATTTGATGGGATCCGATGAACCCCGGCGCGCGCCGCGGCGTCCAAGCGCTGCAAACCAATTGAGGACATTTTCGTGAAGCTGGCAGCTCTTGTTTTCCTTGTGGCATCGCTTGTGGCGACATGTGCGGCACGTGCCGGCGATCCTTCTTACGTCGGCGGCTGGAAGATCACATCCGCAGTCGCGGCGCCGTGGGCCGATCCGCAGCGAAAGCCTGACGATACAGAGCGTGCGCGCCTGCTGGGCAAGATTGTTGTCTTCAAGGCAAAGGAGATCTCAGGTCCGCGTCCCTTTTCCTGCCCTCGACCCGCAATACAAGATGACGGACTATGGCCCTGACATGATCTTCCAGGGGGCGCTGGACGAGATGCAGCGCGCCGACAAGAAGGCGGAGCCGAAGGCGCTTGCCGCCTCGCTCGGCTTTGCGAGCGACAAGACCAAGACCCTTGAGACCGGTTGTGAAATCGACTTCCACTTCGTTGACAGGACCACTGCCGAGGTCGGCCTCAATAACACGGTCTACACGCTAAAGAAGCAATAGGGGCTCAGGGCCGATCCGGGTACACGGGTTCGCGATGTACCTCCGTGCCGGACTCGTCCAGCACGGTAATGATCAACCGCGGGTCCTGAATGCTGCGCTCGTTGCGAAGCCGCTGCGCCAGATCCTTGCTGTGCGCGATCGCCGCGCCCGGGGTAGCAAACTCCAGCCCTCGGCGATCACGGACCGGAACACCATCCTTCAAATCGAAATAGTATGTTCGCATCACATCCGGCGCTTCCATGGACACATGTGGAAACAAAACAGGCGCATGTCTCAGCGCATTGAGGCTGATCAAGACGGGATTGCGTCAACAGATCGCACGTGTCTTGCCGCCGTCGGACGTCGACGCCATAGTGTGTCCATCCGGAATTGCCGAGGTGCGATGCCCGTTGAGCAACCCTCGGTTACCGGTTTAACTTGCCTGAGGAGTTGTTCCTTGGCATAATTGCAACCTGGTCGGGTCGGCAGTATGAAGCCAGGGTATGCCGGTCGGTGTGTTGGCCCTGTGGTCCGCCCGAGCTGAAGCGCCGCGTCCCTGACGTCGGCATTCGAGCATGATTCACATGTTCGCTATCCAGAGCCGTTCCTTGCGATAGGTGCAGGATGAAGAACCTTGGTTTCGCCACTGAAATGCACCTGAAACTGGGTGCGCCTTCGAGCCAGAGCATTGAGAGCCTGCGGCTTCTGCGAGCCTTCATGAAGCTGGAGAGGCAGCAGCGTTTCGAAATCATCAAGCTGGTGGAAGACCTCGCCACCGACGAAACCATTTCCGAGCATCCCCTGTCCTGATCCGAGCGCCTTTTGGGCCGCCTGACGCGACCCGGGAGATTGAGCCAGGCCCTATCCGGCCCTTGACCGGGCTCGGGTTCGGCTGTGCCGCTAGGACGCCACCCGGCAAATGTGATATCCAGTCACGGACAAGGGAGGACGGCGACATGATCGAACCCAAGCTCGAAGTTCCGGCCGAATTGCGCGATCTGGCCGAAAAGACCATCGACCAGGCGGAAAAGGCCTTCGGCATGTTCTTCGAAGCTGCCACCAAGTCGATGTCATCGGTGCCCGGGACCGGAACGGAGGTCTCGAAGCAGGCGCTGGCGTTTACCGAGCAGAACATGAAGTCGGCGTTCGAGCACGCGCGCAAACTCGTTCACGCCACGGACCTTCAGGAGGCCATGCGCATCCAGTCCGATTTCCTGCGCAGCCAGTTCACGAGTGCCGGCGAGCACATGCGCCAGATGACCGGCAGCCTGATGCAGGGCGGCAAGGGGAAGGGCTAACGCCGCGGACGCAATGATCTAGCGCAGGGCGCCGATATAGGCCGCGATGTCGGCGGCTTCGTTCCGGCTCAGCGGGAAGTTCGGCATCTTCGGATGCGGATCGAGCAGGAAGAAGGCGAGCTTCTCCGGATTGAAGTCCGGCTTGCGTGCGATAGCGACGAAGGTCGGGACGTCCGCGCTCGCCTGCTTCTGCTCGCTCGTCACCGCGTGGCAGCTCGCGCACCAGCGCTTCGCGAGATCGGCGCCATGATCGGGATCGGCGGCAAGCGCTGCTGATCCGTACGCGCTCGCAGCCACGGCCAGCAAGAGCGGAAAACGTCTCAAACTCGCGTGCATGCTTGTTCCTGGCCGATGGTTTTGTGGACCGGCATCCTCACCCACAACACGATCCCGGGAATTGCGACAGGTCGATGCGGGTGACGATCGCGCGGACAAGCCGCCGGGCAGAGCGATAGAGGCGGCGGACGAATCGAGGCGTCCGCGCGACGGGTAGCTCCAGGCTTTCGGCATAGTGCGACATCGGACACTCCGGCGCCTCCATGGAGCCTCTTGTCGCGCAAACGGGCCGGCGGCGCCTTGATCTGCCGCAAAGCGGTCCCGCTAGTAGTCGGCGGGATTCATGATCATCGGGCTGGTCGTATCGGCGGGCGCCAGCGCGCTGCTGGCGCTCGAGCGCAGGAATTGATCGAGCGTCGCCTGGATCTTCTCCTTGACCGAGTTGGGTCCGCGATCGCTCATCTCCGTGTGCTGGGCGCCGGTATGGACGATGTCGATACCGCGCGACTTGGCCTGCTCCGCCGTCGGCAGTACGCCGGGGTCCGTGGTGAAGTTCGGATCCTTCGAGCGGAACGACAGGATTTTCAGGTTATCCCTGACCACGAACGGGACGCGCAAATTGTCGAGCGTGATGACTTTGGACACCAGCTCCGGATGCTGCTTGGCCACATACATGGAGACGTCGCCGCCGTTGGAATGGCCGACCAGCGTAATGTGGTCGAAATCGGCGTTGTCCTGCAACTTCCTCAATTGACCGAGCACGAAGAGGATGTTCGCCTCGCAGCGCATGTAGACCGCCTGCCGGCCGACATAGGGTTGGCCGACAACCGTCATCAGCGGGGGGTCGCTCGGCAAGTCCTGCTGGATGCTGGCGACGAGATAGCCGCGCGCGGCGAGCGCGTTCGCGAGAAATGAATACTCGGTGTTCCTGACGGTATTGCCGTTGCTGATGACGGCGAGCGGAAGCTTCCAGAGGCCAAGATTGGCCTTGACCTCGTAGTCCCGGCGAACCGCGACATCGACCGAGATCGGCCGCTGGCGCGAGGCGTCGAGGTAGTTCAACGTCTCGTGACGGATGGCGAACTTGCTCACGACGACGTACTCGCTGACGGCGAGTACGCAGAGGAAGGCCAGAATTGCAAATGCCCTTTTCATCGTTTCCACCCGATCACGTTCCCCTGAACATGGTGATAGGGAACTCGCGGATCGAGCAATCGTGAGCAGAAGTCTGGATTAAATTTAGGCAAGCATGCCGCAACTGCGCCGCACACGTGAAGGCTTGCAGTGCGAAAGGCCGTCCTAGAGGCAGTGCCCCTTGCCGCGTTCCGGGTAAAGCCGCAATGCGCTCGACAGCGTGAACAGGAAGCGTGGATTGCGCCGTTCATTGTCGGGCGCGCGATAGCTAAGCGGGAAGGCGACGCCGAAATCAGCCTGCAGATCGTCCCGCAGGAAGAGACGCACGCCGGCGCCGGCGGATGTCAGCGACAGGCCGTCGGTCAGGCGGTAGCCATCGTTCCAGACCGCACCGGCATCTGCAAAGCCGTAAAACTGATAGCCGCTCCAATAGCGGAAACTGAGCTTATGGTCGAAGCGAAGCTCGAACGAGCCGGCGAGTCCGTTGTCACCACTGATCTCCGCTGCGCCGTAGCCGCGTCCGAAGGCTGCTCCGCCGAGGTAGAACTGCTGCGACGTAAACAGTGGTCGGGAAGCGGTCTGGCCGGCGCCGGACAGCTTGATCGACCAGGCGTCGGTGAGAGTCTGGTAACGCGTGAACCAGAAGTTCAGCACCGAGAAGTTCGACGACGCGCCGTCGCGGGACAGGAGGTCGTCGTAAAAATGCGAGGCGCCGAAAATGTCGAGCCCCTGGCGGTAGCCCAACGTCAGATAATTGGTGCCGCCGAACCTGTCCTGCAGCCGGTAGTCGGAGGTCAGGCTCGCGGTCCGGATATGGTCGTTGTAGTACGGGCCGAATGCATCGTGTTCCGACACGTTGCTGAAGCCGAGCGCCGCTGTCAGCGTCAGCGACGACAACTGCGATTGCAGGGGCGCGACACTTGCGCGAAGCTCGATTGCTTCCGTCTTGGTGACGTCGTTGTCGAGCCGACGCGCGTCACCCGGCCGGACTTCGCTATACAGCGCCGACATGCCCAGGCGCACGCCATCCACGCCGACCGGAACGTCATAGGACAGCCGGCCGAAACCGAGCTCGCGCGGATCATTCGCGATGGTCGACAGGTTCACTGCCAGCGTGTCACCGGGTGCGAGGTAGGAGTTGAATGCCGCGGTGGCATAGGTCTGCCATGGCCCGACCGATGACGAACCGAGATTGTCGATCCCGAACGAGGTGAAGATGTGCCAGGTCTTGACGACGACGATCAGGCGGAAGCGTCCGGTCGGACCGCCAAGCTCCTCGATCGCTGTGTCCAGGATTCGAACGCCCGGCCGGGCGTTGATCAGGAAAAGCTGTCGCTCGAGCGTGGTCAATCGTGACGGATGCTCCGACAGAACCGGGCCGAGCATCGGCCTGATGCCAAACTGCTCGGCGCCGTCTCCCCTGAGTTGGGCTTCGACGATGCTTCCTTCGACGACCTGGATGCGAACGCGGCCCTTCTCGATGTCCTGCGGCGGAACGATCGCCCGGCTGAGATGGAAGCCGTTCATGCGATAGATATCGCCGATCGCGCCCGCGATCGCGGCGAGATCGGCCTGCGAGACCTTTTTGCCGAGATAGGGCTGGTAGGCTGCTGCGAGGCGGTCTCGGGGGACCGCATGGGTGCCGCTGATCGTGACGCCCTGCAGGACGAATTGCGGTCTGGTGTCGCCGCCCAGATCGGGCCTACCAGGCATCGGTAGTCTTACGGAGGGACGAGCGCCCGATTCCTGATCGGACTGTGTCTCGAAATATTTCTCGGTCTGCCGCGGGTCGAAGCCGGGGTTATTCGCCTGTTGCGCGAGTGTTTGCGGAATTCCCGGGATCGTCGATACAAGGGCGGCAAGAGCGGTAACACGGAACCTCCAGCGTATCCTAGCGTCGGATCGACCTCCGTAGTTCGACGGAGGGAGCCTCCGGGTCCGATAAAGAATTGTTAGCCGCATGATTTTTCATAGTTTTTTATGGTCAATGATCCGTTAATGCGGCCGTCCACCCTGCCGGGGTTCCAGCTAATTCTATCTTGAAACATTTCCGGTAAGCCTCACTGCCAGATGCAAGCGGTCTGAGGATCATCATGCTCGGCAGAGACGGAATGCGGCGCGCCTTGATGGCCGCCCTGTTAGTGGGAATCGGCTCAAGCGCCTTCGCCGCGGACGGCGGCGTCTGGTCGGTCAGCAAGGCGTCCGGCGACGTCTGGATCGCGACCGACGGCGCACAACAGGTCTCGCTCAAGCAGGAGGAGGCACTGAAGCCCGGCGACACCATTCGCACGGGACGTAACGGGCGCGTGCTGCTGGTGCGCGGCGAAGAAACAATCCTGATCTCGCCGAACTCGGTGGTCGGGTTGCCGGCCGAGAAGAAGGACGGGCTCTCGACCACGATCGTGCAGCAGGCTGGCTCGATCCTGCTCGAGGTCGAGAAGCGTAACGTCAAGCATTTCGAGGTCGAGACGCCCTATCTCGCCGCCGTCGTCAAGGGAACGCAGTTCAGCGTGACCGTGGGTGCCGGCAGCACCAAGGTCGGCGTGGTCCGCGGCCAGGTCGAAGTGTCTGATTTCAAGACCGGACAGATTGCCCAGGTGATGCCGGGTCAGTCCGCGACGGCATTCGAGCACGGCAAGCCGGGCCTGAGCCTCGGCGGCGCCGGCACGTTCAATCCAATCGAACAGGGCAAGCCGCGTGCCTCGACGATCGAGCGCATTCCCGTGCCCAAGTCCGGCCTGACCGCGCCGCGCAATGCCGCGAACGGACGTGCCATCCACGCACTTGCTGCGATCGACAAGGGAAGCAAGGCGAGCGGTTTGTCCTCCCGTTCGCACCAGGCCACGGGCGCACCATCATCAAAGCCGGGAGTGATACGCATCTCGGGCGCACTCGGCGAGGTCAAGCTGAACGTGCACAAGGCCACGCACGGGCTCGCCCACGGCTCCGTCACATCGGCCGCGACGCGAAGCACTTCCAGCACGGACACCGTCTGGAGCGATACGAAGACCACTACAACGACGACTGCCTCCAACAGCACCGGCCAGACCGCGGCAAGCCTGAGCAGCAGCTCGTCCACGAGCAGCAGCAGCAGTTCGAGCTCGTCCGGCGGGACGACGACCGTTGCGACATCGTCAGGTTCGTCGAGCGATGCCTCCGGCGGAAGCTCCGGAAACGGCAATGGAAACGGCAACAGTGGTGCCACCGGGAACGGCAAGGGCAACAACGGCAACGGCAATGGAAACGGCGGCGGTGATGGCAGCAACGGCCACGGCCATGCCTATGGCCGCAACAAGCACTAGCCGCTGAGAACGATCGGGGGCGCCTCACGCGACCGCGTGATGTGCGGGGGAAACAAGGTGAAACGCTATCGGCCGCACATTTTGGTGGTGACCGCGCTTGCGATCGTGCTGTCGACGGGATGGCACGGTGCGCTCCGCAGCGCGCTCACCGACCTGCGCTTTGCCTGGCAGTCGCGCGAGGCGAGCGGAAATATTGTCGTCGTTGCGATCGACGCACCTTCGATCGATCGGATCGGTGTTTGGCCCTGGCCGCGCCGCATGCATGCCGAGCTGCTCGCCAAGCTCGAGAGCGCAGGGGTCCAGGAGGTCGCCTTCGACGTTGATTTCAGTACGCCGTCCGACGCCGCGTCCGATGCTGCCTTCGTGAAGGCGTTGCAGGACGCGGGCGGCTCGACGATCCTGCCGTCCTTCAAGCAGCCGTCGCCGATCGGTGGTGGTCTTCACATCAACCGGCCTCTGCAACAGTTTAGCGATCAGTCCTGGGCAGCGCTCGTCAATGTCGCGATCGAATCCGACGGGCTCGTAAGGCGCTATCCTCTCGGCGACAAGCTGGACGGCAAGTTCCTGCCGTCGATGGCTGCGGTCATCGCCGGGCAATACGCCCAGCAAGGCGCGCCGTTCCTGATCGACTACAGCATCCGCGCGGCTTCGATTCCGCGCGTCTCCTATGCCGATGTGCTGCTCGGCGAACCGGCGGCCCTGGCCCGGCTCAAGGACAAGAAAGTCATCGTCGGCGCGACCGCGCTCGAGCTTGGTGATCGCTTCAGCGTTCCGAACGGTATCGTCGTATCGGGGCCCGTGCTTCAGGCGTTGGCCACGGAATCGATCCTGCAACAGAGAACGCTGCACTGGACCTCCGACGTCGGCATGGCGATCGGCATCGCCATTCTGTCACTGCTGATGCTGGTTTCGTGGCGTCGCCAAGCTCCCGGCGTCCGGGTCGTGGTACTCGTTGCATCAGCCGTCGTCGTAGAACTCGCCGCCCTGCTGGTGCAGACGAAATGGCCGCTCGTCATCGACACCTCGCTGTTCCATATCGCCGTCGTCGCCTACCTCACCGCGATCGCACTTGACGAGATCGACTTCCGTAGCCTGCTCGGTCGCATCGCCGAAAGCCGTTTCCACCGCATTGCCATGTCGCTGGGCGATGGTCTCGTCTGCACAGACGAGAACCATATGATCACCGTGTGGAATCCCGGTGCGAGCGCGATCTTCGGCTACATGCCGGCGGAGATGATCGGCCGACCCTTCGAAGCGCTGTGCGCCGCTCCGACCGATCGGCGCGCCAAGGCCTTTTCGATGCGCGATGCCGCGCGTCAGGCGCTCCTCGTTCCGGGCGGAGCCGTCGTCGTCGAGTTCGAAGGACGCCGCAAGAACGGCGAGACATTTCCGGTCGAGGCAAGCTTCTCGGGCTGGCAGGGCACCGAAGGATTCCAGTACGGCGCGATTCTGCGCGACATCTCGGTGCGAAAGCGCGAAGCCGCGCGCGTCAAATACCTCGCCGAATATGATTCCCTGACCGGCCTCGCCAACCGCAACACGCTGCATTCCGGCCTCGTGGGTCTGATCGCGGGAGCCGAGTTGAGGTCGCACGAAGTCGCGCTCCTGGTGATCGGGCTCGATGGCTTCCAGCAGATCAACGACATGCTGGGGCATGCGGCGGGAGATCTCGTGCTGCAGGCCGTAGCGGAACGTCTGCGCAAGACGGTCGGCGACAAGGGCTTGGTCGCGCGGCTCAGCGGCGACGAGTTTGCGGTCGCATTCGATTGCAGCGAGGTGACTGAAGGCGTCGCGCAGTTTGCCGATCGTATCACAGGGGCGTTCGAGCTACCGCTCGCGGCCGGCACGCGCCAGCACCGTGTCAGGATCAGCATCGGGGTTGCGGTCTATCCGGACGGTGGCGCAACCGCCGAAGACCTCCTCGGCAACGGGCACCTTGCGCTGTGCAGGGCAAAGGCGATCCGCCGCGGCAGCCATGTCATCTTCGAGAGCACCATCAGGCAGGAACTGGAGAACCGGCTGACCCTGGAGGCCGAGCTTGCGCATGCCGCCGATCGCAGCGAGTTCGAGCTGTTCTTTCAGCCGCAGGTTTGCCTCGTCGACGGCGCCTTGATGGGCGCCGAAGCACTCATCCGCTGGCGTCATCCCGTGCGCGGTTACGTGTCACCCGGGGAGTTCATGCCGGTCGTCAATACGTCCGCTCTATCCGAGCGGATCGCCAACTGGGTGATGGAAACCGCGTGCCGGCAGGCGCGCACCTGGGAACTCGCGGGTCACAGCGTCCGCGTCGCGATCAATCTCTCGCCGTCGCAATTGCATTCCGGCGACCTCGCGCATGCAGTCTCGGAGTTGCTCAAGTCGACGGGTTTGTCCCCGGGGTTGCTGGAGCTGGAGGTTACCGAGGACATCCTGCTCCTTGACGAGGAGCGGGTGCTCGACATCTTCAAGCGGATCCAGCAGCTTGGCGTTCGCATCCTGTTCGATGATTTCGGCACTGGCTATGCGAGCCTCAGCTATCTGAAGAAGTTTCCGCTGGACGGTCTCAAGATCGACAGGTCGTTCGTGTTCAATCTGCTTGCCGATTCCGACGATGCTGCAATCGTCAGTTCGACCGTCGGTTTGAGCAAGCAGCTCGGTCTGTCCGTGATTGCCGAGGGTATCGAGAACGGCGCCACCGCCGACTTCCTCGTCAACATGGGCTGCGAGGAAGGGCAGGGCTATTTCTTCGGCCGTCCGATGCCGGCCGACGCGTTCGAGCGGCAATTCCTGGCGGCACCGGCCCCCCTCGAGACGGCCTGAAGACAAGCGCCGTCGAATCGTTATCATGAGCAGCGACGGCCGTCTGTCGTGGGGCCCATCGAGATCGTGTCGAAGCATCAACCGGAATCGCGCAAAGCCTCGCCTCCGCACGAGAAGAAGGGGTATCGCGACCTGCGGCTGGATGCATGCCGCGGTCTGGCGCTCTGGTTCATCTTCATCGACCATGTTCCCGACAACACGCTGGCATGGCTGACGCTGCGCAATTACGGGTTCAGCGATACCTCCGAAGTGTTCGTCTTCGTGTCCGGTTACACCTGCATGCTCGCCTATGGCGGCGCGCTGGAGGATCAGGGCTGGTCGACCGTTGTCACGCGCGCGCTGCGGCGAAGTCTCGAAATCTATTGCGCATTTCTCCTGCTGCTTGTCGCCTATATTGCCGTGATATGGCTCGTCGGCGGCGGCGAACGCTTTGTCGACGAAACCAATACGGGCTTCTTCTTCAAGAATCCGGGCGAGGCCATCGTTCGGGCAGCCTTGCTTCAATATGCTCCCGTCAATACCGACATCCTGCCGACCTTCGTCCTGCTGCATCTCGCATTCCCGCCGTTGTTGTGGCTTCTCATGCGGATCCCGGTGGTGACGCTGGCTGCGTCGTTTTTGCTGTATCTGATGGTCCAGCTCCAGAGCTGGCACGTGCCCGCCTGGCCGAGCGGAGAGCTGTATTTCAACCCGTTTGCGTTCCAGCTCTTGTTCGTGTTCGGCGCCTGGTATGCGGGTGGGGGCGCCGACCTGATCCGGCCGCTGGTGGAGGCGCGTGCGACGTTGATCGCGGCAATGCTCTATCTTGCCTTCAGCCTGATCGTCGTCTTGAGCTGGCAGTTCGACATCTTGAATATTCTGATACCGGATAGTGTCACGAAGCTGATCTATCCGATCTACAAGAGCCATCTGGCACCCGTCCGCCTGCTGCATTTCCTGGCCCTGGCGGTGGTCGTTTCGCGTCTGACGCCGCCGGATCTGCACGGACCGGTGCGCCCGTTTGCGATCGCGATGATCCGCTGCGGCGAGAACTCCCTGTCGATGTACTGCTTCGGGGTGCTGCTGTCCTTCGCCGGACTGGTTGTCCTGACTGACCTGTCCGCCAGCCTGATGGCTCAGGTTGCGGTGAGCGTGATCGGAATAGCGATCATGGTGCTCGCTGCTACAATCGCGACCTGGGAAGCCCAGCTCGATCGGCGCGGACCAAAGCTGTTCTGATTCTAACGCCGGCGCGCGACGGCAACTCCGAACAGGAAGGCCACGAACAAGCTCGCCAGCGGCGCCTCGCGCGTGATCGCGGCGACTGTGGACAGCGGCCTGCCCGGCCTGCGCGCCTCCTCGATCGCGGCCGTCAGGCGGTCGACTGCGGCCCGCAATCCTCCCACGACTTCGCCGACGGTCCGGGACACGTCGGTTGCTGCATCGACGGCCCGCTCGGCGACGCCCGGCTGGGGATTTGCTTGCGGTATTTCCGTGCTCAAGGAAGGCCTCCGCTGCGCGCGATACGCTTTTCCAAGGCCGGCACCTTTGGCTATCCGCGCAAGCGCTTGCTTTGAACAGCGGGTCGAGAGACCTTGGCTATCCGCGACAGGCGCCGTGGAGAAACGGCGGGTGCCGGCCCTGCAATCAGGAATGCGCCGCGATGGAATTTGTTCCCGCAGCGGCGAGCACCTATCCGTGAAGCGACGGATGCGAATCTCTGTTAGGCTTGCATATCAAGGGTCAACCTTGATCGCCGAGGAGATGGCCGTGACCGATCGCACGATATGGGATCGCACCAGGCGTATCGCGCTGCTCGGCGCCCCCATCGACATGGGCGCCTCGCAGCGGGGCACGCTGATGGGGCCTGCGGCGCTCCGAACGGCGGGCCTTGCGACGCTGCTCGATTCGCTTGGTTTCGACGTGGACGATTACGGCGATCTCTCTGTCGCCGAGATTGCCGACCTCACCGATACGCCACCCGACAAGGCGAATCACTACCGCGAGATCCAGCGCTGGACACGGACGCTGAGCAGCCGCGGCCATGAAATCGCCAGGACTGGGGCAATCCCCATTTTCCTCGGCGGCGACCACTCATTGTCGATGGGCTCGGTCAATGCCATGGCGCGCCATTGGCAAGAGCGTGGGCGCAAGCTGTTCGTGCTCTGGCTGGATGCGCATGCCGACTACAACACGCCGGAGACCACGATCACGGCCAACATGCACGGCATGTCGGCGGCGTTCCTTTGCGGAGAGCCCGGGCTCGACGGCCTGCTCGGCGGCGAGCCGCGGGCCTCGATCGACCCGGGCCAGCTCGAGCTGTTCGGGACGCGCTCGATCGACAAGCTTGAGAAGGACCTCGTCCGCGCGCGCCGCATCCGGGTTGCGGACATGCGCCAGATGGACGAGTTCGGCGTCGGCGTGCTGATCCGTCGCTTCATCGAGCGGGTGAAGGAGAGCGACGGCGTGCTGCATGTCAGCTTCGATGTCGACTTCCTGGATCCGTGTGTCGCGCCGGGTGTCGGGACTACGGTACCGGGCGGGGCGACCTATCGCGAGGCGCACCTGATCATGGAGTTGCTGCACGATTCCGGCCTCGTCGGCTCCGTCGATATCGTCGAGCTCAATCCGTTCCTCGACGAGCGCGGACGCACGGCGCGCACCGCGGTCGAGTTGATCGGAAGCCTGTTCGGTCAGCAGATCGTCGACCGCCCGACGCCCAGCAACGCGATCGGCGCGGGCGAGTAGGACGGCAAAGACATTCGGCCCGTCACGCAGTGATTTAGCTCTTGCGGCCGTAGTTGAGCAGGCCGCCGGTCGTCTTCGGCGGATGCGCGCGCAGCGCCTCCTCGTTCGGCTCGGTGCCCCAGCCGGGCCGATCCGGAATGATGAGATGGCCGTTCACGATCTCCGGCTCATGCGTGAAGAGCTCGTGGTCCCACGCCAGGCGATCGACGTCGATTTCCATGATCCGCAGGTTCGGCACGGCCGCGCAGAAATGCGCATTCATCATCGAGCAGAGATGGCCGTAGAAATTATGCGGAGCAACGTTGACCTCGAAAGCCTCCGCGGCCGCGGCAATCTTCATCGACTGCCACACGCCGTTCCAAGGCGTATCGACGATCGCGACGTCCATCGCCTGTTCGCGGAAATAGGGCAGGAATTCGCGCAAGCCCAACAGCGTTTCGCAGGACGAGATCGGATGCGGGCTTTGCCTGCGGATGTAGCCGAGTGCCTCCGGATTGAAGCTGTCGATCTCGACCCAGAACATGTCGAGGTCGGCGATGGTGCGCAGGATCTTCAGGTAGCCTTCGGTCTTGGCGTTGAAGTTGCAATCGAGCAGGATGTCGACGTTGGGGCCGGCGCCGTCGCGGATCGCTTCGAGATGCATGTGGAGGTCGCGCAGGATCTTGCGGTCGACATTGATCTCGGGCGTAAAGGGCGAGCCAAAACCCGGGCGCCAACCGGTCGGCTTGCCTTCGTCATAGGAGAAGATGTTGGTCTTGAGTGCGGTGAATTTCTTCTCCCGCACTTCGCGCCCCATCGCCTTGACGCCGTCGAGATTCTCGATCGGCGGCTTGTACCAGGACGGGTGATTGATCCGCCAGGTCGCGCAATGCGACCAGTAGACCCGCACGCGGTCGCGGATCTTGCCGCCGAGGAGCTGGTAGCAGGGCACGCCGAGCAGCTTCGCCTTGGCATCGAGCAGCGCATTCTCGATCGCACCGAGCGCCTGTGCCACCACGCCGCCGGCTGCGGGACGCGTTGCCGCGAACAATTCGGCATGAATGCGCTCGTGTTGGAAGACGTTTTGGCCGACGACGCGGGTCGACAGACGTTGGATCGCGGCGCCGACGCCGGGCGAGCCAAAGCCCTCATCGAACTCGCTCCAGCCGACGATGCCGTCTTCGGTCGTTAGCTTGACGAAATGGTAGTTTCGCCAGCCGGCATCGCAGGCGAGGATCTCAAGGCTCGTTGCTTTTGATGATTTGGTCATATCGCTCCCTGCTGGCCCGTTGAGCCTTCTTGGTTTTGTGAATCCGGCGGCTTGGCCGGAGGCAGACGGGAATTCCCCTGGAACTTGTTAAGCCAACGGGGGGTGCGCGTGAAGCCCGACGGGGCGCCCGGAGGGCCGGGCAAGGCTGGGGACAGCCACGATATTTCGCGGGATCGTCCCGAAATTGCGCCAGTCGCTGACGTTTTTGGCCACAATCCGAACCGACCATCGGTTCCATGAAGATTTTGGGCATGATTGCAATTCTGGCGCTCCTGACCATGGGTGGGGCCGCCATTTCCGACCAGCTTCTGACGGCCGATCAGCTGACCGCGCACCGGGTGCAGTAGGCGCGGACCGCTTTGGGCGCTTTGTCTTTGGGGGATGACAGGGATGCTTTCCGTAGACCAGTTTCTGAGATTGATCAGCGTGCCGGCCGTGTTCGCGGCCTTCATCATCGCATCGCAGATCTCGGCGGCGCTGACGCCGGCCTAGCGTCACGCGGCGCCGAGGGCGGACGAGCCGAGCAGGGCGAGGACGGCGAGCGCCATCACGGCCGTGCCGAGCCAGCCGAGCGCGATGAGCCAGGTCCGCGCCCTGAAGCGGCCCATAATCTTCCGGTTCGACACGATCGCCATCATCATCACCATAATGGGGACGGCGACGATTCCGTTGAGTACCGCACTCCACACCAGCATGTGCATGGAATCGATCCCGGTGAAGCCGAGGCCGAAGCCGATCGCGGTGGCAGCCGCGATGATGGCGTAGAAGCCGACCGCCTCGTCGGGTTTTGCCTCCAGCGTGGCGCGCCACCCGAAAATCTCCGCGACGCCGTAGGCCGCTGACCCGGCGAGCACCGGGATCGCCAGCATACCGGTTCCGATGATTCCGAGCGCGAACAGCAGGAAGGTGAAGTCGCCGGCGAGCGGGCGCAGCGCTTCGGCGGCTTCGGTTGCCGAACTGATGTTCGTGACGCCGTTGGCGTTAAGCACCGACGCAGTGGTCAGGATGATAAAGAAGGCGACGCCGTTCGAGAGCAGCATGCCGAACGTGGTGTCGGCCTTGATGCGCGTGAGCTCGGGGGCGCCGTCGCGCGGAAGCCGGCGCAGGGGACGGCGATGCTTGCCGTTCATCTCCTCGACCTCCTGCGAGGCCTGCCAGAAAAACAGATATGGGCTGATCGTGGTGCCGAGCACCGCAACCACCATCAAAAAATAGTCGGCACTGACATTCACCTTCGGCCAGACCGCGGCGAGCAGCGCCGTGCTCCAAGGGATTTTTACGGTGAAGGCGGTCGCGACATAGGCGAACAGCGCCAGCGTCATGAATTTGAGGATCGGGGAATAGCGGCGATAGGGCACGAAGACCTGGAGCAGCGTCGACAGCGCCGCGAAGATCAGTGCGTGCTCGTGATTGAGCCCGCCGATCACGAGCGACAGCGCCTCCGCCATGGCGGCGATGTCGGCGGCGATGTTGAACGTGTTCGCAATGACGAGAGCCGAAACCAGCGCCAGCACCAGCCAACGCGGCGCGACCTGCATGACGTTCGCCGCCAGGCCCTTGCCGGTGACGCGGCCGATCTGCGCGCTGACGAGCTGGATGGCGATCATGAACGGCGTCGTCAGAAACACCGTCCACAATAGCCCATAGCCGAATTGCGCGCCGGCTTGTGAGTAAGTGGCGATGCCCGAGGGATCGTCGTCGGCGGCGCCGGTCACCAGGCCGGGCCCGAGCCGTTTCAGCACCATTGTGATCGATTTTTGCGGTGCGGAGACGGCGGTCTCGGTCATGAAAGGCCGTGCCTCAGATCAGATGCGGTTGCCGAAATCTCCCGGCTAACTCGGGGTAGGGACGGAAGTTCCCTTGGGCGGACCGTCGTGCATTTTTCGGATTATAAGTATTTCGGGTTGACGCGTCGGGCAAATCGGGTGTAAACATGCATCATCGCCGGAAACGTCGATGCCTGCGAACTCGCGAACTCACTCGATCGTCGTATCGGCACGGGAGAGCAGCGTCGGTGGGATTTCGACACCCAGCGTTTTGGCCGTCTTGAGATTGACGATCAACTCGAGCTTGGTCGGCTGCTCGACGGGCACATCAGCCACTTTTGCGCCGCGCAACAATTTTGCGACCTGACGCGCGCATTGGTCGAAAACCGCGCTGATGCGCGGACCGTAGCCTATCAGGCCGCCGTCCTCCGCTTGCTCGGGCCATTGATAAATGGCTGGCAGGCGACGCAGGGCCAGGCGATCGCGGATCACGTATTGGAATTTGCTTGATAGGATTGGCGATGCCAGCAGGTTGACGGCCTCGACCTGCGCGCTCGACATGGCGTCGATCGCGCGGATGATGTCCTCCTCGGACCGTGCGGCAAACGGAACGATCTCGACGCCGAAACCCCGGGCGGCACTTTCGAGGGCACTCATGTTCGGTATCGGCTCGCGGTCGGCGAGAACGGCTATTCGTCGCGCACGAGGCAGTGCCTCATGCAGTAACTCCAATCGCTTGGCGTCGAGCTGGAAGGCAAAGATGGCAACGCCGGTAGTGTTGCCTTCGGGGTGGGGCATGGAGGCGACGAGCTTGCTGCCGAGCAAGTCGTCCGCGATCGCCACGATGGGAATGCGTTGTGTTGCTTTCTGTGCTGCACGCGCAGCTTCAGTCCCGACGACCATCAGGACATTCGGATTTGCCTGGGCGAGTTCAACGGCGACCGTTGCGTACGAGGCCGCAGCCACGCCGTCGCCACGGCTGTCGATGTCAAGATTGCCGCCTTTTGCAAATCCGGCCTTGCCCAATTCATCGAAAAAGCTCGACGGTAAGGGCCCCAATATCGCAACGCGGTACCGCCGGCCGGCTTGCTGCGCGCGTGCTTCGAGCGGCCAAGCCGCAGCACCGCCTATGAGCGTGATGAACTCGCGCCGCTTCATCGAGCCCCCCGAGGGATCTGATCGAGTTCAGCCTAGCACATTGACGGCGGGCACGGTGTTTGCTTGGGTCACAAGGCGAAATTGTCACAGGGCTGCAGGACGTGTTTTGAGCCGCATGATTGCGAAAAACGTCGAGCCTGGCCGTTCCGAGCGGCCTCACTTCGGCGGTTGCAACTCCGGTGATCTCAGCCATTCGCTCATGTGCGAGCCTGTTTCGGCTTGCCGGGCCTTTCTAAGGGCCGCATCGCGCGCCGCGCCAGGCGGGAGCAATTTGGCTTCCTCGCGCAGACGCTTCGCGTGCTCTGAAAGTCGTTCTTCGAGGGATTGCGTTTGCTTGAAACGGCGACGCAACATGATACAGCCTCCTGCATACGGGTCCTAACCGTTGGGTTTTGCAGTTCCGATCCAAATATGCCGATGGACCGGCATTGGTTCCAAACAGGCAACTCAGATCGGGCCGGTACCGGCCGCCCTACGCGTCTGCCTCACCCGGCTCTATCGCACGCTGACGAAGGTGCCACAGGCGGCGGCAAGAGCCGCGCCGGCAAAGCCGTTCATTAGCGCCTCATTGTCTTGCCCGGCTTTCAAGGAGCGCCCGAGCGCCCGGAGGCGGGCGCCGCATCGATCAGCAGTCCGCTAGCGGAATGGAAGCCCGGAGGAGACGCCGCTAAGAGGGCGGCAGGGTGAGAAGTCCGCGCTCGGCGGCGAGAGCTGGAAACCGGGCCGTGACGGCTGTCGTCAGCGGCGTGCTGGGGTCGACGACCTGAAATGTGATCTTGCTGAGTGTGGTGCCCTGTCCGAAGCGAGCAGCGAGGTTGTCAGGGGACACTTCGACAAGGGATTTCGGGTTGGCCATCTCGGTGAAGGTCGCGAGCACCGGATAGTATTTGCGGTCGAGCACGTTCAGCGGCTTGGCCCTGGCAAGGTCGTCCAGGATACTTGCATCGCCGGCATTGGGCCGCTTCCTGCGGAGTTCGTCGATGTGGAGAGCCCGGAAGGCGATGGTGTTGATCTCACGATCGTAGCTGTATCGCACATCGCGCAGCGTCGCGAACAGGACCGCGCCATTGCCGAGATCCACGAACGGGGCTTCCCCGAATGTCTGCTGGCCGCCGCCCCAATCCGAGCCGCCGGCGCCCGGGAGCGGAATCAGGCGTTGTCGCCAGACCACGTGCTCCTGGACGGCCGATCCGGATTTCGGGCCGCTCGGGGTCTGGACCTCGACGGTCATGCGATAACGCAGGGATGCTTGCGGCGTCCATTGTCGGATCACAACCCAAGCTATTCCGAGGACAACAAGTGCAAGAACGATATGGCGCTTCAACATGTCCAGCCAACAGGTCTAGAAAACGTCACGGTCTAATCAACCAGAAGAAATCATTCACATCGTCCGACGTGATCGTCGTCATGTCCGATCTCAGGAACAGGGCAAGCGAGCCGAGACCGAACAGGGCAATGAGGCCCGCCGGGAGCATGAACGACAGCGTGCGGTTCCAGAGCTCGGTTTCGGCAGCGTAAGAGATCGAGACTGCGGTACGGTCCTTCGTCGAGCGTACCGGCACGAGGGCCTCACCCCAACGCTTTGCAAACAACATGAAGGACTCATGAGCGATTGGCGCCTGATCGGGATTGGCGACCGATTTGATTTTTACGTTGCAGAAGGTGATCCCCAGCTTCATTGTGATCACCCCTCGCATCGAAGCCGCCTGCTACCTAAAGGCGAACACAATAAGACTTCGCTAAAAGGCGTCGGCGGATTGTCAGGGGATGCAGGCGTCGCAGGCGGGGGCGCCTATCTGATGCTGACGAACATACCCCAGGCGGCGGCAAGGCCCGCGCCGGCAAAGACGATCATCGGGTTTTCGCAGAAGGCGCTACCATAGGTGCACATGGTCACGCCGAACGAGCCGATCTCGTGATGGCTCGCGGAGTAGAACAGTCCCGACAGCACCAGCAGTGCGGCGGCGACGAAGTACATCGGTCCGGCTCCTTGTCCTCTCGCCGGGCGATCGCCGCGTGGCGTCGTCGCCCGGCATCGATGTCAAGCGGAGTTGAGCAGGCGGAGATTTCATTCCGCCAAATTCGGTTTGTACGATTTTATTAAAGTTGGCGGTGCAGGCCTCCGGAGCAATCCGAAGGGCCCTGCGGGTGACGAAACACGCCTGAAACACGCCTGAAACCAGATCGTTCTGAACTCCGCCGCCGCTGGGGGCGACCAACAGGTCGAGAAGGAGATATTCATGATCCAGGTCGGCTCGAAAGAAGAGATCGCGCTTCTGCTTGCGCTTTTCGGCACGCACACCCAGCCCATCCGGCAGCCCAAGCCGAAATCGTCGCGCGGGTAATGCCTGACCATGCGAGGATTCGACAATTGCCAGCGCCTGTTGCGCCGGCTGATCTCCGCTGGAGATCCCAGTGCCATTCCCGTGGCCGAGTGCGCCATCGATGACTACGTCGAGGTGACGGAAGGAAGCCAGCGCGAAAGCGGCCTGCGTCTCCTGCAGCAGGACGCATGGGATCAGCATGCCGTCGTGGTCGGCGTGCAGCGCTCGTTCGCGGAAACGGTGACCGCCTATATCGAGAGGAAGCTCGCGGAAGAGGCGAATGCGCCGGATGGCACAGCGCCGGTTCGCCTGCCTCACGAGCCGCTTCTGTCGGCCGGCTAGGCGGAAAACGTATCTCGAACAGAGGTCGATCGGAAGAGTTCGGAATTTATGAAATAGGGCTTGACGCGTCGGGCAAATCGCCTGTATATTGGCATCATTGAGACAAGCATCGATCAACCCGCGTGGAGACATCCGCCGCGGGTTTTTTGATGTGCTGGCCGGATCGGTTGTGCGATTTGGCCAGGAGTGACCTGCTGACTTCGAGCGATGCGAAGGCTACAGTCCGTCAGTCCAATGCGGTTGGAGGGGCATTGATGACCCGACTGTATTTCGAGGATGCTGAGGTCGGACATTTGCGCACGGCAGGTCCGTACCTCGTTTCGAAAGACGAGATCATTCAGTTTGCGCAAAAGTACGACCCGCAGCCCTTCCATATCGATGAGGAGGCTGCTGCACGATCGGTCTTTGCGGGACTGACGGCCTCAGGCGCGCACACTTTTGCGATACTCATTTCCTTGTTGAGCAAGACGCAGCCTTATTCGCTCCGTGTTCTCGCTGGCCTCGGCTGGGACGAACTCAGGCTGCCGACCCCGGTGCGTCCAGGAGACGAACTCAGCCTTGAAGTGACCGTTCTGGAGAAGCGCGAGTCGAAGTCGAGCCCGGACAGGGGTGTTATGCGCAACCAGATCTATCTTCGCAATCAAAAGCGCGAAATTGCGTTGCAATGCGTCGGTAGCGTCCTCGTTGCGCGTCGACCGGCAGGGCTTGAGGAGAAAAATTCGGAAATAGAGAAATAGAGCTTGACCCGTCGGGCAAATCGGGTGTATATTGCCATCATCGAAACAAGCGTCGGTCCACCCGCACGGAGAAATCCGCGGCGGGTTTTTTCGTTTCGATATCTGAAATCGGACGGCGGCGGCGCATCGCGGCCTCGCCCTCGTTGACACGCGTTCATTGAGCGCCGATCAGCGCGCCGCTGTCCGAGCTGCGCTTGCACGCAGCTCCGTTATTGGCCGCCCACGCGCGAACGTGGCGGCCCGCGGCGCGGCCTTAAGGCCGGCGCCGCTGCGGCCCTCGGGAAGAGGATAGGGTTCGCGCCCGAAACGATCGCGCTCGTCCGCGATCTGCCGCACTCTTGTTCTCGAAGGAGGCGCTGATGCGGACGACGAGGACATCGCCGAGACGCTCGCCGATCTCCATCATGCGACGTTCCTTGGCGGTGCGGTCCTTCCGGTTCTCCCGTGGAGCATGGTGGCTTGCCTATGACGGCGCGGAGCCCGTGGCATTCGCCGGCGTCGTGCCGGCGACGCGCGCTCGCAACGCCGGTTATTTTTGTCGGGTTGGCGTGCTTAGAAGCCATCGGGGCAGGGCGTTGCAGTTGAGGCTGATGCGGGCAATCGAGTCGCATGGACGTCGGACCGGTTGGCGCAGCATCATCTCCGACACCACCGCCAATGTTGCGTCAGCGAATAATTTCATCAAGGCCGGCTATGAGCTGTATGCGCCCGAAGCGCCATGGGCCTGGCCAAACTCGCTGTACTGGCGAAAATGCTTGCTGGGAAAATAGCCCTTCTTCCGCCGGGCGGAATGGCTGGTGGGTGACTAAGCTTCCAGCGTCTTGGGACTCCCTAAGTGCCCAGCAGCCTGACGGCTGTCGGGTTCTTTTTTGCGTGAAGTGACTCCGCTCTTGATGGCTGGTCTGCCACGGGCGAGGTGGCTCGGGCCGGACGCGGCCCTTGCGGATCGGCTAAGGCCGCGTTTAAAAGTTCGCAGATGCAAGAAAATCGGCGGAGAGAAGCCGATGCCAGGGAGTGCCCGCCTATGCCAGTCATCCCGCAATTGCCGGAGCGCCAGCCCGGCGCCAGGAAGCAGGGCACGGCTCTCGACGGGCTGCTGGTCGTCGATTTCACGCGCGTGGTGGCCGGACCGGCGTGCACGCAAACGCTCGGCGACTTCGGCGCCGAGATCATCAAGATCGAGAACCCCGACGGCGGCGACGATACTCGTGCTTATGAGCATGCCGAGATCGGAGGCGAAAGTGCGGCCTATCTCAGCTTGAATCGCAACAAGCGCGGCATGGTGCTGGATCTCGCCGTCCCGGAGGCGCGCGACGTGGCGCGAGAGCTGATCCAGAAGGCGGACGTGGTGGTCGAGAATTTTTCGAGCGGCGTCATGAAGAAGTTCGGGCTCGACTACGAGTCGGTCGCACCGAGCAATCCGCGACTGGTCTATTGCTCGATCTCGGCCTATGGCCGGAGCGGGCCGTTTGCCTCCCGTCCCGGCTTCGATCCGATTACCCAGGCCGAAAGCGGCTTCATGTCGTTGAACGGGTTTCCCGATGGTCCACCGGTGCGGACCGGGCCGCCCATCGTCGATATGGCGACCGGCATGTCGGCCTGCAACGCGATCCTGCTTGCGCTGCTCGCACGCGACCGGATCGGTCGAGGACAGCACGTCGAAGTCGCACTGTTCGACGTTGCCATGGGTATGACCGGCTTCTATGGCATGGCCTATCTGATCAACGGTCAAAATCCCGGCCGATTCGGCAATTCGCCGAGTGGGTCTCCCACCGTCGGCGTCTACGAAGCATCCGACGGGCCGCTCTACATGGCCTGTGCCAATGACCGGCTTTACCGCCGCCTCGTGGTGGAAGTTTTGAACCGGCCCGACCTCATCACCGATCCTCAATTTGCGACCCGAAAGGCGCGGTCCGAGAACAAGGAGAAGCTGCGCGCCGCGATTGCCGAAGTCTTTGCCGGCGATCGTCTCGAAAATTGGATGGCGAAGATGAAGCTTGCCAACATTCCTGTCGGCTATCTCCGTACCGTGGAAGAAGGCTTTGGCGCACCGGAGGCCACCGAGCGAGGGCGGCTGAACCGCATTCCGCACCCAACGGCGGGGTGGGTCCCGAACATCGAACCGCCCGTTACGATGGGCCAGACGCCAGCGATCGACCCCATCGCGGCACCGCTGTTGGGTGAGCACACCAAGGATGTGTTGAAGCAGGCGCTGGGGTATGATGACAGTAGGATCGCGGAGCTTGCCGGGAAGGGCGTCTTCGGCAAGCAGGCCGACTAGGGCCGAAGGAACGGGCGTCGGCGCCCACACAGAGTGCACCAAAGCGAGGCGATGAGCATACAACTCTACGGGTTCTGGCGTTCGCTTGCATCCTTCCGCGTGCGCGTTGCCTTGAAGCTCAAGGGACTGTCGTTCGAGGAGACCTCGGTCGACATCCTCTCCGGGGAGCAGTTCAAGCCGGACTACGACGCTGTGAATACCGAACGCGTCGTTCCGACCCTGATCCATGATGGCCGCCGGATTTTTCAGTCGCTGGCGATCCTCGAGTATCTCGACGACATCAAGCCGGAGCCGCGGTTGCTGCCGTCTGACCCTGCCGATCGCGCCTATGTGCGGGCGCTGGCCCTGATGACGGTTGCCGACTCCCATCCGCTGGTCACGCCACGCGTTCGCAACCACCTCTCAGCCCAGTTCGGGGCCGACAACGCAGCGATCGAAAAATGGGCCACGCATTGGGCCACGGAAGGACTGGCGACTTACGAGCGTCTCCTGGCCAAGCGTCAGTCCACCCCCTTTGTTCTGGGGGCGGAGCCGGGGATCGCGGATATCTGCATTGCGGGGCAGGTCGTCGGAGCGCATTTCCTCAAGCTGGATCTCACCCCTTTCCCGACCGTTGCACGGCTCGCTGAGCACTGCTTTTCGCTCCCGGCCTTCGCGACGTCGCATCCTTTCGAACAGCCGGGATACCGGGCGCGGTAAGGTCTGCTTCGCTTGATTTGCTGGGGTTCCAGTCGCATAACACTGGGGATGCGAGGAAGTCAGATGACGGCTGGCGGTCAAAAACCAGGGACGAGTCAGGGATCGGGTGACCGGGCCTACGCGGCGATGGTCGCCGGGAGTAGGGCGCTCGTACCGCAACTGCGGGAGCGTGCAGCGCGGACCGAAGAGCTCCGGCGCCTGCCACCTGAAACCGAGCGCGACCTACACGAATCCGGCCTGTTCAGAATTCTCCAACCCAAGCGGTTCGGAGGCTCGGAGTTCGACTACGTTGCGTTGATCGACTGCGCAGATCTCCTCGGGCAGGCCGACGCCTCGGTGGCCTGGAATTTTGCCAATCTGGCGAGCCATCACTGGATGCTCGGCATGTTCGGGCAGAAGGCGCAGGAGCTGGTATGGGGCAAGGATCCCAACACCCTGATCGCATCATCCTTCATCTTCCCGGCCGGTCGCGCCAGGAAGGTGGAGGGCGGCTATCGGCTGCACGGAAGCTGGCCGTTCTCGTCGGGGGTTGCATCCTGCGAATGGAACATGCTGGCCAGCGTCGTCGCCTCGGAGGACGATGCCGATGGGATCGAGTATCGCATCTTCCTGCTTCCCAAGAACGACTACAAGATCCTGGACACTTGGAACGTCGCCGGCCTGCGCGGGACCGGCTCAGGCGATGTCGAGGTCAGGGACGCCTTCGTCGCCGACCACATGACTGTGTCCGTGGGCGATCTTGCCGGCGGTCCAACACCCGGAAGCGCGGCGAATCCCAATCCGCTTTATGCGCTGCCGGTGTTCTCCCTGTTTCCCTTCGTGCTCTCCGGCGTGGCGCTGGGCAATGCGCAAGCGTGCCTCGACGACTATGTCGAGGTCGTGCGGCATCGCATCTCGACCTACAACCGCGCCAAGCTCAGCGACTTCCAGAGCACGCAGATCAAGATTGCCGAGGCCTCCGCAAAGATCGACGCCGCGCGGCTGATCATGCGCTCGGCCTGCATCGAGGCCATGGATGACGCGCGCCGTGGTCATATTCCGAGCATGGCGACCAAGACCAAGTATCGGCGCGATGGGGCGTTTTCGGTCAATCTCTGCACCGAGGCGGTCTCGATGTTGTTTTCGGCGAGCGGCGCGCGTGGTTTGTTCACGACGGGAGTGCTGCAGCGACAGTTCCGCGACGCTCACGCGATCAACTCGCATCTCGCGTTCAGCTTCGATGCCGCGGGAACGAATTATGGCCGGGTGGCGCTTGACTTGCCATCCGAGAATTTGACGCTGTGAGACCGGCCGATGAATGAACCCAAGCAGCCGGCTGCTCCTGACCCTGCCAACGAATTTGCGAGTGACTCTTCGTCGATCGATCCCCGCGATTTCCGCAATGCCCTCGGCTCTTTTGCAACCGGGGTAACGATCATCACGGCTGCGGCTCCGGACGGAAAGGCTTTTGGCCTGACGTGCAATTCCTTTGCCTCGGTGTCTCTCAATCCACCGCTCGTTCTCTGGAGTCTCGGGGTCTATTCGTCGACGCTCACCGTGTTTCAGAATGCGAGCCACTTCGTCGTAAACATACTAGGCGCGTCCCAACAGGCGCTTGCCAACACGTTCGCGAAATCATCCGACGACAAGTTTGCCGGTGTCGATTGGAAGCCGGGCCTCGGCAACGCACCGATCCTTGTAGATTGCGTGGCCAATTTTCAGTGCCGGTCCGTCAACCGGTACTATGGCGGCGATCACGTGATCTTTCTTGGCGCCGTCGAGGCCTATTCCTACAACCGGCAGGAGCCGCTGCTTTTCGCGCGTGGCAGCTATGGGCGCTTCATGCCCGACAAATCGTCTGACGCTAAGTAGCTGCGACGAGTTCAACGAGTCTCGGTCGAGAGCTTGTAGAGCTCGAGTGCGTCAGCATCCGCGCCGCGGGCAGCCTTCGCCAATCTGAAAAGTTGTCCGGCGAGCGACGCCATCGGCACCGGAGTCGATGTCGCCCGTGCGACGTCGGCAACCGTATCGAGATCCTTGAGCATCGTTGCAATGTGACCAAGCGGCGGCGAGTGAATGCCCTGCACCATGCGCGGGACGAAGAGCTGCAGGGGAATGGAATCGGCAAAACCGCCGGCGAGCGCTTCCGGCAGACGATTTGCATCGATGCCGGCGTTCACGGCGAGCCGAGTCGCTTCGGCCAACACGGCCATCGCGCAACCCACGATCACCTGGTTGCAGAGTTTTGTGGTCTGACCGGCGCCGGTCGGGCCCATATGTGTGAGCCGGCGCGCCATGGCGAGGACGTAGGGCCTCACCCGTTCGACGTCGGCCGCATTTCCCCCCGCCATCACCGCGAGCGTACCGTCCTCGGCACCCTTGGTCCCGCCCGAGACCGGTGCATCGATCCATCCCATCCCATTTGCGGCCTTCAGTCGCGCAGCAATGTCGCGCGCTGCGTCAGGGTGGATCGAGGAGAAGTCGACCACGAGCTTTCCGGGCTCGGTTTCCGCCGTGAGTCCATCCGCACCGAAAACGACTTCTTCTACGGCCGCAGCATCCGTCACACACATGAAGATGATCGTCGCACATGCTGCGACATCGCGCGGCGCCGCGGCGCCCTTCGCGCCAGCCTCGACCAATACGGCCGTCTTTGCAGGAGAACGGTTCCAGACCGTCACGTCATGCCCGGCCCTCAGCAGCCGCCGGCTCATGGGTGCGCCCATCAACCCAAGGCCGAGATAGCCGAGCTTCTCGGCCGGATGCGGGTGAGCTCCGGCGGATTCAGCCATAGGTCGTCTCCTTCTGTCGCCGCGCGATGCCAAGCGCATGGTCGCCTTAGCACAAAGTCGGGCCTGATCGAGAATTTTGGGACGTTTTGCCCGTCTTGCCTCGTTGTTTGAACCATGAAACATTTGACCCAGGTCGGGTTGGGTGGCGCCGGTTGGCGCCGAGGCAGTGGAGCGGCATGATGCGGACGGTTTCGAAGTGGATCCTGGCATTCGGGGCATTGACGGCGGCCATCGCGAGCACGAGCCCATCACAGGCACAGCAGACAATCCGAGTCGGCTGGACCATTCCGGCTGAGGAGTCCAAATACTGGATGATGAAGAGGCCGGCCGAGTTTCCCGATCTCGGCAAGACCTACAACATCGAATGGACCCAGTTTCAGGGCACAGCCCCGATGACGCAGGCGCTTGCCGCAGGCGCGCTGGACTGCGCGACGCAAGCACCGCTGTCATTGTCCAATGGCGTGGTCGGCGGCAATCTCAAGGCCTATATTGTGGCCCAGCACGTGTTCGAGAAGCCCGGCGGCTTCTCCGTCTATTGGGCCGTGATGGAGGACTCGCCGATCAAGACGATCGCCGATCTCAAAGGCAAGACCGTTGGCATCTCCGTGATCGGCGGCGGCACACAGGGACCGTTCAACATGCTGCTCAAGCAGAACGGCATCGATCCGGCAAAGGACATCAAGCTCGTTGAAGTCGGTTTTGCCGTGTCCGAGGACGCGCTGCGGCAGGGCCGGGTCGATGCGGTCAACATGAACCAGCCCTTTGCGGCGCGCGCCGAGGCCAAGGGAGGCACCCGCAAGCTGTTCTCGTTGTCGCAAGCCATGCCGAACATCGTGCATATCCTTGAAGCCTGCCGCGCAGACTTCGTCGACAAGAACCCCGAGCTGGTGAAAGCCTATGTGCGCGACATCACTTCGGGCATGAAGAAGGCGCTGGCCAACCGTGAAGAGACGCTGAAGGTGGTCTCGGAAGTGCTGAAGGCGCCCGTTCCGGTGCTCGAGACATATCTGCTCAAGGACAACGACTTCGGCCGCGATCCGGGTGCCGCTCCGAATTTCCCTGCGATCCAGAAGATGCTCGACATCTACGCGGAGACGGGGATGCTGCCGAAGCTCGATGTTGCGCAATTCAAACATCCGACCATCGTTGCGCCGATACAATAAGCCGACGCCAGGGCCGGCTGGATCAAGAAGCTGCGGCGCCCCGACTTGCGGGCGTCGGACCAAGATGATGCACGCATGAAAAAGTTGCGATCACGGGTGACGACCGACGGCCTCGACCGGGCACCTCACCGCGCGTTCATGCGCGCAATGGGGCTCGACGATGAAGCCATCGCCAAACCGATGGTCGGCGTCGTCAGCATGAAGGGCGAGCAGACGCCCTGCAACATGACGCATGACTTTCAGGTGGATGCCGCCAAGGCCGGGATCGAGGAGGCCGGCGGGACGCCACGTGAATTCGCGACCATCTCTGTTTCCGACGGCATCAGCATGAATCACGAGGGGATGAAATTCTCCCTGTTTTCGCGCGAGTTGATCGCCGACTCCATCGAGGCCGTGGTCCATGGTCTCGCCTATGACGCGCTGATCGGGTTCGGCGGCTGCGACAAGACGCTGCCCGGCGTAATGATGGGGATGATCCGCTGCAATGTGCCGTCGATCTTCATCTATGGCGGCAGTGCGCTGCCCGGTCGCCTCGACGGTCGAACGCTGACCGTGCTCGACTCCTATGAAGCCGTCGGTGGCTTCATGACCGGCGAGATCGACGGTGCGACACTCGAACGCATCGAACGAAGCTGCCTGCCGACCATCGGTGCATGTGCCGGCCAGTTCACGGCGAACACGATGGGAATGGTTTCGGAGGCAATGGGGCTGACCATTCCCAACGTATCCATGATCCCCGGTGTCTATGCCGAACGCGCGCAGGCTTCACGCCGGGCGGGGCGGCTGGTCATGGAGATGCTCGAACGCGGCGGCCCGCTGCCGCGCGACATCGTGACGCGCAAGGCGCTTGAAAATGGCGCGGCGATCGTGGCTGCGACGGGTGGTTCAACCAATGCGGCGCTGCACTTGCCTGCGATGGCCAACGAGGCCGGCATTTCCTTCACCATCGACGATGTCGGCGAGGTCTTTGCGCGGACGCCCCTGATCGGAAATTTGCGGCCCGGCGGCAAATACACCGCCAAGGACGTCTACGATATCGGCGGTGCTGCGGTCGTCATCCGCGAATTGATTCAGAGCGGGCATGTCGACGGAAGCTGCCTGGCGGTCACCGGCCGAACATTGGCAGAAGAATACGGCAGCGCGAATGCGCCGGATGGTGAGATCATCTACTCCACGCACAAGCCGATCATGTCGGACGGCGGCGTCGCCGTGCTCAAAGGCAGCCTCTGCCCTGATGGAGCCGTGATCAAGGTCGCGGGTCTCAAGAGGCTGTCCTTCGAGGGGCCGGCGCGCGTGTTTGAAGACGAAGAGGCTTGCGTCGAGGCTGTCCGAAACCGGAGCTATCAAGCCGGCGAAGTCCTCATCATCCGCAATGAAGGACCGGTCGGCGGTCCCGGCATGCGCGAGATGCTCGGCGTGACGGCGCTCATCTATGGCCAGGGTATGGGCGAGAAGGTCGCGCTGATCACGGACGGACGCTTCTCGGGAGCAACGCGCGGCATGTGCATAGGCTACGTATCGCCGGAGGCTTTCGTTGGCGGCCCGCTCGCGCTCGTGCGCGATGGCGACAGGATCCGGATTGACGCCGGCAACCGGCGGCTTGATTTACTGGTCGACGAAGATCAACTTGCCGCGCGACGACGCGACTGGAAGCCACGTCCGCCACGACACCGCGCCGGGGCGCTTGCAAAGTACGCGCGACTCGTTGGCCAAGCGCCGGGCGGGGCTGTGACGCATGAAGGCCCGGCAGAGTGGCCGTGGTTCGGCTGAACGGTCGTGCGGGCAACGACGCGCGTCTGGCAGGTTTCTTGCTAAGCTCGCACTGTTAGTTGCGTGGATTCAGGGAACGGCACGGAATGTTGGCGGATGAGTCGGGAGAGAGAATGAAGGTCGTGCCTTCAAGGTCGAGCGAAACTCCTGACGCCGTGCCGACGCGCAAGCCGTCGTCAGCGATGATCGAGATCGACCATGTCTCGCAGGTATTTCAAACGTCGGCGCGCAAGGATCACCTGGCGCTCTCGGACATCTCGCTCACGATCGAGGATGGCGCCTTCGTATCCATCCTCGGGCCGTCCGGTTGCGGCAAATCGACTCTCCTCTATATCGTCGGCGGTTTTGTCAGCCCAACCAGTGGCTCGGCACGAATGAAGGGCAAGTCGATCGCCGGTCCGGGCCCCGATCGCGGTCCTGTCTTCCAGGAGTTCGCGCTGTTTCCGTGGAAGAGCGTGCTCGGCAACGTGATGTATGGACCGCGCCAGCAGGGCGTGCGCGCCGCAGACGCCGAAGCGCAGAGCCGGGCCTTGATCGAGATGGTCGGCCTTAAAGGATACGAAAACTTCTACCCGAAGGAACTATCAGGCGGCATGAAGCAGCGCGTCGCGCTGGCGCGGACACTCGCCTACCATCCGGAAGTCCTGTTGATGGACGAGCCCTTCGGTGCGCTCGATGCCCATACCCGGACGCGCCTGCAAAACGATCTCCTCAACATCTGGGAACGTGACCGGAAGACCGTGCTCTTTGTGACCCACTCGGTGGAGGAAGCCGTCTTTCTTTCGGACAAGGTCGTGATGATGTCCCGGTCGCCGGGTCGCATTCGTCAGGTCATCGATATCGATCTGCCGCGGCCGCGGCGGCGCACCGAGCTGCTGCTCGACCCGCGCTATCAGAAATATGTCGTCGGCATCGAGCGCATGTTCGATGACGGCGATGAAGCGGGACCGGGCGCATGATGTCGTCATCGGCCCTGCTCAAGCGTGTCGCGCCGGTGCTGGCCTGCATCGGCCTGCTCGCGGTGTGGCAGGTCGCTTCGCTCGCGCTGAAGAATGACAGCTTTCCGACCGCGATCGAGGCTATCAGGGCCGTCCCTTCGATCCTGGGTGACAAGGACGCCCTGATCAACATTTTGGCGTCGCTCCGCCGCATGGCGATCGGCTTTGCGCTCGCCATCGCCGTCTCAATTCCCCTTGGTTTGATGATGGGACGCAGCCGGGCGGTGGCAGCCTTCTTCAATCCGCTGCTGATGGTTATCTATCCGGTGCCGAAGGCCGCACTGATGCCGATCATCATGCTGTGGCTCGGCGTCGGCGACGTCTCGAAGACGCTCGTCATCTTTCTCGGCGTCAGCCTGCCGGTGATCTATCACAGTTTTGAGGGCGCCAAGGCGGTCGAGGAGAAGATGCTCTGGTCCGGCGCGGCAATGGGGCTCTCGGCGGCCCAGCGCCTTGTCCGGATCGTGCTGCCGGCGGCCTTGCCGGAGATCCTGACCGGCTGCCGTACAGGTCTGGTGCTGGCACTGATCACGATGGTCACCAGCGAGATGATCGCGCGACAATCGGGTGCGGGGAACATCCTCTTCAATGCGCTGGATATGGGCCAGTACGATACCGTCTTCGCCATGATCATCGTCGTGGGAGCGATGGGCATCTGCCTCGACGCGGCGTTCGAGCGGATCCGCGCGCGGCTGGTGCGCTGGTCCGAACCCCAGTTCGACATGCCCGTGAGCTTCTCATGAAGACGAGCGCAATCACTGGAGACATCCTGCTTGGCCTGGTGCCGATCGCGCTCGTGATTGCGCTATGGCAGGGCCTCGTATCGTTCGGGGTCGCGCCGGTGGTCTTGCTGCCCCCGCCGGGCCTTGTGTTTATCCGTCTGCTGCAGCAACTCACCACCACCACATTTCACCACGAAATCGCCGCGACGCTGATCCGGCTGTTCGGCGGGTTCTTGATCGCGGTCGTGCTGGGCGTAAGCATAGGCATCGCTGCGGCCGCCAACCCGGCATTCAATGCCGTTGTGCGGCCGATCGTGCGGGTGCTCGCACCGCTTCCGAAGGTTGCGCTCTATCCTGCACTGCTGCTTCTGGTCGGCTTCGGCCACGAATCGAAGATTTTGCTGGTCACCGCCGACGCGCTGTTTCCAATTCTTCTGTCGACATATTACGGCGCGTCAACGGTCGAGCAAAAACTAATCTGGTCGGCAATGGCGGCGGGAACGCCGCGGCGCGAGATCCTGTTCAAGGTCGTCTTGCCCGCTGCGATGCCGTCGATCCTGACCGGCTGCCGGATCGGGCTTGTCATCTCCTGCATCGTGGTGTTCCTGGCCGAGATGATCACGTCGACCGACGGTCTCGGTCACATGCTCGTCACGGCGGCGCGCACTTTTCAAGCGGTTGACATGTTCGTGCCGCTGATCACGATCTCGTTGCTGGGACTGATCCTGAACGGCCTGCTGCAAGCCGTGCGCTCCTACCTGTTGCGCGGCTTCCCGGAAGCGTAAGCTGACTAGGTAAGAGACCAAGAAGCGGGAGTGAACCATGCTGGCGGATCGCATTGAAGCGAAATGGATCGACGCCTTCTGCGAGATCTTTGAAAGGTGTGCCGTCAAGGCCGGCGATACCGCGGCGATCCTGTCCGAAACCCAGTCGCGCGCGCTGAACGTTCACATCGCAGAGCTCGCCCTGTTGCGCATGGGCGCGCGTCCCTTTCACGTGGTTCTGCCGACCCCGCGCAACCGGCACATCGTGCCGGTTCGGTCCACCGGCGCGAGCGAAGCGATCCAGGGATTGGGACCGGTCGTGACGGCGCTTCAGCAAGCGGGTTTCGTCGTCGACTGCACCATCGAGGGCCTGATGCACGCCAAGGAGACGCCGGAGATTCTCAAGGCAGGCGCCCGCATACAGGTGATCTCCAACGAGCATCCCGAAGCGCTCGAGCGCATGTTGCCGGATCCGGCGCTGGAGAAGCGGGTTCGCGCGGCTGCCAAGATGTTGAGGGGAACCAAGCGGATGCGCGTGACATCGAAGGCGGGCACGGCGCTCGACGTCGATATGGTCGGCGCATCGACGGTCGGCGTGTGGGGATGGACCGACAAGCCGGGAACGCTGGCCCACTGGCCGGGCGGGATCGTCGTGAGCTTCCCCAAGAGCGGAACCATCAACGGCACGCTGGTGATGGCACCCGGCGACATCAACCTGACGTTCAAGCGCTACCTGTCTTCACCGGTGAAGATGACACTCAAGAACGACTACGTCGTGGAGCTGGAGGGCGAGGGCACCGATGCCGCGATGATGCGCGCCTATCTCGCCGCCTGGGGCGATCGCGAGGCCTATGCGGTGTCGCATGTCGGCTTCGGCATGAATCCGGGGGCGCGCTACGAGGCGTTGTCGATGTATGACCAGCGTGACACCAACGGCACCGAGCTCCGCGCCGTGTCCGGCAACTTCCTGTTCTCCACCGGGGCCAATGAGTTTGCCGGCCGCTACACCGCAGGTCATTTCGACCTTCCGATGATGGGTACGACCATCGAGCTGGATGGCGTCGCGGTTGTGCGTGAAGGCGTGCTTCAGGACGTGTTTGGCTAAAGTACGGGTGGCCGTGCCAGGCCAAAGTGCCTGAGCATGTCCACCATCGCCTTGAGGCGCTGTTCGCGATAGGCCTCGACGTCGAGACCGGAATAGTCGAGGAAGCCTGCGCCGGTGCGCAGGCCGATCCGGCCCTCATGCATGTTGCGTGCGATCACGTCCGGCGAACGGTAGCGATCGCTGCCGAGCGCGCCTTCGAGATAGCGGCTGGCATAGTACAGAATGTCACCGCCGCCCCAGTCGATGAATTCGAGCAGCCCCAGCACTGCGTAGCGGAAGCCGAATCCGTAGCGGATCGCCTTGTCGATCTCCTCAGCGCTCGCGACACCTTCCTCGACCATGCGCGCCGCCTCGTTCATGGCGAGCGCCTGGATGCGCGGTACGATGAAGCCGGGTGTGGCGGCGCACACCACGGGCACCTTGCCGATTCCCTCCAAGAGCCCCTTGACCCTCTCGACAGCCGCCGGATCGGTCGCGGCTCCCGGAGAAACCTCCACCAGCGGGATCAGATAGGCCGGGTTGAGCCAGTGCACGTTGAGGAAGCGTTCGCGATGCTCGATTGCGCCGGAGAGATCGTCCACCAGGATCGTCGATGTCGTGGACGCGATGATGGTGTCCCGGCTGACCTGCCTTGAGGCCGCGGCCAGCACCTCGCGCTTGAGATCGACGATCTCAGGAACCCCCTCGAAGACCAGGTCGGCGCGTGACAGGGCCGCGTCATGTTCGGCGGCGGGCACGACCGCGACGCGTGCCATCACGGTGCTAGCGTCGGCTTCCGTGAGCAATCCCAGACGTGCGAGCGTCGCCAGGGTCGTCCGCACCTCTCCCAGCGCGTCGGCCTCGAGCTTGGCAAAATCCTCCGCCGACCGGTTCTTGACGTCGATCATCGTCACGGGATGCCCGGCATAGGCGAACGCGACCGCGATGCCGCGGCCCATGCGGCCGGCGCCGAGACAGGCGATGAGTGGTCGTGTCGTCATCGCTCAAAATCCCTCACGCAGCACTGTCTGAAGCTCCGCCTTCTTCAGGTCACCCAGTCCTAGCGTTGCGAGCGTGCGGCCTCCGCGCAAAAAGTCCTCGCCGCAGATTGCGCCGCCGATGGCGAGAAACGCCCTTGCGAGCGGCGTTGAAACATCGGCCAGCTCGGCCACCGAGACCAGCAGCGACAGGCCGAGGCGCAGATCTTCCCGCATATAGCGATGCTCCCTGAGCACGAGCTGTTCGCGCCAGTCACCGGAATCGGTGAGACGGTCGTGCGAGCCGCGGCCGTACATCCAGATCTCGCCTTCCTTGGCGTAGTGATCGGCCAGCGGAAAATGCGGCGCGCCGTAGCCCAGCCGCTCGCGCACCGCGATGCGTTCCGCGTCGAGCGCGTCTGTGACCCTGCGGATCGCGGCCTGTGTCCCTTCCTTGTGGATGTCCCACCGCTCAAAATGCTCGATCGGTCCGGCGTTCATGACGATAAGGGGCGGATGGATGATGCAACCGGCGTTCATCAGTGCGCCGGAGAGCGCGTCTCCACACGGTTCAATGGCGTTCGGAAACGCGCGGCCGATTACCTCCAACGCGTGCGGCGCCGCGCTCAGCGGAAACACGCCGACCGGCAGTCGCTTGGCGCGGATCGTGATGGCGACTTCGAACGGTCCGTGCTTGCGGGTCAGCCAGGGCAGGGTGCCGGTCTCGGCAAAGCACGCTTTTGCGCGGTTGCCTGCATCGCGCATGGCCATCGCAAAGATCATCGAGCCAAAAGTCGCCGGCGGCAGGAACACGACCTGCCCATCCGCGAGGTGCGGCGCAAGCAGCCGCGCAATGTCGGGCTGCGCAAAAGCCGGGGCGGGGCAGAGGATCAGCTCGGCGCCCGCAACCGCCTCGGCCATATCGGTCGTAACCAACGCAAGCTTCACGTCGTGCTTGCCGGCGTGATCCTTCACGAGAATGCGCGAGCCGGCGGCACGATGAGCGGCAACCTGGTCCGCATCCCGTCGCCACAACCGAACCTCATGCCGGGCGAGCGCAAAGTCACCGGCGGCCGCGAACGAACCGTTGCCGCCACCAAGAACCGCAATCTTCAAGAGACCTCTCCTTGCGTGCGCGATTGTGCGTCGATCTGCTTCACCAGGAAATGCTGGACCTTGCCCAGCGCGGTGCGCGGCAGATCGGTGACGAAGACGATGTCGCGCGGGACCTTGAAGCGCGCGAGCTGCGCCTGAAGATGGTGCTTGAGTTCATCTGCCTCGATCCTGCACCCCTGTCGTCGGATGACATAGGCGATGGGAACCTCGTCCCAACGAGGATCGGCGCGGCCGATCACCGCGCATTCGCTGACATCGGGATGCTCCAGCAGGACGCGCTCGACCTCGGCCGGATAAATGTTCTCTCCGCCGGAGATGATCATGTTCTTCTTGCGGTCACGGACCCAGAAGTAGCCCTCGGCATCGCAAAGGCCGATGTCGCCGGTGCGATACCAGCCATCCCTGAGCGCTTCGCGGGTCGCGCTTTCATTCCCCCAATATTCGAAGAATACGTTTGGACCGCGGACGGCGATTTCGCCGGGCGTGTCCGTCGGCACCTCGACACCCGCATCGTCGATCACCTTGGCTTCGCAGCACAGGCCGGCAAGGCCGGTCGATTCCAGCCGCGACAGGTCCGCGCCGAACCGGGTGTAGATCGCTATCGGGCTGGTCTCCGTTGAACCATAGACCTGGAGCACGGGGACGCCGCGGTCGACGAACCGCTGGATCAGCGGCGGCGGCACGATCGTCGATCCCGTTGCGATGGCCTTCAACGACGAGAGGTCTGTGGTGGTCCAGGCTGGGTGATCGCTCATGGCCTGGATCGTCGCCGGCACGAGCACGGTCAGCGTCGGACGGTCGCGTTCGATGCAGGCCAAGGCCGCGTCGGGCGCAAAGCGGGCCAGGACCGTGACGGTGGCCCCGATCTGCAGCGCCGGCGTGGTCTGGATGTTGAGCCCGCCGACGTGGAAGAACGGCAGCACCGTCAGCACATGATCGCTAGATGTGAGGTCGTGCATGTGCTGGCTCATGACGCCATTCCAGAACAGCGCCTCCTGCCGCAGCACCGCGCCCTTGGGCCGGCCCGTCGTGCCTGACGTGTAGACGATCAGCAGCGGGCAGGAGAGATCGATATGCGGATTGCGGCCAGCGCCAGTCCCGCGCGCCAGAAGGGCGTCGAAGGCGAGACCATGCGGCGGCGCGAAGTCGAGGCCGACGACGGAAGTGCCCGGCAGGCTCCGCGCGAGCTCGGGGATTACGCCAGCAAAGGCCTGCTCGAGCACGAGCAGTTTGACGCTTGCATCGGACAGAATGAAGATCTGCTCGGCGACCGCGAGCCGCCAATTCAGCGGCACCAGCATGGCGCCGAGGCGCGCGCACGCATAGAGCAGCACCAGATAGTCCGGCCGGTTCAGGCTCAGGATCGCCACGCGATCGCCGCGGCCGACGCCGAGCTCGCTCTTCAGTGCAGCCGCGGTCTGCTCGATCCGGGCGGCAAGGGCCGCATAGCTCAGGCTCGCGCCTTCGAAGCGCAGGGCCGCCTTGTCTGGCGCAAACGCCGCGTTGCGATCGATCAGGCTGGAGAGGTCCACCGCTAGTCGTCCGTTTCGCCGGGCTCGTACAGCGCATCGCGGCCGATGCGGTCGAGGCAAAGCTCGGCCGTCCAGGGCAGCATCAGCGAACCGCAGCGGCTGTCGCGATAGATGCGCTCCAGGGGCAGCGATTTCAGCATGGCTTGTCCGCCGCAGGTGCGGATCGCGAGCGCGGCAAGCTCGTTCGCACCCTCCATGACGGAATATTGTGCCGCATAAGCGCGCAGCACCTGCTCCTTGCTGGGATTGGCGCGCGCTTCGGTGATGGCCTGGAACCAGATCGCCTTGATCTGCTCCAGCTTGACCTGCATCTGCGCAACCGCGATCTGCTTGGTCGGATACATCCGGCGCTTGACCGGCGGCGTGCCCGGCACCTCACCGCGCAAGTAACGTACGGTGAAATCATAGGCCGCCTGCGCGAGGCCCATATAGGTCGGCGACAGCGTCAGGAACATGTGCGGCCAGCGTAGCGCCGCCTGGAAGTAGACGCCGCGCGGCATCAGCGCCGCGTCCTCGGGCACGAACACGTCCTTGAACAGGAGCGTGCGCGACACCGTGCCCCGCATCCCCAGCGGATCCCAATCCCCCACCACAGATACACCGTCCGACTTGGCAGGAATAGCCAGGTAAAGGGTGTTGCGGCGCGAGGCCTTGGCGCCTTCCTCGACCTCCGTGCAGAGCACGCCGTAGTAGTCGGCGTGTCCGGAGAGCGATGCAAAAATCTTCTTGCCGTTGATGATCCAGCCGCCCTTGACCGGCTTTGCTTCCGTGCCGAAGGCAACGCCGCCGGCGGCCGCGGCGCCGCCTTCCGAAAAGGGCTGGGAATAGATCGCGCCGTCCTCGACGATGCGCTTGTAGTGGATCGCGCGCCGCGTCTCGTGCTCGGCGCGCATCGCGGTGTCCATGTCGAGATCGTCCGCAAGCGGGCCCGTCCACAAGGTCGAGCAGACGTGCATGTTCCAGGTCAGTGCGGTCGCGCCGCAATAGCGGCCGATCTCGGCCGCCGCCAGCGCGTAGGTCTGATAGCCGGCGCCGAGCCCGCCCTGCGCTTTGGGAATCGCGATGCCAAGCAGGCCGATGCGATGCAGATCGCGGTAGTTTTCAGTCGGAAACGTTGCGTCGCGATCGTAGGCCGCCGCGCGGGCGGCGAAAACGGTCTGGCCGATCTCGCGTGCGCGCGCGATGATCGCCGCCTGTTCGTCGCCGAGGCGGAACGCTGATGGATCGAAGATCGGCGCGTCCAGCGCAATCTTGTCGGGAGAATTCATGCTTTTGCTGACCTGCATCGTCATGGCGCATTCGTCGCCGTTGTGGGCGCAACGGAGTTGAGGAAGCCGCTCAAGGCCTCATTGAAGGCGTCGGGGCGCTCGAGATTGGCGAGATGGCCGACGCCCGCAAGCTCGACATAGCGGGCCGCGGGGACATAGCCCGCCATCTTTGCCATCATCGGGGCAGGCGCGTTATTATCCTTCGATCCGGACAGGAGGAGCGTCGGCACGGCGATGTCTTTGAGCGCGTTGCGCTGGTCGAATCCGATCAGCGCCAGCATCATCGCGCGATAGCTTGCCGCGGGAACACTGGCCATGCAATCGCGCGCGAGCGCCATGCCGTCGGCATCGGGATCATCGCCGACGAGCTCCTTGACCAGCGAGGGTGCGAGCGAGGCCATCGTCTCGCCGCGATCGAGCGGGCCAAGCCGCGCCGCGATGAAGGATTTTTGCCAGTCGCCGTCGGCCTTGCCGAAGGCCGGGCTGGTCTGCGCCAGCACCACGGCATGCGCGTCGGTCTTGTGTCGGGTCAGCCATTGCTGGACGATCATGCCGCCGATCGAATGTCCGACCAGGATTGGTTTTGCGGTTGTTGTCTGTTGCAGGAATTCCTGCAGCGCATCCGCCAGGGCAGCAATGCTGACATTGGCCAACGGCGCCGATCCGCCATAGCCCGGCATGTCCCACGCCGTGGCGCGGAAGTGGTTGCCGAAATATGCGAGTTGATGACGCCAGGCCCGGGCCGCCCCGCCGATCCCGTGCAGGAACAAGAGCGGTGGTGCCTTGGGGTCGCCTGCGGCTTCGAAGGCGAATGGTCCGGTCTTCATTGTCGTTGGCGTCGGATCCGGCACGCGGTGTCCTCTTGCTGGGAGGGTCGATGCTAACAGCCCTTTCGGGGATGAAAAGGGGATAATTTTATACTTAAAGCAATTTCCGGGCCTCTCTCTCGCACTTCCGCCGCGCGGGACACGACCGGCTTCGTTGCAATCATTTGAAGTTTAAAATATATCCGGAGAGGTCAATCCATCGGTCACCTCCAGGGAGGCCTGCGAATGTCTGGACTGCCGCATTCTGCGCATGCGCTGGTGACGGGCGGTGGCCGCGGCATCGGTCGCGCCATTGCTGCTGCTCTGGCCGGCTCAGGCGCCACCGTCACCGTGCTCGGACGCAATGCCGCCGTGCTCGACGAAGCCGTGAACGCCGGAGCCGCGCATTTTTCCGAAGTGGCCGACGTGTCGGATGAGGCCGCGCTCAAGGCTGCGATCGCAAAGGCAGCCGCGCGGCAACCGATCAATATTTTGATCGCGAATGCAGGCAGCGCGGAATCCGCGCCCTTTGCGAAGTCGGACGACGCATTGTTCGCGCGCATGATGGACGTGAACTTCATGGGCGTGGTGCATGCGATCCGCGCGGTGTTGCCCGAGATGAGAGACCGCCCACATGGCCGCATCGTCGCGATAGCCTCGACGGCCGGGCTCAAGGGCTATTGCTATGTGAGCGCCTACAGCGCCGCCAAACATGCCGTCATCGGCCTCGTGCGCTCGCTGGCATTGGAACTGGCGACGTCAGGCGTGACCGTGAACGCCGTCTGTCCCGGCTTCACTGATACCGACCTCATCGCCGGCAGCATCGAGAACATCATGAAGAAGACCGGGCGTAGCCGCGAGCAGGCGATCGCCGAACTCGCCAAGCACAATCCACAGGGGCGGCTGGTGTCGCCCGGCGAGGTGGCCGACGCGGTGCTCTGGCTGTGCGGCGAGGGCGCCGGTGCGATCACAGGACAGGCGATTGCGGTCGCCGGCGGCGAAATCTAGCGCGGCGGAAGGCGCCGCCTGCAAAACGAGCCAAGAACAGGGAGATCCCATGAGCAGACCCGCAAATCCGGTCACCGTGCCGCTGGCGGATTATTCGCCGAAACACTTCCTGCTGGCCGTCGTCGATCACGTCGCAACGGTGACGTTGAACCGGCCCGAGCGCAAGAATCCGCTTACCTTCGAGAGCTATCGCGAGTTGACCGACTTCTTCCGGGCCTGCGCGTTTGACGAAGAGGTGAAGGCGATCGTCGTCACCGGCGCGGGCGGCAATTTCTCGTCCGGCGGCGATGTGTTCGAGATTATCGGCCCACTTGTGAAGATGGACACCAAGGGGCTGACAGCGTTCACGCGGATGACCGGCGACCTCGTCAAGGCCATGCGCGCCTGTCCGCAGCCGATCGTTGCGGCGGTCGAGGGCATTTGCGCCGGCGCCGGCGCCATCGTCGCCATGGCGTCCGACATGCGCCTTGCGACCAGCGGCGCCAAGGTCGCGTTCCTGTTCAACAAGGTGGGTCTTGCCGGCTGTGACATGGGCGCCTGCGCCATCCTGCCGCGCATCATCGGCCAATCGCGCGCCTCCGAATTGCTCTACACCGGTCGCTTCATGACGGCGGAGGAGGGCGAGCGCTGGGGATTTTTCAGCCGCATCGTCACGCCGGAGCAGGTCTTGGCGCAGGCGCAACTGCTCGCCAAGCAGGTCGCGGAAGGTCCGAATTTCGCCAACACGATGACCAAGCGGATGCTGGCCATGGAATGGGCGATGTCGATCGAGGAGGCGATCGAGGCCGAGGCGGTGGCGCAGGCGCTGTGCATGACGACGGCCGATTTCGAGCGCGCGTTTGAGGCCTTCGCCAACAAGGTTAAGCCGGTCTTCCAGGGCAACTAGCCCTGATGCCTCGGTTCCGGGGCGAAGGTTAAGGCTAAGCCAAAGACCCCGGTTCGACGCAAGAACGGGGCGACAAACCGGCTTGCGGCGGGCTCGCCGCCCGTGCGACGTTACGGCCATTGCCTGGCATGTATTGAGTGGAGTTTGGGCGATGAAGGCGATTGTCGTTGGCGGCGGCATCGGAGGTCTCACCACGGCGTTGATGCTGCGGGCACGCGGCATCGGCTGCGAGATCTTCGAGCAGGCAGACACCATCCGCGAGCTTGGCGTCGGCATCAACACGCTGCCGCATGCCATGCGCGAGCTTGCCAGCCTCGGCCTGCTGCAAAAGCTCGACGACGTCGCGATCCGCACCGATCAGCTCTATTACCTCAACCGTCACGGCCAGGAAGTCTGGCGCGAAGCGCGCGGTATCGACGCCGGCCACGACGTGCCGCAATTCTCGATCCACCGCGGGCGGCTGCAGGGTGTCATCCACCGCGCCGTCGAAGAGCGCCTCGGGCCAGAGGTGATCCACACCGGCTGCCGGCTCGGCGCATTCACCCAGGATGAAGGCGGCGTCACCGCCTATTTCTTCGATCGCGCAGGCAGCCACGTCCACACCGCGCGCGGCGACATTTTGATCGGCGCCGACGGCATTCATTCGCGCGTGCGCGAGACGCTGTTTCCGAATGAAGGGCCGCCGTGCTGGAACGGCTTGATGCTGTGGCGCGGCGCGCGCGACTGGCCGGTGTTTTTGACCGGCAAGTCGATGATCGTGGCTGGTGGTCTCAATGCAAAGGTCGTGATCTATCCGATCGCGGAAGGATCAAGCCCGGCAAGCCGCCTCACCAACTGGGCGGTGCTGGTGAAGATCGGCGAGGGCAACGCGCCGCCGCCGCGCAAGGAAGACTGGTCGCGGCCGGGCCGGCGTGAGGAACTGATGCCGCATGTCGCGCGCTTCTCGGTGCCCTATGTCGATGTGAAGAGCCTGATCTCCGCGACACCCGAATTCTACGAATATCCGACCTGCGACCGCGATCCGCTGCCGTACTGGTCGAGCGGCCGCGTCACGCTGCTCGGCGATGCCGCGCATCCGATGTATCCGGTCGGCTCGAATGGTGCCTCGCAGGCGATCCTCGATGCGCGCTGTCTTGCGGACCTGCTCGCACGTGCCGAACATCCGCGCCAGGCGTTGATGGAATATGAGAAGAAGCGTCTGCCGATGACCGCCGAAATCGTCCGCTCCAACCGCCGCGGAGGTCCGGAGGGCGTGATCGACGCCGTCGAGCAGCTTGCGCCCGACGGTTTTGACAACATCGACAAGGTCTTGAGCTATTCCCAGCGCGAGGCGATCGTGAAGGGCTACGCGACCAAGGCTGGCTTTGCGGCTGTGCCGGGATTGGCCGCCGTGCGGGCCTGAGGCCGTTCCATGTCGTCATGGCCGGGCTTGTCCCGGCCATCCACGATCATTCCCACAGCACGAAGAACGTGGATGCCGGGGCATAGGCGAGTGGAAGCGACGCCGCTCTTCGAACGGCTATGCCCGGGCATGACGAGTTTGTGGTGGGGGCGTCGAGCTTAACCCGGTGGTGGCGGCAGGAAGTGGATGTTGAACTCCGCTGCCATCGCGACGACGTCCTCCGGCTTCTGCTCCTTCATGTTGTGGAGGCCCCAGAACAGCTCGAAGAGTTTTCGGCTCGGCGACACCCAGAACAGCACTTTTGCCGTCTGCTCCGACTTGTTGAAGATGCCGTGCGGCACGCCCATGCCGAGCCGGATCAGGTCGCCCGCGCTCGCCTGCGCCTCGGAATTGCCGAGCACGAAGTCGAGTTTGCCCTCCAGCATGTAGAGATATTCGTCCTGATCGGGATGGATGTGCGGCGGCACGAACGTGCCGGGCGGCAGCGTCGCGTGCCAGGAAAAACTGTTCTCGGCATAGCTCTTCGGCACGTAGGTCTGGCCGAGGATGTTCCAGGAAATGCCCTGGATGCCCTCGTTGGCCCGCGTGATGCCGGTGATCTCACTCTTCGTCATACTCATCCTCCCTGTCTCCCACGCCGTGCGGCTTAGAGCATGATCCGGAAAAGTGTGAAGCGGTTTTCCGAAAAGATCATGCTCGAACAAAAACCTAAAGCGCGATCATGATTCATCCAAAATCTCATCGCGCTTTAGTTCGCCGCCTTGCAGTCCTTGGCATAGCGGTCGCCGTAATTTTCAAACACCTTCTGCACGATCTCGGTCTGGAACTTGCCATCCGGGCGCTTCGCGACCTTGGTCAGGTAGAAGTCCTGGATCGGATAGCCGTTGGTGTTGAACTTGAAGGCGCCGCGCAACGAGGTGAAGTCGGCCTTCTTCAGGGCGGCCGCAACGGCATCCTTGTTCGAGAGGTCGCCCTTGACGGCCTTGACGGCGCCGTCGATCAGCATCGCGGCGTCATAGGCCTGGAACGCGTAGGTGCCGGGCACGATGTTGTAGGCCGCTTCATAGGCCGCGACGAACTTCTTGTTCTGCGGATTGTCGAGATTGGGCGCCCAGTTCGCGCCGCCGAACATGCCGACAGCCGCGTCCTGCTGTGCCGGCAAGGTCGATTCATCCACCGTGAAAGCCGAAAGCACCGGAATGGTGTCGGCGAGGCCGGCTTGCCGATATTGCTTGACGAGATTGACGCCGAGCCCGCCCGGCATGAACGTGAAGAGCGCATCGGGCTTCTGTGATGAAACCTTGGAAAGCTCCGGCTGGAAGTCCAGCGTGTTGAGCGGCATGTAGGACTCTTCGACGATCTCGCCCTTGTAGTCGAGCTTGAAGCCCGCCGCCGAATCCTTGCCGGCCTGATAGTTCGGCACCATCAGGTACATGCGCTTGTAGCCGCGATCCTGCGCCACCTTGCCGAGGACCTCGTGGACCTGGTCGTTCTGATAGGACGTCACGTAGAAGAACGGGCTGCAGTCCTTGCCGGCAAAAGTCGACGGACCCGCATTGGGGCTGACCAGGAACGTCTTGCTCTCGGTCACGGGACGGTGGATCGCCTGGAGGATGTTCGAGAAGATCGGCCCGACCACGAAATCGACCTTGTCGCGTTCGAGCAGGCCTTTCACCTTCGTCACGGCGGCGTCCGGCTTCAACTCGTCATCGACCACGATCAATTCGACATCGCGGCCCCCCATCTTGCTGCCGAGATCCTTCACGGCGAGGGTGAACCCGTCGCGCACCTGCTGGCCCAGCGCGGCCGCGGGGCCCGACAAGGTCACGACCACGCCAAGCTTGATCTTCTCCTGTGCGAGCGCGGGTAGCGCGCCCAGCACCAGAACCAATCCCGCGAACGTCAACTGCTTCTTCATGATCACTTCCCCGATACGCTGCTTCTCGCGTCGCAACCTCTAAACGATCCGAGCGGAGCTTATTCTGACGACAGTGTCTGCGGCAAGCAAAGCCGATCGTGTCGATAAGGCCCACGTCGGGTGCTGGGCGCGGATATGCAAGCCGCGCGCCAATTGCTTGAAGCCTAAAGAAATTCGGCGGAGGAGCGTCGCGCGGCAGGTTTGCCCTTGCGAACGGGACGAATTTATTTGAAGCTCAAAATGATGGACGAAGCGCCGCCGTCTGCCGTCCGTGCCGCGACCCAGTGACCGCACCAGATGCTCGATTCCGAGACCAAGGCCGTCGAACTCCCCGAGGACCACGCCGAAGAGCTTCGGCTCTGGTTGCGTCTCCTGACCTGCACCACGTTGATCGAAGGCGAGGTGCGCGGCCGGCTGCGTGAAAAGTTCGACGTCACCTTGCCCCGCTTCGATCTGATGGCGCAGCTCGACAAGGCGCCTGACGGCATGACGCTGTCAGACGTCTCCAAGCGCATGATGGTGTCGAACGGCAACGTCACGGGTCTCGTCGAGCGGCTCGTCGAGTCAGGACATCTCGATCGCCGCACGTCCGAGACTGACAGGCGGGTGCAGGTGATCCGCCTGACCAAGCTGGGACGTGCCGAGTTCCGCAAGATGGCGGCCGAGCACGAGACCTGGATTGCCGATGTCTTCGCCGATCTGACGCCCAAGGACGTGCGCGAACTGATGCGGCTTCTGGCCAAGACCAAGGCCTCGGCACAGAAATCCGCCGGCCGCCGCAAGGCGTGAGCGCCTGAGCGGACCCGTCCGCGACATCTCCATCTGCGACAAGAAAAAGCACGGGATGCCCAAAATCCGCTATTGCGTGAAATTGTTTTAAGCCTAAAATGATTTCCGAAAGTGCTGCCGGGTGCTCTCCCAACCGAAAGGAGCGTGCGATGGCCAACGCCGCCAAAGCTCATGATCCGGGCTCGCATCACAGCAGGGCCGGGACAGCTCATGTCGATCCATTTGCGCAAGCGCATCTGCCGCCGCGCGATCTCTGGCCGGAATTCATTTTCACGCGGCCGGAACTGCAATATCCGGCGCGCCTGAACTGCGTCAGCTATTTCCTCGACCGCTGGGTCGAGCAGGGTCATGGCGATGCGCCATGCGCCATCAGTCCTTCGGTCAGCTACAGCTATCGCGAGCTGCAACAGCTCGTAAACCGCATCGCAAACGTGCTGGTCGGCAAGCTCGGTCTCGTCACCGGCGGTCGCGTGCTGCTGCGATCGGCGAACAACCCGATGATGGTTGCGGCCTATCTCGCCATCATCAAGGCCGGCGGCATCGTCGTCGCGACCATGCCGCTGCTGCGCGCGAAGGAACTGTCCTATCCGATCCAGAAGGCCGAGATCACGCTGGCGCTTTGCGACGGCAAGCTTTCCGACGAGATGGAGAAGGCCAGATTCGCGGCTCCCGGCCTCAAGCATGTCGTCTATTGGGGCACGGGTGCTGCCGACTCGCTCGAAAGCCTCGTTGCGGATGCGAGCCCCGAATTCACGGCGGTCGATACCGCCTCCGACGACATCTGCCTGATCGCCTTTACGTCGGGCACGACAGGTGATCCCAAGGGCACCATGCATTTCCATCGCGACATGCTCGCGGTGTGCGACGGCTATGCGCGCAACATTCTGCGCGCGCGGCAGGACGATCGCTTCATCGGATCGGCGCCGCTCGCCTTCACCTTCGGCTTCGGTGGCGTGCTGTTTCCCATGCACATCGGCGCGTCCTTCGTGGTGCTGGAGAAGACGGCGCCGGACGAGTTTCTCGCCGCGATCGAAAAGTACAGGACGACCGTCTGCTTCACCGCGCCGACCGCCTATCGCGCGATCCTCGGCAAGCTCGCAGGCCGTGATATCTCATCGCTGCGCAAATGCGTCTCCGCCGGAGAGACCCTGCCCAAGCCGACATTCGACGCCTGGCTCAAGGCGACCGGCCTCAAGCTGATGGACGGCATCGGCTCGACCGAGTTGCTGCATATCTTCATCAGCGCGACCGAGGACGAGATTCGGCCCGGCGCCACCGGCAAGCCGGTGCCGGGCTATGAAGCCAAGATCGTCGATGATGCCGGCAACGATCTGCCGCCGGGCACGATGGGAAAGCTCGCCGTGCGCGGTCCGACCGGTTGCCGCTATCTCGCCGACGAACGGCAGCGCAAATACGTCCAGAACGGCTGGAACGTCACCGGCGACACCTACGTCATGGATAGCGACGGTTACTTCTGGTACCAGTCGCGCTCCGACGACATGATCGTATCCGCCGGCTACAACATCGCCGGCACCGACGTCGAGGCCGCGCTGATGACGCATCCGGCCGTCGCCGAATGCGGCGTCGTCGGCGCGCCGGACGAAGCGCGCGGGATGATCGTCAAGGCCTACGTCATTCCGGCGCCGGGCGTGACACCCGACGCGCAGCTCGTCAGCGAGCTGCAGGAGCACGTCAAGCGCGAGATCGCGCCTTACAAATATCCGCGCGCGATCGAATTCGTGACGCAGTTGCCGAAGACCGAGACGGGCAAGCTAAAACGCTTTGCCCTGCGTCAGATGGCGCAGGCAGCCGCGGGATAGAGATGGAGAATTGTCCGTGACTGTTCCGAACGGTCCGCAGCTCGCGACGCTGCCGGCGGAAGACGGTTCGTCCGCCGTGCAAATTTTGCAGCCGTCCGGCTGGCCGTTGCCGAAGGGCTATGCCAACGGCGTGGCCGCCGACGGCCGCATCGTCGTGACCGGCGGTGTGATCGGCTGGGACGCCGAAGAACGCCTCGCGGACGGTTTTGTCGCGCAGGTGCGCCAGACGCTCGCCAACATCGCGGCGATTTTGGCGGAAGGTGGCGCGCGGCCCGAGCACCTCGTGCGTCTGACCTGGTACGTCGTGGACATGGACGAATACCTCGCGAACCTGAAGGAGCTCGGCCGGATCTATCGCGAGATCCTTGGCGCGCATTACCCGGCGATGGCTCTCGTGCAGGTCGTTCGCCTGGTCGAAAAGGCCGCGCGCGTCGAGATCGAAGCGACCGCGGTGATCCCGCGCTGACGCTTCGATCGGCGAGCTGCCCTGATCAGCTCGCTTTGGCGAGGTCGTCGTCCTCCGGCGAGTTCAGATAGACGCCCGAGACCGTGTCGACCCAGCACAGATGATCGTGCACCTTCTTGACGCCCTCGACGTTCTCGGTCGCGACGATCGCCGCCTTGCGCACGCGCTCCTCGGTGATCACGCCGGAGAGATGAACGATGCCGTCGCGGACGATGACGTTCAGTCCGAACGGGCACCAGTCGGTCTTCTCGATCGCGTCGATGATCCGGTTGCGGATGTGATCGTCATCAGCGGTGGGATCCGGCACCTGACGCGCGAGGCTCGCGACCGCCTGGAGCAGGCTGGCGCGCGAGACGATGCCGACGACCTTGTCGCCGCGCACGACCGGCAGGCGCTTGATGTTCTTCTGCTCCATGATGTCGGCGATCTCGGCGAGCGCGGTGTCTTCGTTGATGGTGACCGGCGACGTCGTCATGACTTCGGCGACCTTGCGGCCGTGCTCGGCAACGAAATCGCCGGCCGAGGCGCCCGGGCCGAGAATGAAGCGCAGCCAGTTGCGCCGCTTGCGCTGCGTCCCGATCTCGCTGCGGCGTAGGAAGTCGCCTTCGGAGACGATGCCGACGAGCTTGCCCTGGCTGTCGATCACCGGAAGTCCGCTGACATGGCGTTGCAGCATCAGGTTCGCGGCATCGACGATGGTGGTGTCGGGGGTGACCGAAATGACAGACCGGGTCATGATCTGGTGGGCGCGCATGGGGAACTCCGCAGGCTTTGGCAAATGATGGCAAACCCTAGTCCGGGCGCGGCAGGCCGGGTTGACCCAAGTCAAGCGCAGGTCAAGCGTGCGACGCCAAATGGTCGCGTGTCGCGGGGCTTGTGCTAGACTTGACCCAGCTCAATGTCCGCAGGGATGCTCGGCCTATCCTCATCTTCGGAGTTCCGAGACGATGGGGAGAGTGCCGTGCGCGAGGCCGCCAAAGCATCCGAGATCAAGGCAATTGAGACACAAGGGAGCGTCACTATGCCAATGGCGCCCGATGCGGTTGCCCAACTCGCGGATGCGAACCGCCGCGCACTCGATGTGATGCTGGGAGCGCAACGACTTCTGTTCGAGCAGAGCGCCTTCGTTGCGAGCGAAATGCTTGATCGCGCGCAAACCGAGACGCATCTGTTCGCCGAATTCGTCTCGAAGCTCGCCGGCTCGCATTCGGTCAAGGACTGGGCCAGCATGTGCAGGGATTGCAGCCAGCACCAGCTGGATTTCATCCGCCGCGACAGCGATCGGCTGTTCAAGCAGGGGGAACGGTTGATGGAGGCGGCGTCCCGCCTGGTCGACAGCGCGTCGCCCCGTTGATCGCTGTTGTCATGAACGTCATGCAGACTTCGACGCTCGTGCGGGCAGAGAAACCGGCCGTCGCCGGGCCGGCCGATCAGCCCGTCCCGGCGGCCGCGGCAGAATCGCGGTCCGAAGCGACCGCTGTCGGCGTCCAGCCGCAGGCCGAATCCTATCCCGTCGACCGCACGCTTCACGCTATGCTGGCGCGCTTCAACGGCGGGATTTCGCCAGTTGCCTTGTCGCTCGCTTTTCTCGACTGGGCGTCCCACCTTGCGTCGGCGCCGCAGCGCCAGATCGAACTGGTTCACGACGCCGTTCGCGATGCCGGCCGGCTGGTCGAGGCCGCGACCCACGCATCCGTGGACAGCAAGCCCTGGTCCGTCACCAGGCCGCGAGCCCAGGATCGGCGCTTTGCCAGGCACGAATGGGAGACGGCTTCGTTCAACCTGCTGGCGCAGGGTTTTTTGCTCAGCGAGGAATGGTGGCGCAAGGCGACGACCGGTGTGCGCGGCGTCGCGCCCGCCAATCAGGCGATCGTCGAGTTCTCCATCCGCCAGGTGCTCGACATGCTGGCGCCCTCCAATTTCGCGGCGACCAACCCCGAAGTGCTGCAAAAGGCGTTTCAGACCGGTGGCGCAAACTTCCTGGCCGGCTGGCAAAACTGGTCCAGCGACCTGATGCGCATGATTGCCGGCGGCAAGCAGGGCGGTGACCGGCAATTCATCGTCGGCAAGACGGTCGCGACGTCACCCGGAAAGGTCATCTATCGCAACGAGCTGATCGAGCTGATCCAGTACAGCCCGACCACCGAGAAGGTGCGGCCCGAGCCGGTCCTGATCGTGCCGGCCTGGATCATGAAATACTATATCCTCGATCTGTCGCCGCAGAATTCGCTGGTGAGGCATCTCACCGGCGAGGGTTTTACCGTCTTCGCGATCTCCTGGCGCAATCCGAACGCGGATGACCGCGACGTGGCGTTCGACGACTATCGCAGGCTGGGCGTCAAGGCCGCGCTCGACACGATCGGCTGCATCCTGCCGCGCCGAAAAATCCACGCGCTCGGCTATTGCCTCGGCGGCACGCTCTTGTCGATTGCGGCGGCCGCGATGGCGCGGGACGGCGACAACAGGCTGAAGACGATCACGCTGCTGGCCGCGCAGACGGATTTCACCGAAGCGGGTGAGCTGACGCTCTTCATCAACGAGAGCCAGGTCGCCTTCCTCGAGGACATCATGTGGGAGCGCGGCTATCTCGACACCACCCAGATGGCGGGCGCATTCCAGCTCCTGCGCTCGAACGATCTGATCTGGTCGCGCCTGTCCCACGACTATCTGCTTGGCGAACGCGCCCCGCCGAGCGATCTGATGGCCTGGAACGCCGACGCGACGCGCCTGCCGTATCGCATGCATTCGGAGTATCTGCGCCAGCTCTTCCTCAACAACGATCTGGCGGAAGGCCGCTATCACGTCGAAGGGCGCAACATCTCACTGTCGGACATCCATGCGCCGATGTTCGTGGTCGGCACGCTCCGCGATCACGTCGCGCCCTGGAAGTCCGTCTACAAGATCCACTACCAGGTCGATGCCGACGTGACGTTCCTATTGACCAGCGGCGGCCACAATGGCGGCATCGTGGCGCCGCCGGGCGAAGCCGGGCACAGCTACCAGGTCATGACCAAGGGCGCGGACACGCCCTATATCGGCCGCGACGAATGGCTGAAGCTGGCGCCGCACGGCGAGGGGTCGTGGTGGCCGGAATGGACCGGCTGGCTCGCGGCGCGCTCGGGCGAATTGTGCGATCCGCCGCGCGCGGTCTTTTGCAATGTCGAGGCGCTGCCGGACGCGCCGGGGGATTATGTTCACACCTAGAGCGTTTTCAAGCGAAGTGGATACCGGTTCGCGTCAAGAAAACGCGTCAAGGCTCTAATCGTCGTCGTCCTCGCTGCGGGTCAGGTCTGACGCGCGGAATGGCTTGGCCTTGCCCAGCTTCCTGTAGGCGGTCGAGGCTATCAGCAGCAGCTTCTTTGCGTCCCTGCGATCGAGGAAGTGCAGGCCTGGGACAGCGCCTGCGCCGTTGAACGATTTTGCCAGCGTCCGGCCCCTTGCATCGTCATTGAGCCGGCCGAGGCTGCGTTGCGCCTTGCGCAACTGCTTCAGGGCAGCCTTCTGCTTCGCCAGCGACTTGTCGGAAAACAGATCTTCGAGCGATTCGATCGAATAGGTCAGCCGCTTGTTGAGGATACGCAGTTTGTGGCGCTTCTCCGCGTCGAGCTTGTCGAGCCTGCGCGATCTCTTGAGCAGCTTCCTTTCCCACTCCGCGAGCCGGCCGGCGGCGTGCTCGGCGAGCGAGGTCGCGCGCAGCCTGACGGCCTCCTTGCTTCGGCTGGTCGACCATGGCCCGCGCGCGATCCAGCCCGAGGCATGTTCGATCAGGCGCCTGTAGCGTGCGGACTGCAGAGCACGCGCCAGCAGCCGGTGACTTTCACTGCGCTTCTCGGTCCACGTCTGGAGCTCGGCGATCACGGCGAGCTCATCGCCGCTGGCGGCCACGATCCGCTCGATGGCCACGTCGAGATCCCTGACCGTCCCGAGCTGGCCGTTCAGCCATTTCAGCTCGGCCCAGACCTGCGCCTGCTCGGCGTCGTCGACCATCGGCGAGAAGAACCGGATCGCGCTGCGCAGATGCGTCAGCGCAATCCGGGTCTGGTGCAGGGCATCGGGATCGCCGCTGCAGGTCGCATTGTGCTGGGCGATGACGGCGTCGAGGTAACGGCGCGCGATGATGCGAAATGCGGTGTCGCAGGCCATGCCGCGGCTCAGCCGTGCCGGCGATCCGCGCGACGCCGGCCTGGCCGGAGCGGGTGCCTCCATGGGTGGGGTGAATTGTGACATCTTCATCCGCGCCAATCAGATGGTCTTTCTCCGGCGATCACGGCCTTGCAACGCGCCAGCGTCTGTTCCGGCGTCCCCGACGCGTCGATCGTGTCCCAGCCGACATTGCCGATATTATAGTGCTCCTGAAGCGCGGCAACCTCGGGCGTTGCGTCGGATGCATCGTTCCGTCTGCGACCAATTCGCGCCTGGCGCGTCGCAAGGTCTGCAACCAGGAAGAAGCCCCTGAGGGGAACGTTGCACGCCCGTGCCAGGGCGGTCATTGCATCCCGTTCCGGCTCTTGCGCGAACACCGCGTCGATCAGGGCCGAATGTCCTTGCGCCAGCACGTGCCGCGCGCGTTCGGCCAGCGTTTCGTAGACGCGTTCCGTGACCTCGGGTTGATAGGCCGATGACGGCAGCCGGTCGGTGTCTTTCACCCCGAAGAGATGCTTGCGAAGCGTGTCGGTGCGCAGCACCACCGCGCCGGGTGCGGGACCGACGGCAGGCGCAAGCATGCGGGCCAGCAGCGATTTTCCCGTCCCCGACAGGCCGCCGACGGCGATCAGGCGCGGGGCAGGGGGATCGATCAGGGCCCGGGCCAGGTTGAAGTAATGCTGCGCGTCCGCGACGATCTCTGCTTGATCGACGTGCGGCCGCTTCAGCCTGGCCAACGCGACCTGGGCACGGATCGCGGCCCGGATCGACAGGAACAGCGGAAGCGCGCCAAGCCCGTCGAGATGGTCCGCAGGCGTCGTCGCAAGATAGCGGTTGAACAGGATGCTCGCCGCCTGCTGCTGCCCGTAACGCAGCAGGTCCATCACCGCGAATGCAAGATCGTAGAGCACGTCGACCGAGGCGATGTCTGGATCGAACTCGATGGCATCGAACAGCACGGGCCGTTCGTCGATCATGACGATATTTGCAAGATGCAGGTCGCCGTGGCAACGCCGCACGAAGCCCTGCCGGCCGCGCGCCGCGAGGGTGGAGCGGATACGGGCGAGCGCCTGATGCGACGCCGCCGCCAGCGCCTCGATCGCATTCGCTGCCAGATGGCCGCCGATGCGCAGGCCTGCGGAATTGCCGTCGATGAGGGACGGGATCGCGGTGACCCAGGGCCTCTCGACGCGCGGCGCGATCGCATGCGACGCGGCAATCGCATCGGCCATCTCGGCGGCAAGGCCGTCGGGAAGCGGACCGGCCTTGGCGATGTGATCCAGGGTCTTGCTCTCGTCGAAGCGGGACATCTCGACGGCATATTCGACCGGTGTGCCGCCTCCCCCGATGCTCAGCGAGCCGTCGCGGTCCTCGGTGATCGCGACCACGCGGTGGTAGATCTGCGGGGCAAGCGGCCGGTTGATCCTGATCTCTTCCTCGCAGGCGGCCTTGCGCTTGTCGAGCGTCGAATAGTCGAGAAAGGGAAAGCGGACGGCACGCTTGATCTTCAGCGCGCGCTTGCCTTCGAGAAAAACCGAGGCCGCATGGGTGTCGATCCGCGTCGTGTCGCCGTGCGTCAGGAACGCAAAGACGCGCTCCTGGGCTGCGGTGGTATCTGTGGATGTAACTGGCATGTGTGACCGCATTCAGGGCCTGAGCACGGCCGCGCCGAGGATCTGTCCGCGCCTGAGCTTGCTCAAGACCTCATTGGCCTCCTGCAGCGGAAAAACCGTGGTTTCGGTACGAACGCCGGCTTGCGGCGCGACCTTGAGAAAGTCGAGGCCATCCTGCCGCGTGAGGTTCGCGACCGAGATCAATTGCCGTTCCTCCCACAGCAGTTCGTAGGGAAAACTCGGAATATCGCTCATGTGAATTCCGGCGCAGACCACGCGTCCGCCCTTGCGGACCGCGCGCAACGCCGCCGGTACCAGCTCGCCGGCAGGCGCGTAGATGATGGCGGCGTCGAGCGGCGTATCGGGCATCTCATCGGATGCGCCTGCCCAGACGGCACCGAGCCGCCGGGCAAAATCCTGCGCGGCGACGTCGCCGCGGCGGGTGAAGGCATGGACGGATCGACCCTGCCAGACGGCAATTTGCGCGATGATGTGGCCTGCGGCCCCAAAGCCATAGATGCCGAGCCGCTCGGCGTTTCCCGCCAGCACCAGCGAGCGCCAGCCGATCAGGCCTGCGCACAGCAGCGGCGCGATGGATGTGTCGTCGCCGGCCTCGCCGAGCGGAAACGCATAGCGAGCATCCGCGATGGTGTGAGTCGCGTAGCCGCCATCGCGCGTATAGCCGGTGAAGAGCGGCCGGTCGCACAGGTTCTCCATGCCGTCCTTGCAGAAGCGGCAGGCTCCGCAGGTATGTCCAAGCCAGGGAATGCCGACGCGGTCGCCCACGACGTGGGTCGCGACGCCGGGGCCGACCAAGTCGACCCGGCCGACGATCTCATGACCGGGAATGATGGGGTAGCGGATGTCGGGCAGCTCGGCGTCGGCGACGTGCAGGTCGGTCCGGCAAACGCCGCAAGCGCCGACCTTGACCCGAATCTCGCCGGGCGCCGGAAGCGGGTCCGGCCGCTCCTCCATCTGGAGCGGGGCTCGCGGGGCCGACAACACCATCGCACGCATCGATCTCTCCGCAGCTTGAGGTCAAGGCGCGATGGCGAGGCTCGGTTGACCTCTCCCCAAGCGAGGAGAGGTCGATTTGCGCCTCGCGATGCGGAGCATCGTCGAGAGCAAATCGGGTGAGGGGGTGCTGCACCAATTGAGACCGTAACCCCTCACCCGGCGCCAAAGCCGATGCCAGGCATCGGCCTCTACTAAGAACGGCGGCCGGAGGCCGCCTATGCCGACCTCTCCCAAAGGAGAGGTGAAGCCCCGATGCCGCACTCGCTCAACCTCGTTTCGTTGCACTCTAGGACGGAACCAAGGCCGGGCCTTGACGTCAATCAAGGCCTGTCCCGGGCGTGGGTTCCCAAGCCCTTTCGCCTTGACGAGGATCAATGGCGCGGGCGGGAGGCGGCCTATTTTCGGCGGCCTAAGGAGAATCCCGATGCCCATCAAGAACGTCCTTCTGCCGCTTCTGGGCGAGCCGAGCGAACAGGCCTCGGCCGCGATCGAGAAATGCGTGGCTGCGGCTGCCGATTGGGGGGCGAAGATCACCGCGCTTGCCGTGGCCGAGGACATCTGGGTACGGCCGAAGGTGGTGATCTCGAGCGATGTCGAAAACGCCGAGGAGGCGCACGCCAGGCGGAGCGTCACCGATGTCAACGCGCTTTTGGCGACGTTCAAGGAAGCCACGTCGCGCGTGACCGTTCGTGCGGAAACGCGATTGCACAAATTCGCTCCTGAGCTGATTGCGCCAAGCGTGGCGGAGTTTGCCCGGTTCGGCGATCTCACGCTGCTCCCCGTCAAGTCCCACGACAGCCGGTCTGAAAAGATCATCGAGGCGCTGCTGTTCGAGTCCGGCCGGCCGTTGTTGCTGTGTCCCGAAGATCGGGCGGCCGAACTCCGGCCGGAGCTCGAAAACGTGATAATCGCCTGGGATCATTCCGCCCGCGCGGCCCGTGCCGTCGGCGACGCCATGCCGATCCTGCAGGCGGCCAATTCGGTCCGGGTGGTGACGGTGACCGATGAGACGACCGAGGCCATCATGCAATCGGGCGCCAGTCTCGTCGATCATCTCAGAGAGCACGGCGTCTACGCCGCCTTCGAGACGACGCCGGTCAAGGGCAGCTCGATCGGCAAGGTGCTCGGAATCTGGGCGCGCGCCCACGCCATCGATGCCATCATCATGGGCGCCTACCATCATTCCCGTTTGAACGAAATCGTCTGGGGCGGCGTGACCAAGACTGTCATGGGCGCGCCACCGTGCTGGGTTATGATGTCGTACTAGATCCGGAAGAGAAGAGTGTGCAGCGGTCTTCGCTCGCGACACGCGCGGGACGCGGTTGCGTGGAGATCATGCTCAAGCAAGGAAAATAAGGCGCGATGACGATTCAACTTCGACTCATCGAGCCGTAGGCAATTCCGCCACATATCCGCGCCAGGTTTCCCACGATCGGGCCTGCCGCCCGAGTGCATCGTTGAATCATGTCGACCTATCGTCTGAAGAATCTGCTGTCGCCCCGTTCGGTCGCGCTCGTCGGAGCGAGCCCGCGGCCCGTCTCCGTCGGCCGCGCGGTGCTGGAGAACATTCGCAAGGCGAATTTCACGGGTGAGTTCGGCCTGGTCAATCCGCGCTATGCCGAGATCGCCGGCATGCAAGCGGTGACCAGCCTCGAGAAGCTACCCTTCGTCCCCGAGCTCGTCGCCATTACGGCGCCTGCCAAGGAAATTCCAGGGATCATCGAACAGGCCGGCCGGCGCGGCACGGCCGGTGCGCTGATCGTGACAGCGGGCCTTGGCCACGGTCCCGGCTCGCTGGAGGAGGCCTCGCTTCAGGCCGCCCGGCGCTACGGCATGCGCCTGATCGGCCCCAACTGCCTGGGCATCATGATGCCGGGTGTGAGCCTGAACGCCAGCTTCTCGGCGCACATGCCCGGTGCCGGCAACCTCGCGCTCATCTCGCAGTCCGGCGCAATCGCCGCCGGCATGGTGGATTGGGCCGCGCAGCGCGGCGTCGGCTTCTCCGGAATCGTATCGATCGGCGATCAGGCCGACGTCGATATCGCCGATCTTCTGGATTACTTCGCAACCGACCACAAGACGCGCGCGATCCTGCTCTACATCGAGTCCATCAAGAACGCGCGCAAGTTCATGTCGGCGGCGCGCGCCGCAGCGCGGGTGAAGCCCGTCGTGGTGGTGAAATCCGGCCGCATGGCGCAGGGCGCGCGGGCGGCCGCCACCCACACCGGCGCGCTCGCTGGAGCCGACGCCGTCTATGACGCCGCCTTCCGCCGCGCCGGCATTTTGCGCGTGTCCGATCTGCGCGAGCTGTTCGACTGTGCGGAGACGCTCGGCCGCGTCGAATCGCCGGGCGGCAAGCGACTCGCGATCCTGACCAATGGCGGCGGCATCGGCGTGCTGGCCGTCGATCGGCTGGTCGAACTCGGCGGAATTCCCGCACCCATGACGCCGGATACGCGGCAAAAGCTCGACACCGTGTTGCCGCCGACCTGGTCGGGCTCAAATCCCGTGGACATTGTGGGCGACGCCGATGCCGCGCGCTATGCGCGCGCGCTGGAGGTGCTGCTGGCCGATCCCGGGAACGATGCGATCCTCGTTCTCAACGTGCAGACCGCGATCGCCTCCGCCGCCGACATCGCCGAGACGGTGACCGGGCTCGTCAAGACCTATCGCGAAGAGCGTCGCCGCTGGGCAAAGCCCGTGCTGGCGGCTTGGGTCGGTGCCGATCAGAAAATCGTCGAGACGTTGAGCGGTGCCGGGATTCCCAACTATCCGACCGAGGACGATGCGGTGCGCGGCTTCATGCATCTGGTGCAGCACCGCGAGGTGGTCGAGGAGCTCTCGCAGGTTCCGCCGGCCATGCCCGACGCCTTTGCGCCCGATATCGAGAGCGCGAGGTCGATCGTATCAGCGGCGATGGCCGACGGCCGCAAATGGCTCGAACCGGTCGAGATCAAGCGCCTGCTCGAGGCCTACGACATCGCGATGGTGCCGACCTATGCGGCCGCCGACATCGAGCAGGCGGTGACCTATGCCAAGGAGATCTTCGCGCAGGGCGCGACCGTCGTGCTCAAGATCCTGTCGCGCGACATCGTGCACAAATCCGATGTCGGCGGCGTCGTTCTCAATCTGACCACGCCCGAGGCCGTACGCACGGCGGCAGCCGATATTCTTGCCCGCGCCAGGAAGCTGCGGCCCGAAGCCCGCATTTCCGGCGTCATCGTGCAGGCGATGATCGTGAAGGCGAAAGCGCGCGAGTTGATCCTGGGTCTGGCCGACGATCCGACCTTCGGTACGGTCGTGGTGTTCGGGCGTGGCGGCACGGCGGTCGAGATCATCAACGACAAGGCGCTCGCGCTGCCGCCGCTCGATCTGCAGCTCGCCCGTGACCTGATCGAACGGACCCGCGTCTCGCGGCTGTTACGTGCCTATCGCGATGTGCCCGCCGTCAAGCAGGATGCGGTCGCCATGGTGCTGGTCAAGCTGGCGCAGATGGCGGCCGACATTCCCGAGATCCGCGAGCTCGACATCAATCCGCTGCTGGCTGACGAAACCGGCGTCACCGCCGTCGACGCTCGAATTGCGGTCGGAACGACGCCGCGCAAATTTGCGGGATCCGGCCCCGCCAATTTTGCCGTCCGCGCCTATCCGTCGCGGTGGGAGCGCCACCTGGAGCTGAAGGACGGCTGGCGCATCTTCGTGCGGCCGATGCGGCCTGAGGACGAGCCGACCATTCACACCTTCCTCAAGCACGTCACGCCCCACGATCTGCGCCTGCGCTTCTTCGCGCCGATGAAGGAGTTCACCCACGAGTTCATCGCCCGCCTGACCCAGCTCGACTACGCCCGCGCAATGGCGTTCATCGCCTTCGAGGAGGCGACCGGGGAGATGGTTGGCGTGGTCCGGATCCATTCGGACTCGATCTACGAGACCGGTGAATACGCCATCCTGTTGCGCTCCGACCTGAAGGGCAGGGGACTTGGATGGGCCCTGATGCAGCTCATCATCGACTATGCGCGGTCGGAGGGACTGAAGACCATTTCCGGCGATGTTCTCAAGGAGAACACGGTCATGCTCGAGATGTGCCGCCAGCTCGGCTTCCAGGTGAAGCCGGATCCGGCCGAGCCTGACATCTGCGACGTGCGGCTGAAGCTGTAGGGCGACGGCGGTTGGCTCAATTGTCCGCATGTCCGCACCACAAACTCGTCATGCCCGGGCTTGTCCCGAGCATCCACGTTCTTTGAGCCGCGAGAAAAGTCGTGGATGGCCGGGACAAGCCCGGCCATGACGGTGTGGGAACGCGACTTCCGCAATGATGGCACTATACCCCCGATTTGCCCGACGCGTCAAGCGAATTTCGTAAAAATCGAAGATTGCGCCGGGCCACGGCCCGGCTACTTTGCATGGGGTTGTTTTCGAGGTTTTTGTCTGACGGCCGCGCCCTGCGGGTTATTTGGGCTCCGCAGCCGCCGCCTGCGGCCCGGCCGCCGGCTTCCTCAGGCTCTTGATGATGATCGTGATCAGGGGCACCAGGAACGGCACCAGTCCGTTGAGCGGATGATGCAGGGTGCCGACGAACTGCGCCTGCATGGCGCGGGCCTCGATCTGCAAGGCTTCGATCGAGGCGCCATGGATCTCGTTGGCAAGCTCGAGCTCGCGTCCCGAGGGCGAGCGCGCCGAGATCGCGAACAGCAGCCCCGCGATGGCAAAATTGATGACGCCCAGGATCGCCGCAGCCAGAATGGCGCTCCATACCTGGACGAGAGCGAAATAGGCCGCCAGCTCCAGCATCAGCAGGCCGAAGGCGGCGATCAGTGCGGCAAACGCACGCAGTCCGAAGCCAACCAGCAGATGGCGCAGCCGGATGTCGGCAATGATCTTCTCGGTTCGCCAGAGCACGCGTAGCTGCTTGACGACATTCTCCGTATTCACCTAGTGCCTCCTCAGCATGAATCCGACGACAACGCCGAGCGCGAAGGCCGAGGCAAGTGATGCGATCGGGCGTTCGGCAACCAGCCCCTGGAGCTGCTCCTGCTCCTCCTGCACGGTCTCGCCGAGCTCGGCGAGCGCGGCCTTGATCTGCTCGGCCAGCGCGTCGGCGCGCTCCTTCGAGCCCTCCAGCATCTCTTCGCCGGCCGTGTTCATCAGGCTGGAGAGGTCGATCTTCAGCGCCTTCAGCTCGTCACTGATCCTGCCGGTGTCGAACATGGAGTTTCTCCTGTTTGGGCCGGGAAAGCTTAGGAGGCGACGAGGCTTTTTGATTGATTTGCATCAACAGCGTGCGAGGCGACCCTTCGGTTTGAGGCAGGTCAATCCGGCTGCCATCGGCGTGCCTAGAAGCGGTGAGAGGCTTGGGACAGTCGTCCCGAAGAGGAGCTGTCTGTGAACTCCGAACCCCTGTTGGCGGCCACGCCCTCCGGCGACGTGCTCGAACTGCGCCCGGCCGGCTCGTGGATCGCTTCGAATGTCGCAAAGCTCGAAGCGCTTTCCCAATCGGTCAAGGCCGAAATCGACCGATCGAAGAGCGTGAAGCTCGACATGGCCGCAGTGAGCGAGCTCGACACGCTCGGCGCCTGGCTCTTGGAGAAGTTGTCCCGGCGCGTGAGCTCGAACGGTGCGCCGGCCGATATCGTCGGCGTCGCCGACAATTACAGCGGCCTCATGGACGAGGTCCGCCAGGTCAATCGCCACACTCCGCAAGCTGCACCTGCGCCCAATCCGCTTCTCTTCCGGCTCGGCGAACTCGGCAAGGCGACGGTCGGGGCGCGCGAGGATGTCGCGGTGTTCCTGCAAATGCTGGGCTCGCTGTTCACGGCGCTGATCGGCGTTGTCAGGCATCCGCGTTCGCTGCGGCTGACATCGCTGGTCTATCAGCTCTACCGGATCGGCTGGCAGGCCATTCCGATCATTGTGCTCATCACCTTCCTGATCGGCGCCATCATCGCGCAGCAGGGTTTCTTCCACTTTCGCAGGTTCGGCGCGGAGTCCTACACGGTCGACATGGTCGGCATCCTTATCCTGCGCGAACTCGGCGTGCTGATCGTCGCCATCATGGTGGCGGGACGGTCGGGCAGCGCCTACACGGCCGAGCTCGGTTCAATGAAGATGCGCGAGGAGATCGATGCGCTTTCGACCATGGGCCTCAACCCGGTCGACGTGCTGATCCTGCCGCGCGTCGCCGCGCTCGTCATCGCGCTGCCGATCCTGACCTTCATCGGATCGATCGCCGCGCTCTATGGCGGCGGGCTGGTGGCGCAGTTCTACGGCGACATGGGGCCGGCGATCTATCTGGCGCGGCTGCACGAGGCGATTTCGGTCACCCATTTCCAGGTCGGCATCCTCAAGGCGCCGTTCATGGCGCTGGTGATCGGGATCGTCGCCTGCAGCGAAGGGTTGCGGGTCAAGGGCAGCGCGGAATCGCTCGGCAAGCAGACGACGACGTCGGTGGTGAAGTCGATCTTCCTCGTCATCGTGCTCGACGGCCTGTTCGCGATCTTCTTCGCCTCGATCGGAATGTGACGATGGCGGAAGCATCTCCCGCATTCGCGATCCGCGTTCGCGACCTTGTCGTCGGCTTCGGCCGGCAGATCGTGATCGACCGCCTGTCGCTCGATGTCCGCAGAGGCGAAATCCTCGGGCTGGTCGGTGCCTCCGGCGGCGGAAAATCGGTCCTGATGCGCACCATCATCGGCCTCATTCCGCGGCGGAGCGGCGACATCGAGGTGATGGGCCAGCCGATCGGTGGCACGCACGACCACGGCACGCAGAGTGCGGCGACGAAATGGGGCATCCTGTTTCAGCAGGGCGCGCTGTTCTCTTCGCTGACGGTGCGGCAGAACGTGCAGTTTCCGCTGCGCGAGAATCTCGTGCTGTCGCAGGAGCTGATGGACGAGATCGCGATCGCCAAGCTCGAAATGGTCGGCCTGCGCGCGCAGGACGGCGACAAATATCCGGCAGAGCTGTCCGGCGGCATGACCAAGCGCGTGGCGCTGGCCCGCGCGCTCGCGCTCGACCCGCCCATCCTGTTCCTGGACGAGCCGACCTCCGGCCTCGATCCGATCGCGGCCGGCGATTTCGACGCGTTGATCAAGACCTTGCAGAAGACGCTGGGGCTCACGGTGTTCATGGTCACCCATGACCTCGCAAGCCTCACCACGGTCTGCGACCGCGTCGCCGCGCTCGCCGATGGCAAGATCGTCGCGATCGGACCGATGCGCGAGCTGCTTCAATCCGAGCATCCCTGGGTGAGGGCCTATTTCCACGGCAAACGCTCCCAGATGCTGCAACCCCAGATGAGATGAGACATGGAAACCCGCGCTCCCTATGTGTTGATCGGCGCCTTCGTGATGGCCGCGATCCTTGCGGTCTTCGGCTTCGTCTACTGGCTCAACAATGCCGGCGGCATTGGGCCGCGGACCAGCTACCGCGTTCAGTTCCAGGGACCGGTGCCCGGGCTTCTGGTCGGCGCCGGCGTGCTGTTCAACGGCATCCGGGTCGGCGAGGTCACCGAGCTTGGCCTTGCGCAGGACAATCCGCGCTTCGTCAATGCGACGATCTCGGTGGCGTCAACGACGCCGGTGCGCACCGACACCAAGGTCGGCCTTGAATTTCAGGGCCTGACCGGCGTGCCCGTGGTGACGCTCGAGGGCGGCATGATCGTCGCGAAATCCGGCGAGATGCCGACCCTGATCGCCGAACCCGGCGCGGGCCAGAGCATGACGCAAGCCGCGCGCGACGCGCTGCGCCGGGTCGATTCGGTGCTGGAGGAGAACTCTGGCCCGTTGAAGGACACCATCGCCAATTTGAGGACGTTTTCCGACGGGCTGGCGCGCAACACCGGCAAGCTCGACAGCATCGTCGCGGGGCTCGAGAAGATGACCGGCGGCGGCACCCAGGCGCAGAAGATCACCTTCGATCTGCGTGCGCCCGACAAGCTCGGACCGGCCGGCAAGACATTGTCCGAGCCGCTGGCGATCCCTGAGCCGACCGCGGTCGCGATGCTGCAGACGCAGCGCATGCTGTTCTCGCCGGTCAAGGACTATCCGGGCTTCGCCGAATTTCTGTGGGCTGACAGCATTCCAAAATTGTTGCAGGCGCGGCTGATCGACAGTTTTGAGAACTACGACATCGCGCACGCGCCGCTGCGCGCGACCGATGTCGGCCAGCCCGGCAATCAGTTGCTGATCGACATCCGCCGCTTCCGCATCGTGGCGGAGGGCGAGCCGCAGGCCGAGATCGCACTGTCGGCCCGGATCGTCGACAAGAGTGGCAAGGTGATCGCCTCGCGCCTGGTGGAGGCCAGCGAAAAGCTCGACAAGATCGAGCCGGCGGCGGCGGTTGCGGCGTTCAACGCGGCGTTCGGCCGGATCGCCAAGGAGCTGGTCGGCTGGACGGTGCAGTCGGCATAGCCGCCGCCGTCATTCCAGGGTCTTGAGGTAGGACAGCAGGTCGTGGATCTGGTCCGGACTGAGCTCGAAGGCGGGCATGTCGGCGTGACCGGTTTGGATACCTTCGGCCAAGGCCTCGCCGAGGGTCTCGATCGGGTAGCGCTGATGCAGGGTCCGGAACGGCGGAGCGATCTGGAGCGGGCTTTGCGATTTCCGGTCGATGGCGTGGCAACCCGCGCAATTGGCGCGCGCATACGCCTTGCCGCGCTGCTCGGCCTTGGTCGCGGCCAGCGCTGGCGACATCAGGAGCAGCGCGACCAGGGTCTGGCGAAGGGCGGATTGCAGCATGCGGGGGTCTCATCGGCTTGCGCCGCAGAATAGGGTGGCGAGGTTGCCCAAACTTGATCTGGGTCAAGTGGCTTTGTGACAGCGCAGTAAAATGCCGCAGCGTGGTGGACGGCCAGGGGCGGACGTCAGCCCGACGCCTGTCTGGAGCTATGGATGAAGCCTTCCGTGGTCACGTTTGAGCCGAACGGGAATTTCTGCAAGGACTGTTCGATACGCGGATCCAGTGTCTGCTCGGCGCTCGATGCGGCCGAGCTGCGCCAGTTGGAGCATTTGGGACGTCGCGTCCAGTTCTCGACCTGCGAGACGGTCTTCTCCGAGGAAGACATCACGACCTCCTATTTCAACGTGCTCGACGGGGTCATGCGGCTCTACAAGCTCTTGCCGGACGGACGGCGGCAGATCGTCGGATTTGCGCTCCCCGGCGACTTCCTGGGGATGAATATCTCGGGCCGGCACAATTTTTCGGCCGATGCAATCGGTTCGGTGGCGGTTTGCCAGTTTGCCAAGGTGCCGTTCGGCCGCTTCATCGAGGACAGGCCGCATCTTCTGCGGCGCATCAACGAACTGGCGATTCGCGAATTGACCCAGGCGCGCGAACACATGGTCCTGCTTGGCCGCCGCTCGGCGGAGGAGAAGGTTGCGACCTTTCTCCTGAGTTGGCGCGAGCGGCTCGTCCCGCTCAACGGGCCGTCGAATACGGTGCCGCTGCCGATGAGCCGGCAGGACATCGCGGATTATCTCGGCCTGACCATCGAAACGGTCAGCCGCACCTTCACCAAGCTCGAGCGCGACGGGGTGATCGAGATCATCCACGGCGGTATCAGCCTGCTCGATCCGGCGCGCGCGGAGGCCTTGGCTGCGGCCTGAGCCGGCCTTTCCACGAGCGATCTCCAAAATTTGATCCCGATCAAAGACGTCCGGCGGCCGCGGAAAAATAATGCCCTCAAATTTCGAGGGAGGGCAGGATGCCGACCGACGCGTTGCTGATGACCATTGCCGTTGTTGCCGTCTTTGTTGCGTTCGCTGCGGTCCTGGCGTGGGCCGACCGGCAGACGCGCGACCTCAAACCGAACGAACCGGGCAGGCGTTGAAGCCTCCGCCGCCGGAATCACCTCTCTGACGCACCGCCAGGGCCGGGTTCCACAGCGGCGATTGCCGTGCGAGCTCCGCATCCAGGGCAAAACCGCGCTCCGCGGCCCCTGCAACTCTGCATCGCCTGAAACGCATCGGCGCAGCTTGCGGCTGCGTGCTCCCCGGCGCGATCCATCGCATTTTCGCAGCACTTGTCTAAAACCGGGCACATGGTTTCCGGTTGAAAAGCTTGGCAACGTTGACTACGCAGGAACCCAAGTGCCTCGCAGTCTTAGGAGCCCGGCGGCGTGCCTCAGGACAAGACCGGCGATCCCCGACAATCGTCGGGCAACAAGCTATCGGTTCTGCGCAAGCACCCGATCTTCGCGGATCTGGAGCCCGACGCGCTCGATCAGCTCTGCCGCTACGCCAAGCACTCCACCGTGAAGCGCGGCGCGACCATCGCGGCCAAGGGCGACCCCGGCAACAATCTGTTTGCGGTGGTCTCGGGCACGGTGAAGATATCCTCCTCGTCGCCCGACGGCCGGAATGCCATTCTCAATTTGATCGGACCGGGAGAAATTTTTGGCGAGATCGCCGTCCTGGACGGCGCGCCGCGGTCGGCCGACGCGACCGCCAACACCAATTGCGAGCTCTACATTATCGATCGCCGCGACTTCCTGCCCTTCGTGAAGAGCCAGCCGGCTCTGGCGATGAAGTTCATCGAGCTGCTGTGCGCACGCCTGCGCTGGACCAGCCAGCAGGTCGAGCAGGTGATTCTGCAAAACCTCCCTGGGCGGCTCGCGAGCGCGCTGCTCGGACTGACCGAAGAGCGCAAGCTCGATTCCGGCAGCGGCACGCTCGCGATCACCCAGCAGGAGATCAGCGAGATGGTCGGCATGACGCGCGAGAGCATCAACAAACAGCTCCGCGCCTGGGCCGGTCGCAACTGGGTGCGCCTCGAGCATGGCGCCATCGTTGTGCTCGACACTGATGCGCTGCGCGAGCTCGCCGAGAGCGGCCCCGAAGGCGAGTGATCGCGCGAGGCGGCGTCAGTCGTCGATGATGGCGACCGCGCGGGTCCAGCCCGCCGACGCCCGCTCGATCTTGACCGGAAAACACGAGACGGTGAATCCCGTCGATGGCAGCTTGTCGAGGTTGTGCAGCTTCTCGAGATGGCAATAGCCGATGTGCCGTCCGGCCTTGTGGCCTTCCCAGACCAGGCTTGCATCCCTGGTCTCGGCATATTTCTTCGCGGTGAAGACGAAGGGCGCGTCCCAGCTCCAGCCGTCGGTGCCGGTGAGCCGCACGCCGCGTTCGAGCAGATACATCGTGGCGTCATAGCCCATGCCGCAGCCTGAATTGACGTAGTCGGGCCGCCCGAACTTGGCGCCGGCGCTGGTGTTGACCACCACGATCTCCAGCGGCGACAGCGTGTGCCCGATCCGCTTCAGCTCCTTCTCGACATCCTCCGGCGTCGCCACATAGCCGTCGGGCAGGTGGCGGAAGTCGAGCTTGACGCCCGGCTGCAGGCACCATTCCAGCGGTACCTCGTCGATCGTCCAGGCGCGCTCGCCGCGATTCATGGTGGGATGAAAATGCCAGGGCGCATCGAGATGAGTGCCGTTGTGGGTCGACAGCGAGACCTGCTCGACGGCCCAGCCTTGTCCATCCGGCAGGTCCGCGGCCTTCAGCCCGTCGAAGAACTGCAGCATGCGCGGCAGGCCTTGGCTGTGATCGATGTACTGGATCGTCGGATGGTTGCCCGGCGGATCGGCCGGTACGTCGTTCTGCAGCGGCACGGAGATGTCGATCAGCTTCCGCGGCATGGCATTTCCTCAAGACGTTTCCATCGTTGGAGGCATCTTGCGGGGCACGCGCGGCTGACGTCAAGCGACGCACCGGCGACGTCAAGCGACGCACCGGCGACGTCAAGCGACGCGCAGGCGACGTCCCCCGCGCGATCCATCGATGCAACTCCTGCATTGATCGATGCCGGATTTGGCTTGGACAGGGAATGCCGCCCGTCCTAGGGACGATACTGGCGATATCGCGCTGACGCAGCACGTTCGCACAGGGACGGGCAACCGTCTCGTCCGAACCTCCAAGCCGCAACCAATAGCGGTCGAGCACAAGCACCAGAGGAACATCCATGGATACGACGAGCATGAGGCCGCGATGAAGGTCGCGCTTTCCGGGGCAAGCGGCAACATTGGCAACCTGCTGCGCGCTCAGTTGCCGAGGCACGGCATCGACCTGCGCTCCGCCGGCTGGAAGCCTTCGATCGCGCCGCAGCACGAAGGCGAGGATGTCGTGAACGGCGACCTTCGCGATGCCGCATTCGTCGATCGCTTCCTCAAGGGCGTGGACGTGCTGATTCACCTCGCCGGGACAAGCGTCGAGCGGCCCCTGCCGGAAATCATCGAGAATAACCTGATCGGCCTGCACCAGGTTTACGAAGGGGCGCGCCGCAACAACGTCAAGCGTATCGTATTCGCCAGTTCGAACCACGCCTTCGGCATGCACCCGGTGAGCGCGAAGCTCTCTCCCGATGCGCCATTTCGCCCCGACGGTCTTTACGGCTTGTCGAAAATGTGGGGCGAGGGACTGGCGCGGATGTACTGGGACAAGCACGGAATCGAGGGAATCTCCCTCCGGATCGGGAGCTGCGAGCCCCGTCCTTCGAACGCCCGGCACCTGAGCACCTGGCTCAGCCATGACGACATGGTTTCCCTCGCGCTGTCCTGCATCAGGGCGCCGGCGGTCGGCTATGTCGCTGTTTGGGGCGTATCCAACAACACGCGCAGCTACCTTTCTCCGCTGAATTCAGTCGAGATCGGCTATTCTCCACGCGACAACGCCGAGGACTTCGCGGCGGAGATCATGAAGCAGCCGAATCCGCTCGATTCGATCGCACAATCCTACCAAGGTGGTGCGTTTGTGACGCTTGACTTCACACCTGAAGAGGAGCGCCCTAAGGCGGTCCACAGCATCTGCGCAACGACGACATAATCAACTCAGGAGGAGAGACCAGATGAAGACACTAACCGGTATCATTGCAGCTGCGGCACTGGCGATCACGGCGCCGCTGGCGAGCGCCCGCGATTTCCGCTCTGCCGACGTACACCCCGCCGACTATCCGACCGTCGAGGCCGTCAAGTCCATGGGCAAGGAGCTCGCGGCGGCGAGCGGCGGCAAGCTCGGCGTGAAAGTGTTCCCCAACGGAGCCCTGGGCTCCGAGAAGGACACCATCGAGCAACTGAAGATCGGCGCGCTCGACATGATGCGGATCAACGCATCGCCGTTGAACAACTTCGTGCCGGAAACCATCACGCTGTGCCTGCCCTTCATCTTCCGGGACACCAAGCACATGCGCACCGTCCTCGACGGGCCGATCGGCGATGAGATCCTGGCGGCCATGGAGCCCGCCGGATTGGTCGGCCTTGCCTATTACGACAGCGGCGCCCGGTCCATCTACACCGTCAAGGCCCCGGTCAAGTCGCTTGCCGACCTCAAGGGCCTGAAGATCCGCGTGCAGCAATCCGACCTGTGGGTCGGCATGATCCAGAGCCTCGGCGCCAACCCGACGCCGATGCCGTATGGCGAGGTCTATACCGCTCTCAAGACCGGTCTCGTGGACGCGGCCGAAAACAACTGGCCCTCCTACGAGTCGTCGCGGCACTTCGAGGCCGCCAAGTTCTACAACATCACCGAGCACTCCCTGGCGCCCGAAGTTCTGGTGATGTCCAAGAAGGTCTGGGACACGCTGAGCAAGGAAGACCAGGCGGCGATCCGCAAGGCGGCCAAGGACTCGGTGCCGGTCATGCGCAAGCTCTGGGACGAGCGTGAGCAGGCTTCCCGCAAGACCGTCGAGGCGGCCGGCGTTCAGGTCATCACGATCGCCAACAAGGCGGAATTCGTCGATGCGATGAAGCCGGTCTACGCGAAGTTCGCCGCTGACGAAAAGCTGCAGAGCCTCGTCAAGCGTATCCAGGATACGAAGTAAGAGTATAGCGCCGGATTCCGGCGTCGCCGACCGGCGACGCCGGACCCTCGCCAAGGAGACGCCGATGTCAGACCCACAGCTCGCAAGCCACGGACCGGAGGGGGAAGCCGCTGCGCCGCGGCCGTCTACCGGCCTGCTGTCGCGGATCAATGCCCCGATCGCTCGCGCGGGCATGTATGTGTCGGTGAGCGGCCTGTTCGTCATCGTCGTCGTCGTGTTCTACCAGGTGTTCGGACGCTACGTGCTCAATTCCAGCCCGACCTGGACGGAGAACCTTGCGCTGGTTCTCATCCTGTATGTCACGCTGATCGGTGCCGCGGTCGGTGTGCGCGATGCCGGGCACATCGGAATGGATAGTCTATTGGTGATGCTTCCGGATCGTACGCGAGAAGGAATCGAGCTCGTGATCCACGTTCTGGTGGCCGTGTTCGGTATCGCGATGGCCTACAATGGCTGGATACTCGGCGCTTCGGTCGGAACCGTGAAGATCCCCAATCTCGGCCTCCCGGAGGTCGCCCGCTACGTACCGCTGATCGCCTCCGGCGTCCTGATCGTCTCATTTTCAATCGAGCACATCATTGCTCTCCTGCGCGGCGAAGAGGTTGTTCCGTCATGGAATTGATCATTCTCGGCGCCACCTTCTTCGGCTTCCTCATCCTCGGCGTACCGGTCGCCTTCGCGATCGGCCTCTCGGCGATCTGTACCATCCTCTACGAAGGCCTGCCCGTTGCCGTCATCTTCCAGCAGATGATGTCGGGCATGAACATCTTCTCGTTCCTTGCCATTCCCTTCTTCGTCTTCAGCGGTGAGCTGATGCTGCATGGCGGCGTCGCCGACAAGATCGTGCAGCTCGCCAAGAACCTCGTCGGACACATCCGCGGCGGGCTCGGCATGGCGAACGTGGTCGCCTGCACGCTGTTCGGCGGCGTGTCCGGATCGCCCGTGGCCGACGTGTCGGCGATGGGCGCGGTGATGATCCCGATGATGAAGAAGGAAGGTTTCGATACCGACTACGCCGTCAACGTCACCACCCATGCCTCGCTGGTCGGTGCGCTGATGCCGACCAGTCACAACATGATCATCTATGCGCTCGCCGCCGGCGGCAAGGTGTCGATTGGCGCGCTGATCGCCGCCGGCCTCCTGCCGTCGCTCGTGCTGATGACGTGTATGCTGGTCGCCGCCTACGCGGTCGCGGTGAAGCGGGGCTATCCGGCCGGCAAATTCCCGGGCTGGGCCGAGGTTGTCCGCTCGTTCGCGGCGGCCCTGCCTGGCCTTTTGATCGTCGGCATCATCCTGGCGGGCATCCTGTCCGGCGTCTTCACGGCAACTGAATCCGCGGCGGTTGCGGTCACCTACACGATCCTGCTGACGTTCTTCATCTACCGCACCATGACCTGGAGGAACTTCCTGAAGGCCGCGGCCAAGGCGGTGAAGACGACGGGCGTGGTGCTGCTGCTGATCGGCGTCTCCACCATGTTCCAGTACCTGATGGGGCTCTACGAGGTGGCCGATCTCGCTGGCGCCATGATGAGCAAGGTGTCCCAGGAACCCTGGGTCATCTTCCTGCTCATCAACATCATCCTGTTCGTGCTCGGCACGTTCATGGACATGGCAGCGACCATCCTGATCTGCACCCCGATCTTCCTGCCAATCGCGATGAAGGCGGGCATGGATCCCGTGCAGTTCGGCATGCTGATGCTGATCAACTGCGCGCTGGGGCTGAACACCCCGCCGGTCGGAACGACGCAGTTCGTCGGTTGCGCCATCGGCGGCATCTCGGTGGGCGCGGTGATGCGCACCATCCTGCCGTTCTACGCCGCCCTGATCGCAGCGCTGATGTTCGTGACTTACGTCCCAGCCTTCTCGCTTTGGCTGCCGCGCCTGCTGATGGGCTATAAAGGATAGCTGCCGCGCGTACGCCGGCCTTGGCCCGCCAACGGGCCTTGCGATACTTTGCGTCACAGAAGCAGGGAGAATCTGTTCGTGACCGACTATCGCAAGCTCTTCGATCTCACCGGCAAGACGGCCGTGGTGCTCGGCGCCGCCTCAGGCATCGGCAAGTCATCGGCCGAGGCGCTGGCCGGGCTTGGCGCCCGCGTCGTCTGCGCCGATCGCGCGCTTGAGGCCGCGGAAGCGACGGCCGCCGCCATTCGTGACAAGGGCGGTTGGGCCGAGGCTGCCGCTTGCGATGCAGCCAGTGCTGCCAGTGTCGCCGCGCTCGCCGGGACGGTGATGGAGAAATTTCCGCGGCTCGACATCGCCGTGACGACGCCCGGGCTCAACATCCGCAAGACCATCCTCGACTACACCGAGGAGGATCTCGACCGCGTCGTCACGCTCAATGTCAAAGGCACCGTGTGGTTCTTCCAGGCCTTTGGCCGCATCATGGTCGAGCAGAAGGGCGGCAGCATCATCGCCTGCTCCTCGGTGCGCGCGGTGACGATCGAGCCCGGCCTTGCCGTTTACGGATCGACCAAGGCGGCGATCGGACTTTTGGTGAAGGGCTTTGCCTCCGAGGTCGGCCGCGCCGGCGTTCGCGTCAATGCGATCGCGCCGAGCATCGCGGAGACCGCGCTGACCGGCCCGTTCAAAGAGCGTCCCGACATCTACAACCTCTATGCCGGGCACACCGTGTTCAACCGCTGGAGCAGCGCCGACGAAGTCGCGACCGCGGTCGCCTATCTCGCCTCCGATGCGGCGAGCTATGTCAGCGGCAGCACGCTGTTCGTCGACGGCGGCTGGACGGCCGTGGACGGGCCTCCGACCGGGCTCACGCAGTTGAACAGGTAGACTAAGCCTGTCGATCTAGCCGGCAAAGCCTGCGCGCACGCGCAGCTCCCGGGTGTCTGCGCCAACGAGCAGATCGATCAATGTGCGGGCCTGCGCAGGGTAGGCCGCGCGCGCCGTGACGCCGGCGGTGTACATCGTCGTCAGGTCGAATCCCGGGGGAAGTGCGCCTGACAGGGTGAGGCCCTCCGTCGCGATGATTTCGGTCGCCTGCGTGCAGCCGATCGGCCGCTTTGCGCTTGACGCCGCAAGTTCCCGCATCGCGGTCGCGCCGTTCGGAAAGATCTTCAGGCGCGATGCAACTTCATAGGCGATGCCGAGCTGGTCCAGCACCTTGGCGACGTGCATGCCCGCGGTCGAGGCCTTGGTATCCGGGACATAGATCGCATCGGCGTCGCGGAGCGCGTCGCGCAGATCCGCCTCGGTCTTGACTGCTACCTTGGCATCGCCGGTGCGGACCGCAAGTGCGGTCTCGACCACGCCGATATCGGCGATCGAGGAGGGCGCCACGAGCTTCTCGTCGGCGAGCTTTGTCACGAGCGCGCGTGTCAGGATGATGAGATCGGCCGCGGCGCCGTTCCGGAGCTTGTCCGCCATGATTCCGACGGCGCCGAATTCGCCGTCGATCTCGAAGCCGGTCTGCGCCTTGAACCCCGCGGCAAGACCGTGTACGAGACCTTGCGCCGCACCGCCGCTCAAAATGTTCACTGCCGTCACGAGGTGAGCTCCATTGCTGCGATCAGCCTGTCGCGGGTGATCGGGAGGTCGCGAACGCGTACGCCGAGGCCATCGAACACGGCGTTGGCGATTGCCGCCGTTACCGGACCGTGCGCGGCCTCGCCGGCGCCGACCGGCTCGATCTCCGGCCGTTGGACGATCTCGACGTCGACCACGGGCACCTCGCCGAAGGTCAGGATCGGATAATCAGTCCACGATGTCGAGGTGATGCGGGCGCGATCGAAGCGGACGCGCTCCTTCAGCACCCAACTCGTCGCCTGGATCGCGCCGCCCTCGATCTGGTTGCTCACACCGTCCGGATTGATGGCCTCGCCGACATCGACCGCAAGCGTCAGGCGTCTCACGCGGATGTCGTCCGCTCCCTCGATCTCGGCAATCGCAGCGCAATAGGCACCGGTGTTCTTGTAGCGCGCCAGGCCGACGCCGTAGCCGACCCCGCTCGTCTTCTCCGGTTTCCACCTTGCGCGCGCGGCGGCTGCCCGCAGCACGTCCTTCGCGCGCTCGTCCCGCAGATGTCGCAGGCGGAACTGGATGGGATCTTCGCCGCGCAGCGCGGCGATCTCGTCGAGCAGCGATTCGATTGCGAACACGTTGCCCTGGGCACCCAGCGTCCGCAGCGCCGAGGTGCGGACCGGCATGGTCAGGAGCCGGTGGCTCGCGATGGTCCAGGCCGGGAAGTCGTAAAGCGGCACAGAATTGCGGTCGCCGCCGCCGCCATTGGCCGCCGGCGGGTTGGACGAGATCATGCGGGGGTAAGGATTTGCGATCTCGGTGGCCGCGAGCAGGGCGGGCTGCGCGGCGCGCCCGGGACGGGCGGCATGGCCGTTGCTCCAGATCGAGTGCCGCCAGCCGACGATCTCGTTGCCGGCATCGAGATCGGCCTCGATCTCGATCGCCATGGCCGCGCCGAACGGCGCGTGCGACATCTCGTCGTGCCGCGACCATTGCACCCGAACGGGGCGGCCGTTCGTCGCCCTTGCGAGCAGCACGGCGTCGAGCGCGACGTCGTCGGCTGCATTGTGCCCATAGCAGCCCGCGCCTTCCATGTGCTCGACGGTGATGTTCTCCGCCGGCAGCTTGAGCACGATCGCGAGGTCGGCGCGCAGGAGATAGACGCCCTGGCTGTGCGTCCAGACCCGGACGCGATCACCGTCCCACTGCGCCATGGCGCAGGACGGCGCGATCGAGGCGTGCGCGATGTAGGGACGGGTATACTGGCGCCGGATGGTGCGGGCGATCTTGCCCGGTGTTGTTGAGGTCCTGGTATCGATGACGGTGCTCTCGACGGGCTGGCTTTTCAGAAAGGCGGCGAGGTCATCCTCGTCCGGCAGCGGCGCGCCGTCGGACCATGTCGCGCCCCTGTGCAACGCCTTCAGCGCCGCTTCGGCGCCGTCCTCGGTTTCGCTGACGACGCCGGCAAAGCTGCCGTCGCGTACGATGGCGACGAGACCAGCTACTCTCCGCGCCGCCTCTTCATCGAGCGCAACGAGCTTCGCGCCGGAGATTTCCGGCCGCAGCACGCGGCCATGCAGCATTCCTGCTAGCGGGGAATCGTGGATGAAGCGCGGACGCGCGAAGACCTTGTCGGGGATGTCGATGCGTTGAACGGAATGACCGGCTACGCTGCGCGCCGCAATTGGCTTGGCTGCCACGCTCGCGGTTGCGTCGCGGTCGAGCGAGACATCGCTGGCCAGCTCCCAATAGCTGGTTCTGACGTTACCCGGCCCGAGGATCGTGCCGTCCTCGATCCCGAGTGCGGATTGATCGACGCCGAGCCGGTTCGCCGCCGTAGCGACGAAGATCTGGCGAACCTCGGCGCAGACCTGACGCAACGCGCGGCCGGATTGCTGGATCGAGAGACTGCCTGACGTGACACCTTCGTTTGGACTCGCGGCCGTCGACGCCCGGATCATCTCGATACGGCTGATATCGACGTCGAGTTCGTCGGCGGCAATCTGCGCCAGCGCGGTGACGATGCCCTGGCCGATTTCGACCTTACCGGGTGAGATCGTCACCCGGCCGTCGCGCGCAAAACTCACCCAGGACGACAGTCTCGGGTTTGCTGCGAGGCTGACCGGCAATTTGGGGGCAGGGGACGGCGTGCTCATGACGCTGCCATTTCGGATGCCGCGCGCAACACGGCCCGCACGATCCGATTGTGCGACCCGCACCGGCAGAGGTTGCGATCGAGCGCCAGCCTGACGTCGGCTTCAGTTGGCGCCGGATTTCGTTTCAGCAAGGCGGCCGCGCTGACCAGGATTCCCGAGATGCAGTAGCCGCACTGCATCGCCTGCTCGGCGATGAAGGCACGCTGTAGTGGATGCGGATGATCGGGATCGCCAAGGCCTTCGACCGTCGTGACGTCCTTGTCGGCAACCGACCACAGCGGCATGTCGCACGAAGCCATTGCGCGATCCCCGACCATGACATAGCAGGCGCCGCATTCATTGGCGCCGCAGCCGAAATGGGTGCCAGGCAGGCCGAGCGCGCCGCGCAATGCGCTGAGCAGCGTTTGAGCCGGGTCGGCGTCGATCGCAGTCTCGACGCCATTGAGGCGAAATCGAATGCTCGGCATGGCTGCGCGACGGCCTCAGGACTTCTCGAATTTCTTGACGACATCGGCCCATTTGACGATGTCGCCGCGCAGGAATTTGTCGAACTCTTCCGGCGTCATCGCCATCGGCACCGCGCCTTGCTCGGTCCAGAGCTTGACGATGTCAGGCCGTTTCACCACGCCGTTCACGGCGGCGTTGAGCTTGTCGATGATCGGCTTCGGCGTGCCGGCCGGCGCCATTAGGCCGAGCCAGATGGTCGCTTCGTATCCGGCAACGCCGGCCTCGTTCGCCGTCGGGGTATTCGGCAGCACGCTCGAGCGCTGCTTGCCGGTGGTGGCGAGCGCGCTCACCTGGTTTTCGCCGATATTGGGCGCCATCGCCGGCACCGCGTCGATCATCATCTGCACCTGCCCGCCGATGACGCCGCTTCGGGCCTCGCCGCTGTTGCGATAGGGCACGTGGACGACGTCGATGCCGGCCATGGCTTTGAACAGCTCGCCCGCCATGTGATAGGGCGTGCCCTGGCCGGAGGAGGCGTAGTTCAGCTTGCCCGGTTGCGCCTTTGCCAGCGCGATGAACTCCTGCAAGGTCTTGGCCGGAACCGCCGGGTGCACCACGATCACGAGGTCGGAATAGTTCACCGGCGCAATCGGCGCGAGGTCGCGCATCAACTCGTATTTGCGCTGATCCGGCTTCAGCAACGACTCGTTCGCGGTTTGCGTATTGGACATCATCAGCAGCGTGTAGCCGTCGGCCGGCGCCTTGGCCGCCTCCACCGTGCCGATCACGCCGCCGGCGCCGGTGCGGTTCTCGACCACGAAGGGCTGTCCAAACGTCTCCTGAAGGACATTGCCGAGGAGCCGGGCGGCGACGTCGGCCGGTCCGCCCGGGCCGAAGGGGACGATGATCCGGACCGCGTGGTTCGGGTAATCCTGGGCCAGAGAACGCTGGGGTAGCGCAACGGCGGTGAGCAGGATTGCAGCCAGAGCCAGCACGAATCTTCGGCCTGTTCTTCGGCCTGCCTGTGGGCTCGCCATGCCCGCCTCCCTTATGTCGTTCTTGTTGGCCGGCAATGTAGCGGCGCGGCAGGCCCGATGTCGACGCCTCACAAAGTCGATTTGCGCGGGAATATCGACGGGTTTTCGGTGCGGTTGTGCCGCATCCGGCCGGAACCGGGACTCCGCATGGCCTGAGCAAATTGCATGGGCATTGGTGGATAAATGCGCTCGGTCGGCCGGTAATTCGGTGTTACCAAGCTGGCCATGAACCAGCACGCCAAGATCGAGATCCGCCACTCCACCTGTCCGCACGACTGTCCTTCGGCCTGTGCCCTCGATGTCGAGGTGGTCGAGGGACGGAGCATCGGCCGGGTCCGCGGCTCAAAGCAGCAGACCTACACGGCCGGCGTCGTCTGCGCCAAGGTCGCCCGCTACGCCGAGCGGATCCACCACCCCGAGCGGCTGACGCATCCGATGCGCCGCATTGGGCCGAAGGGGTCCGGCCAGTTCGCGCGGATCTCCTGGGACGAGGCGCTGGACGAGATCGGGCATCGCTTCAACGCGGCCGAGCGCGAGTTCGGCGCGGAGGCGATCTGGCCTTACTACTACGCGGGCACGATGGGGCTCGTGATGCGCGACGGCCTCAACCGGCTGACGCATGTGAAGAAATATTCGCGCTTCTATTCGACCATCTGCGCCAACGTCGCCCGTGTCGGCTTTGCCATCGGCACCGGCAAGATCGCAGGCGCCGACCCGCGCGAGATGGGCGTCTCCGACCTCGTCGTGATCTGGGGCACCAACCCCGTCAACACGCAAGTCAACGTGATGACGCACGCCTCCCGCGCGCGCAAGGAGCGCGGCGCCAGGATCGCGGCGGTCGACATCTACGACAACGACACCATGAAGCAGGCTGATATCAAGATCATCCTGCGTCCCGGTACCGACGGCGCCTTCGCCTGCGGCGTGATGCACGTGCTGTTTCGCGACGGCTATGCCGACCGCGCCTACATGGATAAGTACACGGATTGCCCGGCCGAGCTCGAAGCGCATCTGAAGACGCGCACGCCGGAATGGGCGTCGGCGATTTGCGGCGTGCCCGTTGCCGAGATCGAGGCGTTTGCAAAGGCGGTCGGCGAGACCAAGCGCACCTTCTTCCGCTACGGCTACGGCTTTACCCGCACGCGCAACGGCGCGGCGCAGATGCATGCGGCCAACTGCATTCCCGCGGTGACCGGCGCCTGGCAATACGAGGGCGGCGGCGCCTTCTTCAACAATTATGCGCTGTGGCATTTCGACGAATCCATTATCGAGGGCCATGACGCGATCGACCGCTCGACGCGCGCGCTCGACCAGTCCCAGATCGGCCGCATCCTGACCGGCGATGCCGAAGCCTTGCACGGCAGGGGACCGGTCAAGGCGATGCTGATCCAGAACACCAATCCGATGACGGTCGCGCCGGAGCAGGTGCTGGTGCGCCAGGGGTTCGCGCGCGAGGACCTGTTCGTCGCCGTGCACGAGCAGTTCATGACCGAGACGGCGCAGATGGCCGACATCGTGCTGCCGGCGACGATGTTCATGGAGCACGACGACCTCTATTACGGCGGTGGTCATCAGCACATCTCGGTCGGCGCCAAGCTGATCGATCCGCCCGGCGAGTGCCGTTCGAACCACGAGGTGCTTCAGGCGCTCGCCAAACGCGTCGGTGCGAGGCATCGGGGATTTGAGATGTCGCCGCGCGAATTGATCGATGCGACGCTCAAGCTGAGCGGCCACGGCGATATCGCGGCACTCGAAGCCGATCTCTGGCGCGATCTGCAGCCGGACTTCCGCACCTCGCATTATCTCGACGGCTTTGCGCATGCCGACAAGAAATTCCATTTCAAGGCGGACTGGGCCAATCCGCCGTTCGGCCTGATGATGGGCGATTTCGACAAGATGCCGTCGCTGCCCGACCATTGGGCCGTGATCGAGCAGGCAGATCAGAACCATCCGTTCCGCCTGGCAACCAGCCCCTCGCGCGGCTTCCTCAACACCACCTTCAACGAGACGCCGGGTTCTCAGGCGCGCGAGGGCAAGGCGAGCGTGATGATCCATCCGCTGGATGCCGCCGCGCTCGGCATCGCCGAGGGCGACGCGGTGACGCTCGGCAATATGCGCGGCGAGACCTCGCTGATCGCGACGCTGTTTGACGGTGTGCGGCGCGGCGTGCTGATCGCGGAGTCCATCCATCCGAACAAGGACCATATCGGCGGCCGCGGCATCAATGTGCTGACCGGCGCGGACACGATTGCGCCGATCGGCGGTGCTGCGTTCCACGACAACAAGGTCTGGATCAGGAAGGCTGCTGTAGGTTAGGGCACGCACTCCGTCACGCCATAGCCGGCAAATTCCTTGGCGATGTTGGGATCCATCGACTTGGCGAGCGCGATGTCCACCGAGCCGTCGCCGCCGCTCTTGCGTGCCGCGACGCCGCGGCCGAACAGCGACGAGGACGAGCGCGGGTTGCGCTGGATCGCGTCCGAATAATCCTTGATCGCCTCGGCCGTCTTGCCGAGCTTGAGGTTCACCAGCCCGCGGCTGTCGAGCGCGTCGGTCAGCCCGGGATCGAGCTGAAGCGCCTGGTTGCAGTCGGCGAGCGCGACCTGCAGATCGCCGGTCGCGGCGCGCGTCCAGCAGCGGTTGTTCAGCGCTTCCGCGTCTCTCGGGTTGAGCCTGATCACGGCGTCGAAGTCGGCCATCGCCTGCGGATAGGCGTGCTTGATCGCATAGACCTGGCCGCGCTTGTAGCGGGCGTTGGCGTCATTGGAATTCGCGGCGATCTTGCGGGTGAGGTCCGCGATGACAGGATCCTTGGCGAGGTCATCCGCGCTCGGCGGGCTGTCCGGTCTCGGCGCTTCGCACACCGGTTTCGGCGGCTCCTGCTTCTGCGTTCCCTGCTTTGGCGGCTCCTGCTTTTGCGGTTCCTGCTTCTGCTGCGTCTGGTCCACGGGCTTGGCGTCCGGCGGCCGCGTGCTGAGGGCGGCGAAGGAAAACTCCGACGTCAATGATGATGTCAGCCACGGCACCTGTTCCTGGTTGGTCGCCCGAACCACGCCGTTCTTGGTGTTCGTCAATGCCTGCTCGACGCTGACGTTCGGCGTGCGGATCTCGCGCAGCAACTCGGTGACGAACAGGCCGCGGTCGTTCTTGCTGGTGCTGACGACGGAGCCGAGCGCGGTCGAGTAGATGACGATCGAATTATTGGGGGTGATGACGGGCGCGAGGCCGGCGGAGTAGCGGCGGAAGCGCCGCTCGAACGGATTGCGCCTGGAAGCGTCAATGATCGCGATCTTGATGCCGGCACCGCGGCTGTTCATCTCGCCCAAAATGGCCTCGAGGGCAAAACCGTCGCGCGATACGTCCGGCTCGGTCCAGACCTGAGCGTCGACCGGCAGCAGGTAGGTCTGCCGATTGGACTGGATGCCAAAACCGTCGAAGAAGAAGAGCGCGGTCGAACCCTGCGCAATCCTGGCGTAGAAGCGATCGAGCGCCTGGCGCATGCCGTCGCCGGTGAGGTCGCTCTGGCGGTCGACGACGAAGCCGTCGCGCTTCAGCTCCTCGGCAATGTCCTGGGTGTCGTTGGCCGCATCCGTCAGGACGAACTCGTTGTCCGGATATTTTGCATTGCCGATCACGAGCGCCATCCGGGACGGATCGGCGGCCCGGCCTTCGGCGCTGGCGAGAACGGCAATCAAACCTGTCAGCAACAACGCGACGGCGGTTCGCATGAATTGCTCTTCGGTGATGAAATCTGCACTCAAGATAGCGGCCGCCCCCTATATTTCAATCGCGAAGCGAAGTTGCGCCAAGGCGCTAGGCCACCCGCAATGTCGCAGTTTGCGCTTGCGCTGGCGGGTTGGGCTGCCGCAAATGGCGTCAAACGGGAGCAAACCATGACCGATACGAGCAGCGTCATCACAGAGAAGCGCGGGCAGGCGCTCTGGATTACGATCAACCGGCCAGAGAAGCGTAATGCGCTCAACGGCGATGTGATCGCCGGCATCGCCAGGGGCTATCGCGATGCGCATGACGACAAGGACGTCCGCGTCATCGTACTGACGGGAGCCGGTGACAAGGCGTTCTGCGCCGGTGCGGATTTGCAGAATTCCGGTGCGGCCTTCGCGACGGATTATGCAAAGCCCAATGTCGACTATGCCGATCTGTTGCGGCTGTCGCAGAATGCGACCAAGCCGGCGATCGCCCGCGTCGGCGGCGTCTGCATGGCCGGCGGCATGGGGCTGCTGTGCATGACCGACATGGCGGTTGCGGCCGACAACGTCATCTTCGGCCTGCCCGAGGTCAAGGTCGGCGTGTTTCCGATGCAGGTGCTGAGCCTGCTGCAGAACATCGCGCCGCCGCGCCTGGTCAACGAATGGGCGCTCACCGGCGAGCCCTTTGACGCCCGCGCAGCGCAGGCCGCGGGACTGCTCAACTATGTCGTTCCGGCAGCCGAGCTTGACGCAAAAGTCGACTGGCTGATCGGCCGCATCATCGACAAATCCCCGACCGCGATCCGCCGCGGCAAATACGCGATGCGGGCCATCGCCTCGATGTCCTTCGACGAGAGCATCGCCTACACCGAGAGCCAGATCGCGCTCCTGGCGATGACCGAGGACGCCAAGGAGGGCCTGCGGGCGTTCAGCGAGAAGCGCAAGCCGTCCTGGCCGGGGCGGTGAGGGGGGAACGGCGCGCGGCTTGTTTGCCAGATGCTAGCCGAACTCGACCGTGACGCCGAACAGCGGCAGGCCGAGGCGGCGGCCGGGTTGGCCTGCGATCGTCGGCTCGACCAGCTCGGGCGCGATTAGCACGAGGTCGGCGACGCCTGACGCCGCCGACGGAGTTTCGACGCGCAACCAGACACAGCCGGCCCCGTCGATCTCGATCGCTGCCGGCTTGCCGCCGAGCGAGACGGCCTGGAGATGGTGCGCCGCAAGTCCCGGACGCAGGTTGCGCGTTTCAAGCTTCACCATCACCTTGCGGCCGGCGGCGAGGCGCAGGAGGCAGGCCGGGTGGGTCCAGCGCAGCGCATCACCGCCGACATATTCCAACGCGTGCAGGCCGGTGATCGCGTGCCGGGTCAGCGCAACCGCGCGGACGTCCTGGCTCTCGACGATCGGGGGTGGGGGATTATCCGCCATCCATTTCATCTGCTCGGCACGGACGATGTATCCGTGCGAATCCCTGAAGAGGGTCCAGGTCAGCGCTCCCGATGAAGGCAGACGCATCAGGAGAAAAGCGTCGAGCCTGATCATCGCTGTCAGCCAGGCTCGCCGCAGGCGGAGCGGGACCAGCGAGGGCAGGAGATGGAGGACCTGGCGCCGCAGGGGAGCAGCGTCGTCGGGTTGCCGGCGCGCTGCGACCAGAAGACCGCGCGCGAGACGTAAGGCCGTGCCGGCTGGCATGATCGGGTCGGCGCCGTGGAACGGCGACGGACCGAAATAGGTTTCGAAGAACTCGGCGTCGCTTGCGGCGGCGCGCGCGGCCAACTCGCCCCGCACATAGTCGGCGGTATCATCGATGTGGACGGCGATGTCGGGCGAATCTTCGTGCAACAAGCCTGAATTGGGCAGCGTCGCGATGGCGATATTGCGCTGATGCAGCCGGGCCGAGAGCAGCGGGGGACCGAACTGGCCGAAGCGATCGATCGGGCCCACCCGGTCGAACACGTCGCGACGCAGCGCATAGGCGGTGCGATGCAGCCGGCGCCATGTGGTGGGCTGCGCCCAGCCTTGCTGGATCTGCGTGAACCAGCGCTTCATCAGGCGCGCGACGCGATAGTCGTCCGGATTCCTGATCTGGAAATTGCAGGCGCGCTTGTCCGGATTGGCTGCGATCCATGTCGTCAGCGCCGCCAGCGCGTCGCTTTCCGGCCGACCATGCGCCTCGACGAATAAAAGCCACGGCGTGGTCGCCGCGCTCGCGGCGGCGTTCCAGAGCTCGGTGTCCTGGCGGGCATTGGGGACTCTCACCAGCAGGTCCCACGGACGAAGCACGCGGCGAAGCGCGGCCTCGTCGATCGTCGTCTCCGTGCTCGCGGCGACCACGATCTGAAAACGCTCCGGTGCAATCTGCACCTGACGATCGATCCAGGCGCGGACGTGATCGGCGACGTCGCCGCGCACGTCGAACACGGGATAGAGCACGGCAACGATGGGCGCGTCCGCGGTTGGCGCCGTTGTGGAGATGTCGGCGGAGGCGCCGTCGTCGACGAACCAGCAATGTGCCGCCGCGAGCAGCTTGCGCTTGCTCTCCAGGCCGACGGTCCAGTTGGCGTGAAACAGGAACGGCTGAAGCTCGTGCTCCATCGCGACCGGCGGGATCGAGCCGTGCTGCAAGCTGGCATAGCCGAGGCCGTTGACGAACAGCGCTTCCGGCAGGAAGTAGATGTCCTTCAGCCAGGTCGCGTCGCGGGCGATGAGTTGCTGACAGGCGGCTTGGTCGTCGATCCGCTTGCCGTGATCGCTCTGACGACTTTGCACAAGCAGCGTGTCGAGGAGCTCGATCGTTCGATCCGACCGGCGCAGCGAGATGAACCCGCAGCAGATAGCGGGCGGAAATCGCGGCAGCCCTTCGGTCTGGAATGCGATCGGATATTGCCGCGCCACCTCTGCGAGATAGGGCAGCGGATTGCGCAGCCAGCCGACGTCGACATCAGCGTAGACGATGTGTGCATGCGCGTCGATCAGGCGCCGGATCAGGGCGATCTTGGCCCAGGAGATATTGCTGAACGCCGCCGAGCCGAACCCGGCATATTCGTCGTCGGTCGTCGTCGGCAGCGATTCATCCGGCAGCACCGCGATCTCGGTCGAATGGGCTGAGACCGCGTGTCGGACGCTGTCCTCGGCGTTCAGCGGGCAGGCGACCAGGATCTGGCCCGGCGCGATGCCCGCGCGCAGCATGCCCGACAGCGCGTTGGACAGAAACGCCTCCATGCCACGCGTGCAAAGCATCGCGACAATGGGCGTCGTCATTGTGTCGGGGCGGCCGTTCATTCGAGCTCTTCAATGAAGTCCTGAAGGCAAGTAGCCCGCATGAGCGTCAGCGACATGCGGGATCGTCGCAGAGAGTCCCCGGGTGTCGCGGAGCCTGTCATCGGGCGGCGCTTCGCGCCGACCCGTTGGCTCACCCGGGCTACGGGCCTCAGCGTGGTCAGCCAGCGTTGGCCTTCAGCCCCGCGGCCTCGATGCCGGCGATGGCGCAGGCCTCGTCATTGTCGGAGGTGTCGCCGGACACACCGACGGCGCCGAGCAGCGCGGTGCCGTCCTGGATCAGCACGCCGCCGGGGACGGGGACGAGCGCGCCCTTCGCCAGGGTGTTCACGGCGTCGATGAAATAGGGCTGCTCCTGGGCGCGCTGGAAGAGGGCGCGCGACCCGAGGCCCATGGCGAGCGCGCCATAGGCCTTGCCGTGGGCGATCTCGGCGCGCATCAGGCTGGTGCCGTCCTGGGCTGCGGCGAGCTTGATGACGCCGCGGGCGTCCAGAATGGTAACGACGAGCGGTTTAAGCTTGAGCTGGCCGGCCTTGGCGAAGGCGGCGTCCAAAATCTTGCGGGCGATGTCGAGGGTGAGTTCAGCCATGTCTGAAGTCCTTATCTGGCAGGGGAGGTCGGTGAAGTCGATTGAGCGCGATCAAGGCTCATCGCCAGCACGCGCGCGACATGAAGCGCATCGCGTTTCGCGCCATCGTGGATCTGGTGGCGGCAAGAGGTGCCGTCGGCGACGACCAGCGTCGCCTGATCCGCAGCGCGCACGGCCGGCAATAGCGATAGCTCGGCCATCTCGATCGAAGCGTCATAGGTGTCCGCGCCATAACCGAAAGCGCCGGCCATGCCGCAGCAGCTCGACTCGATGGTCTCGACCTTCAGGGCGGGGACGAGGCGCAACACTTGCTCGACCGGCCTGAAGGCGCCGAAGGATTTTTGGTGGCAATGGCCGTGGACGACAGCCTTGTCGGCAACGGCGCCGAGCGGCAGTTGCAGCCGGCCGGCCTCGGCCTCGCGCACCAGAAATTCCTCGAAGGTGAGGGCGCCCGCGCTGACGGCCTTGGCATCATCGTCTCTGCGCAGCGACAACAGCTCGTCGCGCAGCGTCAACAGGCAACTCGGCTCCAGCCCGACAATCGGCACGCCGCGCGCGGCAAACGGCGTAAAAGTTTGGACCAGCCGGTCGAGCTCGGCCTTTGCGTCGTCAACAAGGCCCGCCGACAGGAAGGTGCGGCCGCAGCACAGCGGCCGGGTGCCGCTCGCAGGCTTTGGCAAATGTACGCGATAGCCGCCTGCGACCAGCACGCGCAGCGCGGCGTCGAGATTTTCGCGCTCATAGATGCGGTTGAAGGTGTCTGCGAACAATACGATTTCGCGACCGTCTTTCGGCCCGATCGCTTCTGCCGGGGCTGCGAACACGTCGCGGCGGAATGCGGGGAGCGCCCGGCGCGCGCTGATACCGGCAAAGCGCTCGAACAGCTTTCTGAGCAGGGGGCTGTGATTGCGCAGGTTTGCAAGGGGTGCAAAGCGTGCGGCGAGGCCGGCGTAGCGCGGGAGATAGCCGACCAGCCGGTCGCGCAGCGTCAGGCCGCGCGACGCGACGCGGGTGGCCAACACCTCGATCTTCATCTTGGCCATGTCGACGCCCGTCGGGCATTCGTGGCGGCAGGCCTTGCAGGACACGCAGAGTTTCAGCGTCTCCATCATCGCGTCGGAGGTCAGCGCGTCCGGGCCGAGCTGGCCGGAGATCGCGAGCCGGAGCGTATTGGCCCTGCCGCGCGTAACATCCTTCTCGTTGCGGGTGGCGCGATAGGACGGGCACATCACACCGCCCTCGAGCTTGCGGCAGGCGCCGTTGTTGTTGCACATCTCGACCGCGCCCTGGAAACCGCCGCCGGCACCGGGATACGCCGACCAGTCGAGCCTGGTTTTCAGCTCGTCGACACGATAGTCGGGGCTGTAACGAAACAGCGACCGGTCATCCATCTTCGGCGCGTCGACGATCTTGCCGGGGTTGAGGACGCCTTCGGGATCGAAGCGGTGCTTCACTTCCCTGAAATCGGCGACGAGGCGCGGGCCGAACATGGTTTCGTGGAATTCCGAGCGCACGAGGCCGTCGCCATGTTCGCCGGAATGCGAGCCCTTGTATTCACGCACCATCGCGAAGGCTTCCTCCGCAATGGCGCGCATCGCCTTCACATCCTTCTCCAGCTTCAGATTCAGCACGGGGCGCACATGCAGGCATCCCTCGGAGGCGTGGGCATACATCGTGCCACTGGTGCCGTGTCTGGCAAAAATCTCGTTCAGCCGCGCGGTGTAGTCGGCCAGATGCGGTAGCGGCACGGCGCAGTCCTCGACGAAGGAGACCGGCTTGCCGGCCTCCTTCATCGACATCATGACGTTGAGCCCGGCGGCGCGGAAATCGGCGATGCCGCTCTGCAGCGCCGGCCCCGTGATCTCGACCACGCCGCCCCATTTGCGCTTGTCGTTGTCCCAGCCGAAGCCGAGGTCGCCCATCAGCTCGGTGAGCTGCTTCAGGCGCTGAAGATTTTCAGCCTGGTCCTCTTCGGCAAACTCGACCACCAGCACGGCATCCGGATCGCCCTTGATGGCGGCGCCGATGACGGGAGCGAACATCGCGATGTCGCGACCGAGCGCGATCATGGTGCGGTCGACGAGCTCGACCGCGATTGGCTTCAGCTCGACCAGATGCTGGGCCGCATCCATCGCCTCGTAAAAACTGCCGAAGTGGCAGACGCCGAGCACCTTGTTGCGGATCACGGGCCACAGTTTCAGCTCGACTTTGGTGGTGAAGGCGAGCGTGCCTTCCGAGCCGACCAGAAGATGCGCCATGTTGTTCGGCGCATTGCGCGGCACCAGCGCATCGAGATTGTAGCCGCCGACGCGGCGCTGCACTTTCGGGAACCGTTCCGCGATCTCGCCGGCCTCGCGCGCGCCGAGATCGAGCATGTCGCGGAACAAGGCGCGCGCGGGATCGCCCGCGTTCACATCGGTGAGATCGCGCGGCACCTCGCCGAACCGCATCAGCGTGCCGTCGGCGAGTGCTGCCTCCATCGACAGCGTGTTGTCGCGCATGGTGCCGTAGCGCAGCGACCTGCCGCCGCAGGAGTTGTTGCCGGCCATGCCGCCGATAGTGGCGCGCGAGGCGGTGGAGACGTCGACCGGGAACCAGAGGCCGTGCTTTTTGAGCTGGCGGTTGAGGTCGTCGAGCACGATGCCGGGCTCGACCACGCAGCTGCGGCTGCCGACGTCGAGCGACAAGATGCGGTTCAGGTGCTTTGAGAAGTCGACCACGAGGCCGTCATTGATGGTCTGGCCGCATTGCGAGGTGCCGCCGCCACGGGGGGTGACGATCCGGCCCTCGTCCCGGCCGATCGCCAGCGTCCGGAGCGCCTCGTCCATGCTGCGGGGCACCACGACGCCTGCCGGCATGATCTGGTAGAAGGAGGCGTCGGTGGCATAGCGGCCCCGGCTGAAGGCGTCGAACAGCACCTCACCCGTGATTTCACGGGCAAGACGCGCGGCGAGGGCGCTTCCTTGGGCGCCTCCTTGGGCCGATTTTCGTGATTTTTCGGCCGCCTCTCGCGCCATGGTCCGGTCTCGCCTGTTGCCGGTGACGTCTTGCCTAGCGCCGGCCCGATTGGCAAGGCGAGCCCTGCTTCTTCTGCATTGACGGGTCTCCCCAAGCGAGGGACAAGCCGGGCGAATAGTGATATGCGAGCGGCTCCAAACCCTTGGGGCGCGAGACCCCAAGACAGGCCTCCAAAGGCCAAGACATCGAGAGACCGGGAAGGACGCCCATGACCGTGCACACTGGAAGGCATTTCTTACAGATTCCAGGACCGACCAACGTGCCCGACCGGGTGCTGCGGGCCATGGACATGCCGACGCTCGACCATCGCGGTCCGGAGTTCGCCGAGCTCGGTTTTGCGGTGCTGGCCTCGATCCAGCGGGTGTTCCGCACCAAGCAACCCGTCATCATCTATCCCTCGTCCGGCACCGGCGCCTGGGAAGCGGCGATGGTCAACGTGCTCGCCCCCGGCGACAAGGTGCTGATGTGCGAGACCGGCCAGTTCGCCGTGCTGTGGCGCGGCATCGCCGACAAGTTCAAGCTCGACGTCGACTTCATTCCGAGCGACTGGCGCCATGGCGCCGATCTCGCCGAGATGGAGCAGCGGCTGGTGGCCGACAAGCAGCACAAGATCAAGGCGGTCTGCGTGGTGCACAACGAGACCTCGACCGGCTGCGTGACGCCGCCCTTGGAGGTGCGCAAGCTGCTCGACCGCGTCAAGCATCCCGCGCTTCTGATGGTCGACACCATCTCCGGCCTCGGCTCGCTCGAATACGAGCACGATGCCTGGGGCATCGACGTCTCGGTCGCAGGCTCCCAGAAGGGCCTGATGCTGCCGCCGGGCCTCGGCTTCAACGCGGTCTCGGAGAAGGCGCTCGCCGTCGCCAAGGCCAATCCCGGCATGCGCTCCTATTGGGATTGGCAGGAGGTCATCACCTTCAACAAGCTCGGCACCTTCCCCTATACGCCCGCGACCAACCTGCTGATGGGCCTGCGCGAGGCCGTCAAGATGCTGGAAGAGGAGGGGCTCGAGAACGTGTGGACCCGCCACAAGCGTCACAGCGCGGCAACCCGCGCCGCGATCAAGGTCTGGGGCCTCGAGACGCAGTGCGTCGATCCCAACGCGCATTCGCCGGCGCTCACTGGCGTGCGCGTGCCCGACGGGCATGACGCCGACGCCTTCCGCAAGGTGGTGCTCGAAAACTTCGACATGTCGCTCGGCACTGGCCTGAACAAGGTCAAGGGCAAGGTGTTCCGCATCGGGCATATCGGCCACTTCAACGACCTCATGCTGATGGGGACGCTGGCCGGCGTCGAGATGGGGCTCGATCTCGCCAAGATCCCGCATCGCTCGGGCGGCGTGCTGGCGGCCATGGAGGTCCTGAAAGGGCGCGACGTGGTGCCGATGGCCAAGGCGGCGGTTGCCTGATCAAGCTGGCCTGAACTGAACCGAGAAGAAAGCGCGATGAACGCACCGACGGCTGCCAGCGAAGATCTGCTCTACTCCGTCGCGGACGGCATCGCGCGGATCACCTTCAACCGCCCGCAGGCGCGCAACGCTTTGACCTTCGCCATGTACGAACGCATGGCGGAGATCTGCCTGGAGATCAACGCCGACCGTTCGATCAAGGCGCTGATCCTCACCGGTGCCGGCGACAAGGCGTTCGCCTCCGGCACCGACATCTCGCAGTTCCGCGCCTTCAAGACCGCGCAGGACGCGCTCGACTACGAGGCACGGATTGACCGCGTGCTCGGCACGCTTGAGCAGTGTCGCGTGCCCGTCATCGCGGCGATCGCCGGCGCCTGCACCGGCGGTGGTGCAGGGATTGCGGCGTGCTGCGACATCCGCATCGGCACCGAGTCGACGCGGATGGGCTTTCCGATCGCGCGCACGCTCGGCAATTGCCTGTCGATGTCCAACATCAGTCGCGTGGTCTCGCTGGTCGGGCCGGCACGGACCAAGGATCTGATCTTCAAGGCGCGACTGGTCGAAGCACCGGAAGCGCTCGCGCTCGGCCTGCTCAACGAAGTCGTGCCTGACGTGGCGACATTGCAGCGGCGCGCGGACGAGACCGCAAAGCTCGTCGCGAGCCACGCGCCGCTCACGTTGGAGGCGACCAAGGAGGCGGTGCGCCGCATCCGCCGGACGCTGTCGCGCGAGGAAGGCGAGGATTTGATCCTCAAGGCCTATATGAGCGAAGATTTCCGCGAAGGCATGGACGCCTTCCTCAACAAGCGCACGCCCAACTGGAAGGGCAAGTAGGCGCGCGGCCAATCGGCATCGTCGTCCGTCGAAAGTCATAGGCGGCGCGACGTTCGTCCGCTTGAACTCTTCCCAGTAAGTCCGCACAATGACCGAATAACCCTCCGGCTTCACGCGCCGAACAAGAACCATAGGGAAGAGACAGGTGCGAAATTCAGTGAGAGCCGCTTGCACTGTGGCGGCCGTGCTTTGCAGTGCGCCGGCTTGGGCCGGCTGGGAGCCAAGCAAACCCGTCGAAATCGTGGTCGCCGCCGGCGCCGGCGGGGCGTCCGACCAGATGGCGCGGATGATGCAGGCCGCGATCCAGAAGAACAATCTGATGAAGCAGCCGATGGTGGTTTCGCTCAAGGGCGGGGCCTCCGGCGCCGAAGCCTTGATGTACATGAAGACCAGCGAAGGCGACGCCAACAAGGTGCTGATCGCCTATTCGCTGATCTACATGCTGCCGTTGTCGGCAAAAATCCCGTTCAACTGGCGCGAGCTGACGCCGGTCTCGGTGATCGCGCTCGACCAGTTCGTGCTCTGGGACAACGCCGGCGGTCCGAAGACGGTGAAGGAGTTCATCGCGGCGGCGAAGGCGGCAAGCAGCCCGTTCAAGATGGGCGGCACCGGCTCCAAGCGCGAGGACCATGTGCTCACAGTCTTCATGGAGCAGAAGACCGGCGCAAAGTTCTCCTATCTGCCCTACAAGTCCGGCGGCGAGGCCGCGACCCAGCTCGTCGGCAATCACACCGAATCCAACGTCAACAATCCATCTGAAAACCTCGAAGTCTGGCGCGCCGGCCAGGTTCGTCCGCTCTGCGTGTTCGACAAGGAGCGCATCTCCTACACCACCAAGGTGACGGAGGCGCAGTCCTGGCACGACATCCCGACCTGCAAAGAGGAGGGGCTGGACATCCAATACCTGATGCTGCGCGCGATGTTTTTGCCCGGCAAGGTGACGGCTGAGCAGCAGGCGTTCTATGTCGACCTCTTCCACAAGGTGACACAGACCACGGAATACAAGGACTACATGGAGAAGCAGGCGCTGAAGCCGATCTTCCTCACCGGCAAGGACATGGTGCAATTCCTCGAAGAGGACGACGCGCTGAACAAATCGCTGATGACGGAAGCGGGTTTCGTCGCGAAGTAACCACCGCCGGTGTCATGTCCCGCGAAGGCGGGGCATCCAGTATCGCACAGAGCTCAACGAAGCGGCTTCTGCACGGAGTACTGGATCATCCGCTCCAGTGCGCAATTGCGCACAAGGCGGATGATGACAGCGTAGTTTGATTTGGCAGAAGCATGTCCCAAACCGATATCGAAATCGTCGTCGAAGATCCGACAGCGCCCGAAGACGACTCCCCCAGCGTCGTCAGCACACGAACGATCGAGATCGTCGTCTCGCTGCTCCTGCTCACCCTCGCCGTGACGCTCGGCTACGACAATTGGCGCACTGGAATCTCCTGGGATTCCACCGGACCCGAGCCCGGCTATTTTCCGTTCTATCTGTCGGTCATCCTTGGCGGCGGCAGCCTCTACGGCCTCATCAGCGCGCTGCTGTCGCAGCATGGCGGGTCGGAGACATTCGTCACCCGCGCGCAGTTTCGCCGCGTGCTGGCGGTGTTCGTGCCGACGCTGCTGTTCTGCCTGGTGATGCAGTTCCTCGGACTCTACGTCGCGAGCTTCCTCCTGATCGTGGGCTTCATGCGGCTGGTCGGCAAGATCGCGCTGTGGAAGTCGCTGCTCACCGCCCTCGTGTTCACGGCGATCATGTTCGTCACTTTCGACGTCGCCTTCGACGTCATCATGCCGAAGGGACCGCTCGAAGCGGCCTTCGGTCGCTAAGGGCGGGCCAGGCTGTCATGGAAGCGTTCGGTCTCCTGGTTCAGGGTTTTGGCATTCTGCTGACCGGCAAGACGCTGGTCTTGATGATGGTCGGGCTCGTACTTGGCATCTTCGTCGGGGTCTTGCCGGGGCTTGGCGGCCCCAATGGGGTGGCGATCCTGCTGCCGCTGACCTTCACGATGGACCCGACCTCGGCGATCGTGATGCTGTCCTGCATCTATTGGGGCGCGCTGTTCGGCGGCGCGATCACCTCGATCCTGTTCAACATCCCGGGCGAAGCCTGGTCGGTCGCGACCACCTTCGACGGCTACCCGATGGCGCAGCAGGGCAGGGCGGCGGAGGCGCTGACGGCGGCGTTCACCTCTTCCTTCATAGGCTCGCTCGTCGCGGTCCTGCTCATCACGTTCCTGGCGCCGCTGATCTCGTCCTTCGCGCTGAAATTCGGTCCACCCGAGTTTTTCGCGGTCTATCTCCTGACGTTCTGCTCCTTCGTTGGTCTCGGACGCGAGGCCAAGCACAAGACGGTCATCTCGATGTCGCTTGGGCTGTTGCTCGCCGGCATCGGCATGGACACAGTGTCGGGTAATTTGCGCATGACGTTCGGCTCGGCGGAGCTCTTGCGCGGCATCAACTTCCTGGTCGCCGTCATCGGCCTGTTCGGCATCAGCGAGATCCTGCTCACCATGGAGGAGCGGCTGGCCTTGCGCGGCCATGCCGCCGGCATCTCGCTCCGAGTCGTGCTCGCGGTCTGGAAGGACCTGCCAAAATACTGGGTGACGCTGCTGCGTTCCTCCTTCATCGGCTGCTGGCTCGGCATCACGCCGGGCGGCGCGATCGCAGCGTCCTTCATGGGCTACAATCTCGCCAAGCGCTTTGCGAAGGATCCCGAAAGCTTTGGCAAGGGCCGCATCGAGGGCGTGTTCGCGCCGGAGACGGCAGCGCATGCGTCGGGCACTTCCGCGCTGCTGCCGATGCTTGCGCTCGGCATTCCCGGTTCGGGCACGGCGGCGATCCTGCTCGGCGGCCTCATGGTGTGGGGGCTCAACCCGGGCCCGCTGCTGTTCGTCGAGCACAAGGATTTCGTCTGGGGCCTGATCGCCTCGATGTATCTCGGCAACGTCGTCGGCCTCGTGCTGGTGCTGACTACGGTGCCGATCTTCGCCTCGATCCTGCGGGTGCCGTTCGCGGCGGTGGCGCCGATGATCGTGGTGTCCTGCGCGATCGGCGCCTATGCCATCCAGAACGCGATGTTCGACATCTGGCTGATGCTCGGCTTCGGCGTGGTCGGCTACGTCTTCAAGAAGATCGGCATTCCCCTGGCGCCGTTCACGCTGGCGCTGGTGCTCGGCAACCGGGCCGAGGACGCCTTCCGCCTGTCGATGATCGGCTCCGGCGGCAACCTGAAGGTGTTCTGGTCGAACGGCCTGGTCGGCTCGATCACGACGCTGGCGATTCTGCTGCTGTTCTGGCCGCTGATCGATCGCCTGCTCCAGCGTGCCGGATTGACGCGGCAGCCCAAAACAGCCGCCGGCTAGGCGAGGTCAAGAATTCTCAACGAAATCAGGCTTCTAGCGTCTTGACCGTATTTTAATCCTGAATCGGCGGGAACTTGAATGTTTCAAGATGTTGCTGATGCGCGACAGCCTTTCGGCGCCGGCCAGCGTATGTTCCCCGCAGATTTTCGTGCTGGAGGGGCTTTCAATGAAGCGCATTGTGATGGGAATGGCGGCGGCGATCTCGCTGCTCGCGACGGGTGCGATGGCTGCCGATCTGGCGCCGCGGCCTTATGTGAAGGCCCCGCCGGTGGTGGCTGCGGTCTACGATTGGACCGGCTTCTATATCGGCGGCAATATTGGCTATAGCTGGGGCCGCTCCCGCGATGACTCGACGCTGACCAACGGCGCAGGCACCGTGCTGTTTACGAGCAGTGATCGCGCCAACATGGACGGCGTGATTGGCGGCGCCCAGATCGGTTACAATTGGCAGGTGCAGAACTGGGTGTGGGGCCTCGAGGCCGACATCCAGGGCAGCGACCAGAAGGGCAGCCGCATCTTCACCTGTCCGACCGGCGTCTGTACGCCGCCCTTCGGCGTGATCGCGGTGTTCCCCGGACCGGCGGTTCCCGTTACGCTCGACCAGAAGCTGACCTGGTTCGGAACGGTCCGCGGCCGCGTCGGCATCCTGGCCACGCCGACCGTCCTGTTCTATGCCACCGGCGGTCTGGCCTATGGCGAAGTCAAGACGACCGAGACCATCGGCGCGGCGGCTGCCGTGTTCTCCAACTCCGATACGCGCGTGGGCTACACGGTGGGCGCCGGCGTCGAAGGCGTGATCGGCGGCAACTGGACCGCCAAGCTCGAATATCTCTGGGTCGATCTCGGCCGTACCTCGGGTGCGTTCACCACCGCGATTCCTGCACTGGGCGGTGGCGTGCTGACCAGCAACTACAGCTCGCGCATCACCGACAACATCCTGCGGGTGGGCGTGAACTATAAGTTCGGCGGCCCGGTGGTCGCAAAGTACTGAGCGGTTCTTCAATACAGTTTTGGAAAGCCCGGCCTCTGGCCGGGCTTTTCGCTTTCAGCGCACGGTTTGGCGGCTCAAGTCTCGCTGCGGCCGCCTAAGGTTGCGCGGAAGCATTGCCAATGGTCTAGTCCGCGCCTGGGTCGCAACCCGCGATGCAACCGCGAGAGACTTTTGTGAAGACCATCAGCGTCGTGACGCCCTGCTACAATGAAGAGCTCAATGTCAGGGATTGCTATGACGCGGTTCGCCGTGTCTTCGACGAGCGCCTCCAGGGCTATCGCCGCGAGCACATCTTCTGCGACAACGCGTACGACGATCGCACCGTGGACATTTTGCGGGAGATCGCGGCCGGCGATCCCAGCATTAAGATCATCATCAACGCCCGCAATTTTGGCCCGCTGCGCAACACCTTCAACGGCGTGATGGCGGCCGGCGGCGATGCCGTGCTGCTGTTCATGCCGGCGGATCTGCAGGACCCGCCCGAGCTGATCCCGGACTTCATGAAGCTGTGGGAGGGGCTACGAGATCGTCTACGGTATCCGGGCGGTGCGCGAGGAGGGCCGACTGATGCGCGGCATCCGCAATGCCTATTATCGCCTGCTGACGCGCTTTTCCGAAGTGAATGTGCCGCCCGGCGTCGGTGACTTCCAGCTCGTCGACCGGCGGGTGGTCGAGGCGATGCGGAGCGTCCGCGACAGCTATCCGTTCATGCGCATGATGACCTTCGAATGCGGCGGCCGCTCGGTCGGCGTGCGTTATACCTGGCGCGAGCGCAAGAAAGGCTTTTCGAAGAACCGCGCCAGCGCGCTAATCGACCAAGGCATCAACGGGCTGGTGTCGTTCACCACGGCGCCGGCTCGCTTCGGGCTGTTCGCGGGATTCCTGATTTCGGCCCTCAGCATCGGCTACGCCATCGTCAATTTCAACCCAATGGCGACAACGGTTTGGAGGAGCTGATGATCCTGTGACTTTCGATAATTGGGGATTATTGCCGGCTAGCTCTCTGCCAGGTTAGGCCAACGGCAGATGCTGGATTCAGTAATTGTCCGGCGCGCAACACACACGGATCCTCCGTTCTATGCGTGCTCAGCTTTTCCACAGCCCGCGACGAGTAGCGCCTCGCGTTCGCGTTGAGCCACCAGCTATTGATAATTTGTCAGACCGCGCCAGCACCGCTTTGATGCGGCATGGGCACGAAATCGCGCGAGTACCTGTTTGCGACTACCGTTCGGGTCCTCGTTGAGCGCCCGAGGGACGCACGGAAAGACGCGGACGGCTTGGCGTGCCAGGCTTGGAATGCGCGAATGCTGGCCTTCCAGGGGCCTGCACAGCCGTCCCCAGCCCTCGGTGACGCGCTGAACGTTGGCTATCGCTATCTCGAGGTGAAGTGCCTCGGCTGCGACACGCATCAGACGGTCGCGCTCGACATTGTGCGACGTCCGAAGGCGACACCCGTTCACGAGCTCGAACGCTACATGCGTTGTCGGCAGTGCTCGGAGCTGCAAGGCCGTCCGTTCAAACGGAGCCATCTTGTGGCGCTGCGAATGAACAAGATCTCCGCATCCAATCCGCCGACGACGTGGTGGCCTGGAGAGCGTTGATCGGCAGCATCTGCTGCGGTTTTGAAAACCCGTGTATTGCACCTTTTCCTGTTTCGATTTTCGCTGTTTCGCGCGGCTTCGTCGTTCTGCACCGCTGCATTGGTGCCTGTTTTTGTGCCTGACGCGCGACGGCCGTCGTGGTTGTCATCGGCGACAAGCCCGGGGAGCGCTATATCACCCTTGGGGAAGGCGCGGGGCGTTCCAGCGGTTTAAGTTCACTGAGGACCAGGCACGCAAGATACGGCGCGAGCTGAACTCGCGGCTAGATTGAGGTTTCAGCAGCGCTCTTCGTTGCGCGTGGTGCCGCCGATGCGGCGAACTGCATGGCATATCCGATGAAGAAGAACAGCGGGTAGTCCCGGCTGACGCGCCCATGCGCCATGCTCATCAGAACAAGAAATGACAGCGCGAACAGGCCAAACCGTGCCCGTTCATCACTCATAGCACGCGCCAGCCGAACGAACGCCATTGCGATCAGAAATACGAATAGGCCTGCGGCGGGCCATCCGAATTCGAGCGCAACTTGGAGAACATCGTTATGAACCTCGTTTTCAGGATAGCAGGTATGCTTCATGAAGCCGTCCAGCCCGATTCCGGTAAGATCATTCGACCCGAGAATGAGCCTTAGCCAATCCCTATAAAGGGTTTTGCGAACCTCTATCGAGTTGAACAATTCGATGTGCGCGCAATTCGGGTCAATTGGGGCACCGGAGCGGATAGAGTATGCGGCCATCCCACCGAATTTTAGTGCCGTGGATAGTCTCGAAACCTGTCCGATTGCAATTGCAGCGACAAGCATGAGCCCAGCGATAATAATTCGTCGCCTGATCGCCCACGAGCGAGCAACCGCAAGAACTGCCCCCGCACCGAGCGCGGCAACAAACGTAAATCGCACCATAGCCGCGGCATAGATAGCCGCCAGCGCCGCGATCAGCGCCGCGACCCGCCAATCCATTGCGATTTTCTCTTGCACAAGGAGCATGCCGACCGCGAGCACGTACGGCAACATGAATTGCGTTGGCGCCGCTGCCAGTTCGCCAAACACCTCCGGTTTGCCAAGCGGGCTGATGTTGCCATTCAAGAATGCCGTCAGCACGGCGATGCAGCCAATAGTGGCAATAGCTAACGTAACCGTCGGAAAAATCGAATCCAGAACGGAGATCTTGAACAAGCGGCCCGCCGGATAGCACAGCAGCGCCAGAGCCAGTAGCACGAGCTCCCGAAAGTCTGGCAGGGGATGCAGAGCCACGGAAAGAGCGACGTACCCCGCGAATGCCACGAAGCAGAAATCGCAGAAATCGTGCTCGATGCTCCGGCAGTCCGCGACCAGGAAGAGGCCCGCTGTGGAAAGGATCAGAATGGTAGCCGTCGTGCCAGACCCGCCGGCCAAGAGGCCGTGCGCGAGTACCAAAATCGAACTGCTCGAAGCAAAGATTGCAAGCGCCAGCCAGCGCCATCTATCTCGGAAAACCATTTTGTCTGCGCAGCCCCCAGCGCATCCAGACATATTTGAAAATGTGTATACACGTCTTGCACAACCAACCGGATAGCGCAAGCACGGCGCGGGCTTGTCTGTTGATGCCCGCGCTGGCGCCGCTGGCCCGCCCCGATGCAGTCCAAGGACGCCATCGCGATGGCGCGCGAATGCAGCGAGCGGCTCGGGACACGCTTGCCTCGCTCAAACAGTGCCTGACCAGCGCCGCGCACGCCCTGAAAGCCTTTTCGGACCGCGGCTCGCTGGAGCCGGCGACCGCGGTCGAGGTACACCGGCTGATCGCGCTGCTCGCGGATCGTCTCGCTCAGCTGCCAGAGGCGCTCTGTCACGGCGAGTTCAGACCGAAGAACATCATACTCCAGGGAACCGAGCCGCGCCTCGTTTACTGGGAAGACGCGTTCGGTGGTGTCAGCGGCTACGACTCTCTCTACTGGGTGACCATTCTCGAAAACCGTCCGTTCTTGCAAACGGCCGCCTTCGGCCAAACCGGTCTCGCGCCGGACGTCGAGCGTGCAATCCTCGCGCTCGTCGTCCTGCTCAAATCCTATCTCGCGGTCTTGTCAGGCGCGCATCTGAAGCTGCGGTGCCGGCTCAGGTCCGCATCGCCGAGATTCTCGAGCTGCCGGGCTGATCATGCCGCTTGCGCGGCGCCGGCAATCTGATCGAGCGAAAATTTGCGCAGATCCCGGCCCTTGCCCAAGCGCCTTGTACCAGTCGACAGTCAGCCGAAGTCCCTGGTCCAGATCGAGCCGCGGCGCCAAGCCGAGCCGCGTGCGTGCCTTGTCGCAATCGAGCCTGAGATAGGCGGCTTCATGCGGATGCGGGCCGCCATCGCCGGTCCAGCGCGCGCCATCACCCCACAGCGCGATCAGACGGTCGACGAAAGTGCGGACCGGCACCTCGCTTGCGGGGTCGGGTCCGAAATTCCAGCCGCCACTGAAGCCCGGGTCGTCCGCCAGCCGCTCGATCAGCGTCAGATAGCCTAGCCAGGGCAGATCACGAAATCATGGAAGCCGTGATGGCCGTAAATCTTCATGATGTGCCACAGGATGGGCCGGCCGCCGATCTCGACCATCGGTTTCGGCCGTTTACTGGTCTCTTCGGCAATTCGGGTGCCAAGACCGCCCGTGAGGATCACGACTTTCATAGATCAGCTCCCACGGGCATGTTCGCCTCACGCGTGTCCTAAAGCGCGATCAGTTTAGAGATCGTCATCGCGCTTTATCTCCTTGTTTGAGCAAGATCTCCGCGCGAACGCGTTCCGCGTTCTTCGCGAGGGAGAACCGCTGCACACTCTTCCGGATCGCGCTCTAGCACCGAACCACGGGAGGCGCCTGGCCCGGATCACACCACCTTGGCCTGCTTGAGCGCTGCGATCTCGTTTGTGGCAAAGCCGAACTCAGCCAACACTTCTTCCGTCTGCTCGCCGAATTCCGGCGGCCGCGCCACCATCTTGCTCGGGGTGCGCGACAGCGACACGGGCTGGCCAACCAGGCGGATGTGACGGTCCTCCGCGTTCGGCACGTCCTGCGCGATGCCGAGATGTTTGACCTGCGTGTCTTCGAACATCTGGTCGATGGCGTAGATCGGGCCGCAGGGCACGCCGGCGTCGTTCAATTCCTTCACCCAGGTCTCGGTGGATTTCGTCACGGTGCACGCTTCGATCGCCGCGTTCAGCGCATCGCGGTTCTTTGAGCGTGCCGGTGCCGTCGCATAATCGGGATTGGTGACGAGCTCCGGGGCGCCGATGGCCTGCGCGCAGCGTTCCCAGATGCGTCCACCCGTGGTGGCGATGTTGATGTAGCCGTCGGAGGTCTTGAACACGCCGGTCGGGATCGAGGTCGGGTGGTTGTTGCCGGCCTGTTTCGCGACGTCCCTCTCCATCAGCCAGCGCGCGGCCTGGAAGTCGAGCATGAAGATCTGCGCCTGCAACAGCGAGGTCTGCACCCATTGGCCCTTGCCGGAGACGTCGCGCTCGAGCAGTGCGGTGAGGATGCCGATGGCGCAGAATAATCCGGCGGTGAGGTCGGCAACGGGAATGCCGACCCGCATCGGTCCCTGGCCCGGCGCGCCCGTGATCGACATCAGCCCACCCATGCCCTGCGCGATCTGATCGAAGCCGGGCCGCTTGTGGTAGGGGCCGTCCTGGCCGAAGCCGGAGATGCTGCCATAGACGAGGCGCGGGTTGATCTTGGCGAGGCTCTCATAGTCGATGCCGAGCTTCGTCTTCACGTCGGGGCGAAAATTCTCGACCACGACGTCGGCCTTGGCGGCGAGGCGCTTGAAGACCTCCAGACCCCTTGGGTCCTTCAGGTTGAGGGTCATGGCCCGCTTGTTGCGGTGCAGGTTCTGGAAGTCCGAGCCCTGCCGGGGACCGCCGGGCTGCTCGCCGCCGGAATCCTCCGTCAGCGCGTCGATCTTGATGACGTTGGCGCCCCAGTCCGCGAGCTGCCGCACGCAAGTCGGGCCGGACCGGACGCGCGTCAGATCGAGCACGGTGAAGCGCGAGAGGGCTTCCGAGGCATGCGGAAAGGGCATTTTTGGATGGCTCCAGGGCGGACTTTTGCGCTACCATAGTGCTGAAAAAAGATGCGGCAACCGCGTTGACGCAGGTTGCACCTTGCAAATCCAGGGCTTGCCAAACCGAAGGCCTGCGTTGGTCCGCAGGGTCCGGTTTCGCCGGGTTGCGGGACAGGGTCTAAGGACAAGGTCTAGCGCGACAGGCGTTTCAGCTCGGCGCGGGCCTTCTCGGCGAGCGGATCGTCGCCGTGGCGCGCGATGAACAGCTCGAACGCCTCGGCCGTCCCCTTGCGGCGGGCAAGCTCGTACTCTTCGGCGACCGCGATGGCGGGATCGCGGGCAGGGGGAACGGAGCGCGCCGGTGCCTTGCCGGTCTCGTCCGCTTGGGCCTTCCTTGCCATGATGGAGCACTCCTCGGGAAGCAACTGATCCACGCTCGCGAGCGCGACCACGGCGCCCGAAACAGCGGCGGCAAGGCGGAGCAGGCTCATGGTTCCTCCAGATCGCTCAGCCCAGTTCCGCGATTCGCGTAAACAGGCAATTTTCGCTTAACAAGTCGTTATCGAAGGCGCATATCGCAAGCTGCCCAAATTAAACCAAACGTATCACACTAAGGCTAGAATCGCTGCCGCATTCGAATTGGACTATGCGCGACGTATTCTTGGAGACGTTACTTGGCCACCGCCGTCTATGCCAGCGCTACGAATAATGCGGAGATCGATGGGCTGCTCGGCGGTACCAAATGGTCCGGCACGATCACCTACAGCTTCCCGGATTCGCCCAGCGACTATTCGGCGAGCTACAACGGCAACGGCGAGCCGACCGGCTCCGGCTTCGCGCAGGCGCCGAGCCAAATGCAGTCGGCGATCGTCTACGCCGTCGGGCTGATCAACAGCTACACCAACGCCAACATCCAGTACGCCGGCACCAACGGTGCCGACATCATGGTGGCGCAGTCGCCGGCGGCCAATCCGACCTCCTACGCCTACTATCCCTCGAGCTATGCCTCCGGTGGAGATATCTGGTTCGGAACTGCCTATAACTATTCGCTGGCCTCGCTCGGCAACTACTACTTCGCAACTGCGCTGCACGAGCTCGGCCATGCCGTCGGCCTGAAGCACAGCCAGGAGACCGGTGGCGTTTCCAACGTCGCGGTGCCCAGCGCGCATGACGACAGCGAATACACCATCATGAGCTATCGCAGCTATGTCGGTGCGCCGCTGACCGGCTACACGGCCGAGTCCTACGGGTTTTCGCAAACCTATATGGCGAACGACATCCTCGCGCTGCAGACGCTCTACGGCGCGAACTATTCGACCCAGAGCGGCAATACCGTCTACACTTGGAGCCCGACCACCGGTCAGGAGTTCATCAACGGCGTCGGACAGCTTGCCCCGGGCGGCGGCGCCGGCGGCTCGGCCAACCGCATTTTCGAAACGGTCTGGGACGGCGGCGGCGTCGACACCTACGATCTGTCGAACTACGCGACGAACCTGTCGCTCAACCTCAATCCGGGCGCGGCGTCGGTATTCTCCTCGACGCAGATCGCCTATCTCGGCAACGGCCACTACGCTTCGGGCAACGTCTACAACGCCTATGTCTACAACAACGACGCGCGCTCCTACATCGACAACGCCATCGGCGGCTCCGGCAGCGACACCATCATAGGCAACGTGATCGCGAACGTCCTGAACGGCGGCGGTGGCAACGACACCATCACGGGCGGCGGCGGCAACGACACGATCGTCGGCGGCTCCGGCACCGACACCGCGGTGTATTCCGGCAGCAGGGCGAGTTACGCGGTCAGCTACAACTCGGCCACGCAGGTCTTCACGCTGATCGATCAGCGGTCCAGCACGCCCGACGGCACCGATACCGTGTCGAGCATCGAGTCTTTCCAATTCGCCGACGGCACGATCTCGAGCGCGACGCTGATCAGCCAGCTCGCCCCGGTCGTGATCGAGGCGATCGGCGACACCAGCCTGGTGCAGTCCAACGGCTATTACCTGCTTAATCCAACGGCCGGAGGGACCGGACCGACGATGAAGAATGGCGGCGCGCCCTTGCCGGTCGGACAGTTTTCCGCGCTCACGGCGATCGGTGCCGAGCAGACCGGAAGCGGGTACGACGTCGCATGGAAAGCCCTGAACGCCGATCAGTACACGGTGTGGACCACCGACTCCAACGGCAACATGCAGTTGATGATCCTAGCGGCGGTCTCGGGGACCAGCTACGAGCTGGAATCGATCGAGACCACCTTTCACCAGGACCTCAACGGCGACGGCACGATCGGCGTGGTGACGCGCGTCATCGAGTCCGCGGGAACGACCACCCTCACGCAGATCGCCAACAACTACTACCTCTACCAGTCCGGCGTGGGGCCCACGCTGAAATACAACATTGTGCCGGTCATTGCCGGTCAGTTCGCGCCCTACACCCCGGTCGCGGCGGAGCACACCGCGGGCGGCTACGAGGTCGCGTGGAAGGACTCTAGCACAAATCAATTCGTGATCTGGGATACCGATGCAAATGGCAATCGCCTTTCCTTCGCCGTGTACGCCGGGAGCAGCACGACGCTGGAGTCGTTTGAGACGACCTTCCAGCAAGACCTGAACGGGGACGGCGTCGTTGGCGTTCCTGTGAGCGCCGCGATCGAGACGTACGGGGCGACCGCCCTGGTGCAGACCGGCAACAACTACTTCCTAAATCCAACCGCTGCGGGCTCCGGTCCGTCGCTGAAATTGGCCGGCGTGTCGGTTGTAGCCGGTCAGTTCTCGCCTTACACGCCGATCGCGGCGGAACAGACGGCAAGCGGCTACGAGATCGCCTGGAAGGATGCCGGCACAAATCAGTTCGTGATCTGGGATACCGATGCGAATGGCAATCGCCTTTCCTTCGCCCTGTACGACGGGAGCAGCACGACGTTGGAGTCGTTTGAGACCAGCTTCCATCAGGACCTGAATGGTGACGGCAGCATCGGCGTTCCCGCCGGCTCCACCGTGATTGAGGCGTATGGCACAACCGCGCTGGTGCAGACCGGCAACAACTACTTCCTCAATCCAACCGCTGGGGGTTCCGGTCCGTCGCTGAAATTGGGCGGCGTGGCGGTCGTCGCCGGTCAGTTCTCGCCTTACACGCCGATCGCTGCGGAACAGACGGCGAGCGGCTACGAGATCGCCTGGAAGGATGCTGGCACAAATCAGTTCGTGATCTGGGATACCGATGCGAATGGCAATCGCCTTTCCTTCGCCGTGTACGCCGGGAGCAGCACGACGTTGGAGTCGGTTGAGACCAGCTTCCGTCAGGACTTGAATGGTGACGGCAGCATCGGCGTTCCCGCCAGCTCCACCGTGATTGAGGCGTATAGCTCGACCGCGCTGGTGCAGAGCGGCAGCAACTACCTCCTCAATCCAACCGCTGGGGGTTCCGGTCCGTCGCTGAAATTGGGCGGCGTGGCGGTCGTCGCCGGTCAGTTCTCGCCTTATACCCCGATCGGGGCGGAACAGACGGCAAGCGGCTACGAGATCGCCTGGAAGGATGCCGGCGCAAATCAATTCGTGATCTGGGATACCGATTCGAACGGCAACCGTCTCTCCTTTGCCGCCTACGCGGGGAGCAGCACGACGTTGGAGTCGGTTGAGACCAGCTTCCATCAGGACCTCAACGGCGATGGCGTGATCGGAGTGCCAGCGGCGCCCCCCGCCGCTGCGCTGGGCGACAACTTCGTGTTCGCCTCGGATTCCTCTGCGGGGGGAGGTAGCCCGGACGCGTATCCCGTCATGTCGAAGGATGTGAAGCCAGGCGACGGACATCTTCCGACGGGCGAGGTTCTCTCCTTCATAGAGCTTGCCGGCGCGGACCTGCCGCACCTTGTGTCGTACCATCTGAACGACCACTTGGGTGACTTCCTGCTGCGCTGACAGGCTGGGCGCGTTCCGCCCGCGATTGGACGCCCGCGCGGATGTCGGTGGTTGTGATCGCCCGTCCGATAGGCTATTGGGACAGCGTGAGCTTGCGCGGCGGCGGATGCCGCGTCGGCCATTCGAATGGCCGGCGGATTGCTCAGAAGCACGATTGATTTGTGCGAGACGCTCGGGTCGGTGTTTTTCCTGGCTGGACCATGCCTGAAATTTCTGTCGTCGCCCCGGTCTACAATCAGCAGGCATCGACACTAACCGAACTCGTTCGCCGCCTGGGTGCCTCCCTGAAGAAGACCAGCAGCGATTTCGAGATCGTCCTCGTCGACGACGGCAGCACCAACGATGCCTGGCTCACGATCAAGGAGATGGCGCGGGCAAACCGCGAGGTCAGGGGGATTCATCTCGCGCGAAACTTCGGCCAGCACGTCGCCATCAGCGCGGGGCTCGACCATGCTGACGGCAGGTGGGTGGTCGTGATGGACGCCGACCTGCAGGACCGGCCCGAGGTGATTCCGCAGCTCTATGCGAAGGCACAAGAGGGCTACGACGTCGTCTTCGTCAATCGGGCGCGGCGGCCGGAGCCGCTCGTCTACCGAGCGGCCGCAGCGCTGTTCTACCTGGTGCTGAATGCTCTGTCCGGGCAGGACTACAACCGGTTGCAAGGTAACTTCTCGATCGTGTCGAGCGAGGCCGTGCGGGCATTTCGATTGCTGCGCGAACCCGGTCGGTTCTATGGCGGCATGCTTCGCTGGGTGGGCTTCAGGCATGGCAGTATCACGGCCGAACATGCCATGGCCGACGCAGGACAGACCAGCTACAGCTTTCGCAAGCGCGTGCGTTTTGCCGTAAACTTGATCGTGAGTTTCTCGACGCGATTGCTTTATTTCTCGATCTTGCTCGGTCTGCTGATGGCAGTGGGTAGCTTCGTGGCGGCCGGCCTCATTGTCATCGAAAAGATCCGATATCCGGAATATCCGTTGCAGGGCTGGCCGAGCGTCATGACGGCGATCTTCTTCACGGCGGGCGTCACCAACCTGGCTATCGGATTCGCCGGCCTCTACATCGGTCAGATCTTGCAGCAGACAAGGGGCAGGCCACTCTATATCGTGGCATCGACCACGCGCTAGCGCTCGGTGAATGCAAGTGTTAGGGCCAATTTCATGAAGTTCAGTGACCAACAAATCCGTTCGTTCTGGCGCGATCAGGCGCAGCGTTTCGGTGACGATCATCGCGCATCCTGGAACGACCGGCACGCAATCGCTCTGGAGATCGCGGAAATCTCCAAATGGTTACGAGACGGGATGCGCGTCATCGACGTCGGCTGCGCCAACGGCTTCTCGACGCTCAGCTACGCGCAGCAATTCCGGATCGACATTAAGGGGGTCGACTACATTCCCGAGATGATTGCGGCAGCGAAGGATCGCCTTGCAGCGCAGAGCTTGCCGCTGGCGGCAACCGTCGCATTCGCCGAAGGCAATATCCTCGATCTGCAGGAGCCGGACGGGCTGTATGACGCGGCCATCGTAACGCGCGTCGTCATCAACCTTGGTCAGCGTGAGCGACAGGTCGCTGCGCTTCGGGAGGCGGCCAGGGTCGTCAGGACCGGCGGCAGGCTGCTGGTCTCGGAGGCGACGCAGGAGGGTTTGCGCCAGCTTAATGCATTCCGTGCTGAATGGGGGCTTGGCCCGATCCCGGAGCCGCAGTTCAACAACTATGTCGATGCAGAGCTGATGCGTACGGCGGCGTCCGATCTCGTCGTTCTCGAAGAGATTTCAAACTTCGCCAGCACCTATTTCGTCGGCACGCGCGTGTTGAAGCCGCTGCTGGCGGGATTGATCGGCAATAAGGTCGATCCATCGCGCCCGGACATGGAATGGAATCGCTTCTTCGCGACGTTGCCGTCGGGTGGCGACTATGGGACTCAGAAGCTGTTCGTATTCCGGCGAAAATAGAACTGGCCAATTCTGTCAGTCGTTAATCCGGGGGCCGATCTGACCAGCAGGCTCAAGCGCCCGTCGCGTCTGTGCGGTAGGGGGCGCGCGATTCCAATTAAAAAAGGCAATACTTGGTTGAACCTCGTCAAGGTTGTGTCGACCTACCTTAGCGCCCGACTGATTGACGGTTCTTGGTTGTGGCAATCGGGACGAGCGGCAAACCTGCCCATGTTGCTTGACGCGCATGGCAAACGTGCCTAACGGCTTGGTACCAAGATGTTTAGGCTTCGATCTGATAGGGGGCGGGGGGAGACCGAACTGATTCTCAATCATGCGGATTGAAATCTCGGGTGGACACATTTGGCCACCCGAGCCCTGCACCTGCCGACAAGTAGTAATCAGAGTCATCGTTAAATCTTCATCGGCCGAGGAGTCTCGGCGAATTAAGGAGGTTATTCAATGCGTCGCATTGCCTTGCTGGCTGTGGCCGTAGGACTTTTTCTTCCCATCTTGGCGTCGGCGCCGGCTCACGCCCAGGCGACCAGGACCTGGGTGTCGGGTGTCGGCGATGACGCCAATCCCTGCAGCCGTACGGCCCCGTGCAAGACCTTCGCGGGCGCGATCTCGAAGACTGCTCCGGCCGGCGAGATCAACTGCCTCGATCCCGGTGGCTTCGGCGCCGTGACCATCACCAAATCGATTACCATCTCCTGTGAGGCCGGGACCGCGGGCGTCCTCGTCTCGGGCACCAACGGCATCATCATCAACGCCGCATCCACCGACCTCGTCTATCTGAAGGGCATTGACTTCGAGGGGGTCGGCACCGGCCTTACCGCCATCAAGTTCCTGTCCGGCGCCGGCTTGGTCGTGGACAGCTGCGTGATCCGCGGCTTCCGCGGTTCGAATGGGCTCGGCATCGGCTTCAACCCAACGGCCAACGCGACGATGACGGTCGTCAATACGGTCGTTGCCTACAATGGCAGCGTGGGCGGCGGCGGCGGCGGCATCCAGGTTGCGCCCGGCAATGGCAGCGCGACTGCAACCGCTATCCTTCGCAACGTGACACTCGACAAGAATAACGTGGGCATAGCGTCGATCGGCTCCGGAGGAGCTTCCGTCATCCAAGTCTATGAGTCCTCGATCTCGGACAGCCTGTCGACGGGTGCGGTCGCCAGTGGCACCGGCGCGGCGATCCGCATCGGTCGCTCGAGCATTACCGGCAGCGGCGGCGCAGCCACGAGCGGCAACGTGCTGTCCTATCTCGACAACCAGATCAACGCCAACAATCCCGACACCTCGCCGGCGACAGCGGGCGGATACAAGTAGAGTCCGGTCCTCATCGGGGCTCCGGGCGTAACCCGTCCGGAGCCCTTTCTTTTCTGGCCAGCCCCAGCCTGTGGGATGGCGCCGATGGATTTCGGCATTCCCCGAGTCTAATATCTCGCATTGATCTGGATCGGCGACGATGGGCGATGGGACGCGACGACGAGATGGGCGCAAAGTTATTTCCGGGTTGGAAGCTTGCCGTTGCAACCGCTACCGCCGCGGTCATGCTGGCCGCCGTTTCCGCCCACGCCCAATCCCTTAGCCAGGGCGTCGCCGCATTCAAGCGCCAGGACTACGTGACGGCTTCGCGCGTCTTCATTCCGCTAGCCGAGCGCGGCAATGCCGCCGCGCAGTCCCAACTGGGCTTCATGTTCGAGACCGGGCGCGGCGTGCCTCAGAATTATACCGAAGCCGCGATGTGGTATCGGCGCGCCGCGGAGCAGGGCGACAGCCTCGCCCAGTATTCGCTCGGGCTGCTCTATGACCGGGGGCAGGGCGTGCCGCGCGATATCGTCGAGGCCTCCAAATGGCTCAATCTCTCGACCGCCGCGGCGCCGCCGCGGGCGAGGGAGTCGCGGGCCAGGATCCGCGACGCCGTCACTACCAAGATGACCCGCGCCGAGATCGCCGAGGCCCGCCTGCGCGCCCTGGAATGGGCGCCGAGCCGCGAGCATTAGCTAGCTAGTCCTGCCAGACCGCGAGCCAGTTTGCGAGCCAATCGGTTGCCACTCTCTCGCCCAGCCAGCCGATCCAGATCGCGGGCGCCAGGAACAGGCCGAACGGCAGGAAGGCGGTCGCGCTGAGCGGCTTCCTACGCAGTGCAGCATTGATGGCGTAGGCGCCGATCGCCGCCAGCGCCGCCAGTTCGATTGCCACGGCCACCGTCATGAGATCGAGCCAGGCGCCGGCGACCGCCGCGAGCTTGATGTCGCCGAGCCCAAGCCCGTCACGGCCGCGCCAGCGCCGGTAGATCAGCATCAGGGCCAGCAGCGGCAAGGCCACCGCGAGCCCCCGCAAGGCCGCCCAGAGCACGGCCTGCGCGCCCGCGTCCGGCCCGATCGCCCAGGCCCGGAGCAGGGCAAGCGCAAAGGCCGTGGCCGTGAGCTCGTTCGGGATGCGGTAGGTGCTCGCATCGGTCGCGGCGATGGCCAGCATCAGGGCCGCCAGGAACGCGCCCAGAAGGCCCTCGGCGCCGGGGGCGGCGAGCAGGCTTGTGACGAGGCCCGCGCAAAGAATGAGGCTGAGGACGGGCGCCAGGCTCTGCGCAGCGGTCGCGGGTTCGTCCGTCACGCCCGTCAGCGCGTCGCCTTGGGAACGACGACGACGGGATTGCTGGTGCCGACGAGACGGCCATTCATCTTGCTGCGCATCTCCTCGGCGATGACATGCGCGTCGACCCCGTCGCGCATGACGGTCGGCCGGATGAACAGGATCAGCTCGGTACGGGTCCGCCCGGTGCCCTGGTGCGAGAAGGCGTCACCGACGCCCGGAATGGAATCGAGGATCGGCAGGCCCTGGCGCTGCCTGTTCTCGGTCTCGCTGATCAGGCCGGCGAGCAACACGGTCTGGCCGCTCGTCACCGCGATCGAGCTCTTGACCCGGCGCTGCGAGATCGTTGGCGTCAGCGAGTTGGCGCTGCCGGCTGCCACGTTGGAGATCTCCTGCTCGATGTCGAGCACGACGTTGCCGTTGGCGTTGGCGCGCGGCAGCACGCGCAGGATGATGCCGGTGTTCTTGTAGTCGATCGTGTTGACGACGGTGTTGTTGGCGGTCAGCACGGTTGCGGTGCCCGTCGAGAACGGCACCTGGTCGCCGACCTGCAACGTCGCGGGCTGGTTGTCCAGCACGACCAGCGATGGGTTCGACAGCACCTTGACGTTGGTGACGTTGTGAAGCGCGTCGAGAACCACCCGCGGCGAGTTCTCCGCTCCGATCAGGAGATTGAAGCCGGGCAGCACGCGTCCGAGCAGCGCGCCGGCGGCGGCGTTGACGGCGTTGGACTGTCCCTCGATGTTGCTACCGATCGTCGCCGAATTGCTGACGCCTGAAATGGTGTTGGAGATCGAGCCCTGCTTGCTCGCCAGGAAGTACTGCACGCCATAGTTCAACTGGTCGTTCAGCGTCACCTCGGCGATGGTCGCCTCGATGGCGATCTGGCGCTGGGGCCGGTCGATCTGCCGGATCGTCTGCTCGATGATGCGTTGCGATTCCATGTTGGCATAAACCAGCACCGCATTATTGGTGACGTCGGCCGTGATCCGCACGTTTTGCAGAATGCCGTTGGTATTAGGCCGCGCGCCGCCCTGCGCCCCGCCGAGGTCCTGGCCGGGTGTGGTGGTCGCCGCCGGCGAGGGGCGGGCGTTCAAAGGCGAGCCGGGTGGGCCGGTCACCGGCGTTGACGCGCCTGCGCCCGCCGTCGGCAATGCACTCAGCGCGGCCACGGGATTGGTGCCCGAATTGGTCGTCGACATACCCGAGCCGGGCGCAAGCTGGCTCTGCGCGCTGTCGAGCGTCGAGTTGCTCGTGCTGCTCTGGCTGAGCAGCATGTCGTTAAGCAGCGCCACGACCAGCTTGGAATTGCCATAGCGCAGCGGATAGGACTTCAGGTTCACGCCTTCGGTGTCGGAGCGGTCGAGCCGCGCGATCCACACCTGCGCGCGCTTGAGGTACTCCGGCTTTTGGCTGACCACGAGAATCGAGTTAAGGCGGGCAATCGGCTGGAACTTCACCACGCTCTGGCTCATGCCGCCTTCGCCCGAGTCCATGATCTTTTCCATCTCGGAAATGAGCGGTTCGGGCGAGGAGTTGCGAACCGGGAAGATGCCGACCGACTGCCCGCGCATCCAGTCGGCGTCGAAGGACAGGATGGTGTCGATCGCAGCGGCGCGATCGGTGCCGCTGCCGGTGATGATCAGCGTGTTGCGCGCATTGTCGGGGCGCATGGTCGCAGCCTTCACGCCGAAAGCATCGAGCAGCTTGAAGATGTTTTGCGCCGAGGTGTAGCGCAGCGGCACCACGCTGATGCCTTGGCCGGCTTCGGCGGTGGCGGAGCGGTCGATGCCGCCGGGCCCGGCCTCAGGCGCCGGAATGAGACGGTAGCTGTTGCCGCGATCGCGGATCAGCGCCACGCCGGACATGCGCAGCGCGTTCTCGAGCACGTAGAGCGCATCGGCCTTCGGAACCGGCCGCACCGAGGCCAGCGTCACCGTGCCCTGCACGCGCGGGTCGATGGTGTAGCCGAGGTTCAATACGTCGCCGAGGATGACCTTTGCCACCGTCGCGACGGGCGCGTTCTCAAAATTGAGGTCGTAGCCGCTGCCGCTGCCGTCCTCGCGCTCCGCGAGCGCCGCGCCCTGCGGCGTCGATCCATCGGCGAGGTAGATCGCGGGCCGCGACGACTTCGGCTGGGCAATGCCGCTCGATCCTGCATCTGCAGGTTGCCGCGGCTGGAGGTCGAGCGACTGGATCTTCTCGGTGACGTCCCGCGCGCGCGGGTCCCTGGCGTCGGCTTCGATGTTGCGGTCGGCTGTGACGATGCACGCCGTCAACAGGAAAGCGCTCGGCAATAGAACAAGCGTTCCAGGCAACGCTGTGCGCAGGCGCGAAAGCGGCTGGACCACTTTGAACAAAATACGCCTACCAACGCTAAGAGTGACCGGAAAATGCATCCGATCCCCCATGGTCCGGACGCGCAATAATTTGCGCCACGATTATGTTTTTGCTAGTAAATAAGTCAAGGGTAAAGGCCTTCCGTCACGCGCGGAAGCTGTTGCTTTCTAGTAACAAGGTAAGCGCTGTGAACGCGATGCGAGACCTTTCCGCAGATAGCTTCCGGCAGCATCTTCTGGAGAAATATTCACTGCCGCCGCGGGCCCGTGCCCGGGTCGAGACATCGACCAATCCGGCGTTGACGCGGCCCTTGCGCGAATTGTGGGAGGCGACCGACCTCTCGGCGGCTGACTTTGCCGACGAAGTGGCCGACTATTTCGGTCTGGCGCGCCTCGGTCTTCCACAACTTCTTGCAACCACGCCGTGCCTGGATGGCTTTTCGCGCCGCTTCTTGCGTGAATCCACCATCTTTCCGTTCCGTGCGCCGAACGGTGGCTACCGGCTGGCGATTGCCGACCCCTCCGATACCGCGGCCGTCCGGGCCGCCGAGATCGTGTTCGGCACGACGGTCGAGGTCGTCGTAGCCTCGTTCGAGGACATCACCACGGTCCTGGATCAGCGCGCCGACGCTGATGATGCCAGCACGGACGACGGCGCCAAAGGTGTGGCGCATCGATCCGACGACGACATCGAGAGCCTGCGCGATCTCGCGAGCGGCGCGCCCGTGGTGCGCGCGCTCAACGATCTCCTCGAGCGTGCCGTGGAGCTGCGCGCAAGCGACATTCACGTCGAGCCGTTCCGCACCGGCCTCGTCGTGCGCATGCGCGTCGACGGCCTGATGCGCGCGCTGCCGTCGCCGCAGGGCATTCCGCCGCAGGCGCTGATCTCGCGTGTCAAGATTTTGGCGGGCCTCAACATCGCCGAACGACGACTGCCGCAGGACGGCGCCGCGCGCGTGCGGGTCGGGCGGTCCGAGCTCGACGTGCGCGTCGCCACCATGCCGACGCAATATGGCGAGAGCGCCGTCATTCGTCTGCTGCCGCGCGACCGCGGCTTGCTCGAGATGAGCAAGCTCGGCCTCGGCACGCGCGACGAGAAGCTGATGACGCGGCTGCTTGCAATGCCGCACGGCATGATCGTGGTGACAGGGCCGACCGGCAGCGGCAAGACAACGACGCTTGCAACCATGCTGTCGATCCTGAACGAGCCGACGCGAAAGATCCTCACCATCGAGGACCCCGTCGAATACGAGATTCCCGGCATCAACCAGTCGCAGGTCAAGCCGTCGATCGGGTTGACCTTCGCCTCGGCCATGCGCGCCTTCGTGCGCCAGGACCCCGACGTGATCATGGTCGGCGAAATCCGCGACGCCGAGACCGCGCATATCGCGATCCACGCCGCGCTGACCGGCCATCTCGTGCTGACCACGCTGCACACCGAAACGTCGGCTGCGGCCGTCCCGCGGCTGATCGATCTCGGCATCGAAGGCTTCTTGTTGAAGTCCACGCTGCGTGCGGTCGTCGCGCAGCGGCTGGTGCGCATGCTCTGCGACCGCTGCAAGGTTGCGCATACGCTCACCGGGACGGACATCGCCAAAGATCCACGCTTCGAAGTGATCGGCTTCAAGGCGGGCGAGGTCGTGCACGAGGCGGGTGGCTGCGAGCGCTGCGGCGGCACCGGCTATCGCGGCCGCAACGGCGTGTTCGAGATCCTCGAAATGTCCGACGAGGTGCGCCGGCTGATCGGGCCGCAGACGGATTCCCACAGTATCGACGCCGCCGCGATGCAGGGCGGCATGACCACGATGCTGGAGGATGCGGTCGCCAAATGCCGCGCCGGGCTGACGACCGTGCCCGAAGTCTTCCGCGTCACGACGGTCCGCTGATCTCATGCCGAACTTTCGTTACCGCGCGCTCAACGCCAATGGCGAGCTGGTCTCCGGCGCCATCGCCGCGCCCGCCGCAAGCGACGTGGCGCAGCGGATCGAGCGTCTCGGCCTCGTGCTGGTCGACAACGTCACGCTCGAGGAAGGCGGCGGTGGGCGCAGCGCGCTCAGCCTCTTCAACAAGCCGAAGCCGGAAGACGTCACCATCTTCACCCGCGACCTCGCGCTGCTGCTGCGCGCCGGCGCCCGCATCAATGACGGGTTGGAGCTGCTCGCCGCCGATCGCGATTTCGGGCGCTTGCGGCCGGTCGTCGCCGACATCCGCTCGCGCGTGGTGTCCGGCGAGAGCTTTGCCGAGGCGCTGGCGCGGCACGAGGGCCTGTTCCCGCCGATGTATGTCGCGCTGGTCCGGGTCGGCGAAGCCTCGGGCTCGCTCGACCAGGTGCTGGAGGTGCTGGCGTCCGAGCGTGCGCGAACCGAAGCGCTCAAGCGCAGGCTCAGCGATGCGATCCGCTATCCAATCTTCGTGCTGGGCGCGGCGGGCTGCGTGCTGCTGTTCTTCCTCACATTCGTGTTGCCGCAATTTGCCAGCGTGCTGCAGGATTTCGGCGCCAAGGTCGATCCAACCGTGCTGATGTTCCTGAACCTTTCGACCTTCTTGCGCAACAACTCCGATGCGGTGCTCGCGATCCTTGCCGCCGGCATCGCGCTGGGCTGGCTTCTGCTGCGGCAGGAGCGCGTCCGCCGCGGCATTGCCAATACGATCACGCGGCTGCCTGCGATCAGGAACATGATGTCGTCCTATCGAACCGCGCTGTTCTGCCGGAATCTCGGCGTGCTGCTCGGCAGCGGCGTCAACCTGACGACCACGCTGCGCATCCTGGTCGACATGATGGCGACCGCCGGACCGTCGGCAGTGTGGAGCGACGCGGCCGATCGCGTCCGCCACGGCACAAAACTGTCGGACGCGCTCGCCGAGACCCAGGCGCTGCCGGCGATGGCGGTGCGCATGCTCCGGCTCGGCGACGAGACCGGGCAACTGCCGATGCTCTCGGGGCGCGTCGCGGATTTCTACGAAGCCAAATTGCAACGCACGCTCGATCGTGCGGTCGGAATCGCGGGGCCGGCCGCGATCATCGTCATTTCCATCGTCGTCGGCGGCCTGATCGTCTCTGTCATGACAGCGTTGATGTCGGTCAGTCAGATTGTCGGCTAGGTCGAATTCGGAGGTTTTTGAAGTGACCAAGAAGCTTGTCGCATCCGCAAGACGCCGGCGACGTCGACGCAACGGCGAGGCCGGCTTCACGCTGGTGGAGATCCTCGTCGTCATTACCATCATCGGCCTGATCATGGCGCTGGTTGGTCCGCGCGTGCTCAATTATCTCGGCGAGTCCAAGGCGAAGGCCGCAAAAATCCAGATCGAGAGCTTCTCCAGCGCCCTCGACCTCTATTATCTCGATATCGGACGCTATCCGACGACCAATGAAGGCCTCGCCGCGCTGACCCGCGGCAACAATCTGCCCGGCTGGAACGGTCCGTATTTGCGCGGCGGCATGGTGCCCAACGATCCCTGGGGCCATGGCTATGTCTACCGCTCGCCGGGCGAGCGGTCGCCTTACGACATCATCTCGCTGGGATCCGACGGTCAGGAAGGCGGCAGTGGCACGGCAGCCGACATTGCCAGCGGCACGCGCTAGGGCGGGTCACGATATCAGCGGCTTCGCGCTGATCGAGATCCTGTGCGTGCTCGCGATCATCGGGCTGCTCGCGGCGATCATCCTGCCGGCGATCCCGCGCTCGACGACGCGCGCCAAGCTGGAAAGCTATGCGGTGGAGACCGCCGCGCTGCTGAAGGCCGATCGCAACGCGGCGCTGCGCCGGCAGGTCACGATCGCGACGCTGGTCGATGCGGAGGCGCGCGCGATCCGCTCGGGCGTGACCGGACGGATCCTCCGCCTGCCGAGTGACGTGACCGTGCAGGCCATGCTGGCCTCGCGCTGCGGCAGTCGCGCCGCGGGACGTTCGATCGATTTCTTTCCATCGGGCATGTCGTGCGGCGGCGTGATCGCGCTGGCGCGGCCCGGCATGGGCTATGAGGTGCGCGTCAACTGGCTGACCGGAGTGGTCGAGATTGTCCCGCAGAAGCTCCTCTAGACGCATAGCGGGCACCGCCGGCTTTACGCTGATCGAGGCGCTGGTGGCGCTTGCGATCATTGCCGCCGTGCTAGGGACGATCGGCACGGTGATCGCATCGACTGTGAAGGGCACGCGCGCGATCGACCAGCGTCTGGCGTTGGCCGGAACGGCCGAGACGTTGCTCGCTGAATTGCCGGCGCGGGGTCTGTTGAAGGTCGGCCGGCAGAGCGGCGAGCTCGCCGGAAGCCGCTGGCGCATCGACGTGGCGCCAATGAAGGTGCCGGGCGGCGATCCCGCCACCGATCGCTTCGTGCCGATGGCCGTCAATTTGCGCCTCCAGCGCGCCGACGGGGCCTCGCTGCAGGTCACCACGGTGAAGCTCGTGCCGAGGTCGGTGCAATGAGGAGGTCGCGCCGCTCGCTCGCCGACGATTCCGGCTTCACGCTGCTCGAAGTCTTGCTGGCGACGCTGTTGATGACCGTCATCCTCGCGGCGCTCGCGACCGTCACGGCGCAATGGCTGCCGAACTGGAATCGCGGCATCGCACGGGTGCAGCGGGCCGAGCGCCTTGCGACCGGCCTCGACCGCATCGTCGCCGATCTCGCGGTGGCCGAGCAGGTCAGGATCAACGGCGACGCCAAAATTCCGCTGTTCGAAGGCTCGGAACTGGCGGTGACCTTCGTGCGCACGGCGCTTGGTCCGAGCACGAGCCCGGGGCTCGAAATCGTCCGCCTGATCGAGAAGGCGGATGCGCAGGGGCTCGCCCTGGTGCGCGAGCGCGCTGCGTTCCAGCCGATGCCGACGGACGGACAGATCCGCTTCCTGGATCAAGTTGTGCTGATCCGCGCGCCGTACCGCGTCAGCTTCTCCTATGCGGGAGCGGATCAGGCCTGGCAGCCGACCTGGCGCGGGCAGGCGCAATTGCCGGAACGGATCCGGGTCACGGTGCGCGACGGCGCCACCGGTCAGGTGCTGGCCGTCTCTGCGGCTGCGACGCTGCACATCACGGCACCGGCCGATTGCGCGCGCGCCAAGAATCCGACCGGATGCGTGACCGCCCGCACCAAGCCGCAGCAGGAGAAGAAGGAGGAGCAGCTTTGACCGGCGCACGCACTATCGCCGGAGGCAAGGACGCGCGCGGCTTCATCGTGATCGCGGTGCTCTGGATGCTGGCCGCACTTGCAGCGCTCGTGCTGATCTACCTGACCTACGTCACCAACACCGCCGTCACCGTCGCCGGAAATACCGACCGCGTTCAGGCCGACGCGCTGGTGAACGCCGCCATCGAGCTTGCGGCCTATCGGCTGACCGGGCAGGGCGAGGCTGCGCGCCCGACCAGCGGAACGTTCAACGCGCGGATCGGCATGGGCCGGGTGGCCGTGACCTTCCGCTCGGAGGCGGCGCGCGTCGATCTCAACGCCGCGCCAAAGGCCTTGCTGTCCGGCCTGATGATCGCGCTCGGCGTCGGCGCGAACGAGGCCGCCGGCTTTGCCGACCGCATTCTGGCGTGGCGCGCGGCGACCGAGGCCGGGCAGGACGATCCCGAAGATTCGTATTATCGCACCATGGGCACGGGCTATCTGCCGCGGCACGCGCCGTTCCCGCATGTCGAGGAGCTCTGGCTCGTTCGCGGCATCCCGCCCGCGGTGGTCGAGCGGATGCTGCCCTTCGTCACCGTGTTCAGCAACATGCGGACGGTGAACGTGATGGACGCCGCACCCCAGGTGGTGGCGGCGATGCCGGGCATGACGCCGGCGATGCTGCAACAGGTGCTGAAGGAGCGGGCCGATCCAAGGATCAGTCCGCAATCGCTGGTCGGCCTTGCCGGCAGCGCCAATGCGACGCTCGAAGGCGCCAAGGCCTACCGGCTGACGGTGGCCGTTGAATCCCCGACCCGCCGGCAGAGCTCGGCTGAAATCGTCATCCTGCTTCTCGACGGCGCCGATGAGCCCTATCGTGTATTGTCGTGGCAAAACGCCTTTGACGGCTCCGTCGGAAAGCCCCTGTGAGATGAGTTCGCAGCAATCCATTCGTGCGATCCTCGATGCCTGGACCGGCACGGTGGCCGCGACCGTCGTCGCCGGGCTGGAGCGCATGGTCTCGCCGCGGCTGGTTCGCCTGGTCGAGGACGAGAAGGGTGGGTTTACGCTGGAGGCCGGCAAGCCGGAGAATGGTCCGTCCGACCTCGCGTTCCGTGACGGCCAGTTTTCCGCGACCAATCTGGCACCGGTGGTTCGGGGCAGCCGGGTCGAGATTGTGCTGCAGCCGGCGCGCTTCCTGTTCCGGCCGCTCGAGCTGCCTTCGCGCGCGGCCGACTTCCTCGACGGCATCGTGCGCGCGCAGATCGATCGCCTGACGCCATGGAACGCGGGCGAGGCGGTGTTCGGCTGCGGCGCGCCGGTGGCGCACGGCAGCGACGGCATCACCACCTTGATCGCCGCCGCGCCGCGCAAACTCGCGATGGGCTATGTCGAGGCCATCTCGGGCTTGCACCCCTCCGCGATCGCGATCTGCACCGATGCGCCCGGCAACGGCCGGATCAAGGTGTACGAGCAGCGTTCGCGCGGCGCAGTCGATCCTGCAAGGCTGAGCCGCACGCTGCAACTGGTGCTTGGCGTCGCCGCCGTCGCGGCGGTCGTCGCGTCCGTCTTCGCAACCTATCTGGCCGACAGCCTGAGCACGCAGGAGCGCGAGCTCGAACGCCAGATCACCCAGCGCCGCGCCGCGCTCCGCGCCGGTAGCGATGGCGGCGAGCGTTCGCCGCTGGCGCTGCTCGAGCGGCGTAAATACGAGACTCCGGCAAGCGTCATCGTGCTGGAAAGCCTGAGCCGCGTGCTGCCCGACCACACTTACGTTACCGAGCTGCATCTGGCGTCGAACAAGCTCCAGATCGCCGGCATCACCCGTGACGCGCCGTCGCTGATCCCACTGATCGAGCAGTCCCAGCATTTCACCCGCGCGACCTTCTACGCCCCGACGACCCGCTCGTCGTCGGATCCCGGCGAGCGCTTTCACATCGAGGCGCAGATCGAGCCGAGGAACATGCCATGAGCGTGCGGGACACCATCACGCGCACGCTGTCGCATTCGCCGCTGATCGCGGTGACGCTCTATGTCGCGGTGGCCGGCGGCCTGTTGCTGATGGCGGGGCTTTCGGTTGCCGACGTCGTCTCCCACCGCCAGGCCCTGGCGCAGACCTCCGATCTGCTCGACCAGTTGCGCGGCCGCAAGGCGGGCGCGGGCGGCGCGGGTCTGTCATCGGCGGAGCATCCCGGCACGCCCTTTCTGGAAGGGCCGACGGTGACGGTTGCGGGCGCCAACCTTCTGCAGCGTGTCGCCGCCGCGATCGGCAATGTCGGCGGCTCGGTGCAGTCGTCGCAGGTCGACCTATCAGGCGCGCAGAGCAAGGACGGGTTCGTCGGTCTCGTCGTCAGTTGCGAGCTGGAGCAGCCCGCGCTGCAAAAGCTGCTCTACGATCTCGAAGCCGGCATGCCCTTCCTGTTCGTCGACCAGCTCGACGTCCAGGTGCCGCAGACCACGGCCCAGAACGAGGCAAGCACGGGCCGCGTCAGGGTGATCCTCGGCGTCTCCGGCCAGTGGCAGGCGGGGAAGTAGGCCGGAGCGGCCGGCTCACCAGCTATATTTGAACACGCCCTTGCCGGAATAGGTCGTGACGTTGCCGGAGAATTCGCCGTCGAAGGTCGCGGCGACCGAGAAGCCGCTCAGCCACTTTACCTCGGCGCTGCCGCTGACGAGCGCGGAATCGGCGTCGGGCCTGGCGCCGTTGACGACGAACGCACCGGCGCCCGGCAACGCCGTGAACAGGCTGGTGACGGCGCGGCTCGGATTGTAGTCATGCGCCCAGGCGGCGCGGCCGCGCAGCGTCAGCACGCCGTTCTGTACCGCGTAGGACCTGTCGGTGCGCAAGCCGAGCTCGGAGCGGGTGTCCGTCGTGGTTTGCGCCGCGTAGTTCAGGGCGAACAGCCCGCCGCCATTGAGGCTAGTCTCGGTGTAGTTGGGCAGGTTGAAGCTCGTGACCTGCACCGCCGCGTAGGGTGTGATGCCGATCAGCGGCGTCGCATAGCGATAGCCGCCTTCGAAGCGGGCCGAGAAGGAGTCGGCCTTGAAGCGACCCTGGAGCTGGTCGACGCCGGCGAGCGCCACGGTGCGGTTGGTGGTGACGTCGTGCCAGCCATAGGCCAACGCACCCGCGACATAGGCGGGACCGAAATTGTGCCGGCCGTAGACGCCCGCCTGGAACAGGTCGGCCGAGCCTGCGCCCATCGCGTTGGCGAGCGAGTAGTTCAAGCCGCCGCCACCGAGTGCGAAGCCGACGAGCGTATCCGGCGAGACCCTGTAGTCGGCGCCGGCCGCAACGCCCCAGATCCGCGCGGTGAGGTCCTGCGAGCCGACCACGGCGTTGCCGCCGACTTGCTCCGAGCCGCCATAGCCGGCCGCCCAGACGCTCCAGCGATTGGCTGCCGCGGCCAGCATCGGCGCCTTGGTCGCCATCGCATAGGCCTCTCGTTCGCGCGCCGTTGCCGGCCGCATCGAGGCGTAGGCCGCCGCATCGTCGCTCTCGGCAAATTGCGAGACACTGCCGGGCTTGGTAAAGCCGCCGTTACGCCCGGCAATGGTGGGATCGAGCATCAGGTTGAGGAACTGACCGTCGGCATTGATCGCGGACTGGATGATGCCGGTGCCGAGCTCGCCCGAAGCGATCGTCAGACCCGCGGGCGTCAATCCCGCAAAGGCCGCCGGAATGCCGCCGGTGCTGTTGAAGAAGTTCGTCAGCGTATTGGCGACGTTCTGCTGATTGATGGTGAGGTTGCCGCTTGTCGGCTTGAAGTCGAGGCCGATATTCAGGAATACGTTGTTGGTATCGTAGCTCAGCGACGCGGAGATCGTGGGCATGTTGGACGCGACAGTCGGATTGAAGCTGCTGCCGCCGAACCCGCCGGTCGCGTTGAGGATGGTGTACTTCTTCTGAACCGTGCCCGAGACGAAATTCGCGTTGACCGTTGCGTTACCAAGTGCGGCCGTACCCAGCACGTTGGTGAGGCCGGCATTCGTCGAGGACACCTGGACGAGATAGGTGGACGCCGCAGTGAAGCTCAGGCTGCCGTTGACCGTCAGCGGCCCGAAGGCGCTTGCCGCGCTGCCCGGCGCGAGCGTGCCGCCGACGATCGCCGTGTTGCCGACCGTGCCGCTGCCGGCCAGCGTGCCGCCGGCATTGACCGTGGTCAGCGCCGAACTCGCGATCGAGCCGTCCACCACCAGCGTGCCGCCGTTCACGGTGGTGCTGCCGGTGTACGTGTTGGTGAAGGAGAGAACCTGCGTGCCGCCTGTCAATACAAGGTTGCCGGTGCCGGTAACATTACCGATGACGCCGGCGAACGTGCCGTTGCCGTTGGTGATCGTCAGCGTATTGCCGCCGAGATTGACCGAGCCCGCGCCGGACAGTGACTTGATCGACGTGCCACCATTGGTCAGGCCGGAAATGTCGAAGATGCCGTTGGCAACGACGCTGCTGGAGGCGGCGATGCTGCCATTGGTGCCGCCGAGGGCGACGAGAGCGAGCTCGCCACCGCCGGCGATCGTCGTTGTGCCGGTATAGGTGTTGGTTCCCCCGAGCTGTTGAAAAGCGCCGTTGGCGATGAGCAGATTGCCGCCGGCGCCGCCACCGATGCCGCCGTCCTGAATCGCGCCCCCGAAGAAGCTTCCGTTCGTGATGGTCAGCGTCTTCGAGCCGAGTGCGACGATTCCGACGCCCTGCGGCGAGGACAGTCTTTGCACCGATGCGCCAGAGGTGGTCTGGGAAATGTCCAGAGTGCCGCCGGCCCCCGCCCCGAAGGCCACGATAAACGAATTCGCGATCGAGCCGTTGCCCTTGAGCGCCAGCGTCGCGCCGGGGGCGATTTTGGTGGCGTTGGAATAGGTGTTGGCGCCGGACAGCGTTTGCGTTCCGCTGCCAATCTGGACTCCACCCGTGCCCTGGATCGCGCCTGAGAATTCGGTCGAGCCGTTGGTGATCAACAAATCCTTGATGCCCATCTGCACGGCGCCGCTTCCTGCGAGCGTGGTGATGAAGGCGACCCCGGGTGCGATCGCGGAGATATCGAGCGTTCCGTTCACCGTTACGATGCTGGACGAAGCGATGCTGCCGGAGCCTGACAGTGCCAGCGTGCCGGCCGAGATCGTCGTCGCGCCGGTATATGTGTTGGCGCCGGTCAGCGTCAGCGTGCCGGTGCCGACCTTGGTGAGCCCGCCGCCGATGCCGGAGATTACGCCGTCCATAACGGTGGTGGTGTTGTTGCTGCCGGTGGTCAGCGTCTTGGCGCCGAGCACGTAGCTGCCCGCGCCTGCGATCGAGCCGACCGACAAGCCGGCACTGGTGAGGCCAGAAATGTCAAACGTGCCGCCGGTCAGGGTGATGAAGCTTGCGGTGCCGCCAGAGCTTGTTCCGGTGAAACTCGTCGTGCCGCCATTGTTGGTGGTGATCGTTGCGTTGCCGGCGGTGGAGGAATTGTTGAAGGTGATCGAGCCGTCGTTCGATATCACCGCGGAGCCGGCGGAAGCCGAGGTGTTGAAGGCGAGGAAGCCCGTCGCATTGTTCGAGATGTTGGCAGAGCTGGCCGAACTCGTGTCGTTGAAATTGATCACCGCATTGTTGGTGATCGTGGCGGTTCCCGCGTTGCTCGAATTGTTGAACTCGACGTCGCCGCCATTGATGATGGCCGACGCGCCGGCGGTGCTGGTGTCGCTGAAGGCGATCGACCCGCCAGTGACGTTGTAGATCACGCCTCCGGTGCCGCCGTTGGCGCTGCTCGCGTTCGAGAACACGAGGCTGGAGGAGACGTTGAAGGTCTGGAGATTCGTCGAGTTGTTGGAAACGCCGACGCCGTTCACCACGAAGATGTCGTTGATGTTGACGGTGTAGCCTTGCGCGTTGGGCGCGGCGGTGAAGACGATGCCGCCGATGCCGACGAGGCCGTTGCTGTCGACCGTCGTCGAACCCGTATTGGTGAACGTCGCAACCCCGTCCGGGACCGTCGGGGTCGAGGTCCAGTTGGTGCCGTCGGTCCATTCGGTGCTGGTCGCCCCGGTCCAGGTGCCGTCGAGCGCGAATGCCGGGTTTTGGCCGAGGACGACACCGAGCGCCGACGTGGCGAGCAGGGTCGCCAGCGAATGGCGCATGATGGATGGCAATCCGTGTCCGATTGTCTTGGAAGCGCGTGCCGGACCAGCCATCAGGGCTCTCAAATCAGCAAAGCAAAAGATCGGGGCGTACAATGGTGGCGTTCAACCCGACTGAACGCCTCATATTCCATGCCGCCGCTGCCGGCTGCAATGAACGGCCAACCCGTTGCGCTCCGTTTCGGCTTGTTTCATTTGCAATTTCGGCCGTCGTGGCCGATCGGCAACATGTTCCCGCAAGGGGGCGCGGTGCAACGCCAGTGGTGGCTCGGCCGCGCCTGGAGCGGGCTGCTGCCGCGCTCTTGATTCGGACGCGCGGGTTGATGGCCGGGGCCGCAAGAACTAGGCTATTGGCCTGATTGCGACGCCGTGCCGGTGCGGCGCGGGTCAGCGGGGAATTTTGATGGCCAGATGGCTGGGACTGATCGGATTGGCCGTGCTCTGGGCACTTCCCGCAGGGCCCGGGGCGATGGCCGCGACCTCGTCCCGGATAGACATCCTGCCCGACGAGGCCGTGCGCGGCCCGAGCGAGACGATCGACGTCGGCGCCGTGAAGCCGATTGCCAGACCCGCCCAGCCGGCGAACAGGCCGGTCCCGCGCGGCAACCCGCTCTGGTCGGTGCCGCTGTCCGCCCTGACCGCGACCGAGGAGCGCCCGATCTTCTCGGCCTCGCGCCGTCCGCCGCCCCGCGCGGTGGCCACGATGCCTGTTGAAGAGACCAGCGCGCCGCCGCCCAAGCAGACGGACGCTCCGCCGCCACTGGTCCTCGTCGGGGCAGTGGTGGGCGAGGGCGATGCGATCGCGATCCTGCTCGACCGAACCGACCAGAAGGTGATCCGGCTGCGCCAGGGCGAATCGCGGGCCGGCTGGTCCCTGAGCGCGGTTCAGCCGCGCGAGGTGACCCTCAAGCAGGGCGACCGCAGCGAGGTGCTCGCGCTCCAGCGTCTCGACGCGCCGCTTGCCCCGCCACTGCTGCCGCCAGGTGTGCCGGCTGCGGTCGGCTCTCCACCCGTCGAAAGCGGCAAGCTGGTGGCGCCGGCGGCGGGCGATCTGTCGTTTGCGCCTTTCGTGCCGCGCTCTACACCCAAGAACGGCGAATCGGACGGGCTCTGACGCTTAGAGCTTTGACGCGAACCGGTGTCCACTTCGCTGGAAAACGCTTTAGCGCCCGAGGATCGTCCCCAGCGTGCCGCAGATCCGCTCCTGCTGGGCCTCGCGCAGCCCCATCCACATCGGCAGTCGGATCAGACGTTCCGAGAGGCTGGTGGTGACCGCCAGATCGCCATGCGTGCGCCCGAACCGCAGCCCCGCGGGCGAGGAATGCAGCGGCACGTAGTGGAAGACCGCGTGGATGTTCTCGCCCATAAGCTTGCGCAGTACCGCGGAGCGATCGATCTCGGGCGGCAGCAGCACGTGGTAGAGATGACCGTTGTGACGGCAATGGGCGGGCACGATGGGGCGGCGCAGCAGGCCGCGCTGCTCCAGCGGCGCCAGCATGTCGTGATACCTGTTCCAGATCGCCAGCCGCTCGCGCGTGATGCGCTCGGCTTCCTCGAGCTGGGCCCACAGGAAGGCGGCGGTGATATCGCTCGGCAGATAGGACGAGCCGATGTCCTGCCAGGTGTATTTGTCGACCTCGCCGCGGAAGAACCGGCTGCGATCGGTGCCCTTCTCGCGCATAATCTCGGCGCGCAGGACGAACTCGGGATCGTTCACCAGAAGGCAGCCGCCTTCGCCCGACATGACGTTCTTGGTTTCGTGGAAGCTGAAGCTGCCGAGATCGCCGATCGCGCCGAGCGGCGAGCCCTTGTAGCTCGCCATGATCGCTTGCGCGGCGTCCTCGACGATCCGCAGATTGTGACGCCGCGCGATCTCAACGATCGCGTCCATCTCGCAGCCGACGCCGGCATAGTGCACCGGCGCGATCGCGCGCGTGCGCGAGGTTATCGCCGCCTCGATCTGCCGTTCGTCGAGGTTGAGCGTGTCCTCGCGAACGTCGACGAAGACGGGGACCACGCCGCGCAGCACGAAGGCATTCGCGCTCGACACGAAGGTGAAGGAGGGCAGGATCACCTCGTCGCCGCTTTTGAGGTCGAGCAGCATGGCGGCCATATCGAGGGCGGAGGTGCAGGAGTGCGTCAGCAACGCCTTTGCGCATCCGGTGCGCCGCTCGATCCACTCGTGACAAAGCTTGGTGAAGCGACCGTCGCCGGACACGTGCAAGCTGTCCAGCGCATCCTGGATGTAGCCGTGCTCCTTGCCGGTCGGGTAGGGCCGGTTGAACGGGATGAACTCTGATGCCATTGCCTAAGCCGTTGAACCGCCTTATGACGCGAGCTGACGCCCTGTTTCGAATCCAAGTTGGCGTTTTGGCGTTTTCCGTCGCAAGAATCAACTGGGGATCCGGCGCAGTTCGACGGAACTGTTGTGCCGGCTGCCATAGGTGATTAGGACGGTTCGCGGCGCGCGCTTGCCAGGAAGGATGCGGCTTGACCGGTACGCAAGTTGACGCGCCAGGCACGGCGGACGGTCCCAGGTGCGAAGGGGGCAGCGGCCGGCTTCGCCGCCTGATTCACGGCTGGTCGGCAAACCTCGTGCAGATGCTGCTCGCCCTGACGCAGCAGCTGCTCCTCATTCCTGCATTCCTGCATTTCTGGAGCAGCGACACGCTCGCAGCCTGGCTTGCACTCTATGCGGCCGGCTGCCTCGTGATCGTCGCCGATGCCGGCTTGCAGCTTCGCACCATAAACCGCTTTCTCGCCTTCAAGTCCTGCGTCGATTGCGACGGACGCACGGCGAGTTTTTACGCGCGCATGATGCGGATCTATCAGGGCATCGTCGTGGTGCTCGGCGTGCTGCTGATCGTGAGCACCGAGTTGTTTCCACCCGCTTCGGTGCTCGGATTTCACGCGACGCCGACCTTCGACACCGCGATGGTCGTGATGACCGTCGGCACGCTGCTCGCTCTTCCCGCCAATCTGGTCTCCGGCCTCTATCGCGTGCGCGGCAAATACGGACGGGCCGTGTGGTCGCAAAACGTTGCAATGCTGCTCGGGCAGGCCGGGCAGCTCATCGCGATTGCCTGGTTCGGCAGCCTGCTGGCGGTCGCGATCGCCTATGTCTCGACGCAGATCCTGTTCGCGCTGTTCCTGGTTGCCTATGACGCGCCGCGCCAGTTGCCGTTCCTGCGCCGCGGCCGCTCCGCCGCATCTGTGTCGTGGCGCTGGAGCGCCGGACAGTTCGGGCTCGCCTTTCCCTTCGCCATTGCCAACCTCACCGAGCTCGCGCTTGCCAACGCGCCGATGCTGCTGGTCAGCGCGATGGTCGCCGACCGCGTCGCGGTGGCGCAATGGGGTCTGATCCGCGTGATCGCGAGCTTCGTGCGAGGCGTCTGCATCCAGATCACGCTGCCGATCGGTGCAGAGCTCGGCCACGATCATGCGATCGGCGACAAGGTGCGGCTGCGCGGACTCTATGCCCATGGGTCGGTGTTCGTCACCGCCATGGCCAGCCTGATCGTCGCCGGCCTGTTGCCGTTCTGGTCGGACTTCTTCGCGTTGTGGACGCATGGCAGCATTCCGAACGATGCTCCGCTCACCTTGACGCTGCTGCTCGGCTCCGCCGTCGTCGCGCCCGCGCTGATGGCGCTCGTCTTCGCCAATCACAGCAATCGCGGCGATCTCCTGGTCCGGACCAAGGGGCTGCAACTGATCGCGTTCCTGATCCTCTCGGCCTTGCTCATCCCCCGGCTCGGGCCCCTCGGGGCCGCAATCGCGATCGTGGCGAGCGACCTCCTGACCCAGGTCGGAGTCCTGACGCAGGTGATCATGCGCCAGACGCTCGCACATCCGCTCCGTCACATGCTGGTCCTGATCGCGGTGATGGTCGCGATCATCCTCGGCGGATGGGGGCTTGGACTGGCGATCCATGCCATGGTGCCGGGAACGGGGCTGCTCCGATTTTTGGCGGAATGCGCGATCTGGCTCGCCGTCGTTGCCGTTGCGGCAAGCCCGCTCCTGATGGCGCACGTGCGTATGCGGGTGCTGGCGGCGGTGCCCAACTAGGGCATCGAGATCAGGACCCGCCCGCGACTTTGGCGGCCGGACGACATAACGTCGAAAACAACCCCATGCACAGTAGCCGACGGCGGCTGAAGTGGTGCCTCAGGATTCAGCGAAAACCATTTGATGCGTCAGTAGATCTGCGGATAGCGGCGATATCGCAGCCGCATCAGGTGCCGGGCGAGCTGCCGATGCCCTTCGTCGATCCGCTCGGCGAAATAGGCGAGCCGTTGCTTGCCGGCGATGGCGAGCCGGGTGCGCTCCTCGGCCGAGCCGGCCTTGACGATGGCCTTGGCGAGCGAGGTGGGATCGTCGTAGTCGAACAGGACGGCGGCGTCGCCCGCCTGTGCCTGGAAGGCTTCCGGATAGATCACCGGCGTGCCGACCGCCCACGCCTCCAGCGGCGGCAGATTGGTGGGGCCGAAATAGGTGGCCATGACAAGCGCGCTGGCGCCGCGATAGAGGGTGCCAAGCTCCGCGGAGGGGACGAAGCCGAGCATACGCACGGAATCGCCGAGGCCGTACTGTGCGACCAGCGCCTCGAACGCGGCGCGCGCGCCTGGATCGGAGCCGCACAGCACCAGCGTATGGCGCTCGCCCTGATCCCTCAGCAGGCGCATCGCAAGCAGGATGGTCGCGTGGTTCTTGTGCGACCAGAATTGCGCCGGATAGAACAGATAGCCGGGCTCGACGCCGTGCTTCTTGAGGATCGCGGCGTCCTCGGCCTCGCCGGTCGCGTCCGACCGCGCCACGTAGAGCGACGGCGAGAACGGGATGCAGACGGCATGGTCGCGCTCCATCGCGTAACGCCGGCACAGCATGTCGATCAGCTCGTCGGCGTTGGTGATGACCACCGCCGCCTTGGTGACCGCGCTCCGCCACACGATGTCGCGCCGCTCGAACTGGGCGAACTCGCGCACCTCGTCGAATTCAGGACTGTCGCGGAAGCAGCCGTCGAAGATGGTGATGATGAACGGCAGCTTGTAGAGCACCAGGTTCCAGTTCGACGTCGTGGTGAAATAGACGATGTCGACGCCGGCCTTGCTCAGCTTTTTCTCGAACGGAGCACACACCCGCATGGCGAATTGCAGGAGGTCGAACGGTCCCAGATATTTGAGGAACAGGAACAGGCGGTCGAGCCAGCCGAGTTTCAGGTACACGCTGCTGATGCCGAGATCGGCGAGGATCGCGACGTTGTCTGGCAGCGTCGTGAACACGGTCACGCCGATATCGGCGGTCTTGGCCCAGTCGCGCATCCATAGGATATCGGTGAGTGACTGCTGGAAGCCGCCGCCGACGTCGAGCGGCAGCTCGAGAAAGATGCCGACGTGATAGCGTTTCACGGCCGCACGGCCTTTCTCGCGATGGAATAGGCGGCCCAGTCCTTCACCTTGGGTGCGGCTTCGGACAGCCAGGCATGGCTGCCGACCGGCTCGAACCCGCAAAGCCTGAGCGAGGCCTCGACCTCGAAGGGAAACCAGTAACGCATGCGGTGGGTCTCGTCGACGCGCCGGATCGTCGAGCGAGCCGTGTCTTCGCAGAACAGGGTGTAGTTCACGAGCACAGTCGCCTTCGGCTCGTCATGCTCCGATTGCGCGATCCGGGTCAGGCGCAGCGGGGCCTGCTCGATGACCTTGACGCGCGTCTCGACGCCCTGGGCCAGCACTGCGCCGCCGTACCAATAGTCGAAGAAGAACACGCCGCCGGGCTTCAACGCCGCGCAGGCAGTGCGAAAGAGGGCCTCCAGCCGTTCGCGGTCGTTCTGATAGCTCGCGACGTGAAACAACGACACCACCGCATCACAGTCGCGCTCCGGGCCGGCCTCGCAGGCGTCGCCCTGCCGGAAGGGAATCTCGAGTCCCGCCTGCACGGCGCGCGCCTTCGCCCTGGTGATCATGTCTTCGCTGAGATCGACGCCGGCAACGTGCCAGCCGCGGCGCGCGAATTCGATCGCATGCACGCCCGTGCCGCAGCCGAGATCGAGGAGCTTACCCGACCCAATGCCGTGCGCGCGGAGCCGCGCTTCGACGAAGTCGACTTCCGCGGCGTAATCCTTGTCCCGGTACAAGAGGTCGTACCACGGAGCGTAGTCCGCAAACACGCTCACGCCAAAATCTCCTTCAGCGCCTGCGCGGACCTCGCGATCTCGTCTTCGGTCAGCGCCAGTCCGCTCGGCAGATAGAAGCCGCGCCGCGCGATGCGCTCCGCGTTCGGATGCTGCTCGTTCAGCATGAAGCCCATGCGGCGCAGCACCGGTTGCTCGTGCATGCACCAGAAGAACGGCCGCGTGCCGATGCCTTTCTCCGCCAGGCGCCGCATCGCCTCCTTGGCGTCGAAGGGGACATCGTCGTTCAGCACGACACCGTAGACCCAGTAGATGTTGTCGGAATAGTTGGTGCTGACAACGGGGCGACGGATGCGGTCGACGCTATCGAGATGGCCATCGTAGACCCGGCCGATGCGGCGCTTGATCTCGACGGTTTGCGGCAGGCGTTCGACCTGGGCCACGCCGAGCGCGGCCTGGAGATTGGTCATGCGCGCGTTCCAGCCGAGCTCTTCATGGATGAAGCGCTGCTGCGGCTGGAAGCAGAGGTTGCGCAGGCTCGCGAGGCGATCGGCGAGCGCGTCGTCGTCGGTGACGATCATGCCGCCTTCGCCGGTCGTGACGTGCTTGTTGGGATAGAAGCTGAAGGTCGAGACGTCGCCGAAACTGCCGCAGGGCGCGCCGCGATAGGTCTGGCCGTGCATTTCGGCGGCGTCTTCGATCACCTTCAAGCCCCGCTTGCGGGCAAGCTCGAGGATCGGGTCGAGATCGACCGGCAGGCCGTAGATATGGACCAGCATGATCGCGCGCGTGCGCGGCGTGATCGCTGCCTCCACGCCGTCGATCGTCATATTCCAGGTTGCGGGATCGCAATCCACGCCGACGGGGACGAGGCCCGCCCGCACTACGGCGGCTGCGCAACTGATGATGGTGAAGGTCGGGATGATGACTTCAGTGCCCGGCTCGAGCCCCAGCGCGTGGACGGCGATGTCGAGTGCGACGGAGCCGTTGGTGACGGCCACGCCGTGCCGCCGTCCGGCGGCGCTCGCCATCGCCTGCTCAAAGCGCTTGATGAAGGGGCCTTCGGACGAGATCCATCCGGTGCGGATGCACTCGGCGAGATACTCGGCCTCGTTGCCATCGAGGAGCGGCGTGTTGACGGGAACGAAGGCCGGAGTCACAGCGTCGGACCTTTGACCCGTATTTCGGACGCCTGTGCCTCGGGAAAGCGCGTCTTGTCGTTTTCGCCGGCATAGGGGCCCTGCTTGATCTCGAACATCTCGAGCGGCTCGATGACGTGGAAGCCGTGCGCGCCGCTGCAGAGCAGGATGATGTCGCCGGCGCCCAGCATGCGGCTCTCCAGATATTCCTCGGCCTCGGTGTAGAAATCGACCTGCAGCTTGCCCTTCTGGATGAGGAGAACTTCCTGCGTGAAATGCACCTCGCGCGTCACCTTGTTATGACGATGGGGTGCAATGCTCTTACCTTCCGGATGGCTCATGAAGGCGAGCTGTTGCGACAGCTCGGGCGAGGAGAAGAAGGTGATGCCCGGCTCGCGAAACGAGGCGCGAACGATGATCGCGTAGAGCTGCTCGCCGAATCTGACATGTTCGACGTGTTCCATTCGGGACCTCGATAAAAAACGCTGGAATTATAGTGACATAGCGTCGCTACTGCGGCACTTTGGCTATTTTGGCCTGTAGCGTCAAGGGCGGACTGGGCGGCGCCGACCGCAGCGCGTACGGTTTAGATTCGGCTGGCGAAACCGAGGATGTCATCGATCCGGCGCCGGAACGTGTGTGTCGAAAGCGTCCGCGCCTGTCCCGCCGCGGCAATGGCACTGCGTGCGTCCTCGTCCGCGAGATAGCGATCGATCATGGTGAGACACTCGTCGACCGAGCGCCAGGCCACGACCTCGCGACCGTCGTCGAACAAGGTATGAAGATTGTCCTTGAAGTCGGTCAGCAGGAACGTTCCCACGCCGGTTGCCTCGAACAGGCGCGCATTGCCGGCTTCCCGTCCGGCCATGTCGATATGCGAGTTGAGCGTGATGCGAGACGCGCGCAGCGCTTGATACATCTCGACGCCCCACACCTCGCCCTGATAGCAGCGGTGCAGCGGCGAGGACGCGGGCAGCGTGTGAAGGCCGCTGCCGTAGAGCTTCAGATCATATCTCCGCGCCACCGCCTCGAGCTGCGCCACCCGCTGCTGGTGATCGGCGGATATCGCGCCGACGAACGAGACGTCAATGTTGCGTTCCGGTGCAGGGGGGAGGACGTTGAGGATGTCAGGCTCGAAGCCGAGGTGAAGCATCTCGGACTTGACCCCGGCCTTGCGGAACGACTGAACGACCTGGAAGATTTGCGAGATCATGAGGTCGTAGGCCGACCAGTCCTCGCCGCGCGAGGGGACGATGCCAACCTGGCCGATCAGGATCGGGCGGCCGATCTGCTTGATCTGCCGCGCAAGCCGCGGGTCGACGTGGAAGAGGTCCTGGTTGAGCACGAGATCCGGCTTGAACTCCTCGATCTGCGCCAGCAGGATCTTTTCCGCCTGCGCATCGAGACGCGGGCTCAGGCCGACCTTGCGTGCCAGCGGTCGCAGCACGGGTTTGAACGGCGCGACCGTGCGCAGAAGCCACCCGGGGATCGATTGCCTTGGCGCCGCTGAGTCTGGCGGCGGGGGTTGCTCGATGGTCAGACCGTGCTCGCGCGCCCACGCCGCCCGCATCCAGGGGTTATTGACGTGGATGTCGGCGGCGACGTGGCCTGCGGCGGCGAAGTTGCGCGAATAGAAATCGGCGACGCCGAACAGGCTGGCGTTGCGGGCCGCCATCTGCTCTGCGTAGGACGCGTTCGCAAGGCCCGGCCGGCGCCGGTACAACCACGCCAGGAAACGCGGATAGTCGGCATTGAGGATGAGGACACGCAAGGACGTCGCACCTTATCGCTTCGGGAGAAGCAAGGCGGTGGTGTCACCGCCTTCGTGGAGAGATGCACGCGGCATCGTCCACCGTGGCAAAAGCTCTTGTTTTCGGCGTTGTCGCTGAGGAAACATCTGGCGTCGGATAACCCATTCGGGCGACTCACACAACGTCTCAGGGCGCGCCGATGTTCGCTGGATTCACGGCCGAACAGGCCGTTCCCTCTGATAAGCCTCGTAGGTGCGTTGGATCCCATCCTTCAGCGAGGTCCGCGCGCGCCACCCGAGCTTGTCGAGCCGGCTGACATCGAGCAGCTTGCGCGGCGTGCCGTCGGGGCGCGAGGCGTCGAAGGTGATCTCGCCGCGATAGCCGACGACAGCGGCAACCACGCGCGCGAATTCGGCGATCGTGATGTCCTCGCCGGTGCCGATGTTGACGAGTTCCGCGCTCGAATAGGTTTTCATCAGGTGCACGCACGCGTCCGCCATGTCGTCGACATAGAGAAACTCGCGCCGCGGCGTGCCGGTGCCCCAGACGACGACGCTCTCTGCGCCCGAGAGCTTGGCCTCGTGAAAGCGCCCGATCAGCGCGGCGACGACGTGGCTGTATTCAGGATGATAGTTGTCGCCGGGGCCGTAGAGATTGGTCGGCATCACGCTGATGAAGTCGCAGCCATACTGGCTGCGATAGGCCTCTGCCATCTTGATCCCCGCGATCTTGGCGATCGCATAGGGCTCGTTGGTCGGCTCCAGCGGCCCCGTCAGCATCGAATCCTCGCGCAGCGGCTGGGCCGCGAGCTTCGGATAGATGCAGGAGGAGCCCAGGAACATCAGCTTGTCCGCGCCATTTTGGTGCGCGGCGTGGATGACGTTCGCGGCCATCGCGATGTTGTCGTAGATGAACTCGGCGCGCAGTGTGTTGTTGGCGACGATGCCGCCGACCTTGGCGGCGGCCAGAAAGATCACCTGCGGCCGCGTCTTTGCGAACCAGTCGAACACCGCGGCCTGGCTGCAGAGGTCGACCTCGCTGCGGCTCGCCGTGACGAGCTTGACGTCTTCCTGCGCGAGCCGGCGCATGAGTGCGCTACCGACCATGCCGCGATGGCCGGCGACATAGACGGTCTTGCCCTTCAGCTCAAACGGAGTGTTTGCCATTGGCGATCTCTCGTTTGGCCTCGACCAGATCGCTCGCGACCATCTCCTGCACGAGCTGCGCGAAGGTTCGCTTCGGCTTCCAGCCGAGTTCTCTGCGGGCCTTGCTGGCGTCGCCGACGAGAAGATCGACTTCTGTGGGGCGGAAATAGGTCGGGTCGATACGCACCACCGTCTTGCCGCTCTTGCGGTCGACGCCGGTCTCCTCGACGCCGGTCCCGCGCCACTCGATCTGACGGCCCACTTCGGCAAAGGACAGCTCGACCATCTCGCGGACCGAGCGGGTCTCGCCGGTGGCGAGCACGAAGTCATCGGGCTTCTCGGCCTGCAGGATCATGTGCATGCCCTCGATATAGTCCTTGGCGTGGCCCCAGTCGCGCTTGGCCTCGAGATTGCCGAGATAGAGCGTGTCCTCGATCCCGACCTCGATGCGGGCGACGCCGCGAGTGATCTTGCGGGTGACGAAAGTCTCGCCGCGGATCGGGCTCTCGTGATTGAACAGGATGCCGTTCGAGGCGAAGATGCCGTAGGCTTCGCGGTAGTTCACGGTGATCCAGTAGCCGTAGAGTTTTGCCACGCCATAGGGCGAGCGCGGATAGAACGGCGTGGTCTCCTTCTGCGGAACCTCCTGCACCAGCCCGTAGAGCTCGGAGGTCGAGGCCTGGTAGAAGCGCGTCTCCTTCTCCATGCCGAGGATGCGGATGGCTTCCAGCAGCCGCAGCACGCCGATCGCGTCGGCGTTCGCCGTGTATTCCGGGCTTTCGAAGCTGACGCCGACATGGCTCTGGGCGGCGAGGTTGTAGATCTCGGTCGGCCTGATCTGCTGCATGAGGCGGATCAGGTTGGTTGAATCAGTCATGTCGCCGTAGTGCATCAGGAATGGCACGTTACCGACATGCGGATCCTGGTAGAGGTGGTCGACGCGCGCGGTGTTGAAGGACGACGAGCGCCGCTTGATGCCGTGCACGACATAGCCGAGCGACAGCAGATGTTCGGCCAAATAGGCACCATCCTGCCCGGTCACGCCGGTGATCAAGGCGACGCGCGGTTTGGAATCTTGAGCATTCATAGCCGTGTCCGGGCAACCTGCTTTGGAGTGACGGGGTTGCGTATCCTACTTTTCTCGCGAAGTCTCGCCTTCCGGCGCGACGCGGTCATTGCGAAAATGTCGTTGTTTTTTCAATGAGTTACGAGGTTGTCGAGCGCTGGCATGGCGCGAAGGGGAGATCGGTTGGCCTCAGGCCTGCTTCAACGCCTCGCGCACGAAGGTCTCGAGGTTTCCCTCCCGAAACAGCAGGCCACGGATGCCGGCGGCACGGGCCGCCTCCAGGTCACGCTCCTGATCGCCGATCAGGAGGCTGCTGTCGGCTGCGACGGGAAAACGCTTCATCAGGTCGGTGATCATGCCGGGCCCGGGCTTGCGCCGGTCGCTGTCGCGACGATAGCGCTCGACGGCGGCCTCGGGGTGGTCGGGACAATACTCAAACGCGTCGATATGCGCGCCGACTGCGGCCAGCTCGTCCGCCATCCAATTGTGGAGTGTGTGGACGTCGCTTTCCGCATAGAACCCGCGGGCCACGCCGGACTGGTTGGTGACGACGAAGGCAAAATAGCCGGCCTCGTTCACCAGCCTGACCGCCTCGCGCGCACCGTCAATCCATTTGAACTTGCTGGCCTCGAAGAGGTAGCCCGCGTCGTGGTTGAGGACGCCGTCGCGGTCGAAGAAGACGGCCGGGCGTGTCGATGTCGTCGTCATGGGTGCCGCAATCGCTGTTTGCGGCCCTTGTTCACCGTCTCGATGGCGGCTTGTCAAGGATGTCGCAAACGCGCCGCCGGGAGAGCGCCTAGCGCTCGTCGGCGATCACCTTGCCGTCGTTCGGCAGTGCGCCCGGACTCACCAGCTCGACGGCGCCGCCGAGCTTGGTGACGGCGCGCAAGGTGGCCGCGATCTCCTCGCGCAGCGCCTCGCTCGCGGCCGCCGTCTCCGCCTTCAGCGTCATCGCGTCGGTCTCGCCCTGGCGCATCACGACGAGGCGCAGGCGGCCCAGCGCGGGATGGCGCCTTCCGATATCGGCGACCTGCTCGGGGCGCACGAACATGCCCTTGACCTTGGTGGTCTGGTCGGCGCGGCCCATCCAGCCCTTGATGCGCATGTTGGTGCGGCCGCAAGGGCTCGTGCCCGGCAATGAAGCGGTGAGGTCGCCGAGCGCGAGCCGGATCCAGGGATGGTGCGGGTCGAGCGAGGTCACCACGATCTCGCCGACGTCGCCCGGCGCCACGGGATCGCCGGTGCCGGGCTTTACGATCTCGAAGATCAGGTCCTCGTTGACGACCATGCCTTCCCGGGCCGCGGTCTCGAATGCGATCAGGCCGAGATCGGCGGTGCCAAAAGCCTGGTAGGCGTCGATGCCGCGCGACTTGATTTCGGCCTGGAGCGAGGGCGGGAACGCGGCGCCCGAGACCAGCGCGCGCTTGATCGAGGACACGTCGCGTCCGGCACTCGCGGCCGCATCGAGCAGGATCTTCAGGAAGTCCGGCGTGCCGCTGTAGCCGACGGGACGGTAGGCCTCGATCAGCTCGAATTGCTGCTCGGTATTGCCGGGGCCGGCCGGGATCACCGCGCAGCCGAGCGCGCGCGCCGAGGAATCGAAGATGAAGCCGCCGGGGGTGAGGTGATAGCTGAAGGTGTTGAGCAGGACATCGTCGGGCCGGAAGCCGGCGGCGTACAGCGCGCGTGCCCCGCGCCAGGGATCGTCCTGCCGTCCTTCCGGCTCAAAGATCGGTCCCGGGGAAGTGAACAGGCGCGCGAACGCTCCGGGCGGGTGCGCCACGAAGCCGCCGAACGGCGCGGAGGCCTTGTGCAGGGCAGGGAGTTCCGACTTGCGCAGCACGGGCAAGCCGGCGAGCGCCGCACGTGACGTCACTGAGGCCGGATCGAGGCCTTTCATCCGCTCGGCATAGGCGGGGGCGGCCGTCGCGCTCTTCAGGACGTTCGGCAGCCGGGCGAACAGGTCGGCCTCGCGCGCGGCCGGATCGCGCGTCTCAAGAGCGTCGTAATGGGCGGTCATGGCTGGTCCTTGGGAAGTTCGCATCCGTTGCAAGCGGCCTTGCGCGTGCTATCAGACGACACTTGCTCTGGTTTGGAGATGAAGGAATGGCCGGCGAACCGATCAGCGCGGCGCAAGATGCTGCCGACGTCATTGCGCGCTTGAAGCTGCGCATGATCGAGCACGCGCTGCCGCTGTGGTCGGGCGAAGGCTGGGACCGGACTTCTGGCGGTTTCATCGACCGTCTCAACAAGGACGGCACGGCCGATCGCGCGGCGCCGCGGCGCGTGTTCGTGCAGGCGCGCCAGATCTGGTGCTACGCCAAGGCGGCGCAGATGGGCTGGTATCCGGAAGGGCGAGCCATCGCGCTGAAAGGGCTGGAGCACATGCTGGCGAAGGCCAAGGCGCCGGACGGGAAGCCTGGCTATGTGCACAGGCTGACGCCCGACGGCACGGTGCTGGATGCGCGGCGCGATGCCTATGACCACGCCTTCATCCTGCTGGCGCTTGCGACCGTCTACGCGCTCGACCAGGACGCGCAGGTGCGCGCGGAGATCGACGTGCTGCTTGCCTTCCTCGACGGCCATCTGCGCTCGCCGCATGGCGGCTTCCACGAGGGCTTGCCGGTGTCGATGCCGCGGCGACAGAACCCGCACATGCATCTGTTCGAGGCAATGATCGCCTGCTTCGAGGCGACCCACGACCTGTCGTTCCAGAACCGCGCCGGCGAGTTCTTCGCGCTGTTCCTCGCCAATCTCTACGACAAGCAGAAGCGCGCGCTCGGCGAATATTTCGAGGAGGACTGGTCGAGGATCGAGCCGGTCAGCGTCGAGCCCGGACATCAGGCGGAATGGGCCTGGCTGCTGAAGGGGTTTGAGCGCATCACGGGTTGCCCGACCGGGCCGCGGCGCGCCGAGCTTCTCGAAACCGCGCTGCGCTATCGCGATGCCACCGGCTGCCTCGTCGACGAGGGCGATGTTGCGGGCAACGTCAGGCGCGACACGCGGCGGCTGTGGCCGCAGACCGAGATGGCGAAGGCGTGGATCGCGCAGGCCGAAGGCGGCGAGGCTGGTGCGGCGGATGAGGCGCGCGCGGCGCTGGCGCGGCTCGAACGGCATTATCTCAGCCATCCCGTTGCGGGTGGCTGGTACGATCAGTTCGACCGCGACGGAAACTCGCTTGTCGACACCATTCCTGCGTCGTCGTTCTATCATGTTCTTTGCGCGGTCACGGAAGCCGAGCAGGTGCTGAGCTAGCGGATTTGTTCTGACGCGTTCGCGATGCTCACAGCCATCGCTTGCGCCGCTTGAAGCTCTTGAGGTTCTTGAAACTCTTGCGCTGGTCGCCGGCGCCGCCGAGGTAGAATTCCTTGACGTCCTCGTTGTCGCGCAGCTCGTCGGCGGTGCCGTCGAGCACGACCTTGCCCTGCTCCATGATGTAGCCGTGGCTTGCGACCGAGAGCGCGGCGCGCGCGTTCTGCTCGACCAGCAAAATGGTGACGCCGAGATCGCGGTTGATCTTCTTGATGATCGCGAAGACCTCCTTGACCAGCAGCGGCGACAGGCCCATCGAGGGCTCGTCCATCAAGATCATCTTCGGGCGTGCCATCAGCGCGCGGCCGATCGCCAGCATCTGCTGCTCGCCGCCGGAGAGATAGCCGGCAAGCCCCGTGCGCTCCTTCAGGCGTGGAAAGTAGTTGAAGACCATGTCGAGATCGGCATCGACCTCGCGGTCGTTGCGGGTGAAGGCGCCGAGCTTGAGGTTTTCCAGCGACGTCATGTCGGCGACGATGCGCCGGCCCTCCATCACCTGGAAGATGCCGCGGCGGACGATCTTGTCGGGATCGATGCCGTTGATCCGCTCGCCGTCGAATACGATCTCGCCGCGCGTGACCTCGCCGTCCTCGGTCTTGAGCAGGCCGGAAATGGCCTTCAGCGTCGTCGACTTGCCGGCGCCGTTGGCCCCGAGCAGCGCTACGATCGCGCCCTTCGGCACTTCGAGGCTGAGGCCGCGCAGCACCAGGATGACGTCGTCATAGACGACCTCGATGTTGCGCACGCCGAGGAGAGGCGCGGGGGCGGCGCTGGGCGCGGGGCGGATAGCTTCGGCGGTTTGGGTCATGCTTGATAGTTCTCCGCGATCGTCATCGCTTCATCCCGTCATTCCGGGGCGGTCCAGAGGACCGAACCCGGAATCTCGAGGTTCCGGGTTCGATGCTTCGAGGCGCCCCGGAACGACGAAGGCACTATGCCGCTCACCACCCCAGCCATTCCGGCTTGCGCGGCAGCTCGACGGTCTTGACCTTCTCGAGCTTGATCGTGCCCTTGGCCATGAGGTCGTTGAGGTCGCCATCCGTCGCGCCCGACACCTTGGTGCGATAGAGGTCGACCTTGAGCGTGCCGCGATGGTCCTTGTCGGTGTAGGTCGAGGCGTTGCAGACGCCGTCCATCCCGGCCGGCACCCAGTCCTTCTTCTGGTAGAAGCCCTTGGCGACGTTCTCGCCGGTGGTGCCGCCGTTCTTGGCGGCCCAGTCGAGCGCTTCCTTGGTGTAGAGCGCGCTACAGACACCGGCGATGTAGTGCACGGGGCGATACGCCTTGCCGCTCGCATCCGACATCTTGGAGATTTCCATCACCGTCTTCATGCCCGGCGCGTTGCCGCCCCAGGTCACCGCCGTGCGCAGCGGGAAGACGACGCCGTCGGCCGCATCGGCCGCGGTCTTGGCGGCGTTCTCGTCCATGCCCCAGACATTGCCGAGGAACTGCACATCGACGCCGGCCGTCTTGCAGGCCTTCAGCACCGAGATGTTCGAGGCCGCGGTGTTGCCGAGATAGGCGTAGTTGGCGCCGGAGCTCTTCAGGCTGAGGCACTGCGCCGAGTAGTCGCCCGGCGTCAGCGCGAACACGATCGGCGGCAGCACTTCGAAGCCGAGCTCGTTGGCGATCGCCTCGCCGGCCGCCTTCGGCGCGTTGGGATAGGGATGATTGCCGCCCATGTGGACGAATTTCGGTTTGCCGCTCTTGCCCTTGGCCTTCCAGTCCTCGGCGGCCCAGGTCACCAGAGCGCGCATCGCATCCGAGTAGCTGGGGCCGTAGAAGAAGTTATACGGCGCGGGCTTGGCCTTTCCGCTCACGCCCTCCGGATCGGTCAGGGCGGCTGCGTAGGAGGCGGAGACGTAGGGAATCTTGTCCTGTGCGACGAAGCCGGTCAGCGCTTCGGTGTCCGCGGTGCCCCAGCCCATGATCGCGGCGACCTTGGTGTCGCCCGCCGACCACTTCTTGTACAGCGCGACCGCGCGCGGCACCTGGTAGCCGTAGTCGTTGCTATCGAGGTTGACCTGCTTGCCGCCGATGCCGCCGTTCTTGTTGATCCAGGCAAAGGTGTCGGCGACGGCCTGGCCGTAGGGCGTGCCGACGTCCGAGGTCGCGCCGGAATAGTCGGCGAGATGGCCGAGCGCGATCTGGGCCTGCGCGCTCGCCGCAAAGCCTGCGATCGCAAACGCGAGCGATGCGGTGCTCAAAAGGGCTTTCGTCTTCATGGGTTGGTTCCTCCTGTTATTCGTTGCGTTCAGAGTAGCCCGCGCTCAGTGCGAGAACGGGTAGAGTTTCCAGTAGGCCTTGATCTGCCGCCAGCGATGCGCAAGCCCGTCCGGCTCGAACATCAGGAACGCGATGATGATGAGCCCGATCGCGATCTCGCGCAGGAAGGTGATGTTGGTGTTGAGCGACAGCGCGTTGTCGATGGCGCCGCCCTTGAGATAATGGCTGAGATATTCCATCGATTCCGGCAGCAGCACCACGAAGGCGGTGCCCATCAGCGTGCCCATGACCGAGCCGGTGCCGCCGATGATGATCATGGCGAGGAACAGGATCGAGCGCTCGATGCCAAAGCCTTCCTGCGAGACCACCTGCTGGTAGTGCGCATAGAGCGCGCCCGCGATGCCGGCGAAGAAGGCGGCAAGCGCGAACGACAGCGTGCGGTACTTCGTCAGGTTGATGCCCATGATCTCGGCGGAGAGATAATGGTCGCGGATCGCCACCAGCGCGCGGCCGTCGCGGGTGCGCATCAGATTGGTGACGAGGATGTAGCTTAGGAGCACATAGGCCAGCACGACGTAGAAATATTGTTTGTCGCCGCGCAGCGTGTAGCCGAAGATCGAGAACGGGTTGGCGCTGGCCGGCACCGAGCCGCCGGAGAACCATTCGGCGCGGGAGAAGAAGTCGAGCAGGATGTATTGCGCGGCGAGCGTCGCGATGACGAGGTAGAGCCCCTTCAGCCGCGCCGCCGGGATGCCGAAGACCAGCCCGACCAGGGCGGTGATGATGCCGGCGAGCGGGATCGCGAAGAACACCGGGATCGGCGCATTGTTGGAGATGTAGGCCGAGGTGAACGCGCCGAGCAGGAAGAAGGCGGCATGTCCGATCGAGATCTGGCCGGTGAAGCCGACCAGGATGTTCAGGCCAAGCGCGGCGATCGAGAAGATGCCGATCTGGATCAGGATGCTGAGCCAATATCCGCCGAGGAATTGCGGCGCGAGACAGAGCAGGAGCACGCCGGCAATCGCAAAGTTGCGGCTGGTGCGGGTCGGGAAGATCGTGGTGTCGGCCGCATAGGTTGTGCGGAAATCACCAGCGGGGATGAGGGCAGGGCCGGCCATGGTCAGATCCGCTCGATGTCGTGGGTGCCGAACAGGCCGTAGGGCTTGATCATCAGCACGATGATGAGGACGTAGAACGGCGCGATCTCGTAGAGATTGCCCCAGTGCAGATACTCGCTGTCGACATATTGGGCGATGTTCTCGAGCAGCCCGATGATGATGCCGCCGAGCACGGCGCCGCCGACCGAGTCGAGCCCGCCGAGGATCGCGGCCGGAAACACCTTGATGCCGTAGGCCGCCAGGCCCGACGAGACGCCGTTGACGACGGCTACAACGACGCCCGCGACCGCCGACACCGTGGCCGAGATCGCCCAGGCCATCGCAAAGACGCTCTTCACGGAGATGCCGAGCGATTGCGCGACCTGCTGGTTGAACGCAGTGGCGCGCATCGCCAGGCCGTATTTCGAGGCGCGGAAGAACCAGGCCATGCCGATCATCATCGCGACCGACACCACGAGGCTCATGACATAGACGGTCTGGATCTGCAGGCCGAGCAGGTTCACCGACTGGCTCTCGAACACCCGCGGGAACGGCTGCGGGTTGACGCCGAACATCCACTTCAGGGTCGCCTGGAGCACGGTGGAGAGGCCGATCGTCACCATGATCACGGAAATGATCGGCTCGCCGATCATCGGCCTGAGGATCAGGACCTGGATCGCGATGCCGAACACAAACATGAAGACGAGCGTCATCGGCATGCCGATCCAGAACGGCACCTGGTATTTGGCGAGCAGCGCCCAGCACACCCAGGCGCCGACCAGCAGCAACTCGCCTTGCGCGAAATTGACGACCTGCGTCGCCTTGTAGATCAGCACGAACGACATCGCGACCACGCCATAGAGCGTGCCGACCACGAGGCCGTTGACCAGGAGCTGGATGAGGAAGGCGGTGTTCATGCGGTCACGCTCGCTGACAAATTCTGCGCCCAGGTGCGCGCTGCACCCTCTCCCCTTGCGGGAGAGGTGGCTTCGCGAAGCGAAGCCGGGTGAGGGGTCGCCTCCGCAGTGACGGTGCGGAGAGAGGACCCCTCACCCCAGTGAGGGTGTGGCTGCGAGCGGTGCTGCCCTCTCCCACAAGGGGAGAGGGCACAGCAATGCGCATCGCGCTTGTGGCAGGTGCGAGCTTCACTCCGCGGCCTCCGCGATGTGTCCGGCGCTGCCCAGATCCACCACGCGTAGCGTGGTGCGCACCCTCTGCGTGGTGCCGTCCTGGAAGCGGATCACGGTGTCGACGGGGATGTCGGCGTCGCCGCGGTAGATGGCGTCGATGATGCCTTCGTATTTCTCGTTGATGACGCCGCGGCGCACTTTCCTTGTGCGGGTGAGTTCGCCGTCGTCGGCATCGAGCTCCTTGTAAAGCAGCAGGAAGCGCGAGATGCGCTGCGCCGGCGGCAGCGTCGCATTGACGGTGTCGACCTCCTTCTGGAGCAGCGCGTAGACCTCAGGCCGCGAGGCGAGGTCGCTGTAGGTGGTGAAGGAGATGCGGTTCTTCTCCGCCCATTTCGAGATGATGGAATAGCGGATGCAGATCATCGCCGCGAGCGCGTCGCGGCCGGCACCCAGCACCACGGCCTCGGCGATATAGGGCGAGAACTTCAGCTTGTTCTCGATGAACTGCGGCGAGAAGCGCTCGCCGCGCGAGGTCTCCGCGAGATCCTTGATGCGGTCGATGACGACGAGCTGCTTGTTGTCGTTGAAATAGCCGGCATCGCCCGACAGCATCCAGCCGTCCCTGATGTCGGCGACGCTCGCCTCCGGGTTCTTGTAATAGCCCAAGAACATGTTGGGATGGCGCACGACGATTTCGCCGACGCCGTGGATATCGGCGTTGTCGATTCGGATCTCGATATCGTCGGCCATCGGCACGCCTGTCGTATCGGGGTCGACCTTGCCGGCGGGGTGCAGCGTGTAGGCGCCCAGCAGTTCGGTCTGGCCGTAGAGCGTACGCAGCGGCACGCCCATAGCCTGGAAGAATTTGAACGTATCGGGGCCGAGCGCGGCGCCGCCGGTCGCGGCCGAGCGCAGCCGGGTGAAGCCGAGTCGGTCGCGGAGCGCGCGGAACAGGATCGTGTCGGCCAGCGCCGAATGCTTGCCCTGCTCGAGCGCGGCGAGGCCGGTCTTCATGCCGAGGTCGAACAGGCGCTGCTTCAGGGGCGTCGCGTCCATCACCTTGGCGCGCACGTCGGCGGCGATCGATTCCCACACGCGTGGGGCAAAGAGCACGAAGGTCGGCGCGATCTCGCGCAGATCGTTCATCATGGTGTCGGGCTCTTCGACGAAGTTGATCTTCATCCGGCAGAGCAGGCCTTTGCCGAGCACGTAAACCTGTTCCATGATCCAGGGCAGCGGCAGTACGGATACGTACTCGTCCTCAGGTCCCTTCGGATCGAAGGAAAGATAAGTCGCGCAATGGCCGAGCACGCGACCTGCGGCGAGCATCGCAAGCTTTGGATGCGACGTGGTGCCCGACGTAGTGCAGAGGATCGCGACGTCCTCGCCCCTGGTCGCACCCACGAGGCTGTCATAGAGGCCGGGCTCGCGCGCGGCGCGGGCGCGGCCGAGCTCGGCGAGCTTTTCGGCCGGCATCAGGCGCGGATCGTCGTATTTCCGCATGCCGCGCGGATCGGAATAGATGATGTGCCTCAGCTTCGGCACGCGCTCGGCGAGCGCGAGCAGCTTGTCGACCTGCTCCTCGTCCTCGGCGAAGACGAGCTGCGCCTCGCCATAGGTGAGGAGATAGGAGGCTTCCTCGTCCAGCACGTCGCGATAGAGGCCGAGGCTCACGCCTCCGATCGCATGCGTTGCGATCTCCGCGGCGACCCAGTCCGGACGGTTGTCGCCGATGATGCCGATGACGTCGCCGCGGCCGAGGCCGAGCTCGACGAGCCCAAGCGCGAAGTCGCGCACCCTGTTCTGGTAGTCATTCCAGGTGAAGAGGCGCCAGAGGCCAAAATCCTTTTCACGCAGTGCGATCTCGCCGCCGTGCTCCTTGGCGTTGAGCCGCAGCATTTTTGGATAGGTGTCGGCCTGCGCGACGCGCCCTGCATAATCCATCATGCCGCGCACTCCGGAGCTTCGGGCGTGTCGTCGGGATCGACCAGCACCTCGTCCTCTTCGCCGAGATAGGCGCGCTTGACGTGGGGATCGGCGAGCACCGCGGCCGGATCGCCCTCGGCGATCTTGCGGCCGAAATCCAGCACCATGACGCGGTGGGAGATATCCATCACCACGCCCATGTCGTGCTCGATCATGACCACCGTCATCCCGAACTCCTCGTTGAGATCGACGATGTAGCGGGCCATGTCCTCCTTCTCCTCGAAATTCATGCCGGCCATCGGCTCGTCGAGGAGAACCAGTTTCGGCTCCAGCGCCATGGCGCGCGCCAGCTCCACGCGCTTGCGCAGGCCGTAAGGAAGGGTGCCGGCGGTCGCCTTGCGGACCGACTGGAGGTCGAGGAAGTCGATGATCTCCTCCACCTTGCGGCGGTGCTCGAGCTCTTCCTTGCGCGCGCCGGTCAGCCAGTACAGCGATCCGGTGATAAAATTGTTCTTCAGGAGGTGATGGCAGCCGACCATGATGTTGTCGAGCACGCTCATATGGTGGAACAGCGCGAGATTCTGGAAGGTGCGGCCGATGCCGAGCGAGGCGCGCGCGTTTGGCGTCAGCCCGGTAATGTCGCGCCCCCGATAGAAGAGCTGCCCCTCGGTCGGCTTGTAGCGACCGGAAATACAGTTCACGATCGAGGTCTTGCCGGCGCCGTTCGGGCCGATGATCGAGAACAGCTCGCCGTCCTTGATGCCGAAGCTGACGTCGGTCAGCGCGCGGACGCCGCCGAACCGCAAGGACACGCCGCGCACTTCAAGGCCAAAATCCACCAAAAATCCCTCCCGGCGATGGCGCTGTGGTGCGCTCTTCGTCACGTCCTCATGCGATCCTAGTACGGGCGTTCCGGCGAGGCCATGCAGCCAAAGGTCCCGACCGATCCCGCCCGCGAGCCCCGTTCCCGATCGGGATCAAAAGCCGCATCGCGCAAGGTGGTCCTCAATAGGGTAACGCGCTATTTTGAAATGTCTTGTGGCTGACAATTCTTCCGCAAAGTTTGTCGGCGAAGCGGCTCTTCGTCTTTCGTCGGAGGAGGGGTCGGCGGTATTGTTGCGGTGCAACAACGGGGTGAGGCTGCGCGTGGTGCGATTGGCTTTGGGATCATGATTGCGCAGGAGCACTTGAGGCGCGTCGCTGCCTGGTCGCGCGAATTGACCGAACGCGAGATCGAGGTCGCCCGTGCCGGGATCGTCGAGCGGTCCTATGTCACCGGCGAGACCATCTTCATGCGCGGCGACAAGTTTGACTATTGGGCCGGGATGGTCTCCGGCCTCGCGCGGATGGGCGCGGTGTCGCGTGACGGCAAGGAGACGAGCCTCGCCGGCCTCACCGCGGGCGCCTGGTTCGGCGAGGGCAGCGTGCTGAAGAACGAGCCGAGGCGCTACGACGTCGTTGCACTCCGCGACAGCCGCCTTGCCTTGATGGAGCGCAGCGCGTTCCTGTGGCTGTTCGAGAACAGCGTCGGCTTCAACCGCTTCCTGGTGCGCCAGCTCAATGAGCGCCTCGGCCAGTTCATCGGCATGCTCGAGGTCAACCGCACGCTGGATGCCACCGCGCGCCTCGCCCGCAGCATCGCCTCGCTGTTCAACCCGATCCTCTATCCGGAATCGACCAGGCATCTGGAGATCACGCAGGAGGAGATCGGAGCGCTCTCCGGCATGTCACGTCAGAACGCCAACCGCTCGCTGAACCGGCTGGAGAAGGAGGGATTGCTGCGGCTCGAATACGGCGGCGTGACGATTCTGGATATCGAGCGGCTCAGGAGCTACGGGGAGGAGCTATGACATGCGCTTTCCGGATCCTTCCGTGCTCATAAAATTCGAGGATCGCGAATCGGATTCGCCTTACGTCGAGCGCGTTTGGCGCAGCCGGAGCCGGAGCGGCGGCTTCTTCCTGTCGATGGCCGAGGGAAATATCGAGCTCGTCGTGACCAGGCTGCCGGGGTTTCTGGCGGTGACACTCAGGGGGCCGGTGACCAAAGGGACCCTGGTCGAATGTCCGCCGAATGGTGAATGGGTCGCTATACGATTTCGACTGGGAACCTATCTGCCACAGGTACCGACGGCGGCATTGATCGACCATCAAAATATACAATTGCCGGTGCTCCCCGACGGCCGTTTCCTGTTTTCGGATTCGAGCTGGGAAATTCCGAGCTACGACAATGCAGAGAGTCTCGTTGCGCGCCTGGCGCGCGCGGGCGTCATAGCACGCAGCCATGCGACCGATGCGGCGGTCGAAGGCGATGTCGACTGGATGAGCCAGCGTTCTACCCAGCGACACTTTCGCCGTGTCACGGGCATGACGTTCAGCAGCTATCAGCAGATTCAGCGTGCGCGTCGCGCGGCGACCTTGCTCGTGAGTGGAAGCTCCGTCCTCGACGCCACGCTGGCCGCCTGCTATTTCGATCAGGCGCATCTTACCCGCTCGGTCAAGCAACTGATCGGCATGACCCCCGCGCGCCTCGCACGCGAGCGGCCGCAATTGTCGTTTTCATACAAGACAACGGTGTCCTGACCGCGATATTCGCGGCTCACTCCGGCCTCGGTGGCGGGAGCGAAGACCGGAGACGTGCTGCCGTGAGCTTTCAGGCTTATCTCGACAACATCCAGGCCAAGACGGGCAGGAGCCCGGACCAGTTCCGCAAATGGGGGAAGGACAGGGGTTTTTCGACTGCGACGGGACTGGCGGCGGGGGTGAAAGTAGGCGCTATCGTCGCCGCGCTGAAGGACGAGTTCGGCCTTGGCCATGGCCATGCAATGGCTATCGTCGCGCTTCTCAAGGGAAAGAAGAGCTAAGGTAATGACAATGAACAAGTCGAGACGCGTGGCCGGCTATGTGATGAGCGGGCTTGTCATTGCCTTCATGCTGTTCGATGCCGGGATGAAACTCGTCCCATTGCATGTTGTGATCCAAGCGACGGCCGAACTCGGCTATCCTCCTTCACCGGAGTTGGCGCGAGCGTTGGGCATGGTGGCCCTGGTCTGTACCGCGCTCTATGCTTTCCCTCGAACGGCTGTGCTCGGCGCGATCCTTCTCACCGCCTATATGGGCGGTACCGTTGCCGCTCACCTCCGGATTGGCAACCCGCTTTTCACTCACATGTTGTTCGGCGTGTATCTGGCCGTTCTTGCATGGGGCGGTCTCTATCTGCGCGACACCCGGATCGCGGCGCTGCTGCCACTGAGACCGCCATCTGCGGAAATCTGACACCTTTTGGGGCGTTCAAGCGCATTGGCGGTGCAGGCGTTCGCTGAACCGGCTGGAGGGAGATGATGGGCTCCGCGACGCAATCCAGACGGCCGCCGCGGAAAGATTCGGGATTGCTTCGTCGCTTCGCTTCTCGCAATGACGGCGTTCGGAGCGAGCTATTCCCCCAACGCCGCTTTACCTTCACCCCGGCGCCTTCGGCCGCTTCTCCGCCAGCGCTGTCGCCATTGCAGAGATCAGCGGCCGCATGAAATAGGCTTCCTCCGCTGGCGCGATATCCGTACGCAGGCCATGCGCGGCGAGTTCGCCGGAGACGGCGGGGCCGACTGATGCGATCAGCGTGCGCTGAAAACCCTCACGCAGTTCCGCCTCGCTGCCATGCGCCTTCGCGGCCTCGATCAGGCGGCGGACCTGGCCGAGATTGGTCAGCGCGATGCAATCGATCCGTCCCGCCGCCATGTCGTCGATGGCGGCTGTGATGTTGGCATCCGCCGCCTTGGGATCGTAGGCGTAGGGCAGCACGGTGTCGACCAAAGCACCTTGCGCCGACAGCGCGCCGATCAGCGCGCTGTGATCCTTGTCGGGATAGAGCTGGAGCCCCACGCGGCGGCCTTTCAGGTCGAGCTTTGCCATCATCTCGATGATGCCGTCGGTGGTCGGCTTCTCCGTCATCTGCTGCTGCTCCAGCCCGACCTCGCGGAGCGCCTTGCCGGGTTTTGGGCCGCGGGTGAATTTTCGCGACTTTGCCAGCGCAGCCACAAAGGCCTGGTCGACGCCGCGGTTGCGCGCGAGCTTCGCCAGCCGCCGCAGGCCTTCGCCGGTCATCAGCACCAGATCGTCGAACGGATTTTCGATGGCGCGGCGGATCCAGGCCTCGACCGGCGCCGGATCGGGGGCGTCGTGGATCTCGATCATCGGGCATTGCACGACGTCGGCACCTTGCTCGGCAAGGAGTTTTGAGAACTGCGCCTCCTCGCGCGTTTCCAGAATGAGGATGCGGTAGCCGTTCAAGCGGTCGGCCATGGCCAAGCCTCAGTCACACATTGCAATGCTGCATTCATCCTGCCCCCGCGGATCATGTTGAAGCAAGTCTTGGGATTGGCGCAAGGGCACATACGGTGATAGAGCAGGGCGCAAATCGCCGCGTTCCCTGCGGGTTGCCCAAACCTTCATCAAAGATCATGCCCGACCATCAATATGTTCTGACCCTGTCCTGTCCCGACCGCCCCGGCATCGTCTCGGCGGTGTCGACCTTTCTGGCCAATAGCGGGCAGAACATTCTCGACGCCCAGCAATTCGACGACGTCGAGACCAAAAAATTCTTCATGCGCGTGGTGTTCACGGCGGCCGACCTCGCCGTGGAGCTCTCGGCGCTGCAGACCGGCTTCGCCGCCATCGCCGAGCGCTTTGGCATGGAGTGGCAGATGCGTGACCGGGCCGCGCATCGCAAGGTCATGCTGTTGGTGTCCAAATCCGACCATTGCCTGGTCGACATCCTCTATCGCTGGCGCACCGGCGAGTTGCCGATGATCCCGACCGCGATCGTCTCCAACCATCCGCGCGAGGTCTATGCCGGGCTCGATCTCGGCGAGATCCCTTTTCACCATCTGCCGATCACGAAGGACACCAAGCGCGAGCAGGAGGGACAGATTCTCGATCTCGTGGCAAAAACCAAGACCGATCTCGTGGTGCTGGCCCGCTACATGCAGATCCTGTCGGACGACCTTTCGGCGAAGCTTTCGGGCCGCTGCATCAACATCCACCATTCGTTCCTGCCGGGCTTCAAGGGCGCAAAACCCTACCACCAGGCCCATGAGCGCGGCGTGAAGCTGATCGGCGCGACCGCCCATTACGTCACGCGCGATCTCGACGAAGGACCGATCGTCGACCAGGACGTCGAGCGCATCAGCCACCGCGACATGCCGGAGGATCTGGTGCGCAAGGGCCGCGACATCGAGCGCCGCGTGCTGGCGCGCGCGATCCGCTACCATCTCGATGACCGCGTCCTGCTCAATGGCCGCAAGACCGTAGTGTTCGTGGATTGAGGAGGACGCCCGGGGCACCCGCGTTTCACTAACGCGTCGCAGTGCCTTCGCCAAGCGTTGACCGCGTGGGAGCCATTTGTGCCGATTGGGATCTCAATGATCCTATCGCCTTCGCACTGAGCCAGTAGACTCCGGCGAGGTTTACAATCGCTCCTGCGACGTGGCCGGCAATCGCCGCTTGCAGGCCGTATTTCGTTGTAAATGCACCGACGATGACAAGCATTGTCACGTCGCGAGGCAGCAGGGTCACAAAGATCGAACCCCACATGCGGCTCGCCGCCTGAATTCTCATGTAGAGAGTAGTAGCGAGCGACTCGGCAATCGCCGCGATCATCACCAGTTGGAGTTCAAAACTCGCGGCCGTAAAGCTCTTTCCGAAGACCGCAAGTACCTCTTTCGCAAACACGACAAAGAAGAACGCAGCGGTTACGGCGAACGCGAACGCCGTGATCGAGCTGATGCGGAATACACGCATCGCCTGGTCGAGCTGGTGCGAGGCACAAGCCTTCTCGGCCGAAGGCTGCAAGGCAATAGAAATGACTGACGCCGGCAGCACGATGAGCGTCTTGAGCATGATGAGCACGCTGTACGAGGCGACGTCGGCAAAATTCTGGGTGTTTCGCGTGAGGATCGTGGGGATCAGCCAAAGCGTCGGGACGGTGACGAATCCGGCCAGGCCGGCCGGGATCTGAAACCTGAAGATTTCGTGCCGCACCCTGTGTTGCAAACTGCGCCACGAAAAGCGTTCGACGCGCCTTCCCTTAAGAACTGTCAACGTCACAGCGCCCATGATGATGCCGCGAAGCGTCGATCCTGCGGCGAAGCCCCAGATGGCCCCGGTCAGACCGCCTGCCCAGGCGCCTCCCGTCACGATGGCGACAAAGAACACGCTCGATGCGATCGACGAAACGGCCAGTGATCGGAAATCGTGAAGCCCTTGAAGCAGTCCGATGAGGAAAACCATGGCGATCAGTCCCGGCACCGCAAGGGACGCGATTGCTAGCGGCTGCGCCAGCGACGGCTCGACAAAGATGTCGCGCGCCAGGATTCCAGAGGTTAGGGCGAGCAGGCCAAGACCCAGACAGCTGCTCGCCAGCGTAAAGGCGGCGCAGTTCCAGATCGTTGATCGCAATCGCATCGGGTCGTTGACGTAGCGGGCCACGAATTTCGAGGCGGTGGATCCGATCGCGAACTGCAGGATGCTGGCCGCGTAGAAGGCTGTCAGATTAACGAGCGAATATTTTCCATACGTGGCGTGGTCGAGCAGCTTGATGACCATGAAATTGCTGACGAACGTCGAGGCTTGGTGGCTGAAGGTGGCCACCGCGTTCCAATAGGAGTGTCGTAGGAGGGTCTTGATCACTGATTCACGTCGGCGCGCCGCGGAAGCTGTTGCATGTCGCTCTGCCTCTTCTCATCCGCGGCTCCAAGAGATGATCCAAGAGACCACTGCATCCTCGTTGCCGAACTATAGTTTGAAATACTGGCGATACCATTCCACGAAACGGGCGACGCCGAGCCGGACCGGTGTGCTCGGGCGATAGTTGACGGCTGCCATCAGCGCGCTCACGTCGGCAAAGGTGTTCGGCACGTCTCCCGGCTGCAGGGGCAGAAGCTCCTTGATCGCCTTCTTGCCGAGCGCCGCTTCGATGGCTTCGACATACTCGGTGAGATGAACGGGAGAGTTGTTGCCGATGTTGAGGATTCGGAAAGGCGCATTGCTGGTCGCGGGTTTGGGAGAGTCGCTGATCCAGTCCGGATCGGGGCGGGCGATGTCGTCGCTCACCCGGACGACTCCCTCGACGATGTCATCGACATAGGTGAAGTCACGTATGTGCTGCCCATTGTTGAAGAGCCGGATTGGAAGTCCCGCGAGAATGTTCTTGGTGAACAGGAACAGCGCCATGTCCGGCCGTCCCCAGGGTCCATAGACCGTAAAGAAGCGCAGTCCGCTCGTGGGAAGCCCGAACAGATGACTGTAGCTATGGGCCATCAGCTCATTGGCGCGCTTGGTCGCCGCGTAGAACTGGAGAGGATGATCAACCCCCTGATTCTCGCTGAACGGCATAGTGGTGTTGGCGCCGTAGACACTGCTCGTGCTGGCGTAGGTCAGGTGCTTCACCTTCGAATGGCGGCATGCCTCGAGAATGTTAGTAAAGGCGACGATATTGCTTTCAACATAAGCCCGCGGGTTTTCCAGGCTGTAACGGACACCGGCCTGGGCTGCGAGATGAATGACCCGATCGAATGGGCCGTCCGATAAGACGGCCTCCACCGCTGCGGGATCGGCCAGGTTCACTCTGTGAAAGCGGTATTCTCCGGTACTCTGGGCGGCCGATTGTTCAAGAAGCGCGAGCCGCGCCTCCTTGATCTCGGGCGAATAGTAGTCGTTTACGACATCCGCTCCGACGACCGAGTCGCCTCGCCGCAGGAGATGGGCCGCGACGTGAAATCCGATGAATCCGGCATTGCCTGTAACTAGAACCCGCATCTTTTCACCTGTCTCAACACTTTCGGCCCGCGTGCCAGGATATCATTTCGCAGAGCTGCTTTGGTGCTCTCGCGCGACCATCGACAGAAAGTCAAATGTCTCCCTCGCGCATCGGGACCACGAAAATTGCGATGATGCTTCGAAAGCGGCGAGGGCCCTGTCGGCGCGCAATTGCGGCGCCAGAGCCAGCTGCCTTACTGCATCGGCGATACTCACGGGATCCTCCGGATCAAAATACGAGCCGGCATCGCCAAGCACTTCCGGCATCGGGCCGCGATCGGAGCAAGCGATCGGAAGTCCAGCAGCCATGCTCTCAATCAGGATATTGGGCATGTTTTCGCAGCTCGATGCGAACACGCACACATCTGCCGCCGCGTAGCACTGGTGGATTTCGCTATAGTCCACAGCGCCCCAAAAGCGAACGAACCGGCCTTCGCCGTCCACCCTTTTGATGGCTTCGGTCAGGCGCGGCAGGGTGCTGGGTCGCGCTGAGCCGTACAGATCGAGGCGAATTGGCAGGCCGTCCGTGTGCAAGCGTCCGATCGCCTCCACGACGTTCCACTGGTGCTTGTATTCATCGACGGTGGAGACATAGACGACGCGCAATGGGTCCGGTGCCGTCAAATCGGCGGCTGTGCGCTGACGGCGAGGGGGCATGCGAAAGCGGGTGTCGACGCCGTGCGGAACGATCGCGGTTCTCCCTTTCAGGGAACCGATCGCTTTTGTGACGGCATCGAAAGCATATCGAGTGAGAAAGATGGTTCCATCGGCACGTTTGAACGACGAGCCCTGATTCCAGCGCAGCAACGCCAACTTCAGCGCGGTCCTCGAGAAGCCGAACCGCCTCAGCTCGATCCATTCGAACGGAAGCATGTTGCGGCTCATGGTCACCACCGGTTTGAATTTGACCACGATTGAGCCGCCGGGCGCGAACAGCAAGTCGACCTTCGCCGTTCTTAGTTCCTGAGGCAGGACCAGACGTTGCCAGGCAACGCGCCTCGGAAGACTCGCTTCGAGAGCGGCGGAGGTCCGCTTCTCGATCCACGGCCTGTCCTCGACGCGCGCCAGCGTAGCCGCGCTGGCCCATACGAAGATCCTCTCGAATCCATGCTCAGCAGGATTGGATTCTCGGAGGAGCTCAACGAGATGAGTGATGCCCCCGCCAATCCGCAGGTTGGATGCATCAATTCCGAGACGAATTGGGCTTTGAGAGCTATGCGGCCTTGTCGGCACCATGTGGCTTTGTCCGCCATTGCTGCCAAGGGTCGAAACCGGGTGCTTTTATGCTGCTGGGCCTGCCCTTGTAAAGGTGATTCGCGGGTTGTGGGGCCCCAAGTCCGCCTGAAGCACCTTGTTCCGGCGGTGGCGAAAGTTGACAAAGCGCAGTGCCTTCCTCGATTTCCGTATGACAGGGATTGCATTGACTGAGGGGGTGCGCGCCGCTACCTAGAAATCCATGAAGCTGCCGCCACAGGTGCGAGATTGCAACGCATAAATCGGAAAGTTGGAGTCGTCGGTCTGGGCTATGTCGGACTGCCCGTCGCGATCGCCTTCGCCAAGGCAGGCGCATTGGCTATCGGCTACGACATCGACGGCACGAGGGTCGAGGAACTGCGGCGCCATTTCGACCGTACGCTGGAGGCGAGCGAGTCCGATTTGCGCGCAGCCGGCATGAAGGTCAGCACCGACGCTGCTGAACTGAAGGCGGCCGACTTTTTCATCGTGACGGTGCCGACGCCGATCGATGCGGCCAACCAGCCGGATATGTCGAATGTGTTCTCGGCATCGCGGAGTGTCGGAAAGGCGTTGAAGAGAGGCGACATCGTCGTCTACGAGTCCACCGTTTATCCCGGCGCCACCGAGGAGGATTGCGTTCCGATCCTCGAGCGCGAGTCGGGACTGAAGTGCGGCGTCGATTTTCACGTCGGCTACAGTCCGGAGCGGATCAATCCCGGAGATCGTCAGCACCGCCTCGAAAGCATCGTCAAAGTCGTCTCGGGACAGGATGCGAGGACGCTCGACATTGTCGCAGACGTCTACGGCTCGGTAGTCACCGCGGGAATTCACAGGGCGCCCTCCATCAAAGTCGCCGAGGCGGCAAAGGTCATCGAGAATACCCAGCGCGATCTCAACATCGCGCTCATCAATGAACTGGCGCTGATCTTCCGCCTGCTTGATATCGACACATCGGATGTCCTTGCCGCAGCGGGCACGAAGTGGAATTTTCTCAAGTTCACGCCTGGCTTGGTGGGCGGCCATTGCATCGGCGTCGACCCGTATTACCTGACGCATCGCGCCGAACGTGCCGGCTACCATCCGCAAGTCATTCTGGCGGGAAGGCGCGTCAACGATCAGATGGGCGCGTGGGTTGCGCGCGAATGCGTCAAGTATTTGCTCGCTAATGGGAGCGGAAAGACCGTCGTCATTCTCGGTATCACGTTCAAGGAGAATGTGCCGGATATTCGCAATTCCAAGGTGGCGAGCATTTTCTCGGAGTTGCGATCATACGGCGTGGACGTCCACATCGCGGACCCCCTGGCAAAGTCGGCGGAGTGCAAACACGAATATGGAATAGAGCTCGAGCCGATCGCGAATCTTCCGAAGGCGGACGCGGTCATCTTGGCGGTGAGCCACGACGACTATAGACAGGGCGGCTGGCCGCTCCTCATAGAACGCCTGAAGGGTAGAAGGGGTCTCGTGATGGACCTGAAGGCCATCCTTGATCGCAGCGCGACTCCTGCGGATGTGCAACTCTGGCGCATGTAAGCAAAGAGTCTAGACGGGGCCCGCGGGCCTTCGGCCGCGCCCCACGATGCCGTTTGGTCCGTACTCGACAGCGACATCAGCGAAACCAGCCTTGTCGAACCATCTCTTGACCTCCGCAAGCGTCTGGGGGTGGTCGTGCGCAGGAGAATACATGTCGAACGTATCGAGCACGGCCCACCGCAGGGAGAGGCCCGGCGAAAGATTGAGTTTGGGATAGTGCACGATCGGCAGCAGACGGAGGCCGAATTGCCCGAGGATGCGATAAAGAAACTCGGAAATCGGAAAAAGAACCGGCGTAGCACGTTCGATGAGTCCGTACAGCTTCTCACCCTTCATCCGCTTGGTGATTGGCCGCAACAGATACTTCCAGGAGAGCAGCGAACGGAGCCTTGCCGCATAGACGTCAATCACGAGTTCCCCACCGGGGCGAACGCAGTTGGCAAGGGCCGAGAACGACTCCGCCGGGTCGGGCGTATGCTGGATGACTCCAAGGCAAATCACCTTGTCCATTGAGCGCGGGCGAACAGGAAGGTTCAGAAGGCTCGCTTGGACAATCAGCAAATTCGCGTTGTCGCCGTTGTTTCGATAGTTGGCGTCCACCGCTGAGGACAGGTCGCATGAGATGACCGTCGCCGTAGTCGTGACCAGGACTTCGGTAAAGCGACCGGCTCCGGAACCAGCCTCCAGGATTGTTTGTCCAGACAGGTCGGCCGGCCACTTGGTCGTCTCAAACAACCGGTTGCGCGATATCGGCTTCCCGCAAACGCTGTCGAGTTGCGTCCGGGCATGAACATTCCATTGGAAGCCGAACGACTGGGCGTAGCTGTCGTCGGGAACAAAGCGCGGCACCCCGCGCACGACTTGAAAGGCGGTGCCGCAATTTGTGCACAGAAGGTGCTCATCCCGTGCTGCGAGGCCCCCGTTCCTGCAGGACGTGCAGACGAGGAGCCCGAGCCTGGACCGGATTCTGTCGCTGATCGTCATATCTGTGGCAACTGCTCTAACCTATGGATGCAAACGACTAGGGATGCTATGGACGATCCGCGTTCCACAAGCGCTCCTCGTAGAGGGGTGCTAAAATTCTTTTCACTGGGTGTCCAGACCATTCGATGAAAGTCTCTTCGAGCCGATGACCGTGAACTCGGCCACCCCTGGCAAACTGGCGCGTTTGACCGTTCTTCATTTCATCCCGACGCTGGAGGGCGGCGGGGCGGAGCGGCAGTTGAGCCTGCTGGCCACAGAACAGGTGCGGCGTGGGTTTGATGTCCACGTGGCTGTTCGCCGGGGTGGGGAGCATGCCCAGCCCATGAGGGATGGCGGGGTTAAGTTCCACGAATTGGGTGATATTCGCAGCGTCAGGCCGCGGCTTTTCATGGCGATGAGGCGCGTCGTCGGCAAAATCAGGCCCGACATCGTGCAAACTTGGCTGCCTCAGATGGACATTCTGGGTGGAGTTCTCGCCCTTGCAAGCCGGATACCCTGGATTGTTTCCGAGCGAACTTCCGGCAATTTCTATAAGGAGATTCCGGCGATAGCCCGCCTGCGCCTCCTGCTTGGACGATTTGCATCGGCGGTAATCTCCAATTCCGAGGGCGGTACGAGATACTGGCGGGAGGCCGCACCTCGTTCCCTCAAGTTGGCCACCATTCGAAACGCCGTGGACATTGAGCGCATTCAAGGCGTCCTCACGCAGGGCGCGCGGGAGCCCCCGCCAAATGCTCTGCTGTTGGTCGTCGGGCGGTTCAGTCGTGAAAAAGCACATGAAACGATCGTCCGATCGCTGATCCCTGTTTGCGGAGAAAGATCGGTGGATACTCTCATGATCGGCGAGGGAAGCGAGCGTTCCAGGATCGAGAGTGAAATCGAGACAGCGTCGTTATCCAAGCATGTCATGCTCCTGCCATACCAGTCAGACTGGTGGCGATGGCTGAAGGTCGCTGATGGTTTGATCAGCATGAGCCGATACGAGGGAAATCCCAACGTCGTCTTGGAGGCGATGGCTGGCGGTTGTCCGGTGATCTTGAGCGATATATCTGCGCACCGTGAAATTGCAGACTCCTCATCCGCGATCTTTGTGCCGGTCGACGATGTGCCGGCACTCTCGGCCTCGATTTCGGCGCTTCTCGCGGAAAAGGATGCCGCCTTGCGGCGGGCTGAAAAGGCGTTGGATCGAACTAAATCCATGAGCGTAGCTGCGATGGCTGATGCATACGAGGCTGTCTACAAAGAAGTGCTGGGTAGGGAACTATGTGCGGCATCATTGGCGTAGCTTCACGACGCCCGCTCGCCAGTCGAGAATGGCTTGATGCCGGCTGCACAGCCATGGCGCATCGCGGCCCTGACGACAGCGGTTCCTGGTGGTCGGCGAACGGTAGCGTGGGGCTCGCTCAGCGCCGGCTCGCGATCATTGATTTGTCGCCGGGCGGTCATCAGCCCATGCATTACGCGGCGCACCGCCTCACCATCGTCTTCAACGGCGAGATCTACAATTATTTGGATCTGCGCGATCTCCTTCGATCGAAAGGACACATGTTCACGACCCAGTCCGATACGGAAGTCGTTCTTGCGGCTTATTCGGAATGGGGCACCGATTGTCTTTCGCATCTCAATGGCATGTTTGCCCTCGCGCTGTACGATGACGACAAGAAGCGGCTGTTCCTCGCCCGGGATCGCGCAGGTGAAAAGCCGATGTTCTATGCGGTCAAGGGCTCGGAACTCCGTTTTGCGTCTGAGCTCAAGGGACTGATGGCAGATCCTGGGTTCAGCCGCACGATCGATCCGGCGGCGCTGGATTGCTACCTGATGATGGGATACGTACCGGGAGGCGCTTGCATCCTGCAGGGTGTGCACAAGCTGCCGCCTGCTCATGCGCTGACATTCAGCCTGGGGGATGGCGAAACCAAAGTCTGGCGTTACTGGAGCCTGCCGCCCGCGCCGGAGTTTGACCCAAACGACGACCAAGCGCTGGTCGACGAGCTAGAAACTCTTTTGGCAGACTCGGTGCGACGCCAACTCGTCGCGGACGTGCCGGTCGGCGTCCTCCTGAGCGGGGGCGTCGATTCCAGCCTTGTCACAGCGATGGCGGTGCGGGCCTCGCCGCATGTCAAGACGTTCACTGTCGGCTTTGAAGGGCACGGTCGATATGACGAGGCTCAATATGCGAGGCTCGTCGCGGACCATTTCGGAACCGACCACATCGAGCTCTATGCCGGCGATGCCACGCCCGACATCCTGCATATGCTTGCGCGGCAATACGATGAGCCGGTGTTCGACTCGTCGATGATTCCGACGTTCCTGGTCAGTCGGCTCGTGCGCCAGCATTGTACCGTGGCGCTGGGTGGTGACGGCGGCGATGAACTCTTCGGTGGCTACGAGGAGTACCGGCGAGTTCTGTTCCTGGAAGAGAAGGTCGGGCCGATCCCGCTGGCGCTCCGCAAGATGGCCGCAACAGCCGGTGACGCCCTCTTGCCTACCGGCTTTCGGGGAAGAAACTGGATCAGGGCGCTTGGCGTCGACTTCAAGACCGATCTACCATCCGTGGCCAGTCATTTTGCCGCCAGCGAACGTCGCGCGTTGATGGGGCCTCGCTGGGATACGCCGGCCGAGGAAATCCGAGCTGCGCGTGTTCCGATCGCGCGGGATCTTCTGCAACGCAACACGCGAATGGATTTCGAAAACTACCTGCCCGAAGACATCCTGGTGAAGGTCGATCGCGCCAGCATGCTGGCGTCGCTCGAGATGAGGGCGCCTTTTCTTGATTTTCGAATTGCGGAGTTTGCGTTCGGACGGGTGCCGAACCGATTGAAGTCCAGCTCCACCGAGCGCAAGATATTGCTCAAGCGCCTGTGCAAGAGGGTTCTGCCGCCGCAGTTCGACGCCGATCGGAAGCAGGGATTTTCCATTCCGTTGCCGGAATGGCTGAAGGCGGGTCCCTGGCGCAGCTTCGTCTCCGAGGTCCTGCTCGATCCGAAGAGCATCTTTGACAAGCGCGTCGTCTCCGCCCTGATTGAGGGTCATGGAGGAAAACGGAACAATGCTGAACGGTTGTTCGGGCTCACCGCGTTCGAGCTTTGGCGGCGAGAATACGGCATTTGACGCGTCATGTGTCGATTGGCAATAAGCCTGTGTGATTCAAGCCCAAGCGGTCATTCGCCAGAGTACGCTTGGAGAGTATACTGGCAGCCATGTCCTCAACAGAGCGAACCATGAGTCTCAGGGATCGAGAAGCCCATTTCGAGTTTGGCGCGAATTGGCGTGACTACGCCAAGACGATCGACCAGGCTCGAATTGATCTGGCAATTGCCGGCCTTGAAAAGCTGTTCCCGGAGGGAGTCGCGGGCAAGACCGTTCTGGATATCGGCTGTGGCTCGGGGATGCACGCCCTGGCGGCACTCCTGCTCGGCGCGGCCTCGGTCTTGGCCATCGATCTCGACGAAAATTCTGTGAGCACAACGCGAGAGCTCCTGAAGAGGTATGCTCCCGACAAGAAATGGGACACGAAGATTTGTTCCGTCTTTGACACCTCCTCCGACGCGACCGGGACGTTCGAGATTGTCTATAGCTGGGGCGTGCTGCACCACACCGGAGATATGTGGCAGGCGATCGAGAAGGCCGCGGCGCTCGTCAGGCCGGGCGGGCAGTTCGCTCTTGCAATTTATGCAAAGACGCCGCTCGACTTCGCCTGGAAGATCGAGAAGCGGCTCTACGCGTCCTCGCCGGCGGCCATCCAGTGGATGTTTCGACAGCTCTTCTTTGCCGTTCTGATGGCGGGGAGAGCGTTGCGCGGCAAGAATCCCCTTGCAGTTTTCCGCGACCCCCTTACCCGTGGAATGAACCTGTCCCACGACGTGCACGACTGGCTCGGTGGCTATCCCTATGAGACGGCCAGCGCAGAAGAACTGGATTCCAGGATAACCGGCCTCGGATTTGCCGAGTTGCGATCCTTCCGGCTTCCGGATGCTATCGGTCTATTGGGAACCGGTTGCCACGAGTTCGTCTTTGAAAGGTTGGTCGCCTAGGTCCTACCCGGCTGGAATCATCTTACTCGGCCATCATCGCATGCGACAGTGGAGCGGACAGAGAAAGCTGATTGCTGGCCTCGCCGGTGCCGCGATGTATTTCGCGGCCGCCATTTACCTGAAAGCGTCTTACGTTCCTATGCCGAAACCGCCGGGTGGCGCTACCGGGTTGCAGGGACGGTTCGAAAGGTTTGGGGGATCCGCTTTCGCCTATGTGGCGCGAGTTCCATTCGAGGAGCTTGCTGACTCGGATACTGACAGCAGCCGGTCTCCGATCATCCTGTTTGAGAACGATCGTGCCTTGGGCCCGGCGCACAGTTCGCACGCCGACATCGGCGCAATCGGTCGAGGGCGCTTCTCCCACTGGAAAGGAATTGGGGTTGTTTTCTCTACCAGCGACAATAGCAATCCGAATTTCAATGGGAGACGGTATTCAATTGTGCAACCATAACGTTTAATTGGCCCCGATTCTCGCCAATGCACAATTGGGCTGAGCGGACAGTCTCGCGTCTTGATTTGCTGCCTTATCGGTGGGCGATCTGAGATGCCGACAAAACGGTAGGTTTTTCATGTTTGAATTCGCTTGGTTGGCGTTCAATTGTGTGGCTCTAGTGGGTTTCGCCTTTTTCGCTTTCGTCAAACGAGATTTCGATTTTCTCGCGATTGCTTACGTCGGTGCGATGTTCTACTTCGCACCGCTTTTTTGGGGGCAAGTGCAACAGTTATCACCGGAACTCACGTCAACGATTCAGCCGGCGGTCTACTGGATTGCGACAGCTTACGTGCTTGGGCTGGTCTTGGCGGGGGCCGCATTGCGGTCATTCAGCGATAGCGACGAGCTGCCCTTCGGGACGGGACGGGCCGACGTCGATACTAAGGCGACAAGTCGACCCACGCTTCGCTTGTCAGTTTGCTATCTGATCCTCGCGGTCATCGGTCTCCTTGGCTCGCTGATATCGACTAATGGTGGCATCATTACCGCCGACAAGGTGCAAGCGCTCAACCAGGTTGGATACTTTTACGTCCTGTTCGAGGTCGCGGCGAGTTTGTCCTGCATAGCCGCCGTGGTCGAACGGCGGTGGCTGGTGGCTGCTGCGAGCGCTGTCTTGTTGTTGATTGATCTTCTGGTCGGGTTTCGGGCGTTCGTAATCCTCACATGCATAGGTGTCGCGCTTGTTCGGATGATGCCTTTCGGGCGCATTCGACTCTATTCGAAAATCCCGACCTACGGGGTGGCCGCCTTCGCGTTGTTGGCGTGCATGCTTCTTGTTCACTCTGCGCGATTTGCGATCTTTGATAGGATTGCGGTGCTTGAGGGCGTCCCTCCCTCCGAGAGGATAACCAGAGCATCGGAGATGCGCGGGGATACAATTCAGTTCGGCCAGGCGACGACGCAACCTGGCGAAAAGAGTGACGAGTCGACCAAATCGACGATGCCGAAGTGGCTGTCGATTCCGCTTGGTTTGTTTGAGCAGTCCGAGCCTTTCGTGATCCAAGCGACGCTTGTCAGTGCGGTCCAGAAGAACCTGTCATGCAGTACGTCGAACATTTTCAAATCAATCTATCTGCTGGTGCCGCCGGGTCTAACGCGATACTTGCCCAGCACCTCATTTCCCCCAACGTTCTATGACGAATATAAGCCGATCCTGTACCCCAACATTACGTATGGTACCGGTGGAAATATTTGGGCCGAGATGCTTTGCCGCTTCGGCTATGGTGGAGTTGCGATCTTCTGCGTTCTGTTGATCCTCGCGTTAGTCGGGTTGCACAGGCTCTTGCTGAGATGCCCTTCCGCGGCTATCGCGCCGGTTGCCCTCGGAGGCGTTGTGATCGCCTTCTACATTCATCGCAACGATCTTCACTACACGTTGGTCATGCTGAGACAGACCGCGATCGTATTCGTTCTTGCGTGCGGCCTTTCGGTCGTAGGCAGCAAAATCCAGCGATCCTTGAGAGGAGAGACCGGCGTCCGCGCTTGACGGCAGGACGCGCGCCTGATTGAACTGGCGGTCCTCGATTTACCAAGTGAGGGAAGCTAACTCCGGGCGTCCGTCGTAGGTAGAATGGATGCGGCCTGGATTGGAGCGGCAAGGGCCGATGATTGACAGCGAGCGCAAGAGAATCCTGGTCTTGGGTGCAACCGGCATGCTCGGTCATGCGGTGCTTCGGTATTTTGTAGAGCGAGGCGAGCACTCGGTCGTGGGATCGGTGAGGTCGCAGTCGCGCTCGCGCCAGCTTCCGTCCGCTTTGCAGCGGTGTGTGGTGAGTGGAACTGACGTTGAGAGCTTCGATAGTCTCAGCTTGGCATTCGCCGATGTTCGTCCGGACATCGTGATCAACTGTATCGGGCTCATCAAGCAACGGGCGGAGGCGGAGGACGTCCTTTCCGCGCTGCCGATCAACTCGCTGCTGCCGCACCGACTGGCGCGGCTTTGCGCGATCCTGCGCGCTCGCCTCATCCACGTCAGCACCGATTGCGTGTTCTCCGGCAGCAAGGGGATGTACAGCGAAGACGATGTCTCGGATGCGCGGGATCTGTACGGGCGAAGCAAATTTCTCGGTGAGGTCGATTACCCGCACGCCGTCACGCTTCGTACGTCAATCATCGGCCGTGAGCTCGATGGCGCTCACGGGCTCGTTGAATGGTTTCTGTCGCAGGACACGCGCGTCTGCGGTTACACAAAGGCCGTATTCTCTGGCCTGACAACCGTGGAGCTCGCGCGCGTGATGCACGATTACGTCATTCCCCACGCTGAATTAAGGGGCGTCTATCATGTGTCTGTCGACGCAATCGACAAATTCACGTTGCTGCAACGGGTGGCCGAAGCGTACGGGAAGGTCATAGAGATCACTCCTGATGATAAGGTCGCGATCGACCGTTCGCTGGATTCGACGCGGTTCAGGCGGGCCACCGGTTACAGCCCGCCTTCGTGGTCGGAGCTGATTGCCGGAATGAGAGAATTTGGCTGATCGGCAAGCCGTCCGTCCACGATTGGCCTTGTGGCCAGGCCTGTCAACGAACCGTTATCCGATACAGCGCGTATTTCTGGTTCTCGAAAACCAGCTGCCAATCCGGCGGAATAGCCCTGGTTCGGGTCACCACTGCGTAAAATGAGCCGTAGGTACGTGGGACCGGCACGCGTTGCGGAGCAAGGCTCCCGTCCAGCACGGCCTTGTTCGTCGCCAGTACCTGTTCGAGTTTGCGATGGTCCCGCCGCAACTCCAGATTGGTATAATGGGACGACAGATATATCTGTCGCTGCCCCGAATATGCGAAGGTATTCCAGCCCCCAAGAACATGTTCGGTTTCGTCAACCTGGTCGGTGAAGATCAGGACATCCCTTGGAGTACGCTCGCGCACGGCCGACCAAATCTCCTTCAGCGCCGGCGTGAGTGGTTCGGCTTGGGTGAGATACCAGCCTGAGTCGGCAATGATCGATCCGCGTGCCACTCCGATCAGGCCAAGAACCGTCGTGGCGATAGCAGTCGCTGCTGCAAAGGCAGACGTTCGTAACGTCACTTTCGGACCGGCTATGGCAACCTCCGACGCACTGAGCAGAGCAGCCAACACTGCGCCGCCAATGCACGCGATCCAAATCAGGCCGCTGGACAGACCTGCCTGGTCTCCGAAGATCAGAGCTGGCAAGGAAAGGGCGAAGGCTATCAGACCGAGCAATCGCGGAAGAATGGACGTGGACCGCAGCGAAATCAAGATCAGGCCAACCACGATAGAGACGCACACGAAATTGACCTGAAATATCCACGAGAAGGCGAGGAACGTCAGCAGGCCGAAAGTGAGAGACAGAGCAACTGGCCAATCCGCGATCAACCACGCCAACACCATCATGAGCACCGCTGCCGCGTCCCGGCTGACGAAATACCAGTGCGGCGTACGAAAACTCTCGGGCCCAATGGCTGCGGTGGCTAAGAACGATGGCAGAAATTGCGCCAACATGAAGCTGCTATACGCACCGAAGATTGCGATCGTCGCAAACACCGCAAGCTTGGCTGCGAATGGAAGCGCGCGAATTTGCCACCAAATGCCGGTAAACCCGAGCGGAACGAGTACCGCGGCGCTGGTAATCTTGGAGAGAAGCGATCCGCTCAAGCCGGCCAGCATTGCCGCGATACCCCAGCCAAACGCATGTGGGCCCCGTTTGGCCATCCACCAGACCGAAGCGGTCAATGCCGGAACAAACACCATTGGAATGCTTTCCGCGACCCAGTACGGGTACCGGGCGGCAATCACGAAGGCCAGCGTGACCAGAACAAGATCGGATGAGGCGATCAGACGCTCGCCGCTATCCGCTGCATACAGGTGGACCATGAGCGCGGTTAACAGTACGTAAGACGTTCCGCCGCTCGCCAGAAGAAAAAGAAACGGATCGAAATGAGGGAGATAGAGAAGAACGGCTCCAAGCGCAGGATAGAGGCGGTTGAAGTAGGAGGTGGCTCCGCCGCCTGAATAGCCCAGATCAAAACTCGGGTAGGGTTGAGCGGCAAGTGACCAGATGTTTCCCGCGTAGAAAGAAAGGTCTCCAGAGGGAGATCCAGATAGCGTGTCCGTCGGTCCGTGCCAGAGGAGAGCAAGCCAAACGCCGAACGCGATACTTAGCGGGATAATGCTGATTGAGGCCTTCAAAAGTGTTGTGATCTGCGTGTATCGAGGGCGCCAATTCGACAGGGGCGCGAGGCAGGCGAGCCACAAGGCGAAAGCGAGCGGCAGTCCCCACGGCATGAGCAGCGCGACCGCGACCAGCAGGGTCAGCAGTACGAGGCTGACGGGAAAGGCCGGGATCAGCACCTGCGCGAGGCTGCGGCGAGGGTCACGCAACAAGAGCCGGGTGACGCCGGCACCTGCAGCCCAGGCGCCGCACGATGTCACGCAGCCGAGCAGTGCATGCTGCAGAATCTGGAGGACCAGTGCTGCATCTTTCGGCGGCCCGTCTTTCGCGACGACGATCGCGCCCGGCAGACCAAATGCCGATAGTCCTGCAAGCAGGACAAGTGCAGCGGCAATCCCGGCAAGAATCTGCGGGTGCCGTCTTCGGCCAAAAGCAATGAGATCGTTCCGGAACAAGATCACGAAGGCCGCATCGGCCAGGACAAGGAAGCTCAAAAGCATAAACAGCAGGCGAGTTTTGAGCTCGGTCGGCGTCGTGATCGTGTAGGTTCGACCGTTGGTGCGCGGATCGGATCCGTCGCTGGCCGAAAAGATGAGTATCCCGTCCCAGTGCGAAAACCTGCCGCCGGCCTGCGTCCGAATATCAGCGTGCATTGAATGCCGGGGTCCAAGCGCTCGGTCGTTCTCGAATAACATGAGCCTCGAGGCATATGGCGTGGCAACTCTGTCCGTCGGAGGAGCATAAAATCGGCCTGTGCCGGCAACCGGGACCGCTTGATAGGCCTTGCCAATCTCCGGCTCGATCTGACTTGTCGCGATCGAAAACGATAAGTTCGGCGTAAGCCAGTAAAGACAGCAGAATCCGAGGTTTCCAAGCAACAGTGCGATCGATACCGCCAGGGATGGCCCCGAAATCTTCAACTGAGGGAAATTCAAATCCTAACCTCGCGCGAGCCTATTGCTGTTGAGATTGACCAGAACTCTCCCGGGAAGTGGCCAAGTTGCTGAAATTACAGTTTGCTCGCTCATGGCGAGCCGTCTGAATGATCCCCCCGGCGATCAACCGCGCCGGAATCGCCCTGGAACCCTCTTTTCCACTATACATCATGCTTTGTCGCGATGCTCCACGCGCGGTATTTGATCTGGGCCAGCAGAACTAGATATAAGTTGATGGGCGAACGGGGGATGCGGCCACGGGGGCGTGGCCGCAATGGGAGCTTTTGCAGATGGTGTTGCCGATATGCTAATGCGCGAGCCGCGGCGACCTTCACGGCGGTGGGGGTCTCGTTCGAAGTCGATGTCGGAGAGCGTCCCGGTGGAGGAGGTTGGCTTCCTGCGTGTGCGTCCGAGAGCTGCTCGGCTTGTTCCATCTGTCTGGCGGCTCTAGGCGGTCTGACGTTTTGCGGCGGTTTTGGTTCGACGAGGATATGATGTTTGCGAACAAGGTTGTGGCGATCACCGGCGGCACGGGGTCATTCGGGCAGCATATTTTGAGAGGCTTTCTCGACACGGACGTCGCCGAAATCCGTATCTTCAGTCGCGACGAGAAGAAGCAGGAGGAAATGCGCTCTGCATACAACAACGCCAAGCTGAAGTTCTATATTGGCGACGTTCGTGCATATGACGGCATTTTCCAGGCTCTCAAAGGAGCGCACTATGTCTTCCATGCAGCCGCGCTGAAGCAGGTGCCGTCCTGCGAATTCTATCCCCTCGAGGCCGTTCGGACCAATGTTCTCGGAACGGAGAACGTCATGAGCGCGGCGATCGCGAACGGTGTCGAGAAGGTCGTCGTATTGAGTACCGACAAGGCCGTCTATCCGATCAACGCGATGGGGCAGACCAAAGCGCTGATGGAGAAGGTCATGGTAGCCAAGTCGCGCAACCTGACGTCGAGCGAGACGTTGTTGTGCGCTACCCGCTACGGCAACGTGATGGCCTCGCGCGGCTCGGTCATTCCTCTGTTCGTCGGACAGATCAAGGCAGGCAAACCGATCACGATTACCGATCCCACGATGACGCGTTTCATGATGTCGCTCGACGACTCTGTGGCGCTCGTTCTGCATGCCTATGCGCACGGTCGCCAGGGCGATATTTTCGTGCAAAAGGCGCCCGCTGCCACCATCGCCGACCTCGCACAGGCGTTGAAGGATATCTTCAATTCCGACACTTCCGTCCAGGTCATCGGAACCCGTCATGGAGAAAAGCTTTACGAGTCCCTCGTTTCGCGCGAGGAGATGGCACGGGTCGAGGACATGAAGCAATACTATCGCATTCCTGCCGATAATCGGGATCTCAACTATGCGATGTATTTCACCAGTGGCCAGGAAGAGATTGCGGGTCTGGACGACTACACCTCGCACAACACACAGCGGTTGAGCGTCAGCGAGTTGAAACAGTTGCTTCTCAAGCTTGATTTTATCCAGCAGCACCTGAGGGGTACAGCGGTGACTGCCGCTGAATTATAGACCGTGCTGTTCCGAGCCGCGTCGCGGTCAGAGGCAGATCGCGGGAGCAATCGCCTTCCGGATGCACCGATCTCGATGAATTCGACATCAAAGGCGCCCTTTGGATCCTGGCACTCCTCCGAGAGTCATCGGCTCTGCTTGCTGATCTGCCTTCATATTGCGGTCTTGTGCTTAACGCTTATTCTGGTTGCAAGATATGACCGCTTCGCGGGATCGGATCCCCACGTCGCCCATCTGTTTTATCCCCCCGCCTTTCACATCTTCTTCGACGCGGATCGGTTGCATGTCGTCGTCCCGGTGATCGCGGTGTTTGCGTGCCTTTCCGGGCTGTTCGTCACGGCCCGCTTCAGCTTTGGCTTCTTCGCAGGTTTCTACTTCTACACAATGATATTCGGCTATCTCTGGCTGAATTCGTTCTCCGATCTAAGCTACAATCATGGGTTGGCGAGGCTTTCCGCGATGGCCTCACTCATCACATTCCTGCTGCCCGCGCTGTTCGTATCGTCTCCGTTGCACCAGAGGTTCGTATTGTCGACTCGGGCGTTTGACCGAATGTTGATGCTCATTTTTCTAGTCGGAGTTGTAGTCGTTGTTCTCGGTGCGGCCTACAATTTCCGGCTGGTCGCGCTCGCAGATATCTATCAATTCCGTGATCAGATTTCGGCGCCGAAGATCGTGAATTATCTCGTGACAATCGTATCAACCGTGTTGTTGCCATTCGCATTTGCCGGCTTCCTTGCGCGAAAGGCATATTGGTGGGCGGTGGCTGTCCTTCTAGTCCTTCCGTTCCTCTATCCGGTCACTCTGAGCAAGACCGCTTTCTTTACGCCAATCTGGCTGGTGGCAATGCTGCTGGTTTCGAGACTTTTTGAGGCCAGGGTCGCGGTCATATTGTCGCTGTTCGTGCCCATGTTCGCAGGGGTGATGCTGTTCCTCACATTGGGATCAAAGGCAGGGTTCTTCTTCCACACGATCGAACTTCGACAGATCACGATTCCTGCACTCGCTATGGATATCTATAACGACTTCTTTTCCCGGCATGATCTCACGTATTTTTGCCAGATTTCATTCTTGAAACCCATTATGCGTTGCCCGTACCAGGAACAGCTGTCAGTCCTATTGGAGGGACAATACGGGCTGGGGAACTACAACGCGTCGTTGTTTGCAACAGAGGGGATTGCCTCGGTTGGACCATTGTGGGCGCCGGTTGTGACGTTCGCGTGCGGCCTTGTTTTTGCCCTTGGTAACAGGTTGTCTTCCGGCTTGCCGCCTGAGTTCATCCTCATCTCGGGCGCCATTCTCCCCCAAATTTTGCTCAATGTGCCGTTATCGACAACCTTGCTCAGTCACGGTATGGGGTTGATATTCCTGCTTTGGTATCTGACGCCGCGCGCGATATCGGAATCAGACCGATCGAACGCCGCGTTGAGGCTTGACGCCCAGGCGTCGCAAGCTGGAGCAGAGGCCGTCTCGGAAAGCTGAGGATGGGCGACGAGACGATGAAGCTGCTCGCAGGTTTGCGGTGCACGCGCCCGGGTTGCTAATCCTGCAGCCTTTCCTTGCCGGCTGTACTATTTGCCCTGGACACCCGGCGTGATAAAGACCCCGACAGCGGTGGACCTCTCAAAAGGACCAATTTGGAAATAATATCATGAAGGTAATGTCCATTTTTGGCACGCGCCCTGAAATGATCAAGATGTGGGGGACGCTGAAGAAGCTCGACGAGTTGAACTTTGACCATCTCATGGTTCATACCGGGCAGAACTTCACGCCTGAGCTTCGCGATTTCTTCTTCAAGGACCTGAGACTGCGCAAGCCGGACTACGAGCTGGAAATCGACACATCGGGCTATGGGCCGGAGGTCGCCGACGTGATCCGCAAGTCGGACGCCTTGATGGAGAAGGTAAAGCCTGATGCCCTTCTCACGCTCGGAGACACCTATAGCGGCCTCAGCGTCCTTCCGGCTGCCCATCGCGGCATCAAGATTTTCCACATGGAGGCAGGATTGCGGGCCTGGGACAGTCGCATGCCGGAGCAGCGCAACCGTATTCTGATCGATCATCTCAGCAACATCCTGTTGCCCTACAACCGCTATCACCGCGAGAACCTGCTGCGGGAAGGCATTCATCCGTCCAAGATCATCATGACCGGTAATCCCACTTTTGAGGTCATGCGCGCCTTTGCGCCGGAGGTCGATCGCAGTGACATTCTCAAGCGATTGGGTCTCGAGCCGCAGAGCTACATCTTGGTTACCGCGCACCGCAGCGAGAACGTCGATAACCGGCAAAACCTGCAAAATATCTTCACAGCACTCGGCATCCTCAATCAGCGCCTTAAGCGGGAAATCATCTTTCCGATGCACCCGCGAACGACCAGCAAATTGAAGGGGATAGAGGTTCCTCCCAATATTCGAGCAATGCCGCCGCTTGGTTTCTACGATTTCAACAAGTTGCTCAAGCAATCCTACTGCGTGCTGTCCGACTCTGGCACGGCCGCAGAGGAGGGGCTGTTCTACAAGGTTCCCCACGTCAACCTGCGCATGGCGACCGAGCGCATGGAGACGCTGGAGAGCGGAGCGACCATCGTCTCGGGCATGGAAGCAGAGAATATCGTCGAGGCGGTGACGCTGGCGACAAGTCTGCCATGGAGCGCGCGTTACGAGCTCGAAGAAGACTATTCACCGTCCTCGGTGGTGGTAAACGCGATCCGCACCAAGATCACGAATTTCTTCTAGCTCTTGTGGAGGCCGGTTGTCCGGCTGCGGTCCGGATGTCAATCAAAGCTTAGAAAACGGCCGGCGGCTTTGCTGATCGCTCTCATTTCAACCGACTATCCACCGCTGCGGACTTCCGCGGCCGTGCAGTTGCGCGACCTCGCGCAGCAAATCGCCGGGCTCGGTCATCGTCCGGTGGTCATCGTTCCATCTCCAATGTCGGATAAGCCATGGATGGTCGAACGGATGGACGGCATTGAGGTGCTGCGGCTCGCGGCGCCACCGACGCGCTCGCCGTCCTTCGTAAGGCGGGCGATCGCCGAGATGTGGCTTCCGTTTGCGATGGTTCGCAGCATGCGTCGCAGCCCCTTTGCTTCCGCGCAATGGGACTTGCTGGCGTGGTATTCGCCACCGATCTTTTTCGGCCCGCTGGTCGCCGTGCTGCGACGAAAGTGCCGAGCCCGGACCTACCTAATCCTCCGAGACATCTTCCCGGAGTGGGCCCTCGATCTGGGGCTGATCAAGAGGGGGCCGGTCTTTTTCCTGTTCAAGACCGTGGCCGCCATTCAGTACGCAATCGCCGACGTCATCGGAGTGCAGACGCCGTCCAACCTCGCTTACCTCTCGAGCTGGGCGAGCCCGTCGCGCCGCATCGAGGTTCTGCATAACTGGCTCAGAATTACACCCGACATCGGCTGCAGCATTGCGCTCGAGAAGACTGCTCTCGTTGGCCGAAAGATCTTCGTCTACATAGGCAACATGGGCGTCGCCCAAGGTCTCGACATTTTTCTCGAGCTTGTCGAGCTTTCGCTTGACCGCACCGACATCGGGTTTGTCTTCGTGGGCCGAGGCTCCGAATTTGCCCGCCTGCAGGCGGCGAAGGTATCGCGGGGGCTGACGAACGCGCTATTCTTCGACGAAATCGATTCGTCCGAAATTCCCGGTCTTCTTGCGCAATGCCATGTCGGCTTGGTCGCGCTCCATCCGGACCACAAGACCCACAATATTCCCGGCAAATTTGTTTCGTATGTTCAATATGGCATTCCCGTACTCGCACGTGTAAATGCTGGTACGGACCTGCAACGGTTGATTGAGAATGAGCAGGTGGGCAAAGTGTATGTCGGAGATTCCGTGAGCGAACTGAAACGGTTAGCCGAAGAACTCGTGGATGACGAGGGCCAGCTTCGCGCCATGGCCGATCGTGGACGGAGACTAGGCCGCTCGATGTTCTCGCCGGTCGCGGCGGCCCGTCAGATTGTTGCTTCGGCAGACGCTGCGTCTGCGAACCCTGGGCGTGATCGACATTAGGCGCAAGGTGGGGAACAGGCTCGCGGGCATGGAATGGAACTTTATAGTCGGGTGGGATGTTCCGCTTCTGCGCTCTTAGGCATGAGTGAGGGGATGGCCTTGCGGATCTTGGTGACCGGCTCCTCGGGATTTATCGGGTCGGCCGTGGCGTCCGCGCTCGCAAATGCTGGCCATGTCGTGCGGGGCACCTCGCGCAGGCGCAGCGCGTTCCTGGACGCAGTCGGTGTCGAGTGGATGGAACTGCCGGATCTCGAGGGCAGTGTCGACTGGTCCCCGCTGCTCGACGGCATCGATACTGTCATTCATCTCGCCGCCATCGCCCATCGCAGCCACATCGACAGCGGGCAGTATGCCCGGGCCAATCGGCTGGCGACCGCGAATCTGGTGCAGGCCTGCGCGCGCCATCAGGTCAAGCACCTGATTTTCATGTCTTCGATCAGCGCGCAGGCGGGCTCTGCAGCGGACCACGTCGTCACCGAGCAGGACGAGCCGTGGCCGATCACGGCCTATGACCGGGCGAAACTCGCCGCGGAGGAGGAAATTCGCCACGCCGGCGTACCCTTCACGATTCTGCGGCCGGTCATCGTCTACGGTCCCGGGGCCAAGGCGAATATCGCCATGATGATCCGGATCGCGGCGCTGCCCGTGCCGCTCCCGTTTGGCTCCTTCAAGAACCGCCGGTCGCTGTTGTCCATTGACAATCTAGTGCAGGCGGTAATGGTCTGCCTCGACAATCCCCAGGCGATCAATCGGACCTTCATCGTCTGCGATCCGGAGCCGATCACGCTTGCGGATATGATCGCGACGTTGCGGGAGGCGGCGGGTCGTCCGCCCAACCTGATCCAAGTACCGCCGTTGGCGGTGCGGGCGCTGGTGATTGCGGCGGGGCGACATTCGCTATGGGATCGCATCGGCCGGGATCTCGTGGCAAGCTCGGCGGACCTTCAGAAGGTCGGATGGTGTCCCCGCGTGGCGACGCGAGACGGTCTGCGCGCCATGATGCAGGCGGCCATCCCACAGTCCCAGGATTCGTCGCGATGAAGCGAATGCTCGATGTTGCGGCGGGGGTGCTCCTCCTCCTGGCGCTCTCGCCGGTCCTCCTTCTGGTTGCTGTCGCCATCCGGTTTGAGAGCAGGGGGGGAGCGATCTACAAGCAAATCCGCGTCGGAAAGGAAGGGCGCGAATTCACCTGTTACAAATTCCGGACGATGTTCACGGGCACGGCTGATGTTCCGACCCATCAGGTCTCAGCATCCGCGGTCACTCCGCTCGGCGGCTATCTTCGGCGTTTCAAGATCGACGAGCTGCCGCAGCTCTTCAACGTGATCGGCGGCAGCATGAGTCTGGTCGGCCCGCGGCCCTCTTTGCCTTCGCAGGTCGAACTCGTCGAGGCGCGGCGGCGGCTGGGCGTGCTCGACGTGCGCCCCGGTATCACCGGGCTTGCCCAGGTCAGGGGTGTCGATATGTCAGACGCGGAGCGCCTCGCCGAGCTCGATGCGCGCTACATGCAGGACCAGAGTTTCGCGGGCGATCTCAAATTGATCTGGGCGACCTTGCGCGGGCAGGGGGTAGGCGTAGATCAGGTCGTCCGGACTTAGCGCTTGTGACGCATCGTTCCTCCCATGATGCGGTGATTCCTGATCTCGCGGAGGAGCAGCATCCGTTTGGTTTGTGCGGCATTGAGCAAGCTCTCGAACAGGACCAGGACTTCGCGCGCCTGGACGTAGACTTCAGTGGTGATGGCGTGTTGATCGAAGCCATAGGCCGCAAGCCGTGCGTCGATTTCGCTTGTGGCAAGTGGATCAATCCGCCAGCTCAGAGCATTTTGCAGCGTGTAGTACTCGGCTTGATCTTCGAAGTCGGGGGTGATCCCGACCAGGTCGATGCGCCGTAGGGCCGCCGCAATCGCCTTTTGGCGATAGGTCTCGAGCAACCTGTGGCGCAACACGCGGTAGCGTTGGATTTCCCAGGACAGTTCGGCGACGTCAATGGCGAGCAGCCACTCGATGGCAGACCGGGGCGCAAGGTCCGCGAAGATCGCCTGCCGTAGTGCCTGGTAATGTTCGAGGTGTTCACCGGGAAGCAGCAGGGGCGGCGGCGCCAACGCCTCAAACTCGACCGGTAGCGCCGTTATGGTGAGCTCGCGTGCGGTTTGGAAGAGGCCGTTCATCGGGGTAAGGCCTCCGAACCAAGGTTTGCGGGCAGCGGGGCGATGCTGGTGGCGGAATGGGTCGGACCGTGAACGGGGCTCGCTGCCCACAAGTCCTGCGCGACCGGCAACGGCGCGATCTGCAGGTTGGTCCACCACGCGCGCTCGTTGCCGTGCCGATGCAGCTCCTCGTGATGCGCGCGGCACAACGAGACGGCTAACTCATCGCTGACCTTGCGGCCGAGCGCTCCGGATTGGGCGAACTTCAGATGATGGGCATCGCACGGGGCTTGCTGGCACACCAGGCAGGGCTGCTCGCGGACAAATAACAGGTGCGCCTTGCTGCGCTTGCGGGGCGGCTCCTTGGGATATGCGAGCCCGGTCTCGGGCGCGGCAGGCAGCGCTGGCTGCAGCAACGCCGGCTAAGTCGCGAGCGGCAGCGGCAGGTGAGAGAAAAATGATCAACGCGCCAACCGTCTGGCGCGCTTTGAGCGATCAAGCTACCTAATCCGCATATCGGGAAAGTAATAGCGCCGCGCCACCGGACTGGGCTTAAGGCTGTCTCAGTCGTTTGAAAGGGGTGAGTGTGGCGGCATATACCAGAGCCCGGTGCAGGCCGCTTTAGTCAATTTGTGCCATTTAGAAGCCACTCACAGTGCGAGGGCTACTGTTTCAATCCCAGCCGTATGGTCTCATAGCCCCTCTGCAAGATCGCCTGCCACCACGGCTTCTGCACGATATACCAGCGCACGGTTTTCTCGATCCCACTCTCGAAATTCTCTTCCGCGCGCCAGCCAAGCTCGCGCTCGAGCTTTGAGGCATCGATCGCGTAGCGGCGGTCGTGGCCGGGGCGGTCAGTGACGTGGGAGATCAGGCGGCGGTACGGGCCGTCCGCGGTCGGGGCGAGGTCGTCGAGTAGGTCGCAGATCGTCTCCACCACATGCAGGTTCGTGCGCTCGTTGCGGCCGCCGACATTGTAGGTCTCACCGACCTTGCCGCGCTCCAGCACCAGCGTCAGCGCCTTGGCGTGGTCCTCGACATAGAGCCAGTCGCGAATGTTTTTGCCGTCGCCATAGACCGGCAGTTTTTGGCCAGCCAGCCCCTTGATGATCACAAGCGGGATCAGCTTCTCCGGAAAGTGATACGGTCCGTAGTTGTTAGAGCAGTTGGTCATCAGGGTCGGCAGCTCGTAGGTCTCCCGCCAGGCGCGCACCAGATGGTCGGACGAGGCCTTGCTCGCTGAATAGGGCGAGTTCGGCGCATAGGCCGTGGTCTCCGTGAACAGGCCGTCCTCGCCGAGCGAGCCGAACACCTCATCGGTGGAGATGTGCAGGAAGCGGAAGCGCTCGCGCTTCTCGCCCGCTAGGCTGCGCCAGTGGCGCAGCGCCTCCTGGAGGATCGTGAAGGTGCCGACGATGTTGGTCTGGATGAACTCGCCGGGGCCGTCGATCGAGCGGTCGACATGACTTTCGGCAGCGAGATTCATCACCGCGTCCGGCTGATATTTTTCGAACAGTTGTCGCAGGCCGGGGCCATCGCAAATGCACTGCTTCTCGAATGCGTAATGCGGGTTGCCCACGGCGCCCGGCAGCGAGTCGAGATTGGCCGCATAGGTCAGCTTGTCGATGTTGACCACCCGCGCATGGGTGTCGCGAAGCAGGTGCCGCACCACGGCCGAGCCGATGAAGCCCGCACCGCCGGTGACGAAGATCGTGGAATCCTTGAAGCGCATGCGTGCCCCTCGTAGTGACTAGCGCGCGAAAGAGCGCGCCACGGATTTCAGATATTCGCCATAGCTGCTCTTGGCAGATTTCTCGGCGACAATCTCAAATTGCTGCAGCGAAATGTAGCCCTGGCGAAGCGCGATCTCCTCGGGGCAGGCGATGCGCAGGCCCTGGCGCTGCTCCAGGATCTGCACGAAGTGGCTTGCCTCCACCAGCGAAGCATGCGTGCCGGTGTCGAGCCATGCAAAGCCGCGGCCAAGCACTTCAACGAAAAGGTCGCCACGCTCCAGATAGGCCTTGTTGACGTCGGTGATCTCGATCTCCCCGCGCGCCGACGGCTTCACATTGGCAGCGATGTCCAGCACGTCGTTGTCGTAGAAATACAGCCCGGTCACCGCCACGTTGGATTTCGGCTGCTTCGGCTTCTCCTCGATCGACAATGCGCGGCCCGTCGCATCCAGCTCGACGACGCCATAGGCCTGCGGCTCGTTGACCATGTAGCCGAACACGGTCGCCCCCTTTTTGCGGAACGAGGCGTTCGACAGCATGCTCGGAAGGCCGTGGCCATAGAAGATATTGTCGCCCAGGATCAACGCGACCGAATCCGAGCCGACAAATTCACGCCCGACGATGAACGCATCCGCTAGACCCCGCGGCGTCTCCTGGTTCGCATACTCAAAACGCAGACCGATGTCCGAACCGGTGCCGAGCAGGCGCTGAAACAGCGGCTTGTCCTGCGGGGTGGAGATGATGAGGATGTCCCTGATCCCCGCCAGCATCAGCGTCGAGAGCGGGTAATAGATCATCGGCTTGTCAAAAACCGGAAGCAGTTGCTTCGAAACAACCGTCGTCACCGGATAAAGACGCGAGCCGGTTCCCCCAGCGAGGATGATCCCCTTCATAGTCCCTCACAGGATTTACTATTCAGAAAAGTTGCAGATAGCGTGCACTGCACAAATTTGTTATAGAGCTAGAGTAAATTGATGACGCCGAGGCGTAGGCGCTGCAGATGAATGTAATTCCGACAGATATTCCCGAAGTCCTGATTATTGAACCTAAACTGTTTGGCGATCAACGCGGTTTCTTCCTGGAAACCTATCAGTTTCGACGTTACGTGGAAGCCGGGATTCATCGTCCTTTTGTTCAGGACAACATGTCCCGCTCGGCCCGCGGCGTGCTGCGCGGGCTGCACCTTCAAAACCCCTTCACCCAGGGCAAGCTGGTCAGCGCGTTGCGCGGCCGTGTGCTCGATGTCGCCGTTGATGTCCGCGTCGGCAGCCCGAATTTTGGGCGGCACGTTACCGTTGAATTGAGCGAAGAGAACCGCCGGCAATTGTGGGTCCCCCGCGGCTTCGCGCACGGCTTTGTGGTGCTCTCCGAGACGGCCGATTTCTTCTATAAATGCGATGACCTCTATAGCCCGAAAGACGAGGTTTCCATCCGCTGGAACGATCCGGCGATCGGGATCAAATGGGGCATCGACGATCCCTCGCTCTCGGCCAAGGACGCGGCCGCTCCGCTGCTTGCGGACGTCAAGAATCTTCCGATCTACGGGCAAGTCTGATGCGCATTCTGTTGACTGGTACCCAAGGGCAGGTCGGTGGAGCGCTGCTTCCATTGCTTCGAGACAAGCATGAGGTCGTTGCGCCGGCCCTGGAGGAGTTCGATCTGTCGAAGCCGGAGTCGCTGGCCGGCAAACTTGAAGCGTTCAAGCCCGACCTCATCATCAATCCGGCGGCCTATACCGCGGTCGACAAGGCCGAGGACGAGGAAGCCCTCGCCTTCCTGATCAACGGCGACGCACCGGCCGTTCTGGCGCGCTGGGCCGCGGCGCACGGCGTGCCGCTGGTTCATTTCTCGACCGATTATGTGTTCGACGGCAGCGGCGGCCGGCTCTGGCGCGAGGACGATCCGACCGGTCCGCTCTCGGTCTATGGCCGCAGCAAGCTTGCAGGCGAGAGCGCGGTTCGGAGCGCTGGCTGCGCGCATCTGGTGGTGCGGACCGCCTGGGTCTATGCCGCGCAAGGCGCGAATTTCATGCGCACCATGATCCGGCTTGCCAAAGAGCGCGAGTCGCTGCGGGTGGTGGCGGACCAATTCGGAACGCCCACGACGGCGCGCACCATCGCGTCGGCCCTCGTTGAAATCCTAAGGAAAGGCGAGGCAGACCTGCCCGATGTCTTCGCGCGCGCGAAAGGACTCGTCCACCTCACCAATTCGGGCTCGACCAGCTGGCATGGCTTTGCTAGCGCGATCGTAGAGGGGCTGCGGTCCAGGGGCGTGCCGCTGAAGGCGGCCGAGGTCCTTCCGATTGCCACCAAGGACTATCCGACCAGGGCCACGCGCCCAGCCAATTCGCGGCTGGATCTGTCGCGCCTGAAGGAAGCCTATAGTGTTGAACCGCCGATGTGGGAGAACTGTCTCTCGGAGGAGCTAGACGACTTCTTTGCGCTCGAAAGGGGCGCGTCAGAATCCTAAACCCCTGGCAATTCTATCTTAGTGTTCCCCAATTTTTTCCCGTCATGTGCGACAGCTCCGACAGGCGGCTGGGCCATTCTCGCGCAACAGCCCGGCTTTCGTCATTTCCGAGAACTGGAGCTGGTTGCTTTTGCTCTCGTCTAACGCGCTGACCCCAAGAAGGTACGTTAACTTTGTTCCATTCTCGACCGATGTTGGCGCGCGCCGGCGAACGTCGAGCAGCCCGCGCGGCGTGCCGTCCGGGCGCTCACCGCGATAACCCACGATCTCGGCGACAACGCGGGCGAACTCGGCGATGGTGATATGGTCGCCAGTGCCTACGTTGACCGAGTTCTTCATCAGGTGCACACAGGCATCGCCCATTTCGTCGAGATAAAGAAACTCGCGACGCCGCTTACTGGTGCCCCACACGACGACGCTCTTCGCGCCCGATGGCTCGCGCGCCTGGACGTGGATCTCCACGCTAATGGTGTGTTGATCAAAGCCGTATGAGGCTAAGCGGGCTTCGATGTCTTGCGCGGAAGGCCCGTTCGTGAACGCGGTGCCTCCAGCAGGACCGATAGTGTAGGACATTACGATGATGAGACCGGCAAAGCGGGACGGTGACCTACACCGATTGAACATGGTGTGATCTCGTTTCCAATCGGGAGTCCGACGCCGTCAGATGCCGCGGACCGCATCCAACTGAAGCGATCCTTGAGCGCATGCTGGAATGGAGAGCTCGCGCTCGGGATCTCGATGTTAACTTTCAGCGCTGGCGGCGCATCGGTCCACCTACGAGGCGCTGATTCCTGATCTCGCGAAGGAGCAGCATGCGCTTGGTCTGTGCGGCGTTGAGCAGGCCCTCGAACAGGACCAGGATGTCGCGCGCCTGCACGTAGACTTCGGTGGTGATGGCGTGCGCATCGAAGCCATAGGACGCCAGGCGCGCGTCGATCTCGGTCGCAGCGATGGGATCAATTCGCCAGCTCAACGCATTTTACAGCGTGTAGTACTCGGCCTCCTCTTCGAAGTCGGGATCGATCCCGACCATGTCGATGCGCCGCAGGGCCGCCTCAATCGCCTTTTGGCGATAGGTCTCCAGAAGCTTGTGGTAGCAAGCGGTAGCGCCGTATCTCCCAGGACAGTTCGGCGACGTCGATCGCGAGCAGCCACTCGATGGCGGATCGCGGCGCAAGGTCCGCGAAGATCGCCTGCCGCAATGCCTGGCAATGTTCGAGGTGTTCACCGGGATTCAGCAGGGGCGGCGGCGCCAACGCTTCAAACTCGACCGGCAGCGCCGTGACGGTCAGCTCGCGCGCCGTTTGGAAGAGGCCGTTCATCGGGGTGAGGCCTCCGAACCAAGGTTTGCGGGCAGCGGCGCGATGCTGACCGCGGCCGGACCGTGGGCCGGGCTCGCTGACCACAAGTCCTGCGCGACCGGCAACGGCGCGATCTGCAGGTTGCTCCACCACGCGCGCTCGTTGCCGTGCCGATGCAGCTCCTCGTGATGCGCGCGGCACAGCGGGACCGTGAACTCATCACTGACCTTGCGGCCGAGCGCTCGGGGTTGGGCGAATCTCAGATGATGGGCATCGCACGGGGTTTGCTGGCAGACCAGGCAGGGCTGCTCCCGGACAAACACCAGGTGCGCCTTGCTGCGCTTGCGCGGCGGCTCCTTGGGGTGGGCGAACCCGGTCTCGGGCAGCGCTGGCTGCAGCGCGGCCTCGGCGTCCGCCGCAGCGAGCGGCGCTGCTGGCAGGCTTGGCGTGCCGGCCGACGGCTCGGCCTGAGCACGGGCAGCGTCCTCAAGCTTGGCCTGATAGGCGGCCTCGACGCGGCGGGCATCCAGCTCCTGCAGGGTGTTCTTGAGCGGGAGGCTCGCCATGGCCCAGCTGAGCAGATCGGTGCTGGCCGACAGAGCTTCGAGCTGGCGCAACAGCTGCTCGCGGAGTGCGGCGGACTCGCCCGGCCGCAGCACCGGCGCACGGTTGAGAGCGCCCTTGCCGGGCGAGGCCTTGAGGTTGGGCGGTGCCGGGGGACCGGCGACCGTATCCGGCGCGTCCAGATCATCCTCGCCGGCAATCCCGACCAGAGCGAACAGGGCGTAGCGTCGGGCGTAGGTCAACGCCGCGCCCATGCGGTGCGGCGCCTCGACATCCCGCGTGGCGCAGACCGGCCAGTCCGAGGAGATCCACTCGCCGGAGGAATGCGCGAGCAGGGTGGTGAGATGGATGTGGCCGGTGGTTGCCTCGACCCGGGTGGTCTGGATGGTGGCGATCTCCTGCTGGCTGAGGGTCTTGCGCACGATGTCGAGGCCGCTCGCCAGCGAGGCGTAGCGAAAGGTCCGGTCGTCATCGCGCAGAAACGGCGAGCGGATCTGCGCGGTCAGGGTCTTTTCCGGGTTGGTCAGTTCGGCTTGCGCGCGGGCCAAAGCGGCCGCGATCGCGCCAATATGCTCACTGGCCTGATGCATGGACGCTCTCCATCTCAACCGGATCAAAACTGACCGCGCCGGCCTTGGAGCGCTTGGCGCGAACGCCGTGGCCGATCGCTTCCTTGGCATCCTCGGGCAGCAGCTTCTTGAGCTCGGTCTTGGCCAGTTCGTGCTCGCCATGGGCCGCCCGGGTGCGCAGGTAGGTCGCCGCGCACTCCGCCCAGAGATTGGAGGCGGTCATGTCGACGACCTTGATCGCGGCGAGCCGCGGGCGCGGGGTCTCGATTCCGAACAGGAGCGGCGGCTCGCCGCTCTGCACGCAGCGCCAGAACTTCTTTTCCGCCGTCAGCAGCAGGTGCTGGTAGAGCGGGTCGGCATGCACGGTGATCTCGACCCATTTGCCGCCGCCGGTGATGATCGAGAGCACGGCCGAGCGTGCCGCGACCACCCACATGTTGTGTTGCAGCTGCGCCATGTGCTTCTCGGCCGCCGCCTCTTCGGTAAAGGCCCAGGGCAGCATGAACTTGGCCTCGAACACCGCGCCGCTCTGCGCGACGATGCCGTCCAGCGTGGCCGCCATCCAGCCGTGGACGGGATGCCGCACCCGCTTCTGGATGTCGGTGACGGTCTGGCCACTACTACGCTGGTACCAGCTTCGATTGAGCTCTTCCGTGACGCGGCCGAGCTGCACGATCAGGTTTTGCGAAAAATCTTGCGGCGCGACCTCGCCACGCTTTTCCCGCCACAGGCGAACGAGTTCGTCCTGATCGTCGCCCATGATGATGCGCGCGTCCGAGCCGCCGATGAAGGCGCGCCGATCGTGGGGGTTGAACGTGATGACGGAATGAGGCGCCTCGGCGCCGTCGGTTGACATCGTGGCCACCGGTATCTCCTTAGGTTCTGGCAAACGCGGCCTGCCGCCGCACCGCCAAAAGCCCCGCACCCGCGAGGTGAGATACCCGGACCATCGGTTGCGCCCGGTCTATTCAGTAGCGCTCCTTTTGCCACAAAATGCCAGTCCTTTCTGCAGCAAGATTCTTGCTCTTTTGCGCCTAAATCCTTGATGCGTCGGCGCTTTGGAGTGACGTTTGTCGCTGGCTAGACGGCCAAAGGCGCGGGGGGCCACGACCATGGCATCAAACCGACAAATCGAAGCCAATCGCACCAACGCCAAGCGCAGCACGGGGCCGAAAACGGTGTCCGGAAAAGCACGGTCCAGCCGCAACGCCTTGCGCCACGGACTGGCCGGGTGCTGCAAGCGGGATGACCGGGCGCTTGCGACGCTGTTGGTCACAATTTGCTCCGGCCTCGGGTGTGAGATCGGACCGGAGATGGCAGCCGCCGTTGCGCAGGCCAAGTGCGACCTCTGGCGCGTGCGGCTGGTCGCCAAGCGATGTTGGCCGATCTATGGGATGGCCCGGTCGTGGATATCGCGCGGCTCTCGAACGGAAAGCATAAGGTCCGCCTGGGTCCTTGGTGCGGATGACATAGGCCAAGCGGTGCGCGCTATCTCAACCAATAAAGTATCTCGGTTGCGGAAGGAGCCCCAAGCCTTGCCTGCGATCCGCTCGATCCATTCGGTGGATTGTCCCAATCCACCTCGAAAGTGATGCGTCGTTCAGCTTCCGTGCGCCAGTTCAGAAACTGGGATAGCGCGTCCATCATGTCATCGGTCTTGCCGAGGGGAAACGAGACATACTCCAACATGAAATCGTCGAGCCAGGGCGCCGTCCGGGGCAAGACGAGGGAGCCGGCCTGCAGCTTTGCGGTCTGGCCGCTCATACGCGACCACTTGTCTTTGGTCGGTTTGATTGCAACCACGCCTTGCAGGCCGCGCCGCCTCAGCTCGCTGATCAGTGGGCCCCCCATAGCAGTATCTTCGATGAGCACGGCATGAGGCGTGTGTTTGACTGCCTGCTGCAGCATAATTTGGTAAAGAGCGTAGAACTCAACCTTTCCGCGCCAAAGATCGGTGAGATAATATTGGTTTCGATTGCAGACAAGAAATGTCAGACAAGTCGAGTAGTTACTTTTTTCCCCTGCTTTTGCCGCCGTATCACAAGAGAGCACAATTTCGTCTCCAGGTTGACGGCTCGGAAGGATGTCATACGATTTAAGCCATTCTCGTTTGAGCTCATTACCTTGCTCTGGAGCGGGGTCTTGCAGGTATTGTGTCTGAAACACCGGCGCTCCAATTTGGCGCTTCACGTCGTCCAGGACCGGGAGGGGCTCTCGCTTCTGCAGAGGCTCTCCTTCTGCCCAAATTAACGAGCGGTTTTGCAGCTCGATCCTCCTGTCCTCCGGCGCAATCGCGGGCAGAACCAGATGATCCCAACCTCCCTTTTCCAGGAGATGACCGGTTAGGTCTTGTTGATGCAGACGCTGCATCACAACGAACATGCTGCCTTTAGCCTTGTCGTTGAGGCGCGACATCAGCGAACGGACAAACCACTCGTTACAAGTTTTGCGCGTCGTATCTGAAGCCGCGTCAGCTGCATTCAGCGGGTCGTCAACGATGATTGTGTGAGCGCCAAGACCGGTGCAGCTGCCTCCGACGGACATCGCGAGGCGACCGCCGCCTTTCGTCGTTACGAGCTCATCCTCGGCGCTCTTGGCGAGCCGCGTTGGAAATAGATCACAGTACCAAGCCGCCTCCATGATTCGTCGACAGTCGGCGGAAAACGTCGTCGCTACGTGTTGGGAATAGCTGGCGCATATGAATTTGTGGGTAGGATCTTGCCCCAACCTGAAGGCGACCCACACCACTGACACGAGGGTTGACTTCATTGAGCGAGGCGGCGCGTTGATGATCTGTCGCGTCGGACGCCCAATACTCTGGGTCAATGTAAGGGCGATCGATTCGTGGAACCATTCCGAGGAATACGGGTCACTAGGACACAGTTCAGAAAAGGCCTTCATACCGAAGGCAAGAAAGTCGCCGCGCAAGATCGCATCGCGTTCGGCTCTGGTGTAGTTTGGCATTTGCTCACCTCTCATGTTCGTGTTTGGAATGGCGGCGCAGAAAATCTGCAATGATCTCTTGGTCGTGCTCGGTCACGATTGCGCTCTCGCCGTTGGACGCCTCCTTTGGCTCGAATTTCATGATCATGTTGAAGAGCTGCGTGCAGGCCTTGGTGTCGCCCTTTGCCGCCCGCTCGAACAGTCTGAGGAGTACGAGCTCCTGCCGGCTCACCATGCGCTGTTCGCCGTCCTCGCGAATCTGGACGCGCCTTTTCATCATGCTGGTGAGGTCGGTCCTGAGATTGCGCGAGCCCTTTGACCGGCCGTTCGGATTACCTGACTGCCCCGGTTTGAATTGGCACGAACGTGGCGGGCGGCTGTAACCGGTCTTTTGATCGTCAGTCACGGCTGTCTCCTTCGCGAGAGGGGCCAGGCAGCAGAAGCGGCGGCGAGTAAGGCAAGGCGGCTGACGCCGCTTCCCGGTCGGCGAAACGACGGCCAGTCCTTACGCAGATCGCGGCCTGGCCGGTGTGGTTTTGCCAGCGGCGCACAATGACGTCGCAATACAGCGGGTCGATCTCCAAAAGAGCGGCGCGGCGGCCGGTCCGTTCTGCGGCGATCACGGTGGTTCCGGATCCTGCGAAGGGATCCAAGACAAGATCGCCCCGCCGTGTGCAGTCCTTGATCACATCGGCGATCAGGTCGACGGGCTTAACGGTCGGGTGCAAAGCCAGCAGCTCGTCGCGCTGCCGGCCAAAGCTGTTGATGCCCTGATAGGTCCACAGGTTGGTTCGATTGCGGCCGTGGGCGCCGAGCTCAATGTTGTTGATATGCGGCGCCAAGCCGTTCTTGAACACATGAACCAGCTCGTGCTGGGACCGGTAGAATGAGCCCATGCCGGCATTGGTCTTGGCCCAGACACAGGTGTTCTTGTGCTCGCGGTAAACACAGCGTGCGGCCGTCAACAGCTCGAGTGCATGCCGCCAATCCATGAATATGTAGTGCAGTGAGCCATCAACGCTGAATCTGACGAAGCGCGCGCATGCCGCTGTCAAGAACTCGACGAACTGTTGCGGCGCCATTTCACCGGAGGCCATGGCGAACTCGCGGTGCTTGATGCCGCCGCGGCCGCCAACATGGCCGTCGATGGGCATGTTGTAGGGCGGATCGGCGATTACCGCGCGCGCCCGCTGATCGTCCAACACGGCCTTATAGGCCTGTTCGTCCAAGGCATCGTCGCAGATGAGTCGATGCTTGCCAAGCCGCCAGAGATCGCCTCGCCTGCTAACCGCTGGCACGGTCGGCCCAAGCTCGGGTAGGAGGTCAGCGTCCTTGGGGGGCTGATCCAGGATCACATCGATCTCTGCTGTGTCAAATCCGATTGCGGCAAAATCGAAATTCAGCTCGGTTAGAACCTGCAGGTCCTCCCTGAGAACTTGCAGGTCCCAGGTGGCGTTGGCGGCGATTTTGTTGTCGGAGATGGCGACAGCCCGTTTTTGGGCTGGTGACAAATGGCTGATGACGACAACCGGTAATTCCGTGATCCCGAGTTGTTCGGCGGCCACAACGACCGCGTTGCCGTAGATTACGTTGAGGTCTTCGTCGACGCCGATTGGTTTGATCACTCCAAATGTATCCATGCTCTTGGCAAGCTGACCGATCTGCTCCTGCGGATGGCGGCGAGGATTGTGCGCGTTTTTCCTCAGCAACCGCACAGAGACGTATTGGATGTCTAGGTTGAGGGAATTCGACCTTTCGATGGACATGACAGCTCCGGCTCAAGAACGTGCCTATACAGAACCGGAATATTGGCTCTGTAACAGAAGGGGAGGGGTAAGCTGGATCGCTGAAGTCAAATTCGACAAAGCACCGTGCAGACGCCGGCTCGACGCAAGTACGGTTACCGCTTCGATATCGGTTTTGAGCCGGCGGCCGTTCCAGCCGTAGCGGCTTGAACGTTAGCTTGCGACTGGACTAGGTCCCACAGGCTCGGGAATTTCAGGCTTGGCGCCATGCTCGCCGATGAATTTTCGGGTCACTCCAGGGCAGGGCCCCGCATTCGCGCCACGACCGCGTGGATCGTGATGCCGGGTGTAGCCAAGGCGAGTCGAGGTCATCTGCTGTTTGAGTGTTCTCCCGAGACATGGGCCCGTTTCTTCCACACTCTCCCTGTTCTGCCCACGTGTCGCTGAGGGCTCTGCGATTGGGTCGTTTTGCTAGGACGACGCATGGCTCAAGCCGCCCAACAGCGCCAGCCGTTCGCGTCTTCAGTCCGCGGACTGAGAGTCGAATCCGCAAATTTGCAGCGCCCAAGCGTGCGAGCGGTTGGCGACGATAGCCTACGTTTCCGGCCGATCCTGCGCTTCGCCTCGGCCGTCCTTCGAAGCGCGCGGCTCACCCTCCGGCCGACGTCCGTCCTGATATCCAACGCATCCCCGCGCTCCCGATGCTGTCACAAGACCATGGTTTCCGAGGCTGTAAGCGTCCATTTCTCACACGTCGAACTAGTTGGTAACGGTTGGGGGTCGCCAGTTCCAGGGCAGGAGGTCGTCGAGGCGGCTGGCTGGATGCCCATTGGACGTGCGCTCGAGCACGTCCTTGAGATAAGCAAACGGCTCGACATCGTTGAGCTTGGCCGTGGTGATGAGGGAGCAGACGGTTGCCCAGCGGTTGGCGCCGGCGTCGGATCCGGCGAACAGGTGGTTTTTGCGGCCAAGCGTGACAGGCCGGATCGCGCCCTCGACGGTGTTGGTGTCAAGTTCGAGGCGTCCATCATCGAGGAAGCGGCAGAGAGCGTCCCAGCGGGTCAGCGATAGCGGATCGCATCAGCGAGGCTGCTGCGGGGTGGGATGTGGGCAAGCTGGGTTTCCAGCCATAACTTCATGGCCCCAACAAGCGGCAGCGATCTTGCTTGGTGCATTCCCTGCCGCGTTGCGGCGATCTGGCCTCGGATGGAAGGCTCGATCGCATAGAGGTCGGCAATCCTCCGCACCGCCTCAACCGCGATCGGAGAGGCGGTCGCCTGATCGACCTCGTAGAACTTGCGCCGCGCCTGCGCCCAGCAGGCCGCGAGCCGGATGTCGGTGCCGAGCTGCTCAAAGCCGGGGTAGCCGTCGACCTGCACAATGCCTTTGAACTTGGCCAGTTGGGAGACAGGACGCTCGGCCTTCCGGTCGGGGCTGTAGAGATAGACGGCAGCCGGCGGATCGGGTCCATTCCAAGGCCGGTCATCGCGGGCATAGACCCACAGCCGCCCGGTCTTGGTGCGGCCCCGGCCGGGATCCAGCACTGGGATCGGGGTGTCATCGGCAAACAGCTTTTGCGATGCGAACGCGTGCTCGGCGAGTCTCTTCTGCAGCGGCTCAAGCCACTAGCAGGCGCCGCCGACCCAGTTGGCCAGGGTGGAGCGGTCGATCTCGATGCCCTGCCGGGCGAAGATCTGACTTTGCCGGTAGAGCGGCAGTTGATCGCAATACTTGGAGGCTATGACGTGGGCGAGCATCGCGGGGGTCACCAAGCCTTTGGCGATCGGTCGTTCTGGCGCAGGCGCCTGGTGGATGGTCCCGCAGGCTCGGCAGCCATAGCGGGGTCGGCAGACGCGTATGACGCGGAGCCGCGCCGGAACGTGGTCGAGCATCTCGCTGACCGTCTCGCCGATCAGATGCAGCGCGCCGCCACAGCAAGGGCAGGCCTGGCACTCAACATCGAACCGGACATCTTCGCGTGGCAGATGCGCCGGTAGGCTCGGCCGCTCCCTCTCTGGTTTGGCGGCTTCAGTCTTGACGGGAGGAAGCCTGGCCTCGGTTCGCGCCAGCTCGACCTCGAGGTCCTCGAAGCCGAGGTGCAGCTGGTCATCATCGAGCCGTTCCGCGCGCCGGCCGAACTGGCTGCGCTGCAGCTTCTTGATGACAAGATGGAGCCGTTCGATCTCGGCCTGCGCCTCACGGAGCGAAGTGCGCTCGGCTGCGAGCGAGCGCACCAGCTTGTGCAACGTCTCCACATCATCTGGCAGGGAAAGGTGCATCTGGCCCTGGGCTACATCGTGAACGGATCTTGATGCAGCACGCCCTGCACCAGCATCGCGAGGCCGTCGATACCTTTGCGCATGTCGGGGCCACTTGTTCGTGTTCCGCGGGACGCACCAGGACCAACCTGATCAAGATCATCTATTGGCATGGCACCGGGTTCTGCCTGTTCACCAAACGGCTTGAGCATGGTGTCTTCTTATGGCCGCCGAGCGTCAAACTGGACGAGACGCTGTCCCTTACGTCGGCACAGCTCTCGTCACTGATCGAAGGTGTGGACTGGCGCACTCCGGAACAGCGATGGCGTCCCGCAATGGCAGGCTAACGCTGCGACTGATTGACTCGATGATGCAGCGTGAGTAGGAAGAGCGCGAGTCAGCTAGACTTTGCTCTTTACGTTCGGAGGGAGCAGGGTCGTCATGACGCGGTCCTCTCGGTGCTCAGGGCCACATCGGTGATCTCGACGGCGAACAAATGCCGGCGGTGCCAGCTCCTGCTTCCACCGGCACAGAATCCGGCGATCGATGCCATAGCGGCGGCGCCACTTCCGAGACGCTGGCGCCCGGTCGTGCCGCCTCTTCGAGAATCTGGCGCTTGTCCGGTTCACCGAAGCGCCGCCGATGCCCCTCACGTGGCCGAGGAACAATTGGACTGACCGACCGCGAGGAGGGATAAGCCACATGACTAAGGCTGGGACGAAGGGAGTGACTTAGGGGGTGACTAAGGCTGTGACTTAGGCCTCGACGTCGATAAGCCTGAACTTCTGGCGCCAGTTCTCAAATGCCTTCTGCGGGAGACCGTGAAACTCACAATACTGCCGCTGATTCAAGTCGCTAAGCTTCCAAGCTTCATGATGTGCTCGCCAGAAACCCTCGCCCTGGCGCACCCACGCTCCGTTCCCGTCCACCATCTCGCTCTCCTCATTTGCAAATCGAGAACGAGAACAGATCGTGCTTACGGGCCGCACGAAAAGTGTGCGAGAAATGGACGCTTACTGGACGCTTACCGAAATTCGTTGTTTTCCCTGTTCCGCGCACGCGAATTCCCTGTTCATTCATCGAAGATTTCCCTGCTCCGTGTTCAATGCGCCTTTGCCCGAGTCGCCTTGGATTCAAGGCACATCACGCATGTTTCATGCGGTTGCGGGTGCGACGTTGGCTTGGAATTTCCCTGCAGAATTCCCTGCAAGCAGGGAATTTGCCATTTGGCCGACATGAGCCTGTTCGGCCCGCGCCTGCGAAGCTCGGGTCGTGCATGACCTGGGCAAGCCTGATGATGCCGGGGCGCACGTCGACCAACACCCAGCCGCCGCCGCGCCTCGACAACATTCGCGCATCGAGTTCCGGCAAGGCGGCTCCGCGTCTGACATATCGACACCCCTTGGCGACGTTGCGTGGGCAGGGGGTCGGCGTCGATCAGGTCGTGCGGACCTGACGCGCGCGCTCGTCAAACACCGGATGGAAGCTCCGCGGCTTCCAACCGAAATCCTCGACGGCCGGCGTGGCATCGAACGTCATGTTCTTCATCATGCGGATGCCCATCGCGACGTTCGCGCTCGGAAACAGTGGCTTCGCCACTGCGAAGATGACGCGCCACAGGCCTGGCGGGACCGGGACCATGCGCCGCGGCCGCCTCATTCCGTCGAACACCCTGCCCATCATCTCACGGTAGGACAGCGTCTCGGCCCCGGGTAACGCGTAGAACTTGCTGACGGCGGCCGGGCTCGCGGCTGCGGCAATGGCACCGATCGCGAGATCCTCGGCGTGAACGGGCTGCCGCAGGCCGGGGGCGCCGCCGACAAGCGGCATGAATCCGAATCGACGGATCAGGCGCGACAACGGCGTGATGTTGGTATCGCGCCCTTCGGCATAGATGAGTGTTGGGCGCAAGATGGTCCAGCCGACGCCTTGTCTTGTGCAGGCGGTAACGATCGCTTGCTCGGCTGCAGTCAGTTTGCGGATCGTCTCGCGCTCCTCGGCAACCTCGGTATCCTGCTTGGTCAGCACGCTGGTCGAGCTGAAGGCCACGACGCGCCTAACGGCGGGGCCGAGCAGATGGGGAAGCGCATCGGCAAGCAGAATGGCGTCGGTGGTGCAGTAGAGCGTGGTGAATCGTGGAACCCTCAACGTGTCAGGCTCTTGCAGATCGGCCTGGATCCATTCGACACCTGACGTCGCTGGGCGCGGTGAGCGCGACATCGCGTACACAGGCTCACCGCGGCGGACGAGGTGTTCGACGATGTAGCCACCGACAAGTCCGCTGCCGCCGATGACGAGGTTGCTCGTCCGCTCGTTTGCTGTGGTGTTGTCCACGATCTCCCTCAGCCCCCCGGCCGATCCCGATGCACGGCCGCCCAACAAGCAATACTAGCGCGCGGGGTCAAGCTTGCCCTGGTCCGATTTGGCCGCCTCGCGATCGGCCGCCGGCATCAGGCGCTGGCGCTCCCGCTCCTTCATCCAGGCGTCGTATTGCGCCGTGCCCGGCCGCGGCGGGGCGTCTGCCGGCAGGCCGCCGGCCCATTGCGGAATGTAGTCGCCCATGCCGGCCGAGACCTTCTCGTTGATCGTGCCGCAGCCCGACAGGCTTGCGGCCAGAAGACTGGCCGCAACAGCAATCGCAAAGGGGCTGATTCGTTCGGGCATCTTGCTCGGAGCGCCAGGATGACGGTTGATCGGCCGCCGGGCTGCAACCGGCGGTCACCGAGCCTAGCCTTCAACAGGTAAAATTGGCTTATTCGAGATAGGTATCAAACTACCGAGATTCCGGATCGCCGGCGGTTGCCCTCCTAAAGGCTCGCGACATTTCGCTTGGTCAGCTCCAAGGTTTTTTCGTTGACAAGACCATTTTACTTGTACAAGCGTACAAATCGATCGAAGACCAATAGCCGGTAGACGTTACCGCAAGTTGGCGCCCTCTGCTGCCGCCGTCAGGACGCCTGGCTTAGTCGCCGAACGTCCGATTGACAGCAGGGGCATCGAAGACGCCATGTTGCCGCTGCGCGACATGGCAAATGTTCGTCATGGTGAGGCAAGAACCGGGCACTCGGTTCAGGGCTCAAGACTGGAAAGGGGAGGGAACGTAATGTCCGTTCGTCACAAGATGTTGTCATGGGCCGCCACTGCTGCGGCCGTCGCGAGCCTCGCGGCCGTTGCGCCGGCAGGCGCCCAGGATGCAGTGAAGATCGGCCTGATCCTGCCGATGACCGGCGGCCAGGCTTCGACCGGCAAGCAGATCGAGAACGCGATCAAGCTCTACATGCAGCAGAAGGGCGACACCGTCGCCGGCAAGAAGATCGAGGTCATCGTCAAGGACGACGGCGCGGTTCCGGACAAGACCAAGACCGCGGCACAGGAACTGATCGTCAACGACAAGGTCAATTTCATCGCGGGCTTCGGCGTGACGCCGGCAGCCCTTGCCGCAGCGCCGCTCGCCACGCAGGCAAAAATTCCGGAAGTCGTCATGGCGGCCGGCACCTCCATCATCACCGAGCGCTCGCCCTACATCGTGCGCACCAGCTTCACGCTGGCGCAGTCCGCCAACATCATCGGCGACTGGGCGGCGAAGAACGGCATCAAGAAGGTCGCGACCCTGACCTCCGACTACGCGCCCGGCAACGACGCGCTGAATTTCTTCAAGGAGCGCTTCACCGCCGGCGGCGGCGAGATCGTCGAAGAGGTCAAGGTGCCCCTGCAGAACCCCGACTTCGCGCCGTTCCTGCAGCGCATGAAGGACGCCAAGCCGGACGCGCTCTACGTGTTCGTGCCGGCGGGCCAGGGCGGCAACTTCATGAAGCAGTATGCCGAGCGCGGCCTCGACAAGGCCGGCATCAAGGTCATCGGGCCGGGCGACGTCACCGACGACGATCTGCTCAACAACATGGGCGACGCCGTTCTCGGCACCGTCACCGCGCACCTCTATTCGGCCGCGCACCCCTCTGCGATGAACAAGGATTTCGTGGCGGCCTACAAGAAGGCCTTCGGCAGCCGTCCGGGCTTCATGGCGGTCAGCGGCTATGACGGTATCCACCTGATCTACGAAGCGCTGAAGAAGACCAATGGCGACACCAACGGCGACAAGCTGATCGAGGCCATGAAGGGCATGAAGTGGGAAAGCCCCCGCGGTCCGATCTCGATCGATCCGGAAACCCGCGACATCGTGCAGAACATCTACATCCGCAAGGTCGAGAAGGTCGATGGCGAGCTCTACAACGTCGAATTCGCCACCTTCGAAGCCGTCAAGGACTCCGGCAAGACCAAGAAGTGACGCGCGAAAGCGCGTCATCCCCGATGTGCAAGTGCACATCGTCGAGCGCGCTTAGCGCCTCCTCTGCGTCATGCCCGGGCTTGACCCGGGCATCCACGCAAGAGCCAGGAACGAACGTGAAGACAAGAACGTGGATGGCCGGGACAAGCCCGGCCATGACGTCTAACGCCAAGCTGAGAAGATGACCTCGATCCTGACCAACCTGTTCGATGGCGTTGCCTACGGCATGCTGCTGTTCGTGCTCGCCTGCGGGCTCGCGGTGACGCTCGGACTGATGAACTTCGTCAATCTCGCGCACGGCGCCTTCGCGATGGCCGGCGGCTATGTCTGCATGCTGCTGGTCAACAAGTCGGGCTGGCCGTTCTTCGCGGCGCTGCCGCTCGCTTTCGTCTCCGCCGCGGTGATCGGCGTGCTGCTGGAGCGTACGCTTTACCGGCATCTCTACACGCGCAGCCATCTCGATCAGGTGCTGTTCTCGATCGGCCTGACCTTCATGTCGGTCGCGGCCGTCGACTATTTCATGGGATCCTCGCGCGTCTTCATCAACCTGCCGGACGCGCTGCAGGGGCAGTTCGACTTCTTCGGCGTTGGCATCGGCCGCTACCGGCTGATGATCATCGTGATCTGCGGCCTGCTCACGGTCGCGCTGCAGCTGATCCTGGCCAAGACGCGGTTCGGCAGCCGCCTGCGCGCCGCGGTCGATGATCCGCGCGCCGCAAGCGGCCTCGGCATCAACGTGCCGCAGGTGTTCGCCTTCACCTTCGCCTTCGGTTGCGGGCTCGCCGGCCTCGGTGGCGCGCTCAGCGCGGAGATCCTCGGCCTCGATCCCTACTTCCCGCTCAAGTTCATGATCTACTTCCTGATCGTGGTGACCGTCGGCGGCTCGTCCTCGATCACCGGCCCGTTCCTCGCCTCGCTCCTGCTCGGCATCGGCGACGTCGCCGGCAAATACTACGTCCCGAAGATGGGACCGTTCGTGATCTACACCATGATGATCGTGATCCTGATCTGGCGCCCGAACGGTCTGTTCGGCCGCACTGCTGCGCGTTGAGTGGTCCGATGAGTGCTGCTTCCGACGTCGGCTATCACGCCCAGCGCCATGCGCGCTGGCACTACGGCGAAATCGCCTTCTGGGTCATCGTCCTGGCCTGCGGCTTCCTGTTTCCGTCGCGTTACCTGATCATGACCGACATCGTGCGGCTCGCGCTGTTCGCGATGTCGCTCGACCTGATCCTCGGCTATGCCGGTATCGTCTCGCTGGGCCACGCGGCGTTCTTCGGCGTCGGCGCCTACGCGGCCGGTCTTTTGTCCCTGCACGGTATCATCACCGAGCCCGTGCTGGCGCTGATCGCCGCCGGCCTCGCCGCGATGGTGCTGGGCTTTGCCACCAGCTTCCTCGTGATCCGCGGCGTCGACCTGACGCGGCTGATGGTGACGCTCGGCATCGCGCTGCTGCTGGAGGCGCTCGCCGAGCGCTTTTCCAACATCACCGGCGGCACCGACGGCCTGCAGGGCATCGAGATGCAGCCGATCTTCGGGACGCTTGCCTTCGACATGTTCGGCAAGACCGGCTTCTTCTATTCGGTTGCCGTGTTGTTCCTGCTGTTCCTGCTGGCGCGCCGTGTCGTGCACTCTCCGTTCGGCCTGTCGCTGCGCGCGATCAAGAACAACCCCTTGCGCGCCGCTGCCATCGGCATCCCCGTCAATCGCCGCCTGATCGCGATCTACACGCTGGCGGCCTTCTATGCCGGCATCGCAGGCGCGCTGTTCACCCAGACCACCGCAATCGCCTCGCTCGACGTGTTCTCGTTCGAGCGCTCCGCCGACCTGATGCTGGTGCTCGTGATCGGCGGCACCGGCTATCTCTATGGCGGCCTGATCGGCGCGGTGGTGTTTCGGATGCTCCAGGAGCTGTTCTCCACCATCACCCCGCAATACTGGCAGTTCTGGATCGGCCTCGTGCTGGTCGTGATCGTGCTGCTCGGCCGCGAGCGCCTGCATCGCTGGGTGCTGTTCGTGCCCAACCTGATCATCAAGCAGGTGGCCGGGCGCAAGGCTGTCATCGCCGTTCCGGAGAGCGACGCATGACCATCGTGCTCGAAACCAAGAACCTCGAAAAACAGTTCGGCGGCCTGCGCGTGACGCGCGACCTGTCGCTGAAAATCGAGCAGGGGGCCCGTCACGCCCTGATCGGTCCGAACGGCGCCGGCAAGACCACGGTGATCAACCAGCTCACCGGCGTGCTGAAGCCGAATTCGGGCCGCATCCTGCTCGAGGGGCACGACATCACCGATATGCCCGTGCACAAGCGCGTGCTGCGCGGCCTGTCGCGCACCTTCCAGATCAACCAGCTCTATGCCGACCTGACGCCGCTCGAAACCATCGGGCTCGCGGTCTCCGAGCGCCTCGGCCATGGCGGCGACTGGTGGCGGCGCATGGGGACGCGCGACGACGTCAACGGCGAGATCGCGGAATTGCTGAAGCGCTTCCATCTGCTCGACGCCATGAACGAGCCGACGGTGACGCTGCCTTACGGCAAGCAGCGCCTGCTCGAGATCGCGGTCGCGATCGCCGCCAAGCCGCGCGTGCTGCTGCTCGACGAGCCTGCCGCGGGCGTGCCCGAGAGCGAGCGGCACGACATCCTCGCCGTCGTCGCAAGCCTGCCGCGCGACGTCACCGTGCTCCTGATCGAGCACGACATGGATCTCGTGTTCTCCTTCGCCGACCGCATCTCGGTGCTGGTCTCCGGCGCGCTGCTCACCGAAGGCCCGCCGGACCAGGTGGCGCGGGATCCGCAGGTGAAGGCGGTCTATCTGGGCGAGGAGGCGATCGATGTCTGACCTGCTCGCGATCGACACGCTTCGCGCCGGCTACGGCGAGGCGGTGGTGCTGCCCAACATGTCGCTGCGTCTCGCTGAAGGGCAGGTGCTGGCGCTCTTGGGCCGCAACGGCACCGGCAAGACCACGCTGATCAATTCCATCGTCGGGGTCACCCGCCGCTTCTCAGGCAGCATCTCGCTCGGCGGCACCGACGTCACGGCGTTGCGGGCCGACCAGCGGGCGCGGGCCGGCATCGGCTGGGTGCCGCAGGAGCGCAATATATTTCGCTCGCTGACGGTCGAGGAGAACATGACCGCGGTAGCCCAGCCCGGCCCGTGGACGGTCCAGAAGGTCTACGAGATGTTCCCGCGACTTCAGGAGCGGCGGAATAACTTTGGCAACCAGCTCTCCGGCGGCGAGCAGCAGATGCTGGCGATCGGCCGCGCGCTGACCCTCAATCCAAAAGTGCTGCTGCTGGACGAGCCGACCGAGGGCCTCGCCCCGATCATCGTCGAGGAGCTTTTGAAGGCGCTCGGCACCATCACCCGTTCGGGCGGCATCTGCTCGATCATCGTCGAGCAGAATGCGCAAAAGATTCTGGGGCTGGCCGACCGCGTTGTGATATTGGAGCGCGGAGCGATCGTCCACGACGCCCCCAGCGCCGCGCTCAAGGCCGACCCATCGGTACTCGAACGCCACCTCGGTGTTGCGGGGGCGGCCGGCCATTAGGAGTCTTTAGCTTGACGCGTTTTCTTCACGCGAACCGGTACCCACTTCGCTTGAAAACGCTCTAATCTCGGGAGTTGAGACCATGCAGCGAACCAAAGCCCCCTTCCGCGCCGACGAGGTCGGCAGCCTCCTGCGCCCCGCCAAGATCAAGGAAGCGCGGGCGAAGCTCGAGAAGGGCGAGATTTCCGCCGACGATCTGCGCAAGATCGAGGACATGGAGATCGAGAAGGTCGTGCACAAGCAGGCCTCGATCGGGTTGAAGCTTGCGACCGACGGCGAATTCCGCCGCTCCTGGTGGCATTTCGACTTCCTGGCAAAACTGACCGGCTGCGAGCTCTTCCACCCCGACACCGGCATCCAGTTCGCGGGCGTCGAGACCAGGCACGACGCGATACGGGTGATCGACAAGCTCGACTTCCCCGACACCCACCCGATGCTCGACCACTTCAAGTTCCTGAAGAAGTACGCCGACCAGGCCCACGTCACCGCGAAGATGACGATCCCGTCGCCTGCGGTGCTGCACTTCCGCGGCGGCCGCAAGGCGATCTCCAAGGACGTCTATCCCGATCTCGACGCGTTCTACGAGGATCTCGGCAAGACTTATCGGAAAGCAGTCAAGGCTTTCTACGACGCCGGCTGCCGCTATCTGCAGTTCGACGACACCGTGTGGGCCTATCTCTGCTCGCAGGACGAATTGAAGAAGGCGCGCGAGCGCGGCGACAATCCGGACGGCCTGCAGCAGATCTACGCCCGCATCATCAACTACGCGCTGGCCGAAAAGCCCGCCGACATGGTGGTGACGACGCATGTCTGCCGCGGCAACTTCCGCTCGACCTGGATCTCCTCCGGCGGCTACGAGCCGGTGGCGGAGACCATGCTCGCCGGCACCAATTACGACGGCTACTTCCTGGAGTACGACAGCGATCGCGCCGGCGGCTTCGAGCCGCTGCGCTTCCTGCCCAAGGGCAACAAGGTCGTCGTGGTCGGCGTCATCACCTCGAAGTTCGGCGAGCTCGAGAAGAAGGACGACATCAAGCGCCGTCTCGAAGAAGCCGCCAAGTTCGCTCCGCTGGAGCAGCTCGCGCTGTCGCCGCAATGCGGTTTTGCCTCGACCGAGGAAGGCAACATCCTCTCCGAGGAAGAGCAATGGGCGAAGCTGAGCCTCGCAGTCGAGATCGCGAAGGAAGTGTGGGGCCAGTAAGCCCCACGCACCGTCTTTGGAGACGGTGAGCTCGCGCATCCCCTCGGTGTCGTCCCGGCCTAGTGCGCAGTTGCGCACGGGGGCCGGGACCCATAACCACAGGGAGAAGTTGCGGCGCGAAGCTGACAACCACGAGTCTTCGCCAAACGCTATCTTGTGGTTATGGGTCCCGGATCTGCGCTTCGCTTGTCCGGGACGACACTGAACTTTGAGGCGCGTGACTTCCGCCTCACTGCAGGTCGCCTGCGAGCGTCCGCCGTCACCTCTCTGCCAGATACACCTCACCCAGCAGCGACGAGTTCGACCACGGCACCTGCTTGTTCTTCGTGCTCGACACCACCTCGGCCCGTACCCGCGTCAGCATTTGCTGCACTTCCAGCCCGCGCGTGCCGATGTGGTGCGAGAGCGCAGCAGAGAAGGGCGAGTTGGCGCCTTCGCCGTCGAGCGCGACCTGGCCCGGTGCGGTCGCAAACGCGATCAATGTGCCGGCGCCCAGCGTCGCGCCCGCACCGAGACTTGTCGGCGCAGCGAGGCCGGAGGCGCCTTCGATGGCACGGTTGGTGCCGGCGGCTGCCACCTGTGGCGCCATCGGATTGTTGCGGCAGGCATCGAAGATCAAAATGTTGGTGCGCACCTGGTCGTCGAGGCCGGCCATGATCGTGTCCATGTCGATCATCGCCTCGGTCATGCTGCTGCCGGCCTTGAGTTCGACGTCGACGGGAATGAGATAGTTGCGCCCGTCGACCTGCACGCCATGGCCGGCATAGTAGACGACCGCGACCTGAGCCCGCGCCGCATCGCGCAAAAAGTCGCGCGTGATCTTCTGCATCGCCGTCCGGTCGAGGTCGATGCCTTCGGACACCGTGAAGCCGATGTCGCGGAGGCTCTTGGCCAACGCGCGTGCGTCGTTGGCCGGATTGGGCAGCGCCTTGACGTGGCTGTAGGCGCCGTTGCCGATGATCAGCGCCATGCGCTTGCCGCGCGACGTCGCGGTAGGGGCGGGCGATGGTGCGGTCGTCGCCTTCTGCTGCGCGGGCGCAGGTGGCTCCGACACCAGTGACAGCCGCACCTTCGCGGAGGCCTGATTGGCCTTGCTGCCGGCGTCCGATGCCGTCACGCTCAGCGCGGTCCGGTAGTCTGCCTTGGCGTGCTCGAAGTCGCCCTTGGCCTCATAGGCTAACCCACGAAACGTGTAGGCCGTGATCAGCACGCTGTTGGGCGGCGTCATGAAGTTGACGGGCGGCTTGTCCGTTGCGAGGCGGATCGCCTCGGTGCCATCGGCGATGGCGCGATCGAAGTCGCCCTTGGCGCGCCAGATCGTTGTCCGATGCACCAGCGGCTGGGCAAGCATCGGGTCGAGCCGGATCGCCTGGTTGATGTCGGCGAGCGCGCCGTCGAGATCGCCCAGCGCTTGCTTCGAGATGCCGCGGTTCTGGAATGACAACGCCGAGGGGGAGATCTTGATCGAGTCGTCGTAGTCGGCGATCGCCTTGGCGTAGTCACCCTTGACGCGCCAGGCGTTGCCGCGATTGTGATGGATCGTGCTGTTCGGCGGGCCGAGCTTGAGCGCGTCGTCGTAATCGGCGATCGCGATGTCGTACTCGCCCTTGTTGTAATAGGCCGCGCCGCGCTGATTATAGGCCGCCTGGTTCGGAAACAGGCGCAGGGACTCGGTGGCGTCGGCGATCACCTTGCTGTAGTCGGCCTTCTTGGTCCAGCCGACCGAGCGCCAGAAGTAGATGCCCGCGAGCTGCTCGCCCTGGAACACCTTTAGCGCAATGATCTTGTTGCAGGCGTCGATCATCTGATCCGCCGGCGTGGTGCTGGTGGTGCAGAGCGGCCCGAGCTGGTTGCGCGCCTGTGCCAGGCAGGGAGCGGACCATAGCGCGGCGACGAGCAAGGCTGGAGCGACGAGCAGGCGGTGCATTGTTTCACTTCTCCGCCAGATACACTTCGCCTAGCAGCGACGAGTTCGACCACGGCACCTGCTTGTTCTTGGTGCCCGACACCACCTCGGCCCGCACCCGTGTCAGCATCTGCTGGACTTCCAGGCCAGGCGTGCCGATGTGGCGCGACAGCGCGGCCGAGAACGGCGAGTTGGCGCCTTCGCCGTCGAGCGCGACCTGGCCCGGTGCGGTCGCAAAGGCGATCAGCGTGCCGGCGCCCAATGTCGCGCCAGACCCGAGGCTCGTCGGCGCGGCGAGGCCCGATGCGCCTTCGATGGCACGGTTGGCTCCGGCGGACGCCACCTGCGGCGCCATCGGATTGTTGCGGCAGGCATCGAAGATCAGGATGTTGGTGCGGACATGGTCGTCGAGGCCGGCCATGATCGTATCCATGTCGATCATCGACGCCGTCATGCTGGTTCCGGATTTCAGCTCGACGTCGACGGGGATCAGGTAGTTGCGGCCGTCGATCTGCACGCCGTGCCCGGCGTAATAGACCACGGCGAGCTGCGCCTGTGCCGCATCGCGCAGGAAGTCGCGCGTCATCTTCTGCATCTTGGCGCGGTCGAGGTCGATGCCCTCCGTCACCGCGAAGCCGATGTCGCGCAGGCTTTTCGCAACCGCGCGCGCGTCGTTGGAAGGATTGGGCAGCGCCTTGACGTGGTTGTAGGCGCCGTTGCCGATCACGAGCGCCATGCGCTTGCCGCGGCTCGCGGTGCCCGGCGCCGCCGGCGGTGAGGTGGTCTGCCCCTGGGGCGTATTGTCGGCCTTCTGCGGCTGCGCCGGATCGGCCGGGGCATCGCGCGGTGCCGGCGCCATGTCTGAGAGCAGCGAAAAGCGCACCTTGGCCGTCGCCTGATTGGACTTGCTGCCCGCATCGGAGGCGACCCCTTGGAGGGTCGAGCGGTAGTCGTCCTTGGCGTGCTCGACGTCGCCCTTGGCCTCATAGGCGAGCCCGCGGTGGATATAGCCCGCGATCAGCACGCTGCCCGGCGCCGTCAGGACCGCGAGCGGCACATTGGACTTGGCGAGCCGGATCGCCTCGCTGCCGTCGGCGATCGCACGGTCGAAATTGCCCTTGGCGCGCCAGATCACGGTGCGGGTGATCAGGGGCGCCGGAAGCTTCGGATTGAGCCGGATCGCCTCGTTGACGTCCGCGAGCGCGCCGTCGAGATCGCCGAGCTTCAGTTTCGTGGAGCCGCGATTGTCGTAGATATAGGCCTCGCCGGGATAGAGCCGGATGGCCTCGTTGTAATCGGCAAGCGCCTTGGCGTAGTCGTGCTTGGCCTTATAGGCGTTGGCGCGGTTGTGAAGGATGATTCCGCTCGGCGGTCCGAGCTTCAGCGCGTCGTTGAAATCCGCGATCGCGATATCGTTCTCGCCCTTGTCGAAATAGGCCGATCCCCGCAGGTTGTAGAGCGCCTGGTCCGGCGCGAGCCGGATCGCCTCGGTGGTATCTGATATCACCTTGTCGTAGTCGCCCTTCTTGTTCCAGCCGACCGCGCGCCAGAAATAGACCGTGGCGAGCTGCCCACCCTTAAATACTTTGAGCGCGATGATCTTGTTGCAGGCGTCGATCTGCTGATCGGCCGGCGTGCCCTCGCTGGTGCAGAGCGGCCCGAGCTGCGCGCGGCTCTGCGCGAAGGAGGGGGCGGACCACAAGGTTGCGGCGAGCAGGCAGAACGCGACGAGCAGACGGCGCATGATGGGGGTCCCGCAAGAGGAGAGGCGCCTGTTTGTTGCCGGGCACTGCGCCGGGGTTCATCCTCATTCGGGAATGGAGCAATTCCAGAGGGTATTCCCTAAGTGGGCAGAATTTGCTAGGAGGTTGGGCCCAACGCTGCTGCCCACCGCGTCCCACCCGATGAAAAACGACGAAATCCTGAGCCAGATCACCGAGTTCTGCCGCAAGGCGGACATGGCGGAATCGACGTTTGGCCGGCGCGCGGTGAACGATGGGAAGCTGGTGCATCGGCTGCGCGAGGGAAAGCGCATCACCATCGACACGCTGGACCGGATCCAGGCCTATATGGCCGCATCGACCGGCGGCCTGCCGCCGCCGCGGGGACTTCAGGTACCCCCGGAAAAGCGCGATCCTCGCGGCAATTTTCGTTTCTTCGAGAACCGGCAGAAATACCTGCTGTTCGTCCACACCTGCAGCGAGAAGCGGGTGATCGCGGACCGGGTGGCGTTGGAGCTCGCCACCATTCACCCGCGCCCGCCGGCCTTGCGCATATTCGATGCGGGCGTCGGCGACGGCACGGTGCTGGCGCGGGTACTGCGCGCAACGCACCAGCGCTTCCCACACATGCCGTTCTATGTCGCCGGCAAGGAGCTCAGTCTCGAGGACCTGCGCCTGACGCTGGAGAAGGTGCCCGATCGCATTTTCGAGCATCCGGCATCGGTATTCGTCTTTACCAACATGTTCTACTCGGAGGCGCCTTGGCTCACGCCGGCATCGCCTGCGGCGGCGGCTGCGACCGTATGGCACGAAGTTCCGCTGCGGGGCGCTTCCACGGGCGAGTTTGAGACCCAGATCGCAGAGCTGAAGCCATTCCTGGAGCAGAACTGGCGGGCGGCGATCAGCCCACGCACGGCCATGCCGCTGTATGAACGACCTGTCGTGCTGGTGCTCTATCGCGAGGACCACAGGTTTCTGCTGGATTCGACCATTCCGCGGCCGGGGCACACCGAGGCCAATTTCGACCTCGTCATTGCATCCCAGCCATACCGTGCCCTGTCCTCGGTCAATTTCCGGGCAAAACGGATCATTGCGCCCTTGGCACGGGCACTTCGGCCGGGGGGCCGGCTGATCGGTATTCACTCTCACGGTCACGATCCCGGCATGGAAATGATCCAGGCGATCTGGCCTGGAGAAAATCCTTTCTCGGTGAGCCGTCATGAGCTATTGCGCGCCGTTAAGTATGAGCTCGGATCGTTGGGCCGGGACTTAAATTTTAATGCGTATGCTGATAACCGTTCGATCTTCAGGTATGATATGGAAGCGCTGCCCAACGAGGTGACGGGTGCCATCGGAACCTCGACGGCCTTTGCAGCGTGGAATGCGGCGGTGTATGTGGCGCAGATCGAGGACGACCGATTGACAGAAATGACTCAAAGCGGCCGCACTCTGGATGCCGCCAGAGACGTCCTTCGCAAGCATAATGGGCTTTGGTTTTACGACGAATCCTACGTCATCTCGCGCCGGCGTGATTGACATCATCCGAGAGTAAACATCGCAAACGAACCGCCGAGAGCGGCGGAACAAGGGGTTACTGATGCGCGCGTCTTATCTCTTCACCAGCGAGTCCGTGTCTGAGGGCCATCCGGACAAGGTCTGCGACCGGATCTCCGACGAGATCGTCGACCTGTTCTACCGCGAGGGGCCGAAAGCCGGCATCGACCCGTGGGCAATCCGCGCCGCCTGCGAAACGCTCGCGACCACCAACAAGGTCGTGATCGCCGGCGAGACCCGCGGCCCGGCGTCCGTCACCAACGAGCAGATCGAGAGCGTCGTGCGCGCCGCGATCAAGGACATCGGCTACGAGCAGGAAGGTTTTCACTGGAAAACCTGCGACATCGAGATCCTGCTGCATCCGCAGTCGGCCGACATCGCGCAGGGCGTCGACGCGCTGCAGCCGGGCGAGGTCAAGGAAGAGGGCGCGGGCGACCAGGGCATCATGTTCGGCTACGCCACCAACGAGACGCCCGACCTGATGCCGGCGCCGATCTTCTACGCCCACAAGATCCTGCGCCTGATCTCCGAGGCGCGCCACTCCGGCCGCGAGAAGGTGCTGGGTCCGGACTCCAAGAGCCAGGTCACCGTGCAGTACGAGAACGGCAAGCCGGTCGGTGTGCGCGAGATCGTGGTGTCGCACCAGCATCTGGTCCCGGATCTCACCTCGAGCCAGGTTCGCGAGATCGTCGAGCCCTATGTCCGCGAGGCGCTGCCGAAGGACTGGATCAACGGCAAGACCATCTGGCACATCAACCCGACCGGCAAGTTCTACATCGGCGGTCCCGACGGCGACTCCGGCCTCACCGGCCGCAAGATCATCGTCGACACCTATGGCGGCGCTGCTCCGCATGGCGGCGGCGCGTTCTCCGGCAAGGACCCGACCAAGGTCGACCGTTCGGCTGCTTACGCAGCGCGCTATCTCGCCAAGAACATCGTGGCCGCCGGTCTTGCCGACCGCTGCACACTGCAGCTCGCCTACGCCATCGGCGTTGCGCGTCCGCTGTCGATCTACATCGACACCCACGGCACCGGTAAGGTGGCCGAGGAGAAGCTCGAGAAGGCGGTGGCGCAGGCGATGGATCTGACGCCGCGCGGCATCCGCAGCCACCTCGACCTCAACCGCCCGATCTACGCGCGCACCTCTGCCTACGGTCACTTCGGCCGTACGCCGGACAACGAGGGCGGCTTCTCCTGGGAGAAGACCGATCTCGTCGAGCCGCTGAAGCGCGCGGTCTGATCAATTCCGTCATTCCGGGGCGCCGCGCCAGCGGCGAACCCGGAATCTCGAACCTTACGGATTCCGGGTTCGCTCGTTTCACGAGTGCCCCGGAATGACTTTTTCAAACAACAGGAAGCTAGACATGAACGCCAAGCCCGGCTTCAACGATTACATCGTCAAGGACATTTCGCTCGCCGATTTCGGCCGCAAGGAACTCTCGCTCGCCGAGACCGAGATGCCCGGCCTGATGGCTACCCGCGAAGAGTACGGCCCGAAGCAGCCGCTGAAGGGCGCGCGCATCGCTGGCTCGCTGCACATGACGATCCAGACCGGCGTGCTGATCGAGACGCTGGCAGCACTCGGCGCCGACATTCGCTGGGTCTCCTGCAACATCTATTCTACGCAGGACCACGCCGCGGCGGCGATCGCAGCCGCCGGCATTCCGGTGTTCGCGGTCAAGGGCGAGACGCTGAAAGACTACTGGGACTACACCGCAAAACTGTTCGACTGGCACGGTGGCGGTCACCCGAACATGATCCTGGACGACGGTGGCGACGCCACCATGTACGTCCATCTCGGCCTGCGCGCCGAGAACGGCGACACCGCGTTCCTGGACAAGCCGGGTTCGGAAGAAGAGGAAGTGTTCTTCGCGCTCTTGAAGAAGCAGCTCAAGGAAAAGCCGAAGGGCTACTTCGCCGCGATCGCCAAGAGCATCAAGGGTGTTTCCGAAGAGACCACCACGGGCGTGCATCGTCTCTACGACATGCAGAAGGCCGGCACGCTGCTGTGGCCGGCGATCAACGTCAACGACAGCGTCACCAAGTCGAAGTTCGACAACCTCTATGGCTGCCGTGAATCGCTGGTCGACGGCATCCGCCGCGGCACCGACGTGATGCTGTCGGGCAAGGTCGCGATGGTCGCCGGCTTCGGCGACGTCGGCAAGGGCTCGGCGGCTTCGCTCCGCCAGGCCGGCTGCCGCGTCATGGTCTCCGAGATCGATCCGATCTGCGCGCTGCAGGCGGCGATGGAAGGCTACGAGGTCGTGACCATGGAAGACGCCGCGCCCCGCGCCGACATCTTCGTTACCGCCACCGGCAACAAGGACATCATCACCATCGAGCACATGCGCGCGATGAAGGATCGCGCCATCGTCTGCAACATCGGCCACTTCGACAACGAGATCCAGATCGCTTCGCTGCGCAATCTGAAGTGGACCAACATCAAGCCGCAGGTCGACGAGATCGAGTTCCCCGACAAGCACCGCATCATCATGCTGTCGGAAGGCCGCCTCGTGAACCTCGGCAACGCGATGGGCCATCCGTCCTTCGTGATGTCGGCGTCCTTCACCAACCAGACGCTGGCGCAGATCGAGCTCTGGGCCAACAACAAGGACGGCAAATACGAGAAGAAAGTCTACGTGCTGCCGAAGACGCTGGACGAGAAGGTCGCGCGCCTGCACCTCGCCAAGATCGGCGTCAAGCTCACGGAGCTCCGCAAGGACCAGGCCGACTACATCGGCGTCAAGCAGGAAGGTCCCTACAAGTCGGACCACTACCGCTACTGAGAGTACGAGACCTCAATCGAAATTGAGTTCGCAAAGCCCCGGAGAGATCCGGGGCTTTGTCGTTCGCCGATTACTTCTTGATGCCGCAGGTGTTGGTGTTCTTGCACTGGCTGCCGAGGCCGCCGTCGATCGTGCAAGGGTTACAGAACTTGGGCCGATTGCTGCCGGCCGTGACGCAGTTTGGGCTGCCGGGCCGGCAATTGGCGGAGGCGGTATCTACCGCGAACGACAGGACCGTCAATGCAAGCAGGGTCGCAGAGAGAATGCGGGTCATTGCTGTCTCCTTGGGTTGGGTTCCTCTCGTGAGGATCGACAGGAGTTTGAGCACGCGCGGGCGCGATATTCTGTGCGACGGATCACGCGTTTTGTCTGATAGGACAGTCCGTTCTTCGGTTCTTGCGGATTGACTGGTTCCATCACCGGTCGGACAATCGCAGGCGGCGGAGGAAAACATGCAACAAGAACATTTCGAAGTGCTGATCGTCGGTGCCGGCCTGTCCGGTTGAGGTCGTGGGCGGGCTCGAGGTCAGCGTCGACGGCCGTGCCGTCGATTTTGCCAAGACCCTGACCTACAAGGGCATGATGTACGCCGACGTGCCCAACATGGCGTCCGCCTTCGGCTACACCAACGCATCATGGACGCTAAAGTGCGACCTGACTCGCGAATATGTCTGTCGCCTCATCAACTACTCAACTACATGGACCGGCACAATTTCCGGCAATGCACGCCGCACAACAGCGACCCCACGGTCACGCTGCAGCCCTCGCTCGACTTTTCGTCCGGCTACGTGCAGCGCGCGGTTGCAAAAATGCCGAAGCAGGGCTCGAAGCGGCCGTGGCGCCTCTACCAGAACTACGCGTTCGACATTGTCACTCTGCGTTTCGGCAAGGTCGACGACGGCGTGATGCAGTACTCGTGATCTTCGTCTGTCGGCGGAGGAACCCGCCGATAGCTTGAGTCGAATCGCGACTTGCGATAGCGTCTTTGCGTCGCTTGGCAATCTGTTTTCGACAACGTTTGAGTTCCGCGTCGTCGGCGTCGAGGGGAAAGCGCGGGACATGTACGTCCTTGCTCTGGTCACGCAAAAGGGCGGCAGCGGCAAGAGCACGCTGGCCGCTGGACTTGCGGTAGCAGCGATGCAGCGCGGAGAGCGCGTCGCTGTCGTCGAGGCGGACGCCCAAGGCACGGTCTCGAAATGGAAAGAGCGGCGAGCAAGTTCCTATCCGCACGTCGCATGCATTACAGATCCCGGCGAAATCGAGCCGTCGATATCTCGACTCGAGGCCGAGGGGTTCTGGCTCGCAATCATTGACACAGCCGCCACGAACAATGATTTGGCGATGCGCGCGATTGCTAGCGCTGATCTTTGTCTCATCCCGACTCGTCCGAGCCCGGCCGATATCGAAGCCGCAATACCAACGCTCATTGCTATTCGCAGGCTCAACCGCCGATTTGCCTTCATCCTCAATCAGACGCCCACGCGGGGTTGTCGACTGAGCGAAGCTGCCACGTCGCTCAACTCGCTCGGCGTGCTTGCGCTCCCCTTTATTGGGCAGCGTAACGACCATCAGGATGCGCTCGGGGCTGGGTTGGGCGTGACCGAGTTCGCGCCGGAGGGAAAAGCCTCGGACGAAATTGTGGCCCTGTGGGGTTGGATTTCGGCGAACCTTATCGTGGAGTCGAATGATCATGGACAAGCCGCGCTCAAGACAGCCTGCTGATGTTGCGCGAGCCAGGCGTCGTTCGCTGGTGGAGCTGACGGCGGCGGCGAGCCGTACCATCGACGAGGGCCTGCTGGAGAGACCGCCCAACCCGATCGCCCTCTCCCGGGACGATGGACCGCAGGTCGAGCAGGCAGAGAAGACACTGGCTCAGAAGACGCCTGCTCAGAAGGCACATGCGCAGAAGACACATGCGCAGAAGGCACTCGCGCAGACGGCAGTTCCAGCGGCAGTCAACGGGAGCGTCGCGATGCCCCCGCCTGCGAAGGTGGAGTCGCGCGCCGCGCAAATCCAGAACTCCAGCAGCACCACCGATCTCGCCTTGGAAATTGCCAAAGACATGCAGGCTCGTGCCCTGGAGACAATGAAGGCCGGTGTGCACGCTGCATTGGACTATGCGAGGGATCCTGCCAGTCCGGAAAGCAAGCTCCTGGAGGGAGCTGCCGCTGAGTGTCACGCCGTCGTGCTCGAACTGATGAAAGTGAATGCGGGCGCGACCTTGCAGTATACGCGAGAGTTGGGCCGCGCGAGAACGCTCTCGGAACTGATTGAGTTGTCGAGCACGCATGCGCGAAAGCAGTGTGAGTTGGTCCTGCAACAGGCCGAATTGCTGAAATCGTTGACGCTGAACGCGACAAGGTCCGGCACTGAATAGCCCGCATGGCGTTGGCCATCGCAATAGCCGCTATCGCACGAGGTGTGCGGCAGCACCGCAGAGGTCCGTAAGAAGCATGATGATGCCGCCGATCCCGGCCGCTTATGCGGCCGGGCGTGGACGTAGTGGTTGTCGACATCGGCGTTCAGTTCGATCAGCTCATCCGGCCGCGCAGTGCCGGCGAGGATCAGCCCGTCTGCGCAGCGCGCCGGCGTCTGAATTCCAGTGCGGGCAGGCCGCCCCAGCCCCAATTGTCGGTGTCGACCTCTTCGATGATGACGAAGGTCGAGTCCAGCGGCTTGCCGAGCACGTCGAGCAGCAACTGGCTCGATCCCTTGATCAGCGCGGCTTTCTCCTCCGCGGTGAGCGACGCCGCACCCGGCGTCGTTCCCTCGCGGGTCACTTGAATGGTGACGATGGGCATGGCGCTTCCTCCACTAATGGCCGGCGCTCTGGCCGCCGTCGACGTGCAGGATCTCGCCCGTCACGAAGCCCGCCTGTTCGAGATAAAGCACGGCGTCGACGATGTCCGACATCTCGCCGATGTGCCCGACCGGGTGCAGCGCGCTAAGCTGGGCATGCGTCTCGACCGGATGCATCGGCGACTTGATGGCACCGGGTGAAACAGCGTTCACACGGATACCGCGCTTGGCATATTCGATCGCGAGCGATTTCGTTGCGGCGTTGAGCCCGCCCTTTGTCAACGAGGCGAGCACGGACGGCACGTTCGAGTTGGCGTGGTCGACGAGGCTGGTCGTGATCTGCACGACGTGGCCCGAGCCCTGCTTTTCCATTTCCGAGACGGCGAGCTGGGTGATGCGGAAGAAGCCCGCAACGTTGACCCCTAGTGCATTCGCATAGTCTTCGGCGGTGTACTGGGTGAAGGGCTTTGCGATGAAAATGCCGGCATTGTTGACGAGCGTGTCGATCCGGCCGAAGCGGTCCTTGGCCGCCGAAACCACGCGCTCGGCGGTCGCCGGGTCGGCGATATCGCCGGCAACGGTGAGGACGCCGTCGTCGTTGGACGGCTTGATCGACCGGGCGGTTGCGACCACGCGATAATTGCGGTCGCGATAGGCCTGGACGAGGGCGGCGCCGATGCCTTGCGATGCGCCGGTAATGATTGCAACTTTCTGCTCGATACCCATGGAAAACTCCTGTTGGCTGTGTGGGCCTGATCTGGCGCCGATCGGCTGCGAGGGCGGTGGATCGGCTTGGCCGAACACGTAGGCCGGCGGGGTGCCGGCGCGAAGCCACGCTGGCCGACCGACACTGTTGCGCGCCGCGAGCGAATGCCGATGCGGTTCCGTCGGTTGTCGCAAGGGTGGCGAAGCCCTAGGTTGGGGGCTGGCTCACGTGATGGCGGCGGGGCGGGTATGGATCGTCTGGATACGATGAAGGTTTTCGTCGTTGCGGTCGACGAGGGGAGTCTCGCAGCCGCCGGCCGCAAGCTCGGGCGTTCGCCCGCGGCGGTGAGCCGCGCCATCGCCTTCCTGGAGGAGCGGGTCGGCACGGAGCTCCTCCACCGGACGACGCGATCGATCAAGCTGAGCGAGGAAGGTGAGCGCTATGTTGCGATCTGTCGCCGCGTGCTGACCGAGCTCGAGGAGGCGGACATCGTCGCAGCGGGGCCGCGTGCCGCGCCACGCGGCACGCTGGCGCTGACGGGGCCGGTGGTTTCGGGCGAGATGGTGCTGCAGCCGATCCTCGACGCCTTTCTTGATGCCTATCCGACCGTGTCGGCGCGGCTGTTGCTGCTCGACCGCGCCGTCAATCTGATCGAGGAGGGCTTCGACATCGCGCTCCGCATCGGTCACCTCTCGGACTCGGCGATGGTCGCGACGCGGGTTGGCGAGGTGCGCCGGCTCGTGGTGGCCGCGCCGCGTTACCTGAAGCAGCATCCGCGGATCGAGGAGCCGGCTGATCTCGCCAAGCACCAGATTATCGGCATGGCTCACATCCCGAATTCGTGGACCTTTGCGCCCGTTGGGAAATCGTCGGTCCCGCGGGCGGTCCAAATCACGCCGAGGCTCGTGAGCAACAGCACCTACGCCGCCGTGGCCTCGGCCGTCAGCGGCCGCGGCGTGGCGCGGCTGTACTCGTACCAAGTGGCAGAGCAGGTGAAGAAGGGCAATCTCGAGATCGTGCTCGCCGACGACGAGGATCCGCCGATGCCGGTGCATGTGATCACCCCGCAGGGGCGGCTGTCGGTTCCGAAGGTGCGTGCCTTCATGGACTTCGCCGTGCCGCGCCTGAAGAAGCAATTCGCGATTCTGGCGAAGGAGGTCGCTGACCGCTGAATTGTTATTCGATCGTGACACGAAAGTGTGTCTCGCAGCTTCTTGCGTTCGTCTCGATTGGGCCCAATTCTGCAACGAACACGCGGCGCGTCACTGCCCCACTGCCCAATACAACTCACTGCCCAATACAAAGAGACAGACATGTCCGATCCTATCGACCGCGCTCGTCGTCGCTTCATCTCGTCCGCTGCCTTAACGCTCGCGGCCGTGCCGATCGTCCTCAAAGGTGCTGCCGTTGCGCAGACCTCGTCGCGGCAGCCCATCAAGCCTGGCACGACCAAGGCGTTCGCGGCCCTGAAGCAGATCGACGCCGGCGTTCTCAATGTCGGCTATGCCGAGGCTGGCCCGGCCGATGGTCCCGTGGTCGTCCTGCTGCATGGCTGGCCCTATGACATCCACAGCTTCCTCGACGTCGCGCCGGCGCTGGCCCAGGCCGGCTATCGCGTCATCGTCCCGCATCTGCGCGGCTACGGCACCACGCGCTTCCTCTCGGGCGAGACCATGCGCAACGGCGAGCCGGCCGCACTTGCCGCCGACATCGTCGCGCTGATGGATGCGCTCGATATCAAGCAGGCGACGCTTGCAGGCTACGATTGGGGCGCGCGCACCGCGAACATCGTCGCGGCGCTCTGGCCAGAGCGCGTCAAGGCGATGGTCTCTGTCAGCGGTTACCTGATCTCGAGTCAGGAGGCCGGCAAGATGCCGCTGCCGCCGAGCGCCGAGCTGCAGTGGTGGTACCAGTATTATTTCGCGACCGAGCGCGGCCGCGAGGGCTATGCGAAGAACCGGCACGACTTTGCCAAGCTGATCTGGAAGCTGGCCTCGCCGAAGTGGGACTTTGACGATGCCACCTTCGACCGCAGCGCGGCCTCGCTCGACAATCCCGATCATGTCGACATCACCATCCACAACTACCGCTGGCGGCTTGCTCTGGCGGAAGGCGAGGCCAAGTACGCCGAGCTCGAAAAGCGGCTCGCGGCGGCGCCCGTGATCACGGTGCCGACGATCACCATGGAAGGCGACGCCAATGGCGCGCCGCATCCGCCGCCCTCGGCCTATGCGAAAATGTTCTCCGGCAAGTACGAGCACCGGACGATCGACGGCGGCATCGGGCACAATCTGCCGCAGGAAGCGCCGCAGGCCTTCGTCGAGGCCGTCCTCGATGTCGCCAAGGCGTGAGCGGCCGCGTCCCATGCGTTGTTTTGCGTATACGGCGGACTGCTTGAATCGGCCATGCTCGCCAAACGGTTAACACCGGATTAACCGGCGGGTCCTACGCTGTCGGGGCTGGGGTGCTCGCAACGAGGGGAGCCCAATGGAAGCCCAGAAGATCGCCGTCGACGCCGTCGTGGCGTTGACCGAATGCGACCGTGATGCGGTTGCCGCCTTCATTCGCCGGATGTATCTCGCCGGCGTCAGGGACCCCAAGCGCCTGACCTTCAAGGGACTGCAAGCGCTGGCGCGCGCGTGATCCGATCCGGTTCAGCCTGATCCAGGCCCGGGAACCCGCCTGCGGCGCCTTGCCGCTGGGCCTGCGGCGGGTTACACGCATCTCCGGCTGGGTCACTTGGGATCGGGGAAATGCTGAGACAGCTCTTTGCGCCGCAACTTGTCATCCTCTATGTGCTTGTGGCATCGACGATTTACGTCCATTTCCGGGGCAAGCAGCGGCTGCGCTTCGCCCGCCAGCTCGGCGATCATTCGACCTATCTCGCACCCTACAACGTGCTGATGTATGCGGGCTCGGCGGTGCCGAACGAGCCGGTGATCGCGGTCGAGCAGTTTCCCGAGCTCAAGCCGCTGCGCGACAATTGGGAGACGATCCGCGACGAGGCGGTGCGGCTGTTCGACGAAGGCTTTATCCGCGCGGCCGCCAAGAACAACGACTGGGGCTTCTATTCGTTCTTCAAGAGCGGCTGGAAGCGCTTTTACCTGAAGTGGTACGACGACTTCCTGCCGTCGGCGCGCACCCTGTGCCCGAAGACCGTCGAGCTCCTCAATTCGATTCCCTCCGTGCACGGCGCGATGTTCGCGATGCTGCCGCCGGGCGGCAAGCTCGGTGCGCACCGCGATCCCTTCGCAGGATCCCTGCGCTATCACCTCGGCCTCGTGACGCCGAACTCGAACAAGTGCCGCATCCTCGTCGACGGCGTCGAATGCGTCTGGCGCGACGGCGAAGCCTTCATGTTCGACGAGACATTCATCCACAGCGCCGAGAATGCGACCGACGTCAACCGCATCATCCTGTTCTGCGACGTCGAGCGTCCCATGAAGTACGGCTTCATGACCGCGATGAACCGCTGGGTCAGCCATCACATCGTCAAGGCCTCGGCGACGCAGAACGTCGACGGCGAGAATGTCGGCGCGCTCAACAAGGTCTTCGGCAAGCTCTACGAGATCCATCTCGGGAGCCGCAAGGTCAAGGAATGGAATCGCAGCGTCTACTACACGCTGAAATATTCGCTGACGGCGCTGATCCTCGGCCTGATCGTGATGTCCGCGTTGCGGTGATCGTCGCAATGGCGCCGTTGCCGACCGCGAACGCCGAGATAGAGCAATTCTTCCGCAACTGGCTCGAAACCTTCGCGGGCTATGTCCGCGAGGTCGACTACGCCTCGGCCAAGCCGCTGTTCCACCCGGATGTGCTGGCCTTCGGCACGCATAACGACGTCATCCCGGGGCTCGATCAATGGGTCGTGACGCAGTGGGACAACGTCTGGCCGAAGACCACCGATTTCCGCTTTGTCCTCGAGCAGACCTCGATCCTGGCGTCCCCTGACGGCACGATGGCGACCGTGATCGCACCGTGGACGAGCACGGGCTATCATTCCGACGGCAGCCCGTTTCCGCGGCCGGGACGGGCGACGATGGTGTTTTCCAGAACCGCCGACGGCTGGCTGTGTGTGCACTCCCACATGTCGCTCAATCGCGGCGTGCCGCAGGTCAGCCACGCCAATCGGCCTGTCAAAGCCTGGTAACAGTGCGTAGGGCGGATTAGCGAAGCGTAATCCGCCATCCTGCCCGAGCCGGAAGCGAAAGTGGCGGATTACGCTAACGCTAATCCGCCCTACGATTCGAGCTCTATTCCGGCTTGCCGATCGCGACCTTCAGCGTGCCGACGCCGTCGACGCCGCATTCGAGCTGGTCGCCGGGCTGGAGCTGGGAGACGCCGGCCGGCGTGCCCGTCATGATGATGTCGCCGGCGGCGAGCTTCACCTGTTGCGAGAGCTGCCAGATGATCTCGGGCACGTTCCAGATCAGTTCGGTGAGGTCGCCCTTCTGGGCTTCCTTGCCGTTGACGGTGAGCCAGATCTTGCCCTTCGCGGGATGGCCGATCTTCGTGGCCGGCTGCACCGCGGAGCAGGGCGCCGAATAGTCGAACGACTTGCCGACCTCCCAGGGACGCTCCTTCTTGCGCGAGGCGATCTGGAGGTCGCGGCGGGTGAGGTCGATGCCGACGGCATAGCCGTAGACGTGGTCGAGCGCCTTGTCGGCGGGGATGTTGAGGCCGCCGCTCTTCATCGCGACGATCAGCTCGACCTCGTGATGCAGATCCTTGGTCAGCGGCGGGTAGGGGATGGTGGCGCCGTCCGGCACCAGCATGTCGGCGTGCTTGGCGAAGAAGAACGGCGGCGCCCGCTCGTCATTGCCCATCTCGCGGATGTGCTCGAGATAGTTGCGGCCGACGCACCAGATGCGGCGCACCGGATAACGTCCGGACTCGCCGACGACGGGGAGCGATGCCTGGGGCGGAAGCGGGATGACGTAGGAGGCGGCGTTCATGAAGCGATCTCGCTGCTCGGGAGGTGAAAGCAATCCTATGCGGTGGCGCTGATGGGCGCCAGCGTGCCGGCGTCGTGGTGTTGCAGGCGGAAGAAGGAGGCGTAGCGGCCGGAGCGGCGGAGCAGCTCGTCGTGCCGGCCCTGCTCGACGATCTCGCCGCCTTCGACCACCAGGATCGCATCGGCGTGCATGATGGTGTGCAGGCGATGGGCGATCACGATGGTGGTGCGGTTCCGGCAGAGATGCTCGATCGCCTCCTGCACCTGCTTCTCGGACTCGGAATCGAGCGCCGCAGTGGCCTCGTCCAGCAAGATGATCGGGGCGTTCTTAATCAGCGCGCGGGCGACGGCGATGCGCTGCCGTTGGCCGCCGGAGAGCTGGGTGCCGTGCTCGCCGACCGGCGTGTCGTAGCCGAGCGGGAAGCCCATGATGAAATCATGCGCGCAGGCGGCCTTGGCGGCGTCGATGATCTGCTCCTCGCTCGCGCCCGGTTTGCCGAAGGCGATGTTGTTGCGGATGGTGTCGCGGAACAGATAGACGTCCTGGCCGACATAGGCGGTCTGGGCCCGCAGCGACTTTCGCGAGACCGATGCGATCGACTGGCCGTCGATCAAGATGTCGCCCTGCGTCGCCTCGTAGAAGCGCAAGATCAACGCGAGCACCGTGGACTTGCCGCCGCCGGACGGACCGACCAGCGCCGTGACCTTGCCGGGCTCGGCCACGAAGCTCATGCGGTTGAGCACGGTCTCGCCCGCGCGATAGGCGAAGCTGACGTCGTTGAACTCGATGCGCGCATCGGACAGCTTCAGCGCCGGCTTGTCTTCGTCGGAATGCTCGCTCGCGGGGCTGTCGACGACCTCGAGCAGCATGCGCGCGCCGACGAGCTGGCTGTTGAGGTCGATATTGAGCCGCGCCAGCCGCTTGGCAGGCTCGGTCGCCATCAGGAAGGCGGTCATGAAGGAGAAGAACTGGCCGGGCGTGGCGCCGAGCGCGACGACGCTGTAGCCGCCATAGAGCAGGCAGCCGGCCACCGCAAAGCCGCCGAGCATCTCCATCAACGGATTGGAGCGGTTGGCGACGCGCGCCATCTTGTTGGCGTTGCGCTCGACGATCGCGATGTTCTCGTCGATGCGGCTCTGCATCGTCTCTTCCAGCGTGAACGCCTTGACGGTGCGGATGCCCTGCAGCGATTCCTGCATGGTCTCCAGGATGTCGGCGGTGCCGGTGAACTGATTGTAGGCGAGGCCCTTGATGCGCTTGACGAGCTTGCGCAGCACCAGCATCGCCGGCGGGACCACCACGAGGCCGATGAACGACATCAGCGGATCCTGCCACACCATCACGGCGATCATGCTGGCCAGCATCATGAAATCGCGCCCGATCGCGTTGACGAGCATGTTGAGCACGTCGGTGATCGATTTCGCGCCGGCCGTCAGCCGCGCCAGGAATTCCGACGAATGCCGCTCGGAGAAGAAGCCGATGCTTTCGCGCATCAGTTTTGCGAAGAGCTGGCGCTGGTTGTTGGCGAGGATGGCGTTGGAGATCTTGGACAGGATCACGGTGTGGCCGTAGGTCGCCACGCCCTTGATGAACAGCAGGATCACCGTGACGCCGGACAGCATCGCGATGCCGGCGACGTTCTTGTCGACATAGGCCTGGTTGATGACCTGGCCGAGCACATAGGTCGCAGCCGCGGTCGCGCCGGCGGCCACCGCCATCAGCGCGAAGGCGGTGAGGTAGCGCCGCCAATAGGCGATCCCCTGTTCCATGACCAGGCGGCGGATCAGAACGGCCGCGCCATAGGGATCGTCGGTGATTTTCTTTGGAAACTGGGCCATCCGTAGTCCATTGACGGGGCGGCGACAGGATTCGGCCGCGCGTCAGGGATCGAAAGGCCTCTGTGCCCGCTAAGAGCGGGTTTTTCAAGCCCAATTAAGGGCTTGCGCAATCACGGATTTTAGGCCGAGGCCGCGTGCCGGAGCTCGCCATGGTGCTCGCGGAACAGCTTTTCCTCCCAGGCGAGCGCGTGGGCCGCGATGGTCTCGAGGTCGTCATATTGCGGCTGCCAGTCGAGCAGGCCGCGGATGCGGCTGGTGTCGGCCACCATGGTCATGATGTCGCCCGGCCGGCGCGGGGCATACTGGACGGCGAAGCTGCGGCCGGACACCCGGCGCACGGCGTCGATGGTCTCGAGCACGGAATAGCCGCGGCCATAGCCGCAATTCAGCGTCGTCGAGGCGCCGCCGCGGCGCAGGTAGGCGAGCGCCGAGCGGTGCGCCTGCGACAGGTCGGTGACGTGGATGAAGTCGCGGATGCAGCTTCCGTCCTGCGTCGGATAGTCGGTGCCGAACACATCGATCTTGGCGCGCTGGCCGGTGGCCGCCTCGACCGCGATCTTGAGCAGATGCGTGGCGCCGACGGTGGCAAGGCCGATGCGCGCCTGCGGATCGGCGCCGGCGACGTTGAAATAGCGCAGCACGACATATTGCATGCCGTAGGCGGAGGCGACGTCGTGCAGCATGATCTCGGTCATCAGCTTCGACGAGCCGTAAGGCGACAGCGGCCGCGTCGGCGCGTGCTCGGGCACCGGCACCTGGTCCGGATTGCCGTAGACGGCAGCGGTCGAGGAGAAGATGAAACGGTTGATGCCGCGCTTCACCGCGACGTTGAGCAGATTGCGCGCGGTCATGAAATTGTTGCGGTAGTAGCCGAGCGGATCGCGCATCGAATCCGGCACGACGACCGAGCCCGCGAAATGGACGATGCTCTCGATGTTGTGCTGGGCGATCACGCCTTCGACCAGGTTCTCGTCGCCGGCATCGCCAATGAACAGCGGCACGCCTTCCGGCAAGTAAGCCGAGAAGCCGGTCGAGAGATCGTCGATCACGACGACGTCCTCGCCGGCTTCCGCCAGCGCCAGAACCGTGTGACTTCCGATATAGCCGGCACCGCCGGTGACAAGCACAGTCATGATCTCACCCGTCTTCCGATCAACGCGGGATGCTAACGTTTGTGCGGTGAAGAGGGGGTTTCGGCGCGGCTGAACTGGTCACTATGCTTAATGTTGCGTATAGGAACTGCGCGAAACGGAGTGTGACGTGCCCAATTCTCCCGGCGAATTGCAGGTGATCGTGCCAAATCTGCACAGGCGCTATTCCGGCGTGACCGCGACCAACCGCATGGTCGCGCCGCGGCTCGCAAGGCTTTATCGCGCCGCGTGGTTCGGCACCGACGCGCCGGAGGGAATTGCGCGGCTCAGTGGCGCCGATTTCATGAAACTGTGGCGCCGCTCCGCGCCGCTGGTCTGGCACGCGCGCCGCAACAACGAGATGATCGCAGGCGTCGCCTTACGCGCGCTCGGCTGGCCGTTGAAGCTGGTGTTCACGTCGGCTGCGCAGCGCCACCATAGCTGGATCACGCGCTGGCTGATCCGCCGGATGGACGCGATCATCGCGACGTCTGATATCTCGGCGTCGTTCCTGAAGGTGAAGGCGACCGTGATTCCGCACGGGGTTGATACCGACGTTTACGCGCCGCCCGCCGACCGTGCTGCGGCGTTTGCGGAAGCCGCGCTGCCCGGCCGTTACGCGATCGGCTGCTTTGGCCGCGTGCGCGCGCAGAAGGGCAGCGACGTCTTCGTCGAGGCGATGTGCGCGCTGCTGCCGCGCTATCCGGATTTTTCCGCCGTCATCGTCGGCGCGGTCACGCCGGAGCAGATTCCGTTTGCGAACGAATTGAAGAAGAAGATCGAGATAGCCGGCCTGCAAGCGCGCATCGTCATCACCGGCGAGCTGCCGATCGAGGACGTGCAGCGCTGGTACCAGCGGCTGACGATCTACGCCTTCACCTCGCGCAATGAAGGCTTTGGCCTGACGCTGATCGAGGCGATGGCGGCGGGAGCTGCGCTCGTCGCCTCACGCGCCGGTGCGGCCGAGCTCGTGGTCGAGGACGGTGTCACCGGCGTGCTGACGCCGCCGGGCAATGCGGATGCGCTGGCCGCCGCGCTGGAGCCGCTGATGCGCGATCCGGCCTCAGCGCTCGCCATGGGAGCGCGAGGACGGGCGCGGGTGCTGGCGCAATTCAGCCTGGATGCGGAAGCCAAGCGGATCGGCGAGGTCTATCGTCCGCTGCTGTGAACCGGTGCTTTCGGGACCGCCCGACAAAAATGTCGAAAACAACCCCATGCAAAGTAGCCGATCGGCTTTCGATCACGCTTTGCGGATTTTACGAAATTCTCTTGACGCGTCGGGCAAATCGGGGGTATGGTGCCAAAATCGCCCCGCAGCTCCCGACGCCGCACCCGCCACTCAGGTCGTGGCGCGCGCGGCCGTCTCCTGCAGCACGCGCTGTGCGATCGCGACGACCTCTGACGCTGCGATATCGCGCATGCAGCGGTGATCGTTCATCCGGCAGATCGTGCTCTGGCAGGGCTGGCACGACAGAATGCTCTTGTTCTGGACGACGGTGGCGGCAAGGCCGTTGAGCGGCGCCCAGAGGTACGGGCTGGTCGGGCCGAAGATGCCCATGGTCGGCGTGCCCAGGGCGGCTGCGATATGCATCAACCCGGAATCATTGGAGATGGCCACGCCGGCCGCGGCCATCGCCAGCACGCCGTTGCGCAAATCGGTGCCGGTCAGGTCCCGCACGTGCGGGCCGCCGGCTGCGACGATCTCCTGGGCCAGCGCCTTCTCGCCGGGGCCGCCGACGACCCAGACCTCAAGGCCCTGCTCGACGAATTGGCGGGCGGCTTCCGGATAGTAGGTCCAGCGCTTGGATGCGCCGACTGAGCCCGGGCCGAGCGCGACGGCGGCGCCGGCGCTGAGGCCGTTGGCCTGCCGCCAGCGGGCGACGTCCTCGGGCGGCACCCGCAATTGCGGCACCGGCCATTCGGGGGGCAGCGGCGCGCCGTCGGGTTGGGCCAGCGAAGCATTCTTGTCGATGAAGCGGGGCAGCCGCTTCTCGCCCCAGCGCCATTGGTTGATCAGGCCGAAGCGGACCTCGCCGACAAAGCCGACCCGCTCGGGGATGCCGGCCAGCGCGGGGGCAATGGCGGCCTTCCAGGTCCGGGGCAGCACGAGCGCGGTGCCGTAGTTCCGCTCGCGGAGCAGCCTCGCCAGGCCGAACTGGCGTCCCACGGCGAGCCGACTGCGCGGCAAGTCCCAGACGATCCCCTCGCGGACGCCGGGCATGTAGTCGACCAGCGGAGCGCAGAGCGAGGTGGTCAGCAGGTCCACCGGCCGGTTCGGCCAGCGCTCCTTCAAGACCCGCACCACGGTGTGTCCGCGCACGAAATCGCCGATCCACATATAGGGGATGATCAGGATCGGACTTGTGTCATCCGGATCCATGGTCCCCTGAAGTTGCGAATCTTTATTCATTTGTTAATGGTTGCGGTCGGCGATTTGGCTAGCGGTTCGGTAGCCGCTCCCGGCCGGCAGGTAAAGGCGGGGGACAGCAGGCGGCCCAAAACCGCTTACACTTTGGCGGATCATGCGCTAGGGCAGGACGAGTCCAGACAGGACTTCGCCGGGGTGAAATCAGGCAGGGATTTTGGAATGTTGCTGGTGACCGGTGGGGCCGGTTTTATCGGATCGAATGTCGTGGCCGCGCTCAACGACGCCGGCCGCGCCGACGTCGTGGTCTGCGACGCCCTCGGCCACGACGGCAAGTGGCGGAACCTCGCCAAGCGCCAGCTCGCCGACATCGTGCCGCCGGCCGAGCTCCTTGCCTGGCTGAACGGGCGCAAGCTCGACGCCGTCATCCATCTCGGGGCCATTTCGGAAACCACCGCGACCGACGGCGACCTCGTGATCGAGACCAACTTTCGCCTGTCGATGCGGCTCCTGGACTGGTGCACGGCGAATGCGGTGCCGTTCATCTACGCCTCGTCGGCCGCAACCTATGGCGACGGCGAGGCCGGCTTCGGCGACGACGCCTCGTTGCCAGCGCTGAAAAAACTGCGGCCGATGAATCTCTACGGCTGGAGCAAGCATCTGTTCGACCTGGCGGTGGCCGAACGCGTGGCGCGTGGCGAGAAGCTGCCGCCGCAATGCGCTGGATTGAAGTTCTTCAACGTGTTCGGCCCGAACGAATATCACAAGGGCACGATGATGAGCGTGCTGGCGCGCCGCTTCGACGACATCCGGGCGGGGCGCGTCGTGCAGCTCTTCAAGTCGCATCGCGACGGCATCGCCGACGGCGACCAGCGGCGCGATTTCATCTATGTCGATGACGTCGTCCGCGTCATCCTGTGGCTGCTCGCTGCGCCCTCCGTGTCCGGCCTCTTCAACGTCGGAACGGGCAAGGCGCGGAGCTTCAGGGATCTGATCCTCTCGGCTTACGCGGCGCTCGGCAGCAAGCCGAACATCGAGTATGTCGACATGCCCGAGCAGATTCGCGGCAGCTATCAATACTTCACCCAGAGCGAGGTCGATCGCCTCTGTCGCGCCGGCTATAACGGCGGCTTCACGGCGCTCGAGGACGCGGTTTCGGCCTATGTCAGGGGCTATCTCGATCAGCCCGATCGCTTCCGCTGAGGGCCAGAGCATGATCGCGTTCGGTTTGATCGATCTGGCCACGGGCTCCTTAACCTCTCCCGCTTGCGGGAGAGGCATAGGCCGCCCGCTGCGGCCGTCCTTCAAGAGAACGCCGAGGCGAAGCCTCGGCTATGCCGAAGGCGCGGGTGAGGGCTCTCTCCTCTTGGGGGTTCTCGATTGCGGTGACACCCTCACCCCAACCCTCTCCCGCAAGCGGGAGAGGGAGCGCACTTCCGCCGCGGCTGCAATCGTGCCTGATTTCCTCGTGGGCTAGAAAACCATGCCGACGCCGATGATCGATTTTGACGCCCTCTCGCAAGCCATGAAGAGCCGCACGGTGCTCTGTATCGGCGACCTCATGCTCGACGAGTTCGTCTATGGCGAGGTGTCGCGGATCTCGCCGGAGGCGCCGGCGCCCGTCATCGCGGCCCAGCGCAGCGAGCACCATATTGGGGGCGCCGGCAACGTCGCGCGCAATGTCGCAGCGCTCGGCGCGCGATGCATCTTCGTCGGCCTGGTCGGCGCGGATGAGGCCGCAACGCGCCTGAAAGCCGCGCTCTCCGACGAAGCCGATGTCGAGAGCATTCTGGTGTGCGATCCCGCCCGGCCGACCACCCGCAAGGTGCGCTTCGTCTCCGAGCATTTCTCGACCCACATGCTGCGGGCGGATTGGGAGCAGGCGGCACCGGCATCCGCCGAGGTCGAGCAGAAGCTGATCGAGGCGATCCTGCCGCAGCTTGCCCGCGCCGACATCGTGCTGCTGTCCGATTACGCCAAGGGCGTGCTGACCGCGCGCGTGATCCGCCACACGATCGACGGTGCGCGAAAACTCGGCAAGCGCGTCATCGTCGATCCCAAGAGCATGAATTTTGCGATCTATCGCGGTGCCACGTTGCTCACGCCCAACCGCAAGGAGTTTTCGGAGGCCACCCGCAGCCGCGCCGACAGCGAGCAAAGCATCGCTGCTGCCGCGCAGGACGTCATGCAGCTCGCTGATTGCGAAGCGATCCTGGTGACGCAGAGCGAGCGCGGCATGACGCTGGTGCCGCGGAGCGGCGAGGCCATCCACGTTCCGGCACATCCGGTGAAGGTGCGTGACGTCTCCGGCGCGGGCGACACCGTTGCCGCCGTGCTGGCAACGTCGCTTGCGGCAGGGGCCGACTGGGAGACCGCGCTGCGGATGGCGAATGCGGCGGCCGCGGTCGCCGTCGGCAAGCAGGGCACGGCGAGCGTGAGCGCGGCCGAGCTGCGCCGGAAAATCCTGCCGCACGCCTATCTCGCTGCCGAAGAAAAGATCGTGCTCGAGGCCGGTGCGCTCGATGCGCAACTCGCAGAGTGGCGCAAGCAGGGCCTGCGCGTCGGCTTCACCAATGGCTGCTTCGACATCCTGCACCCCGGCCATGTGAAAGTGCTCACGGCTGCGCGCGCGGCCTGCGACCGGCTGATCGTCGGCCTGAACAGCGACGCGTCGGTGCGACGATTGAAGGGCGAGGGCCGTCCGGTCCAGGACGAGCGCGCGCGCGCGGAAGTGCTCGCAGCGCTCGAAGCCGTCGATCTCGTCGCCATCTTCGAAGAGGACACGCCGATCCGGCTGATCACGCAGATCCGGCCGAGCGTGCTGGTCAAGGGCGGCGACTACACCCGCGAGGGGGTCGTCGGCCACGAGGTCGTCGAGGCCGCGGGCGGAGCGGTGATGCTGGTCGATATCCTGCAGGGGTTCAGCACGACTTCGCTGGTCGATCGTGCCCGGAGCGGCGGCAAGTGACGGCGCTGGTGCGGGAGACGACGTCCGCGATGCTGTTGCGGCGGCTGCGCAGCCCGGCGGCGTGGGCAGACACCGTCGATGTGTTCGCCATCCTGACTGCGGCCTCGCTGCCCTGGTCGACGTCGCTCCCGGCGATCTTCAATGCGGCGCTGCTGGTCTGCATGGTGCCGTTTCTCGACCTCAAGGCGTTCCTCGAATCGCTGAAGCGTCCGATCTGCGCGGCGCCGATCGCGTTGTTCCTGCTCGCGCTGGTCGGCACCCTGTGGTCTGACGCGCCCTGGGGTGCGCGGCTCCATGCGGTGAATCCAACGGTCAAGCTGCTCGTGCTGCCGGTGCTGCTCTATCATTTCGAGCGTTCATCGCGCGGGCACATTGTGTTCATCGCCTTCCTGGTCTCCTGCGCGCTGCTCTCAGTCATGTCGTGGCTCGTCGCCTTCTACCCGAACCTGTCGCTGAAGCCCGACTACGTGCACGGCATCTTCGTCAAGAACTACATCGACCAGAGCCAGGAATTCACGCTCTGCGCGGTGGCGCTCGCCTATCCGATCGTGCTGCTGGTGCGCGAGAAAAGGTTCTGGCTCGCGGGTCTGCTGACCGCGGTCGCGCTGAGCTTCCTCGCCAACATGGCCTTCGTGGTGGTCTCGCGCACCGCGCTCGTCACCGTGCCGATCATGCTGGCGGTCTTTGCGCTGCTTCACCTGAAATGGCGCAGCATCCTCATCATCGCCGGCGCGCTTCTCACCATCTCGCTGCTTGCCTGGCAAACTTCGCCCCAGTTGCGCAGCACCGTGGAAACCTTCTCCAGCCAGTACCGGCTCTACAAGGAGCAGGGCACCTCGACCTCGGTCGGGCTGCGGCTCGAATTCTGGCGGAAATCGCTCGGCTTCTTTGCGGAGGCGCCGATCAAGGGGCATGGAACCGGATCGACCCGCAGGCTGTTCGAGCTTGCCGCGACCGGCGGTCGCGACCAGGCCTCCAGTGAGATCATCGGCAATCCCCATAACCAGACCCTGAACGTGGCGGTGCAGTGGGGTGTCATCGGCGTGGTGATTCTCTACGCCATGTGGATGCTCCACCTCCTGCTGTTTCGCGGCGATGGGCTCGGCAACTGGATCGGACTCCTGGTGGTGGTCCAGAACATCTTCACCTCGCTGTTCAATTCCCATTTGTTCGATTTCCACGAGGGGTGGATGTACGTGCTCGGCGTCGGCATAGCCGGGGGAATGGTCCTCGGGGCCCGGCGTGCCGATCCCGCTGTGGGGGAAGGCGGTTCCTGACACGCGGATTGCTGGCAAGTGGCGGCCAGATGCGCTATCAGCGCGGTCAGATTGGGGATAACCGGATACAAATCGATCGGCGGATGACGCGCTTTTCGCATCTCACCTTGCGCAATTTCCTGATTGCGCTTCACGACCTGCTTGCGACGGCGGCGGCGCTGTTTGCCGCGTTCTATCTGCGGTTCGATGGCGGCGACGGCTTCTTCATCCGCCTGCCGCTGCTCCTGACGATCCTGCCCTATTTCCTCGCCTTCAGCGTGGTCGTGTTCTTCGTCTTCAATCTGACCACGACGAAATGGCGCTTCATCTCGCTGCCGGATGCGCTGAACATCATCCGCGTCTCGACGGTGCTGACCGTCGCCCTCCTGGTGCTCGACTACATCTTCGTGGCGCCTAACGTCCATGGCACCTTCTTCCTCGGCAAGGTGACCATCGTCCTCTATTGGTTCCTGGAAATCTCCTTCCTGAGCGCGCTGCGGCTGGCATACCGCTATTTCCGCTATACGCGCGTGCGGCGGCACGCCAGGACCGAGGATGCCGCGCCGACGCTGCTGATCGGCCGCGCTGCGGATGCCGAGGTGCTGCTGCGCGGCATCGAAAGCGGCGCCATCAAGCGCATCTGGCCGGTCGGCGTGCTGTCGCCGTCGGCTTCCGATCGCGGCCAGTCGATCCGCAACGTGCCGGTGCTCGGCGGGATCGACGACATCGAGGACGTGATCTCCGACTACGCCAAGCGCAAGAAGCCGATTACGCGCGCGGTGATGACGCCGTCGGCGTTCGAGTCGGACGCGCATCCCGAATCCGTGCTGATGCGGGCGCGGCGGCTGGGCCTGATCGTCAGCCGGATGCCCTCGCTGGAGAGCGGGGACACGCCGCGGCTGACCTCGATCGCGGTCGAGGATCTGCTGCTGCGCCCGAGCGAGGCCATCGACTATGCGCGGCTTGAGGCCCTGATCAGGGGCAAGGCCGTGATCGTCACCGGCGGCGGCGGATCGATCGGCTCGGAGATCTGCGAACGTGTGGTGGCCTTCGGCGCGGCCCGCCTCCTGATCGTCGAGCATTCCGAGCCGGCGCTGTACGCGATCACCGAAGCGCTCGCCGAGCACGGCACCAGTGCCGCCGTCGAAGGGCGGATCGCCGATATCCGCGATCGGGAGCGCGTGCTGCGGCTGATGGCCGAGTTCAAGCCCGACATCGTGTTCCATGCCGCGGCGCTCAAGCACGTGCCGATCCTGGAACGCGACTGGAGCGAAGGGGTCAAGACCAACATTTTCGGCTCGATCAACGTCGCCGATGCGGCGTTCGCGGCCGGCGCCGAGGCGATGGTGATGATCTCGACCGACAAGGCGATCGAGCCGGTGTCGATGCTGGGTCTCACCAAGCGCTTCGCCGAGATGTATTGCCAGGCGCTCGACCACGATCTGTCCATGCAGACCGGCGGCAGCAGGCCGCCGATGCGGCTCATCTCGGTCAGGTTCGGCAACGTGCTCGCGTCGAACGGCTCGGTCGTGCCGAAATTCAAGGCGCAGATCGAGGCCGGCGGTCCGGTGACCGTCACGCATCCCGACATGGTCCGCTACTTCATGACCATCCGCGAGGCCTGCGACCTCGTGATCACGGCGGCGACGCACGCGCTTGCCGCGAAGCGCTCGAACGTCTCGGTCTACGTGCTCAACATGGGCCAGCCCGTGAAGATCGTCGATCTGGCCGAGCGCATGATCCGCCTGTCGGGCCTGCAGCCCGGCTACGACATCGAGATCACGTTCACCGGCATGCGGCCGGGCGAACGGCTCAACGAGATCCTGTTCGCATCCGAAGAGCCGACGGTCGAGATCGGGGTCGCCGGCATCATGGCCGCGCGGCCCAACGAGCCGCCGATGCTCACCTTGCGCAAATGGATCGCAGGCCTCGAACAGGCGATCGCGCGCGACGATCGGGCGACCATCAGGACTATACTGAAGGACGCCGTTCCGGAATTCGGGTCAAATGCCGAATCTGGAGATCCCAGTGAAGTAATGGCAAGCGTTGCGGTCAGCGGAGCTGGAAAATCCGCCTGATAAAGCGCAGGAAGAACGCAGCATCGATGAACGGTGCATTCAAGTGTTCTTGGCGGGACCGAAGGCACTCCAGATTGCCGCGCAGGGTGACTCGCCAACCGCTGGTGCTGATGCCGCCCATCTGGAAGTCCGCGATCACCCGGGGAAGGTACGTGACCCTGAAATCGTTGAGCGCCAGTGCACGAAGCATATAGTCGTAGTCGGCTGTCGTGACATAGCTCAGATCGTGATCGCCGACTTTCTGTGCCACTTCCCTGCGCATGTAGAATGTCGGGTGTGGGGGAACCCAGCCCAGCTGAAACGAATTTCGTCTGAAATGGCCGCCACGCCAGGCGCGTACAAGCGCCTTGGTGCGATGGTCGGTGACCATATTGAGGTCGCCATAGACGATGTCGGCATCTTGCAGGGCGGTCGCGATCGCTGCCAACACGGTGCTGTCGTGAAATGTGTCGTCCGAATTGAGGAATCCGACAGCGGCTCCCGTGTACAGGCGGAGACCCTTGTTCATGGCGTCATAGACGCCCTTGTCGGGCTCGGAAATCACGCGAATGTCGCGGGAGCCAAACGACTCCACGATCTTGAGCGTGGAATCCCCGGACGCCCCGTCGACGACCAGCATCTCCTTGTCGGGATGTGTTTGTCCTAGAAAGGATTCGATGGTGGTGCCGATCGTCGCTTCGGAATTATAGCTGGCTGTGATGACGCTGATCTTCATCTCAAATCCGTGAAGTGACGCCAATTTCTATAAGGAGCCACCGAAAATGTGAGACTGCCATAGTTCGAGATTGCAATGTCACGCCGGGGCGTGTTCAGCGAAGCTTTATTCACGGTTTCCGATCGGCGCTGAGCCCTGCGCGGCTTTTTCCGCGCTGAAGATCCAGACTAGGCCGCCGAACGCGCCAACCATGAAGGACACCGCGCCGTACAGTAGCGAGATGTTGACGCCTTCGTTGGCCGCAAGACCGGCGAAGCCGAAGGCAAGGCCCATCGTCGCCTCGCGCACGCCCCAGCCGGCGATCGAGATCGGCATCAGGGTGATCAGCATGACCGGCGGAACGAGCAGGAAGATGTCGCCAAAGCCGACGGGTGCTGCGATCGCCTGCACGATGCACCAGGCGATCACGACCGTCAGCACGTGAACGAGCAGCGACAGGGTTGCCACGATCGGTCCGCGCGTCGGACTGAACAGCACCCGGTTGGCGATCACGGCGCAGGCGTGAATATGATGGGTCGCCCACCAGCGCTTCAGCCAGCCCCAAGTCAGCGCGCCGAACACCAGGAAGCCGAGACCGCCGGCGAGCGCTGCAAGGTCCACGAACAGCAGAGCCGAGCGTCCTTGCGGGTCGGTGATGAGGCGATAGCTCCAGGGCAGGCTTGCGACGATCACGATGGCAAGCGCGATCAGCCCGATGGCGCGATCGACGAAGATCGAGTAGGTCGCCGCGCGCCACCCGGCGCCGGCGCGCGCCACCAGCCAGAGCCGCACCGCGTCGCCGCCGATTGCGGAGGGCAGGGTCTGGTTGAAGAACGTTCCGATCACATTGTAGCGCATTGCGCGCGGCAGCTCGAGCGGCGCGCCGCATTCGGCGCTGATCTCGCGCCACCGCAGCACGCCGACGAAGATCTGCAGAAACGTCACCGCGATCGCCATGGCGATCCAGAACAGGCTCGTCACGGTGAAGCGCGAGACCAGTTCGGACGGGTTGACCTTGCGGAGCGCCAGGTAGAGCAGCGCCGCTGAAATCACGATCTTGGCCGTCGACAGCAAAATTCGGCGCATCTCGCCCGCACTTGGACAGGGTTTTTGAGAATAGGCGTAAATCGACGCCGCGCGCCGAATTTGGGCGCCTTGGTATGGTCTTGGCGTCAATCTTGCAATACCCCGATCCTGCAATACTCGTGGCAGGTTTCTTGGCAGGTTTCTTGGCCGGCACTTGCGATCCCCGCGATCCGCTGGCTAAAGAGGCGTCAGCTGGCGCCACCACACAGGAAGCCCGGGACCCGGGCTTTGGGAACAGGATGACGGATCAGGCGATTTTGGTTACGGGGGCCGCCGGTTTCATCGGTTTTCACGTTGCCCGCCAGCTCCTGGCCGAAGGCCGGCCGGTGATCGGCCTCGACAATCTCAACAGCTATTACGATCCCGCGTTGAAGCGCGCGCGGCTCGATGTCCTGCGCGCAGAGCGCGGCTTCTCCTTCGAGCAGATCGACCTTGCGGATCGCGAATCCATGGCTGATCTGTTTGGCAAGCACCGGTTTGCCACCGTCGTTCATCTCGGCGCCCAGGCCGGCGTGCGCTACTCGATCGACAATCCGCAGGCCTATGTCGATTCCAACCTCCAGGGCTTTCTCAACGTGCTGGAGGGATGCCGGCGGAACGGTTGTCGTCATCTCGTCTACGCATCGTCATCGTCCGTTTACGGCGGCAACACAAAAATGCCGTTCGCCGAGGACGACAGGACCGATCATCCGGTCAGTTTCTACGCCGCGACCAAGAAGGCCAACGAGGCCATGGCGCAGTCCTACAGCCATCTGTATCGGCTGCCCGTCACGGGATTGCGGTTCTTCACCATCTACGGGCCGTGGGGCCGCCCCGACATGGCCATGTTTCTGTTCGTAAACGCGATCATGGAAGGACGACCGATCCGGCTCTTTAACCATGGCAAGATGCGTCGCGACTTCACCTATGTCGACGATGTCACCCGTGTAGTATCAAGGCTGATCGCACGGATCCCCACGGACAATCCGGCTGCCGCCAATGCGCCGTCCAAGATCTACAATGTCGGCAACCACCATCCGGAGGAACTGATGCACGTGGTCGGGCTCATCGAGCGCGCATTGGGCCGGACCGCAATCAAGGAAATGCTGCCGATGCAGCCGGGAGACGTGCCCGCAACTTTCGCTGATGTCGCCGATCTGATGCGCGATACCGGATTTGCACCGTCGACCCCGATCGAGGACGGCGTCCGAAATTTCGTCGCCTGGTATCGCGACTATTACAAGGTCTGAGATGACGATGGATAAACGTATCATTCCCCTCATCATGTGCGGCGGTGCCGGCACGCGTCTGTGGCCGGCCTCGCGCGAGGTGCGGCCAAAACAGTTCCTGCCGCTGTTCGGCACGCGCTCGACGTTCCAGGACACGCTGCTGCGCGTCTCGGACGCTGCGCTGTTCGATCGTCCTGTTGTCATCACCAATGCGGCCTATCGCTTCATGGTGCTGGAGCAACTGGCCGAGATTGGCATCGAGGCCGACATTCTGCTCGAGCCGATGCGCCGGGATTCCGGTCCGGCGATTGCCGCGGGTGCGGCCTTCGCGCAAACCCGCGACAAGGAAGCGGTCGTGCTGGCGCTCGCCGCCGACCACGTGGTGAAGGATGCCGCCGCCTTCGTCGCCGCCTGCCGCCAGGGACTGGTCGCGGCGCAAGCCGGGCGGATCGTCACCTTCGGCGTCAAGCCGGAGCGGCCTGCGACTGAGTACGGCTACATCAATCCGGGCGATGCGATTTCGGGCGAGGTGCAAGCGGTCGCAAAGTTCGTCGAGAAGCCGGACGCCGTGAAGGCATCCGACTATGTCAACTCCGGCTATCTCTGGAACAGCGGCAACTTCATGTTCCCGGCCGCGGTGCTGCTCGACGAATATCGCAATGTCGATGCGGCGAGCGTGCAGGCCGTGTCTGACGCGGTTGCCCATGCGGGCCGCGACCTCGGCTTCGTGACGCTGGACCCGACGGCGTTCGGTGCGGCGAAGGCGATCTCGATCGACTATGCCGTGATGGAGAAGACCGCGCGCGCCGCGGTGGTGCCGGTGTCCTGCGGCTGGTCCGATGTCGGCTCCTGGCACGCAGTGTGGGAATTGTCCGACAAGGACGCGCAGGGCAATGCCGCGCACGGCACCGCCGTGTTCGAGGATTCCCGCAACTGCAACGTCACGACCGATCATGCGCTGGTCGCGCTCGAAGGCGTCGACGATCTCGTCGTGGTGGCAACCGCCGACGCGGTTCTGGTGTCGCGCCAGAAGGACGCCAATGGCCTGAAGCGTCTCGTGACCAAGCTCAAGGCGGTCGCGCCCAAGGTGACCGAGGAGCATCTGAAGGTGCATCGCCCCTGGGGCAGCTATCAGTCGGTCGACAATGGCGAGCGCCACCAGGTCAAGCGCATCGTGGTGAAGCCGGGCGGGCGGCTGTCGCTGCAGAAGCATCACCATCGCGCAGAGCACTGGATCGTGGTCCGCGGGGCGGCCCGCGTCACCGTCAACGAGACCGTGAAGACGGTGCACGAGAATGAGTCGATCTACATCCCGATGGGCGCGGTCCACCGGATGGAGAACCCCGGTAAAATCATGCTGGAACTGATCGAGGTCCAGACCGGCAGCTATCTCGGGGAAGACGATATCATCCGGATTGAAGACGACTATCAAAGGTCGTAACCAGCGAGCTCCGAATCACGCGATCCGGGCCGGCCACGGCGGTAAAAGTCGGCGCTAAGGCCCGGTGAACGTGTAACTTTTTGAATCAAATCGTGTCCGGGTAGGTATCTCGGCATTCGCCACATTTGTGGCGACGTGCTAGGAGGGTGGCCGGGGATTTGCGTTGAATCGGGGTTCGAACACATGAGTTCCAAAGCGTCTGCACCGGCCAATGCGGGCTTGAAGTCCGGCCTGCGCGTCGGCGTCATCGGCGCGGGCGTCATGGGCAGCAACCATGCGCGCGTGCTTAGCGGTTTGCCGGGCGTCAGCCTGGTCGGCGTCGTCGATCCGTCTCCGGCGCACCGGACGCGGGCAACCGAACTCGCCAATTGCGTGAGCTTCGAAAACCTCGATCAGCTCTTTGCCGAAGGCGTCGATGCGGTCACCGTGGCGGCTCCGACCCATCTGCATCACGAGATCGCGCTCGCCTGCATCGCCAACAACATTCACGTCCTCGTCGAGAAGCCGATCGCTTCCACGGTCGAGGAGGGACGCGAGATCGTGGCGGCGGCGCAGGCCGCCGGCGTCACGCTGATGGTCGGCCATGTCGAGCGCTTCAACCCGGCGGTCGCGGCCGTCAAGCAGGCGATCGCGGGCGAGGACATCCTCTCGATCGCGATCACCCGTGTCGGTCCGTTCCCGCCGCGCATGTCGAATGTCGGCGTGGTCATCGACCTCGCGGTGCACGACATCGATCTGATCCGCTGGTTCACCGAGTCCGATATCGTCGAGGTGCAGCCGCAGCTCTCGAGCGCGGTTGCAGAGCGCGAGGACATCGCGCTCTTGCAGTTCCGCACCGCCAACGGCGTGCTCGCCCACATCAACACCAACTGGCTGACGCCGTTCAAGGCGCGCAGCGTCACGGTCGCGACCCGCGGCAAGTATGTCATGGGCGACCTGTTGACGCGCCAGGTCACCGAATGTTTTGGCTTCAAGCCTGACGGCGCCTATTCGATGCGGCATCTGCCGGTCGGTCATGACGAGCCGCTGCGCGCCGAGCTGATCTCGTTCCTCAACGCCGTGCGTCACGGCGAGACGCCGGCAGTGACCGGCGACGAGGGCGTCGCCAGCCTTGAAATCGCCACGCGCTGCCTGGAAACGCCGAGCCGGCCGGCTGCGGCCTCCGTGGCCCGCAAGGGACCGCGCCGCGTCGCCGGCTGATCCCGATCCATGTCGAGTACTCAAATTTCGCAAGGCGCCATGAACCAGCATCTGCGTTCCGATCCCATTCCGTTCATCGACATCGCCGCGCAGCGCCGCCGGCTCGGCGCCTCGCTCGATGCAGCCGTTGCCCGCGTTCTCAACCATTGCCAGTTCGTCAACGGCCCCGAGGTCGCCGAGTTCGAGAAGCAGCTCGCAGCCTATTGCGGCTCCAAGCACGTGATCGGCTGCGCCAGCGGGACGGATGCGCTGCTGATGGTGCTGATGGCGAAGAATGTCGGCCCCGGCGATGCCGTGCTCTGTCCGTCGTTCACCTTCATCGCAACCGCTTCGCCGGCGGCGCGGACCGGCGCCACGCCGGTCTATGTCGACGTCGACGAATCGACCTTCAACATGAGCGCCGAGTCCCTGAAGCGCGGCGTCGCGACCGCGCGGAAGGCCGGCCTCAGGCCCGTCGCGGTCATTCCGGTCGATCTGTTCGGGCAGCCCGCCGATCACGACGCCATTGCCGAGGTCGCCAAGGCCGAAGGCCTGTTCGTGATCGATGACGCAGCCCAGGGCTTTGGCGCGAGCTACAAGGGCCGCAAGCTCGGCAGCCTGGCCCATGCCACCACGACCAGCTTCTTCCCGGCCAAGCCGCTCGGCTGCTTCGGCGACGGCGGCGCGATCTTCACCGATGACGACGAACTTGCCGCCACGCTGCGCAGCATCCGCGTGCACGGGCAGGGCGTCGACAAATACGACAACGTCCGCCTCGGCCTGACCGGCCGGCTCGACACCATGCAGGCCGCGATCCTGATCGAGAAGCTCAAGATATTTGACGACGAGATCGCCGCCCGCAACAAGGTCGCCGAGCGCTATGCCCGCGGCCTGTCCAACGTCGTCACCGTGCCGCGTCTCGCGCCCGGCTGCACCTCGGTCTGGGCGCAGTACACGATCCGACTGCCAGAGGGCACCGATCGCGACGGCTTTGCCGCCGCGCTGAAGGCCCAGGGCGTGCCGACCGCGATCTATTACGGCAAGTCGATGCATCAGCAGACCGCCTATAAGCAGTATCCGGTCGCCGAGGGCGGGCTGCCGGGCTGCGAGAGCCTGTCGCAGGACGTCATCAGCCTGCCGATGCATGCCTATCTCGACGAGGCGGCCCAGGAGCGGATCATCGCCGCTGTGCGCGGCGCGATTTCAACCTGATTTCGGTTCACCTCTCCCGCTTGCGGGAGAGGTCGCGCCGAAGGCGCCGGGTGAGGGCTTTCTCCACACGGGGAGCCCTCATTGCGGAAGCACCCCCACCCCAACCCTCCCCCGCAAGCGGGAGAGGGAGCGCACCTCCTTCGCGGTTTGCACCTAGACCTAATCGTCTCATGCTCTAGAAGGGACGGATGCTCGGACGCATCTTCACGGTCGGCGGATACACGCTGCTTTCGCGGCTGACGGGATTTGCCCGCGACATCATGCTCGCGGCGATCCTGGGCGCGGGGCCGGTCGCGGACGCCTTCTTCGTGGCGCTGCGCCTGCCCAACCATTTCCGCTCGATTTTTGCCGAGGGCGCGTTCAACGCCGCCTGGGTCCCTGCCTACGCCCATGTCCATGGCGAGAAGGGGGAGGCGGCCGCAAAACTGTTCGCCGACCGCATCTTCACCCTGCTGCTCGCCTCGCAACTCGTGCTGCTGATCGTGGCCTGGCTGTTCATGCCGCAGGCGATGACCATCCTGGCGCCCGGCTTCAGCGAGGATGCCGAGCAGCGCAAGCTCGCGATCGAGCTGACGCGAATCACCTTTCCCTACCTGCTGCTGATCACGCTGGTGACGCTCTATGGCGGCATGCTCAACGTGATGCAGCGCTTTGCAAGTGCGGCGGCCGCGTCGATCTTCCTCAACATCTCGATGATGATGACGCTGGCGCTCGCCGCCTGGTTTCCCAGTGCGGGGCATGCCGCCGCCTGGGGCGTCCTGATTTCGGGCTTCCTGCAATATTTCCTGCTCGCGGGCGATCTCGCGCGCCACGGCGGCCTGCCGCGCTTTGCGCCGCTCAAGCTCGACGAAGACGTCCGCAGCTTCTTTAGAGCGTTAGGCCCCGCGACGCTGGGCTCGATGGGCACGCAGGTCGCGCTGTTCGCCGACACCATCATCGCGACCTTCCTGCCCGCAGGCGCGCTGTCGGCGCTCTATTATGCCGACCGCCTCAATCAGCTGCCGATCGGCGTCATCGGCATCGCCATCGGCACGGTATTGCTGCCGGAGATGTCGCGGCGGATCACGGCCAGCGACCATGACGGCGCGATGAAGGCCCAGCGCCGCGCCTTCGATTTCACGCTGCTGTTTTCGATCCCCTTCGTTGCGGCCTTCATCACCGTCCCCGACGCGATCATGCGCGCGCTGTTTGCCCGCGGGGCGTTCTCGAAGGCCGATGCCGCTGCCGCCGGCGCGACGCTCGCGGCCTATGCCATCGGTTTGGTTCCCTTCGTGCTGATCCGCAGCGCGGTCGCGACCTTCTATGCGCGCAAGGATACCGCGACGCCGGTTCGGGCCTCGCTGACCGGCATCGCGGTCAACGTCGCGCTCAAGGTTGCCTTGATGGGTTCGCTGGCCCAGATCGGCCTGGCGCTGGCAACAGCCGTCGGCGTCTGGACCAATCTGCTGTTGGTGCTCTTTTTCGCGGTGCGGCGAGGTTTTCTCGTGCTGGACCGCGCCTGGCTCTCGTCGCTCGCCAAATTCCTCGTGACCGGCATCATCCTCGCGGCGGCCTTCTGGCTGATTGCGCGCTTCTGCGCGACCACTTTCGCTCCCACCCAGCCCTTCCGGGACGAACTGACACTGCTCGTGCTCGCCGTCGGAGGGACGATCATGTATGCGCTCGCGATCCTCGCGTTGTTTGGCCGCCGCTGGCTTGTGTCGCTGCTGCGCGGCTAGGTGTGTAATCCCCAAGCAATCCTCGGAGTCCACGTACCTGTGGAATCGAGAAACTTTTTGCCAAGACAGGCTCTGTCTCGAGCTTCCGTTTGACACCCATGCGCATCTACCCCAGATTGCATCTTCATGGGAGGTGCTGTGGCGCAACAGCACCGGTTTTCTGGCGGCACACCGATGAGACCGAAACGACCTTGGGTTGGCATATTCATTAGCATTTGTTGTCTCGTCGGCTCCATCTCTGTGTCGGCTCAGAACCCTGCGGGGGATGATTCTGCCTGGAACGAGTGCAGCAAAGCTCCGACAAAGATCTGTCTCATCGACGAAGCTATTCGCGGGTTGCAAGGCGCGGATGATGCGACTGCGCGTGCGATGATTGGACTGGCGCAGGCCAAGGCCGGGCAGAAGCAAGACGCGCTCGTCAGCTTCCAACGTGCATTGACGATCGTCCAATCGCCGGCGCTCAATCAAGTGCGAGGATCACTCGCATCCGGGATTGCATTCGCTCAAGCGGAAGCCGGGTTTGCCAGCGACGCTGCAGCTACCTTTTTGCTCGCAACAGCATATTCGATGACAAGCGGGCGCGGCGCGGTCGAGCTTGAGGCGATTGGCCGGCAGCAGGCCCGCGTGGGCTACATTGAAGCTGCGACGAAGACCGCGACATCGATTGGCGATGCGCGCGCTTCATCAATGGTGATGCGTGCCGTCGTTGATGCTCACCTCAAAATTGGGCGGATGATCGAGGCCGCCGCAATTGCGCAATCCATCGTTCATGAGCAGATTCGCGCCGACGCAATCGCAGCCGTCGTTAAGTCGCTCGCCAGTGCAGGGGAAATCTCCGAGGCTCAGCGGTTGGTATCAGCGATCGCGCGGGACGAATCTAGTGCCGGCGCCCGCGCCGAACTCGCCAGAGGGCAATTCAAGGCCGGGCTGACAGACGAGGCAAACAGGAATTTCGACCAGGCTTGCAGCGCGGCACGGTTGATTCAAGATGACGTGCGCCGCACACAGGTACTGGGCAATATCGCTCAGGCGCAAGCGGGCGCGGGACTGGCGTCAGCCGCGTCGGCGACGCTTACGGAAGCGCTTAGCACGATTAATCCGGTCAGCCCACCGAGGCCGCGAGCGGCGATCGGCATCCTGGTCAACGCGGAAGCTGAGATAGGAAATTTTGCCGGTGCGGCCAAGCTGGCGCGGGCCGAGGACAACGCACAGTGGCGGTCGGTTTTGCTCTACGCGATAGTTAAAGCCGAAGCGAAGAGCGGGAAAATCCGCGAGGCTATCGATTTGGCTCGATCGATCGAAGTCGCGCAGGCCCGATCGTTGGCGTTGGCCGAAGTCGCGCTGGCATTGTGAGGGGCTGGCGCGGCACGCCAATGCGCCGGGGCGAGGTGCTCGCCCCCAGGATGCAAGGGACGTCTGCACATCTCTTGATTTTGCGCGATCGTCGTGGTAGTGGCGGCGCATGAACAAATCGGTGCGCACCGTCAGCTTCACGCACATGACCCGCTTCGGCTGGGCCGTGGAAGGAGTCGCGCGCTAGGAATTCGACGACGACATCTTTTCACCAGGCCCCGTCGGCATCGGACGGGGCCTTTTATTTGGCCACGCTCCCTGCCGGCACAACAGCAGGAGCATCCGATGCCACCCCAACAGACGAACGTCGCATCCGAGACCGAGCGCGATGCCGCAGCGCTCCGCCTCGACCTCTCCATCGCATTGCCGAACGACGCAATGGACGCGGCTTTGGCTGCGGCGCACCTCAATGCGTCCATTGCAGCGGAAAAGGAGGCTGCTCGACCGACGGCCGCATCGACGTGGAGCGTCTTGAGCCTGCTCAAGCGATATTGGCTTGCGTTTCAGGAGCGGCGTCGGCGCCAGAGCCTGCGAACCGCCTTGCAGGACCTGAGTGACAGGGAGCTGATGGATATCGGCTTGACGCGCGGCGAGATCGACTACATCACACCTCAACGAGCTATCGATAGGCTTAGAGATAGCACGGCCTATCTGTGGAGCCGTGGTGTGATGTAAGTGATCGCATGGCCTATGCGGGCCAATTGGCCGCCGCGACCGAGCGCGTCGAGGAGGTCCGCAGGGTCATCGATCTCCACAGGGAAGCGAGCGAGCTGAGGCCTTTCCACGCAATCCCGCTATGACGGGCGAGGGGCCTCTTTCCCGGCCTGCGGCCAATGTTCATGGCTAAAGCCGTTTGCGCTGCCAGCCGATCCGCTGCAATATGGCGGCAAAACAACCAATGGGAAATGGAGACAAGATGGCTGCTCCCATCAAGTTCGGCGTCGGCCAAAGCGTGCTTCGCAAGGAGGACGATGCGCTGATCCGCGGCAAGGGCCGCTATACCGACGACTATGCGCCGCAGGCCGCACTTCGCGCCCTGATGCTGCGCTCGCCGCATGCCCATGCCAAATACACGATCGATGTGAGCCGCGCCCGCTCACTGCCTGGCGTGGCGCTGGTCCTGACCGCCGCCGAAGTCGGGGATCTCGGCAATCTGCCGTGCCTGTTCAACCTCGAGACCGACCCGTTCACCGGACCGCCATACCCGATCCTGGCCAAGGACGAGGTGCGCCATGTCGGTGATTCCATCGCCTTCGTGGTGGCCGAGACCATCGACCAGGCCCGCGACGCCATCGAAGCGATCGAGGTCAAATGGACGCCGCTGCCGGCCGTGACCGGCGTCGTCAACGCCGTGAAGAAGGGCGCGCCGCAGGTCTGGCCCGACAAGCCCGGCAATCTGCTGTTCGACGTCTCGATCGGCGACAAGAAGGCGACGGAAGCCGCTTTCGCCAAGGCGCATGCGGTGGCCGAGATCAACATCGTCAATCCACGCGTGGTCGCGAGCTTCATGGAGACCCGCGCGGCCGTCTGCGAATACGACGCCAAGCGCGATCATCTCACGCTCACCGTCGGCAGCCAGGGCAGCCATCGCCTGCGCGACATCCTCTGCCAGAACGTGCTCAACATCCCCACCGACAAGATGCGGGTGATCTGCCCCGACGTCGGCGGCGGTTTTGGCACAAAGCTGTTTCCCTATCGGGAATACGCCCTGATGGCGGTCGCGGCGCGCAAGCTGAAGAAGGCGGTGAAGTGGGCGGCGGACCGCTCCGAGCACTTCATGGGCGACGCGCAGGGCCGCGACAACGTCACCACGGCGAAGATGGCGCTCGCGGAGGACGGAAAATTCCTGGCGATGGATTGCGACCTCATGGGCGACATGGGCGCGTATCTCTCGACCTTCGGGCCCTACATTCCCCATGGCGGCGCCGGCATGCTGCCGGGGCTCTACGACATCCAGGCCTTCCACTGCCGGGTGCGTACGGTGTTCACCCACAGCGTGCCTGTCGACGCCTATCGCGGCGCGGGCCGGCCGGAGGCTGCCTACGTCATCGAACGTCTGGTCGATGCCTGCGCGCGAAAACTCGACATGACGCCCGACGCCATCCGCCGCAAGAATTTCATTGCGCCGAAGGCACTGCCTTACAAGACGGCCACCGGCAAGGTGTACGACTCCGGCGACTTCGCCGCGCATTTGAAGCGCGCAATGGAAATTGCCAATTGGAAGGAGTTTCCGAAGCGCGCCAAGGGCGCCAAGAAGCAGGGCCTGGTCCGCGGCATCGGCCTTGCGAGCTATGTCGAGATCTGCGGCGTGATGGGCGAAGAGACCGCCAATGTGCGGCTCGATCCCAACGGCGACGTCACCGTCCTGATCGGCACGCAATCGAGCGGGCAGGGCCACCATACGGCTTATGCCCAGATCGTTGCCGAGCAGTTCGGCCTGCCGCCGGAGCGCGTGCACATCCACCAGGGCGACACCGACGAGATCGCGACGGGCTTAGGCACCGGCGGCTCGGCCTCGATCCCGACCGGCGGCGTCTGCGTGGAGCGTGCAACGGGCGAGCTGGGCAAGAAGCTGAAAGAGGTCGCAGCGCAGGCGCTGGAGGCCAGCGCCGGCGACCTCGAGATTTCGGCCGGCGCAATCCGCATCGCCGGAACCGACCGCTCGATCTCCTTTGCCGATCTCGCCAAGCGTCCCGGGGCCGATCCATCGAAGATGAACGGCAGCGCGACCTTTGCCAGCGCCGACGGCACCTATCCCAACGGCACGCATCTGGCGGAAGTCGAGATCGATCCGGCCACCGGCATCATCAAGATCGTCAACTACGTGATCGTCGACGATTTCGGCAAGACGCTCAATCCGCTGCTGCTCGCGGGCCAGGTGCATGGCGGCGCCATGCAGGGCATCGGGCAGGCGCTGATGGAGCAGGTGGTGTACGGCCCCAGTGACGGGCAGCTCATCACCGCGACCTACATGGACTACGCGCTGCCGCGTGCGGCTGATGGTCCCGCCTTCATCTTCGAGACCCACAACGTCCCCTGCAAGACCAATCCGCTTGGCGTGAAGGGGGCGGGTGAGGCCGGCGCGATCGGCTCCTGTCCTGCCGTGGTCAACGCCATCGTCGATGGCCTCTGGCGCGAGTACAAGATCGACCACATCGACATGCCGGCGACGCCGGAGCGGGTGTGGATCGCCCTCCACGAGCATCATCGCCGTCACAGCCTCTGAGCCTTTTCCGTTCCGATAAAATCGGAACGGGGCCCCTAGATTCTTGTTTTGACGCGTTTTCTTGACGCGAAGCGGTATCCGCTTCGCTTGAAAACGCTCTCAACCTTGATCTCCTCGAGCGGGAATAAACTCCCGCCGCGGGGTTCTATTCAGGGATGGCCGCCGATGCTCGTGACGCGGGCGCGCGGCTGCACCGTAAACGCCTGCGAGCGGGAGAAACTATTCAATGAAGCGGATGATTGTTGTCATGGGCACCCTGCTCTTGGGTGCGGGCGCCGTGATGGCGCAGCAGGAGATTGCCGTTCAGCAGGATAACCTGATGCGCTCGCAGGCCAAGAGCCTCTACTCGGTCATCCAGAAGATGACCAAGGGCGAGATTCCCTACAACCAGAAGGCCGTCGACGAGGCGCTGGCCAGCCTGGAGGCTGACGTCGGCAAGATCGCGAAGACTTTCGAGGTTAATCCGAAGCAGGATGTGGTCAACGCGTCTTACGGCTCGTCGCCAAAAGTCTGGCAGAACAAGGCCGACTTCGACTCCAAGATCCCGCCGGTGCAGAAAGCGCTCGCCGACGTCAAGGGCAAGATCAAGGACGTCAGGAGCCTGAAGGCCGCCTACACGACCATCAACGACCGCTGCAACGACTGCCACGAGACGTATCGGCTCAAGCTGAAGTAGCTGGATCCGGAAAAGTGCGCAGCGGTTTTCCCTCGCGACAAATGCGGAACGCGTTTGCGCGGAGATCATGCTCAAACAAAGGGCTGAAGCGCGATGATTATTCGACCTAAAACCATCGCGCTTCAGCTGCGAAGCGTGACCCGCCACCGGGATCACTCGGATTGAATTGAGAAGCCGCCTCACGGCGGCTTTGACGTTTCAAGGTCCGCAGCCTTGGGCCAGTCGGCAGGCACGCCCTCCCTCGATCGCATGAACAGGAAGCGGGACGCCACCCATATCTGCGCGTCTCCACGGCCATCCTGGCCAATGAGGATGAGTCCGGCTCCTCCATTGGCGACTGTTAGAATGACAGGCTCGCCCCTCCAGGTCTTGATCGGCGCCATTCCTATGATGAGAAATTCACCGATCGGCTGGTCAAAATATTGAAGCCTCAGTTGCGGAGCGACCTCTGCTGCCGCCAGTTGAAAGCCGAGCTGTTGAGCGCGGTCATAGATGTCCGCCAGCGGTACAGTCTCGGTCTGAAAGCCGAGTGCAGCCGCCGATACCGCAAAAAGATCCACGCTCCTTTTCGTCGTGCTGAGGGTAAAGGCCGGTCGTGCGAGAATTTCCTCGGCCGAACCTCCGACACCACAATCCGCTGCATCCAATGCGTTGAAGAGGGCAAACACATCCGGGAAATTCCCCAATTTGATTGTCTTCCAGACCGGCGCGTCGGCGGCGGATCTGATTGGAGTTTGCGGCGCATTCGTTGAGCGAGGTTTCTCGGACCGCAGGTGGTACTGCAGCGCATCTCGCGCCGAGCATTGAGCTCTGGCTTCGCTCACGAACAAAAGTACGCAAGCGGTACAGAGCGTCGCAATCGCGAAGGTACCGCCACGGCGCCATCCCGTCGAACAACGCGACATGGCGAATTTGCAAAGCGCGCTTGACCACATGGCAATCTAACCTCCTGAAAGGCTAAATTGAGAACGCAACTTGCTTCGGTGATGCTACGGCCGCGCGGCCTCGCCGAATATGAACTCGTTCACATCCGCACGAACGTTTCTTGTGCCGGTACGTCGCCTGCATTTGCCGGCCGTCTATGAGAGGTTCGGGATTCTCTTCGTCCGTGCAATTGAATAGCATGCCATGTCGACACGACGCCGTAGAGCTTTCGGCGTGGTGACTAGAAAAGACCCGCCTCCGAGTCATTGGGAAGAACGTAGGGGCGTGTATCAAAGCAACCATGCCCAACGTACTTTGGAATTTGTCCGAAGGCGGAGCACCAAAGGCTTGAGTATTTCAATCTAGAGATAAACGGGCGGCAGTCCGTAAGCCCGCCGTCCGTTTATGCCGGATCCCCAGAAGGATCCGACATGTTTGTACCCTAGCATCACTGAAACCGCAGAGCCAGAGCGTCGGGAAAAAGTGGTAACAGGGTCCGACGCCAGCTCTTCTCCTAGCCCAGCAGGACTCGTAGCCATTCTGATCTGTACTCAGGTAGCTCCGTTTGTGGTCCCCGTTCCTGGCACAAAGTGCATACGCGAGTGATCGATTGAAGGCCTGAGCAGCCGTTGCGCCCTATTGACCCGCGCGAAGCACCAGCAGCTCCGTGATGCGATTGTCGGCGCGGCGCAGCCGCCGGCAAAGCTCGCGGTTGATGTTCTGAAGCACCATCACATAGGCCTGGATGTCGGCCTTGTAGCAGGCGTAGAGTTCCCGGGCCGTGAGCTCATAGAGCACGGTCGGGCTCTGCGCGACGACCGTCGCCGACCGGTTCTGCATCTCGATCAGCGTCATCTCGCCGAAGAAGTCGCCTTGTGCGAGAGTCGAAATGCGAATCGCGCGCCCCGAATCTCCGCGCTTGGTCACCACGAGCTCGCCGGAGTGAACGATGAACATCGAGCGCCCCGGATCGCCTTCCGCGACGACGTTGGCGCCGGCATCAAAGCTGCGTTCGACCAGCATTGAGACAAGGAGATCGAGGCTTGCGTCCGAGAGGCCGCCAAAGAAAGGTGTGGCGAGCAAAAATGCTTTCAGATCGGGTGAGCTGACAGCCATCGGGCCAATATACTCTCGCTCCCGGCGGCGGCAAGCGAGCGTGCGCAGCAATCGCCGTTAGAGCGGATTCGACGTCCGGCATGCGGAGATGATGGCCGTGGCGGCTTCATTGGCCTGGGCGCCCGACAGCTGCTGCACCAAGCAAATATAGTAGCCCCTGCTTCTTTCGTTCAGAAGCGAGTCCCCGTTGAGCGCGAGCCAGTTGCAGGCCGAACGAATGTACTGGACGGCCAACGCAGATCGCGTATCGCGGACGAACGACAGCTCGCATTGCGCTTGCCTCTCCTGGGCGGATTGCGCGATGGCGGATCCTGCGGAAGACACGAGCGTTCCGGCGACCCCAGCCACCATCAGCATAGCGAACGGCACGCGAGATTGGCGCACGAACCCTCCAGGTGGCGGCGTGAAAAGGCCTGACCGGGACGTACCAGCTCTAACGCAGCGAAGCAATCCAGACTGCTGATGCACGATCTCTCCCCAACGTCGCCCTGGCGGAGATGTCTCGCACGAAGAAACCTCGTCAGGCATACGAAAAAGGCCGGACGCTTCTTCAAGCGTCCGGCCTCTGTCCTTCAAGAGCGTCTCGTCCTTACTTCAACGCTTACTTCATCACTTGTCCGCGGATCTCGCCGCCGGGGTTCGCCGCGGTGTGGATGTTGATGTAGTATTTGCCAGCCATGAGGTCGGAGGCCTGCGCGTCGGTGAGCGTCGCTTCGCCCTTGACCGGGCTCGCCGCGGCATTCGGGATCGCAACCGCAACGCCGGCGTTCTTGCCGGCCTCGGCGGGCCCGTGGAAATGGGCCGCGGTCGCCGGGCCCGACAGGCCGGAATAGGTCACGGTCCATGTCAGCTTCTTGCTGGCGGGGTCAAACGTCAGCTCGGCCGATCCGGTGCCGCCGGTGGTGATCGCGGGCACCTCGGATTTGCCGTCCAGCGTCGCCTTCAGCTTGTCGGCCGCGCCGGCCTGGCTGGCGAACGCAACAGCCGCACCAAAGGCAAGCGTGGCAAAAATGGCCTTTTTCATGGTTCTCTCCCTGTTGACGTCAATGGTGGCAATCTCCAAACAGTGCGGCCCCGAATTTATTCCCGTATTACAGCCGAACCATCTGAATTTTTCGTGGCTGGAGCGATCGCGGCATGACCCCTATGTTCGCAGATCCTTGATGAAGGCCGTGTGAATGCGACGAACGCTCCTTGCCGCTCTGCTTGCCGCCGCCGCGGCGTTTGGTCTCTATTGGTGGCTCACCGCACCCGCAGCGTTCGCGCTTCCGGCGGCGTCCCGCGAGCCCGATCTCGTCAACGGACAGGAGGTCTTTCACGCCGGCGGCTGCGCGTCATGTCATGCCGTGCCGAACCAGGGCGATCGTTTGCGGCTCGGCGGCGGCCTGCCGATCAAATCTCCGTTCGGCACCTTCTACGCCCCGAACATTTCCCCCGATACCGCCGATGGAATTGGAGGCTGGAGCGAGGCCGATTTCGTCAATGCGGTGATGAACGGCGTCTCGCCGCAAGGTGCGCATTATTTTCCGGCGTTTCCCTACACGTCCTATCATCGCGCCAAGATCGATGATTTGCGCGATCTGTTCGCCTATCTGAAGACCCTGCCGGCCGTCTCGGGCAGGGTGCGCGATCACGACCTGCCGTTTCCGTTCAACATCCGCCGCACTGTCGGCATCTGGAAATTGCTGTTCATGGACGACAGGCCGTTCGTGGCGGATGCCGCGCGATCCGCGCAATGGAATCGCGGCGCCTATCTCGTGAACGGCTTTGGGCACTGCGCGGAATGCCACAGCCCGCGCAACCTCCTCGGCGGCCTCATCACGGCGCAGCGTTTTGCCGGCGGCCCCAACCCGGAAGGCGAAGGCTGGGTGCCCAACATCACGCAAAAGGGGATCGGGGGATGGAGCGAGAAGGACATCGCCGATTTCCTCGAGACCGGCGACATGCCCGAGGGCGACAGCGCCTCCGGCGCAATGCGGCCGGTGATCAAGAACCTCGCGCAGCTCACAGATGAGGATCGCGCCGCGATGGCGGCTTACCTGAAATCGCTGCCGCCGGTCGAAGGGCCGAAGCCGCCGCCGCGGAAGCAGACGGGTGGCTAAAGCGCGATGGCTTTAGGTTGAATCGCGCTTTAGCTACCCCCGAACGCCTTGAAGGTGATGATGGTGAGGGTGTCCTGGATGCCTGGCAGCACCTGCACCTTCTCGTTGATGAAGTGGCCGATGTCGGTGTCCTTGTCGACGTAGAACTTCACCAGCAAATCGTAGTTGCCGGCCGTGGAGTAGATCTCCGAGGCGATCTCGGCTTCGGCGAGCGCGTTGGCGACCGTGTAGGACTGGCCGAGCTTGCATTTGATCTGGACGAAGAAAGGGACCATCGCGGTTGCTCCGAAGACTTGATTTGGCGGCTAATAGGCCAAAATCGGCGCGCTTTAGCAAGCGAAGTCATCGCACTGCACAACAGCCCCGCACATAATCTCGACATCCCCAATCCCGGTTTGCGGGGGCATTGAGGCCCCCGGAGCGGAACCCCATATTTCTGGCAGGGAGTTCTGGCTGTGCAGACGGTAAAGGCGGCGCTCGTTGTGGCGATGGCAGTCGTCGCTCTGGTTGTCTCCCTCCTTCCCAGCCTAGCGGAGGAGAGGGGCCCTCTTGCACTGAACGTTGCGATCGATGGAGCGATCGGACCAGCGTCGGCCAGCTACGTGAAGGAGGCTCTGGCCAGGGCAGGCGAACGACGCGCCGACATGGTCATACTGCGTCTGAATACGCCGGGCGGTCTCAACACCAGCATGCGCGAGATCATTGCAGATGTGCTCGCTTCGCCCGTTCCTGTCATCGGTTACGTCGCTCCCTCTGGAGCGCACGCGGCGAGCGCCGGCACCTATATTCTCTACGCGACCCACATTTCGGTCATGGCGCCGGGCACCAATATCGGTGCCGCGACGCCGGTACAGATTGGCGGTCCGATCCCGGGTCTGCCGAGCGGTACCCCTGACAAGGAGCGCAAGGACAAGAAGGATGGCGACAGCCAGCCCGAGCCGAAGGACGCGATGACGGCAAAGGCGACGAACGATGCCGTCGCCTTCATCCGCAGCCTCGCCGAACTGCGTGGCCGCAATGCGGACTGGGCCGAAAAAGCGGTCCGCGAGGCCGCCACCCTCTCGGCCAATGGCGCGTTGCAGGCAGGTGTCATCGACCTCATCGCACGCGACCAGGCGGACCTGCTCGGGCAGCTCGACGGCCGTGTGGTGGAAGTTGCGGGTGGCAAGACGCAACGACTGGCGACAAAGGATGCCGTGGTCGAGACGCTCGATCCCGGATGGGTCTCGCGATTCCTCGCCGTGATCACCGATCCCAACGTCGCGTTCATTCTCCTGATGGTTGGCGTTTACGGGTTGATCTTCGAATTCATGTCCCCCGGCGCGGTCGCCCCGGGAGTCGTCGGCACGATCTGCCTCCTGCTGGGTCTCTACGCCCTCAACTTGCTGCCGATCAACTATGCCGGCCTTGCCCTGATGCTGGTTGGGATCGTGCTTCTCGCCATCGAGGCTTTCAACCCGACCGTCGTGATCGGCCTCGGAGGGCTCGTCGCCTTTGTGCTGGGTGCGCTTATGCTGTTCAGGGTCGAAGCACCCGGCTACCGGCTGTCATGGTCGGTCGTTGCCATCGTCGCGGCGACACTCGTCGGCTTTGTTCTCGTCGTGTTCGGCGCGCTTCTGCGCGCTCGCGGCGGTCCCGTCAGGGTCGGCGCGCAAGCCATGCGAGGCCTGTCTGCCGAGGTCCTCGATTGGTCCGAGAATGAAGGTCACGTCTTCGCGCATGGGGAGCGCTGGCAAGCGCGCGGCGCCGAAGCGTTCGAGCCGGGCGAGGAGGTCGAAGTCGCCAACATCATCGATCTGACGCTAGTGGTGCGGCGTGCACCCGCACGGACCGACGGAGGTACTTCATGACGCTTGATTATTTGACCTATGCAGCGATTGTGCTGCTCGTCATCATATTTCTGACCCAGGCGATTCGCATCCTGCGGGAATATGAGCGCGGCGTCGTCTTCACGCTCGGCCGCTTCACCGCAGTGAAGGGCCCGGGCCTGATCCTCCTGATCCCCGTCGTGCAGCAACTCGTGAAGGTCGATCTCAGGGTGATGGTGCAGGTCGTCCCGCCTCAGGACGTGATCTCGCGCGACAACGTCTCGGTCAAGGTCAACGCCGTTCTCTATTTTCGTATCGTCGATGCCGAGCGCGCCATCATCAAGGTCGGCGACTACATGGCCGCGACGAGCCAGCTCGCGCAAACCACGTTGCGCTCGGTGCTTGGCAAGCATGAACTCGACGAGATGCTCGCAGAACGAGACAGGTTGAACGCCGACATCCAGGAGATCCTCGACAAGCAGACCGACGTCTGGGGCATCAAGGTCACCTCGATCGAGATCAAGGACGTCGACCTCAACGAAACCATGGTGCGCGCGATCGCGAAGCAGGCCGAGGCGGAACGGCTGCGGCGCGCCAAGGTGATCAACGCGGTGGGCGAGCAGCAGGCCGCCGAAAAGCTGGTCGAGGCCGGAAGGATCCTCGCGCAGGAGCCGCAGGCGATGCAGTTGCGCTACTTCGCCGCGCTGCATGACATCGCGGGCGAGCGGTCCTCGACCGTGGTCTTTCCGCTCCCGATGAATCTGCTCGACCATCTTAGCCCGCGGAGCTAGCCACGGATGCCGCCAAAGCCTCCCTGAGCCGCTTTGCCAGCTCGGCCGTCCGATAAGGCTTGGTCAGAACGATCGATTGCGCGTGCGCGCGTCCCTGATCGACCAGGGTCTCCAGAGGGTAGCCGGAGGAGAACACCACGGGCAGGCCCGGGCGGATCTGGCGGGCCTGGTCGCCGAGATCCCAGCCGCTCATGCCTCCGGGCATGATGATATCGGTGAACAGCAGGTCGATGTCCGCATTGGTGCGCAGCAGGTGCAGGGCCTCGCTGCCGTTGACGGCGGCGATCACGCGATAGCCGAGCGCTTCGACCCGGAGGATGACGGAGCAGCGAACGAACGGATCGTCCTCCGCGATCAGGACCGTCTCATGGCCCCGGGGCACCGCGTGCTCGCTGTCGGGGACGGTGCCAAGCGAATGCTCGGCGGCTGCATTCGGCAGATAGATCCGCACCGTCGTCCCCAATCCGCGCTCGCTGTAGATGGAGACGTGGCCGTTGGATTGTTTGGCAAAGCCATAGACCATGCTCAGGCCGAGGCCAGAGCCCTTGCCGACCTCCTTGGTCGTGAAGAACGGCTCGAAGGCATGCTCGATGACCTCGGCGGTCATGCCTTCGCCGTCGTCGGTGACGGAGATCAGGGCGTAGCTGCCGGAGACGACCTCCGGATGCAGGGTGCGGTAGTGGTCGTCGATCGACGAGATCTCCGCGCTGAGCGTCAGATGACCGCCGCCCGGCATCGCGTCCTGCGCATTGAGGGCGAGGTTGAGCACCGCGGATTCGAGCTGGGCCCGGTCCGCATAGGCCAGGATGGTGCCGGGACCGAAGACGGTCTTGATCTCGATGTTCTCGCGCAAGGTGCGCTTGAACAGCTTGTGCATGGAATCGAGCAACTGCCGGCAATCGATCGCTTGCGGCTGCAGAAACTGCCGGCGGCTGAACGCAAGCAGTCGCTGGGTCAGCTCCGCGCCGCGCTCGCCGGACTGGCAGATATCCTCGGCGAACCGCCCCAGGTCGGGCCGGGCCTTGAGCTGCTCGCTCAGGTGCTCGGCATTGCCGACGATGACGGTGAGCAGATTGTTGAAGTCGTGGGCGATGCCTCCGGAGAGCTGGCCGACGGCCTCCATCTTCTGCGCCTGCTGAAGCTGCTGCTCGGTTAACTTGCGCGCGGTCAGGTCGTGAACGATGCCGACGAAGATCGGTTCGCCGTCCTGGAGCGCGCCGCCCACGGACAGATCCACCGGGAATGTCGATCCGTCCTTGCGAACGCCGCGGCCCTCGCCGCCATCGCGGATGTAATGTTCATGCGCAGCGCCCTGGTCGGCGGGCATCAGGAGCTTGACGTTTTGGTTGAGGACTTCGTCGGCGCGATAGCCGAACAGGCGCTCGCAGGCCGGGTTGAACAGCAGGATGCGATCGTGCGCATCGAGCAGCATGACGCCGTCGACGGCGGTCTCGACCACGGCGCTGAGCCGCGTCACGCTCTCGCGCAGCGCGCGCTGCGCTTCGCTGACCTGCCGCAGCAGCATGGACGTGTCGCGGTTCTTGGTCTCCTCCTCGGCGAGCGCGGCCTGGACCTGGCGGAGCTCGAACGGGGAGGGGATCGTCAGGATCTTCGGCAGCAGCGGCCAGAGCGCGCCGGCCGTGAAGATGGAGGCCGCCGCCGTCAGCGCCTTGACCAGCCCCTCGATGCCATAGACCGGCACCCACAGCGTATAGATCGACAGGATGTGGGTCAGCCCGCAGGCCATGATGAAGATCGCAAACGCCCAATAGACCCAACCGAATTTGAGATCGCGCCGCTTGGTGACCAGGATCGCCAGCGCGAAGGGGATCGAGAAATAGGCTGCGGCGATCAGTGCGTCCGACACCACATGAAGCCAGATCAGCTCAGGCTCCCACAACAGGCAGATCCCGTGTGGGGAGAGCATCGAGGAATCGAGCAGACGTTGGAGGAAGGCCCACATGATTGATCCTCACAGGCGTGCAGGCCGGCGAAGCGGCCAGCCCCGCGGTCCCGCGGGCAGCGGTTCCGCATGCGTTCAACGTCTCATTCATCGATGCGTGGGCCAAGTGCCAACCCAATTTTTTGCGCCGTGCGCACGGTTGGGGGACGACAAACCTGCGCCAAGCGGCCGTACGCAGGTGATTCGCGGCTCGCGCTTGCCGCCCACCGGTACTCGCGCTAGGACGGGCGATCACCCCCGTTCATCCCAAGCGAGTATCCGGCGATGACGACACCGATAGCACTCACCATCGCGGGCTCCGATTCAAGCGGCGGCGCGGGCATCCAGGCCGACCTCAAGACGTTTGCCGCGCTCGGCGTCTACGGGGCTTCCGCGATCACGGCGCTGACCGCGCAGAACACGCGCGGCGTCACCGGCATTCACGCGGTGCCGGCCGCATTCGTCACCGCGCAGATCGATGCCGTGTTCGCCGATCTCGCGGTCGGCGCGGTCAAGATCGGCATGGTGGCGCAGCCCGACAGCATCGACGCGATCGCCGCGGGCCTAAAGCGCTGGTCGCCGCGGCACATCGTGCTCGATCCCGTGATGGTCGCGACCTCCGGCGACCGGCTGCTCGCCGCTGAGGCGGTCGAGGCTTTGCGCACAAAACTCATTCCGCTCTCCTCGGTGATCACGCCGAACCTGCCGGAGGCGGCGGCGCTGCTCGACACGCCGATTGCAACCAGTGAGGCCGAGATCGAGGGCCAGGGGCGGCGCCTGCTCGGCTTCGGCTGCCGCGCGGTGCTGATCAAGGGCGGCCACGGGCAGGGCGCTGAGAGCATCGACTATCTCGTCAGTGCTGACGGCACGATCGCGCTGTCGGCGCCACGCATTGACACCAGGAACACCCACGGCACCGGTTGCTCGCTGTCATCGGCGGTCGCAGCAGGCCTTGCCAAGGGCGAGGACCTCGAGCAGGCCGTGCGCAACGCCAAGAGCTGGATCAGCGCAGCGATTGCCGAGGCCGACCGCTTTGCCGTCGGCCACGGCCACGGCCCGGTCCATCATTTCCATAAATTCTACTGAGCGCGGCGGCCGCATTCGCGCGGCCATCGCCTCACCCGATGTCGCCAGATTGTCGCACGCGGCTGGTATCCGCTGACTGCGCGGGGCGAAGCATGATTCGTATTGGTAAGCGCCTCGCGGGTTCGAAAATCGTCATCCCCCTGTCACGGGACATTGTTACAGGCTGATGTATGGGAAGTTACGATATGAGTGACGAGAGTCCCGAACGGCGCTTTCGGACCTTGTTCATCTCCGACGTTCATCTCGGAGCCCGCGGGTCGCAAGCCGATCTCCTCCTCGACTTCCTGCGCTACCACGATGCCGACACCATCTATCTCGTCGGCGACATCGTCGATGGCTGGGCGCTGAAATCGGGCTGGTGCTGGCCGCAGTCGCACAACGATCTGGTGCAGAAGCTTTTGCGGAAAGCGCGCAAGGGCGCCAAGATCATCTACATCCCCGGCAATCACGACGAATTCCTGCGCAACTATTACGGCACGCATTTCGGCGGCATCGACGTGGTCGAGAACATCGTCCACACCGGTGCGGACGGCCGGCGATATCTCGTGATCCACGGCGACATTTTCGACCTCGTGGTGCAGAACGCGCGCTGGCTCGCCCATCTCGGCGACAAGGCTTACGACTTCGCGATCCAGATGAACCGCTTCGTCAACTTCTTCCGGCGGTTGTTCGGCGTGCCCTATTGGTCGCTGTCGCAATGGGCGAAGCTGAAGGTGAAGAACGCCGTCAATTATATCGGCGCGTTCGAGCAGGCGCTCGCCGCCGAAGCGCGGCGTCACGAGGCCGGCGGCGTGATCTGCGGCCACATCCACTACGCCGTGATCCGCGACGAGGGCGACATCCGCTACATGAATTGCGGTGACTGGGTGGAGAGCTGCACGGCGCTGGTCGAGCACGACGACGGCCATTTCGAGATCATCACCTGGGCCGATCAGTTGCAGAAGACGGCGCCCGTCGTAGCGGTGCCAGCGCGGGCGGCGTGAATGCGGATCCTGGTCGCGACCGACGCATGGCATCCCCAGGTCAACGGGGTGGTTCGGACGCTGACCAAGCTGGCTGACGCGGCGACATCGCTCGACGTCGAGTTCTCGTTCCTGACGCCGCAATCGTTCCGCACCTTTGCGATGCCGAGCTATCGCGACGTGCGCCTGGCGATGCCGCGACCGGCGCGGATCGCGCGGCTGATCGAAGAGGCCCGCCCGGACAGCATTCATATCGCGACCGAAGGGCCGATCGGGTTGATGGTGCGCCGCTACTGCCTGCAACGCGGGCTGCCGTTCACGACGAGCTTTCACACGCGCTTTCCCGAATATGTCCGGGCAAGGGTGCCGGTTCCGGAGTCCTTGATCTGGCGGGCGCTGCGCCGCTTCCATGGGGTGAGCCGCGCCGTGATGGCGGCGACGCCAGCGCTGGCGCGCGAACTCGGCGAGCGGGGATTTGGCAACGTGGTGCTGTGGCCGCGCGGCGTCGACACAAACCTGTTCCATCCTCGCGCCATCGACCTCTGCCTGCCGGCGCCCGTGTTCCTCTGCGTCGGCCGCGTCGCGGTGGAGAAGAACCTGGACGCCTTCCTCGGCCTCGATCTGCCCGGCACCAAACTGATCGTCGGCGACGGCCCGGCGCGGGCCTCGCTCGAGCAGGCCTATCCCGATGCCATTTTCCTCGGCGAGCGGCATGGCGAAGCGCTGGCTGAAATCTATGCAGCCGCCGACGTGTTCGTGTTCCCGAGCCGAACCGACACTTTTGGCCTGGTGCTGCTCGAAGCATTGGCGAGCGGTCTGCCGGTCGCGGCCTTCCCGGTGAAAGGGCCCCGGGACGTGCTCGGCGAGGCGCCGGTGGGTGTGCTGGACGAGGATCTGCGCGGCGCCTGTCTCGCCGCGCTCGACATTTCCCGGCAGGCCTGCGTTGAATTCGCCGCCAACCACACCTGGGAGGCGTCGGCGCGCGCCTTCGTCAACAGCATTTCTGCTGCCGGAGCGGTGCTGCCCCGTGCGGCGGAACAGCCGCGATTCGTGGCCTGATATCCAGGGCCGTCACGCGGGGGTGTCTTTCCAGCCGTCACCGGCCGCGATACTAATTGCGCATGACGGAACCTGCTCTCCCGGTCGGCCCCGCCGACATCGATGCCGCAGCGCGCGTGATCGCGCCCTTCGCCATCCGCACGCCGCTGTTGTCATTCCCCGTGCTCGACGAGCGCGTCGGCGCAAAAGTGTTCTTGAAGCCGGAGATGTTGCAGCGGACCGGCTCCTTCAAATTCCGCGGCGCCTTCAACAAGGTGGCCTCGATCCCGCAGGACAAGCGCGCGGGCGGTGTGGTCGCGTTCTCCTCCGGCAACCACGCGCAAGGCGTGGCTGCGGCGGCAAAGCTGCTCGACATGCAGGCGACCATCGTGATGCCGTCGGATGCGCCGCTCACCAAGCGCGAGCGCACAAAGTCCTATGGCGCGGAGGTCGTGCTCTACGATCGCGACCGCGATGACCGCGAGGCGATCTCGCGCGGCATCGCCGAGAAGCGCGGTGCAACGCTGGTCAGGCCTTATGACGATCCATTCGTGATCGCCGGGCAGGGCACCGCAGGGCGCGAGATCGCGGAGGACATGGCCGCGCGCGGCATTGCACCCGACATCGTGGTGGCGCCGGCTTCCGGCGGCGGCCTGATCGCGGGTGTCGCGACCGCGGTGAAGGCGCGCTATCCGCTGGCCCAGCTTGTCGTGGCCGAGCCCGAAGCCTTCGATGATCACACCCTTTCGCTCGCCGTTGGCCATCGCGAGCCGCACGCGCCGGCCGGCCGCACCATCTGCGATGCACTGATGGCGCTGATCCCGGGCGAGATGACGTTTGCCATCAACAGCAAGCTCTTGTCGCGCGGCGTGACGGCGTCCGACAAGGAGGTCGGCGCCGCCGTGGCGTTTGCCTATCGCGAGCTGAAGCTGGTGGTCGAGCCCGGCGGCGCCGTCGGCCTAGCCGCGCTGCTCGCCGGCCGTCTCGACGTCGCCGGCAAGAACGTCGTCATCGTGCTCTCCGGCGGCAATGTCGATGCCGATTTGTTTGCGGAGCTCGTGGCCTAGAAGCTGGCCCTGTCCAGCGGATTGATTGGTAACAAAACGGACCGGATGGATTGGTAACAATCGTTCACGGTTCCTTCCTCTGCGTTG
>NZ_JAFCJM010000030.1 GCF_018130955.1 Bradyrhizobium liaoningense
GCCCATGCCGGGCAGGCGGCCGAGAGATCGCGAGCCCAAATTTTCAGATCTCTGCCCCGGCTGAGAGCGTCGATCCTACCGACTTCTGCAACAAAATCGGCCCTTCGGCGACCTCGGGAGATGGCCCGCTTTTTCCGCCGCTGTTGGGGTACAGCGGACATCGGGCGGCCAGCTGATCAATGAGTACACGCCCTAAACCGACTGCCCGGCCTTCAGCAGCGAGCAGCCCGTGATCTTGTAGCTGCCGTCGCCCTGAAGCTCGAGCGTGTAGAGCGCGACCCATGCCTCGCCCTTGTCGTCGACGATGTTGACGCGCTGCGCGATCCAGGTGCCGTCCACCTTGGTCTCGCCGAACTCAAAACTCCGGTGACGGTAGACCGGCGCGTAGGAGTTTTGCACCATGAACATGAAGATCTCGGCCGCCGGGAAGATCTCTTTGATCGCCGGTGCTGCGTGGGAATAGGCGGCCGCGGCATCGTCGCGCCCGAACGCCTGCTCCTGCGCCCGGATCACGCCCTGCGCAGCCGCGATGTCGTCAGCCGCGAGCGCAGATGCGCCGCCGAGCAGCACGAAGATCAGGACAAGGAGCGCGCGCATGGGCAAGGCCTCGGCTCAGGTCATCCCGGCCCGGCAAGGTTATCGCCACACGGACGCTCAGGCAAACCGCCTAATGCGAAAGGAGATCAAGGAACGGTGTATCGACCGTGCTGACATAGAAGATCACGACCTTGGTTTCCCCGTCGGTCCGATTGTAACCGGTCATCGCCACATCAGGCGGTTCCACCAGCGCCTCGCCGGCCTTCACCGTGAGTGGCGGCTTGCCTGCGAGCTCGAGGGTGAAGGCGCCTTCGAGCACGTAGACGGTCACCGGGAAGCGGTGGGTGTGATAGACCGTCTTGTCGCCCGGCTTGAACGACGCGGTCATGACCCGCATCGACTGCCTCTCGTCCTTCGGCAGACCCTCAACCACTTGCTGGAGCACCAGATTCGGCCTGGCGATGCCGTGCGCCGCATGGTCTTGCGCAGTTGCCGCGGCGGACCATCCCAGGACGATTGCGGCGCTGAGGGCGAGGTGAGGGCGCATCTGACGTCTCCATTGCAAGTCGCTGGGACATCAGCCTAGGAGCCGTCATTTGCGCTTGGGAGCCGCAACATTGCGGGCGGCGGCCGCAGAAGTGCATAATCCCCAAATGTTCGACTGGAACGACCTCAAATATTTTCTGGCGGTCGCGCGGCACGGCAGCACCATTGCCGCCGGCAAGGCGCTCGGCCTCAGCCAGTCAACCGTTCATCGCAGGCTCGAGGAGCTGGAGCGACATCTCGGCCGCGCGCTGGTGACGCGCCAGCCGAGTGGCTATCGCCTCACCGAATTCGGCCACATCATGCTGCCCTATGCCGAGCGGATCGAAGCCAGCATTGACGACTTCCAGCGGCGGACGACCGACGTCGCGCAGGACATGAAAGGCGTGATCCGCGTCACCTGCCCGGAGCCGATCGTCGCCCGGCTGATTCAATCCGGGCTGATCGACAGTTTTCATGCCATGCATCCCTCGCTGCGCGTCGAGTTCGTGATGAGCGACCGCTACCTCGACCTGTCGAAGGGCGAGGTCGACGTCGCCTTCCGCTCCGGCGACACCGACGATGAACTGGTCGGGCGCAAGATCGCCGAGTCGATCTGGGCGGTTTACGCCAGCCGTGACTATCTCGAACGGCATGGCAGGCCGGAGCGCGTCGAGGATCTCGTGGGGCATCTGCTGGTCGGGCTCGACGAGTCGCTTGCCAATCACCGCACGGTCAAATGGCTGAAGGAGGTCGCGCCGGGCGCAAAAATGGCGGCGCGCATCAACAGCGTGCTTGGCCTGGTTTCCGCGATCAAGTCCGGCGTCGGCATCGGCCCGCTTCCGATCGCGCTCGGCGATGCGGAGGCCGATCTCGTGCGCGTGCTCGGCCCGATCCCGGAACTGACGCGGAGCTGGCGCATCCTGACGCATCCCGATCTCCGGCGCGTGCCGCGGATCGCTGCGTTCTTCGACTACATCGTGCTTCAGCGCGAGGCCTTGAGGCCGATTTTGACGGGCTGAGGATTAGCGCTTCCGCTTCGCGGCCGGTTTCGCCGGCTTGGCAGCGGTGCGCGCTGACTGCGGCTTCGCTGCGGGCTGCACGCGCAGGCCATCGACGAACACGTCGAGCATCCGCAGCACCGACGATTGCCAGCCGGGCTGGTCGTGCATGTAGCACATGCCGATCAGCGCGCGCAGCAGATCCTCCGGGCCGATGTCGGCGCGCATCTGGCCGGCGGCGACCGCGCGGTCGAGCAGCGAGCCGATGGCTTTGGTCAGGCGATCGAACGAGAAGGCGGCGAGTTCGGACGAGCTCTGGAACGTCAGGGCAAGTGCTGCCGACATACCCTTCTTGGTGGCAACGAACTCGACATTGGACCGCAGCCAGCGTCGCAGCGCATCGACGGGGTCCTTGGCATTCTTCAATTGCTCGGCAAGCTCGCTGAGCTGCTCGACCTCGCGCCGGTACACCGCCTCGAACAGGTCCTCGCGCGTCGGAAAGTGCCGGTAGAGCGTGCCGATGCCGACACCGGCGCGTTTCGCGACGGCTTCCAGGCTCGCGTCCGGCCCGCCCGCGTTGAACACGGCCTTCGCCGCTTCGAGCACGCGCTCGCGATTGCGCACGGCATCGGCACGGGGCTTTCGGGTCGGGTCGGTGTGATCGTCCATGGGCGCCAATGTAGATCACGAATTGGTTAGATTGAACCCTTGCAGGGCTGCATCGCGTTGTCTGCGCACGGGCTTTTGACGGATTCCAAATATTTTTCGGTGCCCCTTGTTAAACGGAGGGTGCCTCCGTATCTTCCCGGGCAACGTCGGCCCGGAAAATGTCCGGGCGGCGCGGATCGACGGGCGTCTCGCAACGGCGCGCCGCACGATGATTCATGTCCATATCTGATCGGAGCCTTGTATGACTAACTCCATCAGCCTCACCGTGAACGGTGCGCGGCGCGAATTCGTCCTGGACGATCCGCGCGTCACGCTGCTCGATCTCCTGCGTGAGCGCCTCCAACTCACCGGAACCAAGAAGGGATGCGACCGCGGCCAGTGCGGCGCTTGCACCGTTCTCGTCGACGGCAAGCGGATCAACTCCTGCCTTGCGCTCGCGATCAGTCATGACGGCGCCGACATCCTCACCATCGAAGGCATCGCGCGCGGCGACCAGCTTCACCCGGTGCAGGCCGCCTTCATCACACATGACGGTTTTCAGTGCGGCTTCTGCACGCCCGGCCAGATCATGAGCGCGATCGGCATGATCAGGGAAGCCCAGGCGGGCGATGATCCCGAGCGCATCCGCGAATGCATGAGCGGCAATCTCTGCCGTTGCGGCGCCTATGCCGGCATCGTCGATGCCGTGCTCGAGGTGCAGGCGGGCCAGGACGAAGCCAAGCAGAGGCTGTCAGCATGAAACAGTTCGATTACGTCAGGCCCGCGACGATCGCCGAGGCCGTTGCCGCAGCCGCGCAGCCGGGTTCGGCCTATCTCGCCGCAGGCACCAACCTGCTCGACCTCATGAAGGGCGGGATCAGTCGCCCGGATCGCCTGGTTGACGTCACGCGTCTGCCCGGGCTCGACCGCGTCGAATATCCCGCCGATGGCGGCGTGCGCATCGGCGCCCTCGTGCGCAATGCCGATCTCGCCCATGACGCCGATTTCGCGCGTGCCTATCCGGCCGTGGCCGAAGCGCTGCTATCGGGCGCATCAGCGCAATTGCGCAATGCTGCGACGGTCGGTGGCAATCTCCTGCAGCGAACGCGCTGCGCCTATTTCTACGACACCGCCAGCCGCTGCAACAAGCGCGAGGCCGGCAGCGGCTGCGATGCCCGCGGCGGCGAGAACCGGCTGCATGCCGTGCTCGGGAGGAGCGAAGGCTGTATCGCCACGCATCCGTCCGACTTCTGCGTGCCGCTCGTTGCGCTCGATGCGATCGTCGAGATCGAGGGCAAAGGCGGCCGGCGTGAATTGCCGCTCGAAGAGCTGCACCGCCTGCCGGGCGACGCACCGGAGCGCGACAGCGCGCTCTCGCCCGGCGATCTCATCGTTGCCCTGCGCCTGCCGGCCGCGGCGCGTGGATTCGCCGCGCATGCGCGCTATCTGAAGGTCCGCGAGCGCACGTCCTATGCTTTTGCCGTCGTGTCGGCGGCAGCCGCGCTCAGGCTCGAGAACGGCAAGATCGCCGAGGCCCGGCTTGCGCTGGGTGGCGTCGCGGCCAAACCGTGGCGCGTTCGCGCGGCCGAGCAGGTGTTGACGGGCGCTGCGCCGACCGCCGCGGGCTTCCTCGAATCCGCTCAGCTCGCGCTGTCTGGCGCAAAGCCGTCCGGTGAAAATGCCTTCAAGATCGAACTGGCCCGCCGCATCGTCGTGCGCGGGCTGACATCAGCCGCGGCCGGAACACCAGAGCGCATTCCTGCGCTGCCGGCCTCTCCCTTCGCATCGGTTTCCGGAGCCCTGCATGTCTGAGCTCAATCTCACCACCGCGCCCGCCCATGTCAGGCATGGTTCGAACATCGGCCAGCCGTTGACCCGTCGCGACGGCGTCTTGAAGGTCAAGGGGCAGGCGACCTATGCCGCGGACAATCATCCGTCCGGCATGCTGTTCGCGGTGATCGCAGCCTCCAGCATCGCGCGGGGCCGCGTGACGTCGCTGGATGTCGCTGCGGCGAAGCGCCATCCCGGCGTTGTCGAGGTGATGACGTCGAGCAACAAACCGCCACTCGCGATCGACCCGGAGATCAAGACCAACCCGTTCGTGTTCCGGATGGAGTGCTTGCAAAACGACGAGGTGCGCTACGCCAACCAGCCGATCGCCGTCGTGATCGCGCAATCGCTGGAGGCCGCGACCGAAGGCGCCGCGCTGCTCGCGCCGCGCTATGAGACGCTGCCGGCGCGCGTCGGTCTCGATGCCGGCGAAGCTTATGTGCCGCCCGTGGTCGGCGTCGGCAGCCCGACCGTCAACGAGCATGGCGACGTCGAGGCGGGCCTCGCATCGGCTTCGCAGCAGATCGATGCGACCTACGAGACGCCGCCGCAATATCACAACGCGATGGAGCCGCACGCGATCGTTGTGGCCTGGGACGGGGACCGGTTGTCGATCGACATGCCGACCCAGGGCCTCATCCTGTCGCGCGCCCGCATCGCCGAATTGTTCGGGCTTCCGCATGAGAACATCCATATTCGCAGCCCGTTCCTCGGCGGCGGATTCGGCTCCAAGGGACTGATGGGCGGGCCGCCGGTGCTCGGCATCATGGCGGCAAAGCTGGTCGGCAAGCCGGTCAAGCTCGTGCTCCGCCGCGAGCAGATGTATGGCCCGGTCGGCCATCGCGCGCCGACGCGCCAGCGCCTGCGCCTCGGTGCCGACGGCGAAGGACATCTGACCGCGATCGACCATCACGCGCGGACCGTTTCGAGCAGCTACGATGACTTTTACGAGCCGGCCGCCGGCGCTTCCCACACGCTCTATGCCAGCCCGGCAATCCGGACCACGCATGATGCGGTGCGCGTCGATACCGGCACGCCGCTGTTCATGCGTGCACCGGGCGAGGCGACCGGATCGATTGCGCTGGAAAGCGCGATTGACGAGATGGCCTTTGCCTGCGGGATGGATCCGCTCGCCTTTCGCCTGAAGAACTATGCCGAGGTCGAGCCGATCACCGGCAAGCCGTTCTCCTCCAAGGCGCTGCGCGCCTGCTACGAGCAGGGCGCCGCACGCTTCGGCTGGTCGAAGCGAAAGCTCGCACCCCGCGACATGCGTGACGAGGCGGGTCTGCTGGTCGGTTGGGGCGTCGGCACCGCGACCTTCCCGGCGATGATGTTCCAGGCCGAAGCGCGCGCGGCGATCCGCAGCGACGGCTCCGGCGTGATGGAGATCGGCGCGCATGACATGGGGCAGGGTGCCTGGACGGCGTTTGCGCAGATCGCGGCCGACGGTCTCGGGCTCGACGTCGACCGCGTCGAGTTCAGGTCCGGCCATTCCGGCCTGCCCGATGCCGGCATCGCCGGCGGCTCGGCGCACACCGCGACTGCGGGCGCGGCGATCCACAATGCAGGCGCTGCCGTCATCGCAAAGCTCGCCGATCTCGCGACCCGTGACCAGCGCTCGCCGCTATTCGGCGCCGGCAACACCGGCGTCGTCGCGCGTGACGGAAAACTGTTCCGGCGCGACGACGAGAGCCGCGGCGAAAGCTATGCCGACATCCTCGCGCGCGCTGGTCTCGCCGAGGTCGAGGCGCGTGGCATGGGCACGCCCAACCCCACGGCGCAGGCGGATTACGCGATGCATGCGCATGGCGCGGTGTTTGCCGAAGTGAAGGTCGATCCCGAGCTCGGTCAGGTCCGTGTCACGCGCATGGTCGGCGCCTTCGCAGCCGGGCGCATCGTCAATCCGCATCTGGTGAAGAGCCAGCTCTTTGGCGGCATGATCTGGGGCGCGTCCTTTGCGCTGCACGAGGAAGCGATCACGGACCGGCGCACCGGCCGGATCATGAACGCGAATCTCGGCGAGTACCATATCCCCGTGAACGCCGACGTGCCCTCGCTCGACGTGCTGACGGTCGAGGAGCACGATCCGCATGTGAACGCGCTCGGCATCAAGGGCGTCGGCGAGATCGGCATCACCGGCAGCGCCGGCGCGGTCGCCAACGCCGTGTGGCACGCGACCGGCGTGCGCGTCCGCCGCTTCCCGATCCGGATCGAGGAGCTGTTGATGGAGCTCTGATGCTAGAGCATGATCCGGAAAAGTGCGCAGCGGTTTTCCCTCGCGACAAACGCGGAACGTGTTTGCGCGGAGATCATGCTCAAACAAAGACCTAAAGCGCGATGACGATTCGACCTAACGCCTTCGCGCTTTAGCCGCGGCGGGAGCCTCGTCCCGCCGCCGCTGTCTCAGCGGATCGAGTGGCCGAAATCGTTGATGTCGGGCGAGGGGCGCGCCGGAAACAGGCGCGCGGTCGAGGAGGCCGAGATCATGCGTCGGCATTTCTGCTCGTCGCCGCCATAGTCGTCGCCCTTGCGCTCGCGCTTCGCGGCGAAGACATCGTCGAGCCGGTTGACGATCAGCATGGCGTGGTCGCGCTCGAGCGTGTCCGGGTTCTTCTCGCGCTTCTCGTCCGAGTCGAACACGCCGCCGACGATCTTTCCGCGCATCTCGTACTCGCAGCCGGCCTTCCAGTCGCCCTGGTCCCATTTCCAGCCCTCGGCCTTCAGGCTGCCGTCCTTGTCCACCGTGATCCTGATGATGGCATTGTAGGCGAGCCAGACGCCGGCGAGTCCGGTGCGCTTGTCGTCAAAACCTTCCAGCAGCGCGATCCGCTCGCGCTGGAGCGCATTGACGCGGTCGCGCGCATCGACGGTGGAATGCATCTGCGAAGTTCGCTTCTCCCAGGCGGGATGCAGGAATTCGGGAAACTCTTCCGTCTGCGAGCGCACCCAATGGCGCTGGTCGTCCATCAATGCGCGCCGCGTCGTCTCGTCGAGCCTCGGCAGCAGCGCCTTCCAGGCGCGGTTCAGTCGCTGGTCGTTTTCGGCGAGGTCGGGATCCGAGCAGATCTCTTCGTCGGTTGCGGTCTCCGGCCGGGTGCAGTCGAAGGTCGGCGTCACGAAGCCGGTCTCGGCCTTGTCGGTCGCGTCCGACCTGCCGCTCGCAAAATATGTTCCGGTGATTTGCCAAATGGAGTCGCAATCGTCCCGGCCGTTGCTCCAGGTGTCGTCGCCCGCGATCATGACGACGCGCAGCGTGTCGCCCTGGCGACGGAGCTTGATCGACGGCGGCTTGACCGGCTTGGCGTCCTTGTCGCCCGCGGACACCTTCGCCTGATCGGCGTCGCCAGTCGTCTTGACGGGCTCGGGCGGGATAATGGCGCTGAGCCACCCGCCCGTGGTTGGTGCCACCGTGACGTTCAGCTTGCATTGGCGATGCTTGTCGCTGCCGTAGTCGACGCTCATGTCCACGGCGACGCCATAGGCGCCGTTTCCGCCCGGCGTCATCGTCACGCTGCCGAATGCGTTGGCCCATTTGCCGCCAAGTCCCGCACGTCCAAAGCCGAGCGCGAGCGCGGCGGCGCGCTTGCGAAGCGTCTCGATGAACTTCTCGCGGAGTTCGGCGAAGTCCGTTTCCTGCACGGTGTCGGCTGCCTCGAGAATCATGTCGTTGAACCAGGCCTGGTCGCGCTTGAACAGGGGCCGCACGTTCACTGGCGTTTTGGCCAGCGCAGCGACGAACGACTTGTCGATCGCGGCGACGAGCTTGTCATAGCCGGCTTCCTTGCAGGCCGCCGTCTTGATGCGCGTCCGCTCGGCATCGGACTCGCCGCACAGCGTGATCTCCGTTGGCGCCTTGCTGCTGGCCCGGACGAAATCGTCCATCGCGTGGCAGGTCGCCGGCGCGAGCAGAGCCGCCGCACCAAGCAGCGCGAAACGAAATGAAACTGACATGGGCCGGCTCGCGGTCGAAGGGCGGATTTGCCGTTCCCATTGGTCGCCCATCTCGTATTCCGGGTTCAGGCCCATCGGCCTAGAATGTCGGCGGCGTGCAGGCGGAGATCACCTCGCAGGCCTTGCCGCCGACGCAGCGGAAGCGGTGCGGGCGGCGGCTCTCGAAATAATAGGCGTCGCCCGGGTTGAGAATGCGCCGCTCGTCCTCGACGGTGACCTCGAGCTTGCCCGAGATCACTACGCCGCCTTCCTCGCCGTCATGCACCAGGTGCACCCGGCCGGTATCGCTGCCGGGCTCGTAGCGCTCTTTCAAAATCTGCAACGCGCGGCCGAACAGATTGTCCCCGACCTGGCGGTAGGAGATCGGTTTCTTGCCGACTTCCGTGAGCTCCTCGGCGCGGTAGAAGATCTTGCGCCGGCTCTCCGGCTCCAGCGCAAAAAACTCGGCGAGCCCCATCGGGATGCCGTCGAGGATGCGCTTGAGCGCGCCGACCGACGGGTTCATCTGGTTGGACTCGATCAGCGAGATCGTCGAATTGGTGACGCCGGAGCGCTTGGCGAGTTCCCGCTGCGACAGCTTCTGGCGCGCCCGGATGAATCGCAGCCGTCCACCGATGTCGACGCTCATGGTCCAATCCCTGTTGCAGGTGTTGCGGATCGCGCAAATATGGACCGGCGCCCCCAATCGAATCAATGGGTTGTGGCCGCACAGAAAAGGACTTGTTGCGCTTTTGAAGCCGTGGCTCTGCTAATGGGTCAGCACAGGAGCGCGGCCGTGACCCTTCACCAGATCCCGAACACCATCAAGACCGATTCGTACTGGATGCCGTTCACGGCCAACCGCCAGTTCAAGAAGGCGCCGCGGCTGTTCTCCTCCGCCGAGGGCATGCACTACACGACGGTCGATGGCCGCCAGGTGATCGACGGCTCCGCCGGTCTCTGGTGCGTCAATGCCGGCCACGGTCGCAAGCAGATTGCGGCGGCGGTCGAGAAGCAGCTCATGACGTTGGATTTTGCGCCCTCGTTCCAGATGGGCCATCCGCTGGCCTTCGATTTTGCCGAGCGGCTCGCCGAGATCGCGCCGAAGGGGCTCGACCGCATCTTCTTCACCAATTCCGGCTCCGAGTCGGTCGACACCGCGCTGAAGATCGCGCTGGCCTATCAGCGTTCGATCGGGCAGGCGTCCCGCACCCGCCTGATCGGCCGCGAGCGCGGCTATCACGGCGTCGGGTTCGGCGGCATGTCGGTCGGCGGCATGGTCGCCAACCGCCGTGCCTTCGCGACCCATCTCCCTGGCGTCGATCACATCCGCCATACCCACGATCTCACCCGCAACGCCTTTGCCAAGGACCAGCCGGCGCATGGCGCCGAGCTTGCTGACGATCTCGAGCGTCTTGTCGCGCTGCACGGCGCCGAGACGATCGCCGCCGTCATCGTCGAGCCGGTGCCGGGCTCGACCGCGGTGTTGCCGCCGCCGCAGGGCTACCTCAAGCGCCTGCGCGAGATCTGCGACAAGCACGGCATCCTCCTGATCTTCGACGAGGTCATCACCGGTTTCGGCCGCCTCGGTACGCCGTTCGCCGCGAACTATTTTGGCGTCACGCCCGATCTGATGACCACGGCCAAGGGCATCACCAACGGCACCGTGCCCTGCGGCGCAGTGTTCGCCGCGCGCAAGATTTACGACGGCCTGATGACCGGCCCGGAAGCGCAGATCGAGCTGTTCCACGGCTACACCTACTCGGCGCACCCCGTTGCCTGCGCCGCCGGTCTTGCGACGCTCGACATCTACAAGGACGAGGCCCTGCTGACGCGCGGTGCCTCGATCGCCCAATATTGGCAGGATGCGCTGCATTCGCTGAAGGGTCTGCCGAACGTCATCGATATCAGAAATTGCGGCCTGATGGGCGCCGTCGAGCTGTCGCCGCGTGATGGCGTGGCCGGTGCGCGCGGCTATGACGTGATGGTCGACTGCTTCAACACCGGCCTTTACCTGCGCATGAGCGGCGATTCCTTCGCGATGTCGCCGCCCCTGATCGTCGAGAAGAGCCACATCGACCAGATGGTCTCGATCCTCGGCGACGCCATCAAGCGCGTGGCCTGATAATTGCTCCGCGCTCTCGCGGAGTTCTGATATCTTGAGGCGGCGCAGCGACGCCGCGGGAGCGTAACAAATCGTGAAAGTCGTCATCCTCGGCAGCGGTGTCATCGGTGTCACCTCTGCCTACTACCTCGCGCGCGCCGGCCATGAGGTGACCGTCGTCGACCGTCAGCCGCAGCCGGCGCTCGAGACCTCCTTTGCCAATGCCGGCGAAGTGTCGCCCGGCTATTCATCGCCCTGGGCCGGCCCCGGCGTGCCGGTCAAGGCGGTCAAATGGCTGCTGATGAAGCACGGTCCGCTGGTGATCCGGCCCAAGGTCGATCCCGTGATGTGGCTGTGGCTGCTGAAGATGCTGCGCAACTGCACGTCCGCGCGCTACGCAGTCAACAAGAGCCGGATGATCCCGATCGCGGAATACAGCCGCGACTGCCTGCGAAGCTTACGCAGTGAGATCGGCATTCAGTATGACGAGCGATCCAAGGGCACGCTCCAGCTCTTCCGCTACCAGGCGCAGCTCGACGGCACGGCTGAAGATATCGCCGTACTCAAGCAGTATGGCGTACCCTACGAAGTACTGAACCGCGAAGGCTGCATCGCGGCCGAGCCTGCGCTTGCCGGTGTGAAGGAGAAGTTCGCCGGCGGTCTGCGATTGCCGCAGGACGAGACCGGCGACTGCCACATGTTCACACAGGCGCTCGCCGTGCAGGCCGAAAAACTCGGCGTGCGCTTCATGTTCGACACCGCCATCAACGGCCTGATCGCGGACGCATCAAGGATCACCGGCGTTTCGACTGGCGCCGGTACGTTGCAGGCCGATGCCTATGTCGTTGCGCTCGGGAGCTGGTCGTCGCGGCTCGTCGCCCCGCTCGGCATCTCGCTGCCGGTCTATCCGGTCAAAGGCTATTCGATCACGGTCCCGATCAAGGACGCCAGCGGCGCGCCGGAATCGACCGTGATGGATGAGAGTTACAAGGTCGCGATCACGCGGCTCGGGGATCGCATCCGGGTCGGCGGTACCGCTGAAATCTCGGGCTATTCGAGCAAGCTCTATCCTGCGCGCCGCGACACGCTCGATCATTCGCTGACCGATCTCTTCCCGCGCGGCGGTGATCTCTCGAAGGCCACCTTCTGGAGTGGCCTACGCCCGATGACGCCGGACGGCCCGCCCGTGATCGGTGCCACGCGCTACGGCAATCTCCATCTCAACACCGGCCACGGCACGCTCGGCTGGACCATGGCCTGCGGCTCGGGGCGCGTGCTCGCGGACATGCTGTCGGGCAAGAAGCCCGAGATCGACACCAGCGAGCTGACGGTCGAGCGGTACGCGCATCGGTTTGGGTAGTTTGCTCCGTCATCCCGGGGCGCCTCGAAGAGGCGAACCCGGAATCTCGAGATTCCGGGTTCGATGCTTCGCATCGCCCCGGAATGACACTGAGACTAACTGGCCCCCGTCACGCAATTCACCCACAGCACGACGGCCTTCGCGTCGTCGGCCGGATTTGAGAACCGGTGCGGCCTTCGGCTCGCGAAGCGAAAGCTGTCGCCTTCCCTGAGCGACCAGGTCTCCGTATCCACCGTGAGCATCATCTCGCCTTCGAGCACGAGACCTGCCTCTTCGCCGTCATGGGTGTAGAGCTCGTCGCCAGTGGAGCCGCCGGGCTCGAGATGCACGAGGAACAGATTGAGCTTGTTCTCCGCGCCCGCCGGGCTCAGCAGTTGTTTTGAGATCCCCGTGCGCCAGAGTTTCAACTCGGGTCGCTGCAGGCCCCGCGTCACGACGTGATCGGAGGCGCCATCCGCGCTGGGGCTCGCGCCGAACAGCGCGGCGATGCCGACGCCGAGCACGTCGGCGAGTGTCGCGAGCACGCGCAGCGACGGCGACGACAGGCCGCGCTCGATCTGGCTGAGGAAACCGATCGACAGTGACGTGCGCGCCGCGATCGTCTCCAGCGAGAGTTGCCGGGTCCGCCTGAGATCGCGGATGCGGCGGCCCACCGCGACGTCCATCGCAGGCTCGGCGGGCTTCGCAGCCAATTTGGCGGATGCCTTGCCGGGTGTTTTGGCCTTCTTCACCGGCTTGGAGGCGGCCGGTCTGCGCATTCTCTTGCCACCGCTCACGTCAAACCGCTTCCTTCATGTGCATGAAAACCGCTTGCCAAGCCTGCGAAAGTGTGACCACAATTTCATATTGGTGAAAATAGGCCGAAACGGCTTGGCCCGCAACGTCTGTCGCAAACTGCGTGCGCCCCGTCATCGGCCGAACCCAAAAAGGGGGATGCGATGCCGTTGAAGCGTATTGTCCATGTCGCGGTCGCGGCGCTCGCCATTGCCGCCAGCCTGCCGGTGTCCGCGCAGCAGGTCCTCAAGGTCGGCTCGACGCCAACGGGCATTCCCTTCACCTTTCTCGACACCAAGACCAACACCATTCAGGGCGTGATGGTCGATCTCATCAGCGAGGTCGGCAAGGATGCGGGCCTGGCCGTGCAGATCGAGCCGATGCAATTCTCAGCGCTGATCCCCTCGCTGACCTCGAACAAGATCGACATCATCGCGGCCGCGATGTTCATCACCGCGCCGCGCAAGGAGGTGATCGACTTCTCCGATCCGATCTACACCTACGGCGAAGGCCTCATCGTGCCGAAGGGCGACGCCAAGGCCTACGCCTCGCAAGAGGATCTCAAGGGCGAAACCGTCGGCGCCCAGGTCGGCACGGCCTTCGTCGACGCCTTGAAGAAGACCGGCCTGTTCTCCGAGGTCAAGGCGTACGACACCATTCCGGACATCCTGCGTGACGTAAACACCGGCCGCCTCAAGGCCGGCTTCGCCGACTATCCGATCCTTGCCTACAATCTGAAGCAGGGCGGCTTCCCCGAGGTGCGCCTGGTCGCCAGCTACAAGCCCGTGACCGTCGGCTCGGTCGGCATCGGCGTGCGCAAAACCGACCAGGAACTGCTCGCCAAGATCAACGGCTCGCTCGCCAGGCTGAAGGCGAACGGTACCGTCGACAAGATCTTGGAGAAATGGGGCCTGAAGGGCTGATCGATGCAGAGCTTCTGGCGCGACACCGTCGAGTTCTTCCCGATCCTGCTGAACGGCGTCGCGCTCACGATCATCGTCACCATCGGATCGCTGCTGCTCTCGACCGTGCTGGGCCTGCTATGGGCGCTGATGCGGGTGTCCGGCATCGGCGTTCTCTCAGGCGTCAGCGCCAGCCTGATCAACGTGATCCGCGGCATCCCGATTATCGTGCTCTTGTTCTATCTCTACTTCGTGATGCCCGATCTCGGCGTCACGCTCTCCGCCTTGCAGGCCGCCATCCTCGGGCTCGGCATTGCGTACTCGGCCTATCAGGCGGAAAATTTTCGCGCCGGCATCGAGGCGATCGACAGGGGGCAGATCGAGGCTGCGCAGTCGATTGGCATGGGCTGGTGGCTCACCATGCGCCGCGTGGTGCTGCCGCAGGCCGTGCGCATCGCGCTGCCGCCCTACGGCAACGTCATGATCATGATGCTGAAGGACTCGTCGCAAGCGTCCACCATCACGGTCGCCGAGCTCGCACTTCAGGGCAAGCTGATCGCCTCCTCGACCTTCAAGAACACCAGCGTCTTCACGCTGGTGGCGCTGATGTATCTCACCATGAGCATTCCGCTGATCCTGCTGGTCCGTCACTTCGAGAAGCGGGCGGGCAAGCGATGATCGAACTGTCAGACGTCCACAAGAGCTTTGGCAAGGTCGAGGTGCTCAAGGGCATCACGGCGTCTGTCGAGAAGGGCGAGGTGGTCTGCATCGTCGGTCCCTCCGGCTCCGGCAAGTCGACGATTTTGCGCTGTATCAACGGGCTCGAAAGCTATGACCGCGGCGAGATCAGCGTCGAAGGCCTTCGGGTCAACCGCGACGCGCCGTCGATCGTGGCTATCCGCACGCAAGTGTCGATGGTGTTTCAGCGCTTCAACCTGTTCCCGCATCGGACCGCACTCGAGAACGTGGTCGAGGGGCCGCTCTACGTGAAGCAGGAGCCGCGCGCGCAAGCGCTGGAGCGTGGCCGTGCGCTGCTCGCGCAGGTGGGCCTGGCTGAGAAGGCCGACGCCCATCCGCCGCAGCTGTCCGGCGGCCAGCAGCAGCGCGTGGCGATCGCGCGGGCGCTCGCGATGCAGCCGAAGGCGATCCTGTTCGACGAGCCGACCTCGGCGCTCGATCCCGAACTGGTCGGCGACGTCCTCAGTGTGATGCGCAAGCTCGCCGACGACGGCATGACCATGGTCGTCGTCACTCACGAGATGGGCTTTGCCCGCGACGTCGCCGATCGCGTGCTGTTCATCGACGGCGGCGTCATTGTCGAGCAGGGGCCGGCGAAGACCGTGCTCAACCAACCCCAGCATCCGCGCACGCAGGACTTTTTGCGCCGCGTGCTGCATCCGCTCTGATGGTTCTGCCATGACCGCGCCCGCCCGCCTTCCGCTGCCGCCTTCGCTCTATGCCGACACGGCCGTAGCTCCCGTGCCGACGCCGCCGCTCGATACGGACAAGAACGTCTCCGTCGCGATCATCGGCGGCGGCTACACCGGGCTGTCCACCGCGCTGCATCTGGCGGAGCAGGGTGTCGAAGCCCTCGTGCTGGAGGCACAGGAGCCGGGCTGGGGCGCCTCCGGTAACAATGGCGGCCACACCAATCCCGGGTTGAAGCACGACCCCGATCAGATCGAGGCCGATTTCGGCACTGATCTCGGCCGCCGCATGATCGAATTCTCCTACGGCACGACCAACTTCACCCACGATCTGATCCGCCGCTACCAGATCCCCTGCGAGGCGCGGCAGAACGGCACCTTGCGCGCCGCCTACAACGAGGCAAGCGTCGCGGGAATCGAGAAGACGGCGGAGCAGTGCATCCGTCGCGGCATGCCGGTGACGCTGCTGAAGGGCGACCAGCTGCGCGAGATGACCGGCACCGACCGCTATCTCTGCGCCATGCACGATGTGCGCGGCGGCGACCTGCATCCCCTCAGCTACGCGCGCGGTCTCGCGCGTGCCGCGATATCGGCGGGCGCGACAGTGCGTGGCGAGACACCGGCGCTGTCCTTGCGCCGCGAGGGCACGCGCTGGCGCATCGAGACGCCGCGCGCGGTCGTGCGCGCGGAAAAGGTGCTGCTCGCGACCAACGGCTTTACCGACGATCTCTGGCCCGCGCTTCGCCGCACCATTGTGCCGGTGTTTTCGTCGATTGCCGCCACCGCGCCGCTGTCGGACGAGGTTGTCCGCGCGATCATGCCGACGCGCTCGGTGCTCTACGAGAGCGGGCACATCACGGTCTACTATCGTATCGACCAGCAGAACCGCCTGTTGATGGGTGGCCGCGGCCCGATGCGCTGGATCAGCTCGCCGTCCGATGTGGCCTATCTCGTGCGCTATGCCGAGCGGCTGTGGCCGCAGCTTAGGGGCGTCAGCTGGACCCACGGCTGGAACAGCCGGCTCGCGATCACCAAGGACCATTATCCGCATGTGCACGAGCCCGCGGAAAACATCCTGATCTCGCTCGGCTGCAACGGCCGCGGCGTCGCGCTCTCGACCGCGATGGGTGCCCAGCTCGCACGTCGCCTGATCGGCGGCGCCAAGGCCGAGCTCGACATGCCCATCACCGGCATCAAGCCGATCCCGATGCATGCCTTCTGGCCGGTCGGTGTAACCACGGCCGTGATCGCCGGCCGCGTGAGGGACCGGCTGGGGATCTGAGCTTCGCCGTGCCGACCAGCCCCTGCCCGGCACGGCGACTGCCCTCGCGCGTGTCTGCTCAGGCGGCGCGAGGAAGGTGCATCTTGGCGATGGCCTGCTCCTGGACGGTGACGTGCACGCTGTCGATCGCCTTGGCGAATTTGGCGGCGATCTTCCTGGCGGCGACTTCCTTGGGGTGGAGCTCGTCGTACCATTCCGTCTTCTTAACCGTGCCGCGCAGGTCGAGGTGGATGAAGACGCCGCTGTACTTGGCCGCGAGTGCCTTGAGCCGCGAATTGTAGGCGTCGATCATGATGCGGATGATCGCCTGGCAGAGACTCGCGTTGAACGCGGGATCGAGGCCCTGAAACGCCATCGGCGAGCCCAGCCACGGCCCTTGCGGACGCGGGATGACGTAGTCGTAGCCGTGCATGATGATCTTCTTGTTGGCGTGCCGGGCCGCCATCGGCTTGATCAGGCCGTTCTCGAGGTTGCCGATGATGTCGGTCAAATTGTCGTAGAACTCGGGCTTCACGTAGTACGGAGCGTCGGACGGCTTGGTCATGTCGGGGTCGAACAGATTGAGGAAGCTCGCCAGGGCGCCATTGCCGAGCACGTCGTTTCCGCCGGCCGAGAACAGCAGCAAGTCGGCGCCGCTGTCGATGTAGGGCCAGAACTGGCCTGCGAGCAGGATTTCGTCGAGCGTGTCGCCCCAATGAGCGAGATTGGTGGTAGGATAGCCGGCCTGCTGGAGAAAGTCGATGCAGGTCTTGGGAAACGGAAAGATCTGCGGCAGGCGGAACCAGGAATCACCTTCGGCCACGATCTGGTGACCGGCCACCGCCGCCTTCGGCTTCGCAACCTTCTTGCCCACCGGGGCCTTGGGCACGTGCCGAACGAGCAGGTTGGCGTCGTGCGCCAGGGATTCGGCATTCGTTACGTCGACATAGTCGGTATTGATGTAGGTGTTGAAATCGAACGGCCGGTGGGCGTTCGGTTCGACCATGAAATAGGTTCGCGCCTCCTGCGGCGAGAGCTTGCCTGTCTGGATGCGGTCAACCAGTTGCGACAGAGAAATCCGCTTTGCCATTTGCGTCTCCGAAATCATTGTTTTTGAAAAAGAGGTGGGAAGCACTGTTGAGAATCGGCCCCGGGGGATGTGACAAAGCGTCCTCTGCGCCATGCTCGTCCCTGTTCCCCCATCGCGCCCGACGCCGCGAGGTTGCGGCCAAGATCGAGCGCGCATGGATGACGCAACGTCACCGTGAAATCAGCGTGAATTGGGGTTCCGCGAACGCCGCCCGGCAGCCGGAAGGGCGGATGATCGGAAACGCCGGTCGCCGTCAGTTGGGGACGAGCGCGCTCGCTGCGGCCATCCGAACATCCGCTTGGCCGCGAACATCGGCGCCGCGATCACGGGCCGCGTGCGGACCGGCTGGGGATCTAAAAAAGAAAGCGCTGCCCGCTTGCGGACAGCGCTCTCACAGCAATCGTCAGAGAATTCAGCAGCGGCCCTGCTTCCACAGGCCGGGCGGACAGCCCATGCCGCGCCAGCCGACCTTGCGCCCATGGGACCATCCCGGCGGAGTGCCGTGGTGATGATGGCCCATCGCGTGGCCATGACCGCGACCGTGTCCGTGGCCATGTCCGCCCTTGGCGAATGCAGGGTTGGCCACCGTGAGGCCGGCCGCGACAATCAGCGACGCAGCGAGCGCAAGTTTCTTCATCAAGTCCTCCGTTTGGGCGAGCGCACTTGTCCGTTCAAATGAACCGACGTGGTGCGGCTTAGTTCCCTGCAAATGTGGAGGAGTCATGACGCTCGACGCTCAGCCTTCGACGATTGCATCGCTCCAAGGTTGAAAGATTTCGACAGCGCCGCTGTTGGTGTCGCCTTCGCGCATCACCACGCTCGGGCAGGCGAACTTCATCGGCAGGGTCTGCACCTGCGCCTCCTCATAGTCGAAGCGCGCGGCGAGGACTTTGCGTGCCTCCGCCGGCAGGCGCGCGTCCCCGATCACGACCGCGCCCTCGCTGGCGTCGATGCGCGGCTGGTGAATCGCCGCATCGAGGTCCATGCCAAAATCCATCGCGAAGGAGACGAGCTGCATCACCGCCGGCAGAATGCGCCGGCCACCGGAGGCGCCGACCGCGAGCCGTTTGCCGTCCTTGGTCTCGGCGACGACGGGCGTGTAGTTGGTGAGGCAGCGCTTGCCCGGTGCGAGCGAGTTGGTCGTGCCCGGCGCCGGGTCGAACCACATGATGCCGTTGTTCATGGGGATGCCGGAATGCGGCGTCACATATTTCGAGCCGAAGGTCGAGAGCAGGGTCTGCGTCACCGCGGCCATGTTGCCGTGGCGGTCGACGACGGAGAAATGCGTGGTGCAGCTCGGGGCCAGATGCTCGGCGCCGAGCGAGCGCTTGCCGTCGGCGTCGCCCATGTCGTTGAGCCGTTCGCGATAGGCCGATTGCAGCGCGCTCGCATATTCCACATAAGCGGCTGCATCGGGCGCGCTGCCGGGCTTCAGCCTGTCCTGCAACAGGCGCAGCGCATGCGCCATGGTCGGACCGGCCGTGAGCTCAGGCGTCGCAAAGACCTTGCCGCCGCGATAGGGGATCGCGAGCGGCTCGCGCAGATGCGCGCGAAAGGCGGCCAGATCCTCGACCGACAGCGAACCACCATCCGCCTTGATGTCGGATGCGATGCTGCGGGCGAGGTCGCCCTGGTAGAAGTCGCGCGGGCCGGCGGCGGCGAGATGCGCCAGCGTCGCCTGCAATCTCGGCTGCGGCAGCCGCGTCTCGGCCTTGATACCCCAGGGCGCATTCGGCGGCAGGCCGTCTCTCAAAAACGTCTCGGCGCTTGCGGGATATCGCCTCAGGTCGACGGCGGTGCTCGCGATCATCAATGTCGTCCACCAGTCCACCAGCAGGCCTTCGCCGGCGATCTTCGCGGCCGGCGCCACCAGATCCTTCCACGGCAGTTTTGCGTGGCGGCGATGCGCTTCTTCCATGCCGGCGACGACGCCGGGCACCGCGATCGAGCCGGGACCATGCAAATTGCGATCGTCCTTCACCCGCGCCCAGGGGAAGAGATCGGAGGCGGCACCTTGGCCAGTCACCGGATAGTCCTCGATGCGCAGACTTTGCGGCGCGCGCATGCCGTAGTCGATCACCTCGTAACGGTTGTCGCTGGCGCGATAGAGCACCATCGCGCCACCGCCACCCATGCCGCTCATCCACGGCTCCAGCACGTTGAGCGCAAAGGTCGTCGCGATGACGGCATCGATGCAATCGCCGCCTGCCGCCAGCACCTCCGCACCGACCTCGGCCGCCCTGCGCGATTGCGCGGCGACGATGCCACCTTTGGCTCGGCGGGCGGGTTTGCGGATACTTTGGGCGAGGCTGAATTGGTGGGGCATGTGGTCTTCGAGCCGTTCTTATTGCGCTGGATGGAATTGCATCGCGTTGGCGAAGCTCGTCGAGCATGGCACATTGCTCCCAACCAGAACATCCTGACGGGAAGCGAACATGGCTGGTGTGAAACAGGCGCGGGATGGGGCGGTCGGCATCCTGACGCTGAACGAGCCGGACAGCCTCAACGCGATGACGCCGGATCTGCTCGGCGCGCTCGCAAAGGCGATCGCCGAGATGACGGCGGACGAGGGGATTCGTGCACTGGTGCTGACAGGCGAGGGGCGCGGCTTCTGCTCCGGCCAGAATCTGAAAGCATCCGAGGCGCTCGGCGAAGACATCGCGGCGGGCGTGATGCGATTCTATTGGCCGACCTTTAAGGCGCTGCGCGAATGCCGCGTGCCTGTCGTGGTCGCCGTCAACGGCGTTGCGGCCGGCGGCGGCTTCAGCCTCGCCATGGCCGGCGACATGATCGTCGCGGCGCGCTCGGCAAGCTTCATCCAGGTGTTCAGCCGCATTGGCCTGGTGCCCGATCTCGGCTCGACCTGGCTGTTGCCGCGGCTGATCGGGCGGCAGCGGGCGCTCGAGCTGATGCTGTTCAACGAGCCGCTTTCGGCCGAGCGCGCCCACGCGATCGGCCTGGTGCGGCAGGTCGTCGACGATGCGAACCTGATGGAAGAAGCGCTCAAGCTCGCGCAGCGCCTGGCACTGGGACCGACCCGGGCCCTGGTCGCGACCCGTGAGCTGATCGAGGAGAGCGAGCACGCGGGCTACGAGCAGCAATTCCGCCGCGAGATCGAGACGCAGGCCGTCGTCCGGAAAAGTGCCGACGCAATCGAAGGCCGCAACGCCTTCGTCGAGAAGCGCAAGGCGCAGTTTTCGGGGCGTTAGCCTCCGATCCTGGCGAACACTTCCTCGACCGGCACCGGAGCCTGCACGTTGAAGACCTCGTGCAACACCTGGCGCAGTTCGTCGGCACTGTTGATCGCGCGCTCACTTCGCAACTCACCTCCGCTGCCCTCGACAATCAGGCGGCGGTTGACCAGCTTGTAGCGGGCATCGGCCGTGACGCGTTCCAGGATCAGCGTGCTGGTAAAGGGTGTGACCGAGCTCGTCGCCGTAAAGTAGCTGCTGAGCTCGTAGTCGGACTGGATCTGCGGGACGAGGTCGAAGACATACATCGTGCGCCAGCCGGAAGGCTGTTTGACATAGAGCCAGAACCGGCCATCCCTGTCCTCGAAGCGGAACGTGCCCATCGCGGTCCGCTGCTCCACATCGGTTGCGAGTCGGAGCGGCGCATCGAGCAGGCAGGCGCCGAAACCGACATCGGCGATATAGGGACCTTCGGGAAGGTCGACCTTGAGCAGCATGTGGGTCTTTGGCCCCAGCGGGCTTTCGGGCGGCGCCATCCAGCGCACGCGTCCCGCAAGCCCGGTGACGGCAAAACCGATCTTCTCGAGCGCAGCCCTGAACAGCGCGTTCTGCTCGAAGCAATAGCCGCCGCGCCTGCTGTCGACGAGCTTGGCCTGCACCGACGGCAGGTCGAGCAGCACCGGCCGTCCCAGCAGCGGATTCATGCCTTCGAACGGAATCGCATTGGTATGCGCCGCATGGAGCGCCGTGAGAGTCAGCAGATCCGGCGTCAGCACACCGCGATAGCCGATCCGGGTCAGATAATCGTCCAGCCGGAATTCATTCGACATGGCCTCTTCCCCCTGCTGCCAGCCGGCCGGCAAGGTGATGAAGGCCGCCCGTTCCAGAAGGGAGATAGCCTTTCGAGGACGCCGCGAGAAGCGGAAGTTGATTTGGGTCTCGTTGCCTAGAGCACGATCCGGAAAAGTGTGCAGCGGTTTTCCGAAAAGATTGTGCTCAAACAAGGAGCGAAAGCGCGATACGCGCTTTAGAGCGCGCCGGCCTGCAGGCAGGCTTGACGCTTGGCGTGCCATTTCGGGCCGGGGCCGCGCATGTAATGGAGCTCGGGCCGGTAGGGATCGCCGGCGACCCTGATCAGCGTGTGCCACTTGGCCACGATGACGTTCAGGTGCCGGCGGAGTTGGGACATCAGCACTGCAGGCTCCTCAGTGGGGCTTGCCAAGCATGGACGTGAACGGGAGGTCGAAAATTTCCTCGCCGTCGTCGTCGCTGACATGCAGCACCCAGTCGCGCCAGTCCTCGGCGCCGGGCGTGCGGATCATCGATTGCATGATCTGAGCGGCACGGTCGCGCGCCTCGGTGAGGTTCGATACGGCTGCGCCGTAGCGATCGATCAACATGCCTTCAGTATTGGAACAATGGAAAAACACTTGGACCATATCCGCCTCCTGTAGAGAGCGATTCGGGCACACCGAACCGATACCATCCGGAGGCTTCGAAAAATATTCGGGCCAACCCGGTAAGGGAATCTACGGAAGTTCCGTCGGGTCCTCGGAGCGAGGGGTTCTATCACAGGCAGGTGAAGCCCGGCTGGACGGCGCCGCGGCGACGTGGAACTCTCGGTTTCGCAAGGGAATTTGGGGGCCGCCGTGAATTGTCCGACACTCTTCCGTGATCCAGGTCTCAGTGATCGCCTCGGCCGGCTTTCCCTAGCGCTGGTCTTGGTTGCAATGGCCGTGAGCCTGGTATCGCCCGCGGCCGCGCAGCCCGTGCGCAAGAGCGACTATGCGATCGGCGCCGAAACATGCGGCAGCGGCGATCTCGCCTTCCCCCGACTCCAGATCGACATGAAGCAGGGATTCTGCGCGGGCCTCGTTGCGAGCGAGGAGGACCATCTGAGGTTTCCACGCTCGATCGTCCAGATCCCCGGCCGCGAGCTGTTCGTGGTCGCCGACATGGCCGGCTGGGGTCACATGGACGGCAAGCTTTTGCTGCTTGATCCGCGCGCCGCCGCCGGCAGCCGCTTCAAGGAGCTCCTGACCGGCCTCGAATATCCCTTTGGCCTTGCGATCGGTCCGGACAAGAAGCTTTACGCGTCCACTGCGGAGACGATCTTCAGGTTCGATCCCCTGGCCGACAATCCGCGCGGCACGGTCGAGACCATCATCCGCCGTCTGCCCGGTGTCCGCATCACGCTGCCTGACGGCACGAAGCTCCAGGAGAGCGCCCATCCGATGAAGCAATTCGTCTTCGATCGGAACGGCCGCCTGTTCGTCAATGTCGGCTCGCACAGCGACGATTGCATCACGCCGGCGCCGATCACAAAACCCTGTGCCGCGGCCGAAGGCGCTTCCGCGCTCGCGTCGATCTGGCTGTTCACCCCGCCGGCCGGCGGCATCTTCCCCGCCCTGAAGCCGAACGATCCGAATCCGCCGCACGAGGTCTATGCCCGCGGCCTGCGCAACTCGATGGCGCTCGCGCTGCATCCGAATTTCCCTGATCCCGGCTACGCCTTCCTGCAAGGCGAGAACGGCCGCGATCTCCCCGATGTCTTCAAGCCGAACGAGGAGATCAACGCCATCGAGCCGGGCAAGCATTACGGCTGGCCCTATTGCTACGATCTCACGACGCCAAGCCCTGAGTTCCGCATCGTGCTGCAATCCGGGGTCTACAAGAATCTCTGCACCGCCAATCCGCTCTACAAGCAGCCATTCTCGCTGCTGCCGCCGCACGGCGCGCCGCTCGGCATGCTCTATTATCACGGCGGCAAATTCCCCGAGCTCGAGGGCAAGCTGCTGGTCGGCCTGCACGGCTATCGCCCGACCGGCAGCCGGCTCCTGATCTACGACGTCGATGAGCGCGGCTTTCCCAAGCCGAGCCCGCCGTCGGTGCGCTACCACGTCAGTTGCGACGCGCAGACGTCGCGCAGTTTTCAGACCGACGCCGGAGAGGCTGCGGCCGCGCCCTTCGACGAGCTGATCGCCGGCTGGCACCGCGTCAACGGCGCGCGTCCGCAAGGAGCCCCGGTCGGCATGACGGTTGCGGAGGACGGCGCGATCTGGCTCGTCGAGGACAAGAACAAGACCGTGATCCGGATCGATCGCGCCGCCGGCGATCCGCCCGTGCCGCTGCCCTGCGACACGCGCAGCCCCGCGCTGATCGACCAGTTGGCGCTCTTCGTCGCCAGGGACGCGCAAAACCGCGACCGGCTGACGAGCATCCGCAAGGGCATCGTCGAAAAGCATTGCATGGGCTGTCACTCGGACTTTGGCCTCAAGCCGGGTCAGTCCGACGCCGACAAGGACCAGGCTGCGTTGCGCTTCATGCTGGCGCAGGATGGCTGGATCTATCCCGGCGATCCCGAGTCCGGCCGGCTGCGCACGCGCCTGCGCGGCATCGGCGCGGAAAAGCTGATGCCGCCCGGCGGCGAGAATCTGCCGAAGACCGAGCCCGGCTATAAGGGGCTGCTCGATGTCGCTGATACGCTGGTTGCAAAGATGGTTCCGGGAACGCGGATGCGCATCAAGCCCGGCCCGCCCGACCGCGATTTCTTCTCCAGAACCAACAAAAAATGCGGCGAAATCCCGGCGAGCAAGGTCGTCGTGGTGACACAAAGGAACGCTGTAGACAGACCCGGCTTCAGCCGATTCTATCGGCCGGCCGACACCTTCCTCAATGGCGACTGCACGGACGACGATGGCTATTACATCCGGCAGGAATTTCTGGTGCCTGTGCAGTAGTGTCCTTGTCGCGATCGCTGCGTCACCGCTTGTGATCGCTGCGTCACCGCTTGTGATCGCCGCGTCATCTGTCGCGATCGCGGCGTCGTCGACGCGGGCTGAACAAGGATTGTTCGAGAGCGCGCAGGTGACGCCATCAGGCGAATACACCTTCGGCATTGAAGGCCCCGCCGCCGATCTCGCCGGCAATCTCTATGTCGTCAATTTCGCAAAGCCCGGCACGATCGGCCGGCTGCCCGCGGCGGGGGCCGCGTCCGAACATTTCGTCGATCTGCCCGAGGGCAGCGTTGGCAATGCGATCCGCTTCGACCGCGAAGGCACGATGTTCGTTGCCGACTACAAGAAGCACAACATCTTTGCGATCGGACGCGACGGTGTCGAGCCCATGGTCTGGTTTCACTCCGATCAGATGAGCCAGCCCAACGACATCACCATTGCCCGCGACGGCACGATCTATGCGAGCGACCCGAACTGGAAGGGGCGGGAAGGCCACATCTGGCGCATCGCGAAAGCGGCCGATGGTTCGGTGCAGGGCGAGATCATGGCGGCACCGCGCGCCATGGGCACCACCAACGGCATCGACCTCAGTCCCGACGGCAAGACGCTCTATGTTGGGGAGTCCTCGAGCGGCCAGGTCTGGTCCTACACTATCCGCGCCAACGCGCTTGTCGATGCAAAGCTCGTCAAGAGCTTTGAGCCCAATACCATCGACGGCCTGCGCACCGACGTCAGCGGCAGACTCTTCGTTGCGCGCATCCTCAAAGGCACGATCGCGCTCCTGAGGCCGAACGGCATGGTCGAGCGGGAAATCGCCCTGAAGGCCAAGGAGCCGACCAATCTCGCGTTCGGGGGCAAGGACGGCAAGACCGTCTTCATCACGCAGCGCCAGGGCGGCTTCATCGAATCCTTCCGCACCGATCAGGAAGGCCGCGAGCATTGCCTGCAGCGCGGGCGTTGCTGAGCGAAAAGCCTGTCGCCCACGCAGGGCAGGCGCGTCGGGTGCGGCATTCTTCTTGCTTGCATCGGGGGGCCGCGAGGATCAAGACATTGGCTGGTCCCTGCCAAGTTATGATCCACGTCGGAGCTCTCCGTGAAAGCCGTCCATACCGAACTGCACCGCAGCCACGATCCGCAATTCTTCCTGGTGCGCGGCGTCGTCAAGCGCACCACTGAGCAGCCCGAGCGAGCGGACCGGCTGCTGTCAGGTCTCAAGGCGGGCAAGCACCAGCTGATCGAGCCGACCAAGTTCGGCGGGGGACCGCGGGCGCGCGTCCACAGTCCGGAATACCTTTCCTTTCTCGCCGAGGCCTGGGATGCCTGGACCGCGCTCGGCGATTCCGGTCCCGAGATGATCGGCAACATCCATCCCGTTCGGAACGCAGCGACCTATCCGACCCATATCGTCGGCAAACTCGGCTGGCACACCGCCGACACGGCGGCCCCGATCGGACCGGGCACGTGGGCAGCGGCCTGCGCGGCGACCGACGTCGCAACGACGGCGGCGCAACTCGTCATGGACGGCGAGAGCGCCGTCTATGCTTTGTGCCGTCCGCCCGGTCATCACGCCTATCGTGACATGGCCGGCGGCTTCTGCTTCCTCAACAACAGCGCGATCGCGGCGGCACATCTGCGCACCAGGCACGAGCGCGTCGCGATCCTCGACGTCGACGTCCATCACGGCAACGGTACACAAGGTATCTTCTACGAACGCCCCGACGTCTTCACCGTGTCGATCCACGCCGATCCCGTCGCCTATTATCCGTTCGTGTGGGGTTACGCCCACGAACGCGGCGCTGGCGCGGGCCTCGGCACCAATCTCAACATTCCGCTGCCGATCGGGACGGACGACGACGGCTACATGCAGGCGATGGATCTGGCGAAGAAGGCGATCGACGCATTCGCGCCGACGGCGCTGGTGGTGGCGCTCGGCCTCGATGCCTCCGAGCACGATCCGCTCAAGGGACTTGCGGTGACGACGCCCGGCTTCCGCCGCATCGGCCAGGCGCTCGCGCGCATCGGTCTCCCCACCGTGCTGGTGCAGGAGGGCGGCTACCTCTCAGATATTCTCGGGCAGAATCTCACGTCGGTGCTGGCGGGCTTCGAGGAGGCGCGCTGAGGCAAACCGGCCTGGTGTTTCAAAACATCCCGCTCGCCGCGAGCGCCTTGCAAACGTGCTGCATCTCGGCCTCGTCGGACACCATGTCGAGCATGATCGTCGTCAGGCCCTTGCCGGCAAAGCTCTTCAGCTTCGCACCGATCTCGGCATAGCTGCCGACCAGATAGGGGCAGTCGGCCTGGAAGATCAGGAAGGGAAGCAGCCAATAGCCGTTGTCGTGAAGCTCGGCGGTCTGGCCTTCGTAGAGCTTTCGCTTCCACACCGAGTCGGTGTTGTCCATCGTCAGGGTCAGAAGCTCGCGATTGTCCGGATCGTCGCGAAAGCGCTGCACGGCTGCCCGCCGCGCCTCGTCGCGTCCCTCGCGCGCAAAGATCCCGAAGTTCATGCCTGGCGCGTTGAAGCCGTTCTCGAGATCGGGCGGCAGCATCTGCATTTTGATGCAGCCGGTCTCCTTCGCCACGCGCTGCGCCGCTTCCGATTGGCCGGCGATCAGGAATTCCGGCATCAGGTCGGTCGCGAGCCGCGGGCGGAGCTGAAGATTGGAGGCCGTGTAGAATCTGCCATGGACATTGACCGGCCGCGGGCTCGACAGCAACTGCCGCACCAGCGCGACGAACTCGCCGAGGCGGACGTAGCGATCGCCGTGGGACTGGTCGTCGCCGAGCCCCTGCAGATCGCTCACGGCCGTTCCCGTGATCATGTTGAGATAGACCTTGCGGCCGTAGAGCTGTGCAAAGGAGGAGACGAATTTTGCCGCCGTGAACGGATGCATGTAGACCGGGTTGACCGCAATCAAAGGCGAGCTTCGCGCCGTCTGCGCCATGATATGCTGGGCCATCGCCCACGGCTCGACGAACACGTCGTTGCCTTCGAACAGCAAGATGCCCTCAAAACCGTTGCGGTCGGCGAACTCTGCGACCCGCATCAGCTCGGCGATGTATTTCGAGGGATCGCGGTTGCGCGAAATCGCCGGAAAGATCCGAAGCCGTGGTGTCGTCATCCGTTTGCCCCCTGCCAGGGATGGCGAAGCGCGCGCGTTCTGATCGCAAGGCCGCCGCTGACGCCCGAGCCGTCGGCGATCGAAAGGCGATGGAGCGATGACGGCGAAGTCTGGGTGAAGCGCCATTTCCCGGCATCGTCGTCGATTTCGGGATCGAAACTGACGCCGATGCCGTCAGGGGAGATCTGCATCGAGAAGCGGTCGAGCGGCAGGTGCAGGCCGACGCCGCGAGCCTTCAGATAAGCCTCCTTCAGCGTCCAATAGTCGAAAAAGCCGCGGACGAATTCGTCCGGCAGGAGACCTTGCAGGGAGGCAATCTCGTCGCGCGAAAACACGCCTTCCGCGGTTTCCATCCGGGCACGGCGCGGCGAGAGCTCCTCGACGTCGACGCCGACGGCCTCGTGGCCCGATACGACGCAGGCGACGCAGCCCTCGGTGTGGGACAGGTTGAAATACAGTGCTCTGGGGCGCGCGGGCGCCGCGATGAAGGGCCGGCCATGCGGGCCGGTCGCAAATGTCCAGTCGGAGGGCGCAACGTCGGGTGCGGCTTCGGACAGGGCCAGCCGCAGCATCCCGTGCGCGTAGATGAATTGGTGCCGGTGCCGTTCGAACACGAACCGGTCGGCGCGCTGCCGTTCGTCGGCCGACATGACCTCCCGACAGGCCTCGCGCGCCGGGCCAGAGTCGATGGCCTCGATCAGCCACACATAAAGGTCGAGCGTATCGGCTGTCATCGGCCGTATCAGCGGTGTGAGACGCGAGACGATGTGCCCGTCTGCGCCAAAACATTCAACCGGGCGGATCGCTGCGGCGACCGACCCGGTTGGGTTCTTGCCAACACACCGCTCAGCTCTCGCACGGGTCCCGTCCGGACCCGCGCGAGAGATACGAGCGGTCATTACCCGAACGACCTTGCGTGGGCAGACTAGCCCTTGCCCTTCTTCGCCTTCTTCTTCTTCGGCTTCAGCACCGCGAGGCTGGCGTCGACGTCCTTCAGCGCGGATGCCAGCTTCTTCCTCTCGGCGGTCAGCAATTTTTGCAGCGCCTTCTTGTCCTTATCGTTCAGTCCTTTGGGCGGTCTGCGCTTACCCATAATAATTCCCCCGGTTTGAAATGAAATATGCGGTGGCAAGTTTAACACATCAGCACTCTTGCGCGCGTCCGTCCAATAATCAAGCTGTAACTTGAGAAGTCACAGCTTCGGCGAGTAATCGGCTCTAGGCGGCCTTGCGCTTGAGCAGAAGCGCGAGAGGGATGTCGGGCTGCGCGGCTCCGCTCGCCAGGAGCGCGAAAAAGTCGTCCATCCATGCGCCGATCGTTCCGCTGCCGAGCAGGTCGCGCTTGTAGTTGCACGAACCGGTGATCCCGGTTGGTCGTTCCTTCAGCATGAGCGACAGCCAGGTCTCGTCGACCGGCAGCACCGGCTGGCCTTCGCGCGCGACGTTGCCGAACGAGCGCACCGCAATATCGGGCAGATCGATCGGCCGACGCAGCGGATTTTGCAGCGTGAAGTAGACCTGGGTCAGGGCTGCCGGATCGATGCCGGCCTCTTCCAGCCGCTCGGCCAAGAGTTCGAACGGCAGTTCCTGCCGCGCATGGGCCTCCAGTACGCTCTCGCGCACCCGGGCAAAGGCCTGCGCAAAGGACAGTTCCGGCTCGATCCGGGTGCGGACGATCACGGTATTCTCGAACGGGCCGATTACACGATCGGTGTCGGGCAGCGTGCGATTGGCCATGGCGGTCGCGATGCAGATGTCGTGACGGCCGGTGCGCAACGCGAGCAAGGCCTTCAATCCGGTCATCAGACCCATGAACAGTGTGCCGTTCCGGCTACCCGCGAACGCGCCGAGCCCGGCGATCAACTCGCCGGTCAGGCGCAGCGGGTGGTAACCGGCCGCCAGGCCCGCTGGTATCGTTTCGCCATCGGTTTTGGGAGCGAAGACCGGCGTGGCACCGCGCAAGGCGTCCGTCCACTCGGCAGTCTGCCGTTTCGCAGCCTCGGTGCCGCACCACCAGCGCTCCCAGCGGGCGACGTCGGCAAAGGACAGCGGAACTTTTTGCAGGGGCTCCACGGGTCGGCCGACCAGCGCGGCGTATCGCCTGGAAATTTCGTCAAAGAGGATACCGAGCGACCAACCGTCGGCGACGGCGTGATGGATCGTCAGCAGCAGCACGTGGTCGTCGGCCTGCATCCGCAGCAGGCGCGCGCGCAAGAGGGGAGCGCGGCTGGTGTCGATCGGCTCCCAGGCATCCTGCTCGGCCAAAAGCTTGATCTTCTTCAGTTGCAAGGCCTTTAGCCGCTTGTCGGTCGTGCGTCTGCCGCCCCCGATCGGTTCGACGATCAGGAGCTCGCCGATTTTTTTGGGGGCGGACGTCCGGAGCGTGGGCCTATCGCCGCTAAAGTCGAATGCGGTCCGCAGGCAATCGTGGCGGGCGACGACGTCGTCGAGCGCGCGCCTCAGCGCGGCGACGTCGAGCGGCCCCTGGAGGCGCAGGGTGAAGGGCAGGTTGAACAACGGCAGCCCGGGCAGGTCCCGCTCCAACGTCACCATCTCGGCCTGCGCGATCGACAGCGGCGGCGGGCCGCTCTGGGCAAGGCGCGGGATTTCGGCCAGCGGCTTTTGCGTCTGCGTCGCCAGGGCCTCGTCCACTCGCCGCGCCAGTTGCTCGACCGTCGGTGCCTCGAAGATCGTCTTGATCGGCAGCGAGACGCCGAGCGCCCGCGCCACGCGGGCCATGGCCTGGCCTGCCAGCAGCGAATGGCCGCCGAGATCGAAGAAGTTTTCGGTGACGCCGAGGCGGTCGACCTTCAGCAGGTCGATCCAGATGTCGGACAGCACCTTCTCGGTGAAGCGGCGCGCCGGCACCGCGGCCTCGGCGGCCTCCGCCTCCATCTGCGTCGGCGCGAGCAGCGCGGCACGGTCGATCTTGCCATGGGCATTGAGCGGAACGTCGTCCCGAAACAGGAACGCCGAGGGGATGGCATGGCCGGGCAGCCGTGCTTTCAGCGCGTCGCGCAGTGCGCTGGCGCTTATCCGGCTGCCGGCCTTGGCGACGATGTGAGCGATCAGCTTGACGTCGCCATTGCCGTCGCGGCGCGGCTCGACGATGCCGGCGCGCACGTCGGGATGATCGGCGAGCGCGTGCTCGATCTCCTTGATCTCGATGCGATAGCCGCGGACCTTGACCTGGTGGTCGATGCGGCCGAGGCATTCGATGGTTCCGTCCGCACGCCTGCGCGCGAGATCGCCGGTCCGATACAGCCGCGCACCGGCCTGACGCGCGAACGGATCGGGCAGGAAACGCTGCCGCGTCTGGGCGGGATCGTTGATATAGCCGCGGCCGACGCCGGCGCCGCCGATGCAGAGCTCGCCGACCACGCCGACCGGCTGCGCCTGCAAATGCGCATCGAGCACGTGGAGCTGGGTATTGGGCAGCGGCGCGCCGACCGGCACGGTGGTCGCAGCGTCAGGCGCCGATGTCAGGCGATGCAGCGAGACGTCGTCAGAGCATTCCGAGGCGCCATAGGCGTTGATCAGCGGCACCCTGGGGCAGTGCCGGAACCAGGCGCGGCAGAGATCGACGCTGAGCGGCTCGCCGGTCGAGATCAGGAGCCGCAGTCTTGCAAAGGCGCGGCGGATCGGCGCCTCGTTCATCCGCTCGAGCACGACGCGCAACAGCGAGGGCACGATCTCGAGGACCGTGATGCCTTCGCGTTCGATCTCGGCGGCGAGGAGCAGCGGATCCTGCACCGTCTCGTTGGCGCAGACATGGATGCGGGCGCCGACCATGGGACCGGCCAAGAACTGCCAGACCGAGATGACAAAGCTCTGTGGCGCACTTTGCGCAATGACATCCTTGGCTGAGAGGCCGAGTTCGGAGATCAGCGACGCCAGATGATTTGACAGGCCGCGCTGCTCGATCATCACGCCCTTCGGCATCCCCGACGAGCCGGACGTATAGATGACGTAGGCGAGACTGGACGACGCGCGCCGCGCCGGTTTGGCGGGCTTGCCCGCTTTGGCCTCGATGAGCTCGTCGAGCGTCGCCACCTCGATGCGGGTCGCCAGCGGCGCGAGGAGCTCGTCGAGCAGTGTGGTCCGCGCGCGCGACGCCAGCAGCACGCGGGCGCAGCTCGAACCAAGGATGGTCGCGAGCCGCCCCGGCGGTTGGTCTGGATCGAGGCTGACGAAGGCCGCGCCGACCTGCTGCACGGCGATCATCGCGGCGAGCAGGCCCGGACCGCGATCGGCGAGCAGCGCGACGACGTCCTCGGCCCCGACGCCCTCTTGTGCGAGCCATCGCGCGATCGACTGGCTGCGTCGCGCCAGCTCGCGATAGGTCACGGCTACGCCCGCGCCCGACATCGCCACCGCGTCCGGCGTTTGCCTAGCCTGCCGCGCGAACCTCTCTGCAAAATTGCCGCGGCGGGTGAAATCGGCGATCGCGCCACTGCCTTCACTCCGAAGCTGGCGCTGCTCGCCGGGTGACAACAGCGGCAGGCGCGAGATCGGCTGGCCGGGATCGGCGATCGCGGCCTTGATCAGGGTTTTGAACTGCGCCGCCATCCGCGCCATCGTCGCGGCGTCGAACAAATCGGTCGCGTATTCGAAGAAGCCCGAAAAGCGTCCGTCGGCCTCGACCAGCTCCAGCGTGATGTCGAAGCGCGCAACAAGCGGATCGATCTCCAGCCGTCGCGTCGACAGGCCCAGAAAGTGCGCGGCCTCGATCGAGGCGTTCTGGAGGATGAACATCACCTGGAACAGCGGATTGCCGTCGCGGCTGCGCCCGACCTGGAGCGCGCGCAGCACCTCCTCGATCGGCAGGTCCTGGTTGCGATAGGCATCCAGCGTGACCTGCCGCACCCGTCGCAGCATCTCGCCGAAGCTCGGATCGCCGGAGAAATCGTTGCGCAGGATCAGCGTGTTCGCGAACAGCCCGATCAGACGCTCGGTCTCGATCTGGTTGCGGTTGGCGATCAGCGAGCCGGTGGCGACGTCCTCATGCCCGGTATGGCGGAACAGCAGGCACTGGAACGCCGTGAGCAGCGTCATGAAGGGCGTCACGCCCTGGTCCTGGCTCAGCTTGCGGATGACAGCGGACATCGCCTTGGTGAAATCGAGGTAATGCCGCGCGCCCTGGCCGCTCCATGCCTTCGGGCGCGGCCGGTCGGTGTGCAGCGGCAGCGTAGTCACCCCACTGAGCTGGCGCCGCCAATAGTCGAGTTGCTCTTTTGCGGCCGGCGTCTCCGCCCAGCGCTGCTGCCAGAGCGCAAAATCGCGGTAGTGGAAGTTTTGCGCGGGCAGGGCGGCCGCGCCTGTGCCACGCGCTGCGGCATAGTGCGCGGCGAGCTCCTCCCAGAACAGCTTTTGCGACCAGCCGTCGGTGACGATGTGGTGGATGTTGACCACCAGCGCGTGATTGTTGCTGTCGAAGGCCAGTAGCGTCACCTTCAGCGGCGGCTCGCGTTCGAGGTCGAAGCGGTGTTGCGCCAGCTTCTGCGCCTCGCGCCTGACGATCGCGGGCCCCTTGTCCGCTGGTGCCGGCCTGAGCTTGATCCGTTCGAAGCGCGGCGTCATCCGGCGCAGGCGCTGCACGGGCTCGCCGTGACGCTCGGTGAAGGTCGAGCGCAGGACGTCGTGGCGCGCGCAGACCGCGGAGACGCTGGCCCGAAGCGCCTCGACGTCGAGCTGGCCCGAGAGCAGCGCGACCTCGACCACATTATAATTGTAGCGGGTCTTGTCGAGCCGCGAGAGCACGTACATGCGCTGCTGCTGGAACGACAGCGGCGCTTCCGTCGCATCGGCGCGACGCCATTCCGGAGCTGCGGCATCGCCGCGATGTGCTGCCATCTCCACACGCGCGGCGAGGGCGGCGACGGTCGGGCAGTCAAAAATGTCCTCGAAGGAGAAATCGACATTGAACCGCTCGCGCAGCCGCGACCGCATCTGCGTCGCCGCGAGCGAATCCGCGCCAAGCGCAAACACGTCCTGGTCGATCCCGACCTGCGGCAGCTCCAGCAACTGTGCCCACAGCTCGGCAAGCTGGCTCTCGAGCGCCGAGCGTGGCAGCGGCTCGTCCTCGTCCTCGTGCGCAGGAGACGCGGCGATCAGCTCGGCCAGCGCATTGCGCTTGACCTTGCCGCTGGCGCCCTTGGGGAGCGCGGCCACGGCGCGAACGAGGCTCGGCACCTTGTAGGCGGCCAGCCGTTTTCGCGCGAACTGCCGCAAGGCTTCCGACGTCGCCTTGGCCTCCGGCCGCAGCACCACGACGGCGGCGACGTTCTCACCGAGCTTCTTGTGCGGAACGGCGAACACGCCGGCCTCCAGCACGTCGGGATGGGCGAGCAGGACCTCTTCCACTTCCAGCGGCGATATCTTCTGGCCGCCGCGGTTGATGACGTCCTTGATGCGGCCGACGATGAAGAGATAGCCGTCCTCGTCGAGATAGCCGAGATCGCCGGTGCGAAACCAGTCGCCGCGGAACGAGGCCCTGGTCGTCTCCTCGTCATTATAGTAACCGCGGGTCATCGTCGGCCCGCGCAGTGTGATCTCGCCATGCTGGCCGCTCGGCAGCATAGTCCCATTGGCATCCATGATCGCGATCGCGGGCCCCGCCGCGCGGCCGACCGATCCGACCTTGCGCCGCGCGACCGGATTGGCCGCGATCTGCGAGGCCGCCTCCGTCATGCCGTAGGTTTCGATGACGGGGACACCGAACATCGCTTCCAGCCCCTCGAGGATCGCGGGCGCGAGCGAGGACGAGGCCGAGCGGATGATGCGGAACGGCGATCGCTCCGCGCGTTGCGGGTCCTGTTCGGCCGCCGTCAGTAGCGCGCGATGAATGGTCGGCACCGCCGTGTACCAGCTCGGCTGCAACGCCTTCATCCACTCGAAGAACGAGATCGCGTCGAATCCGCCTGTGCAGATCACGCTTGATCCGGCCGCCAGTGCAGTCAGGAGGCCGGAGATCAGGCCGTGGGCATGGAACAGGGGCAGAACGTTCAGCAAACGGTCACGCGGTCCGAGCGACAGCACATGACCAGCATTGTGGGCGGATCGGCACACGGCTGCCTGTGTCAGCGGCACCATCTTCGGTCGCGCCGCAGTGCCTGATGTCAGCAGGATGAACGCGTCGTCTTCGGCGCGCGCCGCACCGCCGCTCACGGAAGGGCCGATCGACGGCCCGTTGAGCAGATAACCGGCGAGATCGTCATCCGGCCCCGGGACGAAATCGATCACGGCGATGCCCAACGCTTTGGCGGCTTCGCGGCTCGCGGAATTGATGTCGGCGCGGGTGACGAGCGCCTTCAGCTTCAAGTCGCTGAAATAGCGCTGCAGCTCGTCGGCCGTGAGATCCGGGTTGATGGGGACGCAGGCACCGGCGGCGGCGACCGCGATCAGGGCCAACGCGGTATCGGCCCCGCGCGGCAAAGCCACCGCGACCCGGTCGGCGGCGGCAATGCCGAGCCCGCGCAGGGTCCGGACCGCCGCCATCGTGCGGTCGGACAATGCGGCATAGGCGAGCGGCGGCCGGCCGGGCGCCAGGATTGCGGGCGCGCGTGGCGTCGTGCGGGCGTGAAATTCCAGCATTTCCCCGATGCACGCAAAAGTGGCCGTCCCGGCAGTTTGACCGGCCGATCCCTGCGGCGATGGGCTTGCTGTGTCAGACAATGCCGTGCCTTTTTGATTTGGTTGAGGTATTCTTCCAAAATTGTATTGAACGCGTCCAGTCCGAGGTGAACACTTGGCCCTCAAAATCTGTGGTTGAGGGCTTACCCCCTTCGACGGAGTGCAGTCGGGCGGAATCACCATGCTGGATAATGAGCCGAGGGCGAAGACCGAAGGCAGCCTGAAGGATTGGCTCGAAAGCATCGGTCTTGGCCAATATGCCGAACTTTTCGCCGAGCACCGCGTCGATCTCGACGTCATTCCCGACCTGACCGACGCCGATCTGGTCGAGCTCGGCCTGCCGCTCGGCGATCGCAAACGCCTGCAGCGCGGCATCGCGACGCTGTTTCAGGCCCCCGCGGCGGAGCTCCCGGTTGCCCCGGTGCACGCCCAGCCGCGGCCTGAGGTCGGCGCCGAACGGCGGCAGCTCACCACCATGTTCTGCGACATGGTCGATTCCACCGGGCTCTCCGCCCAGTTCGATCCCGAAGACGTGCGCGACATGATCGCGAGCTTTCGCGAAACCTGCGTCCGGGTGGTCAAGCACTATGAGGGTTTTGCCGCCCGCTATGTCGGCGATGGCATTTTGGTCTATTTCGGCTATCCGACCGCGCATGAGGACGACGCCGAGCGCGCGGTGCGCGCCGGCCTCGAGATCGTGCGGGTGCTGTCGAGCGCCCGCGCCATCGAGCCGCGCGGCGCGATCAGCCATGCGCCGGCGGTGCGCATCGGGATTGCGACCGGCCTCGTCGTGGTCGGAGACCTCGTCGGTCCCGGGACCGAGGAGCGCGATTCCGCAGTCGGAGAGACCGTGAACCTCGCGGCGCGGCTGCAGGGCCTCGCACCGCCGAACGGCGTCGTCATCTCTTCGTCGACGCAGGCGCTGTTGAAGGGGAAGTTCGATTACCGCAATCTCGGCGCCCATCCGCTGAAAGGGATTGCCGAGAAGGCACAGGCCTGGCACGTGGTGCGAGCGACGCGGGTCGAGACCCGCTTTGCCGCGGCCATGGGCTCGAAGCTGACGCCGCACGTCAATCGCGAGGAGGAGATCGCGCTCCTGACGGCGCGCTGGCAGCAGGCCAAGGACGGCGACGGCCAGGTCGTCGTGCTGTTCGGCGAGCCCGGCATCGGGAAGTCGCGCATCATCCAGGAGATTTTTGAGCGGCTCGGCGGCGATCGTCACGGGCACGTCTCGTTCCAATGCTCGCCCTACTACACCTCGACCGCGTTCTATCCCTTCATCGAACAGTTGAAATTCTCGCTCGGGCTCGATCGCGAGGACGCGTCCGCGCTGTCGCTGTCGAGCCTGGAAGCGGCGGTCGCGCAGGCCAATGTCGAGGTCGAGCAGGTGACGCCGCTGTTCGCAGCGCTCTTGTCGCTCCCGAGCGGCGACCGCTACCAGCCGCTCGAACTGTCGCCGCAGCAGCAGAAGGACGCGACCGTCTCCGCTCTGGTCAATCACCTTGTCGGGCTTGCGAATGACCAGCCGCTGGTCGCCGTCTTCGAGGATCTGCACTGGATCGACCCGACCTCGCGGGAGGTCATCGACCTCCTCGTCGACAAAGTCCAGAACAAGCCGATCCTAGTCATCATCACGGCGCGCTCGGAATTCCAGCCGAGCTGGAACGCGCATTCGCACATCACGACACTGATGCTGAACCGCCTCAGCCGGCAGCTCCGTGCCACCCTCGTTGAACGCGTCGCCGGCAGCCGCGAATTGCCCAAGGAGGTCGTCGAGGAGATCATCGTCAAGACCGACGGCGTGCCGCTGTTCGTGGAGGAACTGACCAAGACCGTGCTCGAATCCAACCTGTTGACCGAACGGCACGGCCGCTACGTGCTGTCGGGCCCGTGGCGGCAGCTCGCGATCCCCGCCACGCTGACGGATTCGCTGATGGCGCGCCTCGACCGCATGGGTCCGTTCAAGAAGATCGCGCAGATCGGCGCCACCATCGGCCGCGAGTTCTCCTACGAGACGCTGCAGACCGTCGCCGACGCGCCGGCAGACCAGATCGAGGCTGCGCTCAATCATCTGGAGGAGGCGGGCCTCATCATCCGCCGCGGCCATCCGCCCGACGCGCTCTATTCCTTCAAGCACGTGATGATCCAGAATGCCGCGCATGCGAGCCTGTTGCACAGCGAGCGGCGCAAGCTGCATTCGCGGATCGCGCAGGTGCTGGCGCAGATGTATCCGGAGAAGACCGAGCGCGAGCCCGAGCTGCTCGCCCATCATCTGACCGAGTCCGGCCAGAGCGAACCGGCCGCGAGCTTCTGGCTCAAGGCCGGCAAGCATGCCGCCCGCGCCGGTGCCAATCTGGAGGCGATCGGTCATCTCAGGCGCGGGCTCGGCGTGGTCCAGGCCAATGCCCGCATGCAGGGCGCCGACGAGATGGAGCTCGAGCTGCGCGTCGCGCTCGGCAATTCGCTGATCGCCGCCAAGGGCTACGCGGTCCAGGAGGTCGAGGAGAACTACATCCGTGCGCTCGAGCTCGGCCACCAGCTCGACGACGAGGAGAAGACTTTTGCGGCGACGCGCGGCCTCTGGGTCTGCCATTTCATCCGCGCCGATCTCACCCGCGCGCATGATCTCAGCGTCGAGCTGTTGAAGTTCGCCAAGCGCGAGCGGTCGAACGAGCGGGCGCTGCCGGCGCAGCAGACCGGCTATCTGATCGAGGCGCACCGCGCGATCGCGATGACCATGCTCTATCGCGGCCGCTTTGCGGCCTCGCAGCACCATCTGCATCGCTGCATCAATCTCTACAGCCCCGACCTGCACAGCGATCTGATGGAGCGCCACGGCACCGATCCCGGCGTCGTGTCGCTGTCCTATCTCGGCTATCTCCTGTGGTTCCTCGGCCGTCCGGATGCCGCGCGCCAGCACAGCGAGCAGGCCATCGCCAATGCGGAGAAGATCCGCCATCCCTTCACGCTCGCCTTCGCGCTCGTGTTCGGCGCCTATCTCTGCCAGCACTTACGCGACGTCGAAGGCACCCGGGACCATGCCAACCGCGCCATGATCATCGCCTCCGAGCACAACTTCCTGCACTGGAAGCAGCAGGCGGCGATTCTGCGCGGCTGGGCGCTGACGCAGCTCGGCGAGATCGACGAGGGGCTGAGCCAGATGCGGCTCGGGCTCGACGAATACGAGGCGATGGATTCCTGGCTCGCCGGCTGCTGGTTCAAGTGCCTGCTGGCGGAAGCCTATGCCAAGGCGGGCCTGCGCGATGCCGCCTTGCGCGCACTCGACGGCGCGCTTGCGGTCGCGAGGCGTACGGGCGATCACTCTTATCTCGCCGAAGTCTATCGCTTGCAGGGCGAGATCACGCTCGCCGAGGGCGGCACGGCCTCGCTGCGCGACGCCGAGGATTTGTTCGAGCTCTCGCTCGACATCGCCCGCAAGCAGAGCGCGCTGAGCTGGGAGCTCCGGACCGCGATCAGCCTGGCGCGGCTGTGGCGCGATGGCGGCAAACGCGAGCAGGCGGCGGGCCTGCTGGTGCCGGTCGTGGCCCAATTCAGCGAAGGTTTCCTCACGCCGGACCTGAAGCAGGCCGCGCAGTTGCTGCGCGACGTCGAGGCCGGCCAGCACGTCGATCCCGTGAAATGAGCGAACTGGCCGTCGCGCGTCAGCGCTATGCCGAGCTGATCGGCAAGCGCGAGCGGATTTCTTCGTCGCGTCTGCTCGCAGCGCTGGCGGCGGTCCCGCGGGAAATCTTTCTCGCCAAGGGCCCGTGGCGGATCAAGCGCGAGACGGCCCGGAACTATCGTCTCACGCCGGACGCCGACCCGATCCATCTCTATGACGACGTGCTGGTGGCGATCGACGCGCGCCGCAAGCTCGACACTGGATTGCCGAGCCTGTGGGCGCATTTCATCGACGTCCTCGACATCGGTGTGAAGCAGCGCGTGGTGCAGGTCGGCTGCGGGCTCGGTTATTTCTCCGCCGTGCTGTCAGAAATGGTCGGGCCGAAGGGCAAGGTCATCGCGATCGAATGCGACGACAAGCTCGCAAAGCGCGCGACCGCCAATCTTCAGGCCTATGGCAATGTCGAGGTCATCAACGGCGACGGCGTCGGCGACATCGGCGGACCCGCCGACGCGATCATCGTCCATGCCGGCTTCTCGCATCCGCATCCGCTCTGGCTCGACGCGCTGCGCCCGAAGGGACGCCTCCTGGTGCCGCTGACGCAGCGCGACCGCGAAGGCACCGTGATGAAGATCGTGCGCCGGGGCAAAGGTTTCGAGGCCGACGCCGTCAGGCAGATCCGGATATTTCCCGGCCAGGGCCGCGGCGCAACCGCGCTCGACGACCGAGTCGCGGATTGGTGGGAGCGCGCCTCCGCGCTCGCGCCGCTGCGCTTCCGCAGGCTCGAGCAGGGGCTGCCGTCGGATTGAAGAAGCGGCGCTTTCGCGGGGAATGACCGCGTTGTCTGGGGCGCGGGCATCCATCTCATAATGTGAAGTGAGTTCCTTCATTGTGAGATTCTGATTGCGTGCCGAAACCATTGCCACTAAGAGTCTTGGACAGTTGACCAAGAACGCTCTGAGGATGGGATCGCTGCATGTCGCGTGCAAATGGATTCGGCCTGGCCGGCATCATCGGAATGCCCGTCGCTCATTCGCGCTCGCCGACGATTCATAATTTCTGGCTGAACGCACACGGCATCCGCGGCGTCTACGTTCCGCTCGCGGTTGCACCGGAGCGCTTGAAGGAGGCGTTGCCCGGTCTCGCCGCGCTCGGCTTTCGCGGCTGCAACGTCACCATGCCGCACAAGCAGATGGCGATGTCGCTCCTCCATCGCGTCAACGACACTGCGCGCCGCATCGGTGCGGTCAACACCATCGTGGTCGAGGAGGACGGCACGCTGTCCGGCTTCAACAATGACGGCAATGGATTCGTCCAGAGCCTGCGCGACGCGAAAGCGGATTGGCGCGCGGACGAGGGGCCGATCCTGCTGTTAGGGGCCGGCGGCGCCTCGCGTGCGGTGGTCGTGGCGCTTCTGGAAAACGGCGCCTCGCGGATCATGATCGCCAACCGCACGGCCGAGAAGGCCGAGGCGCTAGCCAAGGAATTCGGTGCCGCCGTCAGCACCGTCGACTGGGCAGATCGCGCGGCGGCGCTTTCTGACAAGGCGCTGGTGGTGAACTGCACGGACCGCGGCATGGTAGGCAAACCCGCGCTCGACATCGATCTGTCGCGGCTGAATTCGGCAACGCTGGTTGCGGATCTCATCTACACGCCGCTCGAAACGCCGTTCCTGGCCGAGGCGCGTGCGCGGGGATGCATGACCGTGAACGGGCTCGGCCTGCTGCTGAACCAGGCGCGGATCGCGTTCAAGGCCTGGTTTGGCGTTATGCCCGATGTGACGCCCGAGCTCATCACGGCGATCAAGGCGACGTTCTGAGGCCTCAGTCGGGGAGCTAGCGACCATGACCCTGCCGGCGTGCCCAAAAATCGATTGCCATATCCACGCCATCGATCCTGTTCGCTTTCCCTATGCCGACGACACGCCCTATCGTCCGAGCGGACAGGAGATCGCGCCTGCCGCGCAGCTCCTGCGCGTGTTCGATGCCTTCGACGTCAGGCACGCGCTGATCGTTGCGACCAACACCAGCTATGGCAGCGACAGCCGCATCCTGCTCGACACGCTCGAGCAGGGAGGAGGCCGATTCAAGGGCGTCGCGGTCGTAGATAACGACGTCGATATCAGGGAGCTGGAGCGGCTCAACGCGGCCGGTGTCATCGGCGTCGCCTACAACGTGCCATTCCACGGCGCCGACTATTATCGCCGCACTGCTGGCCTTCTCGACAAGCTCGAAAGCCTCGGCCTGTTCCTGCAGATCCAGGTCGAGAACGACCAGTTGCTCGCGCTGCTGCCGCTAATCGAGGCATCCCGCGTGCGCCTCGTGATCGATCATTGCGGCCGGCCGCAGGTCACGCAGGGCGTGGCGGGCAAGGCGTTTCAGACGTTGCTCGCACTCGGCCGAGAACGCGATGCCCATGTCAAGCTGTCCGGCTACTACAAGTTCTCGCAGCGGGCCTACCCCTACGAGGACGCCTGGCCTTTCATCGCAGCGCTGGTCGAGGCCTTCACGCTCGATCGCTGCGTCTGGGGCTCGGATTATCCGTTCCTGCGCGCACCCGAACGGCTCGATTACGGGCCGCTGCTCACGGTGCTGAGCCGGCTGTTTCCGGATCCGGACGATCAGCACCGGCTCTTGTGGCGGACGCCGGCGCGACTGCTCGGCTTTTCGAGCGACGCCGATCAATCAAGATAAGAAATACCAGGGAGGGAGTACGTCATGAGGCAGTCTCGTTACTTGATCGGCGCGGCCGTCGTCGCATCGCTGTGGACCGGGCTCGCGCAGGCGCAGACCACGGTCTACATCCCCGACGTCGTCGAACTCTCCGGCCCCGGCGCTGTCTCCGGCACCAACTGGCGCGACGGCGTCGTGCTTGCAATCGACGAGATCAACGCCGCCGGCGGCATTTTGGGCCGCAAGATCGAGAGCGAGCATCTCGACACCCAGAGCAATCCCGGCATCTCGCGCGCGCAGGTGCAAAAGGTCCTGGACAAGGAGCCCTACGTCGTCCTCGGCCCGATCTATTCCGGTTCGGTCAAGGTCAACATGGCGCTGACACAAGCCGCCGAGGTGCCGCAGATCGTCGGCGCAGAAGCCGCGGACATCACCACGCAGGGCAATCCCTGGGTGTTCCGCACCGCGTTCGGCCAGCAATTCTCGATGCCGAAAATCGCCAGCTATCTCCACGACAAGCTCAAGGTGAAGACGGTTGCGCTGGTTTGGGTCAACAACGATTTCGGCAAGGGGGGCCACGACAACTTCTTGAAGGAGATGAAGGCGCGCGGCATCGACATCGCGGCTGACATCTCTACCGAGCAGGGCCAGGTCGATTTTGGCTCCGACATCATCAAGCTGAAGGGCGCCAAGGCCGATGCCGTCTTCGTCTATACCAATGAAGAGGAGAGCGCCCGCTTCCTGATCGAGGCGAAGCGGCAGGGGTTGTCGACGCCGTTGTTCGGCGAGACCACGCTGCTCAGCCAGAAAGTGGTCGATCTCGCCGGCCCCGCGGCCAACGGCGTGCGCGGCCATGTCGGGCTCAGCGCCGATGCACCCGTGCCGGCGATCCAGGAGTTCGCGAAGAAGTTTTCCGCGCGCTACAAATACTGGCCCGATCACAACGGCATCAAGGGCTACACCGCCGTCTATCTCGTCAAATACGTCACCGAAAAGCTCGGCAAGTTCGACCGCAAGGCTTTCGGTGCAACGATGAAGGGCCTGACGCTGATGCTGGACAAGGCCCCTGGCATGCTGATGGAAGCAAGCTGGGACCAGAACGGCGACATCGACCGCGCCAGCTTTCTGGCCGAGATCGTCGACGGCAAGCAGAAGATCGTCGAGATGCTGCCGAAGCTGAAGGCGGCGAAGACGGAGTGAGCGGGAGCACGGTCTGGGTGCGGCTGGCCATGTCGAGAATGAGCTCGCGCACTGGTTCACGAAAACCGTTCAAGATCCGACTTGAGCGCGACCAGGAAGCGTGCGGCTTCGCCGCCCGTCACGACGCGATGGTCAAAGGTCAATGACAGCGGCAGGACGCGTCGCACCGCGGGCTGGCCGCGGTGCGCGACCACCGCTTGGTAAATCCGGCCGGCACCGACGATGGCCGTCTGCGGCGGCACGATGATCAGATTGGCGAAGCGGCCGCCGATCATTCCGAAATTCGACAGCGTAATGGTGGCGCCGCGCAGCTCTTCCGGGGGGATCGACCGCGCGATTGCATCCGCCCGCAGGCGGTCCAGTCCGGCCCGCAAGTCCGAGACCTCGCGTGCCGCGACGTCGCGCAGCACGGGAACGATGAGGCCGCCCTCGGTGTCGACGGCGATGCCGAGGTCGATGCGCTCGATCAATCGCCGTTCTCCCGTGCCGGAATGATACCAGGCATTGAGAGCGGGCTCGGCCTTGCAGGCAGCTGCAATTGCCCGTGTCAGTCGGATCGTCACATCCTCTCCCGTTGGCCAATCATCGATGTCGGCCTCATCGGTCACTGAAGCAGGGACGATTTCGGCATGGGATTGGGCCATGCGTTGCGCCATCGCCCGCCGCATCCCGCGCAGGGGTTCGGCGGGCCCTGTCAGGGACTTGCCCCGCGCAGCGCGCTCGACGTCTGCGCGCGTGATGATGCCGGCGGGGCCCGTGCCCTCGACGAGCTCGAGAGCGACGCCGAGCTTTTGCGCAAGCGCTCGCACCGCTGGAAACGCCTGAGGCTGTTGCGTAGCTCGTTGCGCGGAAGGGAATGCTGGGGCGGCTTCGGTTTCGCCACCGGCGAGCTCGCCGACGATTGTGCCGGTATCCTGTTCGGCGCCCTCTGCAAACTCGACCAATGGCGCGCCGACCTTCACGATATCTCCCTTCGTACCGAACAGATGTGCGATACGCCCACTCGACGGCGATGGTATCTCGACGACCGCCTTGTCGGTCTCGACGGAGACGAGCGGCTGATCGGTGACGACGTGATCGCCTTCGCTGACATACCAGCTGACGATCTCCGCCTCCTCAAGACCTTCGCCAAGATCCGGCAGCGTGAACTGGCGCATGGCTCATTTCCGGTAACACTAGCTGAACTGGCAGACCTTGCGGGCCGCGGTCGCGATGCGCTCGACCGAAGGCATATAATATTGCTCGAGGCGCGCCATCGGGATAACGGTGTCATAGCCGGTGACGCGGGTCACGGGTGCAAGCAGCGAAGGCAGGCTGCGCTCGGCGATATCAGCGGCGATCTCGGCTCCGAATCCGCTGGTGCGCGCCGCTTCATGCACGATGACGCAACGGCCGGTCTTTGCGATCGAACCGAGCAGTGTGCTTTCGTCGTAGGGCTTGAGGGTTGCGAGATCGATGACTTCCGCTGCGATCCCATCGGAAGCGAGCGTGTCAGCCGCGGCCGTGGTTTCCTTCAGCATCGCGCCCCAACTGACCAGCGTGATGTCGCGGCCCGCCCGCATCACGAAGGCCCGATCGAGCGGCATCGATTCGCCATTGTCCTCCACCTCGCCCTTGGCCGCACGGTACAGGCGTGTCGGTTCCAGAAACACCACCGGATCGGGATCGCGGATCGCGGCGAGGAGAAGTCCATAGGCGCGTGCCGGCGACGAAGGGATGACGACGCGCAGGCCTGGAATATGGGCGAGCATCGCCTCGGTGCTTTCGGAATGATGCTCGGGTGCGCGAATGCCGGCCCCGTGTGGCGTGCGCAGGACCATCGGACAGGTGAGCCGTCCCTGGGTTCGGTTGCGCAACCGGGAAGCATGGTTCACGAGCTGATCCAGGCAGGGATAGATAAATCCCATGAATTGGATTTCGCCCACCGGTTTCAGTCCTTGCGCGGCCATGCCGACGCAGAGTCCGCTGATCAGGAGTTCGGCGAGCGGCGTATCGAGGACGCGCTCCGCGCCGAATCGCTTTTGCAGGCCTGCAGTCACACGGAAGACGCCTCCGTTGATGCCAACGTCTTCGCCAAGCACGACGACATCGGGATCCTCCTCCATCGCGCGTCCGAGGGCCAGATTGATGGCTTCGACCAATGTTGCCTCAGGCATCGTGCTCTCCCGCGAGTTCGCGGCGTTGCGATGCATAGGCCTCGGGCAGCTCGGCATAGAGGTGATCGAACATGGTTTCCGGCCGGCGCGGCGCCGTTGCCAGATAGCGTTCGGCAGCCTGCTCGACGCGCTCATGGCATTCGGCGGCCAGTTGCTCTTCGTCCGCCTTGCTCCACATTTTCCGGCTGACGAGATAGGCCCTCAGGCGTGCGATCGGCTCTTCCTTCCAATGCGCCTGGACTTCGTCGACCGATCGATAACGTGATGCGTCATCTGAGGTCGTGTGGTCGCCGAGCCGGTAAGTGACCGCCTCGATGAAGCGGGGGCCCTCGCCGTCGCGCGCTGCGGCAATGGCTTCTTCGGTCGCCGCGTGCATTGCCACGACATCGCTCCCGTCGACCTGCTCTCCGGCGAAGCCTGCCGCGATCGCCTTCTGCGCCAGCGTTTCGCAGGCGGTCTGCAGCCGCAACGGGACTGATATGGCCCATTGATTGTTGGTGGCGATGAAGACGGCAGGCAATTTGTGCACGCCGGCGAAATTCATCGCTTCATAGACATCGCCCTTCGATGTGGCGCCGTCGCCGAACAGGCACACGGCGACACGCGGCTCCTTGCGCAGCTTCAGTGCATAGGCGACACCGGCGGCATGCGGCGCCTGAGAACCAACGGGAACGCAGAACGGAAAATCGTGGGCCGGTCCGGAGGAGAAGCGATTGCCCCGCTCGTCCCCGCTCCAGAACAGCAGGATCTCCTCGGGCTTGACGCCGCGCCAGAGCAGTGCGCCATTGTCGCGATAGGAGGGCAGCAGCACGTCTTCCTCCCGCATCGCGCTGGCGATCCCGACCGAGACCGCCTCCTGGCCGAGGGACACGGCGTAGGTCCCGAGCCGGCCGGTGCGCTGCAATGCAACAGCCTTCCGGTCAAACAGGCGCACGAACACCATGGACCGGTAGAGTGCGATCAAGAGCTTGGCATCGGAAGTGAAGGCGGGGAGCGGCCGGGCTATTGACCCGTCGGGCGCGAGGTAGTTGCGATGGCGCACCTCGAACCGCGCGATGACGGGGAGATCCTGGTTTACCCTTCGGCTGGCCACGCTCTCTCACTCCCGGAGCGATTGCGCCCTTCTACAACTCATTCAGTTGGTGTTGGTGCCGAGACGATGCAAGAGCAGGGCGGGTGGCTCTTACCAAGCGCCTGGTTTTTGCTGCAGCGCAGGCTTGCAGGGCTCGATCGGTTCGGTTGTGGAAACGGCTCAGCGGCGGCGGTATATGAGAGCATGGCAAATGGTCAGGTCGTCCTGGTAACGACGGAGCCTTTAGGCGGCGGCCCGCCGGTCCGCTCGGTCTTCTTCGTGGCCGAAGGAGATCCGGCCAAGGCCGCGGCAATTATCGCGACCGTGATGGCCCCGAATGAAAAGGTCGAGGCGTGCGGACCGCTTCCGGAACCCGCCGTCAAAGCGCTGGGATTGAAGCCCGGTGACTTCACGCACGGGTAACCGGATGGGTTGCGCTCTTGCGAAACCCATCGTGCGTTTCCATCACGCCCTTGGTGACAATCATCAACTGCGTTGCGGCTAGGGGACGCGTCTCAGGACGAGAGCATGCAGGAAGCCCTCTTTTTCGGGCACATGACATAGCGTAGTCTTTGACGAGCTGCCCTTCGGGACGGGCCGACGTCGCCGCTTGATGGAATGGGCAGCGATCAGGCCGTCGGCAGGCATCGTAGCTGAAAGCAGCGCCTACCTTTGCGGCGCTCCCTCAACTTCAACACAGAGCACGCTTGCCTGCCGCGCGCGGCAGGCAATGGACATGGGTAACCCATGGAGGACGACATGGCGACATTCATATTGACGATCGACTGGACCGACCAGGGAATTCGTAGTGTCAGGGATGCTCCAAAGCGCAGCCAGGCGGCTAAAGAGCTCGCCAAGAAAGTCGGAGTCGAGATCAAGGAAGTCTATCTCACCTCTGGTGAGCACGACATCCTTGTCATGGCTGAAGCGCCTCTCGGCGATCACATCACGAAATTCGCACTTGCGCTCGGTTCTCTGGGGAATGTACGCACCTGCACCTCGCGGGCCTGGCCCGAGCCCGAGTGGACCAAGCTGATATCCGAGCTTCCATAGTGGCTTCGGCCGACGGGCATTTGCGCAGTCCGATTGATTGCCGCTGCCGCGATTCCGACGCCCGGCGATCAGCGCCCTCAATGAGGCATGATCGCCGGGCGCTCGCAGATCATTAGGAGGTCAAGCCATGGAGATCGAAGGCACTACATTCGGCACTATCACGATCGACGGAAGGACCTATGAACATGATGTGATCATTCGCCTGTCCGGCGAAGTGGCGAAGCGGAAAAAAGAGCTGTCGAAGAAGTACTACGGCACCTCGCATGTCCTCTCGAAGGACGAAGCGAAGTTCGTTTTTGAGGACGGATGCGAACAACTAATTCTTGGCTCGGGCCAGATGGGTAATGTGCATCTGTCACCGGAAGCTGAGGCGTACTTTGCAAAAAAGGGTTGCGCGGTCCTGCTGCAGCCGACCCCTAAAGCGATTCATACGTTCAACAAGTCGCATGCGAAGAAGATTGGTCTTTTTCACGTTACTTGCTGAATCGGGCCGGCCGCGGCGCTTTCGCAGCATCGCGCAGGGATCAGCTTGGGCAGGCCTCGATCACATTGAAATTGCCGGCCGGAGCAATACACGTCAGTTCGAAGCCGCCCGCGGCAAGAAGGTGTGAGAACTCTTCGCTTGTCCGCTCCAGCCCACCCGGCATGACCAGCATGTTGAGATCGCTGAACTTCGACGACGGCATTTCGTTTGGCGGCGCGATCAGCCGCTCGATCAGCAGAAGTTTCGCATCGTCGCGCATGGCACGACGACAGGTCTTCAAAATGGCGACAGCCTCGTCGTCCTCCCAGTCGTGAATGATGGCGCGCATCACATAGGCATCACCACCCTCCGGCACTGCGTCGAAGAAGCTTCCGCCGACAATACGGCAGCGGTCCGCGACCCCGCGAGCTTCAAGGACCGCTCCCGCCTCCGCGACGACGCCCGGCTGGTCGAACAATGTGCCTTGCATTCGCGGCTGAGCGGACAGGATTGCCGACAGCATCAGGCCGCGTCCGCCGCCGACATCCACGACATGATGGAATGCGGAGAAATCATAGGCGGCGACCACGGCTTCGGCGCTCCCGCGCGACATCTCCGTCATCGCGCGATCGAAGGTCGCGCGATCGTCCGGGCGTTCGGCGCGGTAATGCCAGACGTCCTGGCCGTTCAATGCGTGAAAGGTGTTCTCGCCGGTTCGGACGCTGTGCAGCAGGTGGCACCAGGTACGCCAGACATAGGGCGTTCCGACATACTCCGCCCAGGAACCGATGGGAGTAGCAGAGTCCGGCCGCAGGCAATCGCCCATCGCCGTGAGCGCAAACCTGCGGCCCGCCTCCTCGTGGAAGACGCCGACCGCGGCAAGTGCGCGCAGCAGGCGATAGAGCGTTTGCGGATGGGTCCCCGTGGTTGACGCCAATTCATCGATCGTGCGTGGACCGTCCTTTAGATGGCTCGCGATCCCCAGTACGGACGCCACGTGAATGGCCTGCGTGATCTGATAACCGTTGATCAGCCCGAGCAAGCCGAGCCAGGGCGGCGGCGGAGAGGTGGGTGGTGGGTTCGAAGCCATCGGCAAGTCTCCCAAGCAAGTCCCTCAATTCGCACTCTACCCTAACGGGTGAGCACTGGACATCGGGCAGCTTGCCCTATCTCTCCGGGTGAAGGACGAACTTGCAGAGCAGGTGATCAACCGAGATCCGCCCGGGTCCGTAGGCCATGATGCCGAGCGCCATCGCGGCCCAGGTGATATGGACCGGCCAGCCGTCGGGCACGGTGAGCTCGACGATCACGGTCATGAACAGCAGGCCCAGCGCGGCGAAGCGCGTGCCGAGGCCGAGCACCAGCAGGATCGGGAACATGATCTCGCCGCAGCCGGACAAGAAGGCCATCGCGGTCGGCACCGGAAAATGATAGGGGCCGCCCGGCAGATGCAGCATGAACTCCTCGCTGAACAGTGTCACTGCGGTGTCGCTCAGCCTGAGAAAGCCGTTCCATTTGAGGATGCCGGAGCGCCAGAACGGCACGGCAAGCGCCACGCGCAGCACGAGCTGCACCATCGACGGCGTCGCGATCGCCTGGACCAGATGATTGGCCCTGTCGACGAGAGCGCCGAGCGAGGGCAGATTGCCGGCAGCCATGATGCGTTGCTCCGTGATCATCTTGCGTCTCCAGACGTCAGCGAGGTGAATGCGCCCGCCTCGAACAGGCCGGCGATGTTGGTGGCGAGGTCGAAGTCGGGCGAATCCTCCAACGCCGCGGCGGCGGCCTCGGCCAGCATGCATCCCGACATCACGCAGGCCAGGAAAACCGCTCCACCCGGAGGCAGCAGTTGCACCACGACATCGGCGTCCGGCCGCGTGATCAACGCATCCTCCGGCGTAGATGCGTCGATGGAGCTGGCGGTCTCAGTGCCGCGATTGGCAGCAAAGATGGTCACGGCGGCGAATTGCGACCGCACCAGGCGCGTCGCGGGATGGACGGTGAAGACAAGGCCCGCCAGACGATCCGGCGCGACCGAAGCGAGCGCGGTCGGCAAAAGCGGCGCGCTATCTGCGGCGTGATAGGCGTCGAGCCAGGCCCGCTCGATCCGCGCGACGTCGGCGAGCCACGGCAGCGATTGCGCATGCTCATAGCGCGCGATGAACGCCGGAAAGTCGCGGCCATACTCGAACAGCAGCGGCGACGTCGGCGGCGTCTCGCGGACATGGAAGCGCGCCATGGCGCGGAAGAAATCCGCACCCGTCAGCCGCTGCACGGCCGGGTAGATCGCTGCAAGCGTGTCGATCAGGCTGACCGTGACGTTGTTGCGATAGACATTGTAGCATTTTGCGGCCGACTTGCCGCGCGGCCCGGTCACGATGCCGGGAACCTCGCTGACAGGATCCAGCAATGCCGGCGCGAACGCCGCCGCGTAGGAGGCGTGCGGTTCAGGCTGCATGACGCACCCCCCTGATATGGCGATCGAGGATCATCTGTGCCGCCGCGGCTTCCGCCTTCAGCACCGGCCAGTCCGGGATGTTGCTGTCCCATTCGATCAGCGTCGGAACGGGCCCGCGACGCGCGATGACGATCTCGAACAGTTTCCACACGGCGTCCGCGACCGGGCCGTCATGGCTATCGATCAGCAGCTTCTCGCCGTCGCCATCGCTCTGCTCGGTATGGCCGGCGAGATGGATCTCGCCGACGCGCTCCAGCGGGAAGTCGGCGAGATATTGCAGCGCCGAGAAGCCGTGATTGGCCGCGGAGACGAAGACATTGTTGACGTCGAGCAACAGGCCGCAGCCGGTCCGCTCGGCAACAGTGCGGATTAAATCGGTCTCGCACATCGTGGACTCGCGGAACGCCACATAGGTCGAGGGGTTTTCCAAGAGGATCGGCCGCCGGATCGCCTCCTGCACCTCGTCGATGTGGTCGCAGACGCGCGCGAGCGTCGCTTTGGTGTAGGGCAGCGGCAGAAGATCGTTGAAGAAGCTGGTCTCGTGCGTCGACCAGGCCAGATGCTCTGATACCAGCGCCGGCTGGTAGCGCGCGACGAGGCCGCGGAAGCGCGCCAGATGCGCGCGGTCGAGCGGGGCGGGTCCGCCGATCGACATGCAGACGCCGTGCAGCGAGAGCGGGTGATCCCGGCGCAGCCGTTCCAGCATGCGGTGTGGCGGTCCGCCCGCGCACATGTAGTTCTCGGCATGAACCTCGAAGAAGCCGCGCTGCGGGCCCTCGTCGAGGACCGCTGCGAAATGCTCGGGCTTGAAACTCGTCCCGGCGACGCCGCCGACCGGTAACGAAAAGCGGAGGGGAATGGCCGCAGACGTCCGAGGCCTGATCGCTGCGTCCATGTCGCTCCTCCGCGCTTGCTGTTGCGATGCTTCGTTCGCCTCAGACCGGCTTCAGCGAACCCTTCTTGCCGCCGGGCAGCTCGATGCTGGTGCAGGTGCCGCCCTGGACGAACTTCCACGCATTGCCCTGGAAATCGACGGTCGAGGTGCCCTGGCAGGTGGTGCCGGGTCCGGCCGCGCAATCGTTCTGGCCCTTCAGCGCGACGCCAAAGCATTTCTCCTTCTTGGCGGCGACGGCAGCTTCAGCCTCGGCCTTGGTCAGGGGGCCGGCGACGGCAAGGGTTGCGAGCGCGGTCGAGACGGCGCCGGCAAGGACGAGCGAACTGATGGTGGTCTTGGCAGACATGAGAGTTCTCCTCTTGGATTGGGCCATGGGCCCTTCGTCTCATTCGTTCCCACCGCGACCGCCGTTACTGGATGAGCCGCTCACGAGCCCGTGAGACCGTTGGGTGACGCGCACGACGTCGTGCGCTTGGGGCCGATTAGCGGGAAGAACGGGCGGCAACTCCAATGCCTAGTCCCTATGGAGACGTTAGCCGGAGGGTATTGGCCTGGCGCTTGGGCACCTGCGAGACGTAACGAACGGCTGCGCGCCTGCGTAAGGAGGTATCAGTCGGCCTCCCCTCGCGAACCCGCCGGATCAAGCCATGCTCGCTAACCCCAGACGACCAGCATCAGGCCCGGCCGCTCGACGGCTGACGGTCAGCATCCGTCTCGCGGTCTCGGCGCTGGTGTTGACCGCGATCCTCCTGACCGCGGCGCTGTCCAGCCTGCTGTGGTGGCGCACGGCGGAGGCGACCAGCCGGCAACTGGCCTCGACCATCAACGAGCAGATCGTCGCTGCCGTCCGCAAGGAGGTTGCCGCGATCGTCGACGAAGCGCGTGCGGCGCACACCGCCATCCGCACCCTGTTCCTGCAAAACGTGCTCGATACCCGCGAGGCCGACAAGCGCGAATTCGTGTTCCTGTCGCAACTGCAGTCGCAGGCGACGATCTCCTGGGTCGCATTCGGCTGGCCCGACGGTGCGTTCTTTGCCGCTCACAAGCTCGGCGACAACAGGCTCGAGATGATGGAGATCTCGCTCACCGATCACGCCGGGGAGCGCCGGGTCGACGAGTATGACGTGGTGCCTGGCGACATCGAATTCGCCAACCGCCGTTTCGAGCCGACCGATTTTCACGTCGCCGATCGCACCTGGTTCAAGACCGGCATCAAGGCCGAGGACCCCGAATGGTTCAAGGTGACCGACCATCCGATCGGGGCGCGCCCGTCGATCGCCTTCGCCGGTCCGATCGACGTCTATCAGGAGCGGCAGGGCGTCCTTGCCATCATCATCGAATATACCCGGCTTGCGCGCTTCCTCGCCCAGCTCGAGGTCGGGCGCACCGGAACCGCATTCATCTTCGACGGCAGCGGCGAGCTCGTGGCCGCGCCCGACAAGGAGGCCGACGAGCTGCATCCGGCGCATGGTGACCAGACGTTGCTGCCGCTGGCGCAGATGGCGTTGGCCAAGGCTGGCACCGACAATGACGCCTGGCGCAACCGGCTCACCTCCGGCGGCGCGGCCTATGAGGTTGCGCTCACGCCGCTGCCGTTTCCAGGCTGGCGGCTGGCAACCGTCATTCCCGAGGCCGAGTTTCTCGGTCCCGTCGAGACGACGCTGCGGCGTTTGATCATCGGCCTCGCCGTCGGCGCCGTGCTTGCGGCGCTCGCGTCCGCCCTGCTGGCGCGCACGGTGATCGCAGCGCCGCTCTCCCGCGTCGTCGGTGAGATCCGCCATGTCGAGACCTTTGCGCTGGAGCAGGTGCGCCGTCATCCGTCGCGGCTGAAGGAGATCGCGAGCCTGTCGGGCGCGATCGCCGAGATGGCCGCCGGCCTCTCCGCGTTCCGAAAATTCATCCCGGCTGACCTCGTCCGTGCGCTGCTGCGCCAGGGCGTCGAGGCGAAGCCGGGTGGCGCGATCCAGGAATTGAGCGTGATGTTCGTCGACATCGCCGGCTTCACCGGCCTCTCCGAGCGCATGGGCGACCGTGTCGTGCCGCTGTTGTCACGCTATCTCGACCTCGCCTCCGAAGTCGTCGTCGCCAATGGCGGCACCATCGACAAGTTCATCGGCGATGCCGTGATGGCGTTTTGGGGTGCGCCGCAGACCCAAGTCGACCATGCGGAGCGCTGCTGCCGCGCGGCGCTCGGCATCCGGCGCGCCATCGCGGAGTCAGGCCTGGCCGACGATCTCGGCCACGCCATCCAGATTCGCATCGGCATCAACTCCGGGCGCATGCTGGTCGGCAATATCGGCTCCGAGCTGCGCCTCAACTACACCGTGATCGGCGACGCCGTGAACGTGGCAAGCCGCCTGGAGAGCGCCAACAAGAGCTACGGCACGCAAATCTTGATCGGCGAAGCAACCGAGCGCCTCGCGCGCGGTGCCATCGTTGCGCGCGAGGTCGACAGTATCGCGGTCTACGGCCGCGAGGAGGGCATCGCGGTCCATGAATTGATCGGCCTTGCGGGCGAGGCCGACGCCGAGCGCGAGGCCGTGAGCTGGATTGCGCGCTATGAACTGGGCTTGGCCCGGTATCGCGCGCGCGATTTCAGCGGCGCTGTCACTGACTTCGATGCCGTGCTGGCCGCGCGCGCCGATGACCGCCCGGCCGCCATCACGCGGGAACGTTGCAGTCGCCTGCTGCAGCTCGGCATCGACGCCACATGGCGACCGGTCGCGGCACTCACCTCGAAATAGGCCGTGGGAATTGCGATCCCGTCGACGCTCGCGCATAGTTTATCAGAATTTCCCGACAAAGTCGCCGCCGTTGGCGTGCTCGGCGAGCAGGGCGCGCCGATCGATGGTATGATTCTCTTGTAGTTGCCGTCATATTCTTTTGAGCCGCTTGGAGTTCGTTTCGGAGATTTTTCATGAAGCGATGGGTTCGGCGTCTTGGACGGGGAGCGCTCTTGCTCGCAATATGGGGCGCGATCTTCGAGGTCGGCCTGCGGCTGCAGCAGTATTTCGGTCCGCTGGACGATCTCGAAATGGAGAGCGTCAGCCTGAACTGGGAATCCGACGTCCTCAATCACAAGCCGGCCCCGGAAAAGCAGAACCTGTGCATCTACGGCGATCTGACCGGGTTCAGCTATGACAGACAGTTTGATGCAAATGGCATCAGGATCATCGACGACAAGGCGTTGCTGACCGGGTGCCACAAGCCGATGTCGGTCCTGTTCCTCGGCGATTCCTTCATGGAAGGCTACGACGACGAGAATAATTTGCCTTACCAGGTCGCAAAATATTTCAGGAAAGAGCGCGACATCTGCCTGAAGACCCACAACGCCGGATACACCTCCTATTCGCCGTCCATCTTCATCCCGCAGGCCAAGAAGCTCCTGCCGATCGTGCGCCCCGACTATATCGTGGTTGATGTGGACGAGACCGACCTGTACGACGATTTTGCGCGCTATCGCAAACTGATCGTCCGCAACGAGCGCGGCCAGAACGTCGGCGTCAAGGCCTCACCCATCGGGCACGCGTGCAGCGTCGGCCTGATGGAGGCGCGCCGGCATCCGCTGTATCTGATGCGGTTTGCGGCGAAGGCCTGGCTCTCTTTGGTCCACATGCCCGCGGTGACCAGAAAATACCGGTCGGACGACGACCTCATCCTGTTCGGCTATTCACGCGACCAGGGCGAAAACCTCGAGCAGAAATACGCAGCACCGCTCGCGACGTTTCGGGAGAACTTGCAGGAGTTGGCTGATGTGCTCAAGGGCTATGCCGGCGGCGACGGCAGCCGGGTGTTGTTCATCTTCCATCCGCATCTGGAGAATCTGCAACCGGGCGCCGACGGTCGCGTGTGGAACGATCTTGTCAGCTCCACGGTACGTGCGATGTGCGCCGACAACGGCTTTCTGTTTTTCAATGCGACTGCGACATTGAAGCAGCGGTTCGGCGGCAAGCCGGAGGAGTATTATTGGCCTGGCGACATGCACTTCAGCTTCGAGGGACTGGAGGAATACTCCAACGCCGTCGCAGCCTTCATGGCTTCGGAGATGGTCAAGCCGCACGACTGAAAAATGGAGCACCGAGATGCGAACGATACTGATGGCTGGGTTGATCCTGCTGGGAGCTGCTTCCTCCGCCAATGCATACGATTATCCCTGGTGTGTCTTTGGCGAGCAGCTCGGCGCTTCCGGCGACTGCATGTACTCGACCAGGGAGCAATGCCTGGCATCGGCGTCCGGCCGGTGGAACACCTATTGTGATATCAACCCGCGCGTGAGGTTCAGGCAGCAGGCCGCACCTCCGGCGAAGAGCAGACAGCAGGCGCGCTGATGCGCGCGGGTGATCCCGGTCCCATGCGACAGCGCGGCAGCCTCAGCGCGGTCCATAATTATTGCGAAGATAGTCCGAAGCCTGTTGTCGCTCGGCGAGTGTCAGTTCGCGATCGTAGACCAGGAGCGCGAAGATATCGCCGGTGAAGAACCAGTCCGGCACATCCGGGCCATCTGGATAGAAGAAAGGCGTGCCGCCGACCATGAGCTGGTTGCTGGCGATCAGCGGCCCCGGATCGGGACGGCTGTTGAAGGCGGTATGAGCAGACGCCGCGCCGAGGCTCGCCACATCCATGCCGCCGCGCGGACCGGATTGCGCGACGATCAACACGGGCCCTTCGGCAGGCAGCAGCACGAACGAGTTGACGTCAAAGTCATAATGGCTGTGACGGATCATGCTGTCCCACGCCCAGCCAAGGTGAAGAACCGTGCCGGCGGTACATCCGGTGCCGCCGAAGCGGTTCTGACATCCGGTGCCCGTCGTCATCAGGAAATAATTGTTGAACCGCGGGCCGGGGCGCCGCACCACCACGGCCAGGATCGAGTATGGCGTTCCGGTGAGCGTGAGGGGCGGCACACCGGGCCGAAAGTCGCGCGCCCAGTAGGCGCACCTGCCGCTATCAGCTGCACAGCGCAGGGCGGTGTGCCGGCGGGGGCCGTAGGGGGTCGCGATCGTCGTGGTCACCGGACTGCCCCTGAAGCGGAGTTGCGACACCGCAGCGCGATCGCGGCCGCGCGCGTCGTTCCAGCGCGCGACGCGGCCGGCTCCGTCGAGCTCCAGGGAATCGTCGCCCTCGAGCCACAGCAGCAACCCGCGGGAGGGCGGAGCGCCGGCGTTCGCGTCGGGGGTGGCCCGGAACGGGAAAGTGACGAGATGTGATAGCGTGCATCCGGCGAGCGCGATCAATGCCACTGCGGCGGTTACCGCGAGCTTGGGCGCTGTCGTCGTTCTGCCGCACCGACGATCGCCAGCGCCCATCAACAATCTCCAATTGTAACTAAGCAAGATAACACGTCTCTTTACGCTTGGGGAGTCTTGGCACGCGGGAAGCGATCGATGGGGTCTCGAGAGGCGTAGCGCTGACAGAGGAACCTCGGGTGTAGCTCTGCATTCTCAGGACGTGAGAAACAGGCACCTCTATATCGGCCTTGCCGCGTTGACCGGCACGTTCGTCCTCTTTCTGATCTGGTTTTCCCAGCACACGAAAGAGGCCGCGATAGAACGGCTTGAACGGTATGAGATGCCGCGCAATCCCGGCACCCGCTAAAGCGCGATGAATTTAGATTGAATCGTCATCGCGCTTTAGCTCCTTGTTTTGAGCGCGATCTCCGCGCAAACGCGTTCCGCGTTTGTCGCGAGGAAAAACCGCTGCACTCTTTTCCGGATCGTGCTCTGGCCGCGGATGCGCGGCGCGCTCGACTGCCGACGCGGATGAAATACGCTCGGCCCGGCAGGATAGCCCTGCCGTGCGGGCCGAGTGGAGTCCTGTTGCCAACGCAGGGATGCACGACTACGCTTCACCCGGATTGCCCAACCGGTCCTTCGATTGGCCCCGCACGTTCATGCCAAAATTCCTTCGCATCGGCCTCCATCAGTCGAACGTATCCGGTTACACGTCAAAGGCGTGGTGTGTCAGGCGCGTTGGCACGACGGTTTTCCTGAAGTGGGGCGCCGTGGAGGTTGTTGGCGCGGGAGCCGGGCGAAAGGTCTTCTGGACGCGCCTGCCGCAGGAAAAGACCATTCGTTGCGGCACGGCGCAGCGCGCCCAGGACTATGCCAAAGCCGCGATCGCGCGTCGGCGCAGCCATCGCTATGAGCCGCTGACCGGGGCCATCGCGAACCGGCGCCGGTCCGCTGACCGCGACATCGAGCTCAAACGCGCACTCGCCACGATCCTGATCGTCGATATCGTAGGCTCAACCCAAAAGGCCGCGAAGCTCGGCGATGCGCGTTGGACCAAGGTGATGGGCCATTACTACGCCGCGGTCCGCAAGGAGCTGAAGAGTTCGCGCGGCAAGGAAGTCGTGACGACCGGCGACGGCGTGCTGGCGACGTTCAAGGCGCCGGCTGCCGGTATCCGTTGCGCGACCGCGATCCAAAAGGCCGTGCGCACGCTGGGACTCGAAATAAGGGTAGGGCTGCATTCGGGCGAGTACCAGGTGAGCGGGGGCGAGATGGTCGGTCTCGCATTTCACATCGGCACGCGCGTCGCCGCGAAAGCCCGTGCCGGCGAAGTTTTGGTCTCGAGCGCGGTGAAGGACCTGCTGAAGACCCAGTCCGCGATCCGCTTCAGGGATCACGGCACGCACCAGCTCAAAGGCGTGCCGGAGCGATGGCGGCTGTGGCGGGTCGAGCATTAGTTCCGTGAACCGCTTCTTTTTTCCATTGCAGTTCCGGGAGGGGGATCCCCAAATCACGCCGAAGCCCCGGCAAGCTTGCCGACTCTGGAAAGCAGCAGCTTCAGGATCGGCGATTTGTTCGCCTTGTGGTAGGCGAGAACCAGATCGAGCGTCGGGACCTCTCCCTGCACCGGACGCGTGGTTATCGACTCCGGCAGATAGCCCTTGGTGTAAGCCGGCAGCAGCATGACCGCGCGCGTCGACGTGATCATCGATATGGCATGGACGACATTGTGCACCTCATGCTCCGGCTTGAGATCGATGCCGGCCCGGTTGAAATACTCCAGGACGACGCGGCGCACCGCAGGCGCGGCCTTGGACGGCAGCAGGAAAGCCTCCTTTGCGATCTCTTGCGGCGCGACCGCCGCATGCGATGCCAGACGGGGATCGCTCGGAAAAGCAAAAACCAGCGGGTTGGGGCGAACCCCGGTCGGCAAATGATCCGAAGTAGCACCAATCCGCTATGTGCCGTTAATTGTGTCGATTCAGCTACACAAGTTTGAAATAGCGTTCCGCGTGATTGCATTCTTGATTTGACCAGCGCACGGTCGGGGCAATTGCGGTGCAGGGAGTGCCGGCCGTGACCGTGCGGGCGCTGTTCAAACATTCGATGGCCGGGCTGGTGATGCTCGGAGTGCTGTTGCAGGCCTGCCTGGTCGTGCTGCAACTCGCCGTGTTGGCACAGCCGGCAAGGGCGGATACTGCGTTCACCGTCATCTGCAGCACCCATGGCGCGGTTGCGCTTGATACGACGGATGCACCGGATGATCATTGGCCGGACTGCGTGCTCTGTCCGCTTTGCGCGCATTCCGGGGTCGCGGGGCTGGCAATACCTGCGATTGTCGCCAACGTTATCGCCTTCGCGATAGCGCCGGCGTGGGTACCGACCATCGCAAGCGGCGACCGTTCCTCCCTGGCTTTGGGCCTTCCGCCTCCGGGCCGCGGTCCGCCCGTCTGACTTTCCGCAAAGCGCGGGTCGGCTGCGCGCCAATGATGCGCTTCCGGCGATCGAACTATCTTCCAATGATCTCGCAGGAATTCTGCGGCGCGCGTCGGTAATGACGCCGAGCCTTGAGGGATATCGATGAACAGCAGGATCGGATTCGCTGCGGCGGTCCTCGTCGCGGTTGGCTCGCTCGCAGAGCCGGCCTCGGCGCATCATCCAGGCATAGGTGGCACCGGTGGCGGTGGCGGCATCTTCACCATCGGGGCCGGGACGCTCGACGAAGGGCAGTTCGCTTTCTCGGCGTATGTCGAATATGTGCGCCTCAAGCAGCTGAGCGATGCAACATTGCTTGCCAACATCGGTAATGATGTTCATGGCCTGCAATCGATCGAGAGCAGGACGTTGTCATTAGCCTACGGCGTCACCAGGGACTTCACGGTGTCGGTTCGCCTGCCATGGGTGCGTCGGACCGGCATTCTGGAGGGCTCGCAGGAAGATCCTGCCGACCCCGCAATTGTGCGCGACCGTGGCAATACTGACGGGTTTGGCGATATCACGGTGCTTGGGCAATACCGTTTCCTCAACAATACTTCGTCCGGGACGCAGGTAGCGGCCCTGTTTGGATTCAAGGCGCCTACCGGCGTGACCAATCTGGTCGATCCGTTCGGCGAGGTCTACGAAGCCGAGTTTCAGCCCGGCTCCGGATCATGGGACGGGCTGTTCGGGCTTGCGGGCAGTCAGAGGCTTACGTCGGCCTTGAGCTTCCACGCCAACGTGCTGGGGATCGTCACCGGCACGGGCACACAGAACACCAATCTGGGCAACCGTTTCCTCTACAACGCGGCGCTTTCGTACCGTCTGTTCGGCGAAGGGGCCGGCAATCCGCTTGATGCGTATGCGCATGCCGGCCACAGCCATTCCAACTTGCCGACCAAGGCTCCGAAGGCGGTCGACTACCACGCGCACGTGACGCTCGACGCCCTGTTCGAGCTGAACGGCGAATGGCACGACTATGAGCGGATAGCCGGAGCGATCAATCCCAATTCAGGCGGCCATACCATCTACCTGTCGCCCGGTCTGCGATTGGGCGTGGAAAACTGGTCGAGCTTTGTGAGCGTGGGAATACCCGTGGTCAATGACTACAACGGCATTCAGGCAACGCCGACCTGGCGCGTGATCGGCGGGGTGTCAGTAGCCTTCAAACCATAACTCCAGGCTTCCGCTTCCAGATCGAAGGGGAGCATCAGAGCGAACCATAAGCTCGAGATTTCGAGGCGGCTGTCGCTCGCCTCAGCGCGCGAGGCGGTTGGCCGTAGATCCGCAAGAAGGCGCGCCGCATGCGGTCCTTGTCTCCGAAGCCGACCTTGCGAGCAACGATCTCGATCGGCTCCATTCCCTCCTGAATGCGTGGAAGCGCTGCCTCCGCACGCAGCCGTTCGACGACACGGGCAGGCGTATCTCCGGTCTCCTTCAGAAAGAGACGGGCAAATTGCCGTGCGCTGATCCTGGCAGCCGCGGCCATTCGGTCGACGGGAAGCGGCTCGTGCAGGTGCTCTCGCGCAAAATTCAATGCATCCCTGACACGGTCGGAGGCGGGCTCCAGTTCAAGCAGCGCCGAAAACTGCGATTGTCCCCCGGACCTCCGATGATAAACCACCATGTCCCTTGCAACCGCCTTCGACATCTCGATCCCGAAATCATCCTCGATCAACGCAAGCGTCAAATCGATGCCGGAGGTGATCCCTGCCGATGTCCAGACGCGGCCATCCCTCACGAAGATCTTGTCGGCATCGACACGCACTTGCGGAAAGCGCCTCTGCAGCAAGGCGGCATATCGCCAATGGGTCGTCGCCGATCGCCCGTCAAGCAGACCGGCGGCGGACAGCAGAAAAGCTCCGGTGCAAACGCTCGCCACGCGCCTTACCCGCGGAGCAGTTTTCCTGATCAGGGAAATGGTGTCGGTATCGGCGCCGATCGCACTGTCATCGCCTCCTCCCACAACCAAAAGGGTGTCGACAGATTTGCTCCGCGAAGCTCTCAGGGTGTGGATTGGGACGCCCGAGCCGCTCACGATTGGGCCGCCATGAACGGAGATCACCTCCACCCGATAGGGAGCGCGACGGGTCTCCGACGCCAGATTGAAGGCGCACAGAGGACCGCTCAGATCGAGCAACTCGAAACCCGGGAACACCACGACCCAAATGCGTCGGTCAACATCCGAGGGCATGAAATTCTTATCCTTTCGCCGGAGAGCCTTCAGAACCGGCACCTGACCAGGATGGCAGGATTTGTCGCTTATAAGTCATTTCTGACATCGGCATTGTCAGCTAGCCTGCGGCGACTTTCAACAGCAAAGGCGCGCCGCCGCCTTTTCGGATCAAGCGTCGCTCTGCGCGAGCGTGCGGAAGGTTCGCGCTTTTGCAGTTCACAACATTTGGACGAACGAGGTCACCATGAAGGTACTGGCGCTTGCTTTTCCCGGCTTCACATTCATCGACCTGGCTGCGCCGATGCAGGCCTTCATGATGCTTCCGGGATTCTCCTCGCAGGTGGTGTGGCAGAGCAAGGGGATCGTCGATTCCGATGCCGGCGTCAGTGTGCAGGCGACCGAAGATTTCGGCAGTTGTTGGAAGGCCCCGGACATCCTGTTCGTTCCCGGCAATACCGTCTCCCTGTTCAAGCAGTTGCAGGACGACCGGACCATCGACTTCATCGCCGACGTCGGCAGTCGCGCCGGGTGGATCACCAGCGTCTGCAACGGCTCGCTATTGTTGGGCGCGGCCGGACTTTTGAAAGGATACAAGGCGGCCTCCTACTGGTACACGCGGGACCATCTCAGTCTGTTCGACGCCATTCCGACAGACGCAAGGTACGTGATCGACCGCAACCGTGCGACGGGCGGGGGCATGACTGCCGGGGTCGATTTCGGTCTTGCCATGGTCGGCCACATCGCGGGCGAGCACGTCGGCCGCGTCGCCGAGTTGTCTTTTGAGTACGCGCCACAACCTCCTTTCGGAACCGGTCGACCTGAGCTGGCCGACCCTGCAACGTTGGCTCACACGACAGAAATCGTGAAGCAGCTCATGCCGGTTCAGGAACTGGAGGGCGTGAGAACCCGCCGCGTTGCTATGGGAAGGCTCTAGGGACCGCTCCGGCTCTTGCCAGCGAACCGAGGAATTTTTTGGTCATCATCTAGCGAGGTCGTATCATGCAGCAGGTCTTTATCGAGCTCTATAACTATCGTCCCGCCTGGGCCAAATGCCCGGAAAGCGAGAGAACCGATTTCGTGAAGAAGATCGTCGAAGCGGTCAAAGGTCTGAAGTCCGCGGGTGTCGACGTCGTTGCCTATGGCATGAACGCTCCCGAGACCGATCGTCGCGCTCCCTACGATTTCTTTTGCGTCTATCGGGTGCCGAACGCCGAGTTTCAGCGTGAATTCGAGCGGCAGATCGCCATGTCTTGCTGGTACGAATACTTCGAGCAGGTGAATGTCAGCGGTGATGCGGGAGACTTCGAAGCCGTGCTGCTCGGCAATGCCAGGATGGCTCGACCGGCTTCGTCCTGACCGACACTTCGAATACTGCAGTGCGAAATCAAGTTGCGTGATCTCGTTGCCTCGCACGTACCGGCTTGTGGAGGACGGTCTTATCGCTGATGCTTTGGATGCTGGGGAGGGCCCATCCGATGAGCGATGCAAGAGCACAGACCGTCTATTTCTACGATCGGCACCCAATTTCTTGCGAAATCATTTTGGCGAAGCTCCGCGCGAGCCGCGGTCATCTGAACGGCTTGCGGCCCGACGATCTATTTCCCTACGACCAGGATCATTACGGCGGCCTCGCAGCAACTGACGAGTTGGCGCGAAACGCTCGCATAACCAAGGGATCGCGGGTCGCGGACTTTTGCGCCGGGCTAGGCGGGACCGTGCGATACCTTGCGTTCAAGTATGGCGCCGATGTCACCGGTATCGAATTGACGCCGTCGCGCGTCGCGGGGGCCGAGGAACTGACGCGACAGGTCGGACTACAAGACAATGCGCGGGTCATTGAGGGCAACGTGATGAGCGTCCCGCTCGACGACACCACGATGGATGCCGTCGTTAGCCAGGAGGCGTTCTGTCATGTGCCCGATCCGAGGCAGGCCCTCTCGGAAGCATTTCGAATTCTGAGAGACGAAGGCCGGCTGGCTTTTACCGATTGGATCGCGAACGAACCGCTCTCGACCGACGATGCGAAATTGATGTGGGACGGGATGGCGATCCAACCGCTTCGCTCGATCCCGGAGTATCGACACCTCGTCGAGAGCGTCGGCTTCAAAGACATCCGCGCAGTCGATTTGACGACCGAATGGGCCCCGATTCTCAGGGAGCGGCTGGCGATGTATCAGCGGTTACGCGAAGAGGCCAGGCAGGCCGGAACTCCGATGGGACATGACGCCTTTCATGAATCCTATGTTCGCTTTGTTGATCTCATCCAGCAGCACAAGCTCGGCGGTGTCCGACTTGTTGCCTCCAGGTAGCCCGCCGATATCAGCTGGTCTCGATCGCGGCCGGCACCACCCGCGCAGCAGGCTTGACCCGCCGCGCGGCGCGTTCAGCGGGGCCGTTGTCGCTATGGGCGTGAACGGGCTGCCGAATGACGAAGCCAGCTACACTGCTTCACCGTCAGGCCCGCCGCAACCTCCGGGTTAGCCCGTAGTTGACCGGTCTTGCCGGCCGTCTCATGGTTGATGAGAACTTAATCCTATCGCCGGCTCGGCCTGCGTCAGCCCGGAGCCTTCACAATCGCTTCATCGAAGAAGCGAGCGTCTGTTGGCGACTGGATTTCCCCCATTTCATGTATCTCGCAGACCGCCCGTCCGTCGGGAAGGAGCCTTCGATGTTTGCCGAACTCGACAGCGGCAAGGACAGTCACGAGAGCCTGCTGAGCACCTTCAAGGTGTTTGTGCCCGACGTGAGGGTCGAGCTGAATGGCCCACGCGGGGCGTGTCAGTGGCGTGGGCAGTTTGCCATGGCCAACCGGCTCGCCTGGTGGCAACTGGAAACGGAGACCGAGTGGACCTGCTGGCCGGAGCGCGAGGAGGAGAGGTTTTGTCTCGTCTTCCCTGCCTCTGGCACGTTTGGCGCGCAGATCCGGGGCAAGTCCTTGCAGGCCGATTCCAGCAGCGCCCTGGTGCTCGGCGTCAAGGACATTTCGAAGACGTGGGCGCATGCCAGCGACGATCGGCATGGCCGCATGTCGTTGAAGCTCAAGGTGGCGGACGTCAGGAAGACTCTCACCAGCATCTTCGAGGATGCCACGCTGGAGAACATCGAGCTCAACCCACTGCTGGACCTCGACAGTCCCGCGGGGCAGACCCTTTGGTCGCTGGTCCAGGCCATCGCGGCGGCAATGAAGGATGAGTCGATCAGATCGGCGAAGGCGACCGCGCTGCTCCGCGAGGCCATACCTCGTTTGGTCTTCAAGAATTTTCCGCACCGCTTCTTAGAGCGCCTCGCCCGTCACGGGGCGGACGCTTCGCCGCGCCAGATCAGGGCCGCCGTCGATTTCATGCGTGCGCATATGCACGAGCCGCTCACGCTCGCGGAGATCGCGGAAGCGGTCGGAATCAGCGAGCGTTCGCTACAGCACGGCTTCAGGACGTTTCGGGGAACGACGCCGGTGGCGCATTTGCGCGATCTGCGCCTCCAGCAGGCGCATGCCGAGCTATCGCGGGCCGAGAACACGCTGGCGGTGAGCGAGGTGGCGCTGAAATGGGGCTTCACGCATATGGGGCGCTTTGCGGCCAAGTATCAGGCCGCGTACGGCCAGTCACCTTCCGAGACCCGCAGGTCAGCGCGCGGGTAGCGCGCACTGAAAGCAACTGAGCAGGAAATCCAGTCTCTCTTCTTCCTGAACGTGTAGGCGTGCGTCGCGGATGCGCATCGCGGCGCGAAACCGCCGCCATCGACCATACGCTGCATCGGCGCGCTATCCAGTTCCCGAAGGATCTGTCCGTATCCTGCAAGCAGCTCTTCGCGGGCAATGTTTGATTATCCTTTGCGGTTTTATCTCTTGGTGCGCCGCCGCTGTGCGATCGCGGCGATCAGCGATCCGACATGCGCGCAAGGGGGAAAATCTTGGGAACCGTCGTCAGATTCGAGAGGCAAACGGATGCGCTAGCGAAACTGCGGCAGTCGGACCTCGCGCTTGATGTTCAGGCGAAGCTTGCGATCGATGCGGACCGAATTGAAGAGGCGACGTCCGCCTGCAAGATCGTTGTGGGTTGCATCGAAAGCCTGCAGCGCAGCCTTGCGACCCTCGATGATTTGCAGTGCGCGCTTCTCGCGTGCGAGGACGGTCAGCCGATCGAATTGCACACGACGGCGGTCAAGTCGCAGCTCTCCTCGCAGCTCGCGAGCGTCGCGGGCATCTTGCGTACGCTGGGTGACGCCTCTGCGGAGATTTCCAGGGTCGGCGCCGTCCTCACGCACCAGGTGCTGACGTGATCCCCGCGGCCCATGCATCGTGGAACGATGGACTGATCTTGCATCGTGAGGCTAATAGCTGCCGAGGGCACGCTTGACGGTGTCGGACGGAGAGGCGCCAAAAGCCGCGCGATATTGCGCTGCAAAACGACCCATATGGGTGAAGCCCCATTTCAGCGCGACTTCGTGGATCGGAAGGCGGTTTTCGGGGCGCAACAGTTCCGCATGAACGGCTTCGAGCCTGATCTGCCGCAGGTACATTGCAGGCGTCGTATCGCGAAATCTGCGAAACCCGAGCTGCAGGTATCTGTCACTGATTCCGACTGCCTCCGCGATGTCGAGCATCGTCAGCGGGCGATGCAGATTGGCGCGCATGTATTCGATGGCACGATGAATGTGCCGGGGCGCAACATCGTTCGGACCTCGATCCAATTTGTCGATGAAACGATGCGGCACGTTCTCGAAGACCAACCGCAGGGCAGCTTCCGTGAGCAGGGCCATCGCCTTCGGCGAAAAGCTCTGCAATTGCTGCCCATGCATACCCGAGACGATCGTGCGCGACAGTTGAAGGAGAGTTTTTCCCGTATAGGTCGACAGATCGATCGTTGGCATCAAGTCCAGCTTCGTCAATGCGGCATGGCCGAACATCGCCTTCAGCACGCCGGCGACGACTTTGGCATCGAACCGCAGCATGACGTTCGCATAGCTTCCGTCCACCGCCTCCATCTGATGACGCCGCAACATCGACAGCGGTGCGAGCGCGATGGTCGAGGGCGTTCGCCGTGCGCTTCGTGTGCCGACGGTCATGTCGGCAGCGCCGGCGGTGAGAAATGCCATCACCAGGTCGTCGTCGAGCGATTCCGACGAATAGGACCAGCCGGCGGAGTATCGCGTCCTCCAGACACTGATGCCTTGTCCTGCCGAGATATCCGATCGCCAGTGAAACGCTGCATCGGATCTTGGCGGTGAGACCTTGATCGAGAACAAGTGCGTGCCAAACGATGCGAGCAGGTTCTCAAAGCCTGCTCCGGACAGGACGGGCGCCTCTTCGAATGCCTCTTTCAATATGGGTCCCATTGCGCCGTTTCGGCAATATAATTCCATCGCGCGGCGGGGCCTTGGTTTCAACCAGCTTGCGAAAGCAAAGCGGTGCGATCCTATCCAGTTTGCGCAAAAGCTGTCCGGATCGCGCAGGTCGCAGGATCGAATGTCGAGGGCGCGGACCGGGCAGAGAAGAGCGGTACATCCCGTTCTGGCGTGGGTGTTACGGTCTGTCACTGCATGCGCCGCCAAGGCACGCGATCGTGCCACGTGTTTCGCGAGCTCGCTGGAGAGGCGCTCGATGTCCAATTTCCGAACGATCAGTCCGTATCGCGCAGACAAACCGCCATAGTTAAGATTTGATTTGATCTCGCCGCGTCTACTTCCCCCAGCGCTTGTTCGCGCGGATGCATCCGTGTTCGCGGCTGTCCGCGCCTTGTCGGCGCGAGGACGTCGAATACATCGTGGGGGAACTATGACTAACGACTCGAACGACCGCGACGATCGCGAGAACCGCCTTCGCTTCTTGCGCATCGACCAGAAGACCGGGGCAGCGCTACGCGAATTCTGGCCGGTGGTCGAAAAGGCTCTGCCTGTAATTCTCGAGGGGTTCTACAAACATCTTGCGGGCAACCCGGCATTGGCGAAGCTGATCGGCAATCAGATGGAGCGCCTGCAAGGCGCCCAATCCGCGCACTGGGCGCGCATGTTCGACGGTCATTTCGACGGTGCGTACGTCCAGGGTGTACGAACGATCGGCCTGGTGCACAGCAGGATCGGGTTGGAGCCGCGCTGGTACATCGGGGGCTACGCTTTCGTGTTGTCGCACCTCACGGACCTCGCGATCGCCACCTATCGGTGGAACAGGGCCCGTTTGGGGGAAGTCATCACGGCCGTGAATTGTGCCGTGATGCTCGATATGGACTTCGCGATTTCGGTCTATCAGGAGGCCCTGCTGGACGAGCGGGCCAAGCGCCAGAGGACGGTCGATGGCTTGATCGTCGACTTCGAACGGCAAGTGACCGTCGCACTGGAAGCGCTGTCGATGTCTTCGATCGAGTTGAACGACACCGCTGGCACCATGGCGCGGACCGCGGAGGCGACGACGCAGCGGGCGAGCAACGTGGCGGCAGCCTCGGAGTTGGCTTCGACCAACGTGCAGTCTGTTGCCTCGGCTAGCGAAGAGATGGCGTCGTCCGTGACCGAAATCGGCCGGCAGGCCCACGAGTCGACGCGGATTTCGACAGAGGCCGTCGAACTTTCGCGAAGTGCCGATCAGCGCATTCACTCGCTGTCCGAGGCCGCGTCGAAGATTGGCACCGTTGTCGAACTCATCAACACGATCGCCGGTCAAACTAACCTGTTGGCCCTGAATGCCACGATCGAGGCGGCCCGTGCCGGCGAGGCCGGAAGGGGCTTTGCCGTGGTTGCGTCCGAGGTCAAGACACTGGCGGAGCAGACCTCGAAGGCCACGAGCGAAATCGGGCAACAGGTCGCCGGGATACAGACGGCAACGCAGGAGGCTGTCACGACGATTCGCGAGGTCAGCCAGATCATTCGCCGCACGTCCGAGATCGCGTCCGCGATCGCCGGCTCCGTGGAGGAGCAGGGCAGGGCAACGCAGGAGATCACGCGCAATGCGCAACAGGCGGCCAAGGGCACGGGTGACGTTTCCTCGAACATCGCCGGTGTGAGCCATGCCGCGGACGAGGCGGTAGCTGCATCGAGCCAGGTGCAGCTCGCCTCCTCCCGGCTCGCCAAGCAGGGTGAAGAGCTGGGCACGGAGGTGCAGCGCTTCCTCAGGGGTATCCGCGCGGCGTGATCGCGCCGGGTTTTCCACCCCGCCTCCTAGGGCATGATCCGGAAAAGTGCGCAGCGGTTTTCCAGAAAAGGTCATGCGCAAACAAGGAGCTAAAGCGCGATGACGATTCAACCTGAATTCATCGCGCTTTAGGGCTGCGGACGGAGGATGTGGGGCGAGCCGGCGCGCTTGGCTGTTTCCGAGGGGGCAACGCCGAAGGTCCGGCGATACTGGGCTGCGAAGCGTCCCATGTGAGCAAACCCCCACTTCAGGGCGACTTCGCTGACCGGCAATGCATTCCCGGGTGAAGACAACTCGCTGTGGACCGCGTCAAGTCTGAGGTGCCGTAGATAGTACGCCGGCGACGTCTCGTAGTGCCTGCGGAAGCCTAGCTGCAAAGAGCGGCTGCTGATGCCGACCGCGGCCGCGACGTCGCTCATCGTCAGCGGCAGGTGAAGATGGGCCCGCATGTAGTCGATCGCCTGCTTGATCTGTTGCGGCGCGATAGCGCCGCCTTGTTGCTGGAGCTTTGCAGAGAGCCGGTGCGGCACCTCTTCGAGGATCAATCGGAGGGCGGCCTCCGTCAGCAACGTCATGGCCTTGGGTGAGCGCAGGAGCACTTGTTCGTCGCGCAGGCCGTTCGCCAGCGCAGAGGCAATCGACTGCAAGGTCTGTCCCAGATGGGTCGAAAGATCGATCGCGGGTGTGAGATTGAGGCTCGTCAGCGGCGCGCCCTCGAACATGTCGACCAGCAGCCGGGCGACGATGCCTGCCTCGAAGCGCATCGTCACACCGGTGAGACTTCCGTCGCGCGTGAATACGGTCTGCCGCCTCAGGGTCGGCTGCGCGTAAACGGTCAGGCGCGATGAGGTCTGCTCAATCGTCCGCGAGCCGATCGCCAGCTCAGAGCCTCCGGTGCCGAGAAAGCACAGATTGAGGTTCTCCGTATCGTTGTCCGAACCGAAGGACCAGCCGCTCGAATACGCCGCGCGGACCACGCTCACCCCCGGTCCTGCCGCGAAGTCCGACTGCCACCGAAATCCGGCGCGGGGATTCGGCGGGCTGATCTTCAGTGGCAGCAGACGCGATCGGTAGTAGGCGAGGAGATCTTCGAAATTCGAACCTTGGACGACTGGAGTTTCGCGAAGTGGATCCTTTGGCAAGTCGTGACTCGTCGAAAAAGGTATCCCGGCGCACAGATGCAAACACCAGCCTGATCGAACGTTCAAGTCCTACAAAGGTTATCCCGTCCTTTTCACGCGGACTTCAATGAGCCCGCGGTGCTCAACCGCCGATTGGGCAGAGGACGCTGGCAGCTCCGAAAAGATGGTCTCACGATATCCGTTTTCCGAAATGAATATCCGTATTCCGCACTGCGGCACGCGTTCTGCGTGCCGCAGTGCGGTGTGCTGCGCAGCCTCGTGCGAGGTCAGAGGGTGAACGCAGCGGGTTCTGCTCGAATCGGCAGATTCAGTCCTGCAAAGGGCGAGGTCGCAACCACGTCGGCCGCGTCGGCGCCCAGCCGGGCCTCGATCCAATTCCACAGGCGGCGGATCTCTTCGGTTGATTTGCCCGCCGGCTCGTATTCGCTGACCGCGAGCCCGGCGCTCAATGCATCCTGATGATCATTGCGCATGACGATGAAAGGTCGCGCGAGCACCTCGCCGAGGTCGATCGCTGCCTCGTCGGCAAGCGTCTCAGCGGCGTCGTCGATGCGGCGGCCGCGGCTGGGAACCTGGTTGAGCACGAATGCAAATGGCTTGTTCCAGGCCCGAACAAGACTGAGGGTCGATGCCGTCGCTTCGATGTCGGCCGTGGTCGGTCGCGCCGGGATCAGGCACAGGTCGGCGTGGCGAATCGCCGCCGTCCTCGCCGAGCTGACGCCGCCGGCCGCGTCGATGATGGTCAGCGTCACGCCGCTATCCCTGAGCGCACGCAGGCGCGGCTCGATGTCCTGGGCGGCGTGGATGGTTTCGACAATTGGCTCGGCGTCGACGCGGCGCTTGTGCCAGCTTGCGAGCGTTTCCTGCGGGTCGGCGTCGATCAGCCGAACGTTGTGTCCGGCCTTCTTCGCCGCTACCGCAAGGCCGATGGCGAGCGTGCTCTTGCCGCTGCCTCCCTTTTGAGTGGCCAATACGATCGTGTGCATGGAGAGATGTGCCATATCGTGTCTTCCATTGATTTGGAGAAATGAAACGCAGGGAAAACGCAACTGCACTGACGGCTGCATCGTCGAAACGGCGAGCCCATTCCGCCATATCTGCAGATTCCGGGTTAACAGTTCACTGAGGAAGCGCGGCTCCGATCGCCAAACTCGCCCGCGAGCTATCCGGATTGCGAACACAGCATCCGGATCGCGTATTCACGGCGAATCAATGTCAGGCGTGCGAGGAGGGGCGGAGCGAGAGCATTCCCCGAGTTTCGGATGGAGAGAAGGCGAGGATCGCGCGAATGCGAGCGCGAGCAGCTCCGTAAAAACACTGCCTCGGCATCCGCTTCCCGCAATTCCTATCCGGATCACGCAAGTGGGGTGCGAGAGGTAAGATTTGATTTAACTCCCCCACTTCTAGTTGGCGAACACGTCGGAATCACAAGCCGTGTTTTCGCGCTCGTTTCGCGGCGCGAGGAGGGGACCGAAGATTTCATGAGTATCTCGGCTGGGGAATCGGAGGGCCGTGTGCGGTTGCAGGGGTGTCTGACCCTGCGCGACGCAAAGCAGGTGCAAGGATTATTGCTGGATGCCATCAGCGCGTATCGCGAGGTGGAAATCGACGTTAGCGATGTCAGCAGCATCGATGTCAGCATCATTCAGTTGATCGCAAGCGCGCGCAAGAGCGCGGAGCAGCGCGGGCGCAAGTTGTCGCTTGCGACGGGGTCGGGCGGCGCATTCAGGGCGACGCTGGCAAAGGTGGGATTTCTCGGTGACGACGGCGCCTGTCGTCACGCCGACGAAGAATTTTGGACCGGCGGCGGGTTGCAGAAAGCGGGGATTGGAGCATGAGTAAGAGCGTTCTGGTGGTCGACGATTCCGCCTCGATCCGGCAGATGGTGACGCTGACGTTGTCGGGAGCGGGTTACGCCACGCTCGAAGCCGTCGACGGCGAGGACGGCTACGCCAAGGCGACGGCCAATCCGATTCGCGCTGTCGTGACCGACCTCAACATGCCGCGGATGAACGGCATCGAGTTCATCCGCAAGTTTCGCGCGCATCCATCCAGCACCGGCGTGCCGATCATCTTTCTCACGACGGAATCGGACGAGAACATGAAGCGTCAGGCGAAGGAAGCCGGCGCGACCGCCTGGATGGTGAAGCCGTTCAAGCAGGACCAGCTCCTGGCCGTCATCAAGAAGGTCGCCGGCCCATGACCGTGATGGATCCTCGGGACGTTTTCCATCAGGAAGCGCGTGAGCTTCTCGATCAGCTCGAGGAGGCGCTGCTCGATCTCGGTAACGCCTCCGACGATCGCGATCTCGTCGATTGCGCATTTCGGGCGCTGCACACCATCAAGGGGTCGGGCTCCATGTTCGGCTTCGACGAGGTGGCAGGCTTCGTCCACGAGTTCGAGACCGCGTTCGATCGCGTGCGCAAGGGCTCCGTGGCGATCAGCCCGCCGCTGGTCCAGGTGGCGCTCGCCGCGAAGGATCATATCGCGCGGTTGATCGCCGAGCCCGGCCGACACGTCGCGGACGGCGAGGCGATCCTGAAGAACCTGCGCGCAATCGTTTCGAACGACGAGGGCAGCGATTCCGGCGATACCTTCCCGCTCGCGGGTGGCCGGGTGGCGGCAGCCGATCCGTCACCGGTCCAGACCCCCGTTCAGACCTGGCGGGTCAAGTTTCGTCTGGCCGAGAACGCGCTCGTGCTCGGTGCCAACCCGCTTCTGCTGCTCGATGAGCTGCGCGAGCTCGGGCCCTGCGAGGTGCGCGTCAAGACCGATGCGGTTCCTCCGCTGGAGTCGACCGATCCGGAGGTCTGCTACCTCGACTGGGAGGTCGTCGTCACCACGAATCGCGATCGCCAGGCCATTGACGACGTATTCATCTTCATTGCCGACGGCATGGAGCTGTCGATCGAAACAGTGGCCGCCGATGCGGCGGATGCGGCGGATGCGCCGGCCGCAGACAAGGCTGCGACCGCCAAGGTCGTCGAGATCGACAAGCCTCGCGACTCCGCTGGGGCGGGCGCAAAGGGCGGCACCTCGGTGCGCGTTGCCGCGGAGCGGCTCGACGAACTGATGGACCGCGTGGGCGAGCTCGTCATCGCCCAGGCAAGGCTCTCTCAACTTGCCGTCGCCTCTGACGACGCCAATCTGAAGTCGGTCGCGGAGGAGATGGAACGTCTGGCCTCGGGCCTTCGCGATACCACCATGGGAATCCGCATGGTGCCGATCGGCTCGCTGTTCGGCCGCTTCCGCCGCCTCGTCCACGATCTCTCGCGCGACCTCGACAAGGAGGTCGACTTCGTGACCGCCGGCGAGGAGACCGAGCTCGACAAGACGGTGATCGAGCGCCTGGCGGACCCCCTGGTCCACCTGATCCGCAACTCGATCGACCACGGGCTGGAGGTTCCCAGCCGCCGGATCGCCGCGGGCAAGGCCGCGCGCGGGCAGGTTCGGCTGTCCGCCGTGCACACCGGCTCGGAGGTGGCGATCTCGATCGTCGATGACGGTGCCGGCCTCAACGCGGACCGGATCCGCGCCAAGGCCGAAGAGGCCGGGCTGATCGCACCCGATGCGAAGGTTGCCGACCACGATCTGTTCCAGATGGTCTTCCATCCCGGATTTTCGACCGCAAAGGAGATCACGGCGCTGTCCGGCCGAGGCGTCGGCATGGACGTGGTCAAGCGCACCATCGAGGGCTTGCGCGGCCGAATCGATCTTGGTTCGAGACCGGGCGGCGGGACGACGGTGACGCTGCGGCTGCCGCTTACGCTTGCCATCATCGAGGGCATGCTGGTGCGGGTCGGCCGGGGCCGCTACTCGATCCCGCTGTCGGCGGTGGAAGAATGCGTGGAGCTGCCGAGAGACGCGGAAGCTGCCAACAGCGGCCGCAACTTCCTCAATATCCGTGGCCATTTGGTGCCGTTCCTTCGCCTGCGCGAATTGTTCAAGACCAGGGCCGCGATCGAGCCGCATCAGAAGGTGGTGATCGTGTCGGCCGGCGAATCCAGGGTGGGGCTGGTGGTCGACCAGGTCATCGGCAATAGCCAGACCGTGATCAAGTCGCTGTCCAAGCTTCACGCCGATGTCGAAACCTTCTCAGGCGCGACCATCCTCGGAGACGGTACGGTGGCCTTGATTCTCGACGTCGCCCATCTCGTGAACTTCGGTCAGGAGTTCGAGAACCGCCTGCGCGATGAACGGATCGGGAGGGCGGCATGAACATAGGTATCCAGTCCAATCATGCCGACCGCGCGATGACGGCGTTGACACTGCGGCTGCAGGACGAGGTGTTCGCGATCGACGCCGAAAGCGTGCGCGAGATCCTCGATGTGGTGCCGATCTCGGATGTGCCGAACGCCAAGGCGTTCGTCGGCGGGTTGATCAACGTGCGCGGGCGCATCGTTCCGCTCGCCGATCTGCGTCTGTTGTTCGGCATGGACCGTCCACCGCCGGACGTGAACACCAGAATCGTCGTGATCGAGGTCGATCTCGACGGCGAGCCGACGATCGTCGCGATTCTTGCCGACCGGGTGCTCGACGTGACCGAGATCGAAGCTGCCACGATCGAGGAGGCGCCGAAGATCGGCATGCGCTGGCGGCCCGAATATGTTCGCGGCATCGGAAAGCGCGGCGACGAGTTCATCATCATCCCCAACATGGGGAAAATTTTTACACTGGAGGACGGGTGACCGTCCGCATCCCAAGAGGGGGCTGGGCTATGAGATTAACACTGAAGTTCAAGTTGGGCGCGACGTTTGCCGTCGTGCTCGCAATGTCCGGCGTGGGCATGTTCATGGGCATCAACGCTCTCGGCGCCATCAATGCAAAATTGGTCGATATCACCACGCGGATTGCCCCGGCCCGCGATGCCGTGCAGGAACTTGTGGCCGATCAGGTCCGCATCCAGCGGGAGCTGCGTTACCATCTGCTGAACCAGGATCCTGCAGATATCAAGGGATCTGAGGAAAATCTCGCCAAATTCCGCGAAAGTTCAAAGAAGTCCATGGAGAAGGCGCGCCTGCTATCCGACCCGGAGGGCGTCCGCTTGCTCACCTCGGTACAGGCAATATGGGATCAGAGCATCGCCATCAACAATCGCGTGCTTGACCTGAGCCGTGCGAATCGCAAGGAGGAAGGCCTTGCCCTCATTAAAGCCGAGAGCCGCGGGATCTGGCTGAAGATGCAGGACGGGCTCACTGCCGTCACGGACCTCAGCAAGAAAAATATGGAGCAGGCGGTAGCCGAATCCCAATCAACTTATGATCAATCGCGTCTGCTGCTCATCTCGTTGCTCGTGGCCTCAACCCTGATCGCCGCCGGCGCGGCGACCTGGATCGTGTTCAACATCAGCCGCGCCATCGCAAGCGCGCTGGGTCTTGCCACCGCGGTTGCGGCCGGCAATCTCAATGCGACCGCCTCGGTCAAGTCGAACGACGAGATCAAGGACCTGATCGACGCCCTCAACGCCATGGTGTCGAAGCTGAAGGAGGTCGTCTCCGAGGTGATGACGGCGACACGCAACGTCACGTCCGGCAGCCAGGAGATGTCCGCGGCGGCCGAACAGCTCTCGCAGGGAGCGACCGAGCAGGCCTCATCGACCGAGGAAGCATCCTCGTCGATGGAAGAGATGGCCGCGAACATCAAGCAAAATGCCGACAACGCGGTTCAGACCGAGCAGACCGCCCGTCAATCGGCTGAAGATGCAAACGCCAGCGGCGAGGCGGTCGGCAGAGCGGTGACCGCGATGCAGACGATTGCCGAGAAGATCCTGATCGTTCAGGAGATCGCGCGGCAAACCGACCTGCTCGCCCTCAACGCGGCGGTCGAAGCCGCCCGTGCCGGCGAACATGGCCGTGGCTTCGCTGTGGTGGCCTCGGAGGTGCGCAAGCTCGCCGAGCGCAGCCAGACGGCGGCGGCCGAAATCTCGACCCTGTCGACGGACACCGTGAAGGCCGCCGAACAGGCGGGCGAGATGCTCAAAAGGCTGGTGCCGGACATCCAGAAGACCGCAGGCCTCGTTGCGGAAATCTCTTCTGCGACCAACGAGCAGAACGCCGGCGCGAGCCAGATCAACACGGCGATCCAGCAGCTCGACAAGGTGACGCAGCAGAACACCTCGGCCGCGGAAGAAATGTCCTCGACCGCCGAGGAGCTCGCCGGCCAGGCCGAGCAGTTGCAGGCGACCATCAGCTACTTCCGCCTCGACGAACAGGCCGCGCGCTCCGAAGCGCCGGTGGCGCAGCGCCGGTCTGCTCCGGCTGCGGCGAACGTTGCCCAGAAGGCGCCTGCGAGGAACACGGTTGCCGGCATGCAAGAGCGGGTGGCGAATGCTGCGCCGGGTATCGTCAAGCGCAAGAGCAGGACGAGCGACAGCGGCTTCTCGCTCGACATGGGCGGCGGCGCTGACGAGCTCGATGCGGAATTCAAGCGGTCAGGCGCGGCGTGACCTGAACTTCGAAGCAAGACTGACGCGGACGGCTCGTCCGCGCCAGTCTCCCACTTCCGGATGAATGCAACGGTGCCGGCTGTCCGCGCATGGCACGGGCCGGTCGGCCTCGGCCGGGCGGCCTGAATGGAGGAATGTGATGGCAGAAAGTGCACAATACGTCACGCTTGGCGTTGGCGACGAACGCTTCGCCTTGCCGGTGGAGCGGGTGCGGGAGATCCTTCAGATGCAGCCGATTGCACGGATGCCCAACGCTCCGGCGTGCTTTCTCGGCATGATCGACGTGCGGGGCCAGGGGGTGCCGGTGGTCGATCTGCGACTGAAGCTGGGCCTCGAGAGGGGCGAGGATACCGAGACTACGCGCATCATCGTCCTGCAGGTCACCGTCGGAGGGCGCGAGCTCACGCTTGGACTCAAGACGGACCGGGTCTTCGAGGTCACGGAACTCGACGGAAATCATCTCGAGCCGCCGCCGGAGATCGGGACGAGCTGGAGCTCCAATTGCATTACCGGTATCGGGCGGCGCAACGGTGCGTTCGTGACTGTGTTTGATCTGGGCAGCCTGCTCGCCGCTTCCGACGTTGCCGTCATGGAGCGGGCAGCCTGAGTGCCGCAGCCCGTAGATATTCGGGTGAGAGACAAGTGTGGGCTGCCGGATGGCCGTCCGAATGCGTAAGAAGTGTGAATTCGGTTGCCAATGTCACAAGCCCTTCGTCGTATTGAGCCCGCGTATGAGCCGTCCCCGACGGATCGCCTGACGGACAGGGAATTCGCGCAAATCGCTCGTCTGGTTACCGACCACGTCGGAATCAAGTTGCCGCCCGCAAAGCGGATGATGGTCGAGGGACGGCTGCGCCGGCGCACGCGACATCTCGGCCACAGCAGCCTTTCAGCCTACTGTGCGTACCTTTTCAATCAGGGGGGCTCAGGGAGGAGTTCCCTTACCTCATCGACGCGGTGACCACGAACAAGACCGACTTCTTCCGCGAAGCGGAACACTTTTCATGTCTCGAGCACGAGATCATGCCGAAGCTGCTGAAGCTGCGCAGGCCGGGCGAGCGGCCGACAATCAAGCTCTGGAGCGCGGCGAGCTCGACGGGAGCTGAAGCCTACACGATGGCGATGGTCATGGCTGATATCGCCGAGCGGATCAACGGACTCAATTACGAGATTCTGGGCACGGACATTTCGACAGAGGTGCTCGTCCAGGCGAAACTCGCGATCTATCCGAAGGACATGATTGCACCGGTGCCCCCGTCGATGCGCGATCGCTACGTCATGTTTGGCAGCGCATCGTCGCGCCAGGGAGAGGTTCGCATCGTGCCCGAACTGCGGCGCAAGGTGCGGTTCGCCCGTCTCAACCTGATGGACGAGCGCTATCCCTTCGATTGCGAAATGGATGTGATTTTCGTGCGCAACGTCCTCATCTATTTCGACAAGCCTACGCAGGAAGCGGTCGCGGGCCGTCTGGCCAGCCACCTGCGACCCGGCGGCTTCCTGATCTTCGGTCACTCGGAATCGGTGATCGGCTCGAGCCTGCCGCTGCGCCAGTGCGCGCCTGCGGTGTTCCAGCGCGTCTGAGGCGACCATGGGCAGCACGCAGACCAACACAACGGATCGCTCTTTCGCAAAACGAAAGATTCGCGTCCTGGTCGTCGACGATTCCGCCTCAGTACGGAAGGCGCTCTGCGACATCATCGCGAGCGACGCCGATCTGGAAGTCATGGCGACGGCGTCGGATCCCTATGTTGCCGCCGAACGCATCCGGCAGGAGATTCCCGACGTCATCCTGCTGGACATCGAGATGCCGCGGATGGACGGGCTGACGTTCATGCGCAAGATCATGGCGCAGCGGCCGATACCGGTGGTGATCTGCTCTTCGCTGACCGAGGAAGGCTCGGAGACGACCATCAAGGCCCTCGAGGCCGGAGCGGTGGACGTCGTGTCAAAGCCGCGAATGAATACTGCGGAGTTCCTGCAGGAGTCGCGCATGCGAATCTGCGATGTGCTCCGCGCTGCGGCACATTCGCGTCTGTCGTCCCGGGCGCGAGCCGTGGTGCCCGTTCGGATCGAGGCCAGGCACACGGCCGACGTCATCCTTCCTCCCGTCATTCCGGGGCGCGCGACGGCGCCGCTGACCGACCCGATCATCTGTATCGGCGCGTCGACCGGAGGCACCGAAGCCCTGCGTGACATCCTCGTTGCCCTTCCGGCGGCGACGCCGGGAATCGTCATCGTGCAGCATATGCCGGAGAAGTTCACGGCGGCGTTTGCCAAGCGGCTGGACTCGTTGTGTGCGATGTCGATCAGGGAAGCTGCCGAAGGGGATGCCGTCCTGCCGGGTACGGTGCTGGTCGCACCGGGCAACCATCACATGGTGCTGGAGCGCGCCGGCCGCCAATATCGTGTGGCCATCAAGGACGGGCCTCCGGTGTCGCGCCACCGACCGTCCGTCGACGTGCTATTCCGCTCCGCGGCCCAGGCGGCCGGCCCGAACGCCGTCGGCGTCATCCTCACCGGCATGGGAGACGATGGGGCTCGCGGATTGCTCGAGATGAAAGCGGCCGGCGCGAGGACGATCGCGCAGGACGAAGAAAGCAGCATCGTGTTCGGGATGCCGAAGGAGGCGATCCAGCGCGGCGCCGCCAACAAGGTCCTTCCGCTTGATCGCATCGCTCACGAGATGGTTCACGAAGCGCGCCGCGGAAGGGGAGCGGCGTGATGAATCAGGTTGTGCTTGCCGTTTCTGACCGCGGCAACGCTGCTGATCAGCGCGGACAGGAGGCGTCGCGTCCGCCGGTTCGTCGCGCTGCGCTGCGCTATCAGGACCTCCTGCTCAGGGGCGCCGCCAACGAGCTCGCCCGGCCTCGCCAGGCGATCGAGCAATCGTTTCTGCAGATGGGCGACGGCCTGGGCAATTGCGTCAAGCTGCTCGAGCTCCTTTCCGCCGCCCATGAAGCGTTGCCAATCGAGCTATCGAGCGCCGAATTCTCGGCGGCGGCACAGACGCTCGTCGAGATTCGCGACCATGTGAATGCGATCGCGAGGTCGCATGCTGATGAAAAGGATCACGTCAGCTTGCTTGCCGAGATGACGGGTCGGGTCGAGCAACCGATGTCTGACCTCCGGGCGACGGTCCGTGCCATCGGACGGATCTCAACCAACGCCCGGATCGTGGCGGCTGGGTTCGGCGCGAGCAACCAGGACGTTACCGCTTTCACGTCGGACATGGCTTCCCTCGCGCAGAAGGTCAACGAAGCCGTCGATGCCTTTTCGCTCGGCTACGAACGGCTCTCGAAGCGGCTAGCCGCTGCGCGGCTCACGAACAGCGCATTCGTGGCCCGTCACGGCAACACGATCGCTCAGATCGCGCAAACCCTCGAATCCGGGCTCGAGACCATTGCGGTCTTCCAAAAGCAGGTAGAGTCGATTGCGGACGAACGCGCGGCGACGACGAGCCAGATCCGCGCCCGGATCGGGAAAGCGATTTTTGCCTTGCAGATCGGGGATATCACCCGGCAGCGGATCGAGCATGTGGAGAAGGCTTGCGAGTTGCTCCGGGACCGATCGCACGTTCAGGCGACCCAGGAAGCCATGGCCGCGATTGGCCGTCTGCAACTCATGCAGCTGGACCAGACCATCGGCCGCTTCGAGGAGGAGGTCTCCGATCTCACCGAAAACATCAATGGTCTGTCGAAGAATGCGGTCGCAGTTCTGAATGAAGGAAGCGATGAGGCCCAGACTCTGCTGTCGGCCGGCAGCGGATCACTGTCGAGAATGGCGGCCGAGCTCCGCCATATATGCTCTCTGCTCAGCGAGTTCGAGCGCGCGCGCGTGGAGCAAGAGCGAATCGTCGCCGACGTCACGCGCTCCGTAGCGGAAATGGTCGGGCACCTGCAATCGATACGGGCGATCGAGCAGCAGATCCGAATGCTGAGCTTCAACGCCACGATCCAGTGCTGCAGCGTGGACGACGGCGAGGAGGGGCGCGGCCTTGGTGCGGTTGCCCAGCAATTGCGCGAGCTGTCCAATCAGACCGTCGCGGCGGCCAGTGCGATCATGGCCGGCCTGAAGGGCGCGGATGACCAGACGCGGGTCCTCATGGACGAGCGAAACGCGCTGGATTCGCAGCAGATCGACGCCGTAAGGGAGGGTGCCGCGACTGCGATCGCCGTGTTCGAGCGCGTCGCGAGTCGATTGCGCGCGAGCACGGAAAGGATCAAGACCGTCGGGCGGCGAGCCGTATGGTTGCTCGGAATGACGTCGCGGCGCGTTTCGGACCGGCAGCGCATCAGCAACGGCTGGCGTCTCGCCCACTCCAAGCTCGAGCAGTTCATGACATCCGCTGCCGACAGCCCAAATCCGGATGCGGTCGATCAGTGGCTCAGGGACGAATTGCGATCGGTCTACACGATGGAAGACGAGCGGAGAACTTACGACGAGTTCTTCTCGATCGAGCCGAACGAGCCGGCTTCCGCCGATGCGGAATCCGGGGATCTGGACGACATGTTCTTGTAGTGGCGCTCCGGCGAGAATGAACGGGAAACGAGAATGATACAGAATGAGACCAGGCAACGGCTCGCATTCAGTCAGATCGATGAGCGGGCCCTGGCGGACCTGCGGCAGTCGAAGGACCTGATCCTGCGGCATCTGCGGGCGCAGCTCGACATATGCTACGATCATTACGCCGGCTTCGAGCGGACCTCCCATCTGGTCAAGAGCCGCGATCAAATCACGGATACCAAGGCGATGTACGCCGAGCACTGGGACCTCATGCTCGACGGGACGTTCGATGAGGCCTACGAAGCCTCGGCCACCCGGATCGGCGAGTTGATCTATGCGAGGGTCGGCTTTGAACTGTGCTGGTATATCGTCGGCTACGGCCTGGTGCTCTCGGAGACGTTGCAAGCCCTGGCTGACGGCCCGTCCGGAGTATTCGACCGGCGTGCCAGGAAGAAGAAGGCGGATCTCCAGAGGGCAATCGTCAAGGCCGTGACGTTCGACATGAGCATGGTCATTTCCGGCTACATGGAGGCACGCCGACGCGGGCGCGGCGAGGCTTTGCAGCGGCTGGCCGACGATTTCGACGAGGCAATCGGCGGGACTGCGACCATCGTGTCATCATCGGCGAGTGAGCTGGAAGCGTCGGCCTCATCGCTGACGGCGACGGCCGGCGACACCCAGCGTCGGTCGGGAGAGGTGGCGTCAACGTTCGAACATGTCTCGGAGAGCGTCCAGGCGGTTGCTGCAGCGGCCGAGCAACTGGCGAGCTCGGTGGAGGAGATCGGACGACAAGTGCATGCGGCGAGCAAAATTGCGACCGCGGCTGTCGATCACGCATCGAAGACCGATGCGCGTATCAACGAACTGTCCCAGGCGGCAGAGCGGGTTGGCGACGTGGTCAGGCTGATCACCTCGATCGCCGAGCGGACCAACCTGCTGGCGCTCAATGCCACGATCGAGGCTGCGAAAGCAGGCGAGGCCGGACGAGGCTTCGCCATCGTCGCCTCCGAGGTGAAGGCGCTGGCGGCTCAGACGTCCAAGGCGACCGAGGAGGTCGGCGTGCAGATCGTTGCAATGCAGGCCGCGACCAATGATTCGATTGCGGCGCTCAAGGAGATCGGTGCGACGATCGGCAACATCTCGGAGATTTCGACGGCGATCGCGGCTGCGGTCGAGGAGCAGGGGGCGGCGACCCGGGAAATATCGCGCAACGTACATCAGGCCGCGCAGGGTACCCAGGAGGTGGCCGCAAACTTTGTCGATGTCAACAACGGTGCAGCCGAGGTCGAGGCCGCGACCGCCCAGTTGCTGTCATCCGCGCAGGCGCTCGCGGGAGAAGGTGGCCATCTGGAGGGTGAGGTGCAGGGCTTCCTGTCGAGGATACGTGCGGCGTAGGTCTGGACGCGTGCCAAGTGTTGCGTCCAGGAGGAGTAACTGTTGAGACCGACCTGTCATAGCCGCCGCAGGGGAAATATCGGCCATCTCAATATCCCTCCCCTGTGTGGATTCAGCATTGAGACGCTCTGCCTGCCGATCCGAGTCCAATTTTCACAAATATGATCGGTGGAATAGCAGGAAATCGCCGGATTGCGTTCTCTGTCGACGAAGGTACCTGCCCAGAGCGACCTGCGGAGGCTCCCGCGTTCGCGGCAGCCTTTGACGTGCTTGCGGCAGTGTGCGGTCGTGGAATCGCCGCGGCGTCACCAGCAATTACGACGCGTCCGGCGACCATGTGGTCCGATGCGAGGTCGCGGATCGCCTGGGCAAAGGGCTCCTTTGTTGCCTCAACGAACTCGCGGAACGGAAGCGGAAGCAGGTTGTTCGCGTCGCGATGGAGATGCTCAAAGAATTCCGCTTTCGGATCAACGCGGACGATCTAAGCGGGCCCCAAAGGCAGCGAGGTCATCGCTTCCAGTTGCGCTGTTCGCGTCGCTAACCCAGCGAGCAAGCTCTTGTGCAGCCGATCCTCGGGTTCGAAATTTTGCGCGAGCCTTCGGACGGTCTCGACAAATCGCTTGCGATACGTCGCCGCCCTGTCGACGTCTCCGTACTTCGCGAAGATCTCGGCGGCCGTGCGGTACACGCGCCAAGAAGCAATCGGGAAGTCGGCACTGTCGACGATCTCCAGCGCGCGGGACAGCTGCAGCTGAGCCTCCGCCAAATCGCCCAAGGCAAGCGCGGTACGCGCGAGCAGTCCATGGGCCTGGGCCAGGTGATTGAGATCTGGAGCCGTAGCCACATAGTCGTGGAGCTGGCGTGCACAGCTCTGAGCCTGCGTAAGGTCGTCAACCTGCAAGTAATATTCGCCGAGGCAATGATACACCTGCGTCGCGGCGGTAAATTCGATGTCGATGCCTTCTTCATGCCTGCGGCGCTCAATATCGTCAAATTGCCTGCGAGCTCCCGACGGATCGTTCAGGCCGACATAGGCCTTCGCAAGGACGGCCCGCTTGTGGAAGTACGTCGACTGGTCGCCGACCAGCAGACTATCGTCGACGCTTTCGCAGAGCTCCCGGGCTCCATCAAAATCCATCGCTTCGACGTGCAACCACGCAAGCGTTAGCCGGCACAATGCGCTGCTGGGGCCGTTCGCGTTCCTGACGGCCAGTTCGAGGCCGGCCGTGATTTCACGTCGCAATTCGCGCCATTCGCCCAGATGAATGAGCGCGATTGATTCAAGAACATTGAACAGAACAAAAGTGTAAACGTCACCAGCTAAGCGCGCCAACCGCTTTCCTTCCGTGCCGGCGCGGCGGCACTCCTGGTACCGCGACCTCCAGCAATCAACGATACCGGATATTCCATTGCGCCTGATCAAGATGCCATAGTTCGTGGCACCCGCACTCAGCTCGATCGCCCTGTCGCAGAGCGTGGCGTCCTGTTTGCGCCAGCCGTTGAGGAACAGGTTGACGCTCGCGCTGCTGCCCTGGACCAGAGCCTTGAATGTGTCGTCCGCAAGCGCCTGGCTTCGCGACAGTACATCTTCAGCGGCCTCAAGGCAGGCGTGGCGATCCACGCGCAAGCAGAGACTGCTCACAGCCGTGAGGCCGTTGAGCTGTTGCTTGATCTCGCCCGCTTGTTCGGCGCAGGCAATCATGTCTCGCAGATCGCGGATGGAGCCGGCGAGGTCGCCGCACGAGCGAAGAGCCCAGCTTCGCTCGCGCAGAAGAGCGACGCGGGTGGAGAATTTGTCGGCGGCATCGAAACGATCAAGTATGCCAAGCGCGCGGGTGAGATAGCTTGCGGCCTCCGCATGGCCGAGGCGTTTCGTCGAGCTCTTTGCCGCTTCCCGGAGGTAGCGCAACGCGCTGGGAAAGTCGCGACCCTGCTCAAAGTGAAGTGCGAGCGCGGGCGCTATTTCGCCGGTGCGGCCGGCATAGGCCTCCTCCAGCCTCTTGCCCAGGCGCTTGTGCGTTTGTGCGCGGTGCCCGGGCGGCAGATTCTGGTAGATGATATTCTGGTAGAGAATGTGACGGAAGGCGTAGGAGCCCGAATATGTTCCATCGGGCCACTCGGAAACTCCCGAACGAACGAGGATTTGATCCTTCCGGATCGACGCTTCGATGTTCCTTTCAACGTCGATCGCATCGTCGGACAGGCCGGCGGCAACGAGGGCCGCAGAAAATTCCTCGCCGGCAACGCTGGCGACATCGAGCAGACGCCGCTCGTTATCGGTGAGGCGATCGAGCTCGTGGCCGATCATGTTCAGGAGGCTGTCTGGAACGCGATCTTGCGTAAATGCCGGCTGCGAGGACAGGCGCCATCCGTCGTCCATTTCGACGATCGACTCCTGGTCGATCAAGTGTTTGAGCAGCGAGGCAACAAACAAGGGATGCCCCAGCGTTCGCTCGAATACGGGCTTTGACAGGCTGGAGGCAAGTTCCTCGTCGCCGAAGCGCAATGCCAGGTAACGCTCGACCTCCGAACGCGACAATCGATCGAGGCGCAATTCGCTGCAGTATCCATGAATCTCAAGATCCCGGTGCAGGCGGCGGATGGGATGCCCGCCGGCGGAACTGTCGGCCGGACGATAGGAGCAGAGGACCAGCACGCGCGCCTTGCCGTTCCCGCGTGCGAAGCGAGACAGCACGTCGAGTGTCGCGAAGTCGCTCCAATGCAGATCTTCGAGAACAAGGACCCAGGGGCGGTCGATGCTCAGCGCTTCCAGAAGATCGCAAAATTCGCGCAGCATCCGCTCGCGCGTCGCGCCGAACACTTCATCCAGGAAAGCCGCGCGTTCCGATGCGTCGATGACGCCCGGCAATTGCAGTATCCAGGCGGGTGCGTGCACGCGAACTGCCGAAATCAATTCCGGACCGTTTGCGCGATAACGGTTCACCAGTGCATCGATCAGCGGAAGAAAGACTTCGTCCGTTCCGAATCGTTCAGTGCAGCGCCCATAGAGCTGATCGAAGCCCTGTTCCGTCAGCTGCTCGACCGCCCTGGCGATGAAGGCAGTCTTGCCAATCCCGGCTTCTCCCGTGACAAAAGCCATCTGCCGTTTGCCGGACAAGACGTGGCGCGTCATCCGGTCGATCATCTCGAAGGGGGCTGTCCGGCCGACCACCAGGGTGGAGACCTCAGTCGTCAGAGGTACGACCGCGTTCTCGACCTCCCTTTGTGCTTCCCGCACCGTGCCGATGAAGCGGACGCCTTTGCGCGGCAAGGTCTTGATCAGCCGTTGCGCCTCGCCGGAATCGCCTATTCCCGTACGGGCTGCGTTGATGCGGGTGGTGAGCGCCGATTCCGAGACAATGCGCCCGCCCCAAATTGCGCTGATCAGATCGTCCTTGGTCACCACCCGGGCGCGGTGGCGGATCAGATATTCGAGGAGGTCGAAAACCTGAGGTTGCAACGGAACCGCATGTCCGTCACGGCGCAATTCCCGCTGATCGGTGTCGAGGACGAAATCGTCAAATAGATACAGCAAAACAATGCCTTCCGGGGGGCGCGCGAGGCGGATATTCAACCGGTACGCCGGCCCGAAATCAAGCACAGCGTTCAAAATGAAGGAAACGACAAGAACAAATTAAGCCCGCGTTAAAGCGTGGCGTGGCGCCCCGTTCGATACTTCCGGCCGTGTTCAGTCACCTACACAAGGTGTTCGTGTCATGCGCTTGGAAGAAAAGGCGACGCGCCTCACTCGCGTGTTCTATGGGTTGCTGCTTCACAAGATGTTTCGGTCGATCGCGGCATCCTCCGTACCATTGTTTAACAGCAGAGCTTCAACCAGAAGCGATGCGTCATTTTCAGCGAATTCGTTTGTCGCCTCCACGAGGTCTTCCCGAAGAGAAGGCTGGTCTAGGCGCCTCCTTCAGGCGCTCCACCATTCGCGACGGCTACAGGCAGGGCGCACTCTTCGACAGTATCGTCAGCTGGTCCAGTTTGCTTCTCCGCCAGATGTTGGAGGACACGACAATGTCGCTCAGTGAACAGTCGTCCGAGCGCAAACTTCGGATTCCGGCACCGAGCGAGACTGCGCTGGTGGCAACGATCGCCATCTGCTTTCTCGTTCTGCACATCCTTGCAGCCACGATGTCGACGTCGACCCGCCAGAACGATGCCGGGGCAGCGCCCGAGCCGCCCGGACTGTCGTCCGGGGACTAATCGCCCAGTCGCTATTCCAGGATTTTACCGACCGAAAGGGTTCGCTCATGGGCGACATTGCGTCGTTCTGCCTGCTCAGCATCGCTGTGTTTTGCGGCGCTTTCGTCTCGGGCCTCGCGGGCTTTGCCTTTTCGGCGGTGGCCGGCGCGATTCTCCTTCACGTTCTCCCGCCACTGGAGGCGGTCCCGCTGATGATGGCCTGCAGCATCACCGTGCAGGCCACGGGTCTTTGGGCCCTGAGAAAAAGCATCCGCTGGAAACAGAGCTCGGCGCTGGTCGTCGGCGGATTGCTTGGCGTTCCGATCGCCGTGTGGTTGCTGCAAGCTGCAGACGCGCGGATCTTCAGAGAGAGCTTTGGTCTCGCCGTCGCCTGCTATGCGGCCTACACGTTATTCCGGCCGGTGATTTCTCATCGCCTGCAGATGAATGCGGGACGCAATGCCTTGATCGGCTTCGGCGGAGGCTTTGTCGGCGGGTTGACGGCAATGCCGGGTGCAATACCGACCATATGGTGTGACATCCACGGCGTGCCAAAAACCGAGCAGCGCGGAATGGTTCAACCCTTCATCGCCGCCATGCAGATATTCGCACTTGTTCTCATGCTGATCCGAAGAGATCTGTCGACAAAGGTCCTGATCGACTTCGCAGTCAGCATCCCCGCACTCCTCGCAGGAACGGCGCTCGGGATTTATGCTTTTCGCTGCGTCAATGACGCGCTGTTCCGGCGAATTATTCTCAGCATCTTGCTGTTTTCGGGACTGTTGCTGGTGTTGTAGAGCGGTCACTTGCGAGCAGCCGTTTATTGTCGCTCAAGCAGCACTGCTTGGCCTTTTCTTGCGATAGAGCCCATCGTGGCTACGATCGATTGGAAAGGACTGCGGCCAGATCAGATGTCGATTGGTCGTTTGCGGACTGCCGAAATATGACGAACAACAAGGCGAGGCGGTTCTGGTGCGGTAACCCGACGACCGCAGAAGTGAAGGCCGGATAAGTGGTTGAATTTCTTGGTGGGCCCGGCAGGACTCGAACCTGCAACCAGACCGTTATGAGCGACGGGGGAACGATCGGCTTTGTTGATTTTGCTGCGTTTTCGTTTGTGTTTGATCGCGTTCGTTGCGTTTTGATGAGATCGTTTCTGGTGCGAAACTGGTGCGGTGTTTAGAAGCCGGAATCAAACGCACTTCCCGTATCACGCCTGGCCGGCTTCTGGCATTTGCGCCACGAGCGAGCGAACCGTTTCGAGACATGTTTCTTGCTCGTGCTCCCATCCAGGTTGGATGTCCAATTCGGCGAGGTCGGCCTTCAGGTAGTCGACACGAACGCTGGCGAGACGGCGAACGAGGTCGTCCTTCCTGGACGCCACTTCGCCCAAGTTTGCGATGAGGGGGCCGCCGTCGACCTTTTCGATGACTGCGATGTCGAAAATGTCGCGAGGCTTTAGCATCGTCGCCCGATGGTACATCTTCTTGAGGGCGATCTCCGCTGGCAGCTCGACCATAATCGTTGGCCTCCATCCCGCTCGAATTGACGTCAGGTCGATTTCCTTCGTAACCGCATCAAGACCCGAGATCGAGCCGCTGACGATGAAATCGATTTCGCCCTCGGAATATCTGAGTTTGAGATAATGGGCGCCTTGTCCCAATCGTTGCAGTTCCATACGTCGGTCGTCTCTGGCGACAGCAAAGCGAGGTATTGCGGATCGTCGATGAACGCGTCGATGTCCCGGCTGAACCGATGGTTGGCGTAGAGCATCAGGGCTGTGCCGCCGCCGAGTACCCAGTCGGGCACCGGCTGGCCCCGTTGCTCCAGGTCCGAAAGTCCATCGAGCGTTCGAGCAAGTAGCCTACGCCAGTCGCTCAAATGCACTCTCCAATGCAGGGTTGGTTTCGCCAGTGGCCGACTTCATCGACCGATAAGCGGCGGCCAAATCTTGAATAGGAATAGCGTGAAGCCGGGCGAACTGTAAAACAAGTTCAGGTCGGACCTCCGTGAAGAACGTGACGACATGTGCGATCCAATTTTGCCAATCCCTCGACGTGAGGCGAGCCACGAGATCAGTCGAATTGATCGTCCGGCGGTACGGAGCGTTGGTTGTACCGAGAACGAGCTGATCAACATCCTTTGGCGTGGAGGTGCGGTTGGAAGAGCGTCCGACGCTCTTCGATGTCTTCGTCGGGCTCACGCCATGGCGCGGCCTGAGGTCCTCGGCATCCTCGGCGAGCGCCTCCATTGACGCCCGCTGGGCGTCGATCCGCGACTTCAGCGCCAATACGTCCTTGAGCTTCGTGCGGCGGTGCTTGCCGACATATCGGAATGGCAGGTCGCCGAGGTCCATTCGATGCACGACCAGCGGTCGGGAGATTCCCAGGATATCGGCCGCGTCGTTCGGACTGAGTTCCTGATCCTCGGCGAGGACAGCGACACGCTCTCCCTGGAAAAGATGGCCAAGTGCAGTCTCAAGCAGCGCCGCGGCCTTCAGCGGCAACCTGACGACCTGATCCTCGCCCGACTTGCGGCGGACCCGGACCTCGACCCGATCGCCCTTGCCGAGCTTGTCGAAGGCCTTGGCCGCCTTGCGGTCCTGGTCCGAGAGTTCGACGAATTGCAGGACATGGGTGGTCATGACGAGGTCCTTTGCGAACCCAATATAGGCCTGCAGGGCTTTAACTGCAATATCTGAAAGATAGGATTGGCCACAGCCGGTGGCTGCAGCAGATCCGGACCAAGCCGTCACTCGCTGTCCACGGCAATCCCATCACTCGCCTGCGATGTTTTTCCCCGGCGAAGCGAAATGATCGACTGCGGCAGATAGCCCTTTGGATAGACCTCGATGCGCTGCGGGCGTCGCCGACGACGTTTGCCGGCTGCGAAGAAATCCATGTCGCGTTCCTGGGACAAAAGAAACTTCAGGAAGCTTATGTCTCGAACGCGACAGGTTTGATAAATGCTCAGCAATACCAAATGCTCGGCAAGACCGGCTTCTTTGACGCTTCGTCCGACATCCTCTCTATAGTCGCTGACACGCTTGATGGCATTTTCGGCCAGATTGTTATTCCACGACACGCCATCGTTCTGTAGAAACGTAAACAGGCGTTGGCGACTTCGGAGCAATCGCTCTTGTAAGCCTTTGGATGCAGCCGATTCGTAAAATCGGTCAGCGGTTGCATTGAAGAATGCTTCAACTGCGTTCGCATGAGATTGTAGATAACGCCGCTTGAGGCCATGCTCATCGATGGTCCTAACGATTGACCGCAGGAGTGCCCCGAACTGGGCTGTGATGGATTGAAGCTCTTGGTCAAACGGATTGTCGAGAATAGCTCTGTTCATATCGCGCATCAGGTGGATAAGGCAGCGCTGCTGCAAACAGGGAAGTCCGTCGTATGCGGCATAGAAATCCGAGACCAGCACACCTCCAAAATTCTTGAGCATTTGCCGTAGGAAATCTCCCTCACGCGAGCGTCGAAAGATGTAGACCGTTGCGGATGGGCTGGAAAACACCCAGACATATCCCGCGCCGTCCTTCAATTTTATCTCTGTTTCGTCGACGTGCAGCACCGGTCCGGCGATGAGCTTCGCGAGGAGCATGCTGTAGGTCTTGCGATATTGGCGGACGAGCAGATGCCGGAAATCCCTGAACTCCCACAAGTTCACGCGGATGCCGAAGGTCTCATAGAACAGCGCAGCCACCGATCTCATCCCGAGCCGGTGGGAAATGTGCTGATACGCAAACCAGCTCATTAGGCCATGAAAGTACCGTGTTAGGCGGTCGTAGCGCTCGGGCGTGAAGCATTTGTCGCAACACTCGCAACGATAGGCCATAGTCCTGAACTCTACGACCTTCCGGCGGATTGCTCCCGGCGTGAAGACGAGATCGATGGCGCGCTTACGCCTCCTTTGTAGGCCCTTTGGCCGCCGCTTCGGATCGAGTGGCACAATGCGCTTGCTGCTGCAGACCGGACAGCGGCTCGCTGTGACTTCCATCCGGTGGGTAACCCGCAGGTCCCGATTTTGCCACCGCCGGCTCTCCTTCTTAGGGCTTCGCTTGCGCCGGACAGGTTTCGTTCGCACGAAGACGTGGCGTTGCTGGTAATCGAAATAGGCCCGCTTGTTCACGAATTCGAAGTCAGCATGCACGAATTTGGACCAGGTGACAGTGCGCGCCAGCTTGTCGAGCTCCGCCACGGACGATACGCGCGGTCTTGTGCCAGGTTGGTCCTCAGCGTTGCAGATTTGCGCCTCGCTCAGGAAATCACAGACTCTGCGTAACGCTTCGCAGTCTTCGAGATTGTATTGGATCAGCTTGGCTTTCCATGAAGCATCGCCGGTCTTTTCCCAATACTTCCGCCAAACGACGCTCTCGATTCCGGAGGCGTCTGGCTCGGTCCAGCGGCAGCCGAGGCAGCCCGCTATTTCCTTGAGGCCGTTCGAGTAAGTGGGAAAGTAGAGGTGCGGGTAGATGATTGTGAGTACGTTCGTGAGAGCGGCCAAAATAGCGTCAACAGGCTTCTTGCGCCGGGCTTGACGTCGCATGCGCGCGATTACGGTTCGCTCGTAGTTGCCGTATGAGTAAACTCGCGGTGCGTTGTGCTGCGCGACGATGTCGAGAAACCGAGTGAATATGTCGGCTTCCCCTTTCATGTCATCCGCCCAGAACGAGTAGCGTTCGACGCGCTCGCCTTCGCAAACAATAAGTCCAATCAGGTAAATGAAGCCGTCAGGACTACCTTCCATATCGACATAGATGCGCACTGTCGCCGTTGGAACTGCAGGTGCGCCCAGCACATAGATTGTTCGGTCGCGAATGGCTAGCGCGTGCAGGGCATGATCTCGCCGGGTGAGCGGGGTATCGGTGCGTTTGCCGCGACGCCGAGGCCGAAAGGTATGTGCAAGCCGGGTTAGGGTGAGAATGCCCTTGCGGGCGTATCGTTTGATCGCCTTTTCACCGATGCCGCGCAGAAGGCTTAGCAGGCTGCTGAAAAACTGTTCTCGACGGCAATAATGACCTGTGATTCCGTGGAAGTGAAGGCACGGGGTGATTT
>NZ_JAFCJM010000031.1 GCF_018130955.1 Bradyrhizobium liaoningense
CTTCACCAACTGGTTGTCCACGGTGTCCAGGCTCTCGCTGGTCTCCGTCAAAAACTCCCGCAACAGATCATCCATGAGATACGCCTTACTAACCCAGACTTCGCGGCCGGCTTGCGGCCCTTGATCTCGTCGGCCAAACGGGCCTTTCGCGGCCGGCATCGTTGCCAGCGGAGAAAATCGGCGGCGCCTGAACGCCTTCGACAAACAGCGGAGTGCCCTCCCCTGAATGGTTAGACACTCCCTTTCACGGTCCCGTTAATTTCGGCCTCCGTGCTAATACGGATATTGAAGACAACTGAAGCATTTGAGCGCGCCGGCTGGACAAATGCGCCGCGTTCACGCGTGCAGGATGGGACGCGCGCAACCTCCTGACGACGACAGCGGGAGCATGAAAAAAGCCGTGGCGATCGAAGGCGCTGCGCTGAGGCTGCGCAATTTGAATCAAATCACCGGCCCTTGCCGGCGCACCGACGACAGGCATCTTGCGCATGGCGGCCGAGGCGCGCGTGCTGCATTCACGGTAAACAATTGCCTAGCCCAGGGGACGACCGGTCACCGGTGCGCTAACCTAGTCGCTTGGCATTCGTGGTGGAGCAAGCGGTATCGGACTCGGACAGACACTCATTGATCACGGCGATCAGCGGGATCGTCGGCGCGCTGTCGTGAAAGAGCCTCACCGACTCGAAACCGCGCATGGGCTTCAATCGAAATGCAGGATGTCGCGCATCCGTCCAACGAGAACGTCGCTCGGAATACGAACGATGACCGGTGAATGAAAATCGCCGGAATCCGTCCGAGATGATCCCCGTCATCAAGGCGCCAACAGTCTGCGGCATCGTCGCTTGCCGTCAGCCAGCATGCCGCTCATGATGGCCCACTTGCCTTTTTCTCCCGCCCGCTGCGCCAAGGCACCGCTGCCTGGCCTTTCGAAGCACACTCTTCACATTTCCGCCGCAATGCGGCGGGCTGCCTGCCTTCGAACGCAAATATAAACCGACGCACAACTAGTACCTTAAATGCAAAGCATCTTGTTGCACCTGGATAGAAGGGCCAACGTTGGGAGCACGATGAGCTTCGCATGACCGCAGGCGACCGCCCGGCAAACCAATTGCTGCAGATGCTCGATGCGGCTGACTTCGCCTTGCTGCAGCCTCATCTCTCGACCGTCGCAATGGGCAGGGCGACGATCCTGGGCGAGCAGGATGCCAGGCAGAAGCAAGTGTACTTCCCGCATGAGGGCACCGTGTCGATGACGGTCAGCCTCGCCGGGGGACAATCGATCGCGGTGGCGTTACTCGGACGCGACAGCGTCATCGGTGGTGGTGCGGCGCTCGCCGACGGCCGGACGCCGACCAACGCGACGGTGCTGTTTCCCTGCACCGCGGCGGTCCTCGATATTGCGGTGTTCCGAGAGGTCGCCGACGCCAGCGCGCGATTTCGTCGCCTGATTGTCCGGCACGAGCAGGCCTTGCTGGCGCATGTCCAGCAATCGCTGCTATGCAACACGCTGCATCCGGTCGAGGCCCGGCTGACGCGCTGGCTGTTGCGCGCGCGCGACCTCTGCGACCGCGAAGCCTTGCCGCTGACCCAGGAACTCCTCGCGGAGATGATCGGCGTGCGTCGCAACGCCGTCTCGATCGTGGCGCACACCCTCCAGCAGGCCGGCATCATCCGCTACAGCCGCGGCCAGATCGAGATCATCGATGCCGAGGCGTTGGCCGCAACGTCCTGCGAGTGCCATGACACGGTCAAGGCGCAGTACGAGCGCCTGTTGAAAACAGGGCCATGAAACGCACCGGCGGCGACGATCCGTCTGCATGCCAACGTGCACATGCGCACCCGGCCTGCTCGCCACGACCAAATTGCGCCAAATGTCCCAATTGCCAATATATCCCGACGGTCACATGATGGAACCTAGCCTGCGCAGGGCAGACGGGACTTGCGCGGCGAGCGGCGCTTCGTCAGCCAGCACAGGCGAGAGGCGGCTATGGATTCGATGGTGCGTCCACCCAACGGCTTCCTGTCTGCCATGTCGGCAGACGACTACGAATTGATCCGTGCGCATTTGCGCATCGTGGACCTGCCGCACGAAGCCGTGCTGGTCGAGGCGGGCGAGACCCTCAAGCGGGCCTACTTTCCGCATCGAGGTGTCATCTCCCTGGTGGTGAAACTCGCCAAGGGCGAGCATGTGCAGGTCGCCATGATCGGACGCGACAGCCTGCTCGGCGCAGATTCCGCCATGGGCGAAGCGCCCGCCCTCAATACCGCGATCATGCTGGTCGCCGGAGCGGCGTCGGTCCTCGACCTCGATCGGTTGCGTGCGGCCGCCGACCAGAGCGCGAGCCTGCGCGCCCTGCTCGTCCGTCATGGCCTCGCCGTCTATGCGCAGGTCCAGCAGACCGCCGGCTGCAATGCTGCCCATCCCGTGGAGTCGCGGCTGTCGCGATGCCTGCTGCAAACCCACGATCTGTCCGGCGACGTCCGGCTACTGCTGACCCAGGAGGCGTTGGCGCAGATGATCGGGGCGCGCCGCAACAGCGTGTCGCTGGTCGCCAACACGCTCCAGCATGCTAACTACATCCACTACAGCCGCGGCCATATCCAGATCAACAATATCGACGGGCTGCGTCAGACGACCTGCGAGTGCTATGCGACGGTCAAGATGCAATACGAACGGCTGCTCGGGTCGTCATGATCGCCAATCGCGGCGGCAGCCCGGCGGCGGCCACGTGGTAAACGCCGCGCTGACACGCGGCGGAAAAAGCCGGCCGAATTCCTACGACAACCGAAATCTTCGCCGCGTAGAAGCGCGAGCCGGGGAAAGCCTCCGTCTCGCAGGCGGCGGCCGGCCAAGAACCAGGGCCAGGATCAGGGCGGACAACCATGCTCAACACTATCGCCGGCGTGCCGGCGGCCGACACCGAGCCCGCGCGCGCCCCCGGTGCGTTCGAGGAACTGGTGCGTGAGATCGGGCACGACGGCGCGTGCGAGGTCCTCGCCGTGTTCTGGGACGACACCGATGCGCGCCTGAAGCGCTTCCGCGAGCTTGCGCTCGATCAGCATCGCGCGCGAATCGCACGCGAGGCGCATTCGCTGAAAGGCTCCGCGCGCACCTTCGGCTATCGCCGGTTGGCCGCGCTCGCCTTGCAGCTCGAGACCAGTGTCGAGGTACTGACGGACGCGGACTATTGCAACCTCATGGACCGCGTCGATGCCGCCTATGCCGCAGCGCTGGAGCTCGAGCCCGCGAGATAGTCTCCGCCTCCCCGCACCCCGCCGTACTTCTACGGCGTAGAATTTTCACACATGGCTAATCATAGGTGGCGATAGTCGCGCGAGACCAGGAGGGCCTCCATGTTCACCTATGAAACCGCGGACCAGAAGGAAGTCCGCCGCTTCCGCATCGCACAGTTCAACGGCCGCATGGCGACCGTGAAATCGGGCAGCAAAGCGGTGACCGGCTTCGTGCATTCGGTGCTGGAGCAGGAATCGGCCATCCCTCCCCGCTGGACCATCACGATCATCCCGAGCGCGCCGAAGGAAGAGCCCAAGCCGTTGCGGCCCGGCTCGCGCATCCGTCCCTTCGCGGAAGATCTCTACTGAAAACGGCCGAGCCGCGCGCGCGGCGCTAAGCCCGTCTTCAAACCCGTCTCAATCGATCGAATGTAGCAGCGCCGCGCGAACCAGGTCCGCGGTGTTACGCGCGCCGAGCTTGCGCATCGCCTCCGCCCGGTGGCTTTCGAACGTCCGCGGGCTGATCTGCATCCGCAGCGCGCCCTGCTTGTTGGAATAGCCTTCGCTGATCAACCGCAGCACCTCGCGCTCGCGCTTGGTGAGCCGCTTCGGGCCGGACAGGTTCGACAATTCGACGCCGGGGCGCGGCCCCTGCTGCACGCGGCCGGATTTCGCATCCGTCTCCGTCGTCGCGGCAACGGCGGCCGGGCCGTTCCTTTGCGGTCCGACGAACTGCTTGACGAGCGCGCAGACACGTTCGGTCTGGGTCAGCGCGTTTTCCACCACGCGCTGGATATAGGCGCGGTCGCCCGACGCCGACACAAGCTGATCGCTGTGATGCTTGATCTCGCCCATGTAGAGCAGCAGCGCGGTGAGGGGACCGTTGAGCTCGCGGGCCATCGCGGCGGCGGCCTCGTCAGCCGCCTGGATGCGCGCGCCATTCAGCCGGGAGAGGTCGAGCGCTTCGTGCGGAGAAGCGCTGTCGTCGTACCAATCCGACGGCCGCGAATCAGCGGCCGTATCTTGCTGATGCCCCATGTGATTCGTTTAACGGAACCCGGGCCGAATCGTGGTTAACTTTTTACTCCGTAAGACTACGGTAAATCAGGCAGTTTTACGTAAGATTCGCGGCGACTACACAATTAGTGCTTGCGAATACTTAGGGATTACCACGCTTTGGTTGCGAAAGATGCCTGATTCTTAGGCTTTCGTGGAAATGCCCTCCCGATGGCCGTTCCGGGGATCCGGCCCCCGCGGTTCCCGGATTTTACGGATTAATTAACGGGGGCTTGCTTCTCTTAGCCTCGGTTGCGAGCGCGCAAATGCCTCCACGTACCGGGCTGGTAGCCGGACGGGAAACGCTGCGGAAGATTGCGTGCCATGAGCGAGATCGATCGGCTTTGGGAGTTTCTGCAACGGCTGACGCCGCTGTCGCGGAGCTGTCTGCTCAGCGAGCTCGAGCGGCTGGAGCTGTGCGGCATCGACATGCCGGGCTCGTCCGACATCCAGTCCAAGCTGCGCGCCGAGTTCCGCAAGGACGGATCGACACTCGCCCGTGCCAGCAATCCGTCGCGCTACTTCTTCGCGCCGCTCGAACGCTTTCTGATCGACGGCGCGCCGGAGCACGCCAATGCGGGCCGGATCTCGCGCAACACGCTGACCCCGATCTGGGAGTGGATCTGCCGCGACCTGCTGCCGACCATGGCGCGCGACTACATCAAGGCCATCACCGACCAGACCGACGCCAACAACCCCAAGGAAGCGATGAAGATCGCCTCCGGCTTTCAGACCAAGGTCGTCAAGGTTCTGGAAAATACGCTGGCCTCGTCCGACGGCGAGGAAATATCGCGCGCCAAGCTCGGGCAATATACCGCGTCGCGCACCGCGTTCGACGACGTCATCAAGATACTGCACGTGTTGCGCTCGCATGACGCGCTCATGAAGTTCAATGCCAAGCTGCCGGAGCGGATCGGCAAGCTCGACGACAGCCAGGTGGCGAAGGTCACAGTGCTGCTGGACGTCATCAGGAAATCCCATCCGAACGCGCTACCCTTTGCGATCACGCTGGTCGCACGGCGTCTGCAGACATACTGGCACCTGATCCGGCTCGCGACCAAGCCCGCCGCAAGCAAGAGTGCAACGGACGTGGCGGCAACGCCCTATGCGATGGCGGTCTCCATGGTGCTCGACCAGCTCGACGACAGGCGCCTGGCGCTGCGGGTCGCGCTCAAGCACAACCGCGTCCTGGTCGCCCGCGACCTCTTGGCCGACATCTACGACACCGAATATTCGCTGAAGGTTCGCATCGACGAGATCGAGCAGTCGGACTGGGGCGTCCGCCTGCAGCAATTGATGGACGCGATCGCAGCACTCGTGGCCGCCGAAGTCAGCCGCTTTCCCGTCAATGTCGGCCACATTCTCGGCTCGCGCCGTCTGCGCAGCAACCAATCCCTGGCCGGCCGGCTGACCTATCTCGCATGGAAGGGGCGCGACGCCGTCACCGACGGCGCAGCGGTGTTCCGGAAGCTGATCGGGCAGACCTGAAGGGAATCAGTCCCGCGACGCGCGCGGCAGACTGAGAAAGCGGTCGAGAAACCGTCCCGACAACACAAACCTGAACCACCAGACTATCATGCGCCGCGTCGTCATCGCTGCGGTCCTCGACGGCCGGCTCCCCGGCCCTTGGGAAGACTTAGCGCGACTGCCGCGGGACACTTGTGAGATGGTTCACAGTTGCGCGGCGCGGTTATGCAACTGACTGCAGCGCCGTCCCGAACTTTATCCACCACCGACGAGAAAGCGGTGGATAACGACAAGGCCGCAACCGGCATCTGATACCGCTATTATTCAATTGGGCGACGGCTTGCGTGCCGCGCTGCCTGTTTGCACGGACGCCTCGACTTCATCGCGGTGCATGATCGCAGGCTATGTCGTTAGGTTTCCACGCAGGTCGGCGCGGCGTCGACCGATTGCAAAAACTTCTTCAAAAACATTCATACAATTTTACACGTAATGCGCGCTTTAACGTTACTCGGATAATCCAACAATCATCTCAAGCTCTCCATATTTGAAGCTTCGCTGGCCGTTATCAGACCGTCACGAAACGGGAGTGGTGCGATGGAAGATGGGCTGGGCGAACTCGTCGGGCGGAAAGTTGCGACTTTTGGGCGGAGAAAGGTCACGCCGCGTGCGTGCATTGTCGACGGCAAGCGGCATCTGCGCGCCTTCCTCTGCGAGGTGCTGGAGGATCTCGGCTTCGTCACCAGCGAATGCGGCCATGTCGATGACCTCACCGATGTCCTCGCCGCCGAGCTGCCGGACCTCGTCCTGCTCGGTATCGCCGTCGACGGGCTGGAGCCCGGCAGAGTCCTCGAAACGCTGGTCCGCACGCAATTCGGCGGCAAGGTTCTCACCGTCGGCGCCCGCGACTCCATCGTCCTGAAGGCCGTGCAGCAGGTCGGCGCGGAATATAACCTCGACATGCTGCTGCCGCTGACCACGCCGTTCGCGGCCGAGACGCTGCGCGACCGGGTCGCGACGCTGCTGCCGGACGAGCCGGCACCGAGTCCCGCCGTGCATGTCGGCGAGGCCCTGCATGCCGGCTGGCTCGAGCTCTGGTACCAGCCCAAGATCAACGCGCGCACACTCGTTCGCTCCGGTGCCGAGGCTCTGGTGCGGATGCGGCATCCGACCTGGGGCGTGGTGCCGCCGGCCTATTTCATCCCCGACGCGGACGATCCGCATTTTCGGGCCTTGTCCGAGTTCGTAATCGAGCGCGTCCTTGCCGACTGGCACTATCTGCTGGAACGACAAAACGCGACCGATCTCTCGATCAACCTTCCCGCGTCATACCTGCGGGACCCGCAGGCCGTGCGCGAGCTCTGCCGGCGCATGCCGACGCACCCGGCGTTCCACGGACTCACGATCGAGATCGGTAGCGACGACGCGATCGAGGAGCTCGCGCCTTTGAACGAGATCGCGCGTGAGGTGCGCTTTCACAATATCGGCGTTGCGATCGACAATGTCGGCGCCAACTGGCCGGGGCTGATGGGCATCGACAAGTTTGCCTTCGTCAAGCTCAAGGCCGACCGCCAATTCGTCACCGGCAGCGGCAACGACCGCCTGAAGCGCACGGTGTGCCGCCACATCGTCGAACTCGCCCGGGAGTACGGCGTACCCTCGCTCGCCGAAGGCATCGAGAGTCGCGCCGACCTGATCGTCGCCAACGAGATCGGCTTCGACCTCGTGCAGGGCTACCTGTTCGGCAAGCCGGCGCCGCTGAAGAAGTTCGCACGCAGCTCGCTGACGCGGACGGTGATGGGAGGGGCGTGAGGCTGCGTTGATGCGAACCGGTAGCCACGTCGCTTGAAGCGTTTTAGCGCCCGCCTCGCCGCTTGCGCGCCTTGAGCTTCTTCGCGGCCTTGCTTGCAGGCTTCGTGGCCGGCTTTTTTGCCGGAGGCTTCGCGACGCTCCGGGCTTTGGACAGCGGCCGCTTGCGCGGCGCGCTCTGCCGTTGCTCGGCCTTGCGCAGGCGCTCATCCCGGTCTCTCACGGCGGCGATATATTCGAGCACCGAGAGGTGAGCTTCGCCAACGGCGGCATCCGACACAGGGCCGGGAGCGGTGACCGACAGGACGCGGTGGGCCTTCGCCATCCTCGCTTCGAATTGCGAGGCGATGACCGGCGGAACGTGCAGGCGCTGGGCGGTGTGCCAGTCGATATCGGCGACGATCTGTCCGGTGCCCAGCACATTGCCGCTCGGCGCCACCTCTTCCCGGACGACCTCCTTCGCGGTGGGAATAGGTCTGCGAAGCGCCTTCGCCGCGACTTTCGGCAGGGTCAGCGAGACGTCTCTCGGTTTTGCGAGCAGCGCCGCATTCCAGTCCGGCGAGGCTTCGTCGCGGTTCGTCAGCTTGCGACCGAGCGAAAAGGTCGATCGCAGCGCACGAACGACCGAGGCATGGTCGAACCTCGCATTGCCTCCGAAGATGGTCGAGCCCAGGCCTGCCGGTAGCCAGGGTGAGATCAGCACCGCCGGCACGCGCACGCCAAAACCGTTGAATGCGCAATTGCGCGGATTGCCGGCCCTGTTGTGGTTCAGCGGCTTGTCGCCGGGCGGCGTCGCCGCCGGCGGGGCTGCGTGATCGAAGAAGCCGCCATGCTCGTCCCATGTGACGAGCATGGCGCTGTTGGCGCCCACCTTCCGGCCGAAGATCGCGTCATGCACCTTCTTGATCAGGATCTCGCCAAGGCTGATCGCGCCGGTGGGATGCTGCGAGTTGCCACCCCTGAACGAGGGCAGGCCGTAGCTCGGCTCGATGAAGGTGTAGCCGGCGACGTCGCCGCTCGCGACATCGGCGGCGAAACTTTTGAAGTGCCGGAAGAAGCGCGGGTCGTTTCGCTTGTCGACCATTCCCTTCAGCGCCAGCACCTGCGGAAAGTCGAAATCGAAGCTGCCGTGATGATGGTAGACCCGCCACGACACGCCCTTTGCCGCAAGCCGGTCGAACAAATGGCCGTTCTCGAATTGCAGCGCATAGCCGGGATTGGTCACGGCGCGCACCACGTCCAGCGTGCCCATGCTGTTGTCGAGCCCTCCGGACGAGGCGGCGTGAACGAACAGCCGGTTGGGCCAGGTCGGGCCCGGCATCGAGGAGTACCAATTGTCGAAATAGAGGTTGTTCGCCGCGAGCTCCAGCAGGACCGGAAGCGAGGCTGCGTCGAATCCCTTCATCGTGTCAGGGCCGCCGCTCTTCTCAAAGCCGTCCATCGCGCCGGAATCGATCTGAGCCGCGACGTCGTCGAACTCGTGCGGTGGATCGCTGTCCAACTGATCCACCGCGCCGGATTGGAAATGGAAGCTCACCTGTGGCGGCTTGACGCCGGGCAACCCGGAAAAGGCCAGCATGTGATCGAAGGACCGGTTCTCCAGCATGAGGACGAAAACGTGCTCGATCTTGGCCATGTCTTCGCACCCAATGGAGCTGGCGGCCCCGCATGAAACGACTCGAAAAGAAAGCGACTGCCGCGAACAAGGATCATTGATGACCGGGCATCGCCCGATCCAATGAGCGCGATGGTTCCACAACCAAAGATAGAGTCAAGGCGATCGCCGCCGGGCGACACCGGACTTCGGGCCGCAGGACCGAGCCGCGCATGGCGTCAACGCAGGGCCCACCGAGGGTGACACCGGCAGTTCCTGGCGTGCAGCGAAGCCTGATTTCGGCTCAGGGCGATATGGCGGAGAGGGAGGGATTCGAACCCCCGATAGGCTTGCACCTATGCCGCATTTCGAGTGCGGTGCATTCAACCACTCTGCCACCTCTCCTTGAGGGCCAAATCGGGGGCAGAGCCCCTGTGGTCGGGGTGTCTTCTAGGCGAGGATGGCGGGCCAGACAAGGCGGGAAGGGCGAAAATCCGCCACCTCTTTGCGGCATGGGAACAGGGATGGAGCATCTTTCTGTCACAGCCAACGGCGCCACCTTCCATGTGGCTCGCACCGGCACCGGCAAGCCGCTGCTTTTGCTGCATGGTTGGCCGGAATTCTGGCTGACCTGGGAGCCGGTGATGACGCGGTTGGCCTCCCGCTTCACGCTGATTGCGCCCGATTTGCGCGGTTTCGGCGACAGCGACAAGCCGGATGGCCCTTACGGGCCGGACCAGCACACATCAGACGTGCTGGCCCTGATGGATGCGCTGGGGGTCGAGCGATCCGGCGTCGTCGGCCATGACGTCGGCGGCGCCGTGATGCAGCCCCTTGCCCGCCGCGCGGAGGCGCGCCTCGCCGGGCTGTTCTTCTTCGATTTCGTCTATCCCGGCATCGGGCCGCGCATGGCAGCGCCCGACCGGCTCAACCACATCTGGTACCAGTCGTTCCACCAGATGGAGATGGCCCCAAGCCTCGTCGGTGCGACGCGCGAAAACTGCCGGCTCTATATCGCGCATTTTCTCACGACCTGGTCGCATCGCAAGGATGCCTTCGACGACGTGCTCGACGTCTTCGCCGATAATTTCTTCAAAGAGGGGAATCTCGCCGGCGGCTTTGCGCATTATCGCGCGGCTCATGCCGCGCGCGTCGCCATGATGAAGGGCGAAGCGCCGCAACTCTCACCGATCACGGTGCCGACATGCGTGCGCTGGGCCGAGCACGATCCGCTGTTTCCCTATGCATGGACCGATCGTATGAGCGAAACCTTCACCGATCTCGATCTCGCGATGTTTTCTGATGTCGGACACTTCCCGCATCGCGAGGATCCGGATCGCGCGGCCGAGGAGATTGCGGGATTCTTTCGACGAAAAGGGTGGAGCTGAAACCCCAGGGGTGGGACCGCCAGACGCGGTAAACACCGGCGGTCCCGTGCCGCTCATTAAAATCTGGTCGGGAAGGGCGGCTTCGCCGGCCAGGTGAGACGACGGATCGACCCTAGCGAGTAGCCTGTGCGCCGCAACGCAATCCGTCCCTTAACCTAACCGGTCAAGGTTACTGCTTGTCGTTGTCCTTGGTTCGACGCGTTTTCTTGGCGCGAACCGGTACCCCACTTCGCTCGAAAACGCTTTAGCCCTTTTTCTTGCCGTTCTCCGTAGAGTCCCGGTCTTTTCCGTTGCCGCTGTCCTTGCGGCGATTGGTAAATCGCGCATTGCCAAGGCCAGTGCCGATCGTGAGCACGCCCCAGCGCTCGACGTCCTGCATGAAGGGCACTTCCGACAGGCCCTGCACCACGCCGTCATTGTGCATGAGGATCGCGGTGTCGTGCCCGCCGATCTCCGGAATACCCTCGATCAGGCTCGCTGGCAGGTTGAACTTGCTGCTCTCCCAATTGCCGGGCAGGTTCTGCGCGCCCTTCTCGATCGAACCGTCGTTGTTGATCACGCCAGGACAGGCGATGCCGATGAAGGGCGCGAGCTTGAAACCCTCGTCCTCGCCTTGCGTGATCAGCCCCTTCAGCATCTTGATGAGCCGCTTCACCGCGCCTTCGCGCGTCGGCTCGTCGTCGGCGTGACGCCACAGCTCGGACTTCCACACCGCGGCTTTTGACAGGTCTTTTGCTTTCTTCCAGCGCGTTTCCACCAAGCCGCAGCGGATATTGGTGCCGCCGATATCGACGGCGAGGATCGTATCGTGGGCTTCGAAGATCCATGACGGCGCAAGATGCAGCGCGCCGATCAGGCCGGCTTCATCCGGATGGGCGCGGACCGGCACCATGTCGATCTTGAAATCCTCGGACTTCAGGATGATGTCGGCCCGCGCGATCGCGAGCTCCCCTAACCGGGAATCGCGAAACCCGCCACCGACCACGATGCGCTCGGTCTTGGCCCAGGCCTTGGTCTTCAGGAAACGCTGCGTGACATAGGCCAGCTCCTGAGCGAACTCCTCGATCGCGCTGTGCACCACGGCGGAGGCCTCGGTGTCGTCGCCGACCAGCATGTCGTCCAATACCTTCTTGCTGATCTTCTCGGAGGGCTCATCACCGAAGGGATCCTCGCCGGTCTTGCGCAGCGGCTTGCGCCAATGGTCGAGGATCGCCCGGAACGCGCCCTTGCTGGCGCGGTCGCCGAGAAAACCGTCCTCGTCCTTGATCTCGAGGTTGAAGCTGTCGACATCCACCGACGGCAGCCGGATCGCGCCGTGCTGGGCGATGCCTGTCGTCGCGACCAGTTCGTCCGTTGCCATGGGAGCCCTTGCCCGCTTTACATGTTCGGCGGGACAACGGCGCGGGAACCCGATGGTTGCAGATGCGGCCAATTATCCGGCCCCTCGGTGCCGGCAAAAACCGGCCAAATCCTTCAGATTTGGGCCCTTTTCGCCCCGGTTTTCCTTGACTTGGAGCGGTGAGCCGCTATAAGTCCGGCCGATCCGGCGCGGGGCGTTCTCGCGCCGCTTGCTTTTGCGTGGGTTTTCAATGGGATAAATCCCGCCCGCGCAAGGATCGTAAACCCATAGCGACTGACAAAAAGCCGACCCGGACGTAACTGTCCGCAAGGTCGGGATTGAACACGAAGGAAAAAAACGATGTTCGCAGTCATCAAAACCGGCGGCAAGCAATACCGCGTCGCCCCGGATGATGTTCTCGAAGTAGGCAAGATCGCCGGCGAAGTCGGCACGATCGTGCAGTTGAATGAAGTTCTGGTGGTCGGCGGCGACACGCCGGTCCTGGGCGTTCCGACGGTCGCGGGTGCGTCCGTTGCGGTCGAGGTGCTCGACCACAAGCGCGGACCGAAGGTCATCGCGTTCAAGAAGCGCCGCCGCAAGAACTCGCGCCGCAAGCGCGGTTATCGCGACGAGATCACGGTTCTGCGCGTCACCGAGATCCTGACGGACAACGCCAAGCCCACCAAGGGCCCGCGTCCGAAGAAGGAGAAGGTGGCCAAGGAAGCTTCGAAGGAAGCCGCTGAATAACGCGATTTGATCACGCCAATTCACGAATTGATGCGTGAGAAATTGTGAAATGATTCCGTCAAGGAATTGATCTAGAGATACGCAGGATTTCGGAGACGAGCCATGGCTCACAAAAAAGCAGGCGGTTCATCGCGCAACGGTCGCGATTCAAAGGGCAAGCGCCTTGGCATCAAGGTGTTCGGCGGGGAGCGCGTGATTCCCGGCAACATCATTGCACGTCAGCGCGGCACCACCTGGCATCCCGGCCTTAATGTCGGCATGGGCACCGATCACACTCTGTTCGCCAAGATCGAGGGTCGCGTCGCGTTCCAGGCCAAAGCCAACGGTCGCACATTTGTATCGGTACTTCCGATGGCAGAGGCGGCTGAATAGACGGTGGATCAAATTTGGAGTCCGCCGGGTCCTGACCAAACCGGCGGAGTCCTCAAGATCAAAAGATCGAAGGCTCCAGGGGAGGCGGGAAACCGGCCTCCCCTTTTCGTTTTGACTTATGGAAGTTGACGGAGCCGGACATGTTGCAGGACTTTTCGAGCACGACCTTGCGCGAGGCGAGACCGAGCGTCGTCGCCACCGAGCGGCTGACGCTGCGCCGCCCGACACTTGCCGACGTGAAGGCCATCGCGCGCCTCGCCAACGACCTGCGCGTCGCCGAGAACACCCGTCGCCTGCCGCATCCCTACCTCCAGGACCATGCGGTGGAGTTCATCCGTGCCACGGCCGAGCTCGGCAGCGAGAGCGTGTTTCTGATCGCGCATGACGAGACGCCGGTCGGCATGGTCGGCATCGATCGCTCGAGGCCCGACAATGCCGAGCTCGGCTACTGGCTCGGCGTCGAGCATTGGGGCCGTGGCTACGCCACCGAAGCCGCACGCGGCGCGATCGATTTCTTCTTCGAGGAGTTTTTCGAGGATCACCTCTACGCCGGCGCGCGCGTCACCAACCCGGCCTCGCGCAACGTGCTGGAGAAGTGCGGCTTCCAGTGGAGCGGCGTCGAGCTGCACCGCTTCGAGGCGCTGGGATCGTCAACCCCGGTCGACAGCTTTCGCCTGACGCGCGGCGTCTGGTCCTCGCTGAAGAGCTGGAGCAGCGCGCGACGGGTGAGGTAGGCGCCGGCGTCTTGACCCTCCCCTGGAGGGGGAGGGTCGATCGCGCGAAGCGCGAGCGGGGTGGGGTGACAGTCTCTCCCCATCCGACGCTACCCGTGTTGAGAGATCACCCCACCCCGTCTCACATTTCGCTGCGCTCAATGTGAGCCGACCCTCCCCCTCCAGGGCCCTCCAGGGGAGGGTAAGAAACTACACCGGCGGGCTGACCTGCGTATCCTCCTGGCGGCCGAGATCGCGCTCGCGCAGATAGATGTAGAGGCCGGCGCCGATGATGATGGCGGCGCCGATGATGGTCGCCATCGACGGCACGTCGCCGAACACGACGAAGCCAAAGATCACCGCCCACACGATCATGGAGTATTGATAGGGCACGACCACGCTCGCCGGCGCGAGCTTGAGCGAGCGGTTGACGCAGAACAGCGCCGCGACCGAGGTGAGTCCCGCGAGCGCAAAGAGCACGAGGCTGCCCGAGGTCGGCGGCACCCAGTGGAATACCGAGAGCCCGAGGCCGAGCAGAAACGTGCCGACGAACTGCGATGACGCCATCACGATGTCGGGCGTCTGGCGCAGGGAGCGCGTGATCAGCATCAGCACCGCGAAGGAGAGACTGCCGCCGAGCGCGATCAGCGCCGGCAGGCTGACGGTCTGCGCGGATGGGCGCAGTGCGATCAGCACGCCGCAAAACCCGATCAGGATCGCGGTCCAGCGCCGCCAGCCGACATGCTCCCCAAGCAGGAGCGCCGACAATGCGGTGACGAAGATGGGCCCCGCGAGATAGTAGGTGATGACGTCGGCGAGCGGCAGGTAAACGGTCGCGAGGAAGAAGGCCGCGACCTCCAGCGTCGACAGCGTCACGCGCAGAAGCTGGAGCCAGGGCCGCTCGAGCCGGGTGAATTCGCGGCGCTGCCGCCAGATGATCGGCGACAGCAGGAGCAGCGCCGCGCAGGCGCGCAGGAACAACAGCTGCCCCACCGAATAGGTCGCCACCATGAACTTGCCCATGGCGTCGCCGAACGAGAACATGAAGATCGACAGCAGCATCAGGGCGATGCCGGCCAACCGTGCGGAGCGTTCGTCGTAGGCTGAGAGTTTCTTGAAGAGAGGCATTGGCGCTGTTTTAGCGGCATCGAGGCTCACGACAAGCCCATGCATCACGAATTGATCGGATTGTCGCACTCGTCGCAGCGCGGTACCGATAGGCTCCTCCATCGAGAGATGAAAAGCCATGACCGAGTTCGACCCGACCCAGCACCGCATGGTCCCCCGGCAACGCTGGTTCGAGGATTTCGTCCTCGGTGAGCGCTTTGTGCTGCCGAGCCGGACCCAGACCTCGGCAGTGTTCGCCGCGTTCCAGACCGCGAGCGGCGACACCCATCCGGTGCACTATGACGTGGAATATTGCCGCGCCCGCGGCATGCCGCATCTGCTCGCCCACGGTTTTCAGACTCTGATTCACACCGCGCCCGGCGCGGGGTTGTTCCCCTTCATGGTCGAGGACTCGCTGGTCGGCTTCCTCGAACAATCGAGCCGGTTCCTCAAACCGGTGTTCGCCGACGACACGATCTATCCAGCGCTCGAGGTGACCGAGCTGGTGCCCGGCCGCACCACCGGCGCGGTGACGCTGAGGAGCACCGTGTTCAACCAGCGCAAGGAGCTGGTGCTGGAGGGGATGCAGAAGTTCTTGATCCGGCGGCGGCCGGCCTGATCTGAGGTTAAGCAAGGCCCGAAAATCGCTGATTTTCGCCATATCCACGGACAAGTTCGGGTTGCCGCGCGCCCCTCCCTGCCCTACCTATGGCCCATGAAATTCCTCGACGAAGCAAAGGTCTATATCCGCTCCGGTGACGGCGGGAACGGCTGCGTGGCATTCCGGCGCGAAAAGTTCATCGAATTCGGCGGCCCCTCCGGCGGCAATGGCGGCCGCGGCGGCAATGTCGTCATCGAGGTCGCCGACGGGCTGAACACGCTGATCGACTACCGCTACCAGCAGCACTTCAAGGCCCAGAAGGGCGAGAACGGCATGGGTTCGGACCGCCACGGCGCCAACGGCAAGGCGATCGTGCTGAAGGTGCCCATGGGCACGCAGATTTTTGACGAAGACCGCGAAACGCTGATCCACGACTTCACGAAAGTCGGCGAAAAGTTTGTGCTCGCCGAGGGCGGCAATGGCGGTTTTGGCAACGCGCACTTCAAGTCCTCGACCAACCGCGCGCCGCGCAACGCCAATCCCGGCCAGCCAGGCGAGGAGCGCTGGATCTGGCTGCGGCTGAAGCTGATCGCGGACGCCGGCCTCGTCGGCCTGCCCAATGCCGGCAAATCAACCTTCCTCAGCAAGGTCAGCGCGGCCAAGCCGAAAATCGCCGACTATCCCTTCACCACGCTGCATCCGCAGCTCGGCGTCGTGAACGCCGACGGCCGCGAATTCGTGCTCGCCGATATTCCCGGACTGATCGAAGGCGCACATGAAGGTGCGGGCCTCGGCGACCGCTTTCTCGGTCATGTCGAGCGCTGCCGCGTGCTGCTGCATCTCGTGGACGCCACCTGCGAGCATGCCGGAAAGGCCTACAAGACGGTGCGCAAGGAGCTCGATGCCTATGGCGGGCAGCTCACCGACAAGATCGAGATCGTCGCGCTGAACAAGATCGACGCGGTCGAGCCGGACGAGTTGAAGAAGCAGAAGGATCGCCTGAAGCGCGCCGCCAAGAAGACGCCGCTGCTGATGTCAGGCATTACCGGCCAGGGCGTCAAGGAAGCACTGCGCGCGCTCGCCGACATCATCGGTGAGAGCCCGGTGTCCGCCAAGGCCAAGAGCGCGGCGGAAGCGGAGCCCTGGGCGACCTGACCGCCGCCCGCTTGTCTTCGCCCGCGCGATAGCGCAGCATCGCACCATCAAGAAGACGCAGGGGCGAGGCATGGCGCGCGCGAAAAACGTTCTCTGGATCATGTGCGACCAGCTTCGCTATGATTATCTCGGCTGCACCGGCCATCCCACGCTGAAGACGCCGAACATCGACGCCATGGCCAAGCGTGGCGTGCTCTTCACCAATGCTTATGTACAGTCGCCGATCTGCGGACCATCGCGGATGTCGTTCTACACCGGGCGTTACATGCGCTCGCACGGCTCGCACTGGAACGGCTGGCCGCTGCGCGTCGGCGAGCCGACGCTCGGCGATCACCTGAAGAAGATCGGCGTGCGCAACGTGCTGGTCGGCAAGACCCACATGGCGCCCGACCTCGAAGGCATGAAGGCGCTCGGAATTCCGCCGGAATCGATCATTGGCGTCCACGTCGCCGAATGCGGTTTTGAGCCCTATGAGCGCGACGACGGTCTGCATCCGACGGGACGCGCGCGCCCGAAATACGACGAGTATCTGCGCCGCCAGGGATTCGATGCGCCGAACCCCTGGGAGCATTGGGCCAATTCCGGCGCCGATGATGACGGAAGCTTGCAGAACGGCTGGCTGCTCGTTCACGCCGACAAGACCGCGCGCGTGCCGGAAGAGCATTCCGAGACGCCCTACATGACGCGCCGCGCGATGGATTTCATCACCGAGGCCGAGATCGATGGCCGGCCGTGGTGCCTGCATCTCTCCTACATCAAGCCGCACTGGCCCTATATCGCGCCAAAACCCTATGACAGCATGTACACGACGGCGGACATGCTGCCGGCGATCCGCTCCGAGCGGGAACAGCAGAATCCGCATCCCGTGTTCGGCGCCTACATGGACATGCGCTACTCCCGCAACATGGCGCGCGACGATGCCCGCGACAAGGTGATCCCTACCTATATGGGCCTGATCACGCAGATCGACGACCAGATGGGCGTGCTGATGAAGTTTCTGGAGGAGCGCGGCCTCCTGGAATCCACCATGATCGTGTTCACCTCCGATCACGGCGATTATCTCGGCGATCACTGGATGGGTGAGAAGGACCTGTTCCACGAACAGTCGGCCAAGATCCCGCTGATCGTGATCGATCCCTCGCCCGAAGCTAACCCGACGCGCGGCACCAGGAGCGATGCGCTGGTCGAAGGCATCGATCTCGCGCCGACCTTCGTCGATTATTTCGGCGGCAAGGTCCCCGCGCACATCCTCGAAGGACGTTCGCTGCTGCCGCTGCTGCGCGGGCCGACACCTGCGGACTGGCGCAAGGTCGTATTCTCCGAATACGACTACGCCATGCAGGACGTCCGGCTGAAGCTGAATCAGCCGATCGAACGCTGCCGTCTGTTCATGGTGTATGACGGCCGCTGGAAATACATCCACGCCTCCGGCTTCCGCCCGATGCTGTACGATTTGCAAACCGATCCGGAGGAATACGTCGATCGCGGCGACGACCCGGATTGCGCCGACGTGATCGCGCGGCTGCAGGCCGCCCTGTTCGATTGGGCGCTGCATCCGAGCGGCCACATCACCACGCCAAACGAGAAAATCGCGGCCTATGCCGACAACCAGCTCCAGGTGAAGGGCGGCATTTTGATCGGCATCTGGGACGAAGCCGAACTCGCCTCGATCCGCGACGGCATCGCGCAACGCGCGAAGCTCTAGGCTAACCGACCGAGCTCTCTCGGCTCGTCATGCCCGGGCTTGACCCGGGCATCCACGTCTTGCGTCATTCGCGGCTGCACGTGGATGGCCGGGTCATAGGCGAGCGGAAGCGACGCCGTCCTTCGGACGGCTATGCCCGGCCATGACGACCGCGTGTCTGGTGCCGCCGGAGTCTAATTCTCGATCTTGTACCCCGTCGCCTTCACGATCGGCTGCCAGAGAGCGATGTCGGCAGCGAGCTGCTTGGACAGACCTTCCGCCGTGCTGCCGACCGGGATCAATCCGATCGCCGTCAGCTTCTCCTGCACCTCGGGTTTTGCCATCGTCGCAACCGCGGCCGCGCTGAGTTTTGCGGCAAAGTCCGGGGGGCTGCCGGCGGGAAGCCACATGCCGTACCAGCCGTCGGCAACGAGATCGATGCCACTCTCCTTGAAGGTCGACACCTCAGGCACGAAGGGCGAGCGCTCTGCGCTCGAGACCGCGAGAATCCTCACGCCCTTGGCGCGGTGCTGCGGGACGGCGTCGGCCAGCGTGGTGATGCCGAACGGAATATGACCACCGATGAGATCGGTGATGATCGGCGCGGTGCCGCGATACGGCACGCGCGTCATGGGAATTCCGAGATCCTTCTCCAGCTTGGAACCGGTGAAATGCGGAATGGTGCCGTTGCTGGGAACGCCGAACGACGTCTTGTCCGGATGCGCCTTCAGCCAGGCGACGAAACCCTTGAAGTCCGTCACCCCGATCGACGGGCTGACCACGAGCGCGAATTCGAAGCGCGCCAGCAGCGACACGGGCATGAAGTCCTTTGCCGTATCAAAACTCGGCGTGGTCTCCACCATCGGCAGCAGGTACATGGTAGGACCGGTCGTCACCAGAATGGTGGCACCGTCAGGGTTGGCGCCCTTCACGGCCTTGATGCCAATCAGGCCGTCGCCGCCGGTGCGGTTCTCCACGATCACGGTGCGCTCGAGCTGTGACGCCAGATGCGGCGCCACCAGCCGACATAACGTGTCGCCGCCGGCACCCGCCGAGAACGGGAAGATGATCTTGGTCAGCGGACCGGATTGGGCTTGCGCGCCGCCGGCCTGTGTCAGCCATGGTAGCGAGAGGCCTCCGGCGATGAAGCTGCGGCGGTCCATGTGCATCCTCCCCCGTTATTGATTAACCGAGGCATAGACTCGCCCGGCAGCCGCCGACAAGAGCGCCGTTCGGCCTATTATCGGCTCTTTTTACCGGCTCCGCTGCCTTGCGCCAGCCACCGTCCTGCTGCAAAAGCACACATCGGCGCCGCCTCTGTCGCTCCGCCGTTCCCAACGCAGAGCTATTCGACGACCGCCATGGCCAGCCCCGAACTCAGTCAATTCCGCCGCATCGTCGTCAAGGTCGGCTCGGCGCTGCTTGTCGATTCCAACGCCGGCGAGGTGCGCGCGTCCTGGCTCGCGGCGCTCGCCGCCGATCTCGCAAAACTGCATCGCGAGGGGCGCGACGTGCTGATCGTGTCGTCAGGCTCGATCGCGCTCGGCCGCAGCCGGCTCAAGCTGCCGCGCGGACCGCTGAAGCTGGAAGAGAGCCAGGCCGCGGCCGCCGTCGGCCAGATCGCACTGGCGCGGATCTGGTCCGAGGTGTTGGGCGACCACGGTATCGGCGCCGGCCAGATTCTGGTGACGCTGCAGGACACCGAGGAGCGCCGCCGCTATCTCAATGCACGCTCCACCATCGGCAAGCTTCTGGAATGGCGCGCGATCCCCGTGATCAACGAGAACGACACGGTCGCCACCAACGAAATCCGCTACGGTGACAATGACCGCCTCGCCGCGCGCGTCGCGACCATGGCGAGCGCTGACCTGCTCGTGCTGCTATCCGACATCGACGGCCTCTACGACGCGCCGCCAAAAAACAATCCGAACGCAAAGCTGATCCCGGTCGTCGACAGCATCTCCTCCGACATCGAGGCGGTGGCAGGCGACGCCGAATCCGAACTGTCGCGCGGCGGCATGCGCACCAAGGTCGAGGCGGCGAAGATCGCGACGACGGGCGGCACGCATATGCTGATCGCCTCGGGCAAGATCGAGCATCCCTTGCAGGCGATCGCTGATGGCGGCCGCTGCACCTGGTTCCTGACGCCCGCCAATCCCGTGACCTCGCGAAAACGCTGGATCGCGGGCTCGCTGGAGCCGAAGGGCACTCTGACGATCGATGCCGGCGCAGTCAGGGCCTTGCGCGCGGGCGCGAGCCTGCTGCCGGCGGGCGTGATCAAGGTCGAAGGCCAGTTCGCCCGCGGCGACGCTGTGATCGTGCGCGGGCCTGACACGCGTGAGATCGGCCGTGGCCTGATCGCCTATGACGCCGAGGATGCCGAGCGCATCAAGGGCCGCTCCTCGCCCGACGTCATGGTCATTTTGGGCATCAGCGGGAGGTCCGAGATGATCCATCGCGACGATCTGGTGGTGGGCGGGTAGCCGTATCCGAGTCATTCCGGGATGGTCCGAAGGACCAGGCCCGGAATCTCGAGATTCCGTGTTCGATGCTTCGCATCGCCCCGGAATGACGCCGAGGGCTAGGCCATTGGCCCAGCCATCAGTCGATCCCTGGAGCCCAGCCATACCCGTCCCGCCCTTCGCAAATGCGGGATTTCCGTGCTAGGACACCGCCTTAGCAGAAGGTTCAACCACCATGGCCGCCCCCCTCAAAGCCCTCGACGGCACCGCCGATCTCCAGGCGCTGATGTCCGATCTCGCCGCCCAAGCCCGCACTGCTGCGCGCGTGCTGGCGCTGGCGCCGGCCGAGCAGAAGAACCGGGCTCTGGAGGCGATGGAGCGGGCCATTCGTGCCAATGCGGCGGCCATTCTCGCGGCCAATGCCGAGGACGTGGCCGAGGCTCGCGCCAGCGGTGATGCTACAGGCGCCTTCATCGATCGCCTCGCACTGACTCCGGCGCGCGTCGAGGCCATGGCCGAGGGCATCGCCATCGTGCGCGGCATTGCCGATCCGATCGGCACCGTGACCGAGAGCTGGCAACGGCCGAACGGCATGACCATCGAGCGCGTCCGCGTGCCGCTCGGCGTCGTCGGCGTCATTTTTGAAAGCCGGCCCAATGTCGCGGCCGATGCCGGCGTGCTCTGCCTGAAGGCCGGCAACGCCGTGATCCTGCGCGGCGGCTCCGACAGTTTCCGCTCCTGCCGTGCGATCCATGATTGCCTGGCGCAAGGTCTACGCGAAGCGGGCCTGCCCGAGGCCGCGATCACGCTGGTGCCGACGCGCGACCGCGCGGCGGTCGGCTTGATGCTCTCAGGATTGAACGGCGCGATCGACGTGATCGTGCCGCGCGGGGGCAAGAGCCTCGTCGCGCGCGTCGAGGCCGAGGCACGCGTGCCTGTGTTCGCGCATCTCGAAGGCGTCAACCACGTCTATGTCGATGCAAGCGCCGATCTCGACATGGCAAAATCGATCGTGCTCAACGCAAAAATGCGGCGCACCGGCGTCTGCGGCGCCGCCGAGACGCTGCTGGTCGATCGCGCAGCTAGCGCGACTAAGCTGAAGCCGCTGGTCGCAATGCTGATCGACGCCGGCTGCGAAGTGCGCGGCGACGAGGCTGTGCAGCATGCCGATGCGCGCGTGAAGGCCGCGTCCGAAGACGATTGGGACGCCGAATATCTCGACGCGATCATCGCGGCCAAGGTCGTTGATGGCGTAGGCGGCGCGATCGCGCATATTCAGAACCATGGCTCACACCACACCGACGCGATCGTGAGCCAGGACGAAGCCGCCGCGCAAAAATTCCTGAGCGAGGTCGATTCCGCGATCGTGCTGCACAACGCCTCGACCCAGTTCGCCGATGGCGGCGAGTTCGGTTTCGGCGCCGAGATCGGCATTGCCACCGGAAAATTTCACGCGCGCGGCCCGGTCGGTGCCGAGCAGTTGACGAGCTTCAAGTACCGCGTCCACGGCACCGGACAGACGCGACCGTAACGTCGCGAGGCGCGCGCATTGAGCAACACATTCCTCGTGCCGCCCTTCGTGGCGCAAGCGCTTCCGCCCTCTACGAACGGCATGCGCATCGGGCTGCTCGGCGGCTCATTCAATCCGCCGCACCTCGCGCACCGCGCGATCAGTCAGTTCGCGCTCACGCGCCTCAAGCTCGATCGCGTGTGGTGGCTGGTGACTCCAGGCAATCCGCTCAAGGAGAACGGCGCGCTCCATGCGCTTGGCAAGCGCATGAAGGCCGCGCGCGAGGTCGCCGACGATCCGCGCATCGCAGTGAGCTGTCTCGAATCCGTCATCCGCACGCGCTACACTATCGACACGGTCAACTTCTTGCGCCGCCGCGCAAGCGGCTTGCGCTTTGTCTGGATCATGGGCGCCGACAACCTCGCGCAATTCCATCGCTGGCAGGACTGGCAGCGCATCGCGGCCCAGATGCCGATGGCGGTCGTCGATCGCCCCCCACAAAGTTTTCGCGCCCTCGCCTCGCCGGCGGCCCGCGCGCTCGCGCGCTACCGCCTGCCCGAGAATGAGGCCGGCCTGCTTGCGGACCGGCGGGCGCCCGCCTGGGTCTTCCTCACCGGACTGAAGCTCAACCTGTCGTCAACGACCTTGCGGAACCCGGACGGAAGCTGGAAGGCACCCAAGTAAGGGCAAATCGCGAGGGGGAGGAGCACTGGCGTATTGAAACCCTTAACCCCACATGATGTAGTGTAACGGCGAACCCCGGATTCGGAGTTCGCGATACAGGAAAGGAATGGTCCCTGGCCCCGTCTGTATTGTCCAAGTCTGTTTTACCCAAGGTCAAAACCGCGCGTAAAACATCGACCCAAGCTGCGGCCTTGAAGGCGCAACCCGACGCCGACAAGACGCTGAATCTGATCCTCTCGCGCCTCGACGATATGAAGGCGGAAGAAACGGTCACCATCGACCTTCGCGGCAAATCGGCGTACTCCGACTACATGATCGTCACCACGGGCCGGGTGAACCGGCACGTCGGCGCGATCGCGGAAAACGTCACGAAGGGCCTCAAGGAAAACGGCATCAAGAACATCCATGTCGAGGGCTTGCCCAATTGCGACTGGGTGCTGATCGATTCCGGTGATGTGATCGTGCACGTGTTCAGACCCGAGGTCCGCGAGTTCTACAATCTCGAGAGGTTGTACACTCAGGGCCCCGGCGCGGCGAAGGCGATCTAGAGGGTCGAAGCCGATTTCGAATCGGCTGACGCGCATGCTAGCGTCGTGCGCGCGCACAATGCGCGCGGTCTTGAAAACGCGACCCTAGAGACATGACCCTAGAGCCATCATGCGTGTTGCCGTCATTGCAGTTGGCCGGCTGAAGCAGGGGCCGGAACGGGAGCTTGCCGACCGGTATTTCGAGCGGTTCGACGAGATCGGCCGCAAGCTCGGATTCCGCGAACTCAGCGTCCACGAAGTCCCCGAAAGCCGCGCGCGCGACGCCGCGACACGCATGGCTGAGGAGGCCGCCGCGATCGGCGCGCATGTTCCTGACAAATCGGTCATCGTGGCGCTGGACGAACGCGGCCAAAATATCGATTCGACCGTATTCGCACGGAATCTCGGACGCTGGCGCGACGAGGGGACCGCACATACAATATTCGTCATTGGCGGCGCGGACGGACTTTCGCCCGAATTGCGGCGTAAGGCCAAGCTTGCAATGGCGTTCGGCTCGGCGACCTGGCCGCATCAAATGGTCCGCGTCATGCTTCTGGAACAGCTTTATCGGGCCGCAACCATCTTGGCCGGCCATCCCTATCACCGCGCGTGACGCGCGCCACAACGAGCACCTTTGCGTAAAGCGATGCGAGCGCCGATTCTCAACCTGCTGCTGATCGCAAGCCTCGCAGGCGCAAACGTCTCCGGCGCAGGCCTCGCGCAAGCTCAGACCGCAACGCCGACGCCGCAGACCGCCGCCATCTCGCCCGAGGCGATCAAGCAGCGCGAGCAGGAGCTCGAGACGGCGCGCGCGAAGCAGAAGAGTGCCGAAGAGGCGCAGGCCAAGCTGAAGTCCGAGATCGCAACGCTCGGCCAGGACCGCACCCAGCTCAATCAGCAATTGATCGACACCGCCGCCAACGTGCGGACCGTCGAGACCAAGATCAGCGACGCCGAGGCGCGCCTGACCGCGCTCAACGGCCGCGAGCAGGAGATGCGCACTTCGCTCAATTCGCGCCGCGCCGACATCGTCGAAGTGCTGGCCGCGCTGCAGCGCGCCGGCCGGCGCACGCCGCCCGCGCTCCTGGTGCGGCCCGAGGACGCGCTGCAATCGCTGCGCACGGCGATGCTGCTCGGCGCGGTGGTGCCGGAATTGCGCGGCCGCGCCGAGCGGCTCGCCGGCGAGCTCGGCGAACTGGTGACGCTGCGCAAGAACATCGCCGCCGAGCGCGATCAGCTCGCCGTCGACCGCGACAAGGTTCGCAACGACCAGACCCGGCTCGCAGCCCTCGTCGACGAGCGGCAGCGGCAGCAATCGGCGCGCGAAAAGGATCTGGACGCCGAGAGCTCGCGCGCCATCGCGCTGTCCAGGCAGGTCGGCGACCTCCAGGGCCTGATCGCCAAGATGGAGCAGGACCTCAAGAGCGCCGCCAAGGCCGCGGAGGCAGCGAAGGAGGCCGCAAATCGCGCGGCGGCAACCGCCGGTGGCAAGCCGACCGCGGCCGCGTTCAAGGACCGTTCCCGGACCAGCCCGGCGATCGCCTTCGCCTCGGCCAAGGGCCTGCTGCCTCTGCCCGTCAACGGTAACAAAATCAGGGATTTTGGCGGTTCCGACGGCTCGGGCGGGGTGCAAAAAGGCATTTCTTTGGCAACGCGGCCCGGCTCCCAGGTCACAACGCCGTGTGACGGCTGGGTGGTCTATTCAGGCCCCTTCCGCAGCTATGGACAACTCTTGATCCTTAACGCCGGGGGCGGGTATCATGTCCTGATCGCCGGGATGGAGCGCATTTCGGTAAACATCGGACAGTTTGTGCTCACGGGGGAGCCGGTCGCGGTGATGGGGTCGACATCGCAAGTCGCCTCCATTCTCGCCACCAACGCGAGTCAACCTGTGCTCTATGTCGAGTTCCGCAAGGACGGCACTCCAATCGATCCAGGCCCATGGTGGGCCGCAAATGAAGGCGAGAAGGTTCGCGGATGATGCGCAAGACTTCAGTTATCCTCCTCAGCGCAGCCACGGGTGCAGCGCTGACGCTGTTCGTGACCCAGCCGCGCGCGGTGTTCATGGGCTCGAGTGCACGGGCCGCCACAGCGGACACCTATCGCCAGCTCAATCTGTTCGGCGACGTCTTCGAACGCGTGCGCTCCGACTATGTCGAGAAGCCCGACGATACCAAGCTGATCGAATCCGCCATCAGCGGCATGCTCACCGGCCTCGATCCGCATTCGAGCTACATGGACGCCAAGAGCTTCCGTGACATGCAGGTGCAGACCCGCGGCGAGTTCGGCGGCCTCGGCATCGAAGTCACGATGGAAGACGGCCTGATCAAGGTGGTCTCGCCGATCGACGACACCCCGGCCTCGCGCGCCGGCATCATGGCCAACGACATCATCACCAATCTCGACGACGAAGCGGTGCAGGGCCTCACCCTGAACCAGGCGGTCGAGAAGATGCGCGGCCCCGTCAACACCAAGATCCGGCTCAAGATCATCCGCAAGGGCCAGGACAATCCGCTCGACATCACGCTGGTGCGCGACAACATCCGCGTCCGCTCGGTGCGTGCGCGCGTCGAGCAGGACGACATCGCCTATATCCGCATCACCACCTTCAACGAGCAGACCACCGAAGGCCTGAAGCGCGAGGTCGCCAACCTCTCGAACCAGATCGGCGACAAGCTGAAGGGCTACATCATCGATCTCCGCAACAATCCGGGCGGCCTCTTGGAGGAAGCGGTCACCGTCTCCGACTCGTTCCTGGAGCGCGGCGAGATCGTGTCGACCCGCGGCCGCAATGCCGAGGAGACGCAGCGCCGCTCCGCCCATGCGGGCGACCTGACCAAGGGCAAGCCGGTCATCGTGCTGGTCAATGGCGGCTCGGCTTCGGCCTCGGAAATCGTCGCCGGCGCGCTGCAGGACCACAAGCGCGCGACCATCGTCGGCACGCGCTCCTTCGGCAAGGGTTCGGTGCAGACCATCATCCCGCTCGGCAGCGGCAACGGCGCGCTGCGGCTCACCACCGCGCGCTACTACACGCCGTCGGGCAAGTCGATCCAGGCCAAGGGCATCGTGCCCGACATCGAAGTGCTGCAGGACGTGCCGGACGAGCTGAAGGCACGCACCGACACCAAGGGCGAGGCTTCGCTGCGCGGCCATCTCAAGAACGACGGCGACGAGAAGACCGGCTCGCAGTCCTACGTCCCGCCGGACGCCAAGGACGACAAGGCGCTCAAGCTCGGTGCCGACCTGCTCCATGGCATCAAGAACAGCGCATCGGCCGCGCCCACGCCCGGCGACAACAAGGCCGCCGCCGACAAGCCCAAGGCAGCGAACTAAGGCGGCGTACGGAACCTCATTCCGACTGATCGCAAAGGGCGGCTCTTCGAGCCGCCCTTTCTGCTTGAAGTACCCACTGCTTCACAGGCCCCGGCCTCTCCCGGCCTGCCGTCGCTTGACCTCGCCGTGGTATCGTCGGCACGAGTGATTCGGGATCGCGCATGACAGAGACGGCCGATGATCTGAGCACCCCGCTCGGACAGGACAAGCCGCGCCGGAAACGGCGGCTGCGGTTGCCGTTCACGGCAATGCAGGCCCTGGCGGTGCTGCTCGGCCTGGTCCTAGTCACCTTTGCCGGCTTTGCCATCTTCAACAAGGACCCGCTCGGCGGCGAGCCGATCACCCGAGTCGCGATTCGCGAATCCAAGCCCGCCGTCGAAGACAAGGCCGCGACGGCGCCCGCGGCCGGCGGGCACGAGACCAAGGCTGCGCCAAAGCAGGCCGCTCATGGCGATCAAAAGACTGGCGAGCAGAAGACCGTCACCATCATCGACGGCTCCAGCGGCAGCCGCCATGACGTCGTGATCGGCGCTGGCGGCGAGACCGGCGACAAGGGCGCCGACCCCGCCACTGCGCCTGCCGTCATGACCGGGGTTGACCAGCGGCTGCTGGAAAAAGGGCGCTACGGCATGATTCCGGTCGCGGCGGCCGACATGAAGCCGTTCACCGTCTATGCCGCCGACGCCGATCGCGCCAAGGCCGCCAGGATGCCCGTGGTCGCGATCATGATCGGCGGCCTCGGCGTCGGCGCGGCCAAGACCACCGACGCGATCATGAAGCTGCCCGGCGCGGTCTCGCTGGCATTCACGCCCTATGGCGCCGATCCGGCAAAGCTCGCCGAACGGGCGCGGGCGCAGCGCCACGAGGTCTTCCTGCAACTCCCGATGGAGCCCTACGACTTTCCGGACAACGACCCGGGGCCGCAGACCCTGCTCACCTCGCTGACCGCGGACCAGAATTTGGACCGGCTGTACTGGCACCTGAGCCGCATGCAGGGCTATGCCGGCATCGCCAACTTCATGGGCGCGCGCTTCATCGCCACCGAAGCCGCGATGGCGCCGATCATCCGCGAGGCCAACAAGCGCGGGCTCGGCCTGTTCGACGACGGCTCCTCGCCCCGCAGCGTCGCAGGCCAGATCGCCTCGAGCCAGGCCATGCCGTTCGGCAAGGGCGACATCGCGATCGACGCGGTGCCGACCGCCAATGAGGTCGACCGCGCCCTCGCCAAGCTCGAATCGATCGCCCGCGAGCGCGGCGTCGCCATCGGAACGGCGTCGGCGCTGCCGGTCTCGATCGACCGGATCGGCGTCTGGATCAAGGGGCTGGAGGGCCGGGGTATCTTGCTGGTGCCATTGACAACGGCGATGCTGAAATCAAAATCCAGCTAAATCAACGAATTGGTGCGGACGGGTCCTGTAGGGCCGAAATGGGCCGACCAGGACAGACGCGAGAGGTTTGGCGGAATGGCGCGTTACGAGGATCTGCCCTACCGGACCTGCGTCGGCGTAATGTTGATCAATAGGGATGGCCTGGTGTTCATCGGCCGCCGTGCCGGCGGCATCGAGCATGTCGACGACAGCCATGTCTGGCAGATGCCGCAGGGCGGCGTCGATCCTGGCGAGGACACCTGGGAAGCCGCCAAGCGCGAGCTCTATGAGGAGACCAGCGTGCGCTCGGTGGAGCGGATCGGCGAGGTGCCGGACTGGCTCACCTACGACATCCCGCGCACGGTCGCGGGCCGCGCCTGGAAGGGCCGCTACCGCGGCCAGCGCCAGAAGTGGTACGCGGTGCGCTTCACCGGCAAGGACAGCGAGATCAACGTCGCCAACCCCGGCGGCGGCGGCCACAAGGCCGAGTTCGTCAATTGGCGCTGGGAGCGGATGAAAAATCTTCCCGGGCTGATCATTCCCTTCAAGCGTCCGGTCTATGAGCGCGTCGTGCAGGAGTTTGCCGCGCTCTCGGATGATTGACCGATCACGGCAGCCACACTGCTTCCAACAACACCCGCCTGTGGCTATGGATTCCGGGCTCGCGCCTCCGCCTTCGCTCTTCGAGCTTCGGCGGACAGGTCGCGCGCCCCCATTGCGCAATCGCGCGATGTGGAGTGACGACGAGAAAGTTACAAGTGACCGATCAAAAGCCCTACCGTCCCAATGTCGGCATCGCGCTGTTCAATGCCGATGGCCGCGTCCTGATCGGCCACCGTTTCAAGGGCGACGGACCCGAGATCATCCTGCCGGGACTGGACTGGCAGATGCCGCAGGGCGGCGTCGACGAGGGCGAGAATTTGCGCGACGCGGCGATGCGCGAGCTGTGGGAGGAGACCAGCGTCAGGAACGCCGACTATCTCGGCGAGACCGACTGGCTCACTTACGATTTTCCGCCCTATGACGGACCGCAGACGCACCGGCTGGCAAAATTTCGCGGTCAGCGGCAAAAATGGTTCGCGCTGCGCTTCACGGGGAATGAGGACGAGATCGATCCGCTGACGCCACGCAACAACCAGCCGGCGGAGTTCGACGCCTGGCGCTGGGAGCGCTTGAGCCGCGTCGCCGACCTCGTGGTGCCGTTCCGCCGCGACGTCTACCGCGCGGTCGCGCTGCACTTTGCGCACCTCGGAAGCTAAACGTCGAAAACAACCCCATGCAAAGTAGCCGGGGTTGGCCGGCGCGATGCGCGGCGCTTGTTGCGAAACCATTGACGGGTCTGGCAAAATCAGCGGCAAGGCGCAATCATCGCGCTTTCGCGTTTTTTCGGATCATGCTCCGAACTATTCGATCACCTCGTCGGCGCGGACGAGAAGTGTCGACGGGACCGTGAGCCCAAGCGCCCTCGCGGTCTGAAGGTTGACGACAAGGTCAAACTTGGTCGGCTGCTCCACCGGCAAATCGGCTGGCTTTGCCCCCCGCAATATCTTGTCGACGTAGTCAGCAGCCCGCCGGAATAAATCCGGATAGTTCGGCCCATAGGACAAAAGACCACCCGCGGCGACATATTCGCGATAGCCGTAGATCGTCGGCAATCGCGCGCTCATCGCCAATGCATTGATACGAACGCGATGCGTCAGCACGAGTGGGCCGGTCGCGACATAGAGCGCGTCCGCCCGGTTGGCCAATCCCTCAATGGCGGGAGCGATATCCTCTGCCTGGCTGATTTCAACCGGAACGACGTCCCAGCCGAGCGTTCGGGCTGTCGCCTGGACCTCGCGTATTTCCAAGATCGCCCCGGGAGCAGTGACATCAACCATGGTCGCAAGGCGACGAAGATGTGGGGCAATCTCTCGCATGAGTTCGAGACGTTTGGCTGCGGTATCGGTCTGTTGGATGGACAGTCCGGTCACATTGCCGCCCGGCCGCGCCAGGCTCGCGACCACGCCGACACCGACGGGATCCATCTGTGCGGCGAAAACAACGGGGACCACTGTGGTAGCCTGCTTTGCCGCAAGAACCGGCGCGGATGCCCATGTCACGATGACATCAACCTTGGCCGCGACAAACTCTTCCGCGATCTGGCTGTATCGTTCAGGGCGTGACTCCGCCCAACGGTATTCGATGATGATACTACGGCCGTCAATCCAGCCCAGCTCCGCCAGTCGCTTCGTGAAGGCCGCAACCCACGAGTTCGCGACCGCAGGCGTGGCCGCTCCCAAGAATCCGATCACAGGCAACTTCTTCGCTTGCTGTGCATGCGAGGTGATCGGCCATGCTGCAATCGCGGCAAATGCAATGGTGAATTCGCGTCGCCGCATTCCCGTGCCCCAAGACCAACCATCGAGTAGCTCAGGATAGCACGCTAGAGCATGGGCCATGAACTCAGCAACCACGAACGGCAGCGGTCGGCTAGCTGACGTTAGTCAAACTCGCATCAATCGGCATTTGATTGCGCGCTCATGAATCGAGGCCCTAGGCTGTGGATTCATAAGTCCGCACCGCAGTCAGGGCACGGACGAGGTCCGCTATACCCCAGATAGCGGCGCAACGGCGGACCGCGCCAGAAGTCCGAAAAGGGCCCAACAACGAACATGAATAAAGAACGGCCCCCGAGATTTCGGGGGCGTTGAACACGAGCAGCGCCTGGCACTGCGTATTGAGCGAGATCGAAATTTTGAAATATTTGATTTAGCTCAATGCGCTTCCCTTGAGGCGGACGTCATTGCTGCGTTCTGAAATGTCACGGACGGGTCCTGAAGAACGACAGGGTGGTCCATGCCCTTCCCTTACACAAGAAATACACCGACATCTTCTTGATGGATGACGTTCCGGAAAAGGAACGGAAAGCCGTCAGAAGGGAGGTCGCCGATAAGATCGGCGCGATCCTCAAACAGGAAATCGTCTTGAAGGAGCCGTCCACAAGGGAGTTGCAGCTGCAGGAGTAGATAATGGCACAAGCAGCCCCAATGCCGATGTGCCCGATGGCAGAAACCTGCCGCAGCATGATGGAAAAGCCGTTTTCGGGCCTGATGATGATATTTTCGGGAATCGCCTTCATCGTTCTGGGCGTAGTGATTGCTGTTTGGCCATCAATCTTACCATGGCTGGTAGCTGCGGCGTTTATCCTGATGGGCGCGGTCATGCTCGTGATGGTCAATTTCATGCGCGGCATCGGCGCTCGACTCAGACGCACTTGAGACAAGCTTGTGAGGGGAACGTGCAGCCCTCAGCAGAAGATCTACTTAAGACCTATCTCGGCGAACGTAGCAGCGAGCGCGTTCTTGCGGGCCGGACAAAGCGTGGAGAAGGTGAAAAGATCCACGCCGTTATCTGGCTGTGCCGCTTACGCGATTCGACCCGGCTTTCTGAATCGATTCCGATGGAAGATTTCTTTCGATCTCTGAACGAATTCTTCGACTGCACGGCCGGAGCCGTGCTGGAGCGTGGCGGGGAAATCCTGAGCTATATAGGCGATGCGGTGCTTGCTATTTTCGCAATCAGCGGAAGCGCCAAACCGCTGCGCGAGGCCTGTTTTCGCGAAGAAGGCGCCTGCTCAGCCGCGTTGGCGGCGGCCCGAGATGCTCGGTCACGAATGGATGCTCTTAATCAACGGCGCGTGTCGAGGGGAGAGCCACCACTAGAGTTCGGCCTCGCACTACATGTTGGCGACGTGATGTATGGAAACCTCGGAGTTCCTCAGCGGGTACAATTCACGGTTATCGGGGCAGCGGCAAACGAGACGGCACGCTTAGCTGGGATGTGCAAAGACCTAAAGCGCTGGGTGCTGATTTCTTCGGCCTTCCCGCGCTGCTTCCCGGGCCAGATGGTATCGCTTGGGCATCATGTCATGCGCGGCATGACAGTACCCGAGGAAATCTTCACCCTGGTTGGCCACAACGACGATTCTACTTTCGAACGTTAGAGCACGGCGGAACAGTCTACGAGGAACAATCAAAAGAAGAGGGATGGCAGTATCGGCGGCAAGTCTTTCAGATGGCGGAAGGGGTGGAATGCGGCTTCGGAAATGCCCCATTGTTTGAGCCTGTTGCAGGAGGTGCGTGATGACGATCACAACGAAAGAGAAAGAGCTCGCTGCTGTTGGTATTTCCGTTGCAGCTGGTTGTAAGCCCTGCACTGATTTTCATCTGAGAAAGGGGCGTGAGACTGGCGCATCCGATGCGGAAATCAAGCAGGCGATAATTGATGCTTTGTCCGCGCGAAGAAGCGCCGCTGACATAATGGAAACCTATGGTCTCGCCCATCTTGAGGGACGCGAGCCGGAAAGTGATCTGGAGCACACGGGCACAACCGACCGCGTGCGCGAACTAGTGTCCATTGGTGCCGCGTTTGGCGTCAACTGCGTCTCGAGCCTCAAGGTGCATCTGGATGCGGCTGAGCGGGCGGGGATTTCGCACGAAGAAATAGCGATGATTGTGAAGCTCTCCGCGTTTATCAAGGGGAAGGCGGCCTCGCATGTCGAGCACCTAGCTGAGAGCTTCAGGAAGCCCGAGGTGATCTATGAGCAGGAGGTAAGTGCCTGCTGCTGAGTATGGGATGCATCCGTATCAAGGTGCGCGAGCTGCGGGCTCATTCCCTGGCAGGGAGAGGATAGTCGAGGGTTCCTAAAGGTTATCGCTGCGAATCATCGGCTGAAGCAATCGGCAATGTTTTCGCATCGACTGACTTTTAGCATTGCATCAGTTGGGAGCGATGAGATGCTATTGCTGTTCAGCCTGATCCCAGCCACCGCGTTAACGGTTGTTGGATTCTTCGTTCTCTTTACGTCGACGAGAGCGGAAGGCGCGTTGAGACATTTTGGACGGTACCTTGCGATCTGGCTCCTGTTCTTGGCGGGCGTGTTGGTTCTCGGCGGGTTGCTTGCACCCATAGTCGGGATACGGGACCCGATCAGCAGCTTGGTGGATCGCATGGGAGAGCACATGCGATCGATGGAGCAACTCGAACAGAAACAACCTCAGCGGAATTGAGTGTCTCAGTAGCTTTGGTCATGACCTGATAATAGCGCGCTAATGGTTGAAGTCGCCGTGCAGTCGGCCAATGTCTCCTCCGGGGTCACGAGCGGTATTGCTCTGACCGATCGTAAAATTTCCGCTTGACCGTCAGAAGCTGACGTCCGCGCCTTTATGGGCACACGTCCTAGTTCGTCGGCCCCACCGTGAACGGGCCGATGGCGATGACGTGGCAGTCGCTGTCGCGCTTGGCGCATTCGGAGAGCGCGCCGTTGACGGCAGTCTGCTCGTCGGCAGCCTTGAGGCCGAGGCCCGGGCGGCCGGCCGTGCCGACGGCAACCGCATTCCAGCCCATGGCTTCGCCAAGCCGGCGCACGACGTCGTCGCGCGCGTCGGCTACGATCGTGGGGTTGCTCGCGGCATGGAAGAAGCCGGTGACCCTGAACAGCGTGGGGATCGGAACTACGAAGTTGTCGTCGACCGCGACGATCATGCAGGCAACGCCCGCAATGGCCCCGCAGGATTCCAGCGCACGGCGTGAGGATTCCTCCGGCGAGGACGTTCCCAGCACCATGAAATATTGCGCGCCCGGGCCGAGCGCGACTGCGCGCGATTTTTGCGCGGGCACGAACATGTTTTCCAGGCGCGCCTTCTGGGGATCGCGCACCATCGGGAAATCCCTGGAGGCGAAGGGCCGCTCGGTCATCGGGTCATGCCGGAAAAAGGGCGACGGCGGCATCGGCGGCTGACCGTGGGCGTAGACCACTTTGTTGCCCACCGCATAGAGCTCGCAGCGGCGCGGCGATTGCCCGGCATCGGCGCGCTTCTGGCACTGCTCGAGCGCGGAGCTGCGCGCGGCCTCCTCGTTCGGCTGGTTCAGCGCCGAGCCGGTGAAGCCGCCGATATTGAGCGCGAAGGCCTTGTAGTCGCCGGCGGCGGAATAGTCGCCAGCCAGGAAGCTGCGGACGCGCTCATTGATGAAAGGCACGCTGTCAGCGGGAAACTTGCCGGCCATCGGCATCGCCGAGGGTGACGGTGCGGGCGTCGGCGCCATCGCAGCGCCGGCATTCGGCGGCGCCACTGGCGTCATCGGCGCCTTTGCCATCTGGGTCGGCGTCGGGCTCGGCGTGGCCGCCGCCGCAGTCGGCGTCACGCCTGGCGCGGCACTTGGTGTCGCCGCCGGCGTCGGTGCAGCGGTTGCCGTCTGCTTCAGCTTGTTGTTGTAGACGAAGCCGGTGACGACGATGGCGACGACCGAGACGACCGCCACGACCAGCGGCCACATCCACACCGGAGCGGCTGCGACCTTGGAGGCCGGCTTCTTCACCTGCGGTGCGGCGTAGGTGCCGTCCTCGCGACGCATCGCCACCATATAGGCGTGCACGGGCGTCGGAATGTTCTTCACTTCCTGCGCGCCGATATCGGCGAACTGCACCGACAGCTTGTTGGCGACCTGCTCATGCACCGCACGCGAGACGCAGATGCCGCCGACTTCGGCAAGGCCCTCCAGGCGCGCGGCGATGTTGACGCCATCGCCCAACAGATCGCCGTCGCGCTCGACCACGTCGCCGATGGTGATGCCGATGCGGAACGACATCTGCCGGCTCGGCGGATAGGCCATGTTGCGGGTCCGCAACGACTCCTGGATGTCGATCGCGCAGCGCACCGCGTCCACGGCGCTCGGGAATTCCGCGAGCACGGCATCGCCAGCCGTGTTGAAGATGCGCCCGCCGGCCTTGGCGATGAAGTCGTCGACGACGGACCGATAGGACGCGAGACGCCGCAGCGTCTCCTCTTCGTCTTCCGCGACCAGCCTGGAGTAACCGGCAATATCGGCTGCGAAAATCGCTGCGATCTTGCGTTTCATGTGCTACCGGCCCCGGTCCATCAAGTTCCGCGGCAGAATGCCGCTAACGGCAGCGGGGTGCAACAAAGTTTCAGCGCTCGCCACGGTCGTGACGAGCGCTGAACGTGTTCAGGAATGTCTTGCTTGAGCCCCGGAGCGGTGCCCCGGGGCTTAATGCATAGCCGTGGTATTGAGCTGCTGCTGGATGCTCTTGTAGTGGTCGAGCCGCGCGATCGCGAGATCGAGCTCGTCGCCTTCCTTCTCGGCCAGCTTGCCTTCCATGTCTGCGATGGAATCGGCGAACTGCGCACGATCAAGCTCCTCCAGCGACGTTGCGACATCGGCCAGCACCGTCAGACGATCGTCGGAGACTTCGGCCAGACCGCCGAGCACGATGACCTTCTGCTTCTGACCGCCGGTGATGATGGTCAAGATGCCCGGCCGGATCGCCGCCACGACGGGTGCGTGTCCGGCGAGGACGCCGAAATCACCTTCCCAGCCGGGAATGTCGACCTGATCGACTTCGCCGGAGAACGCGAGCCGTTCGGGGGAGACGAGATCGAAGTGGAAGGTGGCCATGGTGTGTCCGTTGTTTTCCGCTTGTCACCCGCGGGCTTGACCCGCGGGTCCATCCATCAAAGCTCTCTTTCGATGGATCGCCGGGTCATTTGCTTGAAGATGCGCTTCGCGCTTTCGCCCGGCGATGACGAGATGTGAAAGCTTAGGCCGCTTCAGCGGCGAGCTTCTTGCCCTTCTCGACGGCTTCTTCGATGGTGCCGACCATGTAGAAGGCGGCTTCCGGCAGGTGGTCATACTTGCCTTCGCAGAGGCCGCGGAAACCCTTGATGGTGTCAGCGAGCTCGACGAACTTGCCGGGCGAGCCGGTGAAGACTTCGGCGACGTGGAACGGCTGCGACAGGAAGCGCTCGACCTTGCGGGCGCGGGCGACCGTCAGCTTGTCCTCTTCCGAGAGCTCGTCCATGCCGAGAATGGCGATGATGTCCTGCAGCGACTTGTAGCGCTGCAGCACCTGCTGGACCATGCGCGCGGTCGAGTAGTGCTCCTCACCGACGACGAGCGGCGAGAGCATGCGCGAGGTCGAGTCGAGCGGGTCCACCGCCGGATAGATGCCCTTTTCCGAGATCGCGCGCGACAGCACCGTGGTGGCGTCCAAGTGGGCGAACGAGGTGGCGGGCGCCGGGTCGGTCAAGTCGTCGGCCGGCACGTAGATCGCCTGCACCGACGTGATCGAGCCCTTCTGGGTGGTGGTGATGCGCTCCTGCAACGCGCCCATGTCGGTCGCGAGCGTCGGCTGATAACCCACGGCCGAAGGAATACGGCCGAGCAGCGCCGACACTTCCGAGCCGGCCTGCGTGAAGCGGAAGATGTTGTCGACGAAGAACAGCACGTCCTGGCCCTGGTCGCGGAAGTGCTCGGCGACGGTCAGACCGGTGAGGCCGACGCGGGCGCGGGCGCCCGGCGGCTCGTTCATCTGGCCGAACACCAGTGCGCACTTCGACTTCACGCTCGGATCCGGATTGTGCGGATCGGCGTTGACCTTGGATTCGATGAACTCGTGATAGAGGTCGTTGCCCTCGCGGGTACGCTCGCCGACGCCGGCGAACACGGAGTAGCCGCCGTGCGCCTTGGCGACGTTGTTGATCAGCTCCTGAATCAGCACGGTCTTGCCGACGCCGGCGCCGCCGAACAGGCCGATCTTGCCGCCCTTCGCATACGGAGCAAGAAGATCGACGACCTTGATGCCGGTGACGAGAATTTCGGCTTCGGTGGACTGATCGGTGTAGGTCGGCGCTTCCTGGTGGATGGCGCGCTTGCCCTCGGACTTGATCGGGCCGGCTTCGTCGATCGGCTCGCCGATGACGTTCATGATGCGCCCGAGCGTGCCATCGCCGACCGGAACCGCGATCGGCTGGCCGGTGTCGGTCACTTCCTGGCCCCGTACCAGACCTTCGGTCACGTCCATCGCGATCGTGCGCACGGTGGACTCACCGAGATGCTGCGCGACCTCGAGCACAAGGCGGATGTTGCCGTTCTTGGTCTCCAGCGAATTGAGAATGGCCGGCAGGTGGCCTTCGAACTGCACGTCGACGACGGCGCCCATGACCTGGGTGACGCGACCGACCGGGTTAGCTGCTGTAGCCATCAATAGCTCTCCTTCGAATTCTGTACTTGAACGACCGTCGTTCGTGCCTCAGACCGCCTCGGCGCCGGAGATGATCTCGATCAGCTCCTTGGTGATCTGGGCTTGACGGGTTCGGTTGTAGATCTGGGTTTGCTTGCGGATCATTTCGCCGGCGTTGCGGGTGGCGTTGTCCATCGAGCTCATCTGCGCGCCATAGAACGAGGCGTTGTTTTCCAGCAGCGCGCGGAACACCTGCACCGCGATATTGCGCGGCAACAGTCTGGAGAGGATTTCGTCCTCCTCGGGCTCGTACTCGTATGCAGTCGCCGGACCGCTCGCCGCCTCTTCTTCAACGACCAGCGGGATGATCTGCTGCGCGGTCGGGATCTGCGCGATCACCGACTTGAACTGCGAGTAGAATAGCGTGCAGACGTCGAACTCGCCCGCCTCGAAGCGCGCGAGGACCTTCTTGGCGATGTCCTCGGCATTGACGAAGCCGAGCTGGCGGACGCTGCGCAGGTCGAGATGTTCCACGATCTGCTTCTCGAACAGCCGGCGGAGCTGCTCGTAGCCCTTGCGGCCGACGCAGAAGAATTTGACTTCCTTGCCTTCATTCATCAGCGCCAGCGCGCGCTCGCGCGCCATGCGCACGATCGCCGAGTTGAAGGCGCCGCAGAGGCCGCGCTCGCCGGTGCAGACCAGCAACAGATGCACCTGATCCTTGCCGGTACCGGTCAGCAGGGCCGGCGCACCGGGCGATCCTGCAGCGGCGGATGCGATATTGCCGATGACCGCGCCCATCTTGTTCGCATAGGGCCGCGCCGCTTCGGCCGCTTGCTGAGCGCGGCGTAATCTCGACGCTGCGACCATCTGCATGGCCTTGGTGATCTTCTGCGTCGCCTTGGTCGAGGCGATGCGGACCCGCATGTCTTTAAGTGACGCCATTCTTCGTTCACCCCGACGGCCTGATCAAATCCGACCGTTAGCCTGTTCTTTCGTCATGCCCGGCCTTGTGCCGGGCATCCACGTCTTTCTTTCCACGTCAAAGACGTGGATGGCCGGGACAAGCCCGGCCATGACGCCGTAGTCTTAAGCGAAGCTCTTGGCGAAGCTCTCGACCACCGACTTCAGCTTGGCAGCGGTGTCGTCGGACAGGTCGCGGCTGTCACGGATCGCATTGAGGATCTCGGCGTTCTTGCCGCGAAGCACGGACAACAGACCGTCCTCGAACGCGCGCACCTTGTTGAGCGGGAGCGGATCGAGATAGCCGTTGGTGCCGGCCCAGATCACGCAGACCTGCTCTTCCATCTTCAGCGGCGAGAACTGCGGCTGCTTCAACAGTTCGGTCAGGCGCGAGCCGCGGTTGAGCAGGCGCTGGGTCGAGGCGTCGAGGTCGGAGCCGAACTGCGCGAACGCCGCCATTTCGCGGTACTGCGCCAGCTCGCCCTTGATCTTGCCGGCGACCTTCTTGGTGGCCTTGGTCTGCGCGGAGGAACCCACGCGCGACACCGACAGACCGACGTTCACGGCAGGACGGATGCCCTGGAAGAACAGGTCGGTTTCCAGGAAGATCTGGCCGTCGGTGATCGAGATGACGTTGGTCGGAATGTAGGCCGACACGTCGTTGGCCTGGGTTTCGATGACCGGCAGCGCGGTCAGCGAGCCGGAGCCCTGGTCCTTGTTCAACTTCGCCGCGCGCTCGAGCAGGCGGGAGTGCAGATAGAACACGTCGCCGGGATAGGCTTCGCGGCCCGGCGGGCGGCGAAGCAGCAGCGACATCTGGCGGTAGGCGACGGCTTGCTTGGACAAGTCGTCATAGATGATGACGGCGTGCATGCCGTTGTCGCGGAAGTACTCGCCCATGGTGCAGCCGGTGAACGGCGCGATGTACTGCATCGGGGCCGGGTCGGAGGCGGTGGCGGCGACGACGATCGAGTATTCGAGAGCGCCCTGCTCTTCCAGCACCTTCACGAACTGCGCGACGGTGGAACGCTTCTGGCCGATCGCGACGTAGACGCAATACAGCTTGATGTTCTCGTCCGGCTGCGCGTTGAGCGGCTTCTGGTTCAAAATGGTGTCGAGCGCGATCGCGGTCTTGCCGGTCTGGCGGTCGCCGATGATCAGCTCGCGCTGGCCGCGGCCGATCGGGATCAGAGCGTCGATCGCCTTGAGGCCGGTCGCCATCGGCTCGTTCACCGACTTGCGCGGAATGATGCCGGGCGCCTTGACGTCGACGCGCATGCGCTTGTCGGCCTGGATCGGGCCCTTGCCGTCGATGGGATTGCCGAGCGCGTCGACGACGCGGCCGAGCAGGCCCTTGCCGACCGGCGCGTCCACGATGGCGCGGGTGCGCTTGACGGTCTGGCCTTCCTTGATCTCGCGGTCGGCACCGAAGATGACGACGCCGACGTTGTCGGTTTCGAGGTTCAGCGCCATGCCGCGGGTGCCGTTCTCGAACTCGACCATTTCGCCCGCCTGGACGTTGTCGAGGCCGTAGACGCGAGCGATACCGTCACCGACGGACAGCACCTGTCCGACTTCGGAGACTTCAGCTTCCTGGCCGAAATTCTTGATCTGGTCCTTGAGGATCGCGGAAATTTCCGCGGCGCGGATGTCCATCAGCCTGCCTCTTTCATCGCGTGCTTGATCGAATTGAGTTTGGTGCGAAGCGAACTATCGACCATGCGGCTGCCAAGCTTGACGACGAGGCCACCGATGATCGAGGGATCGACTTTCACGTTGAGCGCGACGTCCTTGCCGGTCACCGACTTCAGGGCAACCTTGAGGGCGTCGAGATTCTTGTCCGAGAGCGGCTCCGCCACGGTGACGTCGGCCGAGGCCTCGCCCTTGAACTTGGCGACCAGCGCGCCGTAGGCGCGGATGACGTCGGTCACCGCGAACAGCCGGCGATTGGCGGTCAGCACTTTGAGGAAATTGGCGGAGATGCCGGCGATACCGGCCTTGTCCAGCACCGCCGACAGGGCCTTGGACTGGACATCGGCCGCGAACACCGGGCTGCGGACCAGGCGCTTGAGATCAGCGCTGTCGGCTAGCAACCCGCCGAACCTGTCGAGATCGGCCTTGACCGTATCGACCGCGTTCTGCTCGCGGGCCAGTTCAAACAAGGCCGTTGCATAACGACCGGACACACCTGAAACGGACGTATCTTCTGCAGCCACAGACGCGCTCTTTTAGCTGTCAAACTCGCAAGGGAAAAACCGTCGCCACGGAAGCGGCGCCAAGCGATCCAAGCCCTTGGAATTCAAGCGGGACTTCGATTTTCGACCGGCACAGGACATGCCGGGATCGTTAAAATCGGCGCTTTGCTAGCATGGCAGGCGCGCAGGTGCAACATGACGCCAAATTAAAGGCTGCGGCCCGCGGTCGTCGTGTTGATGACGTCAGCGACCGCTCCCGATGTCGGCGCCGCCACATTTTGGTTCAACCGCGCGAGCGGTCCGCGACCGGCTAAGTCCCATTGGTTCCTGCCGACAGCGCATAGCGGCCATGAACACAGCTCGCAGAGCCGTGACAGCGCGGCGTTTTGTTTCACTTGGCTGATTACTTACCGAATTCTGAATAAGCGGAGAAACAACTTATCTTTACAGTATTAGCAAGTATTGAACTGGTTAACGATTCGTTAAAGCGAAAGATTACGGAACATTCGCTGATTATCTGAATCACGTCACAAGATATTTCATTGCGCCCCATGCCGGGTTTACTGCCCAATTCACGCCGCAATGCGAAAGGAAACGGCCTTGAGCTCGCAAACTTACGGGGGCTCCACTGGCCACATATGTGGCAATACTAGTACAGGGACTTTTAAATGCTGGCATTGAAACCGCTGGGACGCGTAACCCGGCCCCGCACGGCGCTCGCTGTTGTCGCCGCAACTCTTCTGGTCGGTGGAACTGCCACCGAAGCTTCGGCCAAGTCGAGGCACCACCGGCATCACCATCACCACGCCAGCAAGGTCCAAGGCCAAGGCTCGGACTGGCAGAACGCCAATGCGTCGATGACGCCGACCTCGGGCTCCGGACATTCCTTCTCCGGCATGGCCTCCTATTACGGCAACGAGTCCGGTTCCCGCACCGCCTCCGGCGCGCGCTTCAACCAGAACGCCATGACCGCGGCGCACCGCTCGCTGCCTTTCGGCACCAAGCTGCGCGTGACCCATCGTGGCCAGAGCGTCGTCGTCACCATCAATGACCGTGGCCCGTTCATCCGCGGCCGTGTCCTCGACCTCTCGACCGGCGCTGCCCGCGCCATCGGCCTGACTGGCGCCGGCGTCGGCCGCGTCACTGCCGAGGTCGTCTCCTAGCGCGTCGTCCGACGCGCTCTCCACACACGCGCAGTTCGCCTCATCGTCCGTCACGGACATGGTTTGGCCGGCGCGTGTGAAACAAGCCCGCCGTCTTGGGGGACGGCGGGCTTTTTTGCGCCGTCATTCCGGGACGCGCCTCTTGGTGCGGGCCCGGAATCCATCGATGGATTCCGGGCTCGCGCTGACGCGCGCCCCGGAATGACGGAAGGACTTACAAAAAGCTCTGCGGGTCGACGTCGACCTCGAGCTTGAGATTGCCCTTGGTCTTCGGGCCTACCGCGAGCCAGTTCCGCAAGTAATCGGAGAGATCGAAGCCGCGCGCCGATTTCACCAGGATGCGGAAACGGTAGCGGCCCTTGATCACGGCGAGCGGCGCTTCGGCCGGTCCCAGCACCACCACGCGCTCGTCGCGCGGCGCTGTCGTCACGAGGCGGCGCGCAAAACCGTCCGCGCTCGGACGATCGCCGGCGGAAATGATCAGGCTCGCGAGCCGCCCGAACGGCGGATAGAGCGTGCGTTCGCGCAGGTCGATCTCGCTGGCATAGAAGGCCTCGCGGTCGCAGGCGATCAGCGCCTTCATCACGGGATGCTCGGGCTGATGGGTCTGGAGATAGCCGACGCCGCGGCCCTGCTCGCGGCCGGCGCGCCCGATTACCTGGTTGAGCAATTGCCAGGTGCGCTCGGCGGCGCGCGGATCGCCATTGGACAGGCCGAGATCGGCATCGACCACGCCGACGAGGTTGAGCCGCGGGAAATTGTGGCCTTTTGCGACGAGCTGCGTGCCGATGATGATGTCGACGCGGCCCTCCGCGATTTCGCTGAGCTCGCTCCGCATGGTCTCGATCGAGGTGATGAGATCGCTCGACAGCACCATGGTGCGCGCGTCCGGAAACAGCGCGGCCGCCTCCTCCTGCAGGCGCTCGACGCCGGGGCCGACCGCCACAAGCGATTCCTCGGCCGCGCAATGCGGGCAGGTCGGCGGGCGCGGCATCGAAAAACCGCAATGGTGACAGACGAGGCGCTGGCGAAAGCGATGATCGACCAACCAGGCATCGCAGATGGTACAGGCGAAGCGATGGCCGCAGGCGCGGCACAGCGTCAGCGGCGCATAGCCGCGGCGATTGAGGAATAACAGCGACTGTTCCCGCCGTTCGATCGCGGCTTTCATCTCGGCGGCCAGCCGCGGTGAGATGAAGCGGCCGCGCGCCGGCTGCTCGCGGCGCAAATCGATCGCCTCGATATGCGGCATGTGCTGGCCGCCGAAGCGCGACGGCAGCGCGATGCGCTGGTAACGGCCCTTGCGCGCATTGACCTCCGATTCGACCGAGGGCGTGGCGGACGCCAGCACGATCGGGATTTTTGCGATATGCGCGCGCACCACGGCCATGTCGCGGGCGTGATAATGCACGCCGTCGTCCTGCTTGTAGGCCTGGTCGTGCTCTTCGTCGACCACGATGAGGCCGAGATCGGCATAGGGCAGAAACAGCGCCGAGCGCGCGCCGACCACGACCGGTGCGCTACCCTCTGATATCGCCGCCCAGTTGCGCGCACGGGTGCGCGGCGTCAGCTCCGAATGCCACTCCAGCGGCCGCACGCCGAAACGTTGCGCGAAGCGATCGAGGAACTGGCCTGTCAGCGCGATCTCCGGCATCAGGATCAGCGACTGCTTGCCGCGTCGGATCGTCTCGGCGACCGCCTCGAAATAGACCTCGGTCTTGCCGGAGCCGGTGACGCCGTCGAGCAGCGCGACATGGAAGGTGCCGTTGGCCGCAAGCGCGCGCATCGCATCGACCGCGCCGCGCTGCACCGGCGTGAAATCCGGCTGGCCATAGGCGGGATCGGGCGCCGGCGGCGGAGGCGGCGGCGGCAACGGCTCGATGGTGAGCGTGCCTTCGTCGACGAGGCCGTCGATCACGCCCGCGGAGACGCCGGCTTCCTTTGCGGCTTCCGACTTGCCGTGCAGCAGGCGGTCCGACAGCACCTCGATGACGCGGCGCCGTGCCGGTGTCAGCCGCCGCGGCGCTTCACCGACGAGGCGCACACCGGCGCGGACCCGCTCGGGGCCGAGGTTTTCGCCCATGCGCAGGCACATGCGCAAAACCATGCCGCGCGGGCCGAGCGTGTAGTTGGCGACCCATTCCACCAGCGACCGCAGCTCAGGCTTCAGCGGCGAGACGTCGAGCTTTTCGCTGACGTCCTTCAGCCGGTTGTGCAGGCGCGGGTCCGGATTGGCGTTCTCGGCCCAGACCACGCCGAGCACCTCGCGCGCACCCAGCGGCACGCCGACGAGATCGCCTGCCTTCAGCTCCATGCCGCGCGGCACGCAGTAAGAGTAGGTCTGGTCGAGCGCGACAGGCACCAGCACGTCGACCATGCGGGTCGATGCGGCCGGAGCAGCGGTGCGCGAAGCGTGATCCATGGGCTGAGAATCGGAACCTGGGGTGTCGAGGCTAGCGCCGCGGGGCGGCCTTAGCGAACGATAAACGAGTGTGATGCGATATACTGTGAGGAATCACCGCGTCCAGAGCTCATGAGCAAAGCGGCCCCACAGGCAATCGAGCTTCCCTCCGCCGACGAGACGGTCGCGCTGGAGATGGCGCGCTGGCTGTCGCATCTCGGCGCCGAGCGGCGGCTGTCGCCGAAGACGCTGGAAGCCTATGCCCGTGACTTGCGGCAGTGCCTCGACTTCCTCTGCGGGCATTGGGGCGAGCGCGTGACGCTTAAGCGTTTTGCGGCGCTGGAGGCCACCGACATCAGAGCCTTCATGGCGATGCGCCGCGCCGACGACATCGCCGGCCGCTCGCTGATGCGGGCCTTGGCGGGCCTGCGCTCGTTCGGACGCTTCCTCGAACGCGAAGGCAAGGGCAAGGTCGGCGCACTCTCCGCCATTCGCGCGCCAAAAGTCGCAAAGAGCCTGCCAAAGCCGCTGCCGATGGCCTCCGCAAAGCGCCTGGCCGATGCCGATGAACGCGCCGGCGAGGAGCGCGAGACCTGGATTTTGGTGCGCGACGCCGCCGTGATGGCGCTGCTCTACGGCTCGGGCCTGCGCATCTCCGAAGCGCTCGGCTTGAAGCGCCGCGACGTGCCACGTCCCGGCGACGGCGACGTGCTCATCGTCACCGGCAAGGGCAACAAGACCCGCATGGTGCCGGTGCTGCAGAACGTGCTGGCCTTGATCCAGGACTATGCCGGAATGTGCCCGTATCCGCTCAACCCCGAAGGCCCGATCTTCCTCGGCGCGCGCGGCGGTCCCCTGAGCCCGCGCATCATCCAGCTTGCGATGGAGCGCCTGCGCGGCGCGCTCGGGCTGCCCGACAGCGCCACGCCGCACGCGCTGCGCCACTCCTTCGCCACGCATCTGCTCTCGCGCGGCGGGGACTTACGCGCCATCCAGGAATTGCTGGGCCATTCCTCGCTCTCGACCACGCAGGTCTATACCGGCATCGATTCCGAGCGGCTTCTGGAAGTCTACGCCGCCGCGCATCCGCGGCGGTGAGCGGCGACGCCCCCGCCACGTCAAGCTCCGACATAACATTGTCACAAGCTGCATGCCTCTTGCGCGGGCCGCGCGGTTCGGTCATTCGTGGGGCACCGAGGCAGGAGGGATATCATGAGCGCACATGAAAGCATGGAGCATGCCGAGCACGCCGAGCACGCGTCCGGCTCGAACCGGAAGATCGCCCTTCTGATCGCCGTGCTGGCGCTGTTCCTCGCGATCTCCGAGACGCTCGGCAAGGGGGCGCAGACCGAATCGATCAGCAAGAACGTCGAGGCCTCCAACCTCTGGGCGTTCTTCCAGGCCAAGAGCATCCGCCGCACCGTGGTGCAGACCGCCGCCGACCAGGGCAAGCTCGCGCTCGGCTTCTCGACCGAAGACGCCACCAAGGCGACCGTTCAAAAGCAGATCGAGGACTGGCAGAAGACCGCGGCGCGCTACCGCTCCGAGCCGGAGACCGGCGAAGGCACCGAGCAGCTCGCCGAGAAGGCCAAGCACGCCGAGCACGCACGCGACGAGGCGACGGCAAAGTATCATCATTTCGAGCTGGCCTCCGCCGCCTTCCAGATCGGCATCGTGCTGGCGTCGGCCACCATCATCACCGGCATGCTCGCGCTCGCCTGGGTCTCGGGCCTCTTGACCATCGCAGGGCTTGCGATGACCGCGCTCGGCCTGTGGTGGCCGCATCTGTTGCATTTGCATTGAGGGCCGCCGTCGTCCCGGCGAAGGCCGGGACGACTCCTGAGAAATTGGCGCGAGCCCAAACTTATAACTGCGAGTGACGCTACCTTGCCTCGTGCACGCTCTTGCGAAAGCGCTGAATCAGGCGGAGCGTGCGGGCGGACCAGCCTTCGCCGTTGCCGGTGAGGACTTCCTTGATGCGACGCTTCATCGGCTCGACCAGCGCGGTCGCCTTGGCGCGCACCATCAGCACGAATTCGTAGAGCTTCTCGAACCAGGCCATCTCCAGGAGCTTGGGACGCGTGACGTCGAACACGAAGGCGGTGACGCCGACGCCGAGCAGTTTTGCGAACACGATGGTGACGACCGCGCTCAGCCAGTATTCGTGGGTGAGCAGCCAGAGCCCGACGAGCTTGAGCGGAAACAGCGGGATGATCGGCACCGCGAACACGATCAGCGTCATCGCCGGCGACAGCGCGTCGACGCGGTCCGACAGCCACTGCTTGAATTGCGCGAGCGGAATCGCCGAGACCACCCGCGCCACGATCGGTTCGAGATGGTCCCACAGCCAGGCTTCGATCAAGAAGATGATCGCAAGCAGGACCCAGACCGGTTGAAGAAGGCGGCGCAGCATGTGATGTCCGGCCCGATTGAGCTCGGGGCGTCGCCTACATATGGATCGCTCGCTTGCCGACTGCAAGCGCGGCCTCCTTGATGGCCTCCGACCGGGTCGGATGCGCATGGCAGGAGCGCGCAAGATCTTCGGCACTACCGCCAAATTCCATGAGAACGACCGCTTCATGGATCATTTCACCGGCTTCGCGGCCGATAATGTGCACGCCGAGCACACGATCGGTCTTCGCATCTGCGAGAATCTTCACAAAGCCATCGGTCGTCTGGTTGACCTTGGAACGACCGTTGGCGGTAAAGGGAAACTTCCCGACCGTATAAGCCTGACCGGCCTGCTTCAGTTCCTCCTCGGTCTTGCCGACGGAGGACACTTCCGGCGTGGTATACACGACGCCTGGGATAACATCGTAGTTCACGTGGCCAGCTTGGCCGGCGAGAATTTCCGCGACCGCAACGCCCTCGTCCTCGGCCTTGTGCGCGAGCATCGGGCCTGCGACGACGTCGCCGATGGCGTAGACGCCCTTCACATTGGTCGCGAAATGCGCATCGATCTGGACGCGGCCGCGCTCGTCGAGCGCGACGCCCGCTTCCTTCAGGCCGAGGCCGTCGGTGAAGGGCACGCGGCCGATGCAGACCAGCACGACGTCGGCCTCGATGGTCTCCGCAGCGCCGCCGGCAGCGGGCTCGATCTTTGCAAGCAGCGCCTTTCCATTGGCCTCGACGCCAGTGAGCTTCGAGCCCAGCTTGAACGCAAATCCCTGCTTCTCCAGGATGCGCTGAAACTGCTTCGCGATCTCGCCGTCCATGCCGGGCAGGATTCGGTCGAGGAATTCGACGACCATGACTTCGGATCCGAGCCTGCGCCACACCGAGCCAAGTTCGAGCCCGATGACGCCGGCACCAATGACCAGCAGCCTGCCCGGCACCTTCTCCAGCGACAGCGCGCCGGTCGACGACACGATGCGCTTCTCGTCGATCTCGATGCCCTTGAGCCGCGCGATGTCGGAGCCGGTGGCGATCACGATGTTCTTCGTTTCGACAACCTGCGACTTGCCGTCGGCGGACACTTCGACCTTGCCGGTGCCCAGAATCTTGCCGGAGCCCTTCAGCACGTCGATCTTGTTCTTCTTCATCAGGAACTCGACGCCCTTGACGTTGCCGTCGATGCCCTGCTGCTTGAAGTCCATCATCGCCGGCAGGTCGAGTTTTGGCGTGGAAACGGACACACCCATCTTGGCGAAGGAGTGTCCGGCTTCCTCGAACATCTCGGAAGCATGCAGCAGCGCCTTCGAAGGCATGCAGCCGACATTGAGACAGGTGCCGCCGAGCGTCGCGTTCTTCTCCACCACGGCGACTTTCATGCCGAGCTGCGCTGCGCGCACCGCGCAGACATATCCGCCCGGTCCGGTGCCGATGACGACGAGATCGTAGGTAGCCATGAGAAGGAGTCCTGTAACTATCCGTGGTGAGATGATGTGTCAGCGGCCGCCGGACACATCGAGAATGGCCGACGTGACGTAGGAGGCGTCCTCCGACATCAGCCAGACGATGGCATTGGCGATTTCCTCCGACGTGCCGACCCGCTTCATCGGCACCATATGGGCCAGACGATGCGCGCGGTCGGGTTCGCCGCCGGCGGCGTGGATTTCGGTGTCGATCAGGCCGGGACGGATGGCGGCGACGCGGATGCCCTCGCCCGCAACCTCGTAGCCGAGGCCGACGGTGAAGGAATCGATCGCGCCCTTGGAGGCCGCGTAGTCGACATAGGTGTTGGGAGCGCCGAGGCGGGCTGCGACCGACGAGAGGTTGACGATGACGCCGCCCTTGCCGCCGTGCTTGGTCGACATGCGCTTGATGGCCTCGCGCGCGCAGAGCATGCTGCCGGTGACGTTGATGGCCATCACGCGCTGGATGCGTTCGGCCGACATCTCGTCGACGCGCACGCCGCTGGTGCCGACGATGCCGGCATTGTTGACGAGCGCGCCCAGAGTGCCGAACTTGTCGGCCGCCTTGAACAGCGCGAGGATGTCTTTTTCCTCGGCGACATCGCATTTCACCGCGATCGCCTTGCCATTGCTGCCTTCGATCTTCGAAACGACCTCGTCGGCGGCAGCCTTGTTGCTGGCATAGCCGACCACAACACGGAAGCCGCGCGCGGCCGCGGCAAGCGCCGTCGCGCGACCAATGCCGCGGCTGCCGCCGGTGATGACAACGACCTTATCCGTCATAGCGTCCCTTCCACCAAACGAGCCCCAGAAACACCGCACCGCAAATGAGCGCTAGAAGGCAGAGCCATGTAGCGATGCTGAGCGATTCGTTGAGATAACCCCAGTCGGAGCCTCCACCAAGATCGGCATGGTGTTGCAGGACACGTCCACCGAAGAAGCCCCCAAAAGCTGCGCTCATCGCACCGATGAAGGCGACAAGCGTGATCGCCAGGCGGCGTGGGTGCCTGGCGATCCAGTTCATCGTCTTACAGGTCCAGCACCAGCCGCGCCGGGTCTTCCAGGCTCTCCTTGACGCGGACCAGGAAGGTGACGGCTTCCTTGCCGTCGATCACGCGGTGATCGTAGGACAGCGCCAGATACATCATCGGGCGGACCTCGATCTTGCCGCCGACGACCATCGGCCGCTCCTGGATCTTGTGCATGCCGAGGATGCCGGACTGCGGCGCGTTCAGGATCGGCGTCGACATCAGCGAACCGTAGATGCCGCCATTGGTGATGGTGAAGGTGCCGCCCTGCATTTCATCGATCTTGAGCTGACCGTCGCGGGCGCGGCGGCCGAAATCGGCGATGCCCTTCTCGATGTCGGCGATCGACTTGTGGTCGCAATCGCGCACCACGGGCACGACCAGGCCCTTGTCGGTGCCGACGGCGACGCCGATGTGATAGTAGTTCTTGTAGATGAGGTCGGTGCCGTCGATCTCGGCGTTGACGGCCGGGATGTCCTTCAGCGCCTGCACCACCGCCTTGGTGAAGAAGCCCATGAAGCCGAGCTTGGAGCCGTGCTTCTTCTCGAACGCGTCCTTGTAGTGCGCGCGCAGCGCCATGACGTTGGTCATGTCGACCTCGTTGAAGGTCGTGAGCATCGCGGCGGTGTTCTGCACGTCCTTGAGGCGGCGCGCGATGGTCTGGCGCAGCCGCGTCATCTTCACGCGCTCCTCGCGTGCGGCATCGTCGGCCGGTGACGGCGCACGAACCTGGACGGAAGCGGCCGGCTGGTTGACCGGGGTCGGCGCGGACGCCGCACGCTCGATTGCGGCGAGCATGTCACCCTTGGTGACGCGACCGTCCTTGCCGGAGCCGGGAACGGTCGAGGCATCGATGCCGGTCTCGGCCGAGAGTTTTCGCACCGACGGGGCGAGCGGCGCATCGGCCGGCGGCGCCTTGGCGGCAGCGGCTGCGGGAGCAGCGGCCGCCGGTGCGGCAGCGGCCTTGGCCGGAGCTGCGGCAGGCTTTGCAGCGGGCGCGGCGGCGCCGTCATTGATCTGGCCGAGCAGCGCGCCGACCGCGACGGTCTCGCCGTCCTTGGCGATGATCTCGCCGAGCGTGCCTGCGGACGGCGCCGGCACTTCGATGGTCACCTTGTCGGTCTCGAGCTCCACCAGGGGCTCGTCGACGGCGACGGATTCGCCGGCCTTCTTGAACCAGCGGCCGATGGTGGCCTCGGTGACGGATTCGCCGAGCGTCGGCACACGAATTTCAGTCATGGTCTTTTCCTTGAGATCGCCTGTGCGGTCATGATTTTCTTATGTCATCGCCAGCGAAGGGGGGCGATCCAGTACGCCGTGACCGTCGTGATCAGAACGAACGCCGCGGAGTACTGGATGCCCCGCCTTCGCGGGGCATGACTCAGTCCAGAATTGTCTAGCTCAATGCTTCGTCGAGGAAGGCCTTGAGCTGAGCCTGATGCTTGGACATCAAGCCGGTCGCGGTCGCGGCGGAGGCGGCGCGGCCGACATAGCGCGGACGCCGGCTCACGCCGTGCACCTGGTTGAGCACCCATTCCAGATAGGGCTCGATGAAGTGCCACGCACCCATGTTGCGCGGCTCTTCCTGACACCAGATCACCTCGGCCTTCTTGAAGCGCGACAGCTCCTGAACCAGCGCCTTGAGCGGCACCGGATAGAGCTGCTCGACGCGCATCAGGTAGATGTCGTCGATGCCGCGCTTCTCGCGCTCCTCGTAGAGGTCGTAATAGACCTTGCCCGTGCAGAGGATGATGCGGCGGATCTTCTCGTCCGGCACGAGCTTGATCGGCTCGTTCGGCAGCATCTGGGTGTCATCGTAGAGGATGCGGTGGAACGTCGTGTCCTTGCCGAGCTCGTCGAGCCGCGACACCGCCCGCTTGTGACGCAGAAGCGATTTCGGCGTCATCAGGATCAGCGGCTTGCGGATCTCGCGGTGGAGCTGGCGCCGCAGCACATGGAAGTAGTTCGCCGGCGTCGTCGGATAGACCACCTGCATGTTGTCTTCGGCGCACATCTGCAGGTAACGCTCGAGGCGTGCGGAGGAATGCTCGGGGCCCTGGCCCTCATAGCCGTGCGGCAGCATGCAGACGAGGCCCGACATGCGCAGCCATTTGCGTTCGCCCGAGGAGATGAACTGGTCGAACACGACCTGCGCGCCGTTGGCGAAGTCGCCGAACTGGGCTTCCCACATCGCGAGCGCATTCGGCTCGGCCAGCGAGTAGCCATATTCGAAAGCGAGCACCGCTTCTTCCGACAGCAGCGAGTTGATGACCTCGTAATGTCCCTGCTCGACGCCGAGATGATTGAACGGCGTGTAGCGGCTCTCGTCTTCCTGGTCGATCAGCACCGAATGACGCTGCGAGAAGGTGCCGCGCTCCGAATCCTGCCCGGAGAGGCGCACGTGGTGGCCCTCCTCGAGCAGCGAGCAGAACGCCAGCGCCTCACCTGTCGCCCAGTCGATCCCGACGCCGTTGTCGATTGCCTTGGCACGATTGTCCAGGAAACGCTGGATGGTGCGGTGAACACGGAAACCATCCGGCACCTTGGTGATCTTGCGGCCGATGTCCTTGAGCGTTGCAGTATCGACGCCGGTGATGCCGCGCCGCGCATCCTCTTCCTGGTCGGCGATCTTGAAGCCCGACCACTTGCCGTCGAGCCAGTCGGCCTTGTTCGGCTTGTAGCCCGACCCGGCCTCGAACTCGGCATCGAGCCGGGCGCGCCAATCGGCCTTGGCCTTGTCGACCTCGCCATCGGTCATCACGCCTTCGGCGACGAGCCGCTTGGCATAGATCGTCAGCGTCGAGGGATGCGAGGCGATCTGCTTGTACATCACAGGCTGGGTGAACGCCGGCTCGTCGCCCTCATTGTGGCCGTAGCGGCGGTAGCAGAACATGTCGATGACGACAGGTTTGTGGAACTTCTGCCGGAACTCGATCGCCACCTTGGCCGCGAACACCACGGCTTCCGGATCATCGCCGTTGACGTGGAAGATCGGCGCGTCGATCATTTTTGCGACGTCGGACGGATAGGGCGACGAGCGCGAGTAACGCGGATAGGTGGTGAAGCCGATCTGGTTGTTGACGATGAAGTGCAGCGAGCCGCCTGTGCGGTAGCCCTTCAGGTCCGACAGAGCAAAGCATTCCGAGATCACGCCCTGGCCGGCGAACGCGGCATCGCCGTGCAGCAGCAGCGGCAGCACGGAGATGCGCTGATCCGGCGGATCGCCATGCTGGTCCTGCTTGGCGCGGACCTTGCCGAGCACCACGGGATCGACGATCTCGAGATGCGAGGGGTTGGCGGTCAGCGACAGATGGATGCGGTTGCCGTCGAACTCGCGGTCGGAGGACGCGCCGAGGTGATACTTCACGTCGCCGGAGCCTTCGACGTCCTCAGGGTTGGCCGAGCCGCCCTTGAACTCGTGGAACAGCGCGCGGTGCGACTTGGCCATCACCTGCGTCAGCACGTTGAGGCGGCCGCGATGCGGCATGCCGAGCACGATCTCCTTCACGCCGAGATTGCCGCCGCGCTTGATGATCTGCTCGAGCGCGGGGATCAGCGATTCCGCGCCGTCGAGACCGAAGCGCTTGGTGCCGGTGAACTTGATGTCGCAGAACTTTTCAAAGCCTTCGGCTTCGACCAGCTTCGTCAGGATGGCGCGGCGGCCTTCAGGAGTGAACGAGATCTCCTTGTCCGGACCCTCGATGCGCTCCTGGATCCAGGCCTTCTGCGCGGCGTTGGTGATGTGCATGAACTCGACGCCGAGCGTCTGGCAGTAGGTGCGCTCGCAGATCGCGACAATCTCGCGCAGGTTGCCGTACTCAAGGCCGAGCACGTGATCGAGGAAGATCTTGCGGTCGAAGTCGGCCTCGCTGAAGCCGTAGGTGCGCGGGTCGAGCTCTTCGCGGTTGCGCGGCGCCTCGATGCCGAGCGGATCAAGCTTGGCGTGGAAGTGGCCGCGCATGCGGTAGGCGCGGATCAGCATCAGCGCGCGCACCGAATCGCGGGTCGCCTGGAGCACGTCGGCGGAGGAGAGATCGGCGCCCTTGTCAGCCACCTTCGCCTTGGCAGCAATCTTGGCGCCGACCGCCTTCTCGACCTCGACCCAGTTGCCGTCGAGCGCCGAGGTGAGCTCGTCGCGCGGCGTCACCGGCCAGTTGTCGCGGGCCCAGCTCGGGCCCTCGGCGTTCTTGCGAACGTCGACCGGCTGGTCCTTCAGGCTCCGGAAGAACTCCTGCCATTCCGGATCGACCGAGGCGGGATCCTTCTCATAGCGGGCGTAGATATCGTCGATGTAGGTGGCGTTTGTGCCCTGCAGAAAGGAAGATAGGGCAAAGGCTGCGTTCGCGTCCTGGCGAGACATTACTTGAGTTCCTGGCGATTTTTGTTTGCGCCCTGAAAACGGCGCTGCGACCGATCCCCCGGCGTGGATCGGTGCGTCAGCGACCATTTACCCTATCTGGCGCGAAACTTCGCCCGGAAAACAACGAAGAAGTGAATTAGCCTTTCAATTTTTCGGCAAGCGTATGTCCAAGCCGCGCAGGCGACGGAGACACGGTGATTCCGGCCGATTTCATGGCTTCCGTCTTGGAACCGGCGTCGCCCTTGCCGCCCGCGATGATCGCGCCGGCATGGCCCATGCGGCGGCCGGGAGGTGCGGTAACACCGGCAATGAAGCCAACCATCGGCTTCTTGCGGCCCCGCTTGGCCTCGTCCTTGAGGAACTGGGCGGCGTCCTCCTCGGCGGAACCGCCGATTTCGCCGATCATGATGATGGACTCGGTCTTGGGGTCGCCGAGCAGCATCTCCAGCACGTCGATGAACTCGGTTCCCTTGACCGGGTCGCCGCCGATGCCGACCGCGGTGGTCTGGCCGAGGCCTTCCTGGGAGGTCTGGAACACGGCTTCATAGGTCAGCGTGCCGGAGCGGGAGACGATGCCGACGCTGCCGGTCTTGAAGATGTTGGCCGGCATGATGCCGATCTTGCATTCGCCCGCGGTCATCACGCCCGGGCAGTTCGGCCCGATCAGGCGCGACTTGGAACCGGCGAGCGAGCGCTTCACGCGCACCATGTCGATGACCGGAATGCCCTCGGTGATGCAGACGATCAGCGGCACTTCGGCGTCGATCGCCTCGCAGATCGCGTCGGCCGCACCCGGCGGCGGCACGTAGATGACGGAGGCATCGGCCCCGGTCTTCTCGCGCGCCTCGCGCACGGTGTCGAACACCGGCAGCCCCAGATGCGTCGAGCCGCCTTTGCCCGGCGAGGTGCCGCCGACCATCTTGGTGCCGTAAGCAATCGCGGCCTCCGAGTGGAACGTGCCGTTCTTGCCGGTAAAGCCCTGGCAGATGACCTTGGTGTTCTTGTCGATCAGGATGGACATGAGGACTGCTTTCGCGAAACTCTAACGGTGAGAGGTCAGTGGATGCGACGATAGACGCCGGTGAGCACGTCGGCCCAACCTTCCGCGTCCGGCGAGAACTGGATCTTCAACGAATAGGAATTGTCGTCGATGATCTCGTAGACGTGGCGCGCGTTGCCGCGAAGCGAGCCGCGCACCAGTGTCAATGTCTTGCCGACCCAGCCGCCGGAGGCGGGCGAGGGCGGCGTGTAGCCGAGCGAGTCGTACCAGAACAATTTGTAGGTCCGGTCGTCGCGGTCGTAGGTGAAGAGACCGTGGGTCGCGAAGGCTTCCTTGCCGTCGCGCATCTGTACGGCGTCCTGGATCAGGTAGAAGCCGTTGAGGTCCATGCGCGCCACAACGCGCGAGGTCGCCGGCCCGCCGGCGTTCCAACGCGAGGGGAAGACCGTTTCCTCGCCACTCCATTCACCTGCAAGCACCGACAGACGCTGGTGCTCCGGCAGCGGAGATGATGCAGAGAGATGGTCCTTCGGCATGTCCTTGGGCATGGCTCTAGCCTCCCTTGACGGCCTTCACGATCTTCTGCGCGGCGTCGTCGAGATTGTCCGCCGGCAGCACGTTGAGGCCGGATTCACGGATGATCTTCTTGCCGAGCTCGACATTGGTGCCTTCGAGGCGGACCACCAGCGGCACGCTGAGGCCGACTTCGCGGACGGCAGCCGTGACGCCCTCGGCGATCACGTCACATTTCATGATACCACCAAAGATGTTGACCAGGATGCCCTTCACGTTGGGATCGGCGGTGATGATCTTGAAGGCGGCCGCGACCTTTTCCTTGCTGGCGCTGCCGCCGACGTCGAGGAAGTTGGCCGGCGACATGCCGTAGAGCTTGATGATGTCCATCGTCGCCATGGCGAGACCGGCGCCGTTGACCATGCAGCCGATATTGCCGTCGAGGGTGACGTAGTTGAGGTCATATTTCGACGCCTCGATTTCCTTGGCGTCCTCCTCGGTCTCGTCGCGCAGCGCCATCACCTCGGGGTGACGGAACAGCGCGTTGTCGTCGAACGAGACCTTTGCGTCGAGCACGCGGAGCTGGCCCTGCTTGGTCACGACCAGCGGGTTGATCTCCAGCATCGACATGTCCTTGGCGACGAACGCCGTGTAGAGCTGCGCAGTGAGCTTTTCGGCCTGCTTGGCGAGATCGCCCGACAGGTTCAGCGCCTTGGCAACGGTGCGGCCGTGATGACCCATGATTCCGGTCGCGGGATCGACGGAGAAGGTGACGATCTTCTCGGGCGTGTTGTGCGCGACGTCCTCGATGTTGACGCCGCCCTCGGTCGACACCACGAAGGAGACGCGCGAGGTCTCGCGGTCGACCAGGATTGAGAGGTAGAATTCCTTGTCGATGTCGGAGCCGTCCTCGATGTAGAGGCGGTTGACCTGCTTGCCGGCGGGGCCGGTCTGCACGGTCACCAGCGTTGCGCCCAGCATCTGCTTGGCGAACTCGGAGACCTCGGCGGCCGATTTGGCGATGCGCACGCCGCCCTTGTCGCCGGCGGAGGCTTCCTTGAACTTGCCCTTGCCGCGGCCGCCAGCGTGGATCTGGCTCTTCACCACCCAGACCGGGCCGGGCAGCGCCTTGGCGGCGGCTTCGGCGTCGGCGGGCTTCAGGACCGGGACGCCCTTGGAGATCGGCACGCCGAACTCGTTGAGCAGCGCCTTGGCCTGGTACTCGTGAATATTCATCTGGTCGCTCCCTGAACCCTTGCGCGGTGACCTCGCGGGCTCACCTCAGTTTTGGCTGGCATACCATATACCACAGGAACTGCAACCCGGATTCTTCGACAAAAGTCGCAAGACCCCGGCTTGCCGGACCCGGACCCCGCCTGGACGAGCCAGACTGGACGCCGGAAATGGAAGCGCCGAAGACCGGGTTTGGTCTTCGGCGCGGGTGTCTTGCTTAGCGGCCGAGAAGATCGGGGGCGATCTTCTTGCAGGCGTCCACCAGACCCTGCACGGCGCCGACCGACTTGTCGAAGGCCTCGCGGTCCTTGCCGCCGAGCTCGATCTCGACGACGCGCTCGACGCCCTTGGAGCCGATGACGACGGGCACGCCGACATACATGTCCTTCACGCCGTATTCGCCGTTCAGGTAGGCGGCGCAGGGCAGCACGCGCTTCTTGTCCTTGAGATAGCTCTCGGCCATCGCGATCGCGGAGGCCGCCGGCGCGTAGAACGCCGAGCCGGTCTTGAGCAAATTGACGATCTCGGCGCCGCCGTTGCGGGTGCGGTCGACGATCTCGTCGAGGCGCGCCTGCGAGGTCCAGCCCATCTTGACGAGGTCGGGCAGCGGGATGCCGGCAACGGTGGAATATTTGGTCAGCGGCACCATGGTGTCGCCGTGACCGCCGAGCACGAACGCGGTGACGTCCTCCACCGAGACGTTGAACTCGTCGGCGAGGAAATAGCGGAAGCGCGCGGAGTCGAGCACGCCGGCCATGCCGACCACCTTCTTGTGCGGCAGGCCAGAGGCCTTCTGCAGCGCCCAGACCATCGCGTCGAGCGGGTTGGTGATGCAGATGACGAAGGCGTCGGGGGCGTACTTCTTGATGCCGGCACCGACCTGCTCCATGACCTTGAGGTTGATGGAGAGGAGATCGTCGCGGCTCATGCCGGGCTTGCGCGGCACGCCGGCGGTGACGATGCAGACCTTTGCGTTGTCGAGCGCCTCGTAGGAATTGGCGCCGGTGTAATGCGCATCAAAACCGTCGACCGGCGAGGACTGCGCGATGTCGAGCGCCTTGCCCTGCGGCACGCCCTCGGCGATGTCGAACATCACCACGTCGCCCAGTTCCTTCAGGCCGATGAGATGAGCCAACGTGCCGCCGATCTGACCGGAGCCAATCAAAGCAATCTTGTCGCGCGCCATGGGAAACCTGTCCTTTGAGATGTCCGCGAGGGGATGGAAAACTGAGTGGGTGGTTATCCCTTTCGCTTCCCCCGTTCAAGTCGCCGAATGCCCAATTGTCGGGCTTGCCGAGAATTCGACCAACACCCGTCATTCCGGGGCGGCTCGCAGAGCCGAACCCGGAATCTCGCGCAACAAATTTCGAGATTCCGGGTTCGTCCGCGCAATGGCGCGGACGCCCCGGAATGACAGTGTTGGGAAATAGGACTTAAGTCTCCACCAGGCCCTTGGTCGAGCCGCTGGCAGTGGAATCCTTGCGGCCGTGAGGCAGCGCCAGATAGGATTCCGAGCTCATTTCGATCAGGCGCGACGAGGTGCGCTTGAATTCGTTGGCCTCGTTGCCTTCGCTCGCCAGATACAGCGACACCGGATTGGCTTCAGCAGACGCCATCAGCTTGACAGCGTTATCATAGAGCGTGTCGATCAGCGTGATGAAGCGCTTGGCGGCGTTGCGCTCGGAAAAGTCCATCACTGGAATATGGTCGACCAGGATGGTGTGATAGTCGTGCGCGAGCCTGAGGTAGTCGGATGCGGCGAGCGGCTTCTGGCAGAGATCGGCGAATGTGAACCGCGCCACGCCATGCGCCGAGCACGGCACGTGGAGGATGCGGCCCTTGATCGAAATGTCGCGCGACTTGCATTTTGCGTTGCCAGTCATCTTCGTCCAGGCGCGATTAAGCGCTGCGTCCGCATCGCCGTCGGCCGGCGTCAGCCACATCGGCACGCCCTGAAGTTTTTCCAGCCGGAAATCGGTGCGCGCGTCGAGACGCAGCACGTCCATGTGATCGTTGATCTGCACGATGAACGGAAGGAACAGCGCGCGGTTCAAGCCGCCCTTGTAGAGATCGTCGGGCGCGACGTTTGACGTCGCGATCACCACCGTGCCGAGCTCGAACAATTTTGCGAACAGACGCCCGAGGATCATCGCATCCGCGATGTCGGTAACGTGGAATTCGTCGAAGCAGAGCAGCCAGCTCTCATCGAAGATCGCATTCGCGGTGAGCCCGATGACGTCGGCATCCGCGATCTCGCCGCGCGCGATGTTCTGGCGATAGCCATAGATGCGCTCATGCACCTCGGCCATGAATTCGTGGAAATGCGCGCGGCGCTTGTGCTCGACGGAGGAGTGCTGGAAGAACAGATCCATCAGCATCGTCTTGCCGCGGCCGACCTCGCCATGGATGTAGAGCCCGCGCGGCGGCTCATTCTTGTCGCCGTTGCCGAACAGGCGGCCGAGCAAGCCCTGCTTGCGCTGCGGCTTGTAACTCGCAAGCCGCTGCTCCAGCTCCGCATAGGCGTCGGCGACCTCGGCCTGGGCCGAGTCCGGCTCGATCGCGCCGGAGGTGACCTGCGCCTGATATTCGGCGCGGAACGAGGAGTTTGGGGTGGAGAGCATGGGCTTCTTACCGCCAGAGACGGCAGCAAATTGCAAGCCGTGAATTGGTGCAGGGGGTATGCGGATTCTTCTGTCTCCCCCGCACGACGGCAAATGTCGGCTGGTTAGACCTTATGCGACATCGTTAATGTGCTCGGCTTCAACGATGAATCGAGCACGTTCATAAAGTTCATCGAAGGTTATCACTTCGGGACGAATCAGGTTCCGTCGATAGAGCTCGAATGACCGGAATTTCCGCTCGTTGATACCGTGCTCTGCTTGAAATTCACCCAAGCTGCCGCAGATCACGTACGATCGGGGATCGGTCGTGAACAGGGTCTCGCCAGTTGGACTGCCATCCGCGTTCAAGATCGCTTCCCGTGCCTGCCAATGTTCAAGCGCCGCCGACACGGTGCCTTGTATCTGGGCGACGGCCCCCGACAACTCTTTGGACGGCTGCCAAACGCCGGCTCGGTAGCTGCTTTCTGCGACAAGGTCTGTATCGTGGCGCTTGATCTCCACAAAGCAGGTCGTGCTCAGCATCGCGTGCGACTTCAATAACGCATCAACACGCTTGCCTGGCCCGGTTAAGTCAAACCCTCGCACAATTTGCTCAAGCCTGCGCTCATCGAGCGGGCCGAAATAGATCAGCGACAAGCTGCAGCCGAAAATCCACGGATTGGCCTCAAAGAACTTCTGCCAGACGTCCTCTGGTCCTTTGGGGTGCTTGGAGAGGACCTCCTTGAAGTAGGCGGGCTCGGCCAACAGCCGTTTGAATATCGACAACTGCTCACGTCGATATCCAAGCGCGACGATGTCCCTGCTAGTGATCTCCGTGCGCGCCAATGCCGCGAGCAGTTCTTGCCTGTTGCGAGCCGCTTGATCTGGGTGGGGTTGAGTAGGAGCTCCTCCAGATCGGCGTCCGTGATGTTGATCTTTCCTTCGTTCGGAAAATGGATGCGTTTGATGTTTGAGAGGAATTTCAGAAGGGTTGCGACTTCTGCTGGAAGGAGGGTGAAGTATTCTCGCCCCCGACCGTTGCTCGTGAATTTTTGGATCGTTACGGTTCGAAACGAACGATCGTCCGCAACAAACGTCGCCTTTATCTGAAAGCGGCCACCTGGCGTGGTGCGCAGGACAACCTCGTCTTTCACGGTCGCGAACTCATAGCCTCCGCCCCCGTCAATGTATTTGTTGGCTATTCGAAGCCGTTGGCCGGTGAGTGTCGGGAAGGAAGGACCAACGTAAGTTTTGTCGGTCCTGCTCCTCAAAAAGATCGTGTGATCGTCGGCTTCGTCCATCCGCGACTCCCTCCATCGACTGGCAATCTATCTAGGCCTGCCGGGATTCGAGCTATTTTAGCTCGCCATGCACAGATGTTCTATTTACGTTCCATTTCGGCACGACAACCGATCAAATTGGTGGTAGATTACGCCTAGTTAGGAACCAAGGCACCCAGATGGCCCTTAGCATCAAAGACCCCGAAACTGAGCGTTTGGCCAAGAATCTGGCGCAGCTCACCGGCGAGACCATTACGACGGCGACCAGGCGCGCCATCGAGGAGCGCCTGCGCCGCCTTGGCGACCAAACCCGCAAGGCCGCACTGTTGGAGGACATGGCGGCGATCCGCCGACGCTGGAGCGAAATGCCGGTCGTGGACGACCGCACGCCGGACGAGATCCTCGGATATGACGAGCACGGATTGCCGCGCTGATGGTGATCGACACATCGGCGATCGTAGCAATTGCGCTCAACGAGCCCGACGCTCGCGACATCGAAGCGCGAATTGCCGATGACCCGATCCGGCAGATCTCTGCAGCAACCGTGCTCGAAGCGGCGATGGTGCTGGAGACGCGATTGGGCGAAGCGGGCGGGCGCGAGTTCGATCTTTGGCTCGTCAAGATCGGCGCCGAGATCGTCGCTGTCGATGCGGAGCAAGCTGAAGCGGCGCGACGCGCCTGGCGTCGTTTCGGCAAAGGGCGTCACGCAGCCGCGCTGAACTACGGCGACTGCTTTGCCTATGCTCTCGCTGTGACGCGCGGCGAGCCGCTGCTGTTCAAGGGCGAGGACTTTTCGAAGACCGACGTCGGGGCGGCGCTTCGCTAGCGAGGCGAAGCGTTACGCGCACAGCTCGTAGCTGTCCTCGACCACATACGGCCCGCCGCCGGTCGAGGCGCGCGAGGAGAACAGCACGAAGCGCTCGGCTGTAAACACCTTGCTCGGGAAGTAGCCGCGCAGCGAGAGATAGTCGGCGACGTCCTGGTCGGAGGCGTCGTGCAGCCGCGCCAGCGTGACGTGCGGGATGAATTTGCGCCCTTCCGGATTGAGGCCGATGCGCTGCATCATGCGCTCGAGTTCGGCCTGCAATTCCATCAGCGGCTTGCTCGGCGCGATGGTCGCGACGACGGCGCGCGGCTTGCGGCCGCCGAAGCTCGTCAGCCCCTGCACCTTGACCTCGAACGGTTTGCGATCGACGCGAAACAGCATCGAGGCGATCTCGTTGGCGGAGGCGCCGTCGATGTCGCCTATGAAGCGCAGGGTGACGTGATAATTTTCGGGATCGATCCAGCGGGCGCCGGGAAGGCCGCCCCTCAAGTTGGAAAGCGATTGGCCGATCTCGGCCGGAATTTCCAGACCCGTAAACAAACGCGGCATCGTTGAGCACTCCCGATGCTTGGATACAATCCAGGAGGATCATACCCAAATTAGAGCCGGCGACGAATCACCGGTAACCTGATTCCTATCGCAGTTATGTGACTCTGCGAAGCATGGCGCAGGCTACACCGGGAAAACCCTGGGTATTAGGGTTAGCACTGCCTGCTTTTCAACGCCGTTGCTCAGCTATCGTGCCGAGAAATGCCTCCACGGTGGGCATGATGTTGATCACGATGATGTCGACGCCCGCGGCCGTCGGATGGATGCCGTCGGCCTGGTTGAGCCTTGCGTCCGCAGCGACGCCTTCGAGGAAGAAGGGATAGAGCGGCACGCCGTATTGTTTCGCAAGATCCGGATAAATCGAATTGAAGCGCGCTGCGTAATCGGCCCCGTAATTCGGCGGCGCCACCATGCCGCACAGCATTACGGCGATGCCCCGCGCTTTCAGCCGGGCCACGATGTCGGACAGGGCCGCGCGGGTGACGCCGGGGTCGAGGCCGCGGAGCGCGTCGTTGGCGCCGAGCTCGACGATCACGCCATGTGTTCCGTCAGGGATCGACCAGTCGAGCCGGTCGCGGCCGCCGGAGGAGGTGTCGCCGGACACCCCGGCATTGGTCATCTCGACTGCTATGCCTTTGTCTTGCAAAGCTTTCTTTAGCTTGGCCGGGAATGCATCCTGGGCCGGGAGGCCAAGCCCGGCGCTCAAGGAATCGCCGAGCACGACCAGCTTGACCGGCTTTTCCTGCGCGAACGCCGCCGGCGCCAAAACCGTCATCAAGGCGAGCATCAACACGGCTATGTGCATGAACAATCCGTAACGCCTCTCGACCGGGCTATCGGAGTTGCCATATGACCGGACCATGGACAGTCGCATCGAATCCTCTTCGCTCGCCGGTACGGCGCCGGACACCATTTCCATCGCCAACGTCAATCTCTCACTGGGCACAGGCGCGGCACGCGTTCACATTCTCAAGGATATCAGCCTGCGGGTCGGATCGGGCGAGGCGATCGGCCTGATCGGCCCGTCAGGCTCGGGCAAATCCACGCTGCTGATGGTGATGGCGGGGCTGGAGCGTCCTGATAGCGGAGAGGTGGTGGTCAACGGCACGCCTTTCAATGCCCTCGACGAGGACGCGCTCGCCCGCTTCCGCGGCCGCCAGGTCGGCATCGTCTTCCAATCCTTTCACCTGATCCCGACGATGACCGCGCTGGAGAACGTCGCGGTGCCGCTCGAACTCGCCGGCAATCCGGATGCGGCGAAGCGCGCGGCGCAAGAGCTCGCGTCGGTCGGGCTCGGCGATCGCCTGCACCATTATCCCTCGCAGCTCTCAGGCGGCGAGCAGCAGCGCGTCGCGCTGGCGCGTGCGCTCGCGCCCGACCCCGCGATCCTCGTCGCGGACGAACCCACGGGCAATCTCGACGAGGCCACCGGCAAGCAGATCGTCGACCTCATCTTCGGCAAGCATGCCGAGCGCGGCATGACGCTGGTGCTGGTGACGCACGACTCCTCGCTCGCGCATCGCTGCGATCGCGTGATCCGCCTGCGCTCCGGGCGCATCGACACGCAGACCGTCAGCTCATGAGCGTCGCCAGCGAACCGTTTGCGCGGCGTAGCGCCGTCGCGCTCTCGATCCGCTACGCCTTGCGCGAATTGCGCGGCGGCCTGCGCGGCTTCTACGTCTTCATCGCCTGCATCGCGTTAGGGGTGATGGCGATCGCCGGCGTCGGCTCGGTGTCTGCCAGCCTCAGCGACGGGCTGGCGCGCGAGGGCCGCACGCTGCTCGGCGGCGATGCGTCCTTCGTACTGTTCCAGCGCGAGGCCAAGCCGGAGGAGGTCGCCTTCCTGCGCTCGCGCGGCACGGTCTCGATCGCGGCGACCCTGCGCGGCATGGCGCGCTCGGCCGAGGGCAAGCTTGCGCTGGTCGAGATGAAGGCGGTCGACAACGCCTATCCGATGCTCGGGCAGTTGACGCTGGTGCCACCGCTGCCGCTCTCCGACCTGCTTAGCGAACGCGACGGCACGTTCGGCGCCGCCGCCGATCCGACGCTGCTCGCGCGCCTCAGCCTGAAGACCGGCGACCGCGTCACCATCGGCAATGCCAGCTTCCAGATCCGCAGCACGGTGGAGGCCGAGCCCGACAAGCTCGCGGGCGGCATCGGCTTCGGGCCGCGCTTCCTGATCAGCGAGGCGGGCCTGCGCGCCACCGGGCTGCTGCAGCCGGGCAGCCTCGTGCGCTGGGTCTACCGGGTGAAGCTGCCCGACATCGCCAACAGCGAGCGCGCGACCGAGACCTTCATCAGCGATGCGCGGGCCGCGGCGCCACAGGCCGGCTGGGAGATCCGCAGCCGCTCCAACGCCTCGCCGCAGCTCGAGCGCAATATCAACCGCTTCACGCAATTTTTGACGCTGGTCGGCCTGGCCGCCCTCCTGGTCGGCGGCGTCGGCGTCGCCAATGCGGTGAAGAGCCATATCGACCGCCGGTTAGAGGTGATCGCCGCGTTCAAGGCGGTGGGTGCAACGGGCCGCGACGTGTTCGGCATCTATCTCGCCCAGGTGCTGCTGCTCGCCGGCATCGGCTCGGTGATCGGCCTGGCGCTCGGCGCTGCGATGCCGTTTGCGATTGTCGGCCTGTTCGGAAAGCTGCTGCCGCTGCCGGTGGTGCCGGCGCTGCACGCCGACGAGCTCGCGCTGTCCTTCGTCTACGGCCTTTTGACCGCGCTCGCCTTCGGCCTGTGGCCGCTCGGCCGCGTCCACGACGTGCCGGTCGCCGCATTGTTTCGCGACACGATCAGCACCGAATGGCACCGGCCGCGCTGGCGCTATCTCGCCTTCATGGCCGTCGTGGTCGCCCTGCTCATCGCCGTGGTGATCGGCCTGTCCTACGACAAGCGCATCGCCGCGGTGTTCGTGCTCTCCTCCGTCGTGGTATTCGCGCTGTTGCGCGGGATTGCGGCCCTGCTGATGACGATCGCGCGAAAACTGCCGCGCACAAGGCTGCCGATGCTGCGGCTTGCGATCGCCAACATCCACCGGCCCGGCGCGCTGACGCCATCGGTGGTGCTGTCGCTCGGCCTCGGGCTCGCCGTGCTCGTCACCATCACCCAGATCGACGGCAATCTGCGCCGGCAGTTTCTGGCGGCGCTGCCCGACCGTGCGCCGTCGTTCTACTTCATCGACATTCCGAGCGCGGAAGCCGCGCGCTTCGACACCTATCTGCACGAGATCGCGCCAGGCGCCAGGATCGAGGACGTGCCGATGCTGCGCGGCCGCATCGTCGCCGCGCGCGGCGTCAAGGCCGAGGAGCTGAAGCCCGCGACCGACGCCGAATGGGTGCTGCAGAGCGACCGCGGCCTGACCTACACCAGCGAGTTGCCGAAGGGCTCGAAGGTCGTCGAAGGCGAATGGTGGCGTGCCGACTATGCCGGCCCGCCGCTGGTCTCGATGGAGAAGAAGATCGCCGACGGGCTCGGGCTGACCATCGGCGACGAGGTCGTCGTCAACGTGCTCGGCCGCGACATCCCGGCGAAGATCAGCAATTTGCGCAACATCGACTGGCAGGGGCTCGGCATCAATTTCGTCCTGGTGTTCTCGCCGAACGCCTTCAAGGGCGCGCCGCATACCCATATCGCGACGCTGACCGAGGCCACTGGCGATGCGGCCGGCGACGGCAAGATCATCAAGCAGGTGGCCGACGCCTATCCGATGGTGACGAGCGTCCGGGTCCGGGAGGTGATGGAGACAGTCGGTTCGGTCGTGACCAACCTCGTGCTCGCGATCCGCGGCGCCAGCGCGGTGACCCTGATCTCCGCGATCCTGGTGCTGGGCGGCGCGCTCGCCGCCGGCCATCGCCACCGGGTCTATGACGCCGTGATCCTGAAGACGCTGGGCGCGACGCGGCTGCGGCTGCTCGGCGCCTACGCGCTGGAATATCTCCTGATTGGACTGGCCACCGCCGTGTTCGGCGTCATCGCCGGCAGCATCGCGGCCTGGATGATCGTGACGCGGCTGATGACGCTGACATTCGTCTGGCAAGCGGGTAGCGCGGCCGGCGTGGTGGTTTCCGCACTGGTCGTCACCGTCGGCCTCGGGCTCGCCGGGACGCTCTTGGCGTTGAACCAGAAACCGGCCACGGTGTTGCGGAATTTGTGACAAATTGAAGCGGCAAGCCGCGTGGGTCCCGGGACGCCGCGAATCCGCAGATTTTGGGGTTAACTGCGTCCGCTCGCTGGAATTGCACCCCTGAGGGCGACATTCAGCCGCGCGTGGACGCTTGCGGCGAATGTGTTAGTTTCCCACATATCGATCGGGTTCGGATCCCGAAATGTTAGCCAATTTTAATGTCGGCCAGCATCGGTATCCGAGATAGGATTTGACGAACCGGGCGGCGCGGGGACCTGAGTGCCGGACCGGACAACCAACGGGAATTCGACCATGTCGGACCTAGACCGTAACTACACTTCTCCTTTCGGCCGGGCCGCCGGGCGCGTAGACGCCGCGACGGTCGATGCCGGACTGCGCGCCTACATGCTGCGCGTGTACAACTACATGAGCGTTGGCCTCGCCATCACCGGCTTCGCCGCGCTCGGCGTCTACATGGCCGCCGTGACGTCGGATCCGTCGGGCGCCGCCGCGAAGATCGGCAGCTCGTTCCTGACGCCGTTCGGCTACGCGATGTTCGTGAGCCCGCTGAAGTGGCTGTTCATCCTGGCGCCGCTGGCCATGGTGTTCGTCATCTCGGCCGGCATCAACCGCCTCGCTCCGTCGACCGCCCAGATCCTGTTCTGGGTGTTCTCGGCGCTGATGGGCATCTCGCTGTCCTCGATCTTCCTGGTGTTCACGCACACCTCGATCGTGCGGGTGTTCTTCATCACCGCAGCCACCTTCGGTGCGCTCAGCCTCTACGGCTACACCACCAAGCGTGACCTGAGCGGAATGGGCTCGTTCCTGTTCATGGGCCTGATCGGGATCATTATCGCGAGCCTGGTGAACCTGATCGTGGGAAGCTCCATGCTGCAGTTCATTGTGTCGGTGGTCGGCGTGCTGGTGTTTGCCGGTCTCACCGCCTGGGATACGCAGCGACTGAAGAACGACTACATCTACGGCTACGCGGCGGCTGGCGGCGATATCGCCGAGCGTGCGGCGATCACCGGTGCGCTGTCGCTGTACCTCAACTTCATCAACCTGTTCACGCTGCTGTTGCAGCTCCTCGGACAGCGCGAATAAGCGCAGCACGAGCGAACGAGACCAGCCCCGGCCGCAAGGCCGGGGTTTTTGTTTGTCCACACCCGCCGTCATTCCGGGGCGCGCGGAGCGCGAACCCCAATGCGCAGTTGCGCATTGTGGAATCTCGAGATTCCGGGTTCGGCTCTTCGAGCTGCCCCGGAATGACTCGGGGTACGTCTGCCATCGAGCGAGCCCGGCCACGACGTATGCAGAAACAGCGTTGCTCCATCGAGCTCCGCTGCTATCTTCAGCCCATGGCCGCACCTGAAATCAGGCCCACGACCGAGGCCGACCTTCCCGCCATCACAGCCATCTATGAGCACGCCGTTCGCCATGGCACGGCGACGTTCGAGCTCGAGCCGCCCGACCTCACCGAGATGACACGGCGCTACAGGGCGCTGATCGACGGCAACTATCCCTATTTCGTGGCCATGCTCGACGGGCGCGTGGCGGGCTATGCCTATGCCGGCGCCTACCGGCCGCGGCCGGCCTACCGCTTCACGGTGGAGAACTCGATCTATCTCGATCCGTCGTTCCATCGCCGTGGCATCGGCCTCGTCCTGCTGGAGAAGCTGATCATCGAATGCGAGGCGCGCGGCTTCCGCCAGATGATCGCCGTGATCGGCGACTCCGCCAATGCCGGTTCGATCGGCGTCCACACCAGATGCGGCTTCAAAATGATCGGCACGCATCCCAATGTCGGCCTCAAGTTCGGCCGCTGGCTCGATACGGTGATGATGCAGCGCGACCTCGGCGAAGGCGCAAGCACGGTTCCGGCGGCCTAGTCCCGTTTCATATTTGTCGTCATTCCGGGATGCGCCGTAAGGCGCAGGCCCGGAATCCATACCCCCGACTGGTGGTTATGGATTCTCAGATGCGCAATTGCGCGTCGTAGCTCGCGACTTCGTCGCGCCCCGGAATGACAAGAAGAGATTGTCACACCACCGCGAGCTTGCGGTCGATCACCAGCAGCACGCGTTCGAGCTCGTGGCCACGGCGCAGGATCAGGCCGGTCGCCGAGATCACGCTGTACATGCCCTGCTTGCGCGCGAGCCGCGGGTCTTTCTCGATGCGGTAGATCGGCACCTCGGAGGCGCGGCGGAACACCGAGAACACGGCGCGGTCCCTGAGGAAGTCGATGGCGTAATCGCGCCACTCGCCGTCGGCGACCATGCGGCCGTAGAGATTGAGGATTCGGTTCAGTTCGAGGCGGTTGAACGTCACACGGTTGGGCGGGGAACTCGCAGCGGCGCTTCGCGCCACTGCGCGCTGCTCGCTCGGATCGGCTTCCTCCGACGTCAGATTCATGGAGCGCCTCCTGTCGCATGGCACCACGATCCCGCGCGCGAAGTTCCCTTCGCAGTCCCTTGTCGCAGTCCCCTGGCGCCGATCATGACAGTTGCATGATTGCGCCAACCGTGCGCCGCCGCAAGGGGCGCCGCCGTGGCGCCCGTTCAATTCGTGCCTTGACCGCAGCTTGCGGCTGTGGAACCCGCAAGCGACATACCGTCACGGGATCGTTAGCAGGAATCATAGTCTCGCCTCTTTTCCGCCTAGGGCCTGCCGCCCTGCACTGCGAAAAGATTCGTGTGCGTTGGCCCGGTCCTTTCGGTTCCGGATTCCTCAGCCCCCAGCCCCCCGGGGTCGTCAGGATCGGGCCTGTTCGCACGAGGAGGACCAACGCGAGTTGGTCCTTTTTGTTTGTCGGGATGTTCCCGCCGACGCGTCAGTGCAGAGACGTATACGCCGCACCCAGCATGGGCCCAGGCTTCTCGCGCGTGCCGTCCTGGACGTAGACCACCGCGCCGTCGACGCCCTCGCGCGTCAGATTCTCCAACGGCACTGTCCAGTTCTCTGCGCTTCCGGTCCAGTCGCCGACCTTCAGGAGATTCCGCACCACGTTGTGGTAGGTGATCTGCTGTCCGCGGTTCTCGCCGCGCGCGATCGAGATCGGCACCGCCTTGGTGATCGAGCAGATCCAGACCTCGCCATGCGATCCTGCCGGCGGCTTGCCGGCGGCCACCGACACGTTGAGTTGGCGGCCGGCGACCGACATCGTCACCGGCACGCTCATCACCGACTCGCTTTTGACAGTCTTGCCGATCGCGCTCTCGATGCCGGCGCGATCACTGCCGATGACATGCGCGGAGCCGTTGACGACGACCTGCGGCGTGTAGACCTCGCGATCGCCGCGCATGCGCGAATAGGCGCGCTGGCGCGCCGAGAAGCGCGAGTCCGCCAGCGTGTCCTTCCAGCCGAGATAGTCCCAGTAGTCGATCGGCATGCTCAGCGCGATGATCGAGGGATCGTTGGCGAGTTCGCCGATGATCTTGTCGGCGGGCGGACAGGACGAGCAGCCCTGCGAGGTGAAGAGCTCGACCACGGCGCGGGGCTCGGCCTGGGCGGGACGAATGATGGCGATGATTGCGCAGACACTCAGCGCACCGGTCCAAAGCGCACCGGACCACCGCGAAAGAGGAGAGGCTATCATTGCTGTCATGTCGAACGCCGCAAACCGTAGCTCATGTCGAGGGGAATCTTATCGCCGATTGGTCACCGTAGTCTTACGGGCAAATCTTCTGCCAACTCTTGCGACACAGAAAGACTTGCCATTCGGGGCGGGATTTCCCGCAGAATGAGCTGTTTTCTTCGTGCCGCAAACGCGCGAAGGCGGCCTTTGATAGGCCGCCTCCCCCAGAGTCGCCACTCACTTCGCAGTGAGCCATCGTTCACAAATCCGCGTGCTACGCCGCGAGTTTGCGCAGCACGTAGTGCAGGATGCCGCCGTTGCGGTAGTAGTCGAGCTCGTCCAGCGTATCGATGCGGCAGAGCAGCGAAACGCGCTGCAGCGAGCCGTCGCCGGAGACGATTTCCGCGGTCAGCTTCTGGCGCGGCTTGAGATCGCCGACCAGACCCCGCAGCGTGACCTTCTCGTCGCCCTTGAGGCCGAGCGACTGCCAGGAGGTGCCTTCCTCGAAGGTCAGCGGCAGCACGCCCATGCCGACGAGGTTGGAGCGATGGATGCGCTCGAAGCTCTGGCAGACCACCGCGCGCACGCCGAGCAGGCGCGTGCCCTTGGCAGCCCAGTCCCGCGAGGAGCCGTTGCCGTATTCGGCGCCGGCGAAAACGACCAGCGGCACCTGCTCCTGCTGGTACTTCATCGCGGCGTCGTAGATCGACATCTGCTCGCCGTCGGGCCAGTGCTTCGTCAGACCGCCCTCAGGGATATTTCCATCCGCGCCCTTGAGCATGAAGTTCTTGATGCGGATGTTGGCAAAAGTGCCGCGCATCATCACTTCATGGTTGCCGCGGCGCGTGCCGTACTGGTTGAAGTCGGCCGGGCGCACCTGGTGCTCGCTGAGATATTTTCCAGCGGGCGAGGTGAGCTTGATCGAACCGGCCGGCGAGATGTGGTCGGTGGTGATCTTGTCGCCGAACATCGCGAGGATGCGCGCCTCGACGATATCGGTGACCGGCTCCGGCTCCTTCTTCATGCCTTCGAAATAGGGCGGGTTCTGCACATAGGTCGAAGACATGTTCCAGCGATAGGTCTCGCTCTCGACCGTCTTGATCTTGCGCCAGTTGGTGTCGCCCTTGAACACGTCGGCATACTTCTTCTTGAAGATCGACGCGGTCACGAACTTCTTCATGAAGGCGTTGATCTCCTTCGTCGTCGGCCAGATGTCCTTCAGGTACACCGGCTTGCCGTCCTTGCCCTCGCCGAGCGGCTCGGTGGCGAGGTTCTTGGTGACGCTGCCCGCGAGCGCGTGGGCAACGACGAGCGGCGGCGAGGCCAGATAATTGGCCTGCACGTCCGGCGAGACACGGCCTTCGAAGTTGCGGTTACCGGAGAGCACGGCGGCGGCAACGATGCCGTTGTCGTTGATCGACTTCGAGATCTCTTCCGGCAGCGGACCGGAATTGCCGATGCAGGTGGTGCAGCCGAAGCCGACCAGGTTGAAGCCGACCTTGTCGAGATCGGCCTGCAGGCCGGAGTCCGCGAGATAGCCCGCGACCACCTGGCTGCCCGGGGCGAGCGAGGTCTTCACCCACGGCTTGGCCTTGAGGCCCTTCGCGGCGGCGTTACGTGCCAAGAGGCCGGCGCCGATCAGCACGCTCGGATTCGAGGTGTTGGTGCAGGAGGTGATGGCGGCGATGACGACGTCGCCATGGCCGATCTCGTACTTCTTGCCTTCGACCGCGAAGCGCTTGTTGGGCTCCTCGGCCTTCTTGTACTCGGTGCCGAGCGCGAGCGAGAAACCTTCGGCGACCGACGGCAGCGCGATGCGGCCTTCGGGACGCTTCGGGCCGGCCATCGACGGCACGACGTCGGCGAGATCGAGCGTCAGCGTTTCCGTAAACACCGGATCGGCCGACTTGGCGGTGCGGAACAGACCCTGCGCCTTGGCATAGGCCTGCACCAGCGCGACGCGCGGCGCGGCACGGCCGGAGGTCTTGAGGTAATCGATCGCGGCGGCGTCGACCGGGAAGAAGCCGCAGGTCGCGCCATATTCCGGCGCCATGTTGGCGATCGTGGCCTTGTCCGCGACCGAGAGATTGTCGAGGCCGGGGCCGAAGAACTCGACGAACTTGCCGACCACGCCCAACTTGCGCAGCATCTGCGTCACTGTGAGCACGAGGTCGGTGGCGGTGACGCCTTCCTTCATCGCGCCCTTCAGCTTGAAGCCGACGACGTTGGGCAGCAGCATCGACAGCGGCTGGCCGAGCATGCAGGCTTCCGCCTCGATGCCGCCGACGCCCCAGCCGAGCACGGCGAGACCGTTGACCATGGTCGTGTGCGAGTCGGTGCCGACCAGCGAGTCCGGATAAGCGACCTCGAAGGTGCCGGTCTTCTTGCCGACCGTCATCTTCTCCTTCTTGGTCCAGACCGTCTGGGAGAGATATTCGAGATTGACCTGGTGGCAGATGCCGGTGCCGGGCGGCACGACGGAGAAGTTCGAGAACGCCTTCTGGCCCCACTTCAGGAACTCGTAGCGCTCCTGGTTCTGCTTGTATTCCTCGGTGACGTTCTTGGCGAAGGCCTTGTTGTCGCCGAAGAAGTTCACAATCACGGAGTGGTCGATGACGAGATCGACCGGCACCAGCGGGTTGATCTTGTCAGGCTCGCCGCCGAGCTTCTGCATCGCGTTGCGCATCGCCGCGAGATCGACCACCGCGGGCACGCCGGTGAAGTCCTGCATCAAGACGCGCGCGGGACGGAAGGCGATCTCATGCTCGAGCGACTTCTTGCGCAGCCATTTGGACACCGCGACGATGTCCTCCTTCTTGACCGAGCGGCCGTCCTCGTTGCGCAGCAAATTCTCCAGCAGCACCTTCATCGAATAGGGAAGTTTGGAAATTCCCTTCAGACCATTCTTCTCGGCCGTGGGCAGGCTGTAATAGACATAGGTCTTGGCGCCGACCTTGAGGGTCTTTTTGCATTTGAAGCTGTCGAGCGAGGTCATGTAGGAAATCCCAATTGTTAGTTATACCCGGCAAGGGTATTTTAACACCGTCAGCGAATCCGGCTGGGTCGCTTGCAGGGGCAGGTTGAGTGTGCTGCATCAAGTAGTTCCGGGCTTATAGAAGCTTTCTAACCGCCCCGCCACACCGACAATCGTGCTGCAGCAATTCGCGAGCCCATAATTCTGATGCGCTACCCCCAGCTTTCCTAAGGGCACCGAAAAGAGACGCCATGCAGCTTTCTGGAAGCGCGATCCGATGCGTGCGGGGCGGCCGCGAGATCTTTGCCGGTCTCGATTTTCACGCTTCTGCCGGCGAGGCGCTGGCGGTGGTCGGCCGCAACGGGTCGGGCAAGACCTCGCTGTTGCGGCTGATCGCGGGGCTGCTGGTGCCGGCCGGCGGCACGATCGCGCTCGATGGCGGCGATGCCGAGCTGACGCTTCCCGAGCAGTGCCACTATCTCGGCCATCGCGACGCCCTGAAGCCGGCGCTCAGCGTCGCCGAAAACCTGTCGTTTTGGGCCGATTTTTTGGGCGGGGAACGCAGTGACGCCGGAGAAAGCCTCGCGACCGTGGGAATCGACCATGCCACCGATCTGCCGGCTGGGTTCCTGTCGGCCGGCCAGCGCCGGCGGCTGTCGCTCGCCCGCCTGCTGACGGTCCGCCGCCCGGTCTGGCTCCTGGACGAGCCGACCACGGCGCTGGATACGGCCGGCCAGGACATGTTTTGCAGCCTGATGCGCGATCACCTCGCGCGCGGCGGCCTGATCGTCGCGGCAACCCATGCGCCGCTCGGCATCGACTCGCGGGAACTGCGGATCGGGGGTGCAGCGTGAGGAGTGCCTACCCTCAGCTTTTCAACGGCCCCCGGCAGGCGCGAGGTGCGGCATGACCGCCCTCTCCGCACTGATTCGCCGGGACATAAGGATCGCGCTCAGGGTTGGCGGCGGGGCGCTGATCGGGGTGCTGTTCTTCCTGACGGTCGTGGTGCTGATGCCGTTTGCGGTCGGGCCGGATCTGGCGCTGCTGTCGCGGCTGGGACCGGCGATCCTCTGGCTGGGCGCGCTGCTCGCGAGCCTTTTGACGCTCGACCGGCTGTTCATGGCCGACCATGACGACGGCTCGCTCGACCTGATCACGATGAGCCGGACGCCGCTGGAACTTTCCTGCGCGGCAAAAGCGCTGGCGCATTGGCTCGCCAGCGGCCTGCCGCTGATTGTCGCAACCCCCGTGCTCGGGCTCTTGCTCAACCTCGACATGGTCGCAACCGGCGCGGTGGCGCTGACCCTGCTGGCGGGCACGCCGGCGCTGACCTTCACCGGCATGATCGGCGCGGCGCTGGCCGTGACGCTGCATCGCGGCGGGCTGCTGATGGCCGTTCTGGTGCTGCCGCTGTCGATCCCCGTGCTGATTTTTGGCGTTGCGGCCTCTCAGGCCGTCATCGTCGGTCCCCTGACGTTCGGGGCGCCGTTCTCGATCCTGTGCGCGCTGTCGCTGGTCAGCCTCGTCATCGGGCCATTTGCGGCCGCCGCCAGCCTCCGACATGGCTTGGACTGACTGGGCTGGACTGACCTTGACCCCGATCAACTTTCGCACACCTCTTTCGTGCTGATTGCCACCCGTCACCCCCGCGACTATCAGGATGCCATGACGCTGATCGACCTCGCCAATCCCACGCGGTTCCTCGCGCTGACAGCGCGCGTGCTGCCTTGGCTTGCGGCCGCGACGGTGATCCTGCTCACGATCGGCCTCTATCAGGCCTCGCTCGCGCCCGACGACTATCAGCAGGGCGCGACCGTCAAGATCATGTTCATCCACGTGCCCAACGCCTGGCTGTCGATGTTCGTCTGGGGCGTGATGAGCATCGCTTCGCTCGGCACGCTGGTGTGGCGCCATCCGCTCGCCGACGTCGCCGCCAAGGCGGCCGCACCGATCGGCGCGGCCTTCACCTTCCTCGCGCTGCTCACGGGATCGCTCTGGGGCCGGCCGATGTGGGGCACCTATTGGGAGTGGGATGCGCGGCTCACCTCCGTCCTGATCCTGTTCCTGATGTATCTCGGCCTGATGGCGCTGTGGCGCGCGGTCGACGATCCCTCGCGTGCGGCGCGCGCGGCGGCGGTGTTGACGCTGGTCGGCGCGATCAATCTGCCGATCATCAAATTCTCGGTCGACTGGTGGAATACGCTGCATCAGCCGGCCTCTGTCATGCGCATGGGCGGCTCGGCACTCGACAAGTCATTCTTGATCCCACTGCTGGTGATGGCGATCGCGTTCACGCTGCTGTTCCTCACGCTGCATCTGGCGGCGATGCGCAACGAGATTTTGCGCCGCCGCGTCCGCTCGCTGCAGATGATGCAGGCGAGCCGCGTCGCGTTTTCGAGCGAGGTGGGTGCCGGTTCGCGCCAGGAAACCGCATCAAAAGAAGCAGGCGCCGCATGATGATGTCGCTCGGTCCCTACGCCTCCTTCATCGTCACGTCCTACCTCGCCGCCGCGGTCGTGGTGATCATCCTGATCGCCTGGGTCGCGCTCGACTATCGCAGCCAGACCCAACGCCTGCGCGCGCTGGAGGAGAGCGGCATCACGCGGCGCTCCGGCCGCAGCGCGACGGATATGCGATGAGCGAACACACGACATCGGCAGCGGCGCCGCGCCGCACCTTCCTGGTGGTGCTGCCGCTGCTCGCGTTCCTCGGGCTCGCGGCTCTGTTCTGGTTTCGCCTCGGCAGCGGCGATCCCTCGAAGATACCCTCCGCGCTGATCGGCCGGCCCGCGCCGCAAACCATGCTGCCGCCACTCGAAGGGCTCAAGACTGACGGCGCGCAGGTGCCGGGGCTCGATCCCGCTGCATTCAAGGGCAAGGTCAGCCTGGTCAACGTCTGGGCGTCCTGGTGCGTGCCCTGCCACGACGAGGCCCCGCTGCTCACCGAGCTCGCCAAGGACAAGCGTTTTCAGCTCGTCGGCATCAACTACAAGGACGCTGCCGACAACGCACGGCGCTTCCTGGGGCGCTACGGCAATCCTTTCGGCAGCGTCGGCGTCGATCCCAACGGCCGCGGCTCGATTGAATGGGGCGTCTATGGCGTGCCGGAGACGTTCGTCGTCAGCCGCGAAGGCACCATCGTCTACAAGCTGGTCGGCCCGATCACGCCGGGCAATCTTCAGACGGTGTTGATGCCGGAGTTGGAGAAGGCGTTGAAGTGACGACAGTCATTCCGGGGCGATGCGACAGCATCGAACCCGGAATCTCGAAATTCCGGGTTCACGCTTCGCGTGCCCCGGAATGACAGCAGAGAAAGCTACCCCTTCCTCACATCCCCCGCCTCGGCCTCGCTGGTCTCCAGCGATACCGGCGCCAGGTGATAGCGCTTGGTCAGCGGCATCTGTGCAATCGCAAAGATCATGGTCAGTGGCGTCACGCCAAAGACCTTGAAGTTGACCCAGAAATCCGTGCTCTGGGTCCGCCAGATGATCTCGTTGAGGATCGCCATCCCGAAGAAGAACAGCGCCCAGCGCAGCGTCAGGATGCGCCAGCCCTGCGAGGTCAGGTTGAACACCTGGTCGAACATGACGGCAATGAAGGAGCGGCCGAACAGCAAGCCGCCGCCGAGGATCGCCGCGAACAGGCCGTAGATGATGGTCGGCTTGACCTTGATGAAGGTCTCGTCGTGCAGCACCAGCGTCAGCGTGCCGAACACAAGCACGATCACGCCGGTCACGATCGCCATGATCGGGATGTGGCGCGTCACCACATAGGACGCGATCATCGCAGCGACGATGGCGACCATGAAGGCACCGGTCGCCGCGAACAGGTTGAACTTCGCATTCACGAAGAAGAAGACGAGCAGCGGACCGAGCTCGGTCGCAAGCTTGAACAGCGGATGCGGCTGGGTCTTGTCCATCTCAGCTCTCAATTCCAGCAATGGCGCGGGCAAAGTCGCGCGCGGTGAAGGGCGCGAGATCGTCGACGCCTTCGCCGACGCCGATGAAATGCACCGGCAGTTTGAACTTTTCGGCCAGCGCGACCAAAATGCCGCCGCGCGCGGTGCCGTCGAGCTTTGTCATCACGAGGCCGGTGACGCCAGCGGTGCGGTGGAACGCCTCGACCTGGGACAGCGCGTTCTGGCCGACGGTGGCGTCCAGCACCAGCAGCACCGCATGCGGCGCGGAGGCGTCGACCTTGCGGATCACGCGCACGACCTTTTCGAGCTCGTTCATCAGCTCGGCCTTGTTCTGCAGACGGCCCGCGGTGTCGATTAGGAGCACATCCATTTTCTGTTCGGTCGCCGCCGTCAACGCGTTGAAGGCAAGGCTCGCTGAATCCGAGCCTTGCGCGCCTGCGATGACCGGCACCTTGGTGCGATCGCCCCAGACCTTCAGCTGCTCGATCGCCGCGGCGCGAAAGGTGTCGCCGGCGGCCAGCATGACCTTGCGGCCTTCGGCCGAGAATTTTGCCGCGAGCTTGCCGATGGTCGTCGTCTTGCCGGAGCCGTTGACGCCGACGACGAGGACGACAAAGGGCTTTTTGCCCGCGTCGATCACCAGCGGCTTGGCAACCGGCGCCAGCACCTTCTCGACTTCGGTCGCGACGACGTCCTTCACCTCGTCGGCCGAGATCGCCTTGTCGTAGCGGCCGGTGCCGACGGCATCCGCGATGCGGACTGCCACTTCGGTACCAAGATCTGCGCGCAGCAAGACATCCTCGATGTCGTCGAGCATGGCGCGGTCGAGCTTGCGCTTGGTGACGAGGTCGGCGACCGCCGTGCCCAGCGACGACGACGTGCGCTTCAGCCCGTTGGAGAGGCGGCGCCACCAGCTCAGTTTGGGGGTGTCGGTGGTATCGTTCATCGTGGCGTGTTAGCCGTTCCGGCCCATAAACGAAAGTCTTGACCGAAAGTCCTGCAATTGCTCGATGTTCCCGAATTGACCGCTGACGAGATTTTGGCGCGCGTGCTTCATCGCGACGGGCTGATGCTGGTCATCGACAAGCCGGCCGGGCTCCCCGTGCATCGCGGCCCCAAGGGCGGCGCCAATCTGGAATCTTCCTTCGACGCGCTCCGCTTCGGCTTGCCGCGGCCGCCGGTGCTGGCCCACCGGCTGGACAAGGACACCTCCGGCTGCCTCGTGCTTGGCCGCCATCGCAAGGCAACCGCCTCGCTCGGGCTGCTGTTCAAGCATGGCAAGATCGGGAAAACCTACTGGACCGTGGTCGAGGGCGGTCCCGCCGAGGACGAAGGCACGATCGACCTGCCGCTCGGCCGCCTCAATGCCGAGCGCGGCTGGTGGCAGAAGCCGGACCCGGAGGGGCAGAAGGCCGTCACCAACTGGAAAGTGATGGGCCGGGGCGAGGGGTTTACCTGGCTCGCGATGGAACCGGTGACCGGCCGCACCCATCAATTGCGCGTGCATTCGGCGGCCCAGGGCTGGCCGATTTTTGGCGACAACATCTACGGCAACGGTCCGCGCTTCGGCGAACCGCGGCTGCATTTGCATTCCCGCGAGATCGTGGTGCCGATTTCCAGGAACAAGCCACCTGTGCGCGTGGTGGCTCGTGCGCCGGCGCACATGCAGGAGCGGCTCAGGGCCTGCGGCTGGAACGGGGAGTAGCGGCGTTTCGATTTGCTCCCGGACGGCATGCTTAACGAACCATTCAGCGGTCGTCTCTAAAGATATCGGTTGCTTAGAAAAAGCATCCCTATCCCGCTCAGGACGAGCAACGCGCCATGCCGCAGGCCCAGCAATCGATCATCGACGAGGTCGACGCGGCCATCCGTCTCGGCTCGCCCGAGAAGCGCATTGAAACCGCGCAGCGCGTCACCGACCTGTTCCTGTCCTCTGCCGGCAGCTTCAATGACGAGCAGATCGAGCTGTTCGACGACGTGCTCGAGCGGCTGATCAAGACCATCGAGCTGCGGGCGATCGCCGACATGGGCGCGCGCATTGCGCTCGCCGAAATCAGCACCCAGCTCGCGCCGGTCGCGCAGGCGCCGCCGTCGGTCATTCGCCGCCTCGCCCATCACGACGAGATCAGGATCGCCGGCCCCGTCCTGCAGGAATCGCCGCGGCTCGGCGAAGACGAGCTGATCGAGATCGCGACGACCAAGAGCGAGCAGCATCTGCTTGCGATCTCCGGCCGCTGGTGGCTGAAGGAGGTCGTGACCGAAGCGCTTTTGGCCCGCCGCTATCCGAGCGTCAGCAGGAAGATCGCCGCCAACCCGGGTGCGCGGTTCTCGCCGAAGGGATTCGCGACCATCGTCGGCCAGGCCGAGAGCGACCCCGAATTGACGGTCCGGGTCGGCGTGCGCATCGACCTGCCCTCGGATCTGCGCCGGCAATTGCTGCGTTCCGCAACCGACGCCGTCCGCCAGCGCCTGTTGTCGCGCGCCCCGCAGCATCTGTTCGAGGAAATCCAGAACGCCATCGCCTCGGTTGCCGCGGGCGCCGACCGCGACATGTCAGGCATCCGCGATTTCGTCGGCGCCAAGCGCGCCGTCGACAAGCTCAAGGAGACCGGTCAGCTCACCGAGGCGACGCTGCGCGGATTTGCCGTGCAGCGTCGCTACGAAGAGGCCGTGGCCGCACTGGCGGTGCTGGCAGACACCACCGTCGAGGTCATTCGCCCGCTGATGCAAAGCCTGCGCGACGACGGCCTGCTCGTGCCGTGCCGCGCCGCGCAGTTGAGCTGGGAAACCACCAGCGCCATGCTGGAATGCCGCTACGCCACAGGCGCCATGCGGCCAGCCGATCTCGCCAAGGCGCAAAACCATTTTGCGCGGATGACGCCGGAGAACGCGCGGCGCACGCTGCGGTTCTGGCAGGTGCGGGCGTCGTAGGACGCTCTCTTCCTCTCTTCCTCTCTTCCTCTCTTCCCCTCTCCCCTTGTGGGAGAGGGTGGATTCGATGCGTAGCATCGAAGACAGGTGAGGGGTCTCTATCCGCGAGTGCATCTCTCTCAAGTTGAGTTCGCCGATAGAGACCCCTCATCCGGCGCTTCGCGCCACCTTCTCCAAGGGGAGAAGGGAAGGCAGCGTCATGCCGCCGTCAGCCGCTCACCATCGCTGCCGCTCATCCTGAGCGGCACCACGCTTCCCACGCACTCACCCGCAACCGCTACCGGCAAATAATGCTCCGTCCGCCCCTGGCGGTCGCTCTCGATCAGCACCTGGCGCGTTGCGCCGATCTCGGCTTGCAGCCGCTTCTGCAACGCCGCCTCACCAGCCGCGCGTAGTCGCCTCGCGCGCTCCTTGATCACGGCACCCGCGACCTGCGGCATGCGCGCGGCCGGGGTGCCCGGGCGCGGCGAATAGGGGAAGACGTGGAGGAAGGTAAGGCCGCATTCTTCGACCAGATCGAGCGAACGCGAAAACATCTCATCAGACTCGGTCGGAAAGCCCGCGATGATGTCGGCGCCGAGCGCAATGTCCGGCCGCAGCCGGCGCACCTGCGCGCAAAAATCGATCGCGTCACTGCGCAGATGCCGACGCTTCATGCGCTTCAAAATCATGTCGTCGCCCGACTGCAGCGACAGATGCAGATGCGGCATCAGCCGCGCATCACTGGCGATGGCATCGAGCAGGTCGGAATCGGCCTCGATGGAATCGATCGAGGAGATGCGCAGGCGCTTCAATTCTGGCACATGCCGCAAAATCTGCTTCGTCAGCAGACCGAGTTTTGGCGTGCCCGGAAGATCAGTGCCATAGCTCGTGAGATCGACGCCGGTCAGCACGATCTCGGCATGGCCGCGCTGTTGGAGCGCGCGCACCTGCTCCACGACAGCGCCCATCGGCACCGAGCGCGAATTGCCGCGGCCGTACGGGATGATGCAGAAGGTGCAGCGATGATCGCAGCCGTTCTGCACCTGCACGAAGACGCGCGGCAGGCCGGCGGCAAAACCGTCGATGAGATGCGGCGCCATCTCCCTGACCGCCATGATGTCGCCGACCGCGATCTTGTCGCCCGCGCCGAGATCGAAGGCGGTCCGCGCCGCGCGCCAGGCGTCGCCCTTCATCTTGTCGTCATTGCCGACGACGCGATCGACCTCTGCCATCTCGGCGAACATGCCAGCTTGCGTCTGCGCCGCGCAGCCGGTGACGACGATGCGCGAGGTCGGCCGCTCACGCTTCAATTTGCGGATCGATTGCCGCGCCTGCGCCACCGCCTCATTGGTGACGGCGCAGCTATTGATGACGATGGTGTCGGACAGTCCCGCGCCTTCCGCCTCGCGGCGGATCACCTCGGCCTCGAAGGCGTTGAGGCGGCAGCCGAAGGTGACGATGTCGACGGCCATCAGGCGACCGGCGCGAACAGCGCCGGATCGAAATTGCCCTCATATTCGAAGGTCGCCGTGCCCGTCATCAGCACGTGATCGTCGCGCTCGCGCCACTCGATGCCGAGCTTGCCCCCGGGCAGCGTGATCTCCACGTTGCGATTGGCGCGCTTCAGCCGCGCGGCCGCCACGGCCGTGGCGCAGGCCGCCGAGCCGCAGGCCCTGGTCAGGCCGGCCCCGCGCTCCCAGGTGCGGATCGTGATGTGGTCGCGATCGACGATATGGGCGAGCGTGATGTTGGCGCGGTCCGGGAAGACCGGATGATTTTCCAGCAGCGGACCAAAGCGGCCAAGGTCATAAGCGTTGACGTCGTCGACCCAGAAGATCGCGTGCGGATTGCCCATGCTGACGGCCGAGGGCGAATGCAGGATCGGCTTGTCGATCGGCCCGATCTGCAATTCGATGTAGCGGGTGTCGCGAAACTCTTCCGCCAGCGGAATGTCCTGCCAGCCGAACTTCGGCGCGCCCATGTCCACGGTATAGAGATCCGGCGCCGGACCCTGCCAGCAATTGAGCAGGCCCGCTGCGGTCTCGAAGGTCGCCGTGGTCTGCCCGGTTTTCTCGAAAATCCGCCGCACCACGCAACGCATGCCGTTGCCGCAGGCGCCGGCCAGCGAGCCGTCACTGTTGTAGATGCTGATGAAGGCTTCGGTGCCGTCGAGCCGCGGCTTCTGCAGCACCATGAGTTGATCGTAAGGCACGCCGCCCTGCTCGGAGGCCACCGCGCGGGCGTCATCCGGCGTGACGCGGCCGGCGGAATCGCGCATGTCGACGACGACGATCTCGTTGCCGATGCCATTCATCTTGGCAAATGCGTGATTGGCCAGCGCGCTCATGAAATATCCTGAATTTCGCCTGTCTTATATGGCGATCATTGGTGGCTTGACCAGTGATTTGGTGCACTCGTCATGACGCATCTGTCATGGGACGTATTCGGCTGTTGCGTGTTAGAACGGCGGCGTTTCGTGCGACCGGGACGCGCCGGGTTGGCCCTGGATGTGGCCTTGGGAGACAATGAGAATGAACCGCCCTTTCCTCTTTCGCCTCGTTTTGGCCGCGCTGATCCCGGCAGCAGCCATTTCGCTCAGCAATTCCGGCGCTTTGGCGCAATCGCCGAGCCCAAATCCGAGTTCAAGCCCGGCTCCGGCGGCCTCCGCGAGCCCCTCGCCGGCACCATCGGCGTCCCCGGCCCCGGCAGCGAGCGCGTCACCGGCAGCCTCACCCGCCCCGGCCGCCAGCGCATCGCCCGCGGCAACGCCGAGCCCGGCCCCGGCGGCCAGCGCCTCCCCCTCACCGAGCCCAACCGCTCCGCCGGCGGCCAGCACCGCCCCGGCACCGTCAGACGTTCCCGTCAAGACCGCTGACCCCTTTGGCGAGGAATTCTCGCTGGAGCCGAAGAAGGTCGTGATGGTCAAGGGCACCGCGAACTGGGATTCGGCGTTCGACACGCTGATCGATGCCTTCAAGGCGCTGAACACGCTGCTCACCAAGCAGGGCATCAAGCCGAACGGCAACATGATGATTGTCTACACCTCGACCGACGACACCGGCTTCACCTTCCTCGCCGAAATCCCGGTCGACCAGGATCCGAAGAATCTCGCCAAGGACATGAGCGTGGGCAAATCGCCGGAGGGCAAGGCGCTGAAATTCGTCCATCGCGGCTCCTACGACAACATGGACAACACCTATGAGGCGATCACCAATCACCTCGACGACAAGAGGCTCGAAGCCAAGGACACGTTCATCGAGGAATACCTCACCGATCCCCTGAAGACGGCCGAGGACAAGCTCGTGATCAACGTCTACGTGCCGCTGAAGTAAGTGACCTGGAAGTGAGAGCCATGACGAACCGCGCGACCATTGCCTCCCTTTGCGCCGCCGTTTTCGTCGCCGTGCTGGCGGCGGCGCCCGCGCGTGCGGATGATTTTCCGGCGGCGATCTCGGTGAGCGGCGAAGCAACCGTTTCCGCAGCGCCCGACCTCGCGCATATCGATGCCGGCGTGGCGACGGACGCGAAAACTGCGAAGGAGGCGTCGGACGCCAACAACGCGGCGATGGGCAAGGTGCTGCTGGCGCTGAAGGGCGCCGGAATCGACGAGAAGGACTACCAGACCTCGCGGCTGTCGTTGCAGCCGCAATATGCCACCTCGTCCAAAGTATCCGAGGTGCAGCGCGGCATCGTCAGCTTCCGCGCCAGCAATCGCGTGACGGTTCGAATCCGCGACGTGACCAAGGTCGCCAGCGTGATCGACACGCTGGTCACATCAGGCGCCAACGACGTCGGCAACATCTCCTTCGAGGTGACGCAGGCCTCAAAGCTGCTCGACGGCGCCCGCGAGCAGGCGCTCGCCGACGCCCGCCGCAAGGCCGAGATCTACGCCAAGGCCGCCGGCGTCACGCTCGGTGCCCCGCTCGCGATCACGGAAGGCGGCGGCGCAGTGCCGATGTTCAAGGGCCGCATGACTGCCGCACCGATGGCCGCGGCCCCCGTGCCGATCGCGCCCGGCGAGGAGACGCTGTCGGTGAGCGTGAATGTGAGCTGGGCGATCAAGCCGGCGCAGTAAGGCGGCGCTGGCGCAACGATTAATGCTGTCATCCTGGCGAAAGCCAGGACCCATTACCCCAGGGAGTGGTTGTGGCGCGAGGCTGGTAACCCCGAGTCTTCGCCAAACTTCTCCCTGGGGTTATGGGTCCTGGATCTGCGCTCCGCTCTGGACAACGCTACGCGTTGCCAGGAGCTACGCTTGTCCAGGACGACGGTGGAATTAGAGAGCTAAACCTCCACCACCTGCCCCGGCTTCAGCGCGACGAACCGCTCCGGCGGGACGTCCGCCGCCTTCAATGCTTCGGCGAGCGCCTGCACCGGTGCGTCGATGGCTTCGTCGGTGAGCTGGAACGTGCCGTGATGATGCGCGAGCGCGGCTTGCGCGCCGCAATCGGCCAGCGCCTTCACGGCGTCTTCCGGATTCATGTGCTGGTCACGCATGAACCAGCGCGGCTCATAGGCGCCGATGGGGAGGATCGCGAGCCGTAGCGGCCCATGCACCTCGGCGACGCGGCGAAAATGCTTGCCCTCGCCATAGCCGGAATCGCAGACGATGTAGATCTTCCCCGCAGGCGTCTCCAGCACGAAGCTCGCCCACAGCGCCTTGTTGCGGTCGAACAGGCCGCGCGCCGACCAGTGCCGCGTCGCCACCAGCGTCACGGCCACGCCGTTGCCGAGCTCGACGCGGTCCTTCCAGTCAAAACCTTCCGCTTTGATCGCAGGATCCGACTCGCGCATCGTGATGTCGTTGCCCAGCGGCGTGATCACGCGGGGCGCGAAGGTCGCGGCGAGTTTCGACAGCGTTTCGATGTCGAGATGATCGTAGTGGCCGTGCGACACCAGCACGACATCGATCTTCGGCAGCTTGTCGAAGGCAATACCGGGATCGTTGTGTCGCTTCGGTCCGGCAAAGCCGACCGGCGAGACCCGCATCGACCAGACGGGATCGATGAGGATGTTAAGGCCGGCGGTCTGGATCAGCCAGCTCGCATGGCCCACGTAGGACAGCCGCACCTTGTCGCCCTCGACGCGCAGCGGCGGCGTATCGGCATGGGGGCTCGGGGCCCAGTCCGGCCAGGCCGCGCGCTTGCGCCCGCTGCCGAACTGCCAGCGCAGGACCTCGCCCAGCGATTTCGGCGGCACGCCGTCGGGATCGAAGAATTGCAGTCCGTCAAAATGGTCGGAGACGGGTCCGTCGTAGGTTTTCATGTAGGTCATCCAGAGGGACGGCACGCCGATCGCCGCGGCAAGGCCGGCAAATGATCCAAAAAGGCGGCGGCGGGTGATCGGCACAAACGGGCTTTTAGGGCATGAGCGGACGGTACGACATCACCGCCTATATGGCGGTGCCGGCCGAATTGGAACATGGGGCGAGAAGCGGAATATTTTCAGGAACTTGCCTTAACGGACGGGCCCACCGCACCTAACTTTCCTTGACTTTTGGGCCTTGGCAGCGTTTAAACCGCGCACTTTCTCGGAAAGGCTTTCTTTTCGACCCGCCGACTGGCCCCGGAGGCCAGAGGCCCACGCCCGACAGCGCTGTGCGCCCTCGGGCGCAAAGGTGTTTGGAAGATCGCGTTCTCGCGAACAAGACAAAGGACGACTTCATTGTTCGACAATCTGTCGGAAAGGCTTGGCGGCATCCTCGATCGTCTGACGGGGCGCGGTGCGCTGACCGAAAAGGACGTCGACGCCGCGATGCGCGAGGTGCGCCGCGCGCTCTTGGAGGCCGACGTCGCGCTCGAAGTGGTGCGCAGCTTCACCGACCGCGTCCGCGAGCAGGCGATCGGTGCCACCGTCGTCAAGTCGGTGACCCCCGGCCAGATGGTGGTCAAGATCGTCCATGACGAGCTCGTCAACACGCTCGGCTCGGACGGACAGACCATCGACGTCAATGCCGTGCCGCCGGTGCCGATCATGATGGTCGGCCTGCAGGGCTCCGGTAAAACCACCACCACCGCAAAGCTCGCCCGCCGCCTGGTCCAGCGCGACAAGCGCAAGGTGCTGATGGCCTCGCTCGACGTCTACCGTCCGGCGGCGATGGAGCAGCTCGCGGTGCTCGGCCGCGACCTCGACATTCCCACTCTCCCGATCGTGGCGGGACAGCAGCCGCCGCAAATTGCAAAACGCGCGCTGGAAGCCGGCAAGCTCGGCGGCTACGACATCGTGCTGCTCGACACCGCCGGCCGCACCACGCTCGACGAAGAGATGATGGCGGAAGCCGCCGCGATCAAATCCGCCGCCAATCCGCACGAAGTGCTGCTGGTCGCCGACAGCCTCACCGGCCAGGACGCCGTCAACCTCGCCCGCGCCTTCGATCAGCGCGTGGGCCTCACCGGCATCGTGCTGACACGTGTGGACGGCGACGGCCGCGGCGGTGCGGCGCTGTCGATGCGCGCGGTCACGGGAAAGCCGATCAAGCTGATCGGCACCGGTGAAAAGACCGACGCGCTGGAGGATTTCCACCCGAGCCGTATCGCGGGGCGCATCCTCGGCATGGGCGACGTGGTGTCGCTGGTCGAGAAGGCCGCCGCGAATATCGACGCCGAGAAGGCCGCGCGTGTCGCCGAGCGCATGCGCAAGGGTCAGTTCGACCTCAACGACATGCGCGAGCAGCTGCAGCAGATGGCGAGCATGGGCGGCATTGGCGGCCTGATGGGCATGATGCCCGGCATCGCCAAGATGAAGAACCAGATCGCGGCCGCCGGGATCGACGACAAGATCCTGAAGCGCCAGGTCGCGATCATCGACTCCATGACGCGCGACGAGCGCCGTCATCCCGACGTGCTCAAGGCCAGCCGCAAGAAGCGCATCGCCGCCGGCAGCGGCCAGAGCGTCGAGCAGGTCAACAAGCTGCTCAAGATGCACCGGAACATGGCCGACGTGATGAAGGCCATGGGCTCGGGCAAGCGCGGCCCGCTCGCCGGCATCGCGCAGGCGATGGGCTTTGGCGGCGGCATGAAGATGCCTTCGCCCGAAGAGATGAAGGCGATGCAGGAGAAGATGCAAGGCGCGGGTGGCGGACAGGGTCTGCCGAACCTGCCGAAGGATCTGCCGCCCGGTCTTCGCTCGGGCCTGCCGAATTTGCCGGGGCTTACGGGCCTCAGCGGCAAGCCGACCCTTCCGGGGCTCGGCGGTTTTCCCGGCAAGAAGAAATGAGGAATTCGTCGCACGGGATCTCAACCGGTCTCGCGCAACGCGGAATACCAATCAACCGAACAGACTGTACTTTGAAGGAGAACTAGATGTCCGTCGTTATCCGCCTCGCCCGCGCAGGCACCAAGAAGCGTCCCGTCTATCACGTCGTCGTCGCCGACTCGCGCTTTCCCCGCGATGGCCGCTTCATCGAGCGCCTCGGCTATTTCAACCCGCTGCTGCCGAAGGACAACGAGGCCCGCCTCAAGCTCGACATGGACAAGGTGAAGGCCTGGGTCGCCAAGGGCGCGCAGCCGTCCGACCGCGTTGCACGTTTCCTCGACGCCGCCGGCGTCAAGAAGCGCGAAGCCCGCAACAATCCGCAGAAGGCCGTGCCGCGCAAGGAGCGCAAGGCGCAGGCCGAAGCCGCCGCCAAGGCGTAAGGCCAGGACATGCCGGCGCTGGTCTGCGTCGCGCGGATCGGCGCCGCGCATGGTGTGCGCGGCGCGGTCAAATTGTGGACCTTCACCGAAGATCCCTTTGCCGTGCGCCACTACGGTCCGCTTCTGTCCAAGGACGGCAAGCGCCAGTTCGAAATCGCGCAGCTGCGCGAGGCCAAGGACCATCTGGTCGCAACATTCAAGGGTGTTGCGACCCGCGATGAGGCCGAGCGCCTCAACGGCATCGAGCTCTATGTCGCGCGCGACAAGCTCCCCGCCACCGACGACGACGAATATTACCACACCGACCTGATCGGACTCGCCGCTGTGACCGCAGACGGCGAGCCGCTCGGCCGCGTGCTCGCGATCCATAATTTCGGCGCCGGCGACATCATCGAGATCGCGCCGTTGAGGGGCACGACCATGCTGCTGCCGTTCACTAATGCTGTCGTGCCCGAGGTCGATCTTGCAGGCGGCCGCGTCGTGATTGAGCTGCCGCAGGAGGTCGACGGCGAGGAGCGCTCACCGAGTCGTCCCGGCCTAGTGCGCAACTCGCGCACGGGGGGCCGGGACCCATAACCACAGGCCGTGGTTTTTGGCTAAGCTGACGACAATGACGACCTCCCCACCCTGGCGCGCGACGGTGCTGACGCTGTTTCCGGAAATGTTTCCGGGGCCGCTCGGCGTGAGCCTGGCCGGCCGGGCACTCGCCACGAGCCTCTGGGAATTGGAGGCGCGGGACATCCGGGCCTCCGCAACGGACCGCCACCGCAGCGTCGACGACACTCCGGCCGGCGGCGGTCCGGGCATGGTGCTCCGGGCGGACGTTCTGGCGGCCGCGATCGATGCCGCCGGGATAGGCGAGGGGCGGCCAAAGCTCCTGATGAGTCCGCGGGGTCGGCCATTGACCCAGGCCCGCGTCGTGGAACTGGCCCGCGGACCCGGGCCCCTGATCGTCTGCGGCCGGTTCGAGGGCGTGGACCAGCGGGTGATCGACGGGCGGGGGCTGGAGGAGGTTTCGATCGGCGATTACGTGCTGTCCGGGGGCGAAATCGCAGCCCTGGCCTTGATCGACGCCTGCGTGCGGCTGCTGCCGGGGGTCATGGGCAAGGAGGCCTCGGGCACGGAGGAAAGCTTCTCCGAGGGCCTTTTGGAGTACCCGCAATACACCCGCCCGCAGCTCTTCGAGGGGGTTCCGATCCCGGAGATCCTGACCTCCGGCGACCATGCCAAGGTCGCGGCCTGGCGGCGGGCCGAATCCGAGGCCCTGACGGCCGCCCGGCGGCCGGATTTGTGGGCCCGAATCCCAAACAAAGTCCCGAGCAATGTCCCAAAACGGCCCACCCGCCAAAAAGCGCCAAAAAACACGACAGACGGGTGACAAACGCTCCGGCTTGCCTTATACGAGCGCCAAATCCGCAATGGCTGGATAGACGAATTTCACGCAGCCCCCGTTTCTCAAGGCTGGGCGCGCCGATGGAGATTTACCCATGAACCTGATCAAGCAGCTCGAGCAAGAGCAATTCGACAAGCTCTCCGCCGGCAAGGACATCCCGGAGTTCGCCCCCGGCGACACTCTGATCGTCAACGTGAAGGTCGTCGAAGGCGACCGCACCCGCGTGCAGGCCTATGAAGGCGTCTGCATCGGCCGTTCCGGCGGTGGCCTCAACGAGAGCTTCACGGTGCGCAAGATTTCCTACGGCGAGGGCGTGGAGCGCGTGTTCCCGGTGATGTCGCCGATGATCGACTCGATCAAGGTGGTGCGCCGCGGCAAGGTGCGTCGCGCCAAGCTCTATTACCTGCGCAACCTCCGCGGCAAGTCGGCGCGTATCGTCGAGAAGCAGGACCGCGCGGCCGCCGCCAACGAGTAAGCTGCGCCTACAGGCGAGTTCTAGAAAGCGCGGGGCATGGCTCCGCGCTTTTTTGTTGCGTGGCAGGTACGCGTCAAAGCCCTCGCGCTTCCAATTCTCCCTGCTATATATTCGTAGAATGGTTCCAGATCAGACCAGCATTGAGCCGATCAAGCGCATCGTCATCGACGATCGCTCGCGGCTGCCTGGCCGGTTCTTCGGACGCTTTGCGACCTCGGCAACGTCAGAGCTTAGGCGCGCAGCCTGAGGGCTGCGGCGACGATTTCTTTGCCGCGCGCGTAAAGCCGCGCTCTAACGCTTTCAAACATTGCTGGAGCTTACGCTCATGTCCAAGCCGACCACGCTGTACGACAAGATCTGGAACGACCATCTGGTGCACGAAGCCGAGGACGGCACCTGCCTGCTCTATATCGACCGCCACCTGGTCCACGAAGTAACCTCGCCGCAGGCGTTCGAAGGCCTGCGCGCCACCGGCCGCAAAGTCCACTCGCCGGAGAAGACGCTCGCCGTCGTCGACCACAACGTGCCGACCACCGATCGCACCAAGCCGAACCCGGATCCGGAGAGCATCGAGCAGATCAAGGCGCTGGCCGAGAACGCCAAGGAATTCGGCATCGAATATTACGACGAGTTCGACAAGCGTCAGGGCGTCGTCCACGTCATCGGCCCCGAGCAGGGCTTTACCCTGCCCGGCACCACCATCGTCTGCGGTGACAGCCACACCTCGACGCATGGCGCGTTCGGCGCGCTCGCGCACGGCATCGGCACATCAGAGGTCGAGCACGTGCTGGCGACGCAGACGCTGATCCAGAAGAAGGCCAAGAACATGCGCGTCACCGTCGACGGCAAATTGCCTGATGGCGTGACGGGCAAGGACATCATCCTCGCCATCATCGGCGAGATCGGCACCGCCGGCGGCACCGGCTACGTGCTGGAATATGCCGGCGATGCGATCCGCGCGCTCAGCATGGAAGGCCGCATGACGGTCTGCAACATGTCGATCGAAGGCGGCGCGCGCGCCGGCCTCGTTGCGCCCGACCAGAAGGCGTTCGACTTCCTGCGCGACCGCCCGAAATCGCCGAAGGGCGCCGACTGGGATGCGGCCATGCGCTACTGGGAGAAGCTGCGCTCCGACGAGGGCGCGCATTTCGACAACGAGTTGCGCCTCGACGCAGCAAAGCTGCCGCCGATCGTGACCTGGGGCACAAGCCCCGAGGACGTGATCTCGGTGACCGGCTTCGTGCCCGATCCGGACAAGATCGCAGATGAAGCCAAGCGCCTCTCAAAACATCGCGCGCTGAAATACATGGGCCTGACCGCGGGCACGAAGATCACCGACATCAAGGTCGACCGCATCTTCATCGGCTCCTGCACCAACGGCCGCATCGAGGATTTGCGCGCTGCCGCGAAGATCGCGGAAGGCAAGCACGTCTCGGCGCACGTCAATGCCATGGTCGTGCCGGGCTCCGGCATCGTGAAGGAGCAGGCGGAGGCCGAGGGCCTCGACAAGATCTTCATCAAGGCCGGCTTCGAATGGCGCGAGCCGGGCTGCTCGATGTGCCTCGCCATGAACCCCGACAAGCTCAAGCCGGAAGAGCGTTGCGCCTCGACCTCGAACCGCAATTTCGAGGGCCGCCAGGGTTTCAAGGGCCGCACCCATCTGGTGTCGCCGGCAATGGCGGCAGCCGCTGCTATCGCGGGTCACTTCGTGGACGTGCGGGAGTGGCGCTAAGCCGCTCCTTCACTCCGTCGGATTGTAACGATCCGGGAAAGCCGCCCTTAAGGGGCACTGGTGAGACTGAGGGCTCGTTGCGGACAGCACCGAGCCCAAGTCTTATCGGTCGAGTCGGATGGCCAACAAGCCGGAATATGTCGATCTCATCGGGGAAGCGACGCAGCAGCGTCGGCGTCGGCCTGCGCCGTTGCGCATTGTCGCGCCGCCCGAGGTCGAGGAGACCTCGCGGCTGAGCCGCTGGCCACCGGCGATGTTCCGGCAATGGAAGATCGAGAATTTGATGCGCTGGAAAGCGTCATCGTGGAAGCTGAAGGGCTGATTGCCGCACGGCATGCATCAATCGGGTAGGAGGAAGCCTTGCAGCTTCCCCCTCCCACACCACCGTACGTACGGTCCCGTATACGGCGGTTCGTC
>NZ_JAFCJM010000032.1 GCF_018130955.1 Bradyrhizobium liaoningense
GCGACGCGCGCCACCAAATCGCGCCGTAGCTAGCGCGGCTTGGTTGGAAGGCCGAGGGGGCCCGTTACCCCATCTACGATCTCGCAAATCAAGACTATTCGATCACCTCGTCGGCATACGCCAGAAGAGCGGACGGGATTTCGAGCCCAAGCGTCTTGGCCGTCTTGAGGTTGATCACAAATTCGAATTTGGTGGGTTGCCAAACCGGTAGATCGCCGGGCTTGTCGCCCTTCAGGATGCGGCCGGCATAGAGACCGCCTTGCCGAAAGGCATCGGTCAGGCTGTTGCCATAGCTCATCAACCCGCCGGCATCGGTAAAATCGCGCCAAGGGTAGATCGTCGGCATCGCATGGCGCGCCGCCAGCTCAACGAGCCGCTGGCGCTCGAGATTGAAGAGGCGGTCGGAGGTCACGAGCAGCGCATTGACGCGACGTTCGACCATGGTTGCGAACGCAGTTTCCATCTCGCCGAGGTTTCTCGCTTCCAAAGCAAGCATTTGCAGTCCGGAGGGAGATGCTGCGGATCGCAGGCTCTTCTCGTTGCTCCCGGCATTCGGATTGTCCGGATTGACCAGCACGCCGACCAATGAGGCCTGAGGCAACAGGCTGCGCAGCAATTCGAACCGCTTCGGCTCCAGCGCGCTGACCTGGAACGAAACCCCGGTCGCATTGCCATCCGGCCGGTTGATGGAAGCAACAAGTCCCATGGCAACAGGATCGAGGCCCACCACGAATACGATGGGAATTTTCGAGGTTGTCGCCTTGGCAGCCAGCGCGCCACCATTGTCGGCGGTGAAGATGAGCGCGACGCGCTTTTTGGCCAAATCAGCCACAGCGTCTCGCAACTCCTCATTGGCATTGGGCCAGCGCTGCTCAACGAGCACGTTCTGACCTTCGACAAACCCCATCTGCTTGAGGCCCCGGCGAAAGGCGTCGCGAAACGTTTCAGTCCCTGCGCTCGCGCGGTTGAGAGAGCCGATGACCGGCAGCGACGTCTGCTGACCATTCGCTGCAAAGGGAAGGGCGGTAGCCGCACCGCCAACGAGGCTGAGGAATTCGCGCCGCCGCATTCATGCTCCGGGACTGCTGCGCCAAAATTTGCGCTCGACCAGCGTATCAAGCCGCTTCCGCGCCGCAAACGGGAAAAAGGCGTGCTGCTATTCGATCACTTCATCGGCGCGGGCGATCAGATTGACGGGCAGATCGAGGCCCATGGCCTTGGCGGTCCGCAAATTGAAGATCAGAAGGAATTTGCTCGGCTGGTAGAACGGAATGTCGCCAGCCTTGGTGCCGTTGAAAATCTGATGCACGTCGTTTGCCATGCGTACGGCGAGTTCGCCGAGGTCGGGTGCCAGGGCCATCAGCCCGCCTTCCTCGACATAGTCGCGAAAGGGGTAGATGACGGGGACACGGTGCTTCGCTGCAAGCGCGGCAAGAGTCGCGCGGGCGGCCAGGAAGCTGCCTCCTTCGTCGGGGATGATGCCGTCGAGCTTTTGCTCGGCAATGTCGGCGAAGGTGCGGGCAAGCTCCGTTTCGTTGACCACCGGCATTGCGATGCGCGTGATGGAGACGCCCAGACGTGCACTCGCGTCAGCCAGCGTTCCGCCGCTGCTCGGCTCCCAGGTGCCGGACAGGAGGTGGCCGATCCGCGTGGCCGACGGAAGAGCCTCCTTGATGATCTGAAGCCGTTTGGCGTAAATCTCGACCCCGGCATTGATGCTGACCCCCGTCAGATTGCCGCCGGGTCGCGCAAGGTTGGTGACGAGCCCTCCGGCAAGGGGATCGCCGACCACCGCAACGATCGGAATCGATGTCGTCGCAGCCATCAAGGCTTTCACGAGATCGTTGAGATTGGTCACGATCACCTGAGGTTTGCGGGCAATGACCTCGGCAGCGAGCGACGCGAAGCGATCGGAGCGGCCCTCGGCGGAAAAGCGCTCGACGATCAGGTTGGTCCCCTCGATGTCGCCGAGTCCGCGGAGCGTTTCGTAGAACCGGCGGACCCAGAACGGTCCTCGGCTCTCCGTCAGTCGATCGGCCGGAATGCCGGAATGCACGAATGCGAGCCGGCGTGTGGCCTGCTGCGCCAGGACGGCGCCGGGCCACACGGACGCTGCACAGAGTCCGGCCAGGAGCTCCCGTCGTTGCATGATTGCCCGCCATACCGTGTTCCCCACGATTTGATCACATCAGGCACGGCTGAGCCAGTGCGGCCAATTGCTCCGATAGGCGCGGTTGACCGGTGCGGCGCCTCATTAACTGCACCCGGCCTTCGATCCACTGATGGGCTTCATGTCTTCTTCCGACAGAACGCAGGTGGCGCTCAGGATCACCGGCCAGAGGCCAGCCGCGAACCGCCGATGCGGTGATACTCGGCAAGAAAATGGTCATTCGGCGAATGGCCGTCCCCGTTGCGCGCATATTCCGTCTTCAGGCCATTGAGAAAGAACATCTCGTGTGCGCGTTCGTGCTTGGCTTCGATCGCGCCGCGCGGCTCCAGGTCGAAAAGCCCGTGCACGTGTCCGGCCACGGTGTCGGAGACGTTGATCCGTCCCGCAACCCCGAACGCTTCCATGAACCACGCGGTGTTGACCGCGTCGCCCCAGATATCGAAGGTCATCCTGCGGTTACCGACGACGCCGGAAATAACGGGGCCGGTATGAAGGCCGATGCGCAATTGGGGGGCATCCACTCCGATCGCTTCGGAGCGCAGCCTGAACGCGTCGAGCCGGGTTCGCATCTCCAGCGCCGCCAGGCACGCATCGATCGAGTGTCGCCGGTCGGGCGACAGGACGCCGCCGACCGCCATGTAGGCGTCACCGATCGTCTTGACCTTCTCCAGACCATAGCGGGCGCCGATCTCGTCCAGTGTCGAGAAGTAGGCGTCGAGGAGATCGACGAGCAGAGCCGGTTCGGTTCGTTCGGCCAGCAGCGTAAAGCCCTGGATATCAGCGAACAGAATCGTCGCCGACCGCGTATATCTGGGCTGAACCCTGCCGCGTTGCTTCAGCTCGTCGGCGATCGGTTCCGGCAGGACGTTGCGCAGCAGCTCTTCGGCGCGCGCCCGCTCGGTTGCGGCCTCTCGCCGGGCCTGCTCCAGTTCATCGATGGTGCGGCCATAGTCCATCAGCTTGCGGCGCAGCTCCAGCTGGGCCAGCACCTGGTGCGACAGCATGCGCAGCGCTTCGGTCTGCTCGAAGGACAGCTGCCGCGGTGAAAAATCCATCACGCAAAGGGTTCCGAGCGCATAGCCTTCATCGGTGATGAGCGGCATCCCGCAATAGAAACGGCACGGCGGCTCCAGCGAAACCATCGGGCTGTTCTCGAAGCGGGGATCCAGTTTCAGATCGGGAACGACGAGCAGTTCGGCGCCGCAGATCGTCGTCGCGCAGACCGCGCTCGACCGTGGCGCGTCGGTCACGCCGGACGGAAGGCCGTATTGCGCCTTGAGCCAGCGCCGGTCGTCGTCGATGAAGCTGATATAGGCGACCGGGCAGCCGCACACCTGCGCCGCGAGCTCGGTGATCTCGTCGTATGCGCGTTCCGGCGCGCTGCCGATAATGTCGAGCGCGTGCAGGGCAGCCAGGCGTTCGGTTTCGTTTGCGGGTGCCAGTGGCGGCATGGCGGTCTCCGTGGTGGAGAACCTTTGAGCGGGCCTTCCGCTTCCGTGGGACAAGCGTGCGACCATCCTCTTCATTTGGGCAGTGCGCGCCCTACGACAAGTGGCGTTTTGCAGACGCGACCGGTTCCACCGTTGACCTCAGCTTGCATCACATTCGCGGGTGCGAGGAACGTTGCTGAAACGTGCGGGTTCATTCCGGCTGGATAACGATGCATCGTAACCCGATCCCTCGGAGGAACTGCCATGAGCAGCGATGCAGGCCACAATGCTTCGCAGCCGAACCCGCTCTTTCGAGCGCCGGGCGAGGGCCCGACGCTCGACGTGCTCGGCGTGACGCACAGCTACAAGGCGATGGCGCGCGATACCGGTGAGCAATTCTCGATCTGGGAATCGATCGTGCCGCCGGGCCGCGGTGCGCCCATGCATACCCATGGCCGCGAGGACGAGGCATTCTACGTGCTGAGCGGCGAGGTGCTTGTCAACATCGAAGGCGCGCCCGATCCCTTGCGTCTCGGGGCCGGTGCATTTCTGTTCGCGCCGCGCCATCTGCGCCACGGCTACCGCAATGTGGGGCCCGACACCGCGCGTCTCCTCGTGTTCGCGATGCCGGGCGGCGGCCTCGACCGCATGTTCGCCGCCTTCGCCGAGGCGACAACGCGAAGCAAGGAGGCGCCCTCGCTGCGGACGATTGCGACGCAGTATGGTGTCGTCATCCATGCCGCGGCCGAGCCGGGTGGATAGGAAGCTCGCCCGCTTGCCCGCGCCTGGACTAACTCTTTGCAGCCCGCCGGGCGCGGTAAATCACCATCTCTCCGCCAGGTCGCATCGTGCTCCGCTCGAGCGCAAAACCTGACTTCTCCAGGACGCGGCGGGATGCGCTATTGTCGGGGTAGACCAGGCCGACAAGGGACGGCAGCGCGAGTCTGGTGAATGCGATGTCGGTCAGGGCGCTTGCAATCTCGCTCGCCAGCTGCTGGCCCCAAGATGCGCGCTTGAACGCATAGAAGATTTCCACCTCGTCTAGGCCATCGACGTCGAGATGCCGGAGTCCCGCCCGTCCGGCGAAATCCCCGTCCTTCGTTCGCAGCGCCCACAGCCCAAAACCATGTCGGTCCCAATGGGCCATGTTGACCGCCAGATAGGTCTTCGTCGCCTCCGCCGAGCGCACGCCGCCGATAAAGCGCGACACCTCGGCATCGAGGTGCAGCGCGACGAGGTCCGCGAGGTGGCCGTCGTGCAGTCTCTCGGCGGTCAGTCTGCTGGTGGTGAAATGATCCATATTGCGGTGGTGGTCCGGTGAGCGGAGCTGCGACTGCGTTACTCGCGATACGGCCTCGACAAAAGAGGGCAGATCATGCCTGCCGCAAACTTGCGCACGATGCCGGGAATAGGGTCATGTATCCCATGGACGCGTTCCGGGCGCCATGCCACTAATTCCCGATTGGGTTGCAAGGCGGGCTTTCGACTGGCCCGGTACATTTTCGCAAATTTCGTTTCTTGAAGGATGGGGCGATGCTTGTTGAGTATGTAGCCGCGCGCGCTGCGGCCCGGAATATCCACTACGGCTGGATCATGGCCGCTCTCGCGTTCCTGTATTCCCTGTTCGCGAGTTCGGCGCTCGGCGTGCCGAGCGTGCTGATGCGTGAGATTGCGGCTCACGTGAACGTCAGCATGGGCGAGCTGTCCGCATCGCAAGGTCTTCGCTTCGCCCTCTTCGGGTTGGCCGCGCCGTTCGCGGGCGGTCTGATGCTGCGCTATGGCCCGCGCAAGATGCTGACGATCGCGGGTAGCCTCGCCTTGGCGGGTCTGCTGCTCACCGCCTTCATGACGAGCCGCATCGAGATGTGGTTCGGCCTGGGTCTGCTGCTCGGTATCGCGCCAGGGCTGACGGCGCTGCAATTGGCGGCGGTCGTCTCCGTGCGCTGGTTCACCAGCCATCGCGGGCTGGTGGTCGGCCTCCTCAACGGCGCGATCGCAACCGGCACGTTGATCTTCATGCCGCTGGGCGCATGGATCGCCGAACACTGGGGCTGGCGGGTCGCGCTGATTCCGTCAGGCCTCGGCCTTCTGATCATGCTCATTCTTTACCGCTTGCTCGGAAAGGACCGCCCCCAGGATCTGGGACTGGCGCCGTTCGGCGAGACGACCGTTGCGCCGGTGATGCCTGCGCCGACGCAGAATTTTGCGGCGATCAGCTTCAGCGGGTTGAAAATGGCCTCAACTCGTCTGGTGTTCTGGGTGCTTGCGCTGACGTTCTTCATCTGCGGCATCTCCAGTTACGGGCTTACATCCACGCACTTCGTGCCGTTCTGCGGCGATCTCGGCTTTCCGCTGGTGACGTCCGCAAGCCTGCTCGCCATGATCGGCGTCTTCGACCTGATCGGAACGATCGGCTCGGGTTGGCTGTCCGACCGGTTCGACAATCGCCTGTTGCTCGCGATCTACTACGGCTTCCGCGGACTGTCCCTCATCTGGCTCGTGGAATCGAATGCGAGCCTGTGGGCCATGAGCGCGTTCGCCATCCTGTATGGACTGGACTTCATCGCGACCGTTCCTCCGACGGTGAAGTTGACGGTCGGCGCCTTTGGTCGCGACATGGGGCCGGTCGTGTTCGGCTGGATCTTTGCCGCGCACCAGCTCGGTGTCGGCATGATGGCCTTCGGCGCAGGCGTCAGCCGGGACGCGTTGGGGACATACGGTCCTGCATTCTTGCTTGCGGGCGTCATGTGTCTCGTCGCGGCCGCGGCCTTTGCGTTGGTCAAACGGCCAGCGGCGACGGTGGCTGCGTAGCTCGACCGGTAGCCGGAGTGTCCGGGCAGTCCCTATCCGCGGTGGTCCGCCGAAATCCGCCCCGATCCGACGAGGGACCGGGGGATGTGACCGTGCGGACAGAGGATATCCCTGGTTTGATTTTCCGGACGCACCGGCAGCGTGCGGCCCTGTCCACGCTTTTCGGCAGGAGGTTTGCCTATTGCTTCGGCGCCCCAGGCGAGGTCGAACGCGCACGACAAGTCGTCCATCCGTCACTCATCCTGGATCATCCATGTCGGGGCGATCGTTGCGACGCCATCGAATACGTCCTTCAAGTGCTGTACGAGTTGCGCGCAACGTTGCGGATCGGGGTCATCATCCGTGTAGCTGGTTTCCTCAGTTCCACCTATCACGACGCAGTCCGCGCGCGGAAACACGTAACCGCTCCCACTAAACAGGTATTGAAGTCGGGGCTGCGCCGGCAACCATACCAGTTGGCCTTTGGTCGGCGTCAGATCAGGGTCGGGCCAGATGGCGTCTGAGCCCGCACCGGTACAGTTGATAATGATGTCCGGTGCAAGTGCGCGAACTTGATCTTCATCGAAGAATTCCTGGTACACGAACTGCACACCATTTTTCTGCAGTTCCTGCTGGAGCTTGGTCAGAAATATCGGAGGTTCTACCAGCAGGGTCGAATATTTCCACCCTGGTCGGTTCATCGGTGAAAACGGCAGCCGGTACAGCTGAGTTCGCGGAACGAGATCGGGCGGGACATCCGCGAACGATGGCAGTTCAATGAGAGAGTAGTTGTCTCGAGGAGAGACACCATAGGCGCTGCCGCGCAACCCATGCTCCTTGTGTGAGCGGCGCAGGATACGGACAAACTTGTCTTTTTCGCCGGCTTGAAATGCAACTTTCGAAGCAGCGAACTGGCCGCCGGCTATGCTCGAGGTCGTGTGCGGGATCAAATGCTTGGAATACACCGTCACTTGCATTCTCAGTTTTTCGGTCAACCATGTCGCCGCCGTCAGACCCATGACCCCAGCCCCCAAGACCGCAACCGGCTTTCCTGCCGGGTTTGGATACTGCGCCGTCAGGATGTCTGCGACCTCCTGTGCACACCCCCAGCTCATCGTGATGCCGGCGCCGCCATGCCCGTAATTATGAATCACGAGCTTGCCTCCACCCAGCACTTGCTTCTCTAACCGGTACGTTTTCTTCCGGTATGGCCGCAGTGCCGCCTTAAGCGGAGTCAGCCCTGGGACGTAAGTGAAGTCAGGGTTCGGCTCGTAGGCCGCGACCGCATCCGCGGTCTGGGAACTCCCTGAAGATTGGCTCCAGGCCGCGCCCGATAGCGCCGGCGCTGCGAGCCCTCCTCCGATCACACGTAAAAAGCCCCGACGTGCAAGCTTCATCGCACATTCCCCTTTGCCATAAGGGAGCGCCGCGCCCCAAAGCCAACCACGCTGAGGCGGATTGCTCCGACAGTCGTTGAACGGACTCACGATCTTGGGCAGCTGCAAATCAAAACCGAACGCACTCCTCCATGCATCATGTCGTTATCAAGGAAGCTCCGTTCCTTGCATGCCGATCAGCGCTTCATACGTCCGAATGAGTGTCCAGTACGGGGAGGACGTGCAGCCAAAGCCCAAGCATGTTTCGGTCTGAGATCGGATTTCAAAATGCAGATGGGCCGTTGTGGCGTTCTGGTCGGTGTGCATCCAATTCCCGACCTTGCCTATCTTTTGCCCGCGATCGCGGCGAACCAATTGGCCTTGCTTGAGGCCCGCGTCCCTGAGGGCGTCGGGGCTCATGTGAAGATACACAAAATAGACCCCGGTGTCGTCTTCGGCGATGAACTTCACATTGTTGTTGGGTTTCCAAAGTGCGCTACCCTTGGTCACGGCGACGACGTTGAACAGGTTGATCCTGCAACGCGTGCCGTCATATCGACACTCGAGGGGCCGGATGTCCTGGCCTTCGTGAGCCCGCTTTCTTGCCGGACAATCCCTGGGCTCTCGCGAATCGTCGTTTCGTTCCTCGCAGTAATTGTCGCGCCACGGATAGGCGTAGTTCTCCGCATTGTCTTCGCGAGGTTCGAGTATCTTGCCTGGATTTTCCTGGCATTTGTAACGCCCGTGATCCAGAGGGATCTTGTGGCCATAACAATCGCCGCCATGCATGAAGGTCTGTGAATTTGCGAAAGCCGGATTTTGCTCGATCGGGAAACGCAGATTGCCCCCACCCCACAGGATCTTCTGCGTCACGCCTCCGAGGTTGTCCTGGCTTGTCCCATGCAGGAGATTGCCCGGCGCGTAGTACGTGAAGCTGGGGCTTTTCTTTGCGGGACGTGGCGAAACGTTTGCTTTCGCATGAGGGATAGGGAGCGGCAGGCCACCAACGAGGCGCAGATCACGAAGCACCGTCCGGAGAATCCCCTCGACCTCCGCACAGGGGAAATCCGTGGCGAACGGCGGGGCGCTGGCACAGGATATGTTAGCGAAGTAGGACACACCGTATTTGACGAAAGTGTAGGTCAGACCATCGTCGCTGACGTTGCGTCGAAGCCGCGGGTACATGTCCTGCAGTGTCTTGTCCTCGACGACATCGCCGCGCCGCGCATCTCCGCCGCTCTTGTCCTCATTGCTGACGTCATACAGCAAGCCGGTCCCGCCGAGATGAATCTGGACGAGATTTGCGTTCGCCTTGTAGCCGCGAGGGAGCAGTGTCGGCTTGACTGTGAGTATGGCGTCATAGCCGGTCGTCTTGCCGAGGAACTGCATTCTGCTGATTGAAGGGCTGAGAAAGTCAGCCGTGGCTTTCGGCTTGAGCCCTCGCGAGCTGGCAAACGCCGACACATATCGAGAGCTGTCGATCGGTGCCAGCACCGGGATCGGAACCTTCGCGATGCGCGGATTGACGCCAGCCGTTATCGCATTGAGCAACACCAGCGGCCGCAACGCCTCCTTGTCTGAAAAGACGAGGCCCTCGAGTTGCCGATCGACATCGGGCAACAGCTTCGCGGCGAGGCTCTTCGGCAGCGAGCCGAGTTCAGGTGCAACCGCCAGAACGCCTTTGGACGCCTCGGGCCAATCGATGCTCACAACCTTCGCGGTCGGGACGATTTCCTCTTGAGCCATGACGCGGACACTGTCGCCGAAGACCGCGAGTCCCAGCCCTATCGCCACCATCCGGGAATACCAGCTTCGCACGGCGTTCCTCCGTTAACTGTCAGTCAGTCGCTTTTGCTCGGTACACATGCCTTCACAAGGCCTCGAAACACCTGGTTGCCAGGGTGATCGGCGGCGACGAATTGTTCCTGATGCCACTGAACGCCGACCGCAAATGGGTGCGCCGGAATCTCGATGGCCTCGATGACCCCATCATCGGAATGAGCACTGGCGATCACCGACGAGGACAACTCTCCAACAGCCTCCCAGTGGAACGTATTGACGAGCATTGCGGGGACTTCCACCAAAGCGGCCAGCTTCGTCCCGGGGGTGAGCGTCACACTGTGCAGCGAACCCTTCTTGTCGTGCTCGATGATCGAGGTACCCGAAGCCTGGACGTCAGACCACAACCGACAGCCATGAAGGCCAGCAAGCAGCTGCATGCCGGCACATATCCCGAGAATGGGCTTTTCACGGCGCAGAAATTCGCTGGTGATTTCGCGCTCAATAGCCAGTCTCTCCGAAGGCGGAGCCCTCGATAGCTTGCCCTGGAGGTACCAGTCGTCGGGGTAGGAAAACCGGCCCCCGACGCAAAGCAGGCCATCAAATTCCTCAACGACCGGCCTCACGATTTCCGGGAGGTAGGGGATGCCGAAGGGCAGGCCGCCGGCATCCCGGATCGCCGTGAAGTAACTCTTCGAAGCCTCGTAGCGGCTTCCATCGCCGCTGGTATTCTCGTCGAGGATCACTGCGATGCGTGGCGTGCGCGCCATGAGGATTTCCTAAGCGACTGTAGCTCCGGCCTGTAGCTTGGCCCACATCAAGGGGGTCATGATCGTTGCATGTTCTTCAACACGAGCCATTTCGGCGGAGAGAATTGCATGCTCCTCCGATCCTTCGAGGATTGTCCTGCAAAGATTCCTTGGATGCGCCACCTTCACCTCGACCGGTCCATCGACAAAGACGCAGGAGACGGTTGGCTGCCAGTAGCCCTTTGGATTTCCAAATGTCAGAACCGCGCCACGCATCTTGACCTTGGATTTGCCGAGTCGCTCCGGCTGCACGAGCGTCAGCCTCACCTGCCCCTCAAAATGCGCGGGCATGCTGAGAACATTGCGCTCCTGGTTCATATGGACATATCCAGAATAATGGATCTCGTCTCGCGCGCCTGAGTCAGAGACGTAGTAGTGCAGTTCACTGAATGCCAGGCAGTCGTGGCTCTCGCTTGGCCGGATGTCCAGCACGCTACAGGTGATGTTACGGGCGGTCAGAAAGGACCGCCGGTAGAGAAAAAATCGACCGCACAGATGGTCGTAGTCTCTCGCATGATATCCCCCGAATGGCGACGATTGACTCGGAAGGGCAATAGAGAGTCCGTAGTCTCGCGGATTCAACCCTGCGTTGGCAAGGATATTCAGCAGGGTATGCCGCTTAAGTGAAAGCGTATCACTGTCTGGCTGGACGCATTTCTTGAAGGTGTTGAGCGAAATCTTGAGAATCTGATCCGCGTATTCGGCATCATTGAGTGAAAACGTAGCCCGATGGGCCCGCAAACCCGCGCTGAAGCGGACGAGATGGCGTCCGGAAAGACTGGTCGTCATGGGACTGCTCCAGCACCTGTCGAGCGCGGGGATTGTGACACAAGCTAACACAACTTGATAGAACTTGATAGCGCAATGACAATACTTGGTCAGCGAGTTGCTGATGGCGGTTGCAAGATGCTGTTTTCACTCGAGGGCTATGCGCTCAACCTGCGGGTACAGGCTGATCATCTGACCAGCTGAATTTTGAAACCGGACCCAGAGAGGTTACGCCATGGGCGCCGCAAATTTGAATGGTATTCCTTTGATCAAAGACGTTTGGGAGCCACCTTGCAGGACTTCCCCGACGCGGGAAGTCGTGCGAGTCGAGCGCGCGGCAATTCTTTTCGCCGACATAATCGGGTTCACCTGCATGACAGAAGAATGGTCACCCGCAGAGCACATGAGCTTTCTGCGCAACTACCAACAGCGCATGGCGACACGCGTCATTCAGCATGAGGGCAAAGTTGTACAGTACCAGGGCGACGCTATCGTGGCTATGTTCGGTGACTCCCATGATACGCGCTACGCGGCCGGTCAGGCCCTCTCCTGTGCCTTCGGAATGTTGGACACGATTGCGGCTTGGAGTGCTAACCGCAGCGCTCGCGGAGAATTGCCTCTGAGCATTGGCATCGGCGTACATTTGGGCTCGGTTGGCATGGGCCAAATTGGCGTGGAAGGACATCTGGAACAAACAATCGCCGGAGACACCGTAAACGTGGCGCGCAAGCTCGAAACGCTCACCCGGAGGCTTGGCGCATCCCTCATTGTGAGTGACGAGCTGTTTGCCGCAATCCCGCAAGACGCCCACCGTGGGTTAGCAGTTGATAAATTGAAACCACATGGCTGCTGCCGAATTGCCGGCCGAGCAAATCCAATTTCGATTTGGCTGTCACCGCGAGAACCGCTCACGGCCTGACGCGGTCGTTCATCTGAGAGGAGCTGATGCAATTGCCAGGATCAGCTCTTGGCGCTCGGGCGCGCTGAAACGTCCTTGTACCATCTTTGCAGATGGCCGAGATGCTCGGGCGGTGTGAGCTTCGCCCGGGCCGCAAGATCGACGGTCACCAGGCCGCTGATGTCGGCGATCGTAAACTGTGGTCCGCAGACAAATTCATTGTCGGCGAGGCGTGCATCGAGCCACGCAAAGAAGTGCTGAAGGCGAAGGCGCCCTCGCTCTGCGAGCGCCGGAATCTGATCCAGAGGCACAGGACCGGGCAGGGCTCTGCCCGTCAGTCCGGGAGCGGCATTTCGAAACGCCTCCTGGGCTGCGTAGATTCCATCCCACTCGATCCGCCGCAGCCAGGATTCGATGACGGCTCTTTCCTCCGCGTTTCTGCCCATCAGGGGAGGATCGGGATGGAGTTCTTCGAGATAGCGGCATATCGCAATGACGTCGGTAATCGCCGCGCCGCTGTCGAGCTCCAGGACGGGCACCGTGCAACCGGGATTGAGCGCCCGGAACGCCGGCGTGAACTGCTCGCCGTTGCGCAAATCAATCTGCACGGTCGGTAGGGTAAGTTCTTTCTCGGCAAGAAAGATACGCACGCGGCGCGGGCTGGGCGCCGTTGCGCAGTCGTAGAATTTCATGACGTTCTCCCTGGAGGCTGATTCCGGCCATGCTGGTTCGAGGCTGATGATACAAGCAACGGTGTTTGCTCAACCAGGCCAGTTCGCATGGCGCGCGTTAACCCTGTCTCTGATCTTGTCCCGTAACCGCGCCAGCTGGTTCACTTCTGCCGCTAAGCCGCCTCATTGGAAGTTTGCAATTGTTCTCCGAAACTCGGGAACTTATTTCCAGCAGGCGTTGAACGAGGCTTCTCGTTCGGAGAGCGCGAAAACAGATGAGAGTGGCTCTCATCCTTGTTGGCTTCGGTACACTCGCGGTGATGGAGCTTGAGACGCCGCCGCGCATGACAAAGCCTGTGAACGAGCCGCCCGCTCAGGCGACCGTCGGGTTACGCGCCTCACACGATACGCTGACGGAGGCAGACCGGCTCGAAATTCCGCAGCTGCAATTTGAAGCGCCGCCGCGGCCGGCCTCCTCGAGCGAACCCAAGCACCCGCCGGATCAAACAGCGATTGTTGCGCGAGTGCCTTTGAAGATCATCGAGCGACACAAGCGCAGCGCAAGCGGGGGAAAATCCGCGGTCATGCTGCACAGACCTCGGCCCGGGCACGGAACTTCCAAGGCAATTGCGAATGCCAAGCGCGCCAAACCGGTCGCGGAGGTCAAGCCCTGCCGGTCAGGTGTCTTCGATGGTCTATTCAAAGCATTGAACCTGTCAACGGGATGCCAGACCTAGCCCAACGATTCCTCTGCATCAGCGAGATGGCCGAGGGCAATCCGCGGCTCCTCGCGCATGCGTCGGAGCAAACAGGTCGTGCCGGCGAAATCCGGCCGCCTCGCCCGGACGAGCGTGGGTCAGTTGTCGCCGCGCGGGACTGGCTGTCGGCGGAGTCCATCACGCTCGTTCTTGGAGTGGCGATCGGCTTGGCCTTTGTCGCAAGTCTCGTCCTGTTCCGCGACGCTCATTTGAACGGGCAATCGATCGACAGGACGGCCGCCAAGGCGATGGTCGAGCGCATCATCATAGCCGAGTCCAATGGTGACCCGAACGCGAGGAACAAGCGGTCGAGCGCGATCGGCGCCGCCCAGTTTCTCGATGACACGTGGCTCGAAGCCGTTCGAAGGCACCGACGCGATCTGATCCAGCGCCGCAGCGACAAGGAACTGTTGGACTTGCGACGAGATGCCGAGCTTGCGCGCGAGATTGCCGCGCGGTTGGTCGAGGAATATGCCGCGATGCTGAACAAGCGCGGTCTGCCAGTCACGCCCGGTTCTCTCTACCTTGCCCATTTCGCGGGACCGGCGGGTGCCGTGGCGCTACTGTCCGGCGCAGAAAGTGCCGATGCTGCTTCCCTCATGGCGGCCGCTGACGTGACGGGCCGGACCACGCGCGAAAAGCTGGTCAACGCCAATCCGTTCCTCAAGGTGCTGACGGTCGGCGATATCAAGCGCTGGGCCGATCGCAAGATGGCAGTAGGTAATTCGGCGGGGCGCTCGTGAAGGCCACGCCACTAGGCCTTGATATCGATCAGCCAGCTCGCGAGCGAACAATCCGCGTGCCACGCGCGCGTGGTTCGTTTCGCGCGTCTCTGGATCGGTGAAAAAACGCACGCCACACGTTTGCGGCCTGAACGACCATCCTTCTTGCTGCCTTCCAGACTGCGAGAGATTCGACCATGTCCATCATGGCTCGCCAATACCGATATCCCCACGCAAAGGCCGGGATCGATAGCAGCTTCTCCTTGTTCAGCTGAAATAGCCGTTCCACGACGGTGAGCTTCAAGACTTCCGCGGCAATAAAAATGACCGCGCCTGTGAAGAAATGCCCCGTCCCGATCAAATAGCCGCTCAACGGTTTAGCCGGCTCGAGGATGATCACCGGCACCGCAAAAAGGGCAAGCGAGGGATATGGCGGCAATGAAGTGATCCAGAGCCGCACACGCTCAAGCAGCCTTTGTCTGGCAATCCATGCCGTGATCGGCCGCGTGACATAGGAAAAGACGCCGTCGACGATGAAATAGACGAGCGCGATCACGAAGATCGGTGAGTTCCAAACGCGGGTCATGACTCCTCCGCCGTGTCAAAGCGCGTGCCGAAGATGTGTTCCCGGAAACCGGTTGGGAAACCAGGGAACCGGGAGCATGTCCTGCGCATGGAAGTATCGAGGCGAATCCGCCGAACGCGACATCGCGGCGAGCAGGAACCGCCCGATCGTTTCCACCACGCCGGATTCACGCGGCCACGGCATCAATTGAGCGGCGTATCACTTGGCGCACCTCCGCATTCGACAGGAACAAGTCGTGGTTGATAACGCCCCAGCCTGCATCGGAAGCATCGACCACACGCACCCCGAGCCCCTCGATGGCTGTCTTCTCGGCCGCGCCGACCCGTGTCATCCCACCAGCGATTTGCCCCGACAATGCCAGCGCGCGGTCGTTCGTTGCGGCGATGACGGTGATCTTGCGCGAAAGCGGACCGATGCGGTTGATCGACGACGAGAACACGTCCATGTCGATATCAGGCGCGGCGAACACCACGGCCCCGATTCTATCTGAAACGGTGTCACCATATCGCGCATAGAGCTGGCGCAGGCTTTCGAGCGTCAACATGGTTCCCATGCTGTGCGCGACGATGTGGACGCGGCCGGCGCTTGAGTTCGCCACGACAGACTGAAGCACGCGTTCGAAGCCATCGCGGGACCACATCGCGCTGTCGCGGTCATAGGCATAGTCAAACAGTCCAGCCTTCGAGGGCCAGGAGAATACCATCGTCTGACCGCGGAACCTGATGCCATCGGAGAGGTGCGCGGCATCAAGCGCCGCTGTCTCGAACGTCTGTTTGAAGCCGTGCACGTAGATCAGGACGTCTGGTCCGCTGCCGGCCTGCGCGACAAGACTGCCGACCTCTCCCGACACTGGCTCGACCCCATCAAAACGCCAGTCACCAAGTCCGGCTGCAGCCAGAGAGAAACGGCTGTCACCAGGCGGCACAAGCTTGGCTCTTGCGACGGTCATCTGAGAGGCCCGCTCCGGCCCGAACCAGGGCTTCGCCCGGCCGCCGTTCACGGGCTTGCGCGTGGTTGCGACGAGCAATGTAGGGTTCACCGAAAGCGACGAAGCGTCGTAGCGCGCGCCGGTAGCACCCAGGCTGGCGCATCCGCCCAGCGCGACAACGCAGGCTGAGGACGCGAGCCCGCCAAGCAGTGCACGTCGGGACGCAATCACTTGATGTTGCAGCAAACGTCGGACGATCACGCAGAACCTTCAGGAACTGCCCCCCGGAGGAGCCCGCCCCCAGTACGTTCCTGAATGATGATGGAGGCGAGAAAAGGGCGGGTCGCCAGCCGCTCATGCTGAAGCTCTATCCGGCCTCTCGCATCAACAGATGCAGGTCACGCCGTGGCCGGCTTGCAAATTCTCCGATGATGCCACCCTGCCACCGATTTGCCCGACGTGTCAACGGATTTTCCGAATTTCGGGCCCGCCGCCGAGTTCCCGCCGGCTACTTTGCATGGGGTTGTTTTCGAAGTTTTTGTGGCGGCGCCTATCCCGCGCCGAGCGCAACGGCGATGGTGTAGGTTGCAAGGCTCGCCAGATAGGCCAGCGTCAGCATGTAGACGAACGTGGTCGCCATCCAGGCCCAGCTTCCGGTCTCGCGCTTGATGACCGCGAGGGTGGAGGCGCATTGCGGGGCGAAGATGTACCAGGCGAGCAGCGACAGCGCGGTCGCCAGCGACCATTTGGTTGCCAGCACTTGGCCGATCTGCTCGGCCGCTTCCTTGCCGCCCTCGATCGCATAGACCGTGCCGAGGGCTGCGACCGCGACCTCGCGCGCCGCCATGCCCGGAATCAGCGCCACCGCGATCTGCCAGTTGAAGCCGACGGGCGCGAGCAGCGGCTCCAGCGCCTTGCCGATCATCGCAGCGAGGCTGAAGTCGATGGCAGGCTCGGTTGAGCCCGCGGGCGGCTGCGGGAACGAGGCCAGGAACCAGATCAGCACCATCATCGAGAAGATCGTGGTGCCGGCGCGCTGCAAAAACATCTTTGCGCGGGTGAAGATGCCGATCGCGATCGATTTCAGGCGCGGCATCTTGTAGTCGGGCAATTCGAGCATGAACGGCGCCGGTGCGTAGTCGCGCAGCATGAAGAACTTGATCACGAAGGACACGCAGAGCGCGCTGACGATGCCGGCGGCGTAGAGGCCGAACATCACCAGCCCCTGCAGGTGGATGAAGCCCCAGACCTCGGTGTCCGGAATGAAGGCCGAGATGATCAGCGTGTAGACGGGGATGCGCGCCGAGCAGGTCATCAGCGGCGCGATCAGGATCGTGGTCAGGCGGTCGCGCCGGTCGTCGATCACGCGCGTCGCCATGATGCCGGGGATGGCGCAGGCAAAACTCGACAGCAGCGGAATGAAGGCGCGGCCGTGCAGGCCGGCGCCGCCCATGATGCGGTCCATCAGGAACGCGGCGCGCGCCATGTAGCCAAAATCTTCCAGGAGCAGGATGAACAGGAAGATGATGATGATCTGCGGCAGGAACACGATGACGCTGCCGACGCCTGAGATCACGCCGTTCTGGAGAAAACTCTGCAACAGGCCGGCGGGTAGCGTAGCGTGCACGAGCTGCCCGAGCCCGTCGAACCCGCCGGAGAGCAGCTCCATCAGCGGTTTGGCCCAGGCGAACACCGCTTGGAACATCACGAACAGGATCAGCGCCAGCACCAGGAGGCCGCCGACGGGGTGCAGCACCACGGCGTCGATCCGCGCTGTCCAGGTGTCGGGACGGCTCGGCAGGCTGACGCTCGCCGCGATGATCCGGTCGGCCTCGCGCTGGGTGGTGCGCAGTTCGGACACGGTCAGCGCCCGCCAGGTGTTCTCCTGCGGCTGCGGCTGAACCTGTGCCGAAATCTCGTCCGTGTGCTTCAACAGGGCGGCGGTGCCGCCCTTGCGCACCGCGATCGAGGTGACCACGGGCACGCCGAGCTCTTGCGCAAGCCGTTCGACATCGACGGTGATGCCGCGGCGGGTGGCGATGTCGAACATGTTGAGCACCAGCACCAGCGGCCGCCCAGTGCGCTTGAGCTCGAGCAGCAGGCGGATGGTGAGGCGGAGATTGGTGGAATCGGCGACGCACAGCACGAGATCGGGCTTGATCTCGCCAGACGCCTTGCCGAGCACGAAGTCGCGGGTGATCTCCTCGTCCGGGCTGCGGCCGCGCAGCGAATAGGTGCCGGGCAGGTCGACGAGCGAGACCTGACGTCCCAAGGGAGTGACGAAGAAGCCTTCCTTGCGCTCGACGGTGACGCCGGGATAGTTCGCGACCTTCTGCCGGCTGCCGGTCAGCGCGTTGAACAGCGAGGTCTTGCCGCTGTTGGGCGTGCCCACAAGGGCCAGATGCAGCAAGGGTGCTTCCATGGGGCAGGTCCGGTGGCGTCAGGCGACGATGATGGCCATGGCCTCGCGTCGGCGAACGGCGACGGTGATGTTGTCGACGCGCACCGCGATCGGGTCGCGGCCGACGATGCCCTCGTGCAGGATCTCGACCTTGGCGCCCTCCACGAAGCCGAGCTCGATCAGGCGACTTTCGAGTTCGATGTCGGACAGGGCGGAGCCGGCCTGGCCGGCGGACAGATGCTGGATGGTGCCCGCAAAGCCGCGCCGGGCGAGGCCCAGCGGGAGGGAGGCGGGCGCCTGCGAGCGCGGGTCATTATCTTCGGTCATGACCTGTATTTTCAACCGCAGGCAGGCAGGTCAAGCGCGCGCCCCCTGTCGAGGCTGCACCTTAGAGTGATTATAAAGTGCGCGCAGGGTTTTGCGCACAGGTCAGGCTTTTGCGCCCTATTCCGCGGCCGCTTTCGCCTCGGCCTGGCCCGATCCAGCGCGGTGCTTGAAGTAATCGAGCACGAACAGCCGGATCGCGGACGACAGGTTGCCCTGCTGGCGATTGTTATCGATCTCGCCGACGAGCTCCGACAGCGTCATGTTGCGCAGGCCCGAGATCTCCTTCATCCCGTTCCAAAACGCCTCTTCCAGGCTGACGCTTGTCTTATGGCCGGCGACGACGATCGATCGCTTGACGACGGGTGACTTCATGGCAGTTCCTCGCGATCGATCCGATGCTGATCCAGGCGCTCCTTCGCCTGTTCCTGACGCTTCTCCTCCGAGATGCGCTCGGCCTTGGTGCGGCCGAACTTCGCCCGGTTGGTGTCCGCCTGCTTCGCCGAGGCCTCGCGCTCCGCGCGCTTCCGGAAGCGATTCAGATTGATGACGTTCCCCATGCCGCGTCTCCATCACCCGATCCTCGCCGGGCGGGATGAACCATTCAGAAACAAGGCGCAGAATTGCACCGCAATAGACTTGATCGTCATTCGATCGTCCTCGTCAATCGGCCTCTGGTACCATCAAACATGACTTTGGCCCCCGGAGGGGTGAGTATGGCTAGCACCTGCCGGGCCGCCGACATTGACGGTAATCAAAGCCCGTCATTTGGGCCCCATATTTCATGACGATTTGGCCTCCGTATGATTACGGAGGCCTGTCGGAATTCAGCCCGGATGGGTCATTTTCTCGGGCCTGACCAGCCGGTCGAACTCGTCCGCGGAGACGAATCCGAGCTTGACCGCCTCCTGCTTGAGCGTCGTGCCGTTGGCATGCGCGGTCTTGGCCACTTTGGCGGCGTTGTCGTAGCCGATTCTGGGGGCCAGCGCCGTCACCAGCATCAGCGAGCGCTCCATCAGCTCCCGGATCCGCTTCTCGTCGGCGCGGATGCCGTCGACGCAGTGCTCCGTGAAGGAGCGCGCGGCATCGGCCAGGAGCCGGATCGAGTGCAGCATGTTGTAGGCCAGCACCGGCTTGAAGACGTTGAGCTCGAAATGGCCCTGGCTGCCGGCGATGGTGATCGCGGTGTGATTGCCGAACACCTGGCAGCACACCATGGTCATCGCCTCGCATTGGGTCGGGTTGACCTTGCCGGGCATGATCGATGAGCCCGGCTCATTCTCCGGCAGGATCAGTTCGCCGAGCCCCGAGCGCGGGCCGGATCCGAGCAGACGGATGTCGTTGGCGATCTTGAACAGGCCGGTTGCGACCGAATTGATGGCGCCATGAGCGAGCACATAGGCGTCGTTGGAGGCCAGCGCCTCGAATTTGTTGGCGGCGCTGGTGAAGGGCAGTTTGGTAATGGCCTTGACGTGCTTGGCGAACAGTTTTGCGAAGCGCGGCTTGGAATTGAGGCCGGTGCCGACCGCCGTGCCGCCTTGCGCCAGCGGATAGAGATCCTTCACCGCCACCTTCAGCCGCGCAATGCCGCTCTCGACCTGCGCGGCATAGCCGGAAAATTCCTGCCCGAGCGTCAGCGGGGTTGCATCCTGGGTGTGAGTGCGCCCGATCTTGACGATCTTTGCGAACGCCTTCTCCTTCTTGCGTAGCGCGCGGTGCAGCTCGCTTAGGGCAGGGACGAGATCGGCGATGATGCGGTCTGCGGCCGCGATATGCATCGCGGTCGGGAACGAGTCGTTCGACGACTGGCTCATATTGACGTGATCGTTGGGATGCACCGGCTTCTTGGCGCCGAGCTCGCCGCCCAACAATTCATTGGCACGGTTGGCGATCACCTCGTTCAGATTCATGTTGGACTGCGTGCCCGAACCGGTTTGCCAGACCACCAGCGGGAAATGCGCATCCCATCGGCCTTCCACCACCTCGCGCGCCGCGCGGATGATGGCGCTGGCCCGCCGTTGATCGAGCAGCCCGAGCTCGCGATTGGTCATGGCCGCGGCGAGCTTGACGATGCCGAGCGCATGCACGAGCGAAATCGGCATGCGGTCTTCGCCGATCCGAAAATTCTGGCGGGAGCGCTCGGTCTGCGCGCCCCAATAGCGATCGGCGGGAACTTCGATCGGACCAAAGCTGTCGGTCTCGATGCGGGTAGGGGAGAGTCGCGCAGCGCGGGTCGTCTTGTCCATGAGCACATCCATCCTGCCGCGCGGACGCGCGACCTCTCGTAGGCTCATCTATATAGGCAGTTTGGCCGAGCTTAGCGCTGCAAGTCCCGCAGTCTCGATCATTTCTTACGGAAACGATCGAGGCGAACGACCTCGGCGCCGCCGCCCTGGCCCGGCGCGGCAGGTTCTTCCTCGGCCTCCGCCTTCTCGGCGGCCGGAGCAGGTACCGACACGGCCGACGCCGCAGGCGCGGCCGGCAACCCCGCCGGCGCAACCTCGGCGACATCAGACGTGTCGAACTGGAGGCCGAACTTCACGGAGGGGTCGAGAAAACTCTTGATGGCGCTGAACGGCACCACCAGGCGTTCCGGAATGCCGCCGAAGGACAGGCCGACCTCGAAGCGGTCGTCGAGGACCGTGAGGTCCCAGAACTGGTGCTGGAGGATGATCGTCATCTCTTCCGGATATTGCGCAAGCAGCCGCGGCGAGAGCTTTACGCCCTCGGCCTTCGATACGAAGGTGATGAAGAAATGATGCTCGCCCGGCAATCCGTGCGCTGCAGCATCGCTCAGCACCTTTCGCAGCACGCCGCGCAGCGCGTCCCGTGCCAGCACGTCGTATCGGATATGATCGGTCGCCATTGTGGATCCTGACTATCGGTCCTGTCGTATTCTGCCCGGTCCGAACCGCCACTCGCGGCCCGACTCGCGAAGCATCCATGGTACCGCGCCTGCGGGAGTAGCTGGAGTCCCCGTTGGGGAGAAAAAAGGAAGTGGAGGCTTCTGTTGCCAGGTGCCTCCGAACCCCGCCTAACGGAGCTTAACCCGTTAGGACTTTAAGATGGTCTTTCAAACTGCGTTACGCAGCCTGAGCAACCGGAGCAAAGTTGTCGTTGGCAACTATTGCATTAGCCCGATAACGGCGGAACCATACCGAGAAAAAGTACGCCCTTTACGCCCTCGTCGATCCTATTTCGCCCCCGCCAAAGCCCGCCTTCCGGCGGCAGAAAGCCCTGGTGGGCTTTGGTGGAGGCGCCGGGTACCGCCCCCGGGTCCGAATGGTTTATTGCGACGACCGTTTATTTCCATAGCCGGCGAACCGGCACCCCCAATATAGGGGGCAAAGGATTAGAAAAACAGGGGTTTCGGTAGGTCGATCCAGGTTCCCGTGGATAGAGGCGGAGACCGCCTTGGCGCGGCCGCGGCCCCGGTTTTGGGTTCAAGATATGCCTTCGGATTCATCGCCATGCGTGCAAGAGCCGAGCCCAACCTCCCGCCGAACCTGCTCGTGCTGTTCGTGGCCTTTGCCAAAATGTCGCGCGTCGGCGCCGCCGCGGGGCCGTGCCGGAGATGCATCACACGCGCGATGTGCCTGCCGATGGCATTGCTGACCTATTCCGTGAGGCGGCTTTTGAACTGCCCGATCAGTCCGCGCACATTGTTGCTGACGGGCGTGGTCGCGGTGCTTGCCCCTGCGACACGCATGCATCCGCTCAGGCTGTTGCTTGCCGGGGGCATTTTGGGTTTTGCTGGCGTTGTCTGACGAAAATCGCTAGGCAAGTATCCGGGTGGGGGTTTCAAATCCAACCGTGAGAACAACAAGGCTCGTGACGACGGGTCGCGGAGGAGACATGCATGGCCGACACAATGGGCCATTCAGCGACAGCTAAGCGTAGCAATATGTCGGTGGCGCTCGGCATCTTCGTGCTGGCGCTGGCACCGCAAATCTTCGAAATCATCTGGTCGCTCGGGACGATTGTCGGCTGGGGCAGCGGGCGCGGACCCGCGGCCGCGCTGATCGGCCATGCAAGCGCCCTGTTGGCCGGGGCCCCCGGCGCCGTGTTCGGCTCGTTCGGCGGCGAGGCCAAGAAGCTGTCGTCCGACGTGCTGTTGGCGCTGATCTACTCCTATCCGCTGTTCGCGGTGGCGATCCTCACGATCTTCATGACGATCAAGTCGCCGCAGGACTATATCGGCGGCGTCGTGCTGATGGCGGTGGCGCTGTTCGCGCTGTGGGCGTCGAGCGACTTGCAGGGCATGCGCGGATTTTCCTTCGGTGCCGGCACGGCGCCACGCATGTTCGGCGGGCTCATGGTCGCGCTGTCGGCCGGCATCGCGCTCACCGGTCTTTTGCAGGATGGACCCGGCCTCTCGCATTATTCCTGGCGCGGGCCGTTGTTCGTGATGGCGTCGATCCTGTTCTTCGCGTTGGCGATCCGGCCGCTGGGTCTCGTCGTCTCGGCGTTCGCAAGCTTCCTGATCGCAGCAGCCGGTTCGCACGAGACGCGCTGGATCGAGGCCGTCATCGTCGGCGCCTGTCTGACGGCCGGCTGCGCGATCCTGTTCCCCTACATATTGGGGCTGCCGATGCCGATGCTTCCGCGTTTCCTGATGCAGTGAGGGCGTAATGGATCTCTTTGCCAACCTCGCCCACGGCTTCGTCGTCGCGCTATCGCCGATCAACCTCTTGATGTGCCTGATCGGTGCCCTCGTCGGCACGCTGGTCGGCGTTCTCCCGGGCATCGGCACCATCGCGACGGTGGCGATGCTGTTGCCGATCACGTTCGGATTGCCACCGGTCGGCGCGCTGATCATGCTCGCCGGCATCTACTACGGCGCCCAATATGGCGGCTCGACCACCTCGATCCTGGTCAACATCCCAGGCGAGGCGACCTCAGTCGTCACCGCGCTCGACGGTCACCAGATGGCCAAGCAGGGCCGAGCCGGCCCGGCGCTGGCGATCGCGGCGATCGGCTCCTTCTTCGCCGGCTGCGTCGCGACCATCCTCATCGCCGTCCTCGGCGCGCCCCTGACAAAGCTCGCGCTGGCGTTCGGCCCAGCCGAGTATTTCTCGCTGATGGTGCTGGGCCTGATCTTTGCCGTCGTGCTGGCAAAAGGCTCGGTGCTCAAGGCGATCGCGATGATCGTGCTGGGGCTGCTGCTCTCGATGGTCGGCTCCGACATCGAGACCGGTGCCTCCCGCATGGCCTTCAACATCCCCGAGCTCGCCGATGGCCTTGGCTTCGCTACGGTCGCGATGGGCGTGTTCGGCTTTGCCGAGATCATCCGCAATCTGGATCACGGCGCGGAACTGAACCGTGACCTGGTGCAGCAGAAGATCACCGGCCTGATGCCGACGAAGAAGGATCTGATCGACTCCACGCCCGCAATCCTGCGCGGCACGGTGCTCGGTTCCATCCTCGGCATCCTGCCGGGCGGCGGCGCGGTCATCGCGTCCTTCGCCGCCTACACGCTGGAGAAGAAGATCGCGAAGAACCCGTCGCGCTTCGGCCGCGGCGCGATCGAGGGCGTGGCGGCGCCGGAGAGCGCCAACAACGCCGCGGCGCAGACCTCCTTCATCCCGCTGCTCACGCTCGGTATCCCGCCGAACGCTGTGATGGCGCTGATGGTCGGCGCGATGACCATTCACGGCATCGTGCCGGGTCCGCAGGTGATGCAGAAGCAGCCGGATCTCGTCTGGGGCATGATCGCCTCGATGTGGATCGGCAATCTGATGCTGATCATCATCAACCTGCCGCTGGTTGGCATCTGGGTGCGCCTGTTGCGCGTGCCTTACCGGCTCATGTTCCCGTCGATCGTGATCTTCTGTGCGATCGGCATCTACTCCGTCAATAACGCGCCCGTCGACGTCATCCTCGCCGGCGTGTTCGGGCTCGTCGGCTACTGGCTGATCAAGCACGATTTCGAGCCAGCCCCGCTGCTGCTCGGCATGGTGCTGGGGCCGCTAATGGAGGAGAACCTGCGGCGTGCGTTGCTGATCTCGCGCGGCGATTGGAGCGTGTTCGTCACGCGGCCGTTGTCGGCTGTGCTGCTCGCGGTCGCAGCCGCGCTCCTGGTGCTCGCCGTGTTGCCGACATTGCGCGCCAAGCGCGACGAGGTGTTCACGGAATCGGAGAACTGATCCGGCGCCTGCGTCGGCGCGCCGCAGGCGGAAGGCATCGACTTTCCCCGCAGTCTGGTCAAATGAAAATGCCGGCCGTCACGGTCGGCATTTTTGTTTTGACGTTCCGAAGGGGATCGAGATGAACACCATTCGCACGCTTGCGGGCGCATGCGTCGCTGCGGTCGCTTCGCTGTGCGCCTTTGTCGCACCGGCACAGGCGCAGAATTATCCGACGCGCAACATCACCATGATCGTGCCGTTCGCGGCCGGCGGTCCCACCGACGTCATCTCGCGGATCGTCACCGCGCACATGGCGCAGACGCTCGGACAGAGCATCATCATCGAGAACGTGGTCGGTGCCGGCGGCACGACCGCCACCACGCGCGCCGCGCGTGCGGCGAACGATGGCTATACGCTGATCACCGGGCACATGGGTACGCACGCGGCCTCGGTGCCGCTTTATCCAAAACTCGCCTATCACCCTGAGAAGGATTTTGAGCCGGTCGCGCTGCTCGCGGGCACGCCGATCCTGATCCTGGCGCGCAAGGATTTCCCGCCGAAGGACCTCAAGGAGTTCGTGGCTTACGTGAAGGCGAACGCCGAGAAGGTGAACGCCGCGCATGCCGGCGTCGGCTCTGTCTCGCACGTCTCGTGCGAGCTGCTGCACTCGATCCTCGACGTCAAGCCGGTCGGCGTGCCCTTCAACGGCACGGGCCCTGCGATGAACGCGCTGGTCGGCGGCCAGGTCGACTATATGTGCGACCAGATCGTCAACGCCGTGCCGCAGATCAATGCGGGCACCATCAAGGCCTATGCGATTGCAACGCCCGCGCGCAATCCGTCGCTGCCCAATGTGCCGACCACGACGGAGGCGGGGCTGCCCGCATTCCAGGCCCAGGCCTGGAATGCGATCTTCGCGCCGAAGGGGACCTCGCCGGCGATCCTGGCGACGCTGAACGCGACCGCAGTCAAGGCACTCGACGACGAGAACGTGCGCAAGCGCCTGCTGGAGCTCGGCAGCGTGATACCGCCTGCCGCGGAGCGTACGCCGGCGGCGCTGGCCGCGCTCGTCAAATCCGAGATCGCGAAGTGGACCCCGGTGCTCAAGCCGGCAAGTTAACGAGCGCAATCAAGCCGATAGGAGAGGGGGCGGAACGCAGGTTCCGCCCCTTGATCTTTGGCTGCGAAGCGCTCACTTTTTCCGGGTATAATCTGTGGGATCGGCGAATCGCCGCTGTCGAAGGACGGGGTCGGCCGTTAAGTTCGCCGTCCTCCCGGAAAGGCCATAGCGCGACCCACATGCATCAGTATCAGGACCTGCTCGAGCGGATTCTCTCAGACGGCGTCGAGAAGCGCGACCGGACCGGCACCGGTACGCTGTCGGTGTTCGGCCATCAGATGCGCTTCAACCTGTCGGCCGGCTTCCCGATGCTGACCACCAAGCGGTTGCCGCTGAAGGCGATCGTGCATGAGCTGTTGTGGTTCCTGAAGGGCGACACCAACGTCAAGTACCTCAAGGACAACGGCGTCACCATCTGGGACGAATGGGCCGATGCCAATGGCGATCTCGGCCCGGTCTACGGACATCAATGGCGTTCCTGGCCCGCGCCCGACGGCCGCAGCATCGACCAGATCGCCAACGTCGTCGACATGATCAAGCGCAATCCGGACTCGCGCCGGCTGATCGTCACCGCCTGGAATCCCGCCGACGTCGAGAAGATGGCGCTGCCGCCCTGCCACTGCCTGTTCCAGTTCTATGTCGCGAACGGCAAGCTGTCGTGCCAGCTCTATCAGCGCTCGGCCGACGTGTTCCTCGGCGTGCCCTTCAACATCGCCTCCTACGCGCTGCTGACCATGATGGTCGCGCAGGTGACGGGACTGAAGCCGGGCGAGTTCGTGCATTCCTTCGGCGACACGCATCTCTACTCCAATCACCTGGAGCAGGCGCGGCTGCAGCTCACGCGCTCGCCGCGTGCATTGCCGGCGATGCGGATCAACCCCGATGTGAAGGATATCTTCTCCTTCCGTTACGAGGACTTTGAGCTCGTCGGCTACGATCCGCATCCGCACATCAAGGCGGAAGTCGCGGTCTAGCGCATGATCCGGAAAAGTGTGCAGCGATTTTCCCTCGCGACAAACGTGGAACGCGTTTGCGCGGAGATCATGCGGGCACGCTAGAATGTCGATCAACATCCGCCGTGCGCGCCCCGATGAAGCCGGGCTCGTTCTCGCCTTCGTCCGCGAGCTTGCCGAGTACGAAAAGCTCCTGCACGAGCTGGAAGCGACTGAGGCTGACATCGCGAATGCGCTGTTCGGCGAGAACCCGCGGCTGTTCTGCGAGATCGCCGAGTGGAACGGCGAGCCGGTCGGTTTCGCCGCCTGGTTCGTCAACTTCTCGACCTTCAGCGGCCGTCACGGCATCTATCTCGAGGATCTGTTCGTGCGTCCCGCCCATCGCGGCAAGGGCATCGGCAAGGCGCTGCTCGTGCATCTCGCGAATGAGTGCCTGGCCAACGGCTGGTCGCGCCTGCAATGGTCGGTGCTCGACTGGAACACGCCGTCGATCGACTTCTACAAATCGCTCGGCGCGGTCATGATGGATGACTGGACATTGTGCCGCGTTACCGGCGATGCCCTGACGAAACTTGCAGGGAAGTCGTGATGGAGATCGTATTCGTGGTCGCCATCGCGGAGAACGGCGTCATCGGCGCCGGCAACGCAATTCCGTGGCGGCTGAAATCCGACATGGCCCGCTTCAAGGCGCTGACCATCGGCAAGCCGGTGGTGATGGGCCGCAAGACGTTCGTGTCGCTGCCCCGGCCGCTGCCCGGGCGCACCAACATCGTTATCACTCGCGATTCGGACTATCGCGCCTATGGTGCCGTGGTGACGACGTCGTCGGCGGAGGCGCTCGGCATCGCACGCGGCGATGCCCTGCGGCGTTCCGTCGCTGAAATTGCCGTGATCGGCGGCGCCGAGATCTACCGGCAATGGCTCGACAGCGCCGACCGGCTCGAGATTACGGAGGTGCACGCGCGGCCCGACGGCGACACCACTTTCGAGATCGACAGGGCGCAATGGGACGAGGTGGCGCGCGAGCGCCACGCTGCGGGGCCGGACGACAGCGCCGATTTCTCCTATGTGACATATCGTCGGCGGCGCCCCCATTAACCGCTTTCGCCAATGTTTACATTGACATTTCCTTGGGCCGGCATAGCTCGAAGGACGGTCAAGCTTGCGTTGTAAGGGCCGAAAGCGTCCCCTATAAAGCCGGACCGGACAAAGCGGGCGGGGGCAATTCCACCCTGCCGAGGAGACTGTCGAATGCCGTGGAAGAATCAGGGCGGTGGCCCTTGGGGCTCGGGCTCGAAGGGGCCATGGGGCTCAGGCCCGCAACCGGTCGGGCCGAGGCCGCCGGATCTCGAAGATCTTCTGCGGCGCGGCCAGGACCGCCTTCAGCAGCTCCTGCCGGGGGGCTATTTCTCCGGCGTCGGAATCACGCTGATCCTGCTGATCGGTATCGCGATCTGGCTGCTCTCCGGCTTCTTCCGCGTTCAGTCCGAAGAACTCGGCGTCGTCCTGCGCTTCGGCAAGCACGTGCGCACCGTGCAACCCGGACTGAACTATCATCTGCCTTATCCGATCGAGACAGTGCTGCTGCCCAAGGCGTTGCGCGTCTCCACCATTTCGATCGGCATGACGCTGATCGACGATCCGGCCCGCCGCGGCCGCACCATGCGCGACGTGCCTGAAGAGAGCCTGATGCTGACCGGCGACGAGAACATCGTCGACGTGGACTTCACCGTGCTGTGGCGCATCAAGCCCGACGGCGTCGGCGACTTCCTGTTCAACATCCAGAGCCCCGAAGGCACCGTGAAGGCGGTCGCCGAAAGCGCGATGCGCGAAGTGATCGGCCGTTCGCAGATCCAGCCGATCCTGACCGGCGCGCGCAACGTCACCGAGCAAGGCGTGCAGGAACTGATGCAGAAGACGCTCGACAGCTACGGCTCCGGCGTCCACATCACGCAGGTGCAGATGCAGAAGGTCGACCCGCCGGCGCAGGTCATCGACGCGTTCCGCGACGTCCAGGCCGCGCGCGCCGACTTCGAGCGCTTGCAGAACGAGGCGCAGACCGACGCCAACCGCATCGTCCCCGAAGCCCGCGGCCGTGCCGCGCAGATCGCGCAGGTCGCCGAAGGCTACAAGGAGCAGGCGATCGCCGAGGCCAAGGGCCAGAGCGCACGCTTCCTGAAAGTGTATGAGGAATACAAGAAGGCGCCGGACGTGACGCGTGAACGGATCTACCTGGAGACGATGGAGCGCGTGCTCGGCGGTTCCGAAAAGCTCGTCATCGACGGTGCGGCGGGGCAGGGCGTCGTGCCTTATCTGCCGCTCAACGAATTGACGCCGCGACGGCCGCCGGCAACGGCTGGCCAGCAGCAGGGCGGAGGCAACCGATGAAGTCTCCGGTCACAGGTTTCGTCTCGCTGCTCGTCCTTCTGCTCGTCCTGATCGTGGCCTACAGCTCGGTCTTCACGGTGCAGCAGACCGAACAGGCCCTCGTGGTTCGCCTCGGCGAGCCGGTCAAGGTCGTCACCGAGCCGGGGCTGAACTTCAAGGCGCCGTTCATCGACAGCGTCATCAGCATCGACAAGCGGATCCTCGATCTCGAGAACCCGTCGCAGGAAGTCATCGCCTCCGACCAGAAGCGGCTCGTGGTCGACGCCTTCGCGCGCTACCGCATCAAGAACGCGCTGCGCTTCTATCAGAGCGTCGGCTCGATCCAGGCGGCGAACCTCCAGCTCACGACGCTGCTCAACGCGGCGTTGCGCCGGGTGCTCGGCGAGGTCACCTTCATCACGGTGGTGCGCGACGATCGCGAGAAGCTGATGGGCCGTATCCGCGACCTGCTCGACCGCGAGGCCGACGGCTACGGGATCCAGGTCGTCGATGTCCGCATCCGTCGCGCCGACCTGCCGGACCAGAACAGCCAGGCGGTCTACGACCGCATGAAGACCGAGCGTCAGCGCGAGGCGGCCGAGTTCCGCGCGCAGGGCGGCCAGAAGGCGCAGGAGATTCGCTCCAAGGCCAACCGCGAGGCGACCGTGATCGTCGCCGAGGCGAACTCGCTGGCCGAGCAGACGCGCGGTGCGGGCGACGCCGAACGCAACCGCCTGTTCGCCGAAGCCTATGGCAAGGATCCTGACTTCTTCGCCTTCTACCGTTCGATGACGGCCTACGAGAACGGACTGCGCTCCAGCGACACCCGTTACCTGTTGCGGCCGGATTCGAATTTCTTCCGGTTTTTCAGTGCCCCGTCCGGCAAGGTCGAGACACCGGCTGCCAAGCCCTGAGACCACACCAAAAGAGGGCGGCCGCGCAGGCGCCCTTTTGAGACAATCAGAACAGCACCAGGGGAGGTTCCGATACGATGAGGTCCATTGCGTTTGCCGACTTCCTCATCGGCTTGGGCATCCTGTTTGTGCTGGAAGGCTTGATGTTCGCGGCGAGTCCGAACTGGATGCGCAAGGCGATGAAGAGCGCGCTCGCGACCCCCGATCACATCCTGAGGGGCGTCGGCATCGCCTCGGCGGTTGTCGGCCTGATCCTGATCTGGGTGATGCGCCGCCATTCCTGAGAAATCCGCCCCCAACGCCAAAGTGAAGCGCCGGGGCCGGTTTTTCGCCGTATTATCGGGGTTTTGAGGCCCGTTAAGGTCCGTGCTTGCGCCGTGCCCCGGTTCGAGCGCAGTGTGGTGCCAATCCCCCGACTCTCTGGAGATCATCTGATATGACCGCTGCCACCATTGCCACGACCCGATTGCGCCTTGGTCTGGCCGCGATCGCGCTCGGCGCTTTCAGCGTCGTCGCTTCGCCCGCCGCCGCGCGTGGGCCGGAGGGCATCGCCGACGTCGCCGAGAAGGTGATCGACGCGGTCGTCAACATCTCGACTTCGCAGACCGTGGAGGCCAAGGGCGGCGGCAGCAACACCATGCCGCAACTGCCTCCCGGCTCGCCATTCGAGGAGTTCTTCGACGACTTCTTCAAGAACCGCCGCGGTCCCGGCGGCGGCAGCAAGGGCGGCGAGCGCGGCGACAACGGTCCGCCGCGCAAGACCAACTCGCTCGGCTCCGGCTTCATCATCGACACATCAGGCGTCGTCGTCACCAACAATCACGTCATCGCGGATGCCGACGAGATCAACGTCATCCTCAACGACGGCACCAAGATCAAGGCCGAGCTGGTCGGCGTCGACAAGAAGACCGACCTTGCCGTCTTGAAGTTCAAGCCGACGAAGCCGCTGGTGGCGGTCAAGTTCGGTGACTCCGACAAGCTGCGCCTCGGCGACTGGGTGGTGGCGATCGGCAACCCCTTCAGCCTCGGGGGCACGGTGACGGCCGGCATCGTCTCGGCCAAGAACCGCGACATCTCCTCAGGTCCCTATGACAGCTACATCCAGACCGACGCCGCCATCAATCGCGGCAATTCCGGCGGACCGCTGTTCAACCTCGAAGGTGACGTCATCGGCGTCAACACGCTGATCATCTCGCCCTCTGGCGGCTCGATCGGCATCGGCTTTGCCGTGCCGTCGAAGACCGTTGCGGGCGTGGTTGACCAGCTCCGTCAGTTCGGCGAGTTGCGCCGCGGCTGGCTGGGCGTGCGCATCCAGAGCGTCACCGACGAGATCGCGGAAAGCCTGAACATCAAGCCGGCGCGTGGCGCGCTGGTTGCCGGCGTCGACGACAAGGGCCCGGCAAAGCCCGCCGGTATCGAACCCGGCGACGTCGTGGTCAAGTTCGACGGCAAGGACATCAAGGATCCCAAGGATCTCTCCCGCGTCGTCGCCGACACCGCAGTCGGCAAGGAAGTCGACGTCGTGATCATCCGGAAGGGCCAGGAGGAGATCAAGAAGGTCACGCTCGGCCGCCTCCAGGATCCCGACAAGGTGCAGGCCGCGGTCAAGACCGACGAGCCCGCGCCGGAGAAGCCGGTGACGCAGAAGGCGCTCGGCCTCGATCTGGCAACGCTCAGCAAGGATCTACGCACGCGCTACAAGATCAAGGAGAGCGTCAAGGGCGTGGTCGTCACGTCAGTCGACGCCAATTCGGACGCGGCAGAAAAGCGCCTCTCGGCCGGTGACGTCATCGTCGAAGTTGCGCAGGAAGCGGTCTCGAGCGGTGCCGACGTCCAGAAGCGCATCGAGACGTTGAAGAAGGACGGCAAGAAGTCGGTGCTGCTGCTGGTCTCGAACGGCGAGGGCGAGCTGCGGTTTGTTGCACTGAGCGTGCAGTAAGAGCGCGCCGCCTTATTCACTCGTCATGGCCGGGCTTGGCCCGGCCATCCACGCGTCACCGCGATTGAGGAAAGTCGTGAATGCCCGGGTCAAGCCCGGGCATGACGACGGTGAGTGGGGCTCAGCCCTCCACAAACTCCTTGCGCGTATACCCCTGCGCATAGAGCAGCGCGCTGAGATCGCCGTGGTCGATGCGCGCTGCGGCTGCCGCGGCCACGGCCGGCTTGGCGTGATAGGCCACACCGAGGCCTGCAGCCTGGATCATCGCGAGATCGTTGGCGCCGTCGCCGACCACGACCGTGTCGATATCGTCGAGGTCGAACGATTCCATCAAATCCACCAGCGTCGCGAGCTTTGCCGCGCGGCCCAGGATCGGCTCCTTCACCTCGCCGGTGAATTTACCGGCGCGCACGACCAGCTCGTTGGCGCGGTTCTCCTGGAAACCGATCTTGGCTGCCACCGCGCTCGTGAACAGGGTAAAGCCACCGGAGACGAGGCAGGTATAGGCGCCATGGGCGCGCATGGTCGCGACCAGCGCGCGGCCGCCGGGCGTCAGCGTGATGCGTTTGGCGAGCACCTCGTCCACCACGCTCACCGGCAGGTCCTTCAAGAGCGCGACGCGCTCGCGCAGCGCCGGCTCGAACTCGATCTCGCCGCGCATCGCGCGTTCCGTGATGGCGGCGACGTGCGCCTTGAGGCCGGCAAAGTCGGCGAGCTCGTCGATGCATTCCTGGCCGATCATGGTCGAATCCATGTCGGCGAGAAAAAGCTTCTTGCGCCGAACGCCGGCAGGCTGCACGACGATGTCGATCGGCAGATCGCCGCGGATCTCGCGCAGCCGCTCCTCGATGGCGTGACGATCGCGTTCGAGGTTGTTGTCGGCGCCGAAGGGGATGTCGACCGCGACGCCGTCGAACAGCCAGTGCGCGGGCGCAGCCTGGGGCAGCACGGCGCGGGCACCGTCCACGATGGTGGAGTCGAGCGCGGGACTATCAGGGTTGCAGATCAGCGTGGCGACGAGGGACATGCAGGACGATCAGCGAGGGTTGAACCGGCCGTGCTTATCGCAGGACCGGGCCCTAGCGGCAAGCGGCCGCTGTCGGGCGATCGCCCGTTTTCATCCCTGCAGCAGGCCCACCTCAGGGAAACTGCGCTTTGATCTTGCCCCAGATGTGGCTCAAGCCCCGCCCGTTCTCTTCGCCGAGCAGGCCGCTGTTGTGACAGCCAAAGCAGTTACTGTTTTGCCTGAAGGTTTCCATCGTTGAATTGGCGAGCGCCTTGGAGCCGACTTGAACGACCTCGTCGTCGTCCGGGGCTTTGCCGTTGGTCCAGAGGGCTCCGATCAGCACGTATTTGCGGCGGACATCGTCGTTGGGAAGCTGACCCAGCACGCTGTTGTTGATCGCGATGATGTCTGTGTTGGAGGTGGCGTCGGTTCCGACGCTCCCCCACGGAAACCTTCGGGTGACATCGACGGGCCCAATGGTCTGATTTGGTCTCGCGACGATGTTTACGCCGCTCATTCTTGCGCGGCTCGTGAGCTCGGCGTCATTGACGGGTTCGACGGCGCCCTGGGTGGAAAAGAGCCAGCTGCCCGGGCCATCGTTGTCGCGGACGACCGTTTCGCCTGTCGTCTTCATGTAGCTGTATTTCACATTGGGTGCGTTGTTGACATGCTCGAATGTCGCCCAGACCATTTCCGGATGACCCTGCACGGTGCCGACGACGTGAAAGCCGACCAATGCGAGTTCGCCCGGTTTTGACCCCGTCGGCTTCCTGACTTCTCCCGTGATTTCGTAAGTGGGGATGTCGGCCTTGATGGTGAGATAGTCCTTGCGCACGGCGGTTGGCAGAGTCTCCACGTCGACCCAGGACGATTTCAATTCCATCGCCAGCGCTGTCCGATCGCCAAAGCTGTCCTTCTTGTAGGGCGCGGGCTGCGTCTTCGCAAAGTTCTCCGTCGTCACCAGCGCCGGTGCATCGGTCGGCAATTGCTGTGGCGTCGGAATTGTGTTGTTGCCGACGCCGACCTTGAAGTAGGCAAAGACATCGTTGACCTGGATCAGGTAGAAGACGATCGCGCTGTCCTTCGTCATCAACACGTCGTTGGTGGCCTGCCCCGTTTCGCTCTGATCCAGATCGACGACTGCGCCGTCGACGGTCAGGAGGCGCTGGGCCTTGCCGATGGCGACGGTTGCGTTGGCGAGCTTGACAGTGGTTGCAGACGGTCCGACGAGGGCCGGCGCGCCGTTTGAAGCCTGCTTGACGTCGAGCGCCTTGTTGAACTGATCGAGAAGGATGGGTTTGCCGTCCGCCGTTGCCGCTATTCGGGCAACGCCAACAGGCTTGTTCGACTGGTCGACGAACGGCGATGGCGCATTGGCGGGGGCCTGGAGGGTGACCACGGGACGCTTTTGACCGCTATTGTCCGTGACCACGCTAGGCTTCGCCGGCACCAATACGATGCTCGGTCCAAAGCCCTTCTGTTCGGGACTGTCCTGTCGGATCAATGCTCGCTCGTGATTGCCGTCGAGCCCGGGTGCGCTCACAGCGAAGAACTCGCTCGAATTGAACGTATGGCGGCCGGGTGAGAGCGGCGACGTCAGCCAGAGAAACATCTGCTCCGACCACTTGTAGAATGAACACAGGGAATTGGGGCTGAACGCGAGGCTGTCGGCCGGTCTCACCGGGCCATCCTTCTTCACCTCGTTGTCCTTGAACCAGCTCTTCAGCTCCGCCGGCGCAACCGTGCAGGTCGGCCGGACGTCGGCGGGCAGCGCGGTTTGCGCCGCGGCATGCACGCTCGACAGCGTCGCGGCCATCGCCAATGCGCCCAGCGTCGTTCTGGTGAAGCTCGTTTGTTTCGACGGTCGGTCGAGGTTCATGACGTTCTCCCAATCAATATCGAAAATGAACTCGAACAAGCAGAGTGCGATAAAAATAGCATCAGCAACCAGGGATTGTTGCACGAAGCAGTACAAAGGTGCAATGCGGATGGCGTGCAACGTCATCCCGCTTCCATGCGCCAAACCGTCGCGATCCTGATTGCCGGCCCGACCGCCAGCGGCAAGTCGGCGCTGGCGCTCGAGCTGGCGCAAAATATTGGCGGCGTCGTCATCAACACCGATTCGATGCAGGTCTATCGCGATCTGCGCGTCATCACCGCGCGCCCGGCGCGGGAAGACGAGGCGCTGGTGCCGCATCGGCTCTATGGCCATGTCGATGCAGGCGTGAATTTCTCGGCCGGCGCCTGGCTCACGGATGCCGCTGCGGCGCTGGCCGAGGCGCAGGCAAAGGGGCGCGTGCCGATCTTCATCGGCGGCACCGGGCTTTATTTCAAGGCACTCACCGCCGGTCTGTCGACGGTGCCGCCGATCCCCGCCGAGGTGCGCGAGGGCGTGCGTGCGCGGCTGGAACAGAACGGCGTCGAGGCGCTGCATGCGGAACTCATGCGGCGCGATCCGCGCGCTGCCGAACGGCTGAAGGTGCGCGACCGCACCCGCATTGCGCGCGCGCTCGAAGTGGTCGAGGCCACCGGCCGCTCGCTGCTCGACTGGCATCGCGAAGGCGAGCCACCGCTGCTGCCGAAGGACAGTTTTCGCGCGCTGTTCCTCGCCCCCGAACGGGACGAACTCTATGCCCGTATCGACGCGCGCTTCGACGCGATGTTGGGGGCCGGCGCGCTCAAGGAGGTCGAGCGGCTCGCGGCGCGCCATCTTGATCCGCTGCTGCCGGCGATGAAGGCGCACGGCGTGCCCGCCCTGATCCGGCACCTCGGCGGCGAGATCAGCCTGGACGAGGCGGCCGCCATCGGCCGCGCCGATACCCGCCACTACGCAAAACGCCAGTTCACCTGGTTTCGGCACCAACTGCACGAATTCGAGTGGGTGAAGCCGGCGGAGGCGCGGGGATGGCTGGCAGCCGTCACCGGCGCGGGCCAGGGGCCCGGCTGACGCGGTTTTGTGCCGGCGCAGCAAATTTCCTCTCGCCGAACCGCCGGAACGCCGCTACATTGCTCAAATCGCGCGGGAACGGCCGCTTTGCCTTGACATCCAGGCTTTGGTCGTTATGTTTCGCGCAACCTTTGGGAAGCCGGGCACCTGCCATGCGTAATATTATTACCAAACTCCTTATCGTCGTCGTACCCAGGCGCACCGCCGGGGATGGCTAGCGGCCATCCAAATCCGAGCGGTGTGCATGGGGCCTCTTGGGGCCCTTTTTTATTTCCCGAACCACAGTCGAAAGAAGCCGCTGACAACAGCGCATCCGGAGCAAGCCAATGACCGAGAAGAGCCACGATCCGAACCAGATGACCGGCGCCGCGATGATCGTCCGCGCCCTCATCGATCATGGCGTGACCGACATCTTCGGCTATCCCGGCGGCGCGGTGCTTCCGATCTACGACGAGATCTTCCAGCAGAGCGAAGTCCAGCACATCCTGGTCCGTCACGAGCAGGGTGCGGGCCACGCCGCCGAAGGCTATGCGCGATCGACTGGCAAGCCGGGCGTGGTGCTGGTGACCTCCGGCCCCGGCGCCACCAACATGGTGACGCCGCTGACGGACGCGCTGATGGATTCGATCCCGCTGGTCTGCATCACCGGCCAGGTGCCGACGCATCTGATCGGCAATGATGCGTTCCAGGAATGCGACACCGTCGGTATCACGCGTCCCTGCACCAAGCACAACTGGCTGGTGCGCGACGTCAACGATCTGGCAAAAGTGCTGCACGAGGCCTTCTATGTCGCGACCTCGGGACGTCCGGGCCCGGTGCTGGTCGACGTGCCCAAGGACGTCCAGTTCGCAACCGGGACCTACCATCCGCCGCGCAAGTCCGACGTGCACGTCTCCTACGCGCCGCGCGTGAAGGGCGATGCGACGCAGATTCGCAAGGCCGTGGCGTTGCTCGCAAACGCCAAGCGGCCGGTGATCTATTCCGGCGGCGGCGTCATCAATTCGGGCCCCGAGGCGTCAAAACTGCTGCGCGAGCTGGTCGAGGTCACGGGCTTCCCGATCACCTCCACGCTGATGGGGCTGGGCGCCTATCCGGCGTCGGGCAAGAACTGGCTCGGCATGCTCGGCATGCACGGCACCTATGAAGCGAACATGACCATGCATGACTGCGACGTCATGCTGTGCGTCGGCGCGCGCTTCGACGACCGCATCACCGGCCGTGTCGATGCGTTCTCGCCGGGCTCGAAGAAGATCCACATCGACATCGATCCGTCCTCGATCAACAAGAACATCCGTGTCGACATCCCGATCATCGGCGATTGCGGCAACATCCTCGGCGACATCCTCCAGGTGTTCAAGGCGGAAGCCAGGAAGCCCGACATCAAGCAATGGTGGCAGCAGATTGCGCAATGGCGCGCGCGCAATTCGCTGTTCTACAAGAAGAACAACGACATCATCCTGCCGCAGCACGCGATCCAGCGCCTGTTCGAGCTGACGCGCGGCAAGGACACCTACATCACGACAGAGGTCGGCCAGCACCAGATGTGGGCGGCGCAGTTCTTCGGCTTCGAGGAGCCGCATCGCTGGATGACGTCGGGCGGGCTCGGCACCATGGGCTACGGCCTGCCGGCCGCGGTCGGCGTGCAGGTCGCCCATCCCGACAGCCTCGTCATCGACATCGCGGGCGATGCCTCGGTGCAGATGACGATCCAGGAGATGTCGACGGCGGTTCAGTACGAGCTGCCGATCAAGATCTTCATCCTGAACAACCAGTACATGGGCATGGTGCGGCAATGGCAGCAACTGCTCCACGGCAACCGCCTGTCGCATTCCTACTCGGAGGCGCTGCCGGACTTCGTCAAGCTCGCGGAAGCCTATGGCTGCGTCGGTATCCAGGCGCTGAAGCCGGCTGATCTCGACGGCGCGATCAAGGAGATGATCGCGGTCAAGCGTCCGGTGATCTTCGACTGCCGCGTCGCCGCGCTGGAAAACTGCTTCCCGATGATCCCCTCCGGCAAGGCGCATAACGAGATGCTGTTGCCCGAGCAGGCCAACGACGAGGCGACCGCTACCGCCTTCGCAGGCGGCAAGGCGCTGGTGTGATGCCATGTTCGACCTGAGGGAGCTCGAACGCGCGCATGAGATCGTGGGGCGGGCGGTGCCGGCGACGCCGGCGCACGCCTGGCCGCTGCTTAGCCAGCGGCTTGGCGCGCACGTCGTGGTCAAGCACGAGAACCACACGCCGATCGGCGCCTTCAAGGTGCGCGGCGGGCTCGTCTATCTCGAACGGCTGAAGCGGGAGAGCCCGAACACGCCGGGTATTATCTCGGCAACGCGCGGCAATCACGGCCAGAGCCTGGCCTTTGCGGCAAGCCGCCACGGCGTGCCCGCGGTGATCTACGTGCCGCGGGGCAACTCGGTCGAGAAGAACCGCGCCATGAAGGCGTTTGGCGCCGAGCTCGTCGAGCATGGCGAGGACTTTCAGGCCGCCCGCGAGGAAGCCGAGCGCCGCGCGCAGTTTGCCGGTCTGCACATGGTGCCGTCGTTCCATCGCGACCTCGTGCTGGGGGTTTCGACCTACGCGCTGGAGTTGTTCCGGACCGCGCGCGATCTCGATGTTCTCTACGTGCCGATCGGGCAGGGCTCCGGCATCTGCGGTTGCACCATGGCGCGCGACCTCTTGGGCCTGAAGACCGAGATCGTCGGTGTGCAGTCGACGGAGGCGCCGTCCTATGCGCTGTCGTTTGCGGCGGGCCGCATCGTAACCACCGAGACCAGCAATACGCTCGCCGACGGCATGGCCACCCGCATCCCGGATCCGGATGCTTTCAGCATCATTCGCAAGGGCGCGTCGCGCATCGTGCAGGTCAGCGACGACGAGGTCGCGGCCGCGATCCGGGCCTACTGGACCGATACGCACAATCTCGCCGAAGGCGCGGGCGCGGCCGCGCTCGCCGCGGCGCTTCAGGAGAAGAACAAGCTGAAGGGGAAGCGCGTCGGCCTTGTGCTCTCCGGCGGCAATATCGATTTCGATCTGTTCCGCCAATGGGTCGGGACAGACGCGCCGGCCGCCCAGCGGGCGATGGCGTGACGAGAAGAGTTGAGAGGGGACGACAATGAACCAGCCCGCATCCGCCTATTTCATCGAGGACCGCCACGATCCCAACGAGACGCACACGCTCTCGGTGCTTGTGCAGAACGAGCCCGGCGTGCTCGCGCGCGTCATCGGCTTGTTCTCGGGACGCGGCTACAACATCGAGAGTCTCACCGTCTCGGAGACCGAGAGCCAGAAACATCTCTCGCGCATCACCATTGTCACCACGGGCACCCCGATGGTGATCGAGCAGATCAAGCACCAGCTCGATCGCATGATCCCGGTCTACCGCGTCGTCGACATGACGCTGACCAGGCGCTCGATCGAGCGCGAGCTTGCGATGGTGAAGGTGCGCGGGCAGGGCGAGCATCGCGTCGAGGCCTTGCGCCTGGCGGATGCGTTCCGCGCCCGTGTCATCGACGCGACCACCGAGAGCTTTGTGTTCGAGATCACAGGCAATACGGACAAGATCAACCAGTTTATTGACCTGATGCGCCCCATCGGCCTCGTCGAGGTGTCGCGCACCGGTGTTGCCGCGATCGGTCGCGGGCCTGAAGGGATGTGAACCATGTTGGCGCGCGACTGGTACTATAACGAGCGAAACCGGATCGGGCTGGAGCCCGCTGTCGCCTCGATCTACGACAATTTCGACGATGCCGATCTGCGTGCACGCGCCGCGCTGAAAATGCTCGGTCTGCAACGGGGCTGGCGGATCGCCGACATCGGCTGCGGCAACGGCGTGCTCGCGACCGAGGCCGCGCTGATGGGCGCCGAGGTCGACGCCATCGACATCTCGCCGGCGATGCTGGCGCTCGCCGAGATCTATGCGCGCGACCGCAAGGCACCGGTCCGCACCCAGTCGGCCGGCCTGCTCAGCTTTACCTATCAGCCCGAGTCCTACGACCTCATCGTCAGCGAGTTCACGCTACATCATCTGCCTGATTTCTGGAAGGCGGTGGCGATGTCGCGCATCTATCGCGCGCTGAAGCCGGGTGCGAGCTTCTATCTGCGTGACATCGTGTTCGTCTCGATGCCTGATGCCTGCGAGCGCGACGTCGACCAATGGGCCGACTTCCAGATCAAGAACCACGATTTTTCGCGCGAGAACGTCGTCGCGCATATGCGCGACGAGTATTCCACCTTCGGCTGGGTGATGGAGCGGATGCTGACCGACGTCGGCTTCACGCTGGTCTCGGCCGATTACCACGCGCCCATGCACGGCACCTATCTCCTGCGCAAGCCCAACCCTTCCGCGTAAACGGCGGCGAACAAGGCCGACAAACAGAACAACAGAGCCGAACAACAACAATGAAGCCGGCCGACATTCTCATCGCCGTCCTGGTGGCGATCGTCTGGGGACTTGCCTTCGTGGCGAGCCGGATCGCGCTCGACGAGTTTTCGCCGGAGTTGATGACGGCGCTGCGCTTTTCCATCGCCGCCGTGCCTTGCCTGTTCATCCGCAAGCCCAAGATCGCCTGGTCGCTGCTAGCAGCGATCAGCTTCACGCTGTTCCTTGGGCAATTCCTCAGCCAGGCCTATGGCATCGCCCACGGCGTGCCGGTGGGGCTGACCTCCGTCATCGTGCAGAGCCAGGCGCTGTTCACCATCGGTTTTGCAGTGATCGCGTTCGGCGAACGGCCGACGCCGATCCAGGCGGTCGGCATCGCCATTGCCGCGGCAGGCCTTTTGATGATCTGCGGCACCGTCGGCTATGATTTCAGCGTCGCCGCCTTTGCCGTCCTGATGATCTCGCCGATCAGCTTTGCGATCGGCAATGTCCTGCTGCGTGGCGCGCGTGGCGTGCCGATGTTCGATCTGTTCGCCTGGCTGTGCCTCGTTTCGGCCGTGCCGCTTTTCGCGTTGGCGCTGGTCGCGAACGGTCCTGCACCGACCTGGCACGCGCTGACGCATATGTCGCTGACCGGGCTTCTCTGCATGCTGATGCTCGGCGGCATTTCGACCAGCATCGCCTATTGGCTGTGGGGCCGGCTGCTACGGGACTACCCGGCGGCGCAGGTGGTGCCGTTCGCGCTGCTGGTGCCGTTCGTGGGCTCGGCTGCCTCCAGCATCGTGTTCGGCGAGAAGTTCGGTCCGCTCAGGCTCGCCGGCATGCTGACCGTGATCGCCGGCATCGCGGTGATGCTGCTGGCGAAGCGCCCGCAAGCTCTGCCGACGACCGCGTGAGGCCAGCATGTCCCAGTCGCTCTTCTACGCCTTCGTCGTCTTTGCCGTCGTGATGTTCTTCACGCCGGGCCCGAACAACATCATGCTGCTGTCGTCGGGGCTGACCTACGGCTTCCGCCGCACCATCCCGCACATCGCCGGTATCACCATCGGCTTTGCCTTCATGGTGGCGGCCGTCGGCCTCGGGCTCGGCACCGTCTTCCTGGCTTACCCGATCCTCCAGACCATCCTGAAATATGCGGGGGCTGCCTATCTGGTCTATCTGGCCGCCGCGATCGCTCTGTCCGGCCCGGCCAAGGCCGGCGAGGACAAGGCGAGGGGCCCGATGACCTTCTGGGGCGCGGCCATGTTCCAATGGATCAATGCCAAGGGCTGGGTGATCGTGATCGGCACCATCACGGCCTATGCGGCCATTGCCCAATTCCCCCTCAACATCGCGATCCAGACCGTGATCAGCCTGCTCATCGGCGCTGTCTCGACTGTGGTCTGGGCCCTGTTCGGGACCGCGCTCCGGCCGGTCCTGACCTCGGAGCGGCTGGTCCGCGGCTTCAATATCCTGATGGCCGTCCTGCTGTTGGCCTCCCTCTACCCCGTTTTCATGGATGCATGATGTCGCGGATTTCCATGCAGAAACGGGTTTCCTTCGGGGCGGAAAATGCTCTAGACAGCCCCCGAAATCCGCAATTTTCACCGTCCGACACCTGACCAACGGCCGATTCTGGCCCCTGAACGAGGAAACGACTATGCGTGTTTATTACGATCGCGACGCCGACCTGAACCTGATCAAGGGCAAGAAGGTCGCCATCGTCGGCTATGGCAGCCAGGGCCACGCCCATGCGCTCAACCTGAAGGATTCCGGCGTCAAGGAAGTTGCCATCGCGCTGCGCAAGGGCTCGGCCTCGGCCAAGAAGGCGGAAGCCGCCGGCTTCAAGGTGCTGGAAGTCGCCGAAGCCGCCAAATGGGCCGACCTCGTCATGATGCTGACCCCGGACGAGCTCCAGGGCGACATCTATCGTGAGCACCTGCACGACAACATGAAGAAGGGCGCGGCGCTCGTGTTCGCCCACGGCCTCAACGTCCACTTCAACCTGCTCGATCCGCGCGCCGACCTCGACGTGCTGATGATTGCCCCCAAGGGCCCCGGCCACACCGTGCGCTCGGAATATCAGCGCGGCGGCGGCGTGCCCTGCCTGATCGCGATCGCCAAGGACGTCTCGGGCAACGCCCATGACCTCGGCCTGTCCTATGCCTCGGCGATCGGCGGCGGCCGCGCCGGCATCATCGAGACCACCTTCAAGGAAGAGTGCGAGACCGACCTGTTCGGCGAGCAGGTGGTGCTCTGCGGCGGCCTGGTCGAACTGATCAAGGGCGGCTACGAGACCCTGGTCGAGGCCGGCTACGCCCCCGAGATGGCCTATTTCGAGTGCCTCCACGAGGTGAAGCTGATCGTAGACCTGATCTATGAAGGCGGCATCGCCAACATGAACTACTCGATCTCCAACACCGCCGAGTACGGCGAGTATGTCACTGGCCCGCGCATCATCACCGACGAGACCAAGAAAGAGATGCGCAAGGTTCTCGCCGACATCCAGGGCGGCAAGTTCGCCCGCGACTGGATGCTCGAGAACAAGGTCAACCAGACCTCGTTCAAGGCGACCCGCGCCAAGCTTGCCCAGCACCCGATCGAGGAAGTCGGCGCCAAGCTGCGTGACATGATGCCCTGGATCAAGAAGGGCGCGCTGGTCGACAAGTCGAAGAACTGAGTGGCGCAGTGCGCGACGCGCAAGCGTCGCGTGCGTGTGCAGTGCCACACACCAAATCTTAAGCCTTCACGGCTATATTTTGGGCGAGATCGCGCGTGGCGGTCTCGCCCATTTTCTTCAAGCCCAAACTTTGGGGCTTCATTCAGATTCTTCGTGAGATGCGGGCGCACTTCAAGACGAAGAACTGACGCTTAAAGCACATTCTTCATCTCGCGCAGTTTCTGAGACTTTCCTCCGCTCTCCCAATCGCCAAAAGCCGAGCGACGTCAGAGTCAAAGATTCGGCTCTTCAACTGCGATCTCACCACCCGCGCAAGACGCGACTCCTCTCTCACATCCAGCTTCATCCTAAGAACTGATGGCTGGAGTAGAGTCTTGCGGCCCGCGTGCTCGCGATGAGCGGCACCCGCGAAGATGCTCCTAGCCGCTCAATAAGCAGGCAGCATTGCGCTCGTTCCCGTTCCCCCTACATGATCCGGGGAAGTAGAGGGGGACATAACATGCGATCCGTCGTCGTCACCGGCGCGTCAACCGGCATCGGTTGGGCTACCGCAAAGGTTTTGCTCGGGCGTGGCTATCGCGTCTTCGGCAGCGTCCGCAAGCAGGCGGATGCGGACCGGCTCAAGGCCGAGTTCGGCGCCAATTTTGTCCCGCTGATGTTCGACGTCACCGACGATGTCGCGGTGCTCGCGGCCGCCCGGCAGGTGCGCGAGGCCCTGAATGGCGAGACGCTGGCCGGCCTCGTCAATGCTCGAGCTTTCGGCGGACGCCTTCCGCCGCCAGATGGACATCAACGTCATCGGTCCTGTCATCGCGATCCAGGCTTTTGGCCCGTTGCTCGGTTCTGATCCCTCACTGAAGGGGCCGAAGGGCCGGATCGTCATTGTCATGATCAGCTCGGTCGCAGGCAAGAACGGCAATCCCTTTTCGGCGCCTTATTCCGCCTCAAAGCATGCGGTCGAGGGGCTATCCGAGAGCCTGCGCCGCGAATTGATGCTGTTCGGCATCGACGTGATCATCGTCGCGCCCGGTGCGGTGAAGACCCCGATCTGGAGCAAGGCCGAGCAGATGGATCTCTCCGTCTACAAGAACTCGCCCTATTTCCCGGCGCTCAACAAGATCATGGCCTTCATGATGAAGCTGGGCGAGACCGGCCTGCCGGCCGAGCGGATTGGCGAGGTCGTCGTCGAGGCGCTCACTGCGGCCAAGCCGAGGGTGTGCTACCAGGTCACCCCGGACCCGGTGCGGCACATGATGCAGGCGACGCTGCCCAAGCGCGCGGTCGATCGCATCGTCGCCAAGCGCCTGGGCCTGCTGCCGCCGGGTTAGCTCGCGGCAACCGGCCGTCCACGCGGGGCCATCGCGATCATCCGCAGCGCGAACACGGCGACCAGTGGGATCAGGAACAGCGCGTAGAGCGGCATGTCGGGCACGCGCTTGCCGAACGACACGGTGAACTGGAACAGCAGATAGTAGCCGCCGGTGAGGTGCAGCATCCGCCAGGCGCGCGGGCCGAGCATCTCTGCAGTGCGGTCGAACGAGGTGGCGGCCATCGCGATGATGATGGCGTAGCCGATGCCGCCAAAGATGTAGGAGGCCGCCGAGGTCGCCGCCGCAAAGCCGGCCGGATCCATGTTGGCGAACACAACGATCGCGATGGCGTGGATGGCGTGGGAGGCGGCAAAGGCGAGGCCCAGATAACGGCGGTTGCGGCGCTGCCAGCGCGACCAGGCGGTCGGCCAGAGCCGCGCCAACGCGGCGGCGCTGAAGGCGAGGCAGAACAGCACCAGCGAGCTGCGTGCCGTGAAGCGGATCACCATACGCACGCCCTCGACCTCGAACTGCCGCATCGACGCAATCCAGAGGCTCAGGGCGATGAGGCTCAGCGTGAGGACGGCGAGCAGCCGCCAGCCTTCGAACCAGCTTTGACGCTTTGACATGACGATCGTCTCCTCAATTATGTAATCATCGATTACATTTCGGGTGGCCGCGATCGTCAACGATGTAATCTGTGCTTACATTCACGTTCACTTGATGCTAGGAGGGCCGATGCCCGCTCGTGAGACCCCCAAGCGCCCCGCCACCCGCCGTACCACGGAGGCTACTAGGCCCTACCACCATGGTGACCTTCGCCGGGCCCTGATCGACGCCGCGCTGCAACTGGCGGCCGAGGGGAGCGAAGTCTCCGTCCGCGAGGCTGCACGCCGCGCCGCGGTGTCGCCGGGGGCACCATTCCGGCATTTCCCGACCCGCGATGCGCTGATGGCTGCGGCGGCAGAGGAGGCGCAGCGTCGCTTCCGCGCCGAGATCGAGGCGGCGCTGGCCGAGGTCCGGACCGCCGACCCGCTCGAGCGCTTCCGCGCCTTTGGGCTGGCTTACCTGCGCTGGGCGATGCGCAACCCCGCCCATTTCGAGATCATCTCGACGGGGCGCTACTTTGCCCATGACGGTTCGGCCGCGCTCACCCGCGACAACGCCGAGGTGATCGCCATGACCGAAGCCATATTGGCCGAGGCGGCCGAGCAAGGCCTGTTGCGGTCACCCGACCTCAAGGCGGTCCTGATCGCCGGTCGTTCGCTGGTCTACGGCTTCGCCCGCATGAACCTCGACGGCCATTTCCCGCGCTGGGGCGTCGCCGAGGCCGAGGTTGAGCGAATGGCGGAGGCGGTGATCGACCTCTTCATCGCCGGGATCGCCAAGCGTTAGGCGTCGTTCGCGCGCCGCTAAGATTAAGCGAAGGTCGGACGCCGATCGCATTGCACGGGCGCAACCGTTCCATTACATTTTTATGACACGGTGCAGGTTCCGGCTGCGCCGGACTGCCCTGGCCCGTCGGCCTCACGGGTTTGCATCACCGCGCCGGCCTCGTTGCGTGTTGTCGATGGCGTCCGCGCCCAATCCAGGTCCCTCTGCCGCCACCGCTGCGCTGGCAAGCGTCGCCGCGATCGGGATCTGGCGCCTGCTCGCCGTTGCGGCGCCGCAGCTCGCCGCGCTGGCGCTGATGGTTGAGACCGAGAACGATTTCGGCTCGCGCCTCGGCTTCATTTTGTCCTGGGGCATCCTCAATTTCTTCTGGCTCGCGCTGCTGCGTCGTCCTGCGCTGTCGGGAGCGCTGTCGCTGACCATGGTCGTGGTGCTGGTGCTGCTCTCGCGGCTCAAACACGACGTCGTGCAGATGACGGTGAACTTCATCGACCTGATGATGATCGACCGCGACACCGTCGCCTTCCTGTTCACGATCTTCCCGAACCTGCGCTGGTCGGTGATCGTGGCTGCCTTGGTCATCCTGCCGCTGATGTATGCGTTGTGGTGGCTCGACCCGTTCCGCATCCGCCGCCTGCCGGCGCTCGCCTGCAAGCTCGCCTGCCTCGCGGCGCTGGTCGGCTATTCCATCAGCCATCCGGACGAGGCCTGGCGCGGCTATTACGACGATGGCTATCTGTCGAAATTCTTTCGCTCCGGCGTGACCGCGGTCTCCGACTTCATGCGCTACGGCTTCATGGAGTCGGCCGCGGCGAACGGCGAGCGGCTGAACATGCCGCTGGTCGATTCCTGCCACGCTGCCGGACGACGGCCGAACATCATCATGGTCCATGATGAATCGAGTTTTGACATCCGAGCCGCCAACGGCATCAAGGTGCCGCCAGGCTATGGCGACCATTTCAAATCCTATGACGGCAAGCAGCGCACGTTCCTGGCCGAAAGCAATGGCGGGCCGAGCTGGTTCACCGAGTACAACGTGCTTGCTGGTCTCTCGTCGCGCTCCTTCGGCCGCTTTGCCTATTTCGTGACCCGCATCGCCTCGGGCCGCGTCGAGCGCGGATTGCCGCTGGCGCTGCGGCGCTGCGGCTACGACACCATGTCGCTCTATCCCGCCTATGGCGCCTTCATGAGCGCGCGGAGTTTTCAGGTCACCGCCGGCATCGAGCGCTTCTATGACGCCAAGGATCTCCGTGCCAAGGACGTCGAGCCGGACTCCTTCTTCTACGACAAGGCGCTCCAGCTTATGGGTGAGCGGCCGCCGAACAAGCCGCTGTTCACCTTCATCTATCTCGGCGCCAATCACTTTCCCTGGGAGACGCGCTTCCGTCCCGAGCTGACGCCCAACTGGCGCGCGCCGGGCAACGTGGCATCGATCGACGAATATCTGCGCCGGCAGGCGATGAGTGCCGAGCAGTACAAGGCGTTCATCGCAGGCCTCAAGAAGAAATTCCCGGGTGAGCCGTTCCTGATCGTGCGCTATGGCGATCACCAGCCGGAATTCGCGCCGCAAATCCTCGAGCCGGGCCTCGATGAGGGCAGCCTCGGCAAGAAGCTCGACGACTACGATCCGCGTCTCTACGCGACCTACTACGCAATCGACGCCATCAACTTCGAGCCGGTCAAGAGCGAGGCGGTGATGGACACGATCGATGCTGCGTATCTGCCGCTGGTGATCCAGGAAGCCGCCGGCGTTCCGCTCGATCCATCCTTCGCCGCGCAGAAGGACATCATGCTGCGTTGCAAGGGCATGTTCTACGGCTGCAAGGATGGCGCGGAAGCGCGCCGCCTCAACCGTCTTCTGATCGATGCCGGATTGATCCACGGGCTGTAGTGCGCGGCCGCAAGCTCGTTACTTTCTTTCCAACTTTCTCCCACAGCCATCTCGCGACCGCGTCCGGCGACGAGTTTGCGTCGTTGCCGCTCGCGCGCAGATTGGCCTCGCGCATGGTGGCGATGTCGATCTTCCCGAGCAGCGGCTTGAGCGCTGCCTGGAGTCGTTCGTCGTCGGCGCGTTTTGGGGCCAGCAGCAGGATCGCGTCATAGGGCGGGATCGCGTGCTTGGGGTCGTCGAGTGTCACGAGGTCGTATTTTGCGATCAGCCCGTCGCTGGTATAGCCGGCGATGACGTCGACCTCGCCTGAGGCGACCGCCGCATACATGAAATCCGGCTGCATCTGACGCTGCGCGCGGAATGCGAGCCCATAGGCCCCGCGCAGCGCGGCCCATTCGGGGCGCGAGAAGAACTCGTAGTCGCCAGCAATCGACATGGTCGGCGTGTGCGCGACGAGATCAGCAATTGAACGGATGCCGAGCGCCTCGGCACGCTTCCTCGGCATTACCAGCGCATAGGCGTTCTCAAAGCCGAGCTCGCCGAGCAGGGTGATATTCTCCTTGGCGAGCGCGGCTTTCAGCTCGGTCAGCAATTCCGCGCGCGGCTTGATGTCGGTGCGGTGCAACTGGTTGGCCCAGAGCGTGCCGGAATAGTCGATGTAGAGATCGATGTCGCCGGCCTTCAGCGCCTCGAAAATCACGCTCGAGCCGAGGCCGGACCTAGTCGTTGCAGAGAGCCCGGTCTCCTGCATCCGGTCCCGGATCAGGGACGACAGCACGTACTGTTCGGCAAATGTCTTTGCCCCCACGACATAGCTCGCCGACGAACGTGCCAACGACGGCACCAGCGTCGCGGCGACCAGCGCCGCGATGCCGAGGCCACCGATCGCGGTGCGCGCGCGGCTGCGCTGACGCAAGCCGGTCTCGATCAGCCCGAGCAGTTGATCGACCAGCAGCGCCAGCACGGCGGAGGCAAGGCAGCCGAACAGCACGAACACCCAGTTCTGGGTCTGCAGTCCCGCAAAAATGTAATTGCCGAGGCTGGTCTGTCCGATCGGCGTCGACAGCGTCGCAGTGCCGATCACCCACACCGCGGCGGTGCGGATGCCCGCCATCATCACGGGCAGTGCCAGCGGCAGCTCGACCATTGTGAGCGACTGCCGCGCGGTCATGCCGACGCCTTGGGCAGCCTCGATCAGTGCAGGGTCGATGCCGTTCAATCCGGTGATGCCGTTGCGCAGCACTGGCAGCATGGAATAGAGCGCCAGCGCCAGCATCGCCGGAAGAAAGCCGAAGGCCGAGAATGAGACGCCGAACCAGGACAGCGTCACGGACGCCGCCAGCAGCAGGAGCGGATAGAACAGGGCGAGCAGTGCCAGTCCCGGCACCGTCTGCACGATGCTGGCGAGCGCCAGCAGCACGCTGCGCGCCACGGGACGGTTGCGGCAGACGATCGCGAGCGGCAGGCTGATGATGAGCCCGAGCGCGAGCGCGGCAAGGCTGACCCGCACATGGTTGCCGAGATAGTCGGGCAGGTGGGACAGCGCCTCGCCCCAGCGCGGATCAGACAACAGGCTCATGCCGCACCATCCTGCGGCAGGCGCGCGTTTAGCCGCGCGACCTGCCGCCGCGGCGTGCGTAGCAGTTCGAGCACGTAGGCGTCGCTGCTTTCGGCGAGCTCCGCCGGCGTGCCTTGCGCGAGCAGCTTGCCGGCGCGCATCACGGCGATGCGGTCGGCGAGCAAAATCGCCTCCGTCATGTCGTGGGTGATCATGACCGTGGTGAGCCCGAGCTTGCGGTGCAACTCGCGATAATCGTCCCCGAGCGCGTCGCGGGTGAGCGGATCGAGCGCGCCAAACGGCTCGTCCATCAGCACGATGCGCGGGCGTGCCGCGAGCGCCCGCGCCACACCGACGCGCTGGCGCTGTCCGCCGGAGAGCGCCGCGGGCAGGCGGTCGCGATGCTCGCCGCGGTCGAGCCGGACGAGATCGAGCAGTTCGTCGACGCGCGCGGCGGTCTCGTCCCCCGGCGTTCCCAACAGTTTTGGCGTGATGCCGATATTGTCGGCGACGCTGAGATGCGGGAACAGCCCACCGCTCTGGAAGACGTAGCCGATACGGCGCCGCAGCGCGACCGGATCGACCTGGCCGACGTCGTCACCTTCGACGGTGATCGTGCCGCGGTCCGCTTCGATCAGCCGGTTGGTGAGCCTGAGCAGCGTGGTCTTGCCCGAGCCGGAGCCGCCGACAACAGCCAAAAACTCGCCCTCGGCGATGTCGAGCGTAACGTCGTCCACCGCCACGACGCGGCCGAACGTCTTGGCGACATGCGTATAGCTGATCATGGGCGCGGATGGCATTCGTGGAGCCCGTTTCGGTTACCCTCCCCCTCCAGGGGAGGGTCAGCACACGGCGTGACTCGCATGCGTAGCACGCCTGCCCGCTCGATTGAACTTGTCGCCGCAAGACGCTAAGGCATCCCAGGTGCGGGGAGGACAGGCATGACAACGCCCACGGCTGTGGCGCTGGAGGATACGACGGTTGCGTTCCGGCTGGGCGACGACCGCATCTATACGGCGGTCGAGAAGGCTCGGCTGACGGTCGCGCCGGGCGAATTCGTCGCCATCGTCGGCCCGACCGGCTGCGGCAAGTCCACGCTGCTCAATGTCGCCGCCGGCCTGCTGAGGCCGGCCTCCGGGACGGTCACGGTATTCGACCGGCCGCTCGCCGATCTCAACAGGGATGCCGGCTACCTGTTCCAGGCCGACGCGCTGTTCCCGTGGAAGACTGCGATCGATAACGTCGCGATCGGGCTCGAGATCAAGGGTGCGCCGCGTGCCGCAGCCTTGCAGCGCGCGCAAGCATGGTTGACCTCGGTCGGCCTCGGCGCTTTTGCCGGCCGCTATCCGCACATGCTTTCGGGCGGCCAGCGCAAGCGCGTGGCGCTGGCGCAGGTGCTGATCCGCGATCCCAAGATTTTGCTGATGGACGAGCCGTTCGGCCCGCTCGATGCGCAGACCCGGCAGGTGATGGGCAATCTGCTGCTCGACCTCTGGAACGCCGATCGCAAGGCCGTGCTGTTCGTGACCCATGATCTCGAGGAGGCGATCGCGCTCGCCGATCGCGTCGTGATCATGTCGGCCGGGCCGTCCTCGCGCATCATCGGCGATTGGCGCGTGACGCTGCCGCGGCCCCGCGACATCTTTGAGGTGCGGCTGGACAAAGAGTTCCATGCACTCCATCGCGAGATCTGGAGCGTGCTCAAGGACGAGGTGATGAAGGGTTACGCCCAGTCCACCCAAGCGGTGGAGGCGGTCTGATGTCGCGCCTCACGCTGCTCGCACTGCAAGTGCTGGTCGCTCTGGTTGCGATCGTGCTGTGGCAGGTGCTCTCGACCGTGCCGGTGTTCGGCAAGATCCTGCTGCCGCCGTTCTTCTTCTCCAATCCGGTCGACGTGTTCAGCCAGATCGTCAAATGGTTCTCGACCGGCGTGATCTGGAAGCATCTCGGGATCACGCTCGTAGAATCCGTGCTCGCCTTCGTGATCGGATCGGTCGGTGGCGCGCTGGTCGGTTTCTGGTTCGCGCGGCAGCCGCGCGTCGCGGCCGTATTCGACCCCTACGTAAAAATGATCAACGCGCTCCCGCGCGTCGTGCTTGCACCGATCTTCGCGTTGTGGCTTGGCCTCGGAATCTGGTCGAAGGTCGCGCTCGGCGTGACGCTGGTGTTCTTCATTGTGTTCTTCAACGTCTACCAGGGCGTCAAGGAAGTCAGCCGCACCGTGCTCGACAATGGCCGGATGCTCGGCATGAGCGAGGCGCAGTTGACGCGCCACGTCTACTTTCCGTCGGCGCTGTCCTGGATGTTCTCCTCGCTGCACACCTCCGTCGGCTTTGCCGTGGTCGGTGCCGTCGTCGGCGAGTATCTCGGGTCCGCTGCCGGCCTCGGCTATCTGATCCAGCAGGCCGAGGGTATCTTCGACGTCGCAGGCGTGTTCGCCGGCATGTTCGTGCTGTCGGCCTTCGTCATCCTGATCGATTTTGGCGTGACGCTGGTCGAGCGCCGGCTGCTGGTGTGGCGGCCGGCCGCGACTGATGGGCGAGGGTAGCGACCAAACATCGAAAACAACCCCATGCACAGTAGCCCGGGGCGGTCAATCCCGGGCTTCGTATTTTACGAAATCTACTTGACGCGTCGGGCAAAACGAGTGTATGTTGGTATCATCGCGATTGTCGCGGCTCAATCCAACAGCTTTGTATCGTCAGGCGCCTGCGGCGGCGTCTTGATGGCGATCGCCTTGATCGCGCGGCCGTTCGGCTTGCTCCCGCCATGCGGCGTGCTCTTCCGAGTTATTGCGTCGAAAGACGGATGAACAGGGTCTTGCGCCGAGCTTCTCAAGCCCGGTCGGCTCCTCTATGGTGCCGCCAGCCGAACGGAGGAAAACCAATGAAGAACACGATTGCCAGGCTCGCGGGCGCGCTGCTCGCGCTCACCCTCTCAAGCGGTCTTGCCGCAGCGCAAAGCAAGGTCACCATCGCCGTCGGCGGCGGCGCCTGCCTGTGCTACCTGCCCACGGTGCTGGCGAAGCAACTGGGCGAATATGAGAAGGCCGGCGTCAATGTCGAGCTCGTGGACCTCAAGGGCGGCTCGGATGCGCTCAAGGCCGTGCTCGGCGGCAGCGCCGACGTGGTTTCCGGCTATTTCGACCATTGCGTCAACCTTGCCGCAAAGAAGCAGGAACTCCAGGCCTTCGTGGTCTATGACCGCTATCCCGGCCTCGTGCTTGTGGTGTCGCCCTCGCACACGGGTGAGATCAAGTCGATCAAGGATCTCGCCGGCAAGAAGGTCGGCGTAAGCGCGCCCGGTTCGTCGACCGACTTCTTCCTGAAGTTTCTCCTGAAGAAGAACGGCCTCGATCCTGCCGGTACGGCCGTGATCGGCGTCGGTCTCGGCGCCACGGCCGTGGCCGCGATGGAGCAGGGGCAGATCGACGCCGCCGTGATGCTCGATCCCTCCGTCACCGTGCTGCAGGGCAACCACAAGGATCTGCGTATCCTCAGCGACACCCGCACGCAGAAGGATACGCTCGAGACCTTTGGCGGCGAATATCCAGGTGGCGCGCTCTACTCGACCGCAGCCTGGGTCAACGGCCACGAGAAAGAGACGCAGGCGCTTACCAACGCGATCCTGAACACGCTGACCTGGATCCACTCCCACACGCCGGAAGAGATCATGGCGAAGATGCCGGACGAGCTGGTCGGCAAGAACAAGGATCTCTATCTCGCCGCGCTGAAGAACACGATCCCGATGTTCTCCACGACCGGCAAGATGGATCCGAAGGGTGCGGACGCCGTGCTCGCGGTGTTCAGCGTTGGCTCGCCCGAGGTCGCCAACGCCAAGATCGACGTCAGCAAGACCTTCACCAACAAGTTCGTCGACCAGGCCAAGAAGACTACGGGAATGAATGCCAAATAATGCGTCAAGCAAATGGCATGAAGGCGTGATACCCAAGGCGGCATGACATCCCCGACGATTCATCGTGTCACGACGCTTGACCTCGCCGTGAAGCAAATGGCGTGGCCGTTCGCCGAGGAACGGCGCGTCGACATCGCGGCTCATTTTGCGGAAAAGCAGCGCGAGCGACCGCAGATGTGGAACGGCCGCATCCTGCTCGGGCGCGATCCCGTGTTTACTGACGATCATTTCGCTGCGACCTATTTCGAGACCGATTTCGCGAGCTTCCTCGCCTGGCGTGACTGGGGCTTTCCGGACAAGGCCGTGTTCAACGGCTTTGGCATGGGCGCGTTGCGGACCTCGGATGGGGCCTTCGTGATGGGCGTGATGGGCCAGCACACCGCCAATGCCGGCCGGATCTATTTCCCGTCAGGCACGCCCGACCTCGACGACGTCAGGGATGGTCGCCTCGACATTCCCGGCAGCGTTGTGCGGGAGATCGAGGAGGAGACCGGCCTTGTCGCGGCCGACTACCACGCGGAAGCGCACTGGCACTGTGTGGTGACGGCGGCCGCGATCGCCCTGATCCGGATCATCGATGTAGACGTGCCTGCTGACGCCATCCGTGCGCGGATCGAAGCCAATCTGTCGGCCCAGGCCGAGCCCGAGCTGTCGGGTGTCCATCTGGTGCGAGGGACTTGCGATCTCACGCCGACCATGCCGCGCTTTGTCACGGCTTTCGTAGAGCAGCAGTTCGCCTCGATCTAAAGCCGCGCCTGGTCGCGACTCTATTCGGCTTGACATCGGTTCGCACACCCCATGTGATGGGCAAAAAAGAAGAGCAAAAAGAATGCATTGCACAATGGGAGGATCTGATGCGCTTGCGCAAGACTGCCCGCTTGCTGTGTCGGTTGATGGTCGCGGTCGCCGCGACGGGGCTGGCGGCGTCCGCTGAGGCTCAGGAAAAGAAGCTCAAGATCGGCGTCATCTATGACCTGACCGGGCCGCTCGCCGGCGGCGGATCGGAGCTGCAATATATCGGCGCCAAGATCATGCTCGACCAGTATGGCAAGACCGGAGTCGAGGGCTACAAGATCGAGGCCATCTATGCCGATGCCCAAAGCAAGCCGGACGTCGCCATCAACGAGGCGGTTCGCCTGATCGAGCAGGAAAAGGTCGACATGCTGCTCGGCTTTTTCTCCTCTGCGCAATGCGTGCCGGTGGCAGCCCGAGTGGAGCAGGCGAAGAAGTTCATGTGGATCACCACCTGCATTTCCTCAGCCGTGCTCGCGGACAAGAATTACAAGTACATATTCCGTCCGCAGGCAAGCGGCGATCAGTTCGGCATGATGACGATGGACTTCATCGCGCAGAATTCCAAGGAGAAGTTCGGCAAGGAGCCGAAGGATCTGCGGGTCGCAATCATCCACGAAGACGGTGCCTATGGCGTCGACGTCTCCAAGGGCAACGAGGCCGGCGCGAAGAAGGCCGGCTTCAATGTTGTCCTGAAGGAAGGCTATTCCGCGACCGCGCCGGACCTCTCCGCGCTGGTGACCAAGCTGAAGCGCGCCAAGCCCGACGTGGTCTTTCACACCGGATACAATCCCGACATCACGCTGTTGCTGCGCCAGGCGCGCGAGCAGGGGTTGAAGTTCGGCGCCCTCGTCGGCCATGGCGCCGGCTATGGCGTCTACGAGAAGCTGAAGGAAGGGCTTGGCAGCGACGTCAACTATGTCTTCAACACCGACCCGATCTCGATCTGGCTCGCCAACCAGAAGTCCATGGATGCAAAGCTGCCGCCGGTCATCAAGATGGTCGGCGACGAGTTTGACAAGGTGAAGCCGGGGGTGGCCATCCGCTCGGCTCATGTCGGAATGGCGGCCTCGAACACCTACGTCTTCATGACGGAGGTGCTGCCGCGCGCGATCAAGAAGTATGGCGGCGCCGATCCAGATGCCCTTCGCAAGGCGGCGCTCGAGGTCGATCTGCCGGAGGGCGGAACGATGCTCGGCTTCGGCGTCAAGTTCTATGGCGAGGGCACGCCGATGTCCGGCCAGAACGAGCGCTCCTTCCCCGTGGTCATCCAGTACGTCGACGACAAGTCCTATGTGGTGTGGCCGAAGAGCCAGGCGCAGCGCGAGGCCGTGCTGCCGCTGCCGAAGGGCACCACCTACTCGAACCAGTAGCGCGGAGCGATAGCGGTGCTGGAGGTCAGCGGGCTGGTGAAGCGTTTTGGCGGCTTCACGGCCGTCAACAGCGTCTCGTTCAAAGTCGATCAGGGCGAGATCCTCGGCCTGATCGGCCCGAACGGTTCGGGCAAGAGCACGATCTTCAACATGCTCTCCGGCACGCTCGCTCCGACGGCGGGATCGATCATGTTCGCCGGCTCGGAGATCGGGGGGCTTGCGCCCCACCGCATCATCAATGGCGGCATCGGACGCACCTTCCAGATCCCGCGGCCGTTCCGCCGCCTGACTATTTTCGAGAACGTTGCGCTGGCGGGCTTCTACGGCCAGGGTCGGCACAGCCGCGCCAAGGCCGAAGAGTCGGCCGAGCGCGCGCTCGCGATGGTCGGTCTGCCGACCGATCGCCACGCCAGCGTCGACGGCCTCGGCGCGGCCGGACTGAAGAAGCTCGAGCTGGCCAAGGCACTCGCGACCGGGCCAAAGCTTCTGCTCGCCGACGAGAGCCTCGGCGGGCTCGACGAGGCCGAGATGGACCAGGCCGCCGACATGCTGCGGCGGATCCGTGACGATCTCGGCATCACCATCATCTGGGTCGAGCACATCATGGGCGTGCTGATGCGCGTGGTCGATCGCGTGATGGTGCTCGATCACGGCGAGAAGATCTCGGAAGGTCTGCCGAGCGCGGTCGCCAGCGATCCGCGGGTGATCGAGGTCTATCTCGGCACCGATGCCGAGACCACGCAAGCCGCGGCCGCCGAAGCGCGCCGCCGCGCCGGAGGCTAGCGCCATGCTGGAGCTTCGATCCGTCGACGCCGGCTATGGCAGCTTTCAGGCGCTGTTCGACGTCAATCTCGACGTGAAGGCGGGCGAGGCCGTCGGCGTCATCGGCCCGAACGGCGCCGGCAAGACCACGCTGATGCGGGTGATCTCCGGCCTGATCCGCCCGACGCGCGGGTCGATCAAGATGGAGGGCGTGAACGTCGTGACGACGCCCGCGCACCGCATCGTCGGCATGGGGATCGCCCATGTGCCGGAAAATCGCCGGCTGTTTCCGCGGCTGTCGGTCGACGACAATCTCAAGATGGGTGCCTTCATGCCGGAGGCGCGCGCCAAATATGCCGAACGGCTTGAGATCGTGTTCGACCTGTTTCCGCGCCTGAAGGAGCGCCGCCACCAGATGGCCGGCACCATGTCCGGCGGCGAGCAGCAGATGTGCGCGATCGGCCGCGCGATGATGTCGGACCCGAAATTGCTGCTGCTCGACGAGCCGTCGGCCGGGCTTGCTCCGGTCGTGGTGCAGCAGGTGTTCGAGCTCGTGAAGCGGATCCGGTCGAGCGGTCTGACCGTGCTGATCGTCGAGCAGAATGTGCAGCAGGTTCTGCGCGTGGTGGACCGCGCCTATCTCATCGAGGCGGGCAGCATCCGGGCCTCCGGCACTTCGAGCGAGATGCTGGCGAGCGACACGGTCAAGGAAGCGTATCTCGGGGTGTGAGGGCGGGCAAGAAACGGGCACGGGACATGCAGGGATTTCTCGACATCTTCGACATCTATCTCCTGGAGGCTGTGATCAACGGCATCCTGCTCGGCGGCGTACTGGCGCTGCTGGCGCTTGGACTGAACCTGATCTTCGGCGTCATCGACGTGACCTGGATCTGCTACGCCGAACTGGTGATGATCGGCATGTACGCCATGTATTTCATGGTGCAGTACTACGGCATCAGCTATTTCATCGCCGCGCCGCTCACCGTCCTGCTGGTCGCGGCGCTCGGAGCCCTGCTGCATTATCTCGTGATCGCCCCGCTGCTGTCGGCGCCGCCGATCAACCAGCTGCTCGCGACCGGCGGCGTGCTGTTCGTGCTCCAGAGCTTTGCCACCGTCGCCTTCGGCATCGATTTCCGTAACCTCGGCATCCGCCTGCCGGTGCTGGCCTTCGGCGACATGAATTTCAGCTACGCGCGGCTGCTCTCCTTCCTCGCCGCGCTGGTCGGCATGGTCGTGGTTTATCTGTTCATGACCCGCACCTTCACCGGCACGGCGATCCGCGCCATCTCCCAGGATCGGCAGATCATGGCCTTGATGGGCGTCGACACGAAGAGGATCTATATCATCACCTCGGCGCTTGGCGGCGCGCTCGCGGGGCTCGCAGCCTGCCTGCTCGTGCTGCAATATGACGTGCATCCCTTCGTCGGCCTGTCGTTCGGACCGATCACCTTCCTGATCTGCGTGCTCGGAGGCCTGGGCAATTTCATCGGCGGCTTCATCGCCGCCTTCGTGTTCGCCGAGATCATCTCGCTCGGCGGCCTGTTCTCCGATCTCGAATGGGGCTACGTGCTCGCCTTCGCCTTCTTCATCGTGATGATGTTCATCCGGCCCGCGGGCCTGCTCGCGAGGCGCTCATGAAGGGTCAGGGACAGTTTGCGGCCTGGATCGTCGGGCTTGCGGCCCTCATCGTGCTGCCCTTCGTCTACCGCGATCCCTATCATTTGCACATCCTGGTGCTGGTCCTGATCTGGTCGTTTGCGTACACCTCCTGGTCGATGATGGGGCGGTTCGGGCTCGTCTCACTCGGCCATGGCGGCTTCATGGGGATCGGCGCCTATGTCACGGCGCTGTTGTGGAACCATGTCGGTCTGTCGCCGTGGATCGGCATTCCCATCAGCATGGTCGCGGCCGGCGCACTGGCGCTGATCGTCGGCTATCCCTGCTTCCGTTTCCGCATCACCGGGCACTATTTCGTGCTTGTGACGCTGGCGCTGTCCGGGATCGTGCTGCAGGTCATCACCGCGACGCGCGACTGGACCGGCGGATCGCTCGGCTATACGCCTAATCGGGCCTCGTCCAACAAATGGCTCGCGCTGCAATTCGACGACAAGACGACCTGGTACCTGATCGCGCTCGGGATCTGGCTCGCAGGCATCGTGATCTGGCATTGGGTCGACCGCAGCATGAGCCGCTACGCGCTGGAGGCGATCTCGGAGGACGAAGACGCCGCGGCCGCCGCCGGCGTCGACGTCACCGCGGAGAAGCTGAAGATCACGCTGATCAGCGCGCTGATGACGGCGCTAGCCGGTGCGATCTACTGCCAGTACCAGATGTTCATCACGCCCGACACGGTGAGCGGCATCTCGGTGTCGCTGCAAATGGTGTTCGCGGCGATCGTCGGCGGCCTCTACGTCTCGCTCGGGCCGACGATCGGCGCCATCATCACCATTCTCCTGGCAGAGACCCTGCGTATCGGCTTCGGAACCAAGGCGGTCGGCTGGGACAATCTCGTCTACGGCCTGTTGCTGGTTCTCTTCATCATATTCCTTCCCAAGGGCATCCTTGGTAGCGTGCTCGACCGCTTGAAGCCGCAACGCAAGGTATCCCCGAGCTCATGAACAAGAAGTCCAAATCGCTCGCCTCCGAACTCGACGAATTCATCACGCCGTTCCGCCACGACGGCGCGGGCAAGTTTCACCTGAAGGATCACAAGACCGATGAGAAGGGCGGGCTGGACAAGGAGACGGCGCAAGCGATCCTCGACGCCAACAAGAAGCGCCTCGTCGACTTTCAGGAAAAGCTCTACGCGCAGGACCGCTGGTCGCTGCTCCTGATCTTCCAGGGTATGGACGCCTCCGGCAAGGACAGCGCGATCAAGGCGATCTTCGAGGGCATCAATCCGCAAGGCTGCGACGTCCATGCGTTCAAGCAGCCGACCAGCACCGAACTCGACCACGACTTTCTCTGGCGCTGTATGATCGCGCTGCCGCCACGCGGCCATATCGGCATCTTCAATCGTTCGCATTATGAAGAATGCCTGGTCACGCGCGTGCATCCGGAAATCCTCGACAAGGAGAAACTGCCTCCGAGACTCGTCACGAAGAACATCTGGCGCGAACGCTTCGAGGATATCTCCGCCGTCGAGCGCTATCTCTCGCGCAACGGCACCGTGATCCTGAAATTCTTCCTCAATGTCTCCAAGGAGGAGCAGCGCCAGCGGTTCCTGGACCGACTCGAGGAGCCCTCCAAGAACTGGAAGTTCTCCATGGGCGACATCAGCGAGCGTGCGCTGTGGCCGCGTTATCAGGCAGTGTACCAGGACATCGTTCGCCACACCGCGACGCCGTTCGCCGCCTGGTACGTCGTGCCGGCCGACCACAAATGGTTCGCGCGCGTGGTGATCGGCTCGGTGATCGTTGCGGCCCTCGATCAGCTCGACCTGCGCTTCCCCCGAGTCGACAAGGAATCGTTGAGCGAGTTTGCGACGGTACGCAAGGCGCTGGAACAGGAAGGGAAGGGAGGCAAGAAGCGGGACAAGTGAGCGACGCCGCGCAAGCGGCTACGAAGAAGCGGCGGAAGTTTGACCTTGCGCTTTGACCTTGCGCACCTTCTTCCGAAGGAGCGCAAGGTCGTTACGGCTCAGTAGCCGCGGCCCCACCAATAGCAGAAGCGCTCGACGTTGGCGGCAAGACCCGTCTCGTAATTGCTCCACTTCTCGTATTTCGGCAGCTTGATCTCCTTCATCGCGGTGTCGATGCATTTGCCGGAATCGGCCGCCTTCTTCACTTCCGCCGAGAGGTCTTCGAGATAGGCGATGTCGTCCTGGACGTCCTTCTTCGTTCCGAAGCGGCCGCCGGCTTGGGGGTGGCCGGGAATCATCCGCTCCCAGTCGAGCGCGGCGAGCTTCTTCAGCGAATCGATATATTCGAGCGGCGAGGCGTTGTCGGGAATGTTGCGGAACTGGATCGACTCGAGCGGCGCGAAATCGACGACGAAGACGAGCTTCTCCTTCGGCAGCCGCATCACCAGCGTGTTGTCGGAATGATTGCGGCCGACAAAGATCAATTCCAGCGTGGTGCCGCCGAGCGTGATCGTCTTCTTGCCGTCGACCACCTGGTCCGGCATCACGACGTCAGGCAATAGCGCATTCTGTTTCTTCAATTCGAGGAAGCGCTCCTTCGCGCGCCTATGCGCGATGAAGGTGGCGCCAAGTTCCTTGAACGGCTTGCCTCCGGCGATGTGGTCGTAGTGATGGTGGCTATAGATGACGTATTTGACAGGCTTGTCGGTGACCGCCTTGATGGCGTCGAGATAGGGTTTTGCGGGGCGCAAATAGGAGATCGGATCGGTGGCGATGACGCCCTGTGGCGTCACGATGAACATCGACTGATGGCCGCCGTAGCGGAAGACATAGACGTTCTCTGTGCCGTCGACCTTCTTGGTCGATGTCTGCGGCGGGGTCTGCGCAGCGGCGGAGCCCACCCCGACGAAGAACGCGGCGAGAGCGGTAAGGCAACGGATCGGCTTCATCTGTTGATTGTCCAGCCAAGAGCGAGGGAACAAAGGAAGGAGTCGTCCACCCGGTTACAAACACTGCTGCTTCGGCTTTATTCTGCTGCGCGCAACCGGAATCGATCAAATATGGAGTCGCCACGGTAGCGCAGGCGTCGCGCGTGTCAAAGCGGCCGGATGCACGCGGAGCATCCGTCGGTAGTAGTTAAGGCATGGATCAGGCTTGAGGAACTCGTCTTCAAATCTAGCGGTTGTGCCATCGTTCCAGCTTGACAGTCTTATGGCACGGGAGGAGCATGTGCATGGTCGCCATCGGCGACGCGTAACGTCCAACCTCATGAGCAAGGGGAGGTCTATGACGCCACCTCCGCAAATCCAGCCGCGTTAAGTGCGATGGAGCTCGTTCGGATTATCGCATAGCGGCAGAAACCGCGAACGGCACGCCGGGACAAGGTTAAGCGGGCTGCATCAGTGAGGCATAGCCCCTTACCTTCCCGGCGCTGTATATTGAGTCAATTTCGCTGCCGGCGATCGCGCAGATGTTGCCGGGGCAGGCTTCCTGAACCATTCATCTCTCCTCCTCGCCATCATTCCGGGACCCGCGCAGACGCGAGCGGTCCCGGGATGATGGATCGCGTTTGTGCACGAGTTGAAACGAAATCCTCGAACACCCGCGCGCGGTTCCTGCGACGCAAAGAATACCAAGAGAAAGAATGCCAAGAGAATGTCGTCGCGGTGGCAAACTTCCGACACATGACGAAGGCGAATAGCGGCAATCCGACATGACTCGTGCGCTCAGCGGTGCTGGTTCCGGTCCCGCAAGCGCTCGTATTTTTCAGGGACTCAGCGTGTCGCATAAGCTTTCCCCCGCTCTTCTGCTCGCCTGTCTCTTCTTTGCAATCTCGGCTCTCACCGGTGTCCACGCCGAGCCGCCTGCAGCAGTGCCAAATGCTTCGGCGACATTGTCGCCCGAGCAGGCGAAACAGGCGCTGGATACGCTGCAGGACGACAAGAAGCGTGCGCAGATGATCGATACGCTGCGTGCAATTGCCAGCGCCTCGGGGCAGCCGCAGGCGGTCGAGCAAAAACTACCGATACCGCTGTCGGCCGACGGTCTCGGTGCGCAGCTCCTCCTGACCGTCTCCGAGGAGATCGGCGACTTCTCGCGGCAGGTTGCCGACATCGCCCGGACGCTGACGCATTTTCCGGCGTTCTATTACTGGATCGTGCGAACGGCCGATGATCCTGCGGCCTACCATCTCCTGGTCGAGATCGCCTGGAAGCTTGCGCTGGTGTTCGGTTGCGCCTTCGGCGCGGAGTGGGTGTTGGTCCGCCTTGTGAGGCGGCCTGTCGCATTCCTGGAAGCGCGCGTGCCGCAAGCCGTTCGCGTGCCGTCGCACGCGTTCCCGGTTGCCGAGCAGGCGTCATTAGTTGCCGCTGCGGAGCCCGAGCTGCAGCGGCGCCGCATGAGCCTCGCGCGGGCCTGGCAGTTGATGCTCCGGCTGCCCTTCGTGCTCGGGCGCCTTGCTCTCGAACTGCTGCCGGTGTTGCTGTTCACGGGTGTCTCGACGATGCTGCTGGGAACCGAGATCGGCGATTCCCCGACCGTACGCCTCGTCATTCTGGCCGTCGTCAACGCCTACGCCCTGTCGCGCGTGTTCATTTGTGTTGCGCGGGCGCTCGCCGGGCCCTTCGGCCTGTTGCCGGCCCGGGCAGAGACTGCAGCCTATATCGAGATCTGGGCCCGGCGCATCGTCGCCGTCGGAGTATCGGGCATTGCCTTCGCGAATGTCGCGCTGCTGTTGGGGCTGCATCGGGCCGGCTATGCCGCGCTGCTGCGCATGGTGATGCTGATCGTGCATCTCTTTGTCGTCGTCATCATTCTGCAATGTCGCCGGCAGGTGGCTGAGGCCATTCGCGCACCCGCCGGCCGACAAGGAGTTGCGGCGCGAATGCGCAATCGCGTCGCCGGCCTCTGGCATTACCTTGCGATTGCGCTCGATCTCTCGCTGTGGGCGGTGTGGGCGCTGAACATCCGCAACGGCTACTCGCTGTTGCTGCGATATTTCGTCGGCACGATCGTCGTTGCGCTGGTCACACGGGTCGCCATCATCGTGACACTGAGCCTGATCGACCGGGGCTTTCGCATCAATCCGGAGATCCTCCAGCGTTTTCCGGGGCTGGAGACGCGCGCCAACCGCTACCTGCCCTTACTCCGCAAGATAGTCTCGGGCGTCATCGCCTTTATCGGCATCGTGGCCGTCCTGGAGGTGTGGGGCGTCGATGCCGTCGTCTGGTTCTATGGCGGCCAGATTGGCGGCCGGCTGCTCTCGGCGGTAGTGACGGTCGGCATCGCCGTCGTGATTGCGGCGGCGATCTGGGAAGCCAGCAACGCGCTGATGGATCACCAAGTGAACGTGCTATCGCGGGACGGGCACTATGCCCGCGCGGCGCGGCTGCGAACGTTTCAGCCGATGCTGCGCACCGTGCTGTTGTGCCTGATCGCCACCGTGGTCGGCCTCACGGCGCTCAGCGAAATCGGCGTCAACGTTGCGCCGCTGCTCGCAGGTGCCGGTATCGTCGGCATCGCCATCGGCTTCGGCTCGCAAAAACTGGTGCAGGACCTCATCACCGGCCTGTTCCTCCTGCTCGAGAACACCGTGCAGGTCGGTGATACCGTCAGCGTTTCCGGCCTGAGCGGAACGGTCGAGAACGTCTCGATCCGTACCATCCGACTGCGCGCGGGCGACGGTGCTGTGCATATCGTGCCTTTCAGCGCGGTGACGACCATCACCAATTCCAGCCGCGGCGCGGGCAATGCGTCGGTCAGCGTCAACGTCGCCTACAAGGAAGATACCGATCGCGCCGGACAAATCCTGAAAGACATCGTCGCTGAAATGCGCCGCGAGCCCGAGTTCCGCGGTGCGATCCGCGGCGATCTCGAGCTCTGGGGCATCGACAAGGTGGACGGCGCGATGGTTTCCATCGTCGGCCAGATCCGCTGCACCGACAGCGGCCGCTGGCCGGTTCAGCGCGAGTTCAACCGGCGCATGAAACAGCGCTTCCAGGAGAGCGGGATCGAGATCGCGTCCTCTGTTCAAACCATCTTGATGCAGATTGCCCCGCCTTCGGATCTCGCGCCGAATTTGGCGCCGCGACGGGCGACCGGCTAGGTCGTAATTTCCTTCTTGCGTCCGGCAGCGCTCGCCGCCCATCAAAGGGCCGAGACTGAAAAGAGGTGGCCGATCGTGACGGCCGCCGACATCAAGGCAGAATAATGCTCAAGGGATCGGCTTTTCGGTTCGCTTGAGACTGTTCTGCATCATCCTTCATCATAAGCGTTCGCTGCGGTGCGAAATCCAACGTCCTTGATCTCCATCAAGGGCTGGCGGACAATGTTTGTCGTCAAATCAAATAAGAAACCTTTTGGGGGAATTCGTGAATAGACCTGATCGGGTCGATGCCCACTCATCACCGTCCAAACCGCAGCACGGCCTGTCACTGCTGCGCGATCCCTTGCTCAACAGGGGCACCGCCTTCACCGAACAGGAGCGCGCCGCGCTCGGACTGCGTGGCCTGTTGCCGCCCTGCGTGCTCACCATGCAGACCCAGGCGGATCGTGTGCTGACCAATTTGCGCATGCTGCCGACCGATCTCGAGAAATACGTGGCGCTGAACGCGCTGCACGATCGCAACGAGGCGCTGTTCTTCCGCGTCGTCTGCGACAACATCGACGAGATCCAGCCGCTGATCTACACGCCGACCGTCGGGCTCGCCTGCCAGAAATACGGCCTGATCTTCCAGCGCCCGCGCGGCATGTTCATCTCGTCGCACGACCGCGGCCAGATCGCCGAGATCCTGCAAAACTGGCCCTACGAGGCCAAGCTGATTGTCGTCACAGATGGCGAACGCATTCTCGGTCTCGGCGACCTCGGCGCCAACGGCATGGGCATCCCGGTCGGCAAGCTCTCGCTCTATTCGGCCTGCGCCGGCGTGCATCCCGAGTTGTGCCTGCCGATCGTGCTCGACGTCGGCACCAACAACGAGGAGCTGCTGGCCGATCCCTATTATCTGGGCCTGCGCGAGCGGCGGCTGACGGGTGAGGCCTATGATTCCTTCGTCGACGAGTTCATGACGGCGGCGCGGAAGACATTTCCGGGCGTGCTGATCCAGTTCGAGGACTTTGCCAATCACTCGGCGTTCAAGCTGCTGCACAAGTACCGGGACGAGGCCTGCGTCTTCAACGATGACATCCAGGGCACGGCCGCGGTGGCGCTGGCCGGCCTGTTCTCGGCGCTGCGCGTCAGTGGCGGTAAGTTGAGGGACCAGAAGATCCTGTTCCTCGGCGCCGGCGAGGCCGCGACCGGCATCGCCGATCTCGTTGTGTCGGCGATGATGGCAGAGGGCACCTCTGAGGCGGAGGCGCTCAGGCGCAATTGGCTGGTGGATTCCCGTGGCCTCGTCGTCAAGGATCGCGCCGGCCTGTCGGGCCACAAGCTGCGCTATGCTCATGATGAGCAGGCGCCGATTGCCGACTTCCTGACGGCGATCAAGACTTTGAAGCCGACGGCGATCATCGGCGTTGCAGCTGTCGGCGGCGCCTTCACGCCCGACGTGCTCAAGGCGATGGCCGCGCTCAACGCGCAGCCGATCGTGTTCGCACTGTCCAACCCGACGTCGAAGGCGGAGTGTTCGGCCGAGGACGCCTATCGGTACACTGAGGGCCGTGCGCTGTTTGCCTGCGGCAGCCCGTATGACCCGGTGAAGCTCAACGGCAGGACCTTCGTCCCGCGCCAGGGCAACAATTCCTACATCTTCCCGGGTGTCGGACTCGGCGTCATCGCGAGCGGTTCGCGGCTCGTGACCGACGAGATGTTCATGGCGGCGGCGCACTCGCTGGCAGATTGCGTCGGCAGGGACGACCTCGACCAGGGCAGCCTCTACCCAGCGCTGCCGCGCATCCGAGAGGTCTCGGCGCGGATCGCCGCGGCCGTGGCACAGGTCGCTTATCAGCGCGGCCTCGCCGAGGGGCCGGCGCCCAATGATGTCATGAGCCAGGTCCAGTCGCAGATGTACGAACCGCATTACTGATGATGGCGTCCGCCGGCGGCAACGCATAGGTCAGCAGCGCGATCCTGCGATCCCGGGTGGAATCGCCGTTGCGCGGCCATGCGTATATGCTACGGTACGTAGCATTACAAGAACAGCCGCAAGGTCATCATCATGGACGATCGTTTGCCCGAACTGGGCGACCTCGAGCGTGAGGTCATGCAATTGGTTTGGGCTCACGGTCCAGTCACGGCCGAGACCGTGCGGGAGCGGCTGTCGCGCCGTCTCAAGGAATCGACCGTTCGCACCGTCCTGCGGCGACTGGAAGAAAAAGGCTACACGCACCATACCGTCGACGGACGCACCTACGTGTACCATGCAGCCGAACCGCGGGCCCGCGTCGCGGCCAAGGCCGTGCAGCGCATCGTCGACTGGTTCTGCAACGGCTCGATCGAGGAAGTCCTGGTCGGCATGGTCGACAACGCCATGCTCGACCAGCAGCAATTGCGCAGCCTGGCCGACCAGGTGGCCAAGGCGAAGAAGGCGAGGGGAGTGAAAAAAGAATGATCGCAACTCTGGCAGAGGCGGCGCTGCGCTCCTTTGTGCTCGGAGGCGTCGTCTGGTTTGGTTTGTATCTCTTTCGCGTGCGCAATCCGCACGTGCACATGACCGCGTGGGTCGTCGTGCTGCTGGCATCGCTGGCGATGCCGTTCGTGATGCACTGGCCCACGGTCACGATCTCCCGGCTGCCCGTGCCGGTGCCGGTCCCGGATAATTTCTGGCCCACCGAGCCGGCAATGCCGGAGCTGTCGCCGCCGGCGAGCCTGGGTGCCGTCGCCGCACCGCCGGCGCGAAGCGCCGCGGCGATCAACTGGGCGTTGTTGACGACCATGGTTTATGCCGGCGTGGCGTCGCTATTGCTGCTGCGGCTGGCCGTCGGTCTCTGGCTCACCTGGCGGCTGGCGCGGGCCGCCAGGCCGATGAACGAGCTCCGCATCGCCGGCGCCGACGTGCGCCTCAGCCGCGATATCGGCGGTCCCGTCACGTTCGGATCGACCATCCTGGTGCCGCCGCAATTCCTCGGCTGGAGTGCGCAGAAGCGCCTGGCCGTGCTCGCCCATGAGGGCGCGCATGTCGCCAATCGGGATTTCTACATCCTGATGCTGGCGTCGCTGAACCGCGCCGTGTTCTGGTTCAGCCCGTTCGCGTGGTGGCAGCACGCACGGCTCGCCGAACTCGCCGAGATCATCAGCGACGCCCAGGCGATCGAGGTGATCGACGACCGGCTGTCCTATGCCGAGATCTTGCTCGACGTCGCGACCAGCGTGAAGCCGCGGCCGATGGAGCTTGCGATGGCGCGGGTCTCGACCGTGCGCGCGCGCGTTGAGCGCATCATTGCCGCGGCGGCGATACCGGTTGCGGTCACCTGGCGCAAGCGGCTGTGGATCGCGGCCTTGATGGTCCCGGCCGTGATCGTCTCGACCGGCATGATCGCCTATCGCACGCCGGATGGTAGTCCTCCCATCGAAGCCGTTCCGGAGGCGACGGTCGCGTCGCACGGCCGTCCCTTCGTCAATTTCTATGCGCTCGGCCAGAACGCGGTGTTCGCGATCTTCCGCGATGGCAACGACCTTTTTGGACAACTGACCGGCCAGCGCAGGCTGCGCCTGACGGTGACCGACGGCATGGCCTCCTACGCAGCTGTTGCGGGCGAGCTCACCTTCTCTGTCGATGCGGAGAGGCGCACGTCTGACCTGGTCCTGCACCAGAACGGCCGCGACATCCGCGCGGTCCGTGTCGCCGAGATGCCGCGCGCTGCGGCCGACACCGTACCCTACGATCATTATGTCGGATGGTATCAGGTCACGCCGTTCCGCGTGCTGACCATCAGCCGCGACGGCGATCGGCTGCGCGCGCAGGAGACCGGCCGGCCCGCCCTCGAAATCTCGGCGGATGGCGTCGATGCATTCTCGACCGAGAGCTACGATGCATTCGTGTTCCTGCGCGACGACCAGAACAGGGTCGCGCGCGTGCTGCTCCAGAACGCCGTCTCCGGCGCGAGGCTTGCGCCGCGCATCGACGCGACGGCGGCTGCTGCCATCGAGGGCGATTTTGCGCGGCGGATCGCGCAGGTGCCGGATCGTTTCCGCGAGCAGGTCCCGGCGCCCGGCGGCAAGGACGCAATCCTGCGCGGGATCGAGGATTTGCGGCGGGGGACGCCGAACTATGAGCGCATGAGCGCGACGCTGGCGGCCAAGATCCGTCGCCAGGTGGACGAACTGCACGCGACGGTCCTGGCGCTGGGCGCGGTGGAGACGATCTTCTTCCGCGGCGTCGGTCCCGGCGGCTACGACATCTATGGCGCGAAGTTCGAAAACGGCACGGCCGAATTTCGAATGGTGCTGGAGCCGGACGGCAAGGTCGGCGACGTGCTGTTCCGGCCCGACGGCAATGACGAGCCGGGCGGCGTTGCCGCCTGTTCGGAAGTGGCCAGCCTGAGCGGCCGTGCCGGCACATCGCCGATCAGGATCATGCTCTACAACGACACCGGCAACGATATCCAGGTCACTGGCCTGGACTCCGACGGTCGTCGCAAGGTGCGCAGGATCGTCAGTCACAACATGTCGGCGTCGTTCCTGACCACCGTCAACAGCCCGTGGATGATCGCCGATCGCGCGGGAAAATGCCTGGAAATCGTCCTGCCGGGCCGGCACACCCGCTTCCACAATGTCGATCTTGCGCATTTGCAAGGGAAGCCGAAGCTCGTGGATCGGCGCACCGTGCCGATCACCGACGGCGAGGAGATGCTGCGCCAGTATATCGAGGCGGTCGGAAAGGGCCGGCCGGACTATACCCGGATGACGACCGAGGTGGCCGAGCAGACGCGCCAGCAGCTTCCCTTTGATCAGGCGATCCTGGCGCGGCTCGGCGCATTGCGCGCGATGTCGTTCCGCGGCGTCTCCGCGCTCGACAGCGACATCTACGTCGCGCAGTTCGCCAACGGCTCGGCCGAGTGGCGCATCGGGATCAAGAACGGCACCATCACGAAGATCGCGCTGGGGCCGAGCTACTAAGGCACGAAGACGCCGGGCGAGAACTCGACCGGCAACGCAATCGCCGCTTGCGTCGCTTTGGCCTAAATGTTACGGTGCGTAGCACTACAAGGCGTAATGCCCAACGAGACGGGGCTCTGCCATGAGCAGTTCTGCAAAAGGTGAAGCGGCTCTCGCCCTCCATCGGTTCGGGATGGGGCCGCGGCCGGGATCGATCGCGGCTATCGCATCCGACCCGCGCGGCGCCCTGATCGCCGAGCTCGACCGTCCGCTCGCATTGTCCGCGGCTGAGGGGCTGCCCTCGAGCGCAAAGGCCTATCGCACCGTGGCCGACGCGAATGCGAGGCGGACGGCCAAGGCCAAGCAGGCGCAGCAGCAAGCCAAGAAACTGCAAGAGAAGCAGCAGGTCGCGACAGCCGGGACCGCGATGGTCGAGGGCGCGAACGAACCGCACAGCGAGAAGCAAGCCCAGGACGCCGGCGAGATGGCGGCGAAGAAGGCCGCCGATGCCGTTCCGGATCCGGGCCGGCCGATCTATCTCCAGGAAGCGAAGGTGCGGATCGAAGCCGCGCTTGCCGCCGAGATCGGCTTTGCCGAGCGCCTGGTGTGGTTCTGGTCCAACCATTTCAGCATCTCTGCGAACCGCATTCAGAGCATGTCCGGCGCCTATGAGCGCGAGAGCATTCGTCCGAATGCGCTCGGCCGTTTCGTCGATCTGCTCGTGTCCGTCGAGACGCATCCGGCGATGCTGTTCTATCTCGACAATCTCGCCTCGATGGGCGCGAACTCAATCGCCGGCATCAATCGCAGCCGTGGCCTCAACGAAAACCTCGCGCGCGAGACGCTGGAGCTGCATACGCTCGGTGTGCGCACCGGCTACACCCAGGACGACGTGATCAGCTTCGCCAACGTGCTGACAGGCTGGACTCTGGTGCCGCCCGGCGACAATCCCGAGCATGGCGGCGAGTTCACCTTCAATGCGCGCCTGCACGAGCCCGGTCCGCAAACCGTGCTCGGCAAGCTCTACGAGCAGGAAGACGCAGAGCAGGGGCGCGCCGTGCTGCGGGATCTGGCGTCGCATCCTGCGACCGCAACCCATGTTGCGAACAAGCTCGCCTGCCACTTCGTCGCGGACACGCCGCCGCCGGCACTGGTTGAGCAGATGGCAAAGACCTTCCGCGACACCGAGGGCAATCTCAAGGAGGTCGCGAAGGCGATGGTGTCGTCGGACGATGCCTGGAGCCAGCCCGCGACCAAACTCAAGCGTCCGAGCGAGTGGGGCGTTGCCATGGTGCGTTCGACCGGCATCATGCAGATCGATCCGACACGCTTCACCGCGGGGCAGGAGCTGCTCGGCGAGCCGCTGTGGCGTCCGCCGTCGCCGAAGGGCTATCCGGATGACGAGGCGAGCTGGATCGACGGCATCGGCCGCCGGCTCGACATTGCCAACAACTTTGCCGAGCGCGTGGCGGCGACCGCCGATCCGCACGACATCATCGAGAACGTGATGGGATCGAGCGTCTCGCTCGAGGCGCGCGAGGCGGTCGACCGCGCCGAGAGCCGGCAGCAGGCGCTGGCGCTCTTGTTCATGTCGGCGGATTTTCAGAGGAGGTGAGCATGAGCTTTGCCAACCACCTGCCCACGCGACGCGAGATGCTGATCGGCTCGGGCGCGCTGTTCGCCTGGACGCAGATGCCGAAGATTGCGCGCGCGGAAGGGCGCGATCCGCGCCTGCTCGTCATCATCCTCCGCGGCGCGCTCGACGGGCTCGGCGCGGTCGCCCCTGTCGGCGACCCCGACTGGATCGGTCTGCGCGGCGAGAGCGCGCTGCTGCTCGACGGCAAGACGCCCGCACTGCCGCTCGATTCCTTCTTCGCGCTCAACCCGGCGATGCCGAATCTTTATCGGCTCTACAAGAAGCAGCAGGCCCTCGTCGTCCATGGCACGGCGACGCCGTATCGCGAGCGCTCGCATTTCGACGGCCAGGACGTGCTCGAAAGCGGTATCGCAAAACCCGGCGCGGTCAGCACGGGCTGGCTCAATCGCGCGCTGGTCGCGATGGAATCGGGCGGTCGCGTCGATCCCGCCGGCAGCCGCGTGCTCGGCGTCGGCGCCGTCACGCCGCTCGTGGTGCGCGGTGCTGCGCCCGTGATGTCATGGGTACCGCAAAAGCTGCTGCCGGCGAGCGCCGATACGCAAAACCGTCTGCTCGATCTCTATCAGCACACTGATCCAAAACTCGCAATCGTGCTTCAGGCGCGGATGCGTCTGGCCGCGCTCGGCGGGCTACCTGGGATGAGCGATCCGATGTCGGAGGATCCGACCTTCGCGCCGCCAGGCATTGCGCGCGTGCGCGCCTATTTCGCGGAAGCCGCCGGCACAGCCGCGCGCTACCTCGCCCGGCCCGACGGCCCGCGCGTCGGCGCGATGGGATTTGTCGGATGGGACACCCACATCGCCGAGGGCGCGATCACGGGTCAGCTCGCCAACCTCCTGGGCGCGCTCGACGGCGCGTTCGCGGCGGTCGAGACCAATATGGGCGAAGCGTGGAACGAGACGGTCGTCGCCGTCGTCACCGAGTTCGGACGCACCGCGCGGATCAACGGCACCAACGGCACGGACCACGGCACCGGCACTGTCGCATTCCTTGCCGGCGGCGCGCTCAGGGGCGGCCGCGTCGTCGCCGACTGGCCGGGTCTGAAGCCCGCACAGCTCCTGGAGGACCGCGACCTCAAGCCGACGATCGATCTGCGCGCGGTGTTGAAGGGGATTTTGAAAGATCATCTGCGCCTCGAGGACGGCGTGCTCGCACGCGCGATCTTCCCCGACAGCGCGGACGTCAAACCGATGACCGGCCTCGTCGGATGACGGCTTGAGCGAAAGGCAGCTTGAACGGGTTCCTCATGTACATTCCGAGCCAGCGCGAGATCGAATTTTTGCTGAGCCTGCACCAGCACTGGCGCGTGCTGTACTGGCGCGAGCTCGCGCGTCTTCTCACCGAGACCGCGGTGCGCGAAGTCCAGCGCGAAGCGCATGCCGCCTTCTGGCGGGAGTCGACGGGTTGATCGGCCGGATGCGTCCCGAATCCGGACACGTCCGACTGTGGTTGAATCGCAACATTCCCAGCGAAATCGCGCCGGCCGCAGCCCGGCTTTTTTTCCGACAAGGTTCTGCCCTCATTCCCCGTCGGACTAGGCCGATCGGATGGGGGCGTACACCATGTCTCGCTTCGAACGGTTTTCCCGGCTTCTCCTGGTCGCAATCGGTGCTGCGTCGCTCGCCGCCTGCGCGCAATCGCCGGTCTCCCGGCAAAGGGCCGATCTGGGCGTGAGCCGGCAGGCTACGGTGGAGCGTCGGCACCAGACGCGATCGGTTGCCAGCCTGCACACGCGAGCCCGGCATCACACAGCCAGGTATGACGCCACGGGGGCACAAGCCGCCTCACATGGTGTTGCCAGCTTCTACTCCTATGACACGGAGACCGCGAGCGGCGAAAAGTTCGACAAGAACGAATTGACCGCCGCGCATCCGACCCTGCCGTTCGGCACGCGGCTGCGCGTCACCAACGTCTCCACCGGCCGCGCCGTGACGGTCCGCGTCAACGATCGCGGGCCCTATGTCCGAGGACGGGTCGTCGACGTCTCCTATTCGGCCGCAGAGGCGCTCGGCATGGTCAATCAGGGCGTTGCCAATGTCAGGCTCGACGTCGTGCAATAGCCTGCGCAACGTTTAACCGGCTGTTAGTCAACCCTGCCTCACCATGGGGATCAGACAAATCGAGGCTTTGGGGAGGACGCGTGAACACGATCCAGCATCTTGAGGAGCAGGCCGCGCGTGCCGAGCGGCTGGCGAAGCGGATCACGGACACGCCAACAGTCGAAAAGCTCCTATCCTTCGCGGGCGAGCGTCGCCGCGAAATCGAGGCGATTGCGGGAAAGCGCCGCAAGGCCTGATCGTTTCCTCTCAATCCATTGGAATAAGTGTGTTCGAGCCGCCCGCACGGACCTTCTGTTGTCCTCCGAGACGGCGGCCCCGCGCGATCAGCGCGCAACCAGGTGACTGCGCGATCCCGCACAGGACGAGGTCGGGTCGGTCCGGCCGGTATGATCGTCGACGAAGTCCATGAGATGGTCGGGCAGGGCGGTGCCGTCGATGTCGCAGCGGGACTGGATTTCGGCGGCGACGTCGGCGGAGATGTCCTTGACCCAATGCTCCAGCGTGTTGAAGGCGAAGACTTGCACGGGATCGCTGAAGCATCCGGCAACCAGCTCGTGGATGACGGTCTCAAGATCCGGGTGCTCGATACGGACGTCCCGGGGACCGCTGACCCGGTCCACCACCACGAAGATGGTCTCGTCCGCTCCGTAGGGAACGTTCAGGGATGACAAACTGGCTTCTAGCATTTCAGGCTCTCGCCTCGGCTCTGATCCCTGACAACGGGAAGAAGCGGACGATGGTTCCTGAGGGAGGCGGCATCCGAAAGTCGTAAGAAGCCTCCGAGGCGCGCTCAGAGAAACTCGCGCAATCGCGACAGCTCGACGATGTGTTCGGGCGAGAGGATTTCGGTCACCAGTGGCGGTTGCGGCGCAGTGTGGATCTCATAGAGATGGCGGGTCGGATTGGGCTTTTGCATCAAAGCGGTGATGCACTGATCGAGCGTCGCCTCAAGTACGAGGTAGGCAGTCCGGTCTTCCCGGCGCCGGTTTCCAAGCGAAGGCCATTTGTGCAGGGTGGCGTGCGCATCGAAGTTCACTTTTGAGGCCGCCGCCATCGCCTCGCCTCAAGCAAAAAGAACCCCCGCACGCGGGTCCGCGTGCCGAGGGCCACACCTATCGCTGCATCTCAATGCCACGAGCAAATAATGCGGCCGCGCAACGTTAGTTCCAGGGCGACGACGGATTTCTTGAGGCGAACGCATTGCGGGCCCGGCGGTGATGTCCAGGCCCGCATCTGGCATGCTCTAACTCGCGGCGGCCGCGATCTTGCCCGGCACAGTCTGCCCCCGGCCATTTTCGTCGCCCTGACGCATCTCCGGCGGAAGGCCGGCAAAGCGGCGCAGCGCTTCGGCCATCTGGATGCGGCCAGGCACACCCGTAATCACCACGTCGACCATGGCGAAGGACGAGTGGAAGTGGCCGCGCGCCTTGAGCTGCTCGACCGGAACGCCGGCGGCCGCCATCGCGTCGCCATACGCGATGCCTTCGTCACGCAATGGATCGAACTCGCAGGTCACCACGAGGGCCGGCGGCAGGCCCTTGAGCTGGCCGCGGATCGGCGAGACGCGCGGATCGGTCCGCTGGCTGGGCGCGCAGTACATGTCCCAGAACCAGAACATCAGCGAGCGCGTCAGGAAGTAGCCCGTTGCGTTTTCATTGTAGGACGGACGGTCGAACGAGCAGTCGGTGACCGGACAGACCAGAAGCTGGCCCGCGATCTGTGGTCCCCCGCGGTCGCGCGCGAGCTGGCAGGTCACGGCCGCAATGTTGCCGCCAGCACTCCAGCCCGCAACCAGCACCGGTCCCGGCTTGCCGCCGAGCTCGACCGCGTGCTCGGCGATCCAGCGCAGCGCGGCATAGCCGTCCTCGGCCGCCGTCGGGAAGCGATGCTCGGGTGCGTGGCGATAGCCGACGCTGACGAACATCATGCCGGTCCGCCGCACCATGTCGCGGCAGAACGGCTCGTCGGACTGCTCATCGCCGAGCACCCAGCCGCCGCCATGGAAGTAGACCACGACCGGATGCGGCCCCGGCGTCGCCGGCTTGTAGACCCGATAGGGCAGCGGACCATTGGTACCCGGCAGCGTGCCGTCGACGATCTTGCCGATCGGCCGTCCCGCGGGACGGCCCTTGTTGAACTCGTTGACGAAGGCGCACGCGCCCTGCGCCCCCATCGATTCGATCGGCGGCAGGTTCAGCGTCGCGAGCAGGTTCAACACCAGCCGCACGTCCGGCTGCAGGCGCACGACCTCACCGTCATTGCACTGCGCCGCGCCGTTCGGGCCGGTGAGCTTGAAGCCGAGCATGCCGCCCTTCACGACCTCGTCACAGATGCTGCGATAGGGGCCGACGCCGCCGCAATAGGGCATCACGCCCTGCGCCTTGCCGGGCACGTTGGCGCCCGTGTACCAGGTGTTGGCGAGCCGGTGCAGCGTCAGCATCGAACAGTCGGCCATGTGCTGCGCCCAGCCGGCCTGCGCCTTGTCGGTGGCTTCCATCGTGGTGAAGCCCGTGTCGCGTAGCGCGGCGAGCCGGTCGACGACCCAGTCGGCATGCTGCTCGATCGACACCGCCATGTTCGACAGCACCGAGGGGCTTCCCGGTCCCGTGATCATGAAGAAGTTGGGGAAGCCGGCGACGGTGAGACCGAGATAGCTCTGCGGTCCCTGCGCCCAGACTTCGGACAGCGACTTGCCGCCGCGGCCGGTGATGGGATGAACGGCCCTGATCGCGCCGGTCATGGCATCGAAGCCGGTCGCGAACACGACCACGTCCACGTCGAAGCTGCGCTTGTCGGTGGTGATGCCGGTGGCGGTGATCGCCTTGATCGGCTCCTGCCGCAGATTCACCAGTGTGACGTTCGGCCGGTTGAAGGTCGCGTAGTAGTTGGTGTCGAGGCAGGGGCGCTTGGCACCGAACGGATGATCGTGCGGGGTCAGCGCCGCCGCGGTCTCCGGATCCTTCACCGTCGCGCGGATCTTCTCGCGGATCAGGTCCGAGAGCAGATTGTTGCCGTCGACGTCCACGCCTTGGTCGGCCCAGAGCTGGGTGAGGATGTAGACGAGATCGCCCTTGCCCCAAGCGTCCTCGAAGCGTGCGCGGCGTTCCGCATCGCTCAATTGCCAGCTCACGGCCATCTGCTGCGGATAGGGCACGCCGGTCATCGACAAGCGTGCCTGTTCGCGATAGGCGGCGCGATCGCCCTGCAACAGGCCGAGACGGTCGGCGGGTGCCGGACCGTTATGCGCGGGCAGCGCAAAATTCGGCGTGCGCTGGAACACGGTCAGTTGCGCGGCCTGCTCGGCGATCAGCGGGATCGACTGGATGCCTGACGAACCCGTGCCGATCACGGCAACGCGCTTGCCGGCGAGATTGACGCCCTCATGCGGCCAGCGACCGGTGAAATAGACCTCGCCCTTGAAATCCTTGACGCCGTCGATCTCCGGCGGTTTTGGCGAGGAGAGGCAACCGGTGGCCATGATGTAGTGACGGCACGAGACGGCCGGGCCGTTGCTGGTCGTGATCAGCCAGCGTTCTGCGGCGTCGTCCCATGTCGCTTCCTTGACCTTGGTCTTGAAGCGGATGTCGCGCCTGAGATCATAGCGGTCGGCGACGAAGCCGAGATAGCGCAGGATCTCCGGCTGGGTCGCGTATTTCTCCGACCAAGTCCATGCCTTCTCGAGTTCGGGATCGAATGTGTAGCTGTAGTCGATGGTCTGGATGTCGCAACGCGCGCCGGGGTAGCGATTCCAGTACCAGGTACCGCCGACGTCGTCGGCCTCCTCCAGCGCGACCGCGCTCAGGCCTGCCTTGCGCAGGCGATGCAGCAGGTAGAGCCCGGCAAATCCGGCGCCGACCACGGCGACATCGATTTGTTGAAGTTTGCCACTCGTGTCCGAAGCACGTGCTGCGACCATTGCCTCTGGCATGCCATTCCTCCCGTGCGCTTTGTTTTGCGGGAGGCTATCGCCGCATATGGAGTTTGTCATCAGGACAAATTCAATCCCCGGTAGTTGTGTTTACACGTCACGCGAATTTGGCGCCGATGCGGGCGTCGCGACGCACAATGCGAAGGGCGCTTGGTTTTTTCGGGATAATCAAGCACGATTGTTCCGTGTATGTTGGTTCCCGCCGAGGCTGGCCGGTCTAGCGTCAGATAATAAACTTGGGTGTCAGACAAGAAACGTCATGAACGAGTTGAGCGAGCGAACGAAAGCCAACATGGACGTAGTGCTGGAAGAAACATGTCGCCAATTGCCGCATGGTGGCGACCACGACAGCCGCAGGTTCATTGCCGAGCGTTTGATCGAGGCAGCCAGAGCCGGCCACTCTACGCTCGGCGAACTCGGCATCGTTGCACGGCACGCGCTGGCGACACTGACCGGCAAGGACCATCAGGCGTGAGCGAACCGGGGAGCCCGGACCCGTCTGCGAACCCGGGCTCTCTCTGCCTCAACCGTTCTTGACCCCGCGAGCGATGATTTCGGTCGCGCGGGCGCGCGTGATCCCGTGTTCGCCGAGCAACTGTGCCGCAGGACTGCGCGTCTCCGGAAAGATGCCGATCAGCATGTTTGCGCCCGTCACCACCGGACGGCCCAATTCCTGCGCATGGATTTCGGCACGTTGCTCCGCGCGCTGGAACGCCGCAGTGGGTTTGGCTTCCTCGCCATTCTGCGTGGCGATATTGTTCAGTCCGCGTTCGACATAGGACTTCAGGCTCGTCCGCAACCCGTCGAGATCGGCGTTGCAGGATTGCATGACGGCCGAAGCATCGGCGTCGTCGAGCAAGGCCAGTAGCAAATGTTCGAGCGTCGCATATTGCTGCCGCCGCTCCGTGGCCGAGCCGAGCGCCCGGCGCTTCGTCGCCTCGAGCTCGGGCGACACCGGCCGACCAAAATCCATGAAGCCGTCGACCTGCTTGAGGCGCGCGACGGGATCGATCGTCGCCAGGAGGCCCTGCTTGTCGGCGATCGGCAGGCGCATGCGCGTCGCAATGATGTCGGCAACGCGCCCGGGGTCGCGGGTCTGTTCGAGCTGTGGCCAGACTCCGGGAATGCGGATGTCGCGGGCCGCCGCGTAACGCTCGAATCGCTTGACCGCGCGCAGGATCAACTCCGGCGCGTCGGGGATCGGTCCTTCGCCGAGATCGCTGACGTCGGCCTGAAAGGCGCCGGTCTCGCCGACGAACCGGTGGATCAGCACGCGCCGGTTCACCTGTGTGAGCACCTTCAGCGTGCCGTCAGGCATCGGTTCCAGCTCGATCAACTGGGCGACGACGCCGATCGCGTGGATGTCCTCGAAGCCGGGCTCGTCGACGCCAGAGTCCTTCTGCACGGCCAGCACCACCTCGCGCTGGCGCCCAAAAGCCTGGTCGAGCGCCTGCATGGTCTTCGGACGCCCGACGAACAGCGGATAGGTGGCCGTGGGAAACGGAACGAGGTCGCGCAACGGAACGGCCGGATAGCTCGTCACGGTCGAGTGCGGCGCTTCTCTTGCCGCCTTTGCCGGCGGCGTCCTGGCGTCGCTCCGGTCGGCATGGAGCATCGCCGACAACGTATTCCAATCGGCAACGCCGAACATTCTTGACACCAGCTCCAGGCTCTCGCCTTGGCTGATGCTGATCGCCTTGGTGTGAAGGGAGTCGCGCAGGGTCTGCGCCATAGCCTTGGCATCGCGAAAATCGCGCATCGGTATCCGTCCTCTGCTGTGAGCGAACCAGGCGTGTCAGGTGGTTGCGTTGCTGACCCGGTCGCTCGGGCAAAGGAAGGCCGATAAAGGCTTCGATACGTTCACCGTCCCGTGGCGGGTGCAACCGGCAGGTCGTATCAACCGAGCGGAAAATTGGCGCAAAGACCGTCCGGTGTCAATGTCGTCGCGCAGAGTTTCCGATGGAGGCAGGTGCGGTCGTCTTGCCTCGCCGCACCGCGCGGACGTAAATTGTTCGGCGACATCCCGCGAGATCCTGCCAATGCGGCCCGTGCTTGCGCTCGTTGCGGCTTTCGCCGTCTTAGCTGGCGATGACCTGGGCGTCGCCCAGGTCGGACAATTCCCGTTTGCGCTGACGCGCGAGGGACAGATGCTCGGTGGCGTGGAGGGTGACATCTCCTCCTTCAAGGGCCTTGCTTATGCGATGGCGCCGATTGGCCCGCTGCGCTGGCGTCCGCCGCAGGACGCACCCGAAAGTTCGGAGATGCGCACCGCCTACGACTACGGTCCGGCGTGTCTTCAGCCTGGAATCGCGCAGGCGAGCGAGCACTGCCTCACGCTCAACGTGTTCCGGCCGTTCGGCGTCGATGGTCCACTGCCGATCATGGTGTTCATCCATGGCGGCGATTTCGTTGGAGGGACCGCAAACGATCCGCTGTTCGACGGCGCAAGACTTGCGCAGGCGGGCCTCATCGCGATCACGCTGAATTATCGACTTGGCGCGTTCGGCTGGCTGGTGCATTCCGCGCTCGCCGAAGGATCCTCGGGCGGCGCCGTGATGAACTACGGCCTGATGGACCAGATCGCGGCGCTGCAATGGATCCACGACAATGCCGCGGCGTTCGGCGGTGATCCCGACAATATCACGTTGTTCGGCTCCGGCGCCGGCGCAACGTCGATCGCACTTCTGATGCTGTGCGATCAGTCGCGCGACTTGTTCCAGAAGGCGATCCTGCAATCGCTGCCCGGCCGTGGGCGCCTGCGTTCGATCGAAGCCGCGCAAACCGTCGGCAAGGAATTTGCAGAGATCGCCGCACGCGACCAAAAAGAATTCGATCTGCGCACGGCCGATCCCAAGCGGCTCATGGCGGCGCAGAAGCTTCTGCTTGCCAGATATCCGCGCGCCTTTGGACCGGTTGTCGACGGCGTGCTTGTGAAGAGCGACATTGCGGCCGGCTTCGCGGCAGGCCGCGAAAACCGCATTCCCCTGATCATCGGCTCCAACGACGACGAGACCGGCTCTGACAACGAGCCGGATGCCAAGGAAGAGTTCGGATTGGCCGGCGCCTCAGCCGACGAATTGCGGCAACTCTATCCCGAAAGCTCCAGCGGGCCGGCCGAGCTCGCAGCGCGGCTCTATACCGACAGGATGTTTACCGAACCTGCACGGCTGCTTGCCCGTCTGCATGCGGCGCGCGGTGCGTCGACGTTCCGCTATCGGTTCGGCTATGTACCGGAGGCCGAGCGCGCCGGTCGCGAGGGTGGCCAAGGGCGCGAGCTTCAGTTCATCTTCGGCGTCGAGGGCGTGCCGGGCGCCGGCGTGTTGTCGCGCAGAGATCGCGAAGTCGGGCGCGTCTTGCGGAGCTACTGGATCAACTTTGCCAGGACAGGCGATCCCAATGGCGCGGATCTGCCGCGCTGGGACGCAGGCACGGATCGCGACCAGTTGCTGCTGATCACCAATGAACGGATATCCGGCACCGCCGATCCGTGGTCGGAGCGGCTGGACCGGCTGGAGCGCCGAAGTTTGAAGGAGTAGGGGGTTAAGCGGCGAGCTCGACGCGGGGCGCCAGCGTCAGGCGGTCTTCTTCCAGAAAGTCCATCGCGCCGTCCTTCTCGACGGCGTAAAACTGCTGCCCCTCGCGCGACCTGTAGGCGGCGCGGACGACCCCGCGGCGGCCCTTGTCACTGTTGACGACGTCCCCCAGCGCAAACTTTGCCATCTTGATTCCCGAAAGCGATATAGTGGCCGAGTGCTTCGACCGCGGGCGGATTTTGGGCGGCAAATCGTTAACGACTTGCTAACCATAAACGTTTGCCCGATGCTTCCACCTTCAAGAGAGACGAGCCGATAGCCATGACGAGACTTCCGACTTTCTTCCTGTCGCATGGCGGCGGTCCCTGGCCCTTCATGGAAGACAGGCGGGTGCAATACGCCAGAACCGCGAAGGAATTCAGCGCCCTTCCGCAACGCCTGCCGGCAAAGCCGAAGGTCGTGCTCGTGATTACCGGCCACTGGGAGACGGATGAGTTCACGGTATCGACCGCGGCGCATCCGCCGATGGTCTACGACTACTACGGTTTCCCCGAGCATACCTACCACCTCAAATATCCGGCGCCCGGCGAGCCGGCGCTCGCGGCGAAGGTGAAGGCGCTGTTGCAGGGCGCGGGCATGAATTGCCGGGAAGATGGCAATCAGGGGTTTGACCACGGCACCTTCGTGCCGCTGGGGCTGATGTATCCGAATGCCGATATGCCGATCGTGCTGTTGTCCTTGAAATCGAGCTACGATCCGGCCGAGCATATCCGGGTCGGTCAGGCCCTCGCCCCCCTGCGCGACGAGGGGATCTTGATCGTCGGCAGCGGGCTGACCTATCACAACATGCGCGGCTTCGGACGGGCCGAGTCCAAGCCGGTGTCATATGATTTCGAGGCCTATCTGAACGAGGCCATCAGCCAACCGGATCCCAAGCGGCGCAATCAGATGCTGATCGACTGGCAGAACGCGCCAAGCGCGCGGCTCGCCCATCCGCGGGAGGATCATTTGATCCCGCTTATGGTCGCAGCCGGCGCTGCCGACGGCGACACCGGCCACCGCCTGTTCGTCGACGAGGTCGCGAGCGTCGCGATGGCATCGTATGAGTTTGGCGGCTAGCTGTATTTCAGCTTCATGTACAAAATGCCGCCCGCGAGCACGATGGTGATCGCGTTGGCGGCGACGAGCGGAGCGTCGCCGGAGAGCAGGCCGTAGACGAGCCACAGCACGAGGCCAAGCACCATCAAGAGGAACATCCAAAGCGAAATGTCCTCGGTGGAGCGGGTCTTCCAGACCTTGATGAATTGCGGAGCGTAGGCGAGGGTGGTGCAGGTTGCGGCCGCAAACCCCAGCATCTTGATGACGAACGATTCCATGCCGGCTCTGTAGCATGGATTCGGTGGTTGAAATGCGGAAGCCGACCCCGTTCAAACCCGGCGTGACACGAGGACGTCGCGATAGAGCGCGGCATATTGTCCGGCGCGGTTGCGCCACGAGACGTCCGTTGTCATGCCGCTCTGCTGCAGTCGCCGCCAGGTCAGATGATCGTGGAAGGCGATGTTGGCCTTGCGCAGCGCGGCGCCGAGATTGTCCGATGTCACCGGGCCGAACTTGAATCCGGTCGCGGCATTGCCTGACAAATCGGCCTCGCCGATGTCGACCACGGTATCCTCGAGACCGCCGACGCGCGCCACGATCGGGACGGCGCCATAGCGCAACGCGCAGAGTTGCGTGAGCCCGCAAGGCTCGAAGCGCGACGGCACGACCAGCGCGTCCGAGCCCGCCTGGACGAGATGCGCGAGGATCTCGTCGTAGCCGATCACGGCGGCGATCCGTCCCGGATGCGCGCGCGCCGCGGCCTGGTAGCGATCCTGCAGATCCGCATCTCCACTGCCGAGCAGCGCAAGTTGCATGCCCTCGCCGAGGATCGTCGGGATGCTTTCCAGCAATAGATCGAGGCCCTTCTGCCAGGACAGCCGGCTGATGACACCGAGCAGCAGCGAGTCCGGCGAGGGATCGAGGTTGAACTGACGCTGCAGCGCCGCCTTGTTCGCCGCGCGGAACGGCAGGTCTTCGGCGCTGAAGCGGTAGGCGATGTGCGGATCGGATTCCGGATCCCACACCGAAATGTCGATGCCGTTGAGGATGCCGCTCAGCGCGCCAGAGCGCTCCCGCAGCAAGCCGCCGAGCCCCATGCCGCCTTCGTCGCTCTGGATCTCCTGGGCGTAGGTCGGCGACACCGTGGTGATGCGATCGGCGAATTGCAGCCCGGCCTTGAGCAGGCTGATCGATCCGTAATATTCGACGCCGTGGATGTTGAAGGAGCCCGGCGGCAGCTCGAACGGACCGAGCATCTCGTAGGGAAACTTGCCCTGATAGGCCATGTTGTGGATGGTCATGACCGTGCCGGGCCGCGGCCTGTCGGCATAGTGCAGATAGGCCGGTGCGAGGCCCGCCTGCCAGTCATGGGCGTGCACGATGTCGGGCACGAAGGAGGGGATTGCGCCGAGCCCGATCTCGGCCGCCATGCGGGAAAGTGCGGCGAAGCGCAGGCCGTTGTCGGGCCAGTCGTGGCCCTCTGGCGTCAGATAGGGATTGCCGGGCCGATCGAACAAATGCGGCGCGTCGAGCACGAGAAGATCGAAGCCGTCGCGCGCGCCGCCGAGCACGCGCGCCGGTCCGCCGAAGAACTCGTCCCAGCGCAAGAGTTCGTCCGCACCGGGGAGGGCGCGGATGACGCTCGGATACCCCGGCACCAGCGTCCGCATGTCGACGCCGTGCGCGGTCAGCGCCGCGGGAAGCGCGCCCGTGACGTCAGCTAGTCCCCCTGTCTTGATGATCGGATAGATTTCGGAGGCGACCGCAAGGACGCGGATGGGCGTCATGTATCGAGCCCGTCGATCATCGGCTGCGTGATGAGCGATATGCCCTGCTCGGTGGTGCGGAAGCGCTTGGCGTCTTCCGCGGGATCCTCGCCGACGACGAGACCCTCGGGGATTTCGACGCCCCGGTCGATCACCACGTTCTTCAGCCGCGCGCCGCGACCGACGTTCACATACGGCATGATCACGGCGTTCTCGACATTGGCAAATGAGTTGATACGCACGCCGGTGAACAGCAGCGAGCGGCGCAGCGACGCGCCCGAGATGATGCAGCCGCCGGACACGAGCGAACTCACGGCTTGTCCGCGCCGGCTCTCCTCGTCATGGACGAATTTCGCCGGCGGAGTGATCTCGGCATAGGACCAGATCGGCCAGGAGCGGTCGAACAGATCGAGCTCCGGCACCACGTCGGTGAGGTCGATATTGGCGGCCCAGTAGGCATCGACGGTTCCGGCGTCGCGCCAGTAGGAGCGGGGATCGTTGCCCGACCTCACGCAAGAGCTTGAGAATTGATGCGCGATGGCCCGGCCATGCTTGACGATGTAGGGGATGATGTCCTTGCCAAAATCGTGGCTTGAATTCGGATCGTCGGCGTCGCGCTTCAGCTCGTCGAACAGGAATTTGGAATCGAAGACGTAGATGCCCATGCTCGCAAGCGACTTGTCGGGCTTGCCGGGCATCGGCGGCGGATCGGCCGGCTTTTCCAGGAACGACTTGATGACGTCATTGTCGTCGATGTCCATGATGCCGAAGCCGGATGATTCCGCGCGCGGCATTTCGAGGCAGCCGACCGTGACGTCGGCGCGGCTCTCGACGTGCTGCTTCAGCATCAGCTCGTAGTCCATCTTGTAGATGTGGTCGCCGGCGAGCAGCACGATGTATTTTGCGCCATGGGATTCGATGATGTCGATGTTCTGGTACACGGCGTCCGCCGTGCCGACATACCACATCGACTCCGAAACGCGCTGGCTGGCGGGGAGGATGTCAAAACTCTCGTTGCGCTCGGGCCGGAAGAAGTTCCAGCCCATCTGGAGATGCCGGATCAGGCTGTGGGCCTTGTATTGCGTCGCGACCGCGATGCGGCGGATGCCGGAATTGACCGCATTGGACAGCGCGAAATCGATGATGCGGGACTTGCCGCCGAAATAGACAGCAGGCTTGGCGCGGCGGTCCGTGAGCTCCAGCAGCCTCGAGCCCCGCCCGCCGGCGAGAACGAAGGCAAGCGCCTGGCGCGCCAGCGGCTCATTTCCAACTCTACTCATGTCATCCTCCCGAGGACGCTGATTTATCGCTCCGAACCTTCCATTCTCGAAAGGCCGGCCGGGCCGCCACGGCATCGAATTCTAGCGGCACGGATAACAATTCGGAAAGCGGCATGTTGGTTGCGAGGCCGATGGTCTTCGTTGCGCCGGATCAGGCAAGCTGGTCTCATTCGATCACCTTGTCGGCGAGCGTCAGCAGGGTGGACGGCAGGGTGATGCCGAGCTGCCTTGCGGTCCTGACATTGACGATCAGCACGAACTTGCTGGCCTGCTCGATCGGGAGATCGCCAGGATGCGCGCCCTGGACGAGCCTGGCGGCGTAGATCCCGGCGCGACGGAAGTCGTCCAGGAGATCGGCGGAGGAGGTCATCAAGAGGCCCGCTCGCGCCCAGTCGGTACACACGCCCAAGGTCGGCTTGCCCGTGGCCGCCGGCCAGCGGAATGACGCGTGCCATGTTGTTGTAGAGCACTGAATCGCCGGAGACGTAGAAGGCGCTGGCTTCGTCGTTTACGCCCGCCGCGAATGAGGTGAAGACCAGTGGCGCGTTCGGCAGTTCGTCCCGGATCGTGCGCACCGCCTCGCCCTGCTGCTGGGCGAACTCCGCGCTGCCCGGGACCGGCATCGCGATGAAAGGTACACTGGTATCCTTCTGTGCCGGTGCGGCCGCCGGCCAAGTGGTCGCCACGCCTGCCGCAAGCCGCAGAAGCGCCCGCCGTTCCATGCGGTTTCCCCCTGAATTGCCCGAACGTTGGGTCGGTTCCATCAAATCACAGGGAGCGGGCCAGGGCCAGCGCGGCCAGCCGCCCTAGGCTACGCCCGCCCTCTTGATTTTTTGAGCGGCCGCTTCCACGGCATCGGGAAGAAGTGGTAAACTCCATCATATTTTTTGATTGCTACTTAAATGATTGGATCAGCGATGGCCTGCGCTTATGGATTGTTTGGCCTGTTGCGACTGATGAGTGTCGGGCTGGCCTACCTCACCGCTTCTCACGATCAACCGCCGCGCAATCTCGAAGCGGCCTGGCAGGTGCTGGCGCCTTGCGCGGAGACCATCTCGTTCGATGGCGCCTGGACGCTCTCGCTGAGCGAGAGTGGCAGCGCCATCGTCAACAGCGATCGGCACGCACAGCGGCTGCAAGGGCATTGGGAGCTGCTCGACGCGCAGGCGCAGTCCTATCGCATCGACGTGCTGGCCTTCGGCAACGACTTCGTCGTCGTGCCCACTGCCGCCGGCTGCCTGCTCGGATCGGGTACCCTGCACAAGGTCGATCTGCGGCAGAGCTGGTTCACGCGCAACAAGCGCGATGGCGGAGATCTCGTCGCCTCCGTGTCGCGCGCGCATGTGACAATGAAGTAGCTGTCCATCCGCCTCGCGCTCGGCCACAATCGCCGGCCAGAACATTGTCGGTGGGCGATCGATGTCGATGGACGCCGGCCCCGCCGTACGCTTTGTGCGCTGCACGCAAGATCAGGCTCCATCAAGGCTTTGACTCAGCGCAAAGAAGCCAGATCATGGCGTGCGAACTCTTTTCCGAATGATACGTCAGACAGGGAGCGAGGCGATGAGTATCTGGAAAACAGCAATGACCTGTACGCTGGCGGGTGCCGTCATGGCCGGTCAGCTGGAGCAGGCCGCGGCGGCGCCGATGCCGACCAATGTCGCGGCGATGAAGGCGGCAGTTGCCGACGACACCACTCAGGTGTACTGGCGCGGCGGCGGCTGGGGGTGGGGCATCGGAGCCCTTGCGGCCGGCGCCATCATCGGCGGTGCCATCGCCAGCGCGCCCTATGCCTACGGCTACGGATATCCCTACGGCGGCTATGGCTACGCGCCGGCATATTACGGTTACGGCTACGGTCCCGGCTATGGCTATGGCTACGGCCCGTCCTATGGCTACGCGCCATATTACGGCTATCGCCGTTACTATCGTCCGTATTACGGGTATGCCCGTCCGTATTACGGAGCCGGCTACGGCTACTATCGGCCGTACCGTCCCTACGTCCGCCAATACTATCGCGGCTACTGGTGATCCCGGTCGTTGCAGGAGGCACTCATGTCAAGTCAGGCGCATTTCTATCTGAACTGGGCCAAGGAGCGGATCGACGAGATGGACGCCATGCTCGGCACGCTGGAAGGCAGGATGAGCCAGCTCACGGCTGACGCACGCGCCGCGACGGACAAGGCCGTCGCGGATCTGCGCAGCCGGCGCGAAGCGTTCTTCGGCGAGATGAAGAAGCAGAGCGAGGCGGGCGAGGCCGCTTGGGCGCAGGCCAAGCAGCAGCTCGACACGCAGTGGACGAACTTCCAGAGCGAGGCCAACAAGTCTCTCGAGAAGGCGGTGCAGCAGGCCAGGCAGCAGCAGACGGCCTTCGAGGAGATCGCGGCCGCGCAGGTCAAGTCGTGGCGCGAGGCGGCGGAAAAATTCCAGGCGTCATCCGCCGAATTCGCCGCCGATCGTCGCGCCAAGATGGAAGCGAGCGTCCAGGAAATGAAGGCGGGCGCTTCGGCCGCGGAAGCACGGATTCAGGAGCTGGCGAAGGCCGGTGCAGCCTCCTGGAGCGCGTGGAGCACGGCGCTCACGGAGTCGCGCGCGGCCTTCGATCGCGCCAATCAGGCAGCGTGGGACTCGTTCAAGCGATCGTCGGGGCAGTAGCTCGCGCGCATGACCTCGCGACAAACGCGGAACGCGTTTGCGCGGAGATCATGCGCTGGAAAAAGCTAAAGCGCGATGGCGGTTCAGCCGCTATCGCGCTCCACAAATCGTAACAATCTTTGATGGACCTGCCGGGATCAATCCCGGCAGAGTCTTTGGAACTTCCCGGAACCGTCGGACGTTTGCAGCGCCGGGCAGGGCAACCCAGGAGGGGTGCCGTGCAAGCGCTGACGACATTATTAGTCTGTGTTGCTACTTTTTCTCTAGCCGTCGTTTCTTTTGCGCATGCCGAAAGCGGCCTTGCCTCATATTACGGATACGGAAAAACCGGTAAGAACGGTGAGCTGACCTGCGCCCACCGTACGCGTCCGTTCGGCAGCGTGCTCAGGGTGTCCTATGGCAGCCGCTCGATTCAATGCCGCGTCAACGATCGCGGCCCCTTCATCCGCGGCCGGATCGTTGATCTCTCGGTCCCCGCCGCCCGCGCGCTCGGCATGATGAGCGCTGGCGTAGTCCGGGTCTCGGTGGATTAGGCCGACAAGCGCGCTATAGTGCCGCCCAAAACGGGGCGAGAGCGCGATGGCAAGGATCAGGGTGGGGCTCGTGGGCTGCGGCTTCGTGTCGGAGCTGCACATGTATGCCTACAAGCGCGTCTACGGCGTTGATGTCGAGGTAAAGGCCGTGGCCGCGCGGGGCGATCATGTCGTTGCGTTCGCGCGCCACCACCAGATTCCCGGCGTTTATCGCAGCTTCCGCAACCTGATCGACGACGCCGAGATCGACGTCGTCGATATCTGCACGCCGCCCAATCTGCACACGTCGATGATCGTCGAGGCCATGCAGGCCGGCAAGCACGTCATCTGCGAAAAACCGTTTGCGGGCTATTTCGGCCGCGAGGGTGATAGGCAACCGATCGGCAAGCACGTGCCCAAGGCTGAGATGTACCGGCATGTGCTGGAAGAGATGGACGCGACCCGCGCCGCGATCGAAAGAAGCGGAAAGCTCTTCATGTATGCGGAGGACTGGGTCTACGCCCCGGCCGTGACCAAGACCGCTGACATCATCAAGGCGACCAAGGACAAGATCCTGTTCATGAAGGGCGAGGAGAGCCATTCCGGCTCGCACGCTGCGCACGCCGCGCAAATGGGCGATGGCCGGCGGCGGCTCGCTGATCCGCATGGGCTGCCATCCCCTGTCGGCGGTGCTCTATCTCAAGCAGGTCGAGGCCAAAGCGCGCGGCGAGACCATCCGCGTTGCCAGCGTGACCTGCGACGTCGGCATTGTCACGGCGGGTCTCAAGCCGGAGGAGCGTAGCTATATCAAGGCCAACCCGGTCGATGTCGAGGATTGGGGCACGTTGACCGCAACGTTCTCCGACGGCACCAAGGCCACGATCTTCTCCGGCGACATGATCATGGGCGGCGTGCGCAATCTGATCGAGACCTTCACCTCAGGCGGGGCGCTGTTCGCAAACATCACGCCGAACACCCATCTCGTCAGCTACCAGACCTCTGAGGAAAAGCTCGCCTCGGTCTACATCACCGAAAAAGTCGACCGCAAGACCGGCTGGCAATATGTGTGCCTCGAGGAGGAATGGACGCGCGGCTATTTGCAGGAAATCCAGGATTTCATGGAATGCGCCGCGACCGGACGGCAGCCGCTGTCGGATCTCGCGCTCGCCTATGAGACGATCAAGGTCAATTATGCCGGCTATTGGGCCGCGGAGGAGGGCAGGCGCGTGACGCTGTGACGCCCTCAGTGTGTTATGCTGTCCGCCAGATAGCGCCCCGCGAATCGAGTCCCTTACCGATGATCGAGTCACCACCGCCGATCGCCACGCAAGCCTTCACCGATGCCGATGCGGCCGTTGCCCTGTTAGAGGAGATCTACGACCGCAACACGCAGTTCTTGCGGGATCGTTTCGAGGCCTATCTGAACGGACAGTCGTTCGCCACGCATGTGCGCGCCTGCTATCCCTTCGTCCGGATGACGACCTCGACATACGCGCGGCTGGATTCGCGCCTCTCCTACGGTTTTGTCGCGGGTCCGGGCGTGCACGAGACCAGCGTGACGCGTCCTGATCTGTTCCGATCCTATCTCGTCGAGCAGATGCGCCTGCTGATCGAGAACCATGGCGTGCCGGTCGAGATCGGCGAGTCCAGCGAGCCGATCCCGGTTCATTTCGCGTACCGGCGCGACATCAACATCGAAGCGGCACTCACCAATGACGCCGTCGGCAGGCGGTCGCTGCGCGACGTCTTCGATACGCCCAACCTCGCCACGATGAACGATTCGATCGCCGACGGTACGATCGAGCTGCCGCCGGGAGTGCCCGAACCGCTGTCGCTGTTCCGCGCGGCGCGCGTCGATTACTCGCTGCGCCGCCTCTATCACTACACCGGCACCGATCCCGAGCACTTCCAGAATTTCGTGATCTTCACCAACTACCAGTTCTACGTCGATGCCTTCATGCAACTGTGCCAGCAGCGGCTGGCTTCGGGCGAAGCCGGCCTCGATGCCTTCGTAGCGCCGGGAAACGTCGTCACGAACAGCGCGCGGCTCGGTGGCGGCATAACCGGGATTGCGCCGGCCCGCGTCCCGCAGATGCCGGCCTACCATCTCGTGCGGCCGAACTATCGCGGCATCACGCTGATCAATATCGGGATCGGTCCTTCCAACGCGCGCAACGTCACGGATCACGTCGCGGTGCTGCGGCCGCATGCCTGGCTGATGATCGGGCATTGCGCAGGCCTGCGGAACACGCAGCGGCTCGGTGACTACGTGCTGGCTCATGGCTATGTCCGCGAGGACCACGTCCTCGACCATGAGCTGCCGCCCTGGGTGCCGATACCGGCGCTCGCCGAGATGCAGGTCGCGCTTGAGGAGGCGGTCGGGGAGGTCACCGGGCTCGAGGGTTTTGAGCTTAAGCGGGTGATGCGCACGGGAACGGTCGCGAGCGTCGACAATCGCAATTGGGAGATCGCAGGCCCCTCCGTCATTCGCCGCCTGTCGCAATCGCGCGCGGTGGCGCTCGACATGGAGTCGGCGGCGATCGCAGCTAACGGCTACCGCTTTCGCGTGCCCTACGGCACGCTGCTCTGTGTCTCGGACAAGCCGCTGCATGGCGAGATCAAGCTCGCCGGCATGGCCAGCGAGTTCTATCGCCAGCGCGTTGGCCAGCATCTCGAGATCGGCCTGAAAGCGCTGGAGCGGCTCAAGCAGCAGGAGTCGGAGCGTCTGCATTCGCGCAAGCTCCGCAGCTTTGCCGAGGTGGCGTTTCAATGACTCTTTTGAGCAACCGGCGAGATGGGTAACAGTTCAAACCGACGACATGGGTAACACAATTCTTGTTTCGTTCAGGTCTGTT
>NZ_JAFCJM010000033.1 GCF_018130955.1 Bradyrhizobium liaoningense
CTCCCCAAGCCAAATCCTGGCCCAAGAGAATCACGATACGAAACGCTTCGCTACCGACTTCTTCAACAGCCTGCTAGGCCTTTGCCGCATCCTCGAGCAGCCTCGCCAGCTCCGCCGCCGTGACCTCGATCGCCCGGCCGCTGCGCTCGACGCGCGCCTGGATCAGGGCGCCCTGCAGCGCCGAGGTGCAGAGCACGGCGAGCGCTTCGGCGCGCGGCCGGGCAAAACCATCTTCCACCAGCTTGTCGCGGATAATCGCCACCCGCGCCGCATAGGCCTTGCGGCCGGCCTCCGATATCGCGCGCTCGCGCGGCGCCAATTCCAGGAGCACGGTCGTGATCGGACAACCGTTGCGAAAGCCCGAGCTGCGCATCCATCCCGCGAGCAGTCTCGCATGCGCGCGCAACAGCTCGCCGGTCGAGCGGCATTCGGCGGCGAGGTTTTTTACGGTTGCCGCCACGCGGCGGCCCGCCTCCTCGACCGCCGCCGCCGCGATCGACGACTTGCCGCCCGGAAAATAGTGATAGAGCGAGCCTTTTGGTGCGCCGCTGGCATCGACGATGTCGTTGAGGCCCGTGCGCGCATAACCCTGGCGGCGGAACAGCGTCACGGCGGCATTGATGATCGGCTGGCGATGTCGCGGAACGGCCGGCATCGGGGTTTCCTCCAGGCGCATAAACTATATTGATTGGTCTACATGAGCCTCCGACAGTCAAGCCGCAAGAGTTAAGGGAGAGCCTGATGAGCCAACGAGTGGGTTATGAGCTGAAGAATGGGGTCGCGCGGATCACGCTTGACGACGGCAAGGTCAACATGATGTCAACCGCGATGCTTGATGACATCGGCGCCGCGCTCGATCGCGCGGAGACGGACGCCGAGATCGTCGTGCTACGCTCGGCCCGCCCCGGCATCTTCTCCGCCGGCTTCGACCTCAAGGTGTTCGCGTCGGGCGACGCGGCCAAAAGCCTGGAGATGGTTCGCGCCGGTGCTGAGCTTGCGCTGCGGCTGATGGCGTTTCTGCATCCGACGATCGGTCTGATGGAAGGCCACGCCTATCCCATGGGCACTTTCCTGCTGCTCGCCTGCGACGTCAGGCTGGGCGCGGAAGGCCCGCACCGGATGGGCCTGAACGAGGTCGCGATCGGGATTGCGCCACCGAGTTTTGCCATCGAGCTCGCCCGCAGCCGCGTTCATCCCGCCTGGCTCAGCCGCACCGCAACGCTCGGCGAGATGTACGAACCCGCGGACGCGCTCACGGCCGGCTTCCTCGACCGCGTGGTCGCCGCCGAGGCGATCGACACCAGCCTGGCCCAGATCATCACCGCGCTGCGCGCCATCCACAAGCCGTCGCATGCAACCGCGAAGAAGCGGCTGCGCCAGCCCGCGATGGACGCCATGCGCGCGGCGATCGACCGCGAGCTGACGATGGCGGCCTACGAGGCCAGCAGCCGGGCACGGACCGCGGTGTTGGTGCCGGGCGCCGCCTGAGCGCGCTGCGGGGAATGAGCGCAACTCGGGCACTTCATGCCGCGAGATCGTGCAGGTGCACCCGGTACCCCGCTGGCGAAATCCGGTGGAACCGTGTAGATCGAGTGGCATGAGTGCCAGCAGCGTCAACGTCGTCACCCACCCCCTGATCCAGCACAAGCTCTCGCTGATGCGGGAGAAGGACCGCTCGACCAAGGGCTTTCGCGAGCTCCTGAACGAGATCGGGATGCTTTTGTGCTACGAGGTGACGCGCGACCTGCCGCTGGAGCTCGTCGAGATCGAGACGCCGATCTCGACGATGCAGGCGCCAAAGATCGCCGGCAAGAAGCTGACCTTCGCGCCGATCCTGCGCGCCGGCGTCGGCTTCCTCGACGGCATGCTGGCGCTGGTACCCTCGGCACGCGTCGCCCATATCGGGCTCTATCGCGACCCCGCCACGTTGCAGGCCGTGGAATACTACTACAAGGCGCCGCAGGATCTGTCCGACCGCACGGTGATCCTGATGGACCCGATGCTTGCGACCGGCAATTCCGCCTGCGCCGGGGCATCGCTGCTCAAGGCGCGCGGCGCCCGCGACATCCGCTTCGTCTGCCTGCTCGCGGCGCCCGAGGGCATCGCGCAATTCCAGCTCGAGCATGCCGACATCCCGGTCTGGACTGCGGCGGTCGACGAGCGGCTGAACGACCACGGCTATATCGTGCCGGGCCTCGGCGATGCCGGCGACCGGATGTTCGGGACCAAGTAGACGATCCCGCCCGCATCGGGTTACGGCCGGGGACTGTCTATTTCAGATAGTTCGCGAGATTCATGCTGAGGATTTTTGCGAGCGCCGAATAGGACGCGGTGAGCTGGGCCTGGTAGGTCGAGAGCTGCGCGGTGATCGCGGCGACGTCGACGCCGGTCAGATCGCTCGACAGCGTTTCGGCAAAGCCCTTGTAGTCGGTCTGGCGCGCGCTCGCCGTCTCGATCTGCGAGGCCGAGCCCGACAACTTCGCCTGCACCGCCGCCGTGTCGTCGAGCGCCGTGCTCGCGAGGTCGAGCGCCCGGGTGATGTCGGAGGACGACAGCGAGCTGCTGTTGGCCACGAACTTCAGGACCCGCATCACCTGCTCGAACGCGGAATTGTCGGCGGTCACGCCATAGGCCACGGTCTGGTCGGCCGAGACGCGGACCGAGGCGATTTCACTGTCCCCCGAATAATAGCTGGTGTCCGCCGTGGTGGTGGATCCCGTGCCGGTCGCAAAGCTCGTGAGGTCGACCGGCGCCGTTTCGGTCTTGCCGCCGGCAAAGACATATTGGCCGTCATACTGCGTGTTCAGCAGCGACCCCATCTGCTCCAGATATTGCTGCGCGGACGCAATCACCGAATTCACCTCGGTCGAGCTGCCGGTCGAGGCGGCGCTGAGCTGCGAGCGCAGTTGGGTGACGATGTCGGTCACCGAGCCGACCGCCGAATACATCACCTGCACCCGGCTGTCGGCGAGCGTCGCCGCATCGATATAGGACTGCGCGCGCGTGACCGAGACCTGGAGGTTGACCACGTGCTGGGCGGTCGAGCCGTAGCCGCCGAAATCGCTGGAGATCTGGCCCGACGATTCCTGGATCTGCTCGTTGGCCATCACCGACTGGATGCGCAGCGCATCCGCGATCATGGTGTTGGTCTGCGCGAAGGTCGCAACCCGCATCGCCATCGGCAACCCTCCCCTCTTTAGCCCGACTGCACGGCGTTCAGGAGCGCCGAGTACATGGTGTTGATGGCCTGGATCAGTGCGGAGGCGGCGGAGTATTTGTTCTGCAGCGTGCTCAGTCGCGCCGACTCCTCGTCCAGGTTCACGCCCGACTGCGAGGAGAGCGAATCCGCATAGGTCGATTGCGCCGTCTCTTTCGCCGTATAGGTGGAGGAGGCCTGCGACGCCTTGCTCGCGACATCCGAGACGATCGTGGCGGCGTAGTCGGCAAAGGAGCCTGTCGTCGCAGCAAGCCCGCCTGCGGACGCAAAGCTGCGCGAACTCGTCAGCGTGTCGTAGAGATTGTTGACCACACTGGCCGAGCCCGACGACAGCACCTGGCTGCCGACAGTGAGCGTCGACGAGGAATCCAGCGTGGCAAACGGCAGCTCGGAGGCGCCGGAGAGAATGCTGCTGTTAACGGCAAAGTCCGCGGCGCCGGTCCCTGTGACGACGTCGTTGAGGCCGAAATACGCAGAAAATCCTTCGCCCGAACTTCCGACCGAGCTCGTCATTTCGTTGATCGCGACGCCGTTGCCCGAACCCGTGGCAGAGACCGTCAGATGTCCGTTCGAATCGACCGACGCCGACAGGCCGGAGATGCCGTTGATGGCGGTGACGAGGTCGCCGACGGTGTCATAGGACGACAGGTCCAGATCGCCATAGGACACCAGATTGCCGCTCTGGTCGGTGATGGCGATGCGCACCGTGCCGGTCGCGGAGAGCGCGTCCGTGCTGGCGACCGCGGAGGTCCCGGACAGGCTGGTCGGCGGCGGCACCGACGAAGCGCTGTTGGACACGCTGTTCAGCGCGGAGGCCAACTGCTGGGCCAACTGCTCGAGCTGGGACTGCGCTGCCGGCAGCGTCTTGTCGCGCAGGGTGACCAGCGCCCCGATATCGCCGCTCGTGATCTGCGAGGTGATGTCGACGCCATTCACCGTGATGGCGCTGAAACTAGTTGACGACGTGACATTGGCGGCCGTCGTATAGCTGATCGTGTGCGCGCTGCTGTCGACCAGCGCCTGGCCGGAGGTGGTGTAGACCTGGAGATCGCCGTTCGACGCCGTGAAGTAGCTGACGTTCATCCTGGACGCGAGATACTGCAGCGCGGTGTTGCGCTGGTCCTCCAGATCCGCGGTCGACTGGCCGGAGGCCGCGACCTGCTTGATCTCGGCGTTGAGGTCGGCGATCTCTTGCAAATCCTTGTTCACGTCGTCGATCGAGGACGCGATGTCCTGGTCGGCATTGGAGCGCAGCTTCTGGATTCCGCTGGAGGTTTCCCGGAGCTGACTGGCCACGTCGTCGAGCGCACTCACCACATTGGATTGCAGCGAGGAGCTGCTCGGCGTGCTCGCGAGCGACGACAACGCCGACTCGAGGTCGGCCAGCGTATTGGCGAGCGATGTTCCGGTCGACGAGCTGTCGGAGGTGCTGGTCGAGCCGTAGAGTTTTTGTAGCGAGGTCAGGTAGGTATTCGTCGTATCGGCCGCGCCGAGCTCCGAGGTCGCTGATATCAGCGACTTCAGGAGCAGCTTGTCCACGGTCGAGGTGATGCCGGTCACGGTGACGCCGGTGCCGACGCCATTTGTGACGCTGCTGGCCTGGTTCGCGGTCTTCGTCGTGTAGCCGGTCGTGTCGGCGTTCGAAATGTTCGACGACGTCACGCTGATCTGGACTTGCGTGGCCGAGAGCCCGCTGAAGGCGATCAGTCGTGCGATATCGAGCGACACGGCGGCCCTCCCCGTTGCGTCAGGCGTGCCGGCTGGTGCCGCTGGAGACCGCCCGCGCGGCGGCGACGCGGCCCGAAGCGCCGTAGGGCGAGACAGCGGCGATCTGCTCGCGGATCGCCTGCATGACCGCCTCGATCCGGCGGTTGCTGGCCTCGATCGCCGCGCGCAGCCGCACCAGGTTCTCGTCCATCGCCGCGCGTAGTTTCAGGATCCGCTCCATCAGCTGCTCGCGCAGGATCCGGTCCCTGACGTGCAGGCTGGTGGTGCCCCCGGCGCATTCGGCGACCGTCCGCTCGAAGAGCTCGGCCAGGCGGTTCTTCTCGTCCACCTGCTTCAGGCGCGAGGCCGGCAACCCCTTGGCGAGTTCCGCATTTTCCTCGGCAACCAGGGTGGTCAACACGTCGATCAACCCGATCAGCGACTTGATCCGGGCATCGCCCGCGGCAACACTGGTCCTGGTAAGCTCTGCCTGTTTCATGTTCGTTGCCTTTATCGTTCTCTTAATTCTGCGGCCGGCCGCGGCCCGCCTGTGACCCGCGCAGATAGGCACCGATCGCCGTCGTTCTCGCCGCTGCGCGACGCATCTCGCCCTCGATCTCGGCGCACTCGCGCAGCAGACCGCGGCGCGTGGTCTCGATGTCATCGAGCAGCACGAGCAGCCGTCCACGATCGGCGCTGTCGGCCACACTGGCGCGCGCCACCAACCGCTTGAGGCGGAGCAGCAGCCCTTCGCCGCCGGCATGATCCCTGACGCCGCTCATCGCCTACCTCATCGCCGAGATCAGCGTGTCGTACATCTTGTTGACGGTCGAGATGACCTGCGATGCCGCGGAATAGGCCTGCTGCGCCGAGATCATGCTGGAGAACTGGCTGCTGGTATCCGTCGTCGAGGATTCCAGCTCGCTGCCGTAGATCGTGCCCGCGCCGTTCTCGCCCGAGGCCTGCAGCGCCGCGTCACCCGACGTCACGGTGGCCGAATAGATGCCGTTGCTCTGCGCCGAAAGGCCGTTCGGATCCGAGAAGGTCGCCACCGCGATCTTGTAGATCGGAATGGTCTTGCCATTGGAGTAAGTCGCCTCGACCAGGCCGTTCTTCCCGATCGCGATACTGGACAGTTTTCCGTAGGACAGGCCGTCCGACGTGATGCTGGTGAGGTTCACCGACGGCGTGGTCTCGCCCGAGGCATATTGCGTCAGGCCGTCGGTTGCGCCGACAGTGCCCAGATCGAGTGTGATGGTGCTGTCGGTGGCGCCGTCGGTCCAGCCGGTGACAGAGATCGTCGCCGGGCTCGGGCTGGTGCTCGCGAGCGAGCCGTCGCTGTTGAAGGTGATGTCGACGGTTCCGCTGGTCGTGCCTGTGGTCGTGGACGTGTCCGAGGCCGACGTCGGATTGGCAAAGCTCGCGCTCCAGGTGTTGGTGCCGGTCTTGGACCAGGTGATCTGGATCGAATTGGCGGCGCCGAGCGAGTCATAGACAGTCATCGAGCTGGTATAGGTATCGCCGGTGGCGGCATCCGACGGCAGGTTCGCAGCGATCGTCGTCTTGGTGGTGGCGCTGCCGCTGGTGGAGGCCACCTGGGTGTCGATGGCCTGGAGGCTGCTCGCCGACTCATTGCCCACCACGTTGCCCTCCGCGTCAGTGCGCCAGCCTTCCAGATAGTAGCCGTTGTTCTCCAGATAACCTTCGTTGTTGATCGTGAAGGCGCCGTTGCGGGTATAGGAAACCGTGCCGCCGGTCGTGGCGTCGGTCACCACGAAAAAGCCGTTGCCCTGGATCGCGACGTCGGTGGCGTTCGACGTCGCGGCAAGCAGACCCTGCTGGGTGATATTGGCGCGGCCGGATACGGTGACGCCACCCGAGGCATAGGAGGTCGCATTGCTCGACGCGGTGACGAGGGCGTCGAACATCGCCGACGTCGTTTTGTAGCCCGTGGTGTCGGAGTTGGCGATGTTGTCGGAGATCATCGACAGGGACTGGCTCTGCGCGCTGAGCGCGGAGATCGCCGAGGAAAGTGCGCCGGTGAGACTCATGAGAAAACTCCGGATGAAATCAGGACGTGACGCCGATGATGTTGGCGGCGCTGACGGAGACGCCGCCGACCGTGAGCGACGGCGTCGAGGTCGAGGTGTCGATGCCGGTCACCGTGCCGGTGACGGTCGTGTAGTTGAGGACCGAGTTTCCGGCCGAGTCCGTCGCGGTGACCGAGATGGTGTACTGGCCGCCGTCCGAGAGCTGATTGCCGCTGGAGTCCTTGCCGTTCCAGGTGAAGGTGTTGGAGCCGGAATTGCCGGTGCCCGTGCCGGTCCACACCGTGTTGCCCGAGGAGTCCTTGATGCTGATCGAGACGCTGGAAGCCGTCGAGGACAGCGAGTAGCCGAACGTGGCCGAGCCATTGCTGAGCGTCGCCGTGTCGGTCTTCGCCTCGACGGTGTGGCCGATGTAGTTGACCGAGTTCAGCGTCACGAGGCTGGAGAACGAGCTCGCCAGCGCCGAGAGATTGCTGTTGATCGACTGCTGCGAACTAAAATTGGCGTAGGAGGTGAGCTGATTGATGAAGTCGGTGGTCGAGGTCGCGTTCAGCGGATCCTGGTTCTGCAGCTCGCTGACGAGCAGGCTCAGGAAATCGCTCGACGTCAGTCCCGACGTGGAGGACGAGCTCGACGTCGTCGACGACGTCGTCGTTGCAGTTGAGACGGAACTCGTCGCGGACACGGTCATCGCACACCCCGGTTCAAGGCGACCGGCGCGCTTGCGCTACGGAGCAATTGCGCGCTGATCTCTGTGCTGATGAAACGGGTCGGGACGCGAATTCAGGCGCGGATTTGCGCGCGTTTGATCGCTGTTCGAGTCGGCAAAATCTGCCGTGCGTACAGCGTCAGCCGAAGATGAAGAATGATGAGATAGCGCTGGTGCGAAGGCGAGGCAGCAGGGGCTCAGCCCCTTGCCGTCTCACCCTCGCCATGCGCCTCGGCGGTGTCGGCGCCTCGCTTGGTGGCAGCGGCGACAATGCGATCGGCAAGACCAGCCGGCGCGCGCGCCGGCGGCGCAGCGAGGGCTTCGCGCAGTGCACGCGCCTGCGCAAGCAGGGCCTGCGCTTCGGTGGACCGGGACAGGAGCTGTTCGGCAGGCAGACGACGATCGTCGGGCCAGCGCGCGAGGTCCTCGCCCAGCCGATCGATCAGATCCTCAAACTCGGTGACGTCCATCGTCCGGATATCCGCCTCGCCAAGCCCGTCATAGAGCATTGCAGGCGTGGCGGAAACCGAATTCACGCTGCCAGCCGCGCCAAGCGCACCGGCATGGCCACAACGGCCGTGAAGGCGGCCGCTTGGACCGTGCCACCCCGGACATTCGCGGGGGACCGGAACCGCCAGACCGCCGTGGTTACCGCTTCGGTGCCGAATCTGCCTTGCCGCCCCGGCTCGCGGCGTCGACGAATTCCCAGGCTTCGCGCATCTCGGTCAGGCCGGCGATGATCCGCCCAAAACTCTCGCGGGCGTGCGGCCGGCCGTAGGCCTTGAGACTCGCCAGGATCAGCGCGCTGTAGGTCTGGTACAGCCGCTCGGCGACCGTGCCGCCATTGGTGAAATCGAGATTGTGGCTGAGCCCGCGCAGGATCGCGGTCGCCTTCAACAGATGCTCATGCCCTTCCTCGAAACGCCGCGCCTCATGGGCGGCCAGCGCCTTCTGGAGGAAGGTGATGGCCCCACCGAGCAGCATCGATACCGCCTTGAGCGGCGGCACGGTGGTCGCGGCTCCCCGATAGGCCTGGTTGGCCATATACGCCATCTGGTTATGCATCATCACTCACTCGATTCCACTCGATCAATCGCTCGACGAGGCGCTGAGCAGCGCCTTGAGATAGGTCAGCGTGCTGTTGGCGCTCTCGATCGCGGCCTGGTATTTCGCATACTGGGTCTGGAGCTGCGTTTGCAGCGTCGACGCCGCGCTGTTGATGTCGTCGACCTTCTGCTGCAGCTCGTCGTCGCGCGTCGTGAGATTGGTGATCAGCGTCTGCAGCGCGCCGGTCGACGAGGAGTAGTTCTTTGCGACCTGATAGAGCTGCGTGGCGATGCCGGAGGTCGACGTCACCGTGATCGACTGCGAGGTCGAACCGCTATAGGTGAACGCCATGCCGGCATAGATCGAGCCGGACGCGCCGATGATGGTGGTGCCGCTGACGGTGAACAGCGACGAATCGCCGCCGACCGAGGCCGAAGCGAGGTTTCCGTCGGAATCGACCGTGAGGTCCAGAGTAAACGATTGCGGCGACGTCCCGGTGTTGACGACGCTGAGCTGGCTCGACGACGTCGTGGTCTGCGCCGACAGCAGCTCAGTCACGCCGCTGAGATTGGTGCTCAGGATATCCGACAGCGTCGAGGTGTCGAGCTCGAGCTCGTTGTTCTCGTTAAAGGACAGGCCGAGATCGGCCATGGTCAGGCCGCCCACGGTGCTGTTCAGGGCGTTCTGGAGCGCGTCCATGATGTTGCGCATGGTGCCGTCGCCAAACAGCACCGCACTCGAGGACGCCGTGCCGTCGGTGTCGGTCGACTGCTGCGCGATGACCTCGTCCCGAAAGGCATTGTAGTTGGTGACGAACGTCTCCAGCGCCGATTCGATCTGGCTGGTGTCGGTCTCGATGCTGATGTTGAGCGTCGTTCCGTCCGGCGTTGCCTGGAGCAGGTTGAAGGTGACCCCGGTCAGCACATCCGAAATGTCGTTGGTGTCGCGGGCCATCGCGATGCCGTCCAGCGTGAACTCGGCCGACTGCGCCTCCTGAAGCACGTCGGCAAACTCCCCGGAGCTGTCGGTCACGCCAAGCTTGTTGAGGATGTCGTCGCCGGACGTGCTGGAATAGGCGATGTCGGCGGCGTCCTCGGTGCCCGTCAAGACCATCTCGTACGAGCCGCTCGACACCTGCACGATCGAGGCCTGGACGTTGGTCGTCGAGGTCTGCGCGTTGATGGCGTCGACGACGTCCTGGAGCGACATCGTGCCGGTCACCGTGATGTCGGCCGAAGAGCCGCCCTCGAGGCCGAGCGAGAAGGTCCCGGAATAACCGAGCTCGTCGGTCTGGCTCGACTGCGTGGTCCCCACCACCTTGTGCGCGGTGGCGAGCTGGCTGATCGTCAGCGTGTGGTCGCCGGTCGCGGCCCCGTTCTTGATCGTCATCGACAGCGTCGAGGACGCACTGACGTCGCCGGTCGAGCTGATGCTCGCCGAACGGGTCGAAAATGCGTTGGTGGCGAGCGAATTGACCACCGACGTCGCGAGCGACGCCAGCCCGGAATAGAGCGTCTTCAGGTCGCTCTGGAGCGTCTGATAGGCCGAGATCTTGGCCTGGTTGTTGGTGATCGACGTCGAGATCGTCGTCGCCTGCGTCGTCTTCGCGCTGACGGCGGCTTCGATCAGCGCCGACCAGTCGATGCTGCTCGAATTGGTCGTCCCGCTCGTGGTGATCGAGACTCCCGAACTCGTGGTGCTTGTGCTCGAGCTGACGCTGGTCACTTGCCTGACGATCCCCTGGGAACAACCGGGCCGACGTCATGCCGGCCCGGTCAGATCATGATCGGCCGAACGCTTAGCCGAGCAGCTTGAGCAGGTACTGCGGCATCTGGTTCGCCGCCGCCAGCGCCGACACGGCGGCCTGGGTCTTCACTTCCGCCGACGACAGCTTGGACTGCTCGGCCGCGATGTCGACGTCCTTGATCGCCGAGTTCGCCGCCTGCAGGTTCTGGGTCTGGGTCGAGATCGAATCGGCGCTGAAGTTGAAACGCGACTCCTGGGCGCCGATGCTGGCGCGCGCGGCCGAGACGGTGTCGATCGCCGTGTCCAGCGCGGTCAGCGCCGATGTTGCGCCCGACTGGGTGCTGACGTCGAGCGAGGACACGCTGAGCGAGGACGCAGTCAGGCTCGACAGCGTGATGGTGATGGTGTCGGAGCCGGACGAGCCGACCAGCACGGAGACGCCGGAGGCGAACACGCTGGAGCCGTCGAGCAGGCTCTGGCTGGAATAGCGGGTGCCGCTCGCGATGGAATCGATTTCGCTCGTGAGCTGCGAGAATTCCGAGTTGATATAGGCGCGGCTGGAGTCGGTCGTGGTACCCGAAGCGGATTCCGACGCCAGCGACTTCATGCGGGCGAGAATGTCGGAAATGTTCGAGGCGCCGCCATCGGCGGTCTGCAGGATCGCGGTGGCCTGCGAGGCGTTGGTCGCGGCCTGCTGCAGCGTGGTGACGTCGGAAGAGATGCGGGTCGAGATCGCAAGACCGGCGGCATCGTCGGAAGCGGACGTGATGCGCGAGCCGCTGGACAGTTTCGAGAGCGAGCTGGTCTCCTGCGCGGAGTTGACGTTGAGGTAACGGACCGCGGCGTTGGCGGCGGTATTGGTGTTGATCGCGGGCATTGGAGGCTCCTGTGCTGATGGGCATGACGCCGCATCGTTGAAGGCGATTGACGACGACGCGGGCGCAGCCCCGTCCACCCGCTCAAACGAAGGAGCGGCGGACGATCAGGCGGGAAATCTTTCGGAAGGAAGATTTTATGGTTAGCAGTCGGTAAACGCGGTCCGGATGTCGCGTTCGTGCCGGCACAGGAGCTGGCGAAGCTGCTGGCGGCCGCGCTTGAGGAGCGATTCCACCGCGGCGACCGTGGTGTCCATGACCTGCGCGATCTCGCCGTTGCTCATGTTCTCATGATAGGACAGGATCACCGCAATGCGCTGCTGCTCGGGCAGACGCTGCATTGCAAGCTCCAGCATGTCGTTCAGCTCGTTGCGCTCGATCACGCGCGAGGCGTCCGGCTGTCCGTCGGCGACCTCCGGCACGGCATCGACATTCTCGTTGCGCGGCTTGCGGCGCAGATCGATGCAGCGGTTGGAGATGACGCGATAGAGCCAGGTGGAGAATTTTGCGCGGCCGTGCTGCCAGCGGCCGCGATGGCTCCAGATCTTCAGCATGGTGTCCTGCACCACATCCTCGGCGTCGGCCGCGTTGCCGACGATGCGCAGCGCGATCGCATAGGCACGATCGATGTGACGTTCGACCAGCATGCGGAACGCCGTCTCGTCGTCGGCTGCCAGCCGATCGAGGAGCTCGCTGTCCTCGTCGAGCACGACATCGGCCGCAACAGGGTCGCTGTCCGGCGCGATCGAGGCCGACGAGACCAGCGGCGCATTCGCTTCCGTCGTGACTGTCGTCGCGATCTCGGCTTCGGCGGGAGCAAAAACGTCCAGCGCAAAACTCATCCCGCAATCTCCAACCCGCAATGCCGGTGGCGCATCTTCCACACGGCTTCCAGGCGTTGAACGCGGGGCGCGAACAATCCAGGCGGAGAATTTTTGTTATTTTTCAAGATGTTAGTCGGTAGCTTTTGCCGGTCGGCCGGCAAAGATTGCCGGTGACGCGCGACGAAGCGCGCATTCGTTGGGCAATCGTCGACATCGTCTCGCATCATCGCGGATCATTCATCTCGAACAGAGCTGCACAGAAAAACGCTGTGATTACGCGGCACTGAACTGATCGAGCACATCACGCAACGCGCGTGCGAATGATCGATTGTTTCCGAGTGGAAATGAACGCGAGACGACTTTTTCACTCGGCAATTTTTTCCGAATCACAATTCGAACCTAACGGATTTTTTGAATCTGTCAGTCGGCAGATGCGCGATTTTGAATCGCGCATCGATTTTTTTCGACGTCGCACGCCTGAATTCGCACGCACGTACGTTGATCGCTTCGATTGGCGGAGAATTTTGGGATGAACGTCGCAACGATCGACGCACAGCGTCGCGCGAAAATTGTTTCTGCTTGGTCGTTCGATGTTTTCGATACGTTTCTGATGCGCGCCTGCACGACGCCGGATGGCGTATTTGAAAGGACTTACGAGCTATCAGGCATTTCACGAACTTATCCGGATGTTTCTGCCAGTTTCGTTCAGCATCGAACGCAAGCCGAATCACGTGCGCGACGGACCGCGAAGGACACGCGCGGCACGAGCGAGGTGCACATCGCCGACATCTATTCCTTCTTTCCGTTCAGGCTGTTCGGCCTGAAACGCGCGCATCTTCGCGATATCGTTGAGGCCGAGTTCGAGGCCGAGCTCGAGCTTTGCCGCGTCAACCCGGACATGCTCCGGCAATATCTGGACATGAAACACCTGGGCCATCGGGTCGGTTTCATCTCCGACACCTATTGGAACTCGAACCAGCTCACGCGCCTGCTGCGTGCCTGCCGCCCGGGATTGTCCTGGGACTTCCTCTATGCGTCCTGCGACCACGGCAGCAGCAAGAGCGAAGCCTTGTTCGCGACATATCTGTCCGAACAGGGGGTCGATCCGGCGGCGTCCTTTCATATCGGCGACAATGAGCGCGCCGACATCAGGGGCGCGAAGCGCTACGGCCTCCGTCCGCGCCATTATCCGCAGGCCAGCCCGCAGCTCGCATCAAAGCTCCAGCGCGAAACCGCGATGTTCGAGCTGCTGTGTCAGGGGTGGCCGGCGCGGCTCGACCACGGCTCGCGCACGCTGCGCAGAATGGTGGCGGCGCGCAGTACCGAGACGTCGCCGGCCTTTCAACTCGGATTGACGGTGCTCGGCCCGGTCATGACGGCGTTCGACACCTTCGTCGCGGCTCGCCGCGAGGAGCTCGATGCACCCGATCGACATATCGCCGTCAGCTTCCTCGGGCGCGACGGTTTTCTGTCGCACCTGATATGGCAGAACGGTCGTGACGCCGCGTCCGCCTATATCGAGATCAACCGTCGCGTCAGCCTCATCGCCTCGGCCGACACCATGCAGCCGCTGCTCGACCTGCTCGGCAAGGTCCTGAAGATCGACGCTCCGACCTTTCGCGACATGATAAAGGTGCTGCCTCCCCCCGTAGCGGACTTCTTCGCGCAATGTCCCGACGGCATCGCGACCGGGGAGGAATTGGCGGAAGCCCTGCCCCATCTGATGGACGAGCGAGAGATCACCGCACTCGCCGCGGGCCTGCGCGCCCGACTGCTCGCCTATCTGCGCGAGGTCATTCCCGATTTCGACCGCTGCACCGATCTCGTGCTGGCCGATCTCGGCTATTCCGGCAGCGTACAGAAGGCGCTGCGTCGCATCTTCGACCAGGAAGGCATCGCGATCCGCCTGCACGGCGCCTACCTGATCTCGCTCGACGACACTGTTGACGATCTCACTGACTGCGACACCGCGGAAGGCTTCATCTCCGATCTCGTGGTCACCCCGCACGTCAAACGCATGCTGATCCGCAACGTGGCCTTGCTCGAGCAGATCTGCTGCTCCGCCGAGGGCTCGGTACGCGATTACCGGGACGGCGAGGTGCTGCGCGAAATCAATCCGCGACCCCGAGCGCAGATTGACCTGGCCTCAGAGATCCAGGCGGGCGCCCTCGCCTATGCCGCCAACGCAGGCGAAGTTGCCGCCGGTTTTGGGCTGCAGCCCCATGCGTCGCTCGATCTCGCGGCGCGCTGGAGTGCGGCGACGCTGGCGCGGCTCCTGTTGCTCCCGGACGACGACGAACTGGCGCTGCTCGGCGGACTGAAGCACGACGTCAACCTCGGCACGCACGCGCTGGCACCGATGCTCGACGCCGGCTTCATCCGCAATCAGGTCACCGCGCGCGGCCTGACCGCCGCCTGCACCTCTGCCGCTCCGCCGATGTGGCTCGCCGGCAGCTTTGCCAGCCTCTCTCCATCCTACGCTTACCTCTATGCGATGTTTGGCGCGAACCGCCTCCCTGCCGATGTCTTCGAGGAGACGCCTTGCGGCTCGTTGCAGGTGGGATTGTTCCGCGCGGGCGGCGACGCGTCGATGGAGACCGTTACTCTATACCGCACCGGTCTCGGCGAATTGCGCCTGCGCGTCCCGATCTCGCGCGCCATGGGCATCACCATGATCGTACTGCCGTTGGCAAGGGCCACGCGCGACGGCCTGCTTCACGCCGTCACCGTGCAATCAGGCGAAACCGTCCGCGACGCCGCGGAAAGCCAGGACGTGACGGCCATCCCCCGGGAGCGGCTAAGCCATGCGGGACTCACGCTGAACGGCGCCGCCTATCATGCTGCTGATGACGAGGGTTGCCTGCTGATCCCGGTCGCTCCGATGACGCAGGAGATCGCGATCCATTCCATTGCGATCACCCCGCTCGGCCACGCTCCCACCGTCCCAGACCGTCGAGAATAGTCCGCCTGATCGTGCCTCCCCGGCCGTTGAAGTGAACGGGCCGGCACGACGCAAGGGGGCACTGGAATTGACCGACGACACGCACGCACAGCTCGACGACCTCCTGCGCAAGACGGGCATCAGGCTCGGCCATGTCCAGCGCGACCGCCTCACCTGGCTGGTCGGCCGCTACGGCGCCCCGACGCTCGGCGGTCAGTATGAAGGCCTGCGCCATGGCGGGGTCATCGTCCTGACGGAGCCTCCGAGCGGAGCCGCGGCCGAGCTGTTCTATCGCTCGCTGCACTCCGGCTGCGCCGTGGTCATTCCCTTCGGTGAAAATCCCGGCTTCGATTTCCTCAAGTCAAAGCTCACCGAATTCGGCACGGTCAGCCCGAGCGCCGAGGGCCCGCACGAATTGTGGTGGGGCGGTATCGGCTGGTCAAAGCTGATCGCGAGCGCCGATGGCGCCACGATCCGGCCGCGCGTCATCTCCTTTTATCCCTATGGCAGTGATCCCGACAGCATCCGCAGCCTGAGGCAATCGCTCGACGAGCTGGAGCTGGACTCCCACATCGAGCCGATTGCAGCCGAGCTTGGCGAGCAGGTGCTGTGCTTCGAGAAGGCCGAGTTTTTGGCCCGGATGTGGCAGCGTTACAGCGAGCCGCTCCTGTTCCTGGAAGCCGGGGCGATCGTTCGCGAGGCGCCCTTGCTGCCGTCGGCGCTCGGCTGCGACGTTGCACTCCACAAGTGGAACCGCTGGGAAATGTCGGCGCGTACGCTCTATCTCGGCCGCACCGCGCGCGCCGAGCAATTGCTGCGGAGCTGGCATCATCTCGCGGCGTCCTATCCGGCGATCTGGGACGGCTATCTGCTCGACCAGGCCTGGAGCCTCACCTCCTCGCAAGGCCCGCTCGACACGGTGTGGCTGCCGCGCTGCTATCACGCGATGAGGGGCGACCTCGCCGCCGCGCGCGCCACCATCCAGTACAACGAGCAGACCACGACGACCAGCCTCGGCCCGGATCCGAGCTTCGCCGGCCTCGTCCGAGCAGCGCGTCGCGCGAGCCGGACCGGTGCGCGCGACGCCTTCATGGTCATGACGTCGGAGGCCGCCAACGAGAACGGCGTTGCCGTCATCCTGCGCGACGTCGAGGCCAATGACGCCCGCGCGGTGGCCGCTACGGTGGAAGCCGTGACCGGCGCGTTCGCGGCCGATTGCGGCGGTTACAAGCGGTTCGAACTGTCGCTCTGCGCCCTCAGAGACGATCTCGGTGCAGCCCGGGCCGCGGCGCAGCAGGCACACTACCGCATCCTGGAGATCGCGCCGGGCCAGTTGATCCCGCGCGATTTCTTCGCCGCGCACGCTCAACACGCGGTCGACCACACGGTCATGACTGCGCGCTACCTCTTCCCCTGACGGACATCCGCGACATGCTCAAGACCATCATTTTGCTCACCCACACCGTCCAGCAGCAGCGTCCGCTTGCGAACCTGCTCCGTGAATACAACCCGGATCTCGCCTTCTGCTCCGCACTCCGCGCGCAGGATCTGGCTGCCATCGCACCGGAGATCCTTCGGGATGCCCGCCTGGTGTGCTTTGCCAACGACATCCCGGTCTCCGAGAAGTTTTTGCTCCAGCTCGGTCATGGCGCCTACAAATTCCATATCGCGCCGCTGCAATATCCAGGCTTGCCGCCGGCGCCGGACGAGATCGACGGCGACGCACGGTGTTTTTCGGCTATCGCGCAATCGATGACGGTCTGGCCGGACTCGAAGACGGTGGTTGGACTGGAAACGCTGACCATTCCGGAGGGAACGGCGTTGGCCGAGCGCGAACGGATGGTCTTTGCCCGCCTCGCACATCTGTTCTGGCGCATGTCGCCGCTGATTGCCTGCGAGGCGACCGAGCTGCCCGGCGTCATCGATCCCGGCGACAGCCAGCGGCCTTCGCTGGCGATGATGAATTGAGGTCGATGGCTACGGCCCCCGTCACGGGCTAGTACGATTTCGCGAGGCCGAGCACCTTCTCCGCGATAAAACTCAGCGCGAGTTGCGGGCTCACCGGCGCGATGCGTGGGATCAGGATTTCGCGCAAATAGCGCTCGACGTGGAATTCCTTGGCATAGCCAAAACCGCCGTGGGTCATCACCGCCTGCTCGCAGGCCGAAAAGCCGGCTTCGCCCGCGAGATATTTTGCGGCATTGGCCGCCGCACCACAGGGCATGCCCTTGTCGTACTGCCACGCTGCCGACATCACCATCAGCCAGGCGGCCTCGAGCTCGACCCAGTTCACGGCGAGCGGATGCTGGATGCCCTGGTTCTTGCCAATCGGACGGTTGAACACCACGCGCGTCTTGGCGTATTTGGTCGCGCGCGACAGTGCGAGCTTGCCAAGGCCGACCGCCTCGGCTGCGATGAGGATGCGCTCGGGGTTCATGCCTTCAAGGATGTATTCAAAACCCCGGCCTTCCTCGCCAATCCGGTCCTCCATCGGGATCTCAAAATCCTCGAAGAACAGCTCGTTGGAATCGACGATCTTGCGACCCATCTTCTCGATCTCATGGACCTTGATCCGCTTGCGGTCGAAATCGGTGTAGAACAGGCTGAGGCCGTGGGTGGGCGAGCGCACCTCCTCCAGCGGCGTGGTGCGCGCGAGCAGCAAAATCTTGTGGGCGACCTGGGCGGTGGAAATCCACACCTTCTGGCCATTGACGACGTAGCGGTCGTTCTTGGCGACCGCGCGGGTCTTGAGCTGGGTGGTGTTGAGGCCAGTGTTCGGCTCGGTGACGGCGAAGCAGGCCTTCTCGCGGCCCTCGACCATCGGCGGCAGCATGCGCTTGCGCTGCTCCTCGGTGCCGAAGACGACGACGGGATTGAGGCCGAATACGTTGATGTGCACCGCCGATGCGCCGGACATGCCGGCGCCGGATTCAGCGATCGTCCGCATCATGATCGCGGCCTCGGTGATGCCGAGGCCGGAGCCACCATAGGCTTCCGGCACGCAGATGCCGAGCCAGCCGGCATCCGCTAGCGCTTTATGGAAATCATGCGGGAAGCCGCCGTCATGGTCCTTCTTCAGCCAGTAGGCATCGGGAAAGCCTTCGCAGATCTTGGCGACGGAGTCGCGGATCGCTTCCTGCTGATCGGTGAGCGCGAAATCCATGGACGTCCTGTTCCCCTTCTTGAGGTGCCGGGTTCTTGGTTGCCGGGAGGATTGCGGATGGATGCGGCAGATGCAAGCCAATAGGCGGCTTTCGGCTGGCGCATCCCAATGCGCGGCTCGCAGAGCTTCCCTCCCACGGCCAACGGTCTTGGCTTTTGGCGGCTGATGCGACACGCTGGACAAATCGTCGGAGAGGGGAGCCGCGAGGAGATCGACATGGCCGGGCTTTATTTCGAGGATTTCAGCGTCGGGCAGGAGTTCAGGCATCCGCTGACACGCACCGTCACCGAGATGGACAACACGCTGTTCAGCCTGCTGACGCTCAACCCGCAGCCGTTGCATATCGACGCGCATTTCGCTGCGCAGACCGAGTTCGGTCAGCGCATTTTCAACAGCCTCTACACGCTGGGGATCATGATCGGCATGACCGTCTATGATACGACGCTCGGCACCACCGTCGCCAACCTCGGAATGACCGACGTGACGTTTCCGAAACCGATCTTCCATGGCGATACGCTGCGGGCGACGACGAAGGTGCTCTCGGTGCGGGACTCCAAATCGCGGCCCAAGGCGGGCATCGTGGAGTTCGAGCACCATGCCTACAACCAGAACGATGAAGTCGTCGGCAAATGCCGCCGCATGGCGATGATGCACAAGAGGCCGGTCTGATGCGTTCGATGCTGTTCGTGCCGGGCGATTCCCCGCGCAAATTCGAGAAGGCCTCTCAGGGCAACGCCGATGCGCTGATCATCGACGTCGAGGATTCCGTCGTCACCGAGAAGAAGGATGAGGCACGCAAGTTGACCCTTGCCATGCTGAAAGGGCCGCGTGGGCCGCACCAGCTCTATGTGCGCGTCAACGCGCTCGACACCGGCATGACGCTCGTCGATCTCGCCGCTGTCATGCCCGGCGTGCCCGATGGCATCGTGCTGCCGAAATCGCAGGGCGGCGACGACGTGCGGCAGGTCGCGCTCTGGCTCGATGCATTCGAGGCGGCGGCCGGCTCAGAAGTCGGTTCGACCCGCATCGTCTGCGTCGCCACGGAAACGGCGGGATCGATCTTCGGGCTCGGCACCTACAAGAACTGCTCCCCTCGCCTCGCCGGCCTGATGTGGGGCGCCGAAGATCTCTCGGCCTCGATCGGCGCGACCGAGAAGGCCTCGGGCGGGGTCTTCCATAGCCCTTATCGCCTCGCGCGCGATCTCTGCCTGATGGCGGCCGCCGCGGCCGAGGTCGCGCCGATCGACACGGTCTATACCGACATCGACAATCTCGCGGGCCTGGAAGCGGAAACGCGCGCCGCACGACGCGACGGTTTTTCGGCCAAGGCGCTCATCCATCCAAAGCATGTCGACATCGTCAACGCGGCCTTCGCGCCGACGGATGCCGAACGCAAATGGGCCGAGAAGGTGATTGCGGCATTCGCCGGCAATCCCGACGCTGGCACGCTGCGGCTCGACGGCCAGATGATCGACAAGCCGCATCTGCGCGCCGCGCAGAAAATTCTCGGCCAGACCTAACTCCGGGATCGCGAGGACGGTCGAGCAGCTCCGCCCGAAGAACGCGGCGTAAGCCTCAGTCGAAGCTCTGCACGGGCGGCGCCGCCTCGGTCGGCTGCGGCGCAGGAGCCGCAGGAGACGCGACAGGCGCCGCTGCCTGAACCGGCGGAGTAGCGGCAGGTCTCATCTGGCCGCTGGCGTTCATCGCCTCGCGCGTGCGCGACGGTCCCGTTGCATTCGCGGCACGATTGGCGTCGCCACGCGTCCGCTGCCGCGTCGCCGATCGCGAACCTCCTCTGAGGCCCCATGAGCGGGCGATCGAGGGTCCGGCCGCGTAGCCGACGAAGGCGCCCGCCACCGCACCAACCGGTCCCAGCACGATGGCGCCGGAGACTGCGCCCAGGGCTGCATCGCCGGCGCGCTCCTGCGCAGCGGCACTCACTGGAATGAATGCCAGCATCGCGATTGCGGTGATCAAAGCCTTGTTCATCGGAGCGCCTCCCGTATCAGGGAAACCACTCGCCTCGAAATATGGCGGCACGACGTTTGTTTGTCGCCGGCTGGAGGGCAATACGCCGATGGAACTCGGGCATGGCTGGAACTTCCGCTGGCCCCGATCCGGCGGAGGTTCCGGAGTGCGCAGCATCAGACGATCTTGATCGACATATCCGGCAGGCCCTGGAGCTTGCACAAGAGCACATCGCCCTTGACGACGGGACCGACATTCTCCGGCGTGCCGGAATAGATGATGTCGCCTGCCTTGAACTCAAAGGCCTCCGAGAGCTTTGCGATCTGCTCGGCGACGCTCCAGATCATCTTCTCGAGGTCGGAATTTTGCCGTACCATGCCGTTCACCGCGAGCGAGATCGAGCCCTTGCTGAGATGGCCGACCTTCGCGACAGGATGGATCGGCCCGATCACGGCGGCCTGGTCAAAGCTCTTGCCGATCTCCCAGGGCTTCTTCTCCGCCGCCATGCCGTTCTGGAGATCGCGCCGGGTCATGTCGAGGCCGAGCGCGTAGCCATAGACATGGTCGAGCGCCTTGTCCGGCGAGATGTTGGTGCCGCCGGATTTCAGCGCGGCGACCAGCTCCACCTCATGATGATAGTTCTTGGTCAGCGACGGATAGGGATGATCGGCGACCGCGCCGATCGCAACGTTCTGGATCGCATCGGTCGGCTTCTGGAAGAAGAACGGCGGCTCCCGGTTCAGATCGGAGCCGCGCTCGATGGCGCGGCCTTCGGCGGCATGGCCGTCACCGTGCTCGGCCGCAGCGCGCTGGTGCCGCCGATGCGGGAGATCGGTCCCAACGAGGGCTTGCCGCCACTGCCGAAGGTCGAGCTGCTGCTCTACAAATCGAGCGGCGCCGCCTCGAAGGCGGCGACCGCCCTGCACGACTATCTCGCCCACCATCTGCGCCTAGATGAGGAGCTCGGCGGCCGGAGTGTCGGAATCGAATTGCCTTAGTCCTGTCAGCAAATGAGCTGTACAGGCGTACGTGAAATGGGGGCCGATTCACCGGCCCCCATCCGTCACTCCACGATCGCTGTCACGATTCCGGCACCGACGGTGCGGTTGCCTTCACGGATCGCGAAGCGCGACCGCTCTTCCAGCGCGATCGCCTTGTTGAGCTCAATCGTGAGCTCGGCGCTGTCGCCCGGCATCACCATCTCGACGCCATCACCGAGTCGGACAGTGCCGGTGACATCGGCGGTGCGGAAGTAAAACTGCGGACGATAATTGCCGAAAAAGGGTGTGTGACGCCCGCCCTCGTCCTTCGTCAGCACGTACACTTCCGCGCGGAAGGTCCGGTGCGGGGTCGCGGCTCCCGGCCGCGACAGCACCTGGCCCCGCTGAACGACATCCCGATCGATCCCGCGCAGCAGGCACCCGACATTGTCGCCGGCCTGCCCCTGATCGAGGATCTTCCGGTAGGTCTCGATGCCTGTCACCACCGACTTGCGGCTCTCGCCGAGGCCGACGATCTCGACGTCGTCCCCGAGCTTGACGGTGCCGCGCTCAATCAGCCCGGTCACGACGGTGCCGCGGCCGGAGATCGACTGGACGCCTTCGATCGGCATCAGGAACGGACGATCCTTCGCCCGCTCTGGCACCTCGATATAGTTGTCGAGGGCCTCGAACAGTTTCAGGATCGCCTGATCCGCGAGCGGACCGCTCTCGCCACGCAGCGCCTGGATCGCCGAGCCGCGGATTACCGGCGCGTTGTCGCCGTCGAACTTGTACTTCGACAGCAGATCGCGCACCTCGATCTCGACGAGATCGATCAGCTCGGGATCATCTGCCACATCGCACTTGTTCAGGAACACCACAAGGCGCGGCACGCCGACCTGCCGCGCAAGCAGGATGTGCTCGCGCGTCTGCGGCATCGGCCCGTCGGCGGCGGAGACGACCAGGATCGCGCCGTCCATCTGGGCCGCGCCGGTGATCATGTTCTTCACATAATCGGCGTGGCCCGGACAATCGACATGCGAGTAATGCCGCGCCGCCGTCGAAAACTCGACGTGGCTCGTCGCGATCGTCAGGATCTTCGAGTCGTCACGCGTACCTTGCGCAGCCGACGCCTTGGCGACGTCCTGATAGGAGACGAACGCGCCCCAGCCGTGATCGGCCGAGACCTTCGTCAACGCCGCCGTCAGCGTCGTCTTGCCATGGTCCACGTGGCCGATCGTGCCAACGTTGCAGTTGGGCTTGAGGCGCGTGAACTTCTCTTTGGACATAGGACACCTGTGGTGCTCGAGCTCCCGTGCTGGGTTTGCACGACTCGGGACACCGCGAGAGCTCGTTCGGCATCCGGAGCCGTTTCCGCTCCGGGCCGCATCGATTGTCAGGTGTGACGTTCGTTCAGGCGCAAAGCAGATCCACGGCGGAGAAGGGCATTAGCCCGTCCGTCATCATCAGCACTGATGTTTGCTGCGACTGCCGCATTGTTGGATGCCTGGTTCGCCGATTGCGAAGAGAGGCGCGTACATAGGGTATCGCCGCGCCGTTCGCAAGAGGGCGAGCCGCCTAAACCGGCCTCACTCACGGCCCATCGTTTAGACCGGCCTGAAGCAGCCGAGGATCAGGCGCTTGGCGCCGAACGGAGTCGCGCCCGAAACCTCAAAGCGCTTATCCTCGCGCATTTTCGCTTCAGCGGCTTCGAGCGTCGCCTTGTCGGGCCACACCTGCCACGAGAACACGATCTTCTCGCCGTCCCTCGCATCGACGGCGTGGCGGAGGTCGGCATATTGGCCGCTGGGACGTTGTCCTCCCACATCGTGCCGCAATACGGACGCCGCCGGCCGCCTGGAGCGTGATCCGCGGCCGCAGCCCCGGTTGTGGGTAGGCCTTCACAAGTAGGCCCTAGTCCAGCAGCGGCCCGATATGCTTTGATGCGTGGGGGCAGGAACCGAGACGCATGGGTGACCTGATGTACATGTTCATTCGAAAGTACACCAAGGTTCGTTCGGTCGCGGATGCCGCCCGCCGCGCCAAGAGCGGCGTCGGTCAGATCCTGAGGGCATCGCCCGGATTCAAATCTTATTATGTATTGGATGGAGGCGACGGTGTCGGGGTCGGGGTGATGATCTTTGAGGACCGCGAAAGCGCCAATGCGGCGAACGATAAGGTGCGGGAGTTTGTTCAAGCAAGCATGCATGACCTTGATCTTGGAGAACCCGAAATCATCGCCGGGGAAGTTCTGGTGAACATAAACACTGAAGCGTAGCTGTTCATAGGAGAGCCGCTCATCAGCTACGCGCAGCGAACATCAATGTCGGTAGGTCAGGCTACCGAATTTGCGAGTACGGCCCGGCTTGTCATTCACGCCTTGGCATGTGCCCGGCCGTGCTCGCGCTGCGCCAGGGCGGCCAGATTTTCGAGCGCGCACGAGAAGGCGTCAGGACGTGTATACATGGCGGAAGACGGAGCGGGTGACGCATTCACATAAAGCAAGCGCGCTGATGTTCGCGGTGTTCGCTGCGACATCGTGCGACGTGCATGCCGGCGAACAATTCGTCGCGCCGTCATCCCTGAAAACGATCGGCACGATCGACGCGCGCTTTCAGTCCTACAATGTCGAGATGGTGGAGATCACCGGCGGACGTTTTTGGAAGCCTTATCCGCGCGATACGCGCGCGCTCGTCGATCGGGATCGTTACGGCTACAGGCCGCCGATCGATTTGACCAATCGCCGTCTACGCAACCTCACAAGCGCATTGGCACCGGCCTATATGCGTGTCAGCGGTACGTGGGCGAACGCGACGTACTTTGCGGACGATGATCACACGCCATCCACACCGCTGTCGGGATTCAACACCGTGCTGACCCGCGCGCAGTGGCGCGGCGTCATCGAATTCGCGCGCGCCGTCAATGCGGAGATCGTCACATCCTTTGCCGTCAGTCCCGGCAGCCGCGATGCGCTGGGCGCATGGACACCCGACCAGGCGCAGCGTCTCGTCGCCTACACGCAGTCGCTCGGCGGCCGCATCGCCGCCGCCGAATTCATGAACGAGCCAACACTTGCGGCAACCAACGGCCCGCCGCCGGGATATGATGCGACCGCCTATGGCCGCGACTTCAAAATCTTTCGCGACTGGATCAAGCGAATCTCACCCGACACGTTGATCCTCGGCCCCGGCTCCGCCGGCGACGCGGCTTCGCCGTCGGCATCAGGTCTTAGCGCCCGCGCGCTGCTCACCACTTCCGGCGCAGGCGTCGATCGCTTCTCCTACCATCATTACTTCACGCTCTCGCCGCGCTGCAACGTCCACGACGATCCGGCGCAGGCGCTGACCGAGCGCTGGCTGTCGCGCACGGATCAAGCGCTCTCCATCTATCGCGCCCTGCGCGACGAATTCGAGCCGGAAAAACCGATCTGGCTGACGGAGACGGCGAACGCCGCCTGCGGCGGCAATCCGTCGGATGCGACCTTCCTGGACACGTTCCGCTATGTCGACCAACTCGGCCGTCTCGCGAGGGCCGGCGTTCAGGTGGTGATGCACAACACGCTGGCCGCAAGCGATTACAGCCTGCTCGACGAGAAGGACTTGCATCCGCGGCCGAACTATTGGGGCGCGCTGCTGTGGCATCGGCTGATGGGCACGACCGTGCTCGACGTGAGTTCGCCCGCGGCCGACCTGCATCTCTATGCGCATTGCCATCCCGCCATGCACGGCGCGGTGAGCCTGCTCGCGATCAACACGTCGCGCAGATCGTCGCGTTCCCTATCGCTTCCGCTCAGTGCCCGGCTCTACACGCTCGATGCCGCAAGGCTCCAGAGCGCAACGGTAAGGCTGAACGGCAAGACACTCTTGCTTGCGGCGAACGACGAACTGCCTCGTCTCGATGCCCGCGCGGTGCCGGCCGGCGCGACGCGACTGGCGCCGGCCAGCATCACGTTCCTCGTGATCCCGGACGCCGCGAACCCGGCCTGCGCCTGAAATCCCTCTAGGACCTCAGGCCATCGCGCGCCGTCTCCGGCGCAAGCAGCGTCGAGATGATCGTGATGATCGAGAGCGCGATGATATACACCGACACCGCCCATGAGGCACCGGCCCATGCGAGTAGCGCGGTCGCGATCAGCGGCGAGAAGCCGCCGCTCAGGGCCGCCGCGACATTGGCGCCGAGCGAGGCGCCGCTGTAGCGCACCTGGGTGCGGAACAATTCCGGCATGAATGCCGCCTTCGGCCCGAACAGCAATGCGTGCGTCAGTGTCATGGTGACGACGAGCGCCAGTGTGATCAGCGCGGGCTCCTTGGTGTCGAGGAACCAGAACAGCGGAAACGCCAGCGCCACCGAGAACACACCGCCGGCGAGATATAGCGCCTTGCGGCCGAACAGATCGGACAGCCAGCCGGCGAGCGGCAGCGTCGCGAACTCGACGATCGCGGCATACACGACGGCGTCGAGGATCACCTGCCGCGGCAGGCCGAGCCGCGTCGTGGCATAGACAACGGTGAAGACGGTGAGCAGATAGGCAAGGCCGACTTCGGAGACGGTGATGCCGATCGCCAGCAAGAAGCTGCGCCAGTCGCGCCGGAGCACCTCGAGCACCGGCTGCGCCAGCACCTCTTTCCGCTCCACCACCTCCTTGAAGTGCGGCGTCTCCGCGAGCTTGAGGCGCACGATGAAGCCGACGCCGACCAGCAAGATGCTGATCAGGAACGGCACGCGCCAGCCCCAGCTCAAAAAGTCGGCCTCGGGCAGCTTCGTCATCAAGCCAAAGATGCCGGTGGAGGCGGCGACGCCGACGGGAAAGCCGATCTGCACCAGGCTGCCATAGAAGCCGCGGCGATTGCCCGCATGCTCGATCACCATGACGACCGCGCCGCTCCATTCGCCGCCGAGGCCGATGCCCTGGACGAAGCGCAGGCACACCAGAAGGATCGGCGCCCAGATGCCGATCTGCTGATAGGTCGGCAGGCAGCCGATCAGGAAGGTGCCGAGCCCCATCGCGATCATGGTCGCGACCAGCATCGCCTTGCGGCCGAGCCGGTCGCCGTAATGGCCGATGATGGCGCCGCCGATCGGCCGCGCCACGAAGCCGACCGCGTAGGTCGAGAACGCCGCGATGGTGCCGACGAAGGGATCGAAGCTCGGAAAGAAAAGCTTGTTGAACACCAGCGCCGCGGCGGTGCCGTAGATCAGGAAGTCGTACCACTCGATCGCGGTGCCGAGTGCGCTTGCCCAGACCACGTGCGCCGTCGTCGATTTCTCCGTTGCGGTGGAGATGTCAGTCATTGCCGTCATGCGACCTGCCCCAGAATTCCCGCTTGCATCATGGACGACCCGATCAAGGCTTGCAACCTGTCCTTGTACTGCATCCCCACGCGAGCGCCTTGGGATGACGGGACCGGCCAGTTCAGGATAAGATCGCACGAAGGCAAGCTGCGGGAGGATGACATGACTGACAGCGCCCGCGGCACGGACGATGTTTTCGAGTGCGATGTGCTCGTGGCAGGATCCGGCGCGGCCGGAATGGCCGCGGCGATCACCGCCCGCTCCCGCGGGCTGAATGTCCTCATCGTCGAGAAGGAGCCGCGCTTCGGCGGCACCACTGCCCGCTCCGGCGGCTGGCTCTGGATCCCCGGCACCTCGCTCGCCCGCGCTTACGGCATCGCGGAGACGCCGGACCAGGCGCGCACATATTTGCGGCATGAGGCCGGCAATAATTACGACGCCGCGCGCGTCGATGCCTTCCTCGAAGCGGGACCCGAGGCCGTCGACTTCTTCACCACCAGGACCGCCCTGCGCTTCGACATGCCGCTGGTATTTCCGGACTATCATGCGGAGGCGCCCGGTGGCACGCAGGGCGGCCGCTCGATGGTGGCCCGCCCCTTTGACGGGCGCGAGCTCGGAGACCACATCAAGACGCTCGGCATGCCGCTGCCGGAGTTGACCGTGTTCGGCATGATGCTCGGCAGCGGCAAGGACATCGTCCACTTCATGCGCGCGACGGAATCGCTGACCTCGGCGGTCTATGTCGCAAAACGGCTCTCACGCCATTTGATGGACGTGCTGCGCCATGGCCGTGGCATGACGCTAACTAACGGCAACGCGCTCGCCGGGCGGCTGGCGAAGTCGGCGCTCGATCTCAACATTCCGCTATGGCTATCCTCGCCGGTGCGCGAGCTGATCGTCGAGAGGGGCGCGGTGAAAGGCGCGATCGTCGAACGCGAGGGTCGCACAATCCGCGTCAACGCCAGGCGCGGCGTGGTGCTCGCCTGCGGCGGCTTTCCGCATGACATCGCGCGGCGCAGAAAGATGTTTCCGCATGCACCGACCGGCGCCGAGCACTATTCGCCGGGACCGACGGGCAATACCGGCGACGGCCTGCGGCTCGCGGAGACTGCCGGCGGCTGCATCGAGGACCGCCTGCCGAACGCAGCGGCCTGGGTGCCGGTCTCGGTGACGCAGCGCAAGGACGGCACGCGCGGGGTGATGCCGCATTTCATCGACCGCGCAAAACCGGGCGTGATCGCCGTGATGCGCGACGGCCGGCGCTTTGCAAACGAGGGCAATTCCTATCACGACTTCGTCCAGGCCATGGTCAAGGCGGCCAAGCCGAACGAGGAGATCGCGGCCTTCCTCGTCTGCGATCACAAGACGCTGCGCAAATATGGCCTCGGCTGTGTGCCGCCGTTCCCGATGCCGCTCGGACATCATTTGCGCACCGGCTACCTCCTGCGCGGCGAGACGCCGGAAGCGCTCGCGGCCAAGGCCGGCATCGACGCGAAGGGTTTTGCCGAGACGGTCGCGCAATTCAACGCCGGCGCAGCGCAGGGACAGGACGCGGCGTTCGGCAAGGGCTCAAAAGCCTATAACCGCTACCAGGGCGACGCCCGGCACGGTCCCAACCCCTGCGTCGCGCCGCTCGAAAATGGCCCGTTCTACGCCGTCAAGATGGTGATCGGCGATCTCGGCACCTATGCCGGCATCGTCACCGATGCCAATGCCCGGGCGCTCGACGCGGAGGGCCGCGTCATTCCCGGGCTCTACGCCGCCGGCAACGACATGGCGAGCATCATGGGCGGCAACTATCCCGGTGCCGGCATCACGCTTGGGCCGGCGCTGACCTTCGGCTACATTGCCGGCCGTCATCTCGCCGAGAGTGCTGCGGAGCACAGCGCGGCGATGCGGGCGGCGGAGTGAGGGCGCACGGCACCCACAGCCACCGCTGTCATGCCCGGCGTGAACGCGCGCCAGTCGCCCTACTTGTCCTTCACCGGCACCGTGTAGTTCAAAATCAATCGCCCCCCATCCGGATAGATCGTCTGGCCCGTGATGTAGGACGCATCGTCGCTGGCGAGGAACGCGACGACGGACGCGACCTCGCTAGGCTCTCCGCCGCGGCCGATCGGGGTGCGAGACATCACGCTACGGCGCGCATCGTCGGAGGAGAAGATCGCTGACGACACCATATCGGTCAGAATCGTACCCGGCCCCACCGCGACGACGCGGATGTTGTGCGGGGCGAGCGCAACGGCGGCGACGCTCGTGAGCTGCTTCATGCCGCCCTTGGAAATCGCGTAGGTCGCAAGCGTTGGGATCGCGAGCAGCGCATTGACCGAGGACATGTTGATGATAACGCCGCCCCCCGCGCCTTGCGCGATCATCTGCTTGGCCGCGGCCTGCACGCCGAAGAAGGCGCCCTTCAGATTAACGGCGAGGACGTCATCAAAATCCTTCTCGGTGATTTCGAGAATATCCTGATTGCGCGCCACGCCGGCATTGTTGACCATGATGTCGAGCCGGCCAAACTCCCGAACCGCGGTGGCGACCACACGGTCGACGTCGGCGCGCCGCGCCACGTGGCAGTGGACCGCGCACAGCTCCTTGGGCCGCCCAAGTTCGGCGACCGTCTTGTCGAGCGCGTCGTTATCGACGTCTGATATCACCACCTTGACGCCGTCGCTGAGAAAACGCTCGGCGCAGGCCCTGCCGATGCCGCGCGCGGCGCCCGTGATGGCTGCGACCTTGCCGGAAAGTTTCATGGACGTCCTCCATCGTAGCTTGCAACAGAGATCACAAAAAGCGCGCGGGCGCGAACGGTTCTAGCGCAATCTCCGGCGCCGTGCCGCTCACGAGCTGCGCGACCAATCGCCCCGTGCGGGCCGAGCCGACCAGGCCAACATGGCCGTGGCCGAAAGCGTAGACGATGTCGCGCGAGGCCCGTGAATAGCCGATGCAGGGGCGCCCGTCCGGCATGCTCGGGCGATGGCCCATCCACATCTTGATGCGCGAGGCCGGAATGTTCTTCGGCAATTTCGGGAACATGCCGACCAGATAGTCGCGCAAAATCTCCGCGCGCTTCCAGTTGGGCGCGGCGTCGAGCCCGCCGATCTCGACCGTGCCGGCGGCGCGCAGCCCCTTGTTGGTCCAGTTCACGACCATCTTGGCGTCCGAGACCATCATCGAGTTGCGCGGACCGACCTCCGGATTTTCGATCATCACGTGATAGCCGCGCTCGGTCTCCAGTGGCAACGCGTCGCCGACGGAAGCCGTGAGCAGCTTTGAACGCGCACCTGCCGCGACCACCGCGGCATCGCAGGGGATCTCGCCGGTCTCGGTGACGACAGCGGCGAGCTTGTTGCCGTTGAGCTTGAGGCCGGTCGCCTTCGCACGCACGAATTCCGCACCGCTTGCCTGTGCGTGTGCGGCGAGCGCTGCGACATAGGCGCCGGGATCGCGGCATCGCCCGGCCTCTTCCACCACCACGCCAAACTTGTAGCGCGGATCGAGATCGGGCTCGCGCTGGCGCATCTCGTTGGCGTCAAGCTCCAGCCATTCGACGCCGACGCGCTTGCGGATGCGCCAGCCGAGATCGCCGTCAAAATTGTCACGCGACGGAAACACATGCATCACGCCGTTGCGCTCGACCAATTCGGGGACGCCGGCCTCTTCCGCGAGCTTGCGGTGCAGGAGCGGCGCGTCCTTGAGGAGATCGCGCATCGCGACAGCCGTCTTCTCGATCTTCGCCTCGGTCCAGCCCGCGAGCAGATATTTGATCAGCCAGGGCAGCGCTTTCGGCAGATACGACCAGCGGATCGCGAGCGGCCCGAGCGGATCGAGGAGATAACCCGGCACCTTCTTCCAGACGCCGGGCTCGGCCGGCGGGATCACCGAATGCGACGACAACCAGCCGGCATTGCCATAGCTCGCCGCCTGCTCGCCACCGGGCTCGCCGGGGTCGATCAACGTGACGCGATGGCCCTCGCGCAGCGCCTCGATGGCGCTGATGACGCCGATCGCGCCGGCGCCGATGATTGCAACGTGGCGGCCCATCAACGCGCCTTGTCTTGCGGAACGAAATCCTTGCCGACCGACATCGCGCGCGGATCGATCAGGCAGTGCAGGATCGACGGCTTGCCGGAGGCGAGAGCCCGCTCGAAGGCGGGCGCGAAATCCTCGGTGCGCTCGACGCGCTCGCCATGTCCGCCGAAGGCTTTTGCGTACATCGCGAAGTCGGGATTCTTGAGCTGAGTGCCGACGACGCGACCGGGATAATCGCGTTCCTGATGCATGCGGATGGTGCCGTATTGCGCGTTGTCGATCACGACCACGATGAGCGCTGCGTCATACTGCACGGCGGTCGCGAACTCCTGCCCGTTCATCAGGAAGCAGCCGTCGCCGGCAAAGGCGACGACGACGCGGTCGGGATATTGCCGCTTTGCGAGAACGCCGGCCGGCACGCCATAACCCATCGAGCCCGAGGTCGGCGCCAGCTGCGAGGCGAAGGCGTGGAAGCGGTGATGGCGGTGCAGCCAGCCGGCATAGTTGCCGGCGCCGTTGCAGACGATCGCGTTCTTCGGCAGGCGGTCGCGCAGCCAGGTCATGACCTTGCCGTACTGAAACGCGCCGGGCAGCTCGCGCGCGGTCTCCGTCCATTCCAGATAGTCCTTGTGCGCCTTGGCCGCCTCGCCCTTCCAGGCGGGCGCGGCTGCGGGCTTCAGAGTCTCGACGGCGGCGGCGAACGCCGTCGGCGTCGCCTGGATCGCGAGCGCCGGCTGGTAGACGCGACCGAGTTCGTCCGAGCCGGGATGAACATGGATGAGCTTCTGACTGGGCACGGGGATGTCGAGCAGCGTGTAGGACGAGGACGGCATCTCCGACATGCGGCCGCCGATCAGGAGAATGACGTCGGCGCCGGTGATGCGCGCCTTGAGGCCCGGGCTCGGGCCGATGCCGAGATCACCGGCATAGTGCGAGTGATCGGCGTCGATCAGCGAGGCACGGCGGAACGAGGTCGCAACCGGCAGATCGAAGCGCTCGGCGAAGCGCGCGATGCCCCTGGCGGCCTCGGCGGTCCAGCCCGAGCCGCCGAGGATGACGACCGGCGCCTTGGCACTGGCCAGCATCGCGCCGAGACGCTCGATGTCAGCCGGCGCAGGCCAGCTTACGGCCGGCTCGACGCGTGGGGCATCGGCCACAGCTGCGGTTTCGGTCAGCATGTTTTCCGGCAACGAGATCACGACCGGGCCCGGACGGCCCTGCAGCGCGACGCGGAACGCGCGCGCCACCAGTTCCGGGATACGATCTGGGCGGTCGATCTCGACGGCCCATTTCGCCATCGTGCCGAACACCGCCTCGTAGTCGAGCTCCTGGAACGCCTCGCGCTCGCGCATGCCGGTGTCGACCTGGCCGACGAACAGGATCATCGGCGTCGAATCCTGCAGCGCGATGTGGACGCCATGGCTGGCATTGGTCGCACCCGGCCCGCGAGTGACGAAGCAGATGCCAGGGCGGCCCGTCAGCTTGCCATAGGCCTCCGCCATCATGGCGGCGCCACCCTCGGCGCGGCAGATCATCACGTCGATCGGGCTGTCATGCAGCGCATCCAGTGCCGCGAGATAGCTTTCGCCCGGCACGCAAGTGACCCGTTCCACCCCCTGCGCGACGAGCTGGTCGATCAGGATCTGGCCCCCGGTGCGGGCGTTGCGAATGGTCATGACGGCTCCCTGCAAGGCTATTGCGACGCGCTCGATCGCGGCGCGCAAGTTTTGTTCCGGGCTGGCGTAGGATAGACGGAAATGCGGCGCAAGACTGAAAGGGCTCAGAGCAGCCCTGCGAGCCCGCAGGCCCGCCGAGCAGCACGCGCGGCTCGGCGAACTCGCAGCAGATTGTGCAACGCGCTTGACAAAGGTTTCGGCAAATACGGAGCGATTTAGCCGACGGCAGGCCAGCGCGCACGCTGAAACGATTTAGCGGGACCGGGCGCCGGGCCGCAGGCGGGCCACGCAGCGAAATCCGATATCGCTTGCCGAGGTATGGACCTGTTCCGGGCGGCGCGCGGCCGGACGGTAGCGACGGCAATGGTTCGGCGCGCAAAGATGCGAGCAGCCCTTCAAGACCTTTCGCGGACTGCCAGTCTGCGGCGCGCCGACATCGTGGCTGCCGGCCTCGCTGCCGCCGCGCGGATTACGCGAAACCTGCCACGGTCCGTGCGAACCGAACGTGGAATGCGACGACCACCAGTCCGAGGTCCACTCCCAGACATTGCCGATCATATCATAGACGCCGTAACCGTTCGGCGGAAACGCCGTCACCGGCGAGGTGCGTTCATATCCGTCCTCGCAGAGATTGTGCGCGGGAAAGTCGCCCTGCCAGATGTTCGCCATGTGCCGCCCGCCGGGCGTCAGGGTGTTGCCCCAGGCATATTCCTCGCCGTCGAGCCCGCCGCGCGCGGCATATTCCCATTCGGCTTCGCTCGGCAGCTCCTTGCCGGCCCATGTCGCGTAGGCAGCCGCGTCCCGGTATGCGACGTGCACGACCGGATGATCGTCGAGATCCCTGATGCTGCTGCCGGGGCCGTAGGGATGCCGCCAGTTGGCGGCGCGCATCAGCGTCCACCACTGACGCCCGTCGCCGAAATCGGTAACATGCGGGAGCGGCGCAAACACCAGCGAACCCGCATAGAGCGCACCCGTCAACGTTCCGGAGAGATCCTCCGACACGATCTGCGCCGTCGTCACGTAGCCGGTCGTGTTGACGAATTCCTTGAACTGCCGATTGGTCACCGGCGTGCGGTCGATCCAGAAGCCGTCGAGCGCGACGGGATGGCTGGGCGCTTCCTCGGAATAGTGACGATCGGAGCCCATCAGGAAGGTGCCGCCGGGAACGAAGACCATCTCGCCGGCCTTCTCATCGTCAGGCCGCCACTCGCAATGATCGACGTCCGCCCACAACATCGTGGAACCCCACTTACGACCACCTTCCCGCCTGCCTAAGAAGGCGGCTGCATCGGCGCGCAGCGAACGTGATCGCCCAGGTTGCAAAGGCTAGTTGAAGTTTTCGGGAATGTGACGTGCAATTTGTGCCAACATCGGGATGATGGTGTCCGGCGGCAGATGCCGCAGAATTGTCGCGCTTCAGTTCGAGAGTACGCGCATGGGGATGCTTCACGTTGATTCGCGCCGGCTCGACGGTTTCGAGGGCCTGCATCAAGCGGTCCACGGCACGCATGTCGACGTGATGCAGCTCGGCCGCGGCAAGCTGCGCGGCACATTGTCTCATATCGGCATCGGGGATTTTTCACTCAGCATCGGCTCGTTCAATGTCGGCATGCGCACGCGGCGCATCGCCAGCGACGAGAAGCTGATCATCGGCATGCTGCTGAAGGCGGAGGACCGCGTCGCCCATTGGTCGTTCGACATGCAGCCGTCCGACGTGCTGGTGATCCCGCCGCTGCTCGAGCATGACGGCATCTTTCATGGCGCGTCCGCCTATGCGGCCATGCGCCTCGACCTCGACGAGGTCGCCGAGGTGTTTGCCGGCCAACACAGATTGAACGATCCGGAGTACTGGCGCAGCAAAAACCATTTTCGGGCCGATCCCGCGCTCGGGCCGGCCGCCGCGGTTCGCCTCGCCAGAATTGTCGTGAAACTGACCGAGCACCACGCCGCGCTGACGGAACCTGCCGCCGAGTTCTGGCGGCGATCGATCGCCGAATGCATGGCCGCCAATGTGATCTGCTCGCTGCCATCAGACGACAGCGGCTGGCTGCCGGCGGCGAGACGGCTGATCGGCAAGGTCGAGCACTATCTCGACGAATCCGGCATGCGGCCGGTCCACATCTCGGAGATCTGCGCAGCGCTGCACGTCTCGCGCCGCACGCTGCACCGCGCCTTCCAGGAGGTGTTCGGCATGGGGCCGGTGACCTTCCTGCGCCACAAGCGCCTGTGCACCATTCACTCGATCCTGCGCGAAAGCCGTCCGGGCACCACGACCGTGTCAACGGTCGCGATGCAGCAGGGCTTCTACGAGCTCGGACGCTTCTCGCATTATTACCACACGATGTTCGGCGAATATCCGTCCCAGACCCTGGGCGTTCCGGCGCACGAACTCGTCGCCCCGCAGGGAGCCGGCTTGAGCGTTGCGCAAAACGCTTGATGTGGATCAAACGCCGGGCGGACTATTCGGCCTGCAGTGCTGCCGTTCCACGCCTTCGTGAGGGCGAGCCATGGCGATACTCGGCGAGATCAGGCACATCACGACCTATCGGTATGCGAACCCGGTCAGTTTTGGAACGCATCGGGCGATGTTTCTGCCTTGGCGTGGCTCGGCGGCCCGGCTCCTCAGCTGGTCGGCACGAACAAACCTTGCCTCGAAGATCCACTGGATCAGCGATTCCCGCTCCAACAGCGTCACGGTGATCGAGCCAAGCGAGCCTGGCACGGAGCTGACCTTCACTTTCAAGGTCCGCGGCGTCTATTTCGGCATCAAGAGGCTGGAGGGCTTTAACCTGGAGCCGCGCGCCGAGGAAGTGCCGGTGCAGTATACGCCGGACGAGTGGACCGATCTTGCCGGCTATCTGCGCCCGCATGACGACGATAACGACGCCAGCGTCGCGGCGTGGAGCAAGAGCTTCGTTGCCGGCGACCAGGATCGCGCGACCGACGTTCTGGACCGGATGATGGCGGCGTTCCGTCGCGACTTCAGCTATCGCGCACGCGACACGGAAGGAACGCAGTCGCCGGCGGAGACGTTGCGCACCAAATCCGGCACATGCCGGGACTATGCCTGGCTCATGATCGAGGCGCTGCGCCGGCTCGGCTTCGCCTGCCGTTTCGTCAGCGGATATCTGTACGACGCGGCACTGGACGGCGGCGCTGTGGGCATGATCGGGTCGGGTGCCACCCACGCCTGGCTCCAGGTGTTCCTCCCGGGCGCAGGCTGGCGGGACTACGATCCGACCAACAGCATCAGCGCCGGCTATGACCTGATCCCGGTGGCCTATGCCCGCCATCCCGCTCAGGCGATTCCGCTGGCCGGCTCCTGGTTCGGCGAGGCCAAGGACTATCTCGGCATGTCGGTCAGCATCGCGGTCCGCAAGATCGGAGAATTCGAAGATCCGTCAGAGGGTTAACGGGTCACCTGACGCGCGCGGCGCGGGGGCGCGCACCTTGAACCTAATCGATATAGAGTGCACCAATAGGAAGCGTGATTCCAGTCACACTTGCTATCCTGGCGCTCTGCTAGGTCGTGAACCGGACCAAGATCGAGTTGGATGAGACAGCCATGAAACGCCTGACCGGAGCCGTGATCGGCCTCTTTTGCCTTGCGGCGCCTGCCGCCGCTGAAACCCCGGCCGCAATCGTCGAAGACGTGCAGGGCAAGGTCCAGGGCGTCGAGTTCATGGACTATGTCGCACCCGGCAAGATCATCAAGCTCGCACCGAACGGCACGCTCGTGCTCGGCTATCTGAAATCCTGCTGGCGCGAGACCATCACCGGCGGCGTCGTGCAGGTCGGCCCCGAGCAGAGCGCGGTCCAGCTCGGCGACGTCCAGCGCGTCAAGGTGCCGTGCGACGCCAATGCCGCGCAGCTCTCCGAGCGCGAGGCGAACCAGAGCGCGGCAACCACCTTCCGCACCATGAAGTCCGACAAGCCGGGCGCTGCGCCGAAGAAGCTGACCACGCTCTACGGCGTCGCGCCGCTGGTCGAGGCCAAGAGCGGCGGCACGCTCAGCATCGAACGGATCGACGCCAAGGGCGAGCAGTTCAGCGTGCCGCTGACCGGCAACATCATGGTGCGCGGCAAGTTCTACGACTTCGCCAAGGCCGGCAAGACGCTCACGCCCGGCGGCACCTATCTGGCGACGCTCGGAACGCACCGCTTCACTTTCCAGGTCGATGCCAAGGCGACGACGTCGCCGACGCCGATCGTCGGCCGCCTCTTGCGGCTAGAGTAGACGGCCGCACCGGGGCGCGATGCGGCGAATTGGCAGGCGGGACATCGTTGCGGCGGCGCTGATCGCTGTGATCAGCGGGATCGTCTTCACGTCGCCGCCGCTCGCCACGCTGCAGGGACTCTCGCTCGACATCCTGACCGGGCTGCGCGCAAGGCTCGTCGGCGACAGCAGGGACCCCGCGGCCTCGCCGGTGGTCGTCCTGGCGATCGATCAGGAAAGCTACGAGACCCCGCCCTTCAAGGACTCCCCGACGATCACCTGGACGCGCGAGCTCGCCCGGGTGCTCAACGCCGTCATGGACGGCGGGGCCCGCGTCATCGGCTTCGACGTCATCTTCAAGTCCTCGATCGAGCAATCGGAGATTCCCTTCGGCGACGCGCCGCTGGGCACCCGCATGAAGGGCTTTGACCGGGATTACCTGCGCACGCTTCGGCAAGGAGCCGATGCCGGCAAGCTCGTGCTGGGCGACATCCAGAACGACCGTCCGGAGCGTCCCTTCCCCGGACAGGTTCTTGCGGCGCGCCCGCAGAACGTCCGCGCACTGAATGTCCATACCGATTCCGACCACGTCATCCGCCGGATGCCGCTGACCTTCACCATCGATGGCAAGCCCGTGCCGCTGATGGCACTCGAGCTCGCCTCGCGCGCGCTCGGGGCAACGCCCGAGATCTCGTCCGACGGCACGGTGAAACTTGCCGGCTACGCGATCCCGAGCACCCGGCCCAACACGCTCACCCTCAACTTTCGCGGCGCCGGCCGCGACGTCCCGTCGTTTTCCTTCGCCGACCTGCGCGCCTGCGTCGAGAAGGGCGATGCAGAGTTCTTCCGCAACGCGTTTGGCGGCAAGGTCGTAATCCTCGGCACCGTGCTCAATTTCGACGACCGCAAGCTGACCTCGATGCGGCTTGGCGGCAGCCGTGATGGCGCACCCGCGCCACGCTGCGCCCTGCCCGCTCCCGCACAGACAGCGACTGCTGCCCGCAGCGACATCGCCGGCGTCTTCGTGCACGCGACCGCCGTGCGCAATTTGATGGAGCGCGATGCGGTGTCCGAGCTCGGCTTTCCCTGGCGGAGCATCATCGCGATCCTCGCCGCGGCACTGATTGCGTTCGCCGCGTGCCTGCTCGCGCCGGCCGGCACGATCATCGCGTGGCTCGCCGTCACCGTCGTCTATGCGGCCTGTGCCGTCGCCCTGTTCGTTCACGCGATTGCGCTGCCACTGACCGAGCCCGCGCTCGCCGGCCTTGCTGCAGGCGCCCTGATGATCGGTTATCGCTTCGTCATTGCCGACCGCGAGGAGCGCTTCCTGCGCAAGAGCTTTGCCTTCTACCTCGCGCCGCAGGTGATCGACACCATGGTGGCGTCGGGCAAGATGCCGGCGCTCGGCGGCGAGATGCGCAATGTCACGGTCTTCTTCTCCGACCTGACCGGCTTCTCCTCGATCTCCGAGAAGATGACGCCGACCGAGCTGGTGGCGCTGATGAACGAGTATCTCTCCGAGATGACCGACATCATCGAGAGCCATGGCGGCTATGTCGACAAATATGTCGGCGATTCCATCGTGGCGGTGTTCGGCGCGCCGGCGGACGATTCGGATCACGCCGGCCACGCCGTGCGTGCGGCGCTGCAATGCCGCGACCGCCTCGACGAGCTCAACCGCAGCCATCCCGCATTCCGGGGCCGAGGGCTTGCCCATCGCATCGGGCTCAACACCGGCGAGGCCGTGGTCGGCAATATCGGCTCGCGCCGCCGCTTCAACTACACGGTCATGAGCGACACCGTGAACGTCGCCTCGCGGCTCGAGGGCGCCAACAAATATCTGGGCACCTCGATCATGGCCTCCGAGATGACGGTGGCGCAGACCGGTGGGACCTTTGCCTGGCGCGAGCTCGACTCGATCAGGGTCAAAGGCCGCGACGAGCCGGTCAGGATCTACGAGCCACTGGCGGAGCGTGGGGCGGAAACACCAGCGCAGGCGAATGCGGCTGCAGCCTATGCCGAAGGCCTCGCGCATTGGCGGGCGCGCGAGTTCGCCAAGGCTGCCGATTGCTTCACCCGGGTCGCTGCGACCGACCGGCCATCGGCGCTGTTCGAAACGCGCGCAAGAGAATTGGCGTCCAATCCGCCGCCCCCGGATTGGACGCCCGTCAACACGCTCGAAGGCAAGTGACGGCCGACTGCCGCACCGGCCTTACGGCGTGTTGCACCTGAAGCTTTCAGCCTTGTTCACGTCGCCGCCCTGGTAGTGCGGATAGGCGGAATAGCGACACATCGGACGTGCAGCCGTCACGGAGAAGGGCGGCTTCGTTTCCTGCAGCACCTGCGTCATCTCACCAGGCGCCTTGTCCTTCTCGACCCATTGCGTCAGAGCTTCGAAGAGATCGACGGTCGCGGGGGCACCGGCTCCCATGTGATCCACGCCGGGCGCCACGTAGAGTCGCAACGAGTCGTCGACCTTGGCCACACCCATCTTGGCTTGCACGGACTTGTAGTATTCGATGCCCGCGTAAGGGCTTTGGGCGTAGTCGGCCATGTTCTCGAACATGATGATCTTGCCGCCGCGCGTCGCGAAGACGGAGAGATCAGGATCTGTCGAATCCATCAGAGACGAGACTTCCTTCATCCGATCCGCCAATTGCGCAGGGTCGAACTTGGTCGCGTCATAGTTCGGATCGCGCGCAAAGAAGTACTGTACCGCCCCGCTGCCATAGAGCCAGGCGCGGCTGCCGGTCGGTCCGGGCGGCAGGGTCGGCGCGGCAGCGCCGGTTTCCCAGCCCACCCAGCCGCCAACCGGGCCCGTGCCCGCCGCCGCTTCGCCGCCAAATCCCCAGCCCGGATAGCTATCCAGGCCGTTGGCAGCCGCAAATCCCAGTGGCGACCGACCATGCAGCCGATCAACGACCTTGAGCTGCGTCTCCGACAGGCACGCAGTGTCTGATCCGGGCCGGCATGCGAGCCTGGCAGAATCGAAGGTCTTTTTGCACCCTTCGTAATTACTGACGATGCCGTCGGCGAGGCCGTCGAGCTTGTCGCATGCCGCGAGTACCGCCTCATGCACGGCCTTGACCTTGTCGGGATCGATCCACCCGCCGCCAAACTGCGCCATGCCGATGCGCGTTCCGGCAGTCTGAAGGGCAACCCAGTTGATGACCGGCACGCCGCTCAGGATTCCGTCGAAATCGTTTGGAAAGCGCTGGGCCATGGTGAGGCCTTCGCGACCGCCCTCCGAGAAGCCGACATAGTAGAGCTTGGCAGGAGCCTTGCCGTAGCGCCGCTGCATCAGCACGACGGCGACGTCGCGCACTTTCTTGTAGGCGGCGTAGGCGAAGTTCGTGAGGGCTTCATCGTTCAGAGCGAAAGCCTGAATCGGCACGTTCGGCGCCATCTGGTGCCCCGAATCGGTGCCATAGGTAACGAACCCTCGCGCCAGCGGCGAGGGATGATCAGCGGGCGCAAGCGGCGGCAAGCCCAGGCCCGTGATCAGCGTGCCGTTGAAGCCGCCACCGCCAAACTGCACCGATGATCCGTTCCAATCGGTCGGAAGGTTGACCTGAAAACGGATCGGCGGAGCCTTGGGATCAACCGGCGCAATCGCGCCCACGACCTTGCAATATTCCGGAACCGCCGGCACGACCGCGAGGTAAGGCGGTAAGGGTCCGAACGGCAACTGGGCCTGCGCCAGAGGCGCGGACTGAACCAGCTCCGCCGAATCGATGGTCGCACCGCCGCTCGGCAGACCGATCTTCGCCGCCTCGATCCCTTCCTTCAATTTCGCGCAGGCGTCGGTCGCCGGCTGCGCCTGGCAAATCGCTGGAAACAGCACTGTCGCCGCGACAATATTCATCAACAAGTAGCTTCTCGACATCGTCCTCGCTCCTCCCAAATTCTGCTGCGGCCGTTTCAGCCGCAATTGCTTCTTGCGTGCAGGCCTGGTCACAGGCCCGCAACGGGTCTCGATCAATGGATGGCAAAAAGAGCTGCTCGCGCCTGTCGCGCCTGCGGGCTAAAGCGCGATGGCCTTAGGTCGAATCATCATCGCGCTTTGGCTCTTTGTTTGGGCATGATCTCCGCGCAAACGCGTTCCGCGTTTGTCGCGATGGAAAACCGCTGCGCACTTTTCCGGATCATGCTTTAGAACGGCAGACCCACATAATTCTCCGCGAGCATGCGCTGCGCTGCCTCGGAGGAGAACAGATAGGACAGTTCCGTCTGCTGCAGCCTGTCCTCATATTCGATCCGGTCGGGGAAACGGTGCAGCATCATGGTCATCCACCATGAGAAGCGCTGGGCCTTCCAGATGCGTGCCAGCGCCTTGGCGGAATAGCCCTCGAGGCCGGAATCGTCGCCTTTCTGATAATGCGCGAGCATCGCGTGGTAGAGGTAGTAGATGTCGGAGGCCGCGCTGTTGAGCCCGCGCGCGCCGGTCGGCGGCACGATGTGGGCGGCATCGCCGGCGAGGAACAAACGGCCATAGCTCATGGGCTCTGCGACGAAGGAGCGCAGCGGCGCGATGCTCTTTTCGATCGACGGACCCGTGATGAGGCGGCCGGCGACCTCCGTCGGCAGGCGGCGCTTCAGCTCCGCCCAGAACGCGTCGTCCGACCAGTCCTCCACCTTGTCGGTGAGAGGCACCTGAACGTAGTAACGGCTCAAGACCTGCGAGCGCATCGAGCACAGCGCAAAACCGCGCTCGTGCTTCACATAGATCAGTTCGGGGTTGACCGGCTTGGTGCGCGACAGCACGCCGAGCCAGCCGAAGGGGTAGACCTTCTCATACTCGCGCAGCACGTCGCTCGGGATCGACTTGCGGCTGACGCCGTGAAAACCGTCGGCACCGACGATGTAATCGCAATCGACGCGGACGGTCTCGCCATTCGCGCGATAGGTCACATAGGGCTTGTCCGACTTGAGGTCGTGCGGCGTCACGTCCTCGGCATTGTGCACGACCTTGCCGCCGATCCGGTCGCGCGCCTCGTAGAGGTCGCGGGTGATCTCGGTCTGGCCGTAGACCAGCACCGAATTGCCGCCGGAATATTTGTGGAGGTCGACGCGGTCGAGCACGCCGTCATGGGCGATCTCGAAGCCGTCATGGATCTCGCCCTCGCGGTCCATCCGCTCGCCGCACTCGGCCTCGCGCATCAGTTTGGCAAAGCCGTGCTCGAGCACGCCGGCGCGGATTCGGGCCAGCACATGCTCGCGGCTGTACTTCTCGAGCACGATGGTGTCGATGCCCTTGAGATGCAGAAGCTGGGACAGCAAGAGCCCCGACGGCCCGCCGCCGATGATGCAGACCTGAACCTTCATTGCGACCTCCTCCTCCCGGTGTTGCGAATTTTTCGCAGAAACGGGCCTGCAAGCCGATGGAGGGATCGGCCTTTGTCTTGTACAATTCGAACATGGGAACCCTGCCGTCAAAATCATCCATCCAGGTCTTCAACCTGTTCGGGGAGTCCGGCGATCTGCCGGACGTGGTGCACTGCGAGACGATTACGTCCCGCTCGGTGCTGCACGACTGGACGTTCGCCGTGCACCGCCACGCCAGGCTGCACCAGGTCCTCCTGGTCGAGCGCGGCGGCGGCGAGGCGACGCTGGACGGGCGGGTTCACACCTTGAAGCCGATGCAGATCGTCAACGTACCGGTCGGCCACGTCCACGGCTTCCGTTTCATCCCGGGCACGCAGGGCTGGGTGCTGACCATCGCCGCCGAAATTTTGGACGAGGTGCTGCTCGCCTCCGAGGGCCTGCGCGCGGTGCTGTCCCAATCCGCCGTGCTGCGCGGGACGCCGCAGATCCGCGCCACCATGAAGCAGATCTTTGCCGAGCACGCCGCGCGGAATTTCGGCCGCGCGCATCTCTTGCGCGCGCTGTCGGCCGCCGTGATCGGGCTGGTGGCGCGCTCGCTCGCCGGCGAGAGCCTTGGTGGCGGGGCCGCCGAATCCGTCCTGTTCCGCCGCTTCGAGGCGCTCCTGGAAGAGCATCACCTGAAACGCTGGAGCGTCGCCGACTACGCGGACGCGCTCTCGGTCACACCGACGCATCTCAACCGCATCACGCGCGTGGCGACCGGCGACACCGCCTCGCATCTCATCCTCAACCGCCTGATCCGCGAGGCGCGGCGCAACCTCGTCTACACCAACCTGCCGGTGTCGACGATCGCCTACGCGCTCGGCTTCGAGGATCCCGCCTATTTCAGCCGCGTCTATACGTTGGCGACGGGCCTGTCCCCCAGTGCGTTTCGCGCCCAGATCCACGGCGGCGAGTGACGGCAGCCGTTAGGGCAGCGCCGCCGACAGCCTGGCCATTGTGCGATCGAGGATCTTGATCTCCTCCGGCGTCAGCACCGCGAGCAGCTTCGCTTCCTGCGCAAGCGCATCTGGCACGATCCGGCGGTAGAGCGCGCGGCCCACAGACGTCAGCGATGCGCTCGCGCCGGGCGGACGCACTCTCGCATCTGCGGGTCTGCGAATATTTGACAGGGAAGTTGCCCCTGATCGCGCAATCCGCCGGACCTACTTCGAAAGTATTCCCCGGCATCGACCCGTGCTTGATCTGGATCATGGAGCCCGCTTCGCCGGCGACACAATCTAGTCGGGCCTCCATCAGGCAGAGTGCTGTCTCAACCGGAAGAACTCCAGGGATCATTGATGTGAGCAACCTTGCAAAGATTGAAAGCGATCCGAACTACCAGGAGCTGGTGCGACGACGTTCGTCGCTGGGCTGGACGCTGTCGCTTGTCATGCTCGTTATCTACTTCGGCTTCATCCTGCTGGTCGCCTACGCACCTAAATTCCTTGGAACGCCGCTGGGGAGCGGGGTGACCACAATCGGCATTCCGATCGGATTGTCCGTCATCGTGCTCGCCTTCGTGCTGACCGGCATCTACGTGCGCACCGCGAATTCCGCCTACGACACGCTCATCCGCAAGATCCTGGAGGCCAACCGCTCATGAAAAAGGTTTCCTGGCTATCGGCATTCCTGCTCGCGAGCGTACCCTCCGTCGCGCTCGCCGCGGGCGCCATCGAGGCCGGCGCCAAGCAGGCGACCAACTGGTCGGCGATTGGCATGTTCGTCGGGTTCGTCGCCCTGACGCTGGCCATCACCTATTGGGCTGCAAAACGCACCGCATCGGCGGCGGATTTCTACTCGGCCGGCGGCGGCATCACCGGCTTTCAGAACGGACTCGCGATCGCCGGCGACTACATGTCGGCGGCCTCCTTCCTCGGCATTTCGGGTCTGGTCTACACCTCCGGTTATGATGGCCTGATCTATTCGGTCGGCTGGCTCGTGGGCTGGCCGATCGTCACGTTCCTGATCGCCGAGCAGCTCCGCAATCTCGGCAAGTTCACCTTTGCCGACGTCACGTCGTTCCGTCTCGGACAAACCGACATCCGCATCCTGGCGGCATGCGGCTCGCTGGTGACCGTCGCATTCTACCTGATCGCGCAGATGGTCGGAGCCGGCAAGCTGATCCAGCTCCTGTTCGGTCTCGATTACTGGATCGCGGTCGTCCTGGTCGGCGGGTTGATGATGATCTACGTGACCTTCGGAGGAATGAAGGCCACGACCTGGGTGCAGATCATCAAGGCCGTGTTGCTGCTCTCGGGCGCGACGTTCATGGCCGGTGCCGTTCTCTACAAGTTCGGGTTCAGCCCGGAAGCCCTATTCACCAAGGCAACCGAGGTGCATCCCAAGAAGCTCGCGATCATGGAGCCTGGCAGCCTGATCTCCAATCCGCTGTCCGCGATCTCGCTCGGCCTGGCGCTGATGTTCGGAACGGCGGGCCTGCCGCACATCCTGATGCGCTTCTTCACGGTGAAGGACGCCCAGGCCGCGCGCAAGTCGGTGTTCTACGCCACGGGCTTCATCGGCTATTTCTACATCCTGACCTTCATCATTGGCTTCGGCGCGATCACGCTGGTCTCCACGGATGCGGCGTTCCTCGACGGCGCCATTCTCGAGAAGACCAAGAGCGGCATCGCGGCGATCAAGGGCGGCTCCAACATGGCGGCCATCCATCTCGCGAACGCCGTCGGCGGCAACCTGTTCCTCGGCTTCATCTCGGCCGTCGCCTTTGCCACTATTCTGGCCGTCGTGTCGGGACTGGCGCTCGCTGGCGCCTCGTCCATCAGTCACGATCTCTACGGCATGGTGATCAAGGGCGGCAATGCGAATGAGCAGGACGAGATCCGCGTCTCGAAGATCGCGACGCTGGTCCTCGGCGTGCTGGCGATCTTCCTGGGCATCGTGTTCGAGAACCAGAACGTCGCCTTCATGGTCGGGCTTGCCTTCGCCATCGCCGCCTCCTGCAATTTCCCCGTGCTGGTGATGTCGATCTTCTGGCGGGGCCTGACGACGCGGGGCGCGCTGATCGGCGGCTTCCTCGGCCTCGTCAGCGCCGTGGTCGGCGTCGTGCTCTCGCCGGCCGTGTGGGAGGTGACGCTCGGCTACGCAAAGGGCTCGGCACCGATCAAGCTGGACAATCCAGCCCTGTTCTCGATGGCGCTCGCGTTTGCCGGCATCTGGCTGTTCTCCGTGCTGGATCGCAGCAGGCGCGCCGCTACCGACCGCGAAGGCTTTGATGCACAATATGTCCGAAGCCAGACCGGCATCGGGGCGGCGGCCGCAACGACGCACTAGGATAGTTTTGCGGAACACGCTTTGGCACCGGCCGGGCCCGTGGACCGGCCGGTGCCTTCGTTCGTCGCCGTCCGGTTCTGAACTGTCCCACGTCTTCGGAACGCCGAGATGCCCAAGGCATTCGACATCAGCAACCCGCCGTTCGATCGTCTGACGCCGATCGAGGCCGAGACGCTGCGGGCGTCGCTCGATATCGCCTACTTCCGCCCGGGCGAGGCAATCATCGGCAGCGATACTCCGGCGGATGCCCTCTATGTCGTCATCAAGGGCACGGTCGAGGAGCGGGACGAGGCCGGTCTGCTCGCACTGCTCGGCCCGAAGGATACCTTCGACAGCCGCGCGCTCGTCCACGACCAGAACGGGCATGGATTCATCGCCCGCGATGAGACGCTTTGTTACTTGATCCCCAGGAAGACTGCCCTTGACCTGATCAAGGCCAATGCGCGCTTCGCCGCGTTCTTCTACCGCGAAATTTCGCAAAAGCTGGATGAGCTTGCAAACGACGAGGAAGCCAGGCGCTACGGCTCGCTGATGAATGCAAAGGTCGGTGAACTCTTTCTGCATGCTCCATCGTTTGTGGCCGCGAGCGACACGATCGAAGCGGCCGGTCATCAGATGCGCGAGATCGACAGCAATGCACTGTTCGTCCGCGACGGTGAGCGAATTGGCATCGTGACGGGCATGAACCTGTCCAAAGCGGTGGTGTTGCGGCGCCAGTCCATCCAGGCGCCGGTGCGCGAACTCGCGAATTTCGACATCGTATCGGTGCGGCCCGACGATTTCGTCTCCTCGGCGCTGTTGCTCATGACGAAACACAACAAGCGGCGCCTCGCGGTTCACGATGGCGAACGGTTTGTCGGCATCCTCGAGGAGATCGACCTCCTTGGCTTCCTGGCAGGCAGCGCCCAGGTCATTGCCGGCCGCATCGATCGGGCCTCGAGTCAACAGGATCTGGCGATCGCCGCGCGCCAGATCGAAGCGCAGGTGCGGTTGCTGCGGCGGCAAGGCGTCAAGGTGGAGGTGATTGCCGAGATCGTCTCAGACCTCAACCGGCGCCTGATGTCCAGACTATTCGAAATGGTCGCGCCAGCCGAGCTGCGGACCAGCAGCTGCCTGATCGTGATGGGCAGTGAGGGGCGCGGCGAACAGACCATGCGCACCGACCAGGACAACGGTCTTATCCTCGGGAGCCCGGTCGAAAGTGAGATACTGGAGTCGTTCCGGAACGAGTTCTCTGGCGCTCTGGAGAGCTTCGGTTTTCCGCCCTGTCCCGGCAACATCATGGTGAGCAATCCGGCATGGTCCAGGCCGCTATCCGACTATCTTGCGGATTTCCGCCGCTGGGTCACGATTCCTGAGCCGACCTCGCATATGAACGTGGCCATCATTTATGACGCGCAGGCTTTCGCCGGCAGCGCGCATTTGCTTGACAGCGCCAAGACGGCGCTGATCGACCTGATCCGGGGCGAGCAGGCGTTCCTTGCCCATTTCGCGCGTGCGATCGATGCCTTCGAAACGCCGATCGGTCTCTTCAACAACCTGATCACCTCCGAGGGCACCGGGGACGCGCTCGACCTCAAGAAGGGCGGCATATTTCCGGTCGTGCACGGCGTTCGCAGCCTCGCCCTCGAGCATGGCCTGCGCGAGACCTCCACCGACAAGCGGATATCGCGGCTGTGCGACCTTGGAGTGCTGCGAGCAGACTTTGGCCGCGACCTGAAGCAGGCTTTCCGATTCATGCTGATGCTCCGGGTCGACGGACAGTTGGCGGCGTCCGCCGGCACGTCGGGCACGCTAGTGAGGCCGGCACAGCTAACCAGCATGGAACGTCATCTGCTGCGCGACGCGCTCCAGGTGGTAAAACAGTTTCGCGATATCGTTCGTCATCATTTCAAGCTCGGCATGTTCTAGATGCTGCCTCGTGGGATCAAACGGCTGCTTCACCAGGCGACCCTGAGCGACCAGTCGTACCGCTTCATGTTCGATCGCCCTCCGGACGACGATCTCGTCGTCATCGACTGCGAGACGACCGGTCTCAACGTGCGGACGGACGACGTCGTCACCATCGCCGCAATCAAGATCCGCGGCAACCGGATCCTGACCAGCGAGCATTTCGAGGCGGTCGTTCACCCCGACAGCGAGATGGGGGCGGAGGCCATCAAGATCCACCGCCTGCGTCAGTCCGACGTCGAGGCGGCGCCGATCGTCTGGAAGGTGATGCCGAGCTTCCTGCGCTTCATCGGCGCGCGTCCCCTGATAGGCTATTATGTCGATTTCGACGTCGCCATGCTGAACAAGTACATCCTTCCGCTGGTTGGGATCGAGCTGCCGAACGAGCGCATCGAGATTTCTCGGCTCTATTACGAGCGCAAATACGGCGATGCGCCCCCGAACACGTCGATCGACCTCTCGTTCGCCGCCATCCTCAAGGACCTTCGCATTCCGCCACTTGCACAGCACGATGCCTTCGACGACGCCTTGATGACCGCAATGATGTTCCTCCAGCTACGCGATATGGGCGAGCGCGATGTGCGGATCGCGCGGCAACGCACCAGCCCTGTGTTCAACCCGACCGGCGCATGACCGCGGCCCACTCCGCGCCCGAAAGCCATGACAGCTACGCAAGCCCTGCCGATAGCTTGCGCATCGCACGATCGAGGATCTTGATCTCCTCCGGAGTCAAGACCGCGAGCAGCCCCGCCTCCCGCTCAAGCGCATACGGCACGATCTTGCGATAGAGCGCACGGCCTGCCGACGTCAGCGAGACGATCCGCTCGCGCCGGTCGGCGGGATCATAGGTCCTGCTGACGATGCCGCGCGCCTCGAGGCCCTGCACGGCGCGGCTGACCTGCATCTTGTCGAGCGTGGTGAGCGGGCCGATCTCCTTGGTCGCGATCTCCGATCGCGCGCCGAGGATCGCGAGCACGCGCCATTCCTGCCGCGTCAGCGCAAAACGCTCGGAATAGACCTCGGCCACCGCCAGCGACACCTGCTCGGCGAGCCGGGCCAGCCGGTAGGGAAAATAGTGCTGGAGGTCGAGCCCGGCGCCGCCGTCCACCGCTCCTGCCGCCCCGCTCCGCGCCTGGTTCGAACGTCCCGTCATGTGCGCGCCCAAGCCTCGCAAAGATTCTTCCGGAACGATTGATCCGGATCAAATCCGGCAAATCGTAACATTTGATACTATTTTCGCAAATGGAAACGAGGGAGCCCGAAACGCCATGAAGATCGAGAAAATCCACCACGTCGCCTATCGCTGCGTCGACGCCAAGGCCACCGTCGATTTCTACAAGAAGGTCTTGAACATGGACCTGCTCGGCGCCATCGCCGAGGACAAGGTGCCCTCGACGAAGGCGCCGGATCCCTACATGCACATCTTCCTCGACGCCGGCAACGGCAACATCCTCGCCTTCTTCGAGCTGCCGAACTCGCCGCCGATGGGGCGTGATCCCAATACGCCTGACTGGACCCAGCACATTGCCTTCCAGGTCAAGGACCTCGCCGAGCTCGAGCAGGCCAAGGCCCGCGCGGAAGCCGCCGGCCTCGACGTCGTCGGCGTCACCGACCACACCATCTTCAAGTCGATCTACTTCCGCGATCCGAGCGGCCATCGCCTGGAGATCGCGGCCTGGACCGCCACGCCCGAGCAGATCGACCGCATGAAATCGGTCGCGCATGAGATGGTCGAGGAATGGTCGCGCACCAAGCGGCCGCCGCGCCACACCGCGTGGATGCACGAAAGGGAATTTGCGGACGCACGCTGAACTCACGGCGGGGAAACGGACACGATGACCTACGTCTATCCAAAATTCGGCTATCAGCGCTCGCAGGAGCAGGCGGACGGCATCGTGCGCCGGTATCCGATCGTGGTGATCGGCGCCGGCCCGATCGGCCTGACCGCCGCGCTCGATTGCGCGGCGCGCGGCCAGCGCGTGGTGGTGCTCGACGACAACGACACCGTCAGCATCGGCTCGCGCGCCGTCTGCTACGCCAAACGGCCGCTGGAGATCTGGGACCGCCTGCACTGTGCCGCACCGATGGTCGCGCGCGGCGTGAGCTGGCGCATCGGAAAAGTGTTTTTCCGCGACCAGCTCTCCTACCAGTTCGATCTGTTGCCCGAGCCCGACCACAAGATGCCGGCCATGATCAACCTCCAGCAATATTACCTGGAGGAGATCCTGGTGACGCGGTGCGACGCCAACCCGCTGATCGACCTGCGCTGGAAGCATCGGCTGACCGGCCTCGCGCAGAAGGCCGACCACGCCGAGCTCACGGTGGAAACGCCCGACGGCGTCTTCACCATGGAGGCGCAATGGGTGATTGCCTGCGACGGCGCCAATTCCGATACGCGCAAGATGGTCGGGGCCGAGTTCACTGGACAGTATTTCCAGGACCGCTTCCTGATCGCCGACGTCGCCATCAAAGCAGAGTTTCCGACCGAGCGCTGGTTCTGGTTCGATCCGCCGTTCCATTCCGGCCAGTCCGTGCTGCTGCACCGTCAGGCCGACAACATCTGGCGCATCGATTTCCAGCTCGGCTGGGACGCCGATCCCGACGAGGAGAAGAAGCCGGAGCGCGTCATCCCGCGCATCAAGGCAATGCTCGGCGATGATGCCCAGTTCGAGCTCGAATGGGTCTCGATCTATCAGTTCGCCTGCCGACGCATCGACCGCTTCCGTCATGGCCGGGTGCTGTTTGCCGGCGACGCCGCGCATCAGGTGTCGCCGTTCGGCGCGCGCGGTGCCAATACCGGCGTCCAGGATATCGACAATCTCGCCTGGAAGCTCGCGCTGGTGCTGCGCGGCGAAGCGCCGGAATCGCTGATCGACAGCTATCATGACGAGCGCGCCTTTGCCGCCGACGACAATCTACTGAACTCGACGCGCGCCACCGACTTCATCACGCCGAAGACCAGGGTGAGCCGGCATTTCCGCGACGCCGTGCTGGAGCTGGCCCAGGATCGCGGCTTTGCCCGTCCGCTCGTCAACAGCGGCCGGCTCTCGATGCCGACGCCCTACGTCGCCTCGCCCCTCAACACGGCGATCGACGACACGATCGCCGGCGAGATGCGCCCGGGCACCAACGCGGCGGATGCACCGATCTCGATCGACGGCAAGCCCGCCTGGTTCCTCAATCGCCTCGGCGACGGCTTCACCATCGTGACCTTCGGACATGCGACGAGCCGGATGCTGCTGACGGTCGGCCCGCTCACCGCCCGCATCATCCGGGTCGGGCACGACATCGACGACACGACTGGAATTCTCGCGGCGCGCTACGGCGCATCGGCCGGCACCACGTATCTGTTCCGACCGGATCAATACGTCGCGGCACGCTGGGCGGAGTTCGACGAGGCCAAAATCGCCGACGCGCTGTTGCGCACGGCCGGCTACGTCCCGGCACAGCACGGGGAGATTGCGGCATGATACTGAACCGCTCGCCGAACATCGCCGATCCCGACGGCTTCTACGCCGAGCTGATCGACAGCCAGCGCGATCTCGACGAGGAGCAGGCGCTGCGCATGAACGCCCGGTTGATCCTGCTGCTCGCCAACCACATCGGCGACCGCGGCGTGCTCTCCGAGGCGATTATCCACGCGCGCAACGCCGGCGGATAGCCTGGTCTGCCCGGCGGCACCGATAATCGAGCTCATCGTCGGTTGAGCCCGAGCCGTGCAGGCTGGGACCCAGGCCTGCCCCGGCGCGAGCGCTCCGCAAGACCGGCCCGGCATGCAGAGCCTGACCCTCGGCAAACCCACTGGTTGCGCCGCGGCGGCCACGCTAGAATTCGCCCATGACCGTGACCGACATTGCAAGCCGAACCTACAATCACAGCTGGCGGCTGGACCCGATCGTCCGCAGCCTGCTCGATACCGATTTCTACAAGCTGTTGATGTTACAGATGATTCGGGAATTCTACCCGGATCAGAAAGTGACCTTTTCGGTCATCAACCGCTCCCGCCATGTGCGGCTCGGCGAGATCATCGACGAGGGCGAGCTGCGCGCCCAGCTCGACCACGCCCGCACCATCCGCTTCACCAAGAAAGAGCTGATCTGGCTTGCCGGTAACACGTTCTACGGCAAGACTCACATGTTCTCGGCCGACTTCATCCGCTGGCTGGCCGAATTCCGCCTGCCCGAATACGAGCTGCGGAAGGTCGACGGCCAGTACGAATTACATTTCCACGGTCCCTGGACCCACACCACCATGTGGGAGATTCCGGCGCTCGCGATCCTCAACGAGCTGCGCTCGCGCTCGGCCATGAAGGGCCGCGGCCGGTTCGAGCTCGACGTGCTCTATGCCCGCGCCAAGGCAAAACTCTGGACCAAGGTCGAGCGGCTGCGCAAGCTCGAGAATCTGCGCCTATCCGACTTCGGCACCCGCCGCCGGCACGGCTTCCTCTGGCAGCGCTGGTGCGTCGAGGCGGTGAAGGAAGGTCTGGGTCCGTCCTTCATCGGCACCTCGAACGTGCTGCTGGCGATGGACAACGACCTCGAGGCGATCGGCACCAACGCCCATGAGCTGCCGATGGTGGCAGCGGCACTCGCCAAGGACGACGAAGAGTTGCGCTGGGCGCCCTATCGCATCCTCGACCAGTGGCGCCAGACCTATGGCGGCAACCTTTTGATCGCGCTGCCCGATGCCTTCGGCACAAAAGCCTTCCTGCGCGATGCACCGGAATGGGTCGCAGACTGGACCGGCTTCCGCCCCGACAGCGCGCCGCCGATCCAGGCAGGCGAAGAGATCATCGCGTGGTGGGAGAAGAAGGGCCGCAACCCCAAGGACAAGCTGCTGGTGTTCTCGGACGCGATGGATGTCGGCTCGATCGAGGAGACCTATCACCACTTCACCGGCCAGGTGCGGCTCTCCTTCGGCTGGGGCACCAACCTCACCAATGATTTCGTCGGCTGCCCGCCGGACGCCTCGATCAATCTCGATCCGATCTCGCTCGTCTGCAAGGTGTCGTCGGTCGACGGCAGGCCGGCGGTGAAGCTGTCCGACAATCCGGAGAAGGCGACCGGCATGGCCTCGGAGATCGAGCGGTACTTGCGCGTGTTCGGCGATGCCGGACGGGTGCGCAAGGCGGTGCTGGTGTGAGGCAATCGAATTTCACGCCTTCAATGCGCTGCAGCGGCTTGAGACGCAGCGACATTGCGCAGGCGGTGGATGCGCCTAGCATCCCGGTTCGATCACCGCGCATGGACAATCGGAGCATGGGATGTCGACATTCGTCTTGGTTCACGGCGCCTGGGGCGGCGCGCACGGTTTTCGGCATGTCCGTCGATTGCTCCGTTCCGAACAGCACGAGGTGTCGAGCCCCGGCCTGACCGGTGTCGGCGAGCGCATCCATTTGTCGAGCCCGATGGTCGGCCTCGGCACGCATATCCGCGACGTGGTCAACCACATCCTGTACGAGGATCTCGACAAGATCGTGCTGGTCGGCTTCTCCTATGGCGGCTTCGTCGTCACCGGCGCGCTGGAGCACATCGCCGAGCGCGTCTCGCACCTCGTCTATCTCGACGCCTTCGTGCCTGGAAATGGCGAGTCGGTCTGGTCGCATCTCGGGCGCGATGGGCGGCCCAAGATGGAACTCGGTCAGGATTGGGCGATCACAGGTCCCGTGCGCGAGTTCGACAGTCCGGAGGAAGCGGCCTGGATGGCCGCGCGACGGACGACCCAGCCGCAAGGCTGCTTTACGGAGCCCGTGTTCCTGGCTCAACCGCTGGAGTCGTTTCCGTTCACCAGGACCTATATCAAGGCAACAGCGGCGCCAGAGAATGACATCGGCAACAACGCTTTCTGGCGGGCGGCCAGACACGCGAAGGGGTCGCCGGCCTGGCGCTACCACGAGGTCGCCACCAATCACATGGTCGCAAACAACAGGCCCGAGGAGCTGGTCCGGATCCTGGCAGGCCTTGCCTAGCTTGGAGCCGACCGCGCTCGTCTGCGATCGTAAATCACGCAAGCAGGCAGCTTGCGCGTCACGTTCGAGTAAACGGCAATCCTGACATTTGAGACGATTGCCCTAACCAAACCCGGAGAGTTCCGGATGTCAGGCAATTTCGTTGATCTGCTCTCGTCCCTTTCACGATGGGTTCACTGTCGCGAACGGTCGTCACCCGCCTTCAGGCCGGATTAAGTTCCGCAGCGTCTACTCCACGTTGTATGCACAGAGCCACGCCAGGGTGGTCGTCGGATTGGGGAACGACTCTTGTTTCGCAGAACCGTCGCGTCGATGAAGGAGCGCAGCTTCCTTCACGTGATCAAGCTCGTCTCGCCGTTCGTGGCGGTCGCGCTGCTGCAAGCCTTGCTGGCCATCGGCAGCCTCGAAGTGCTGTCGTCGGTCCGCGCCTATGTTGCCGGCGAAGCGCTGTGGTCACGTGCGCAGAAGAACGCGGTCTACGACCTCGACCTGTACCTGCATTCGGGCGATCGGACTTTCTTCGACCAATATCAGGATGCGCTCGCTGTCCCGATCGGCGACAAGTTTGCAAGGCGCGCACTCGAACGCCAGCCTGAAGACCTCGATGCGGCGAGCCATGGATTTCTGCAAGGTGGCAATCATCCCGACGACGTCCCCGGCCTGATCTGGCTCTATCGTTACTTCCATCACGTCAGCTTCATGGATGCCGCGATCCAGCATTGGGTGGCCACCGACCCGATGCTGCTCGAATTGACGATCTTCGGGGAAGCCATCGACACGGAGATGAAGCAGGGGCCGATTCGAGACGAGCAACGCCTGCGGTTTCTGACCAGCCGCCTCCACGAGCTGAACAGTCAGTTCACCGAGCGTGCGGACCGCTTTTCCGCGGTGCTCGGTGAGGGATCGCGCACCATCAAGGTGCTGCTCACGCTGGCAAACCTCGCGGCTGCCGGCACGCTCATTCTGCTGATGGTGTGGCGGATCCGCCGCCTCGTCCAGCAGCGCGAAGCCTTCGAGAATGCCTTGAAGGCAGAGAAGGAGCGCCTGAGCTGGCAGGCCACCCACGATGCGATGACGGGCCTTGCCAACCGGCGCGACTTCGAGGTCCGGCTGGAGCACGAACTCGGCGAGGTCGGTCGCGCGCCGCTCGCCCTGATCCTGCTCGACCTCGACCAGTTCAAGGCCGTGAACGACAGCTGCGGCCATCTCGCGGGCGACCGTCTGCTGTGCGATATCGCACGCCTGCTGCAAAAGGACCGCCGGCCGCATGACCATGTCGCCCGGCTCGGAGGCGATGAGTTCGGGATCATCCTGCCACGCTGCACACCCTACGACGGGGTCGACATCGCCGAACGGCTGCGACGGTCGTTCGAGCTGTTCGCCTTCTCGTGGGACGATCGCAGCTTTGCGGTCACTGCAAGCATCGGGCTGGCCTGCATCTCGGACGCAACGATCGGCCTCGAGGAAGCGTTGCGGCAGGCGGATGCCGCCTGTTACGGCGCCAAGCAGAAGGGCCGCAACCGGGTGCAGGTCTATCACGCCTCAGAAGGCGCGCAGACGGACCCGCGGCGGCGCCAGGTGGCTTGAAATGCTATGACCTCGACGCGTCGTCGACGCAGCCGCGGCGCAGTGTTCGGCTTTGCGCTCTCGGGCGGCGGCACCAAATGGGACCTTGCGCAGGCGATCGGCGGCGGCAAGAGCGACGCGCTGCAGGCCGGCGTCTACACCGCGGTGCGTTCGGGACCGGCCTATCTCGCCGCCTCGCTCGCCGTGGCCAATCATTGGATGTCAACGGACCGCTTTGCGCCCTTCGGCAATCAGCTCACCGCGAAGTTCAACGCGCATCGAGGGCGGCTATCGGTTCGCTACGCCGATCGGCGGCTTCACACCCTACGCGGCAGCGCAGATGCAGTATTTTCGCACGCCCACCTATACCGAGACCGATCTCGCCGGCAGCGGCTTCGGCCTGACCTATCAGGGACGCAGCGCCTACGACACGCGGAGCGAGCTAGGCGCGCGCTTCGACCGCGCGGCGATGATCACCCCCAATTCCGTTCTGACGCTGCGCGGTCGTGCGGCTTGGGCACACGACTGGGTGAGCGATCCGACGCTGGTTGCCGCGTTCCAGACGCTGCCCGGCGCGAGCTTTATCGTCAACGGGGCCACGCCGGCGAAGGACGCCGGACTCATCTCTGCCGGAGGCGAGCTGAAATTCACCAACGGCATCACGCTCTCGGCCAAATTTGACGGCGAGTTCGCGGCTCGCAGCACCACCTATGCCGGCACGGCGAGCCTGCGATATGGGTGGTAGCGGGCAGGAAACTACCCCGCCGTCCGCCGCTCCTGCGCGTAGCGCACGAGCGCGGCGAAGCGATAGATGCCGTGCACGAATTTTCCATAGGGCATGGTGATGAACAGCGCGAACACGGCGCCGAGATGCAGAGCCAGCAGCGGCCCCATGGCTGAGGTTTCCCGCAGGAGCAGCAGGGCAAGGCCGGTGATACCGGTCAAAAACAGCATGGCGATGAAGCCGACATCCATGCCGTAGCGGCTCTCATCCACCAGCGCCGCATCGCGCTGCGTCTTCGCCAGGAAAAGGCCGATGGGCCCTGCGATGAGGCCGATGCCGCCGAGCGTGCCGAGCACGACCGGCAGGTCCCACCACGGATAGGGCGCCTCGCGTGCGAGGAGATAGTGATAGAGGGTTGCGACCGAGGTCGCGGCGAAGCACAGCAGGAAGCCGTAGAAAGTCAGGTGATGATAGAGCTTGCGCCGGTCGGTCGGCTTGTCATCCTCGTTGTAGCAGCCGACGCCGCCGCCATGGAGATAGCGCAGCTCGCCGGCATCGCGAATCGCCTGGAAGATCGAGCCGCCATCGGCGCGTCCTCGAATGGGTTCACCAATGTCGCGCCAGAAGGCGCGCATACTCAGCACCAGCGCCAGGATCGCATAGAGGAAAGCGGCGGAAAACAGCGCGGCCATCGCGTTATGCGGCATCAGCTTGTAGAAGGCGCCGGGTCCCGTGTGGACGCCGAACAGCGCCGTGCGATCATTGAACGCCGCAAAGCCCAGGATGAAGACGGCCATGCTGAGCGCGGCAACGATGCTGATGACGAGCCCGTTGCGCGCGAACGCACCGGACAGCGCCCGTGGCCAGACGTAGGCCGCGTAGGATTCCGCGCGCGCGACCGCGAGCGTCTTCGGAACATTGACGTTGAACTCGTGCGGCGGCGAGAACTGGCAGTCGACATAGCAGGCGCCGCAGGAATGGCAGAGGTTTGCGAGATAGTTGAGGTCGCCGTCGGAGAAGGCGCGGCGCATCTCCATGGCGGGGAAAACCGCGCACAGGCCTTCGCAGTAGCGGCAGGAATTGCAGACCGTCATCAGACGGTCGCTCTCCTCGAGGATCCTAGTTCTGTGCATGTTTTGCCGCTTCCCGTCCCGCGATGCGCCCGAACACGCTGCCGATGGTCATGCCCATGCCGGCCGCATAGCCCTTGCCCAGCACATTGCCCGCCATGATTTCACCCGCCGCGAACATGTTGGCGGCCGGCTTGCCGTCCTGCATCAGCATGCGCGCCTCCTTGTTCACGCGCGTGCCGAGATAGGTGAAGGTGATGCCCGGCCGCACCGGATAGGCGAGATAGGGTGGCGTCTCGATGCGCCGCGCCCAATGCGTCTTGGGCGGCGTGATGCCCTCAGTGCGGCAATCGTCCAGAATGGTGTGGTCGAAGGTGCCTGATAGCACCGCGGCGTTGAAATCGGCAATGGTCTTGTCCAGCGCCGCCGCGTCGAGCGTCAGCTTGCCGGCGAGCTCGGCAACGGTCGCGCCCGCGATCGGCGGGAACAGCGTCGGCATGAAGCTCGTGACCACGGTCGAGTCGAAGATGATGTAGGCGATCTGGTCGGGCTGCGCGGCGACGAGCCTGCCCCAAATCGCGTAGCGCTTCGGCCAGATGTCCTCGCCCTCATCGTAGAAGCGCACGGCGTGCTTGTTGACGACGATGCCGAACACGACCGAATCGTGCCGCGTGATGATGCCGCCGTCGAACTTTGGCGCGCGGGCATCGATCGCGACCGCGTGGCATTGGGTGGGATCGCCGACCTCCTGCACGCCCTTGTCGAGCAGCATCTTCAGGATCGAGCCGCGGTTATAGGGCGTGCCGCGGATCAGAAAATTGTCGGCGGCCTCGCCCCAATATTGTTTCAACCATTCGATGTTGGCCTCGAAGCCGCCGGCGGCTGCAACTAGCGAGGTGGCGCGGATCTCGGTCGCGCCCCTGACCGGCCGCTTCACGCGTGCGGCGAGGAACATGCCGTCCTCGATCACGAGGTCGATCACCTCCGCATCATACTCGATGTCGACGCCGAGCTGTTCCGCGGTGAGATACAGCGCGTTCAGCATCGCGCGGCCGCCACCTAAGAAGAAGGAGTTGGTACGCCCCAGGCTCAGCGTGCCGCCGAGCGAGGGCTGCCAGCGCACGCCCTGCTCCACGATCCAGTTCAAAATGTCCTTGGACTCCCGGATCATGTGGCGGGCGAGCTCTTCGTCCGTCTGCCCGCCGGTGACCAGCAGAAGGTCCTTCCAGAACTCTTCTTCCGTGTACGGGCCGGTCAAAATCTCGGTCGCGGCGTCATGGGCGCAGCGCATGTTGCGGGTATGGCGCGTATTGCCACCGCGGTAGAATTTTGGCGCGCCTTCGAGCACGAGGACGGAGGCGCCGCCGCGACGGGCGCTGATCGCCGCGCACAACGCCGCATTGCCGCCGCCGATCACCAGCACGTCGTATTTGCCGTTCATGCCGTCTGCCTCGGGGATACGTCCCTTGAGAATTCCGCCGTTTGCAGGCCGCCGTCAACGGCCATTGCGCACCTTTGTATACAAAGATATACATTAGCTCCGCAAGCGCCCGGTTTGCATGGACAGGATGCAGCCGGCGAAGGAAACAGATGGCAAAACGTCCGGCAAAGGCGATCGGTTCGATTTCGCGCGGCTCAGGCCTCGCGCTGGGCGAAGCTGTGTTCCGCTCGCTCTGCGAGGCAATGCAGGCAGGCCACTACCGCGCCGGCGACCGCCTGCGCGAGGAGGAGGTCGCGCAGCGGCTCAAGGTCAGCCGCACCCCGGTGCGGGAAGCGTTGGGACGGCTGGCGGCACGCGGCTTTGTCGAGCCGGCCGCAGGCCGGGGATTGATCGTCCGCAGCCTCGACATTTCCGAGGTGCTCGAGCTCTACGCCATGCGGGAAATCCTGGAAGGCGCGGCCGCCCGGCTTGCCGCGGAACATGCTTCAAGGCTGGAAGTCGACGCGCTGTCGGATATCGAGCAGGCCTTTACCGACGCCTCCGACGCCGCCGAGATGGCGAGGCTCAACCGCGCCTTCCACGAAGCGATCTGCCGCGCCGCGCGCAACCGCTATCTCGACAATGCGTCACGGGAGCTGCAGGACTGGATCGCGCTGCTCGGCCCGACCACCTTCACCGTCACCGGCCGTCCGTCGACCAGCCACCGGGAACATCAGGCCATCATCAACGCAATTGCGGCGCGCGACGGCGACAAGGCCGAACGGCTGGCGCGCGAGCACATTCGCGAGGCGCTCCGCTGCCGGCTCAAACTGTTGCAGAAGCAGTAGCGGTCCGCGCCGTCAGCCGGACGAGCGCGGCGGATCGATCAGCCTGGCGATCACCGGAAAATACGCATCGCCTATCCCCTTCCCGATCATCTCCTCGAAAATGGTGCTTATCAGCGCAGCGCCGCGCAAGCTCAGGCCGGCCTGGCCACCGAGCGCGCGCGAGAAGCAGAGCGCGCGGCTACAGAAGACCGACAGGCAATGGCCGGATACGGTGCCGGTGCTCACGAATAAATCTTGCCGCAGCGACGCGTCCTGCAATGCAGGCAAATCTTCTTGCTTGCCACCAAAAGTGGGCGCAGCCTAGGGTTGCTCGGTAGAGAGCGGGATCCACCCGCCTGGGCAAGTTTCACACTGCATAAGAAGAAGTGGAGAAGACGCATGACGTCAAACGTGACGCGAAGGTCGCTGCTAGCGCTCGGTGCCGGCCTCGGCGCAACGACCATGCTCGGCGAGACCGTACTCGCGAAAGCGCCCAAGCTGGGCACGCAGCCCAGTTATTTCTACCGTTTTGATCTCGGCAACACGGAAGTCACCGTCGTCTCCGACGGACCTCTGCTGCTCGGCCCTCCCAAGGGCACTTTCATCGGCGTGCCTGATGACGCCGTGAAAAAGATGCTGTCCGACAATTTCCTGTCTCCCGAGAACGTCATGCTCGAACAGAATTCCCCGATCGTCAATACGGGTGACAAGCTCATTCTCTTCGACACCGGCATGGGCACGGCGAAAAACTTCGGCCCGACCACCGGACGCCAGCAGAAGAGCATGAAGGAAGCCGGCATCAAGCCGGAGGACATCGACGCGGTGGTGTTCTCGCACGCCCATATCGACCATATCGGCGGCGTCGTGGGCGAAGACGGCAATGTGCTGTTCCCCAACGCGCAATACTACATCGCCCAGAGTGATTTCGACTTCTGGACCGATGAAGGCAAGGCCGGCGGACCGCTGAAGGATTTCGTCCTTCACGCCCGAAAGAACCTGCTGCCGGTGCGCGACCGATTGGTGTTCTACAAGGACGGTCAGGAATTCCTGCCCGGCGTGCAGGCGATCGCAGCTCCGGGTCACACGATCGGCCATACCATCTTCATGGTCACGTCGAACGGAAAGTCGTTCGCTTTCCTCGGCGATCTCACCCACCACCCGATCCTGCTGCTGGAAAAGCCGCGGATGCAGTTCTCGTACGACACCGACCCGGCCCAGGCCGCCGAAACCCGGGTGAAGTTGCTGGACATGATCGCCGCCCAGAAGATTCCGGTGATGGCGTATCACTATGCGTGGCCGGGCGTCGGCCATATCGCCAAGACCGGCGAGGGATTCCATTATTATCCCGAGGCGATGGACCTCTACCGCTGAACAAGCAAGACCCCGGGCTCCCTCCCGGGGTTTCTTTATTGGGCGGCACCTTTCGATCTGATGGTGTGGTCCGGCTTCGGCAGGGAAACCCGCTTCCATCGGCAGCATTTCGTGCGTAGGAAGGCAGGCAGGCGGATCAACGACCCGGCGGCCGCAACGACGATGCAACAGAGATCGACACCGCGTCACGCGCGATGGGCAACGCTGCTGCTGGCGCTGTTCTGCTCTACGCAAGCGCTGGCCCACGCGACGACCATCGGACTCGTCCGCATCGATCTCATCGGCGATCGCCTCACTTACATTCTTGCAGTGGCCCTGCCCGAGATCCCCAACGGCTCGGCGCTGCTCCTGACCGTCGCCGCCAATGGCGACCGCGGCGCCGCCGAGACCGTAGCCGAACAGGCCCGGCGCAGCGTCAAGATTGATCTCGGCGGCACGCCTTGCAAGGCCGGCCGCGTACGCATCGCCGGCAGTGGCGCCAACGATGCCCGCGGCAGCGTCGAAATCGACTTCACCTGTAGCGGCGAGCATGGCCGCCTTACCGTCACCGATGATTGGGGCACCTTCCTTGGCGAGCACTATCAGGCGCTCGCCAACATCCGCACTGCAAGCGGCGAGCGGCAGGTGGTGTTCGGCGAAGCCTCGCGCAGCGAAAGCATCGACATCAGCCGCCCGGTCGCGACCGGCTGGCTCGATTTCATCAAGCTCGGCATCGAGCACATCTTGACCGGCTACGATCATTTGCTGTTCCTGCTCGCGCTGCTTGCAGGGGCGCGCGGCGTCCTCAGCGTGGTCAAGATCGTCACCGCCTTCACGCTCACCCACAGCGTAACGCTGACGCTGGCGGCACTCGGGCTCGTCACCATTCCCGGCCGCATCATCGAACCGCTGATCGCCGCCACCATCATCTGGGTGGCGCTGGAGAACCTGATCTCGGCTGCGCCCGACCGGCGGCGCTGGATGTGGAGTTTTGGCTTCGGCCTCGTGCACGGGCTCGGCTTTGCCGCAGCGCTCGGCGAGATCGAGCTGAAGGGCGCGGCGCTGGTCCGCGCGCTGATCGGCTTCAACGCCGGCGTCGAGATCGGCCAGCTCGTCTTCGTCGTGATCGCGCTACCGCTCCTGGCGCTGCTGTCGCGCGGTCGCGGCGCCACGCTGACGCCGCGCATTGCCTCGATCGCGGCGGCCGTGATGGGCACCTATTGGTTCATCGAGCGGGTCTTTGCCGGCTGATCTCGGCCCTCACGCGGTCACGTCGGCCGCCACCGCCTTCAACACGTCCCGCACGTCAGCCGGGCTGAGCCGCACCTGCAAACCGCGCTGGCCGCCGTTCACATAAACCTGCTCATGAGCGAGCGCGCTTTGCTCGATCACCGTCTTGACCGGCCGGCGCTGCCCGAACGGGCTGATACCGCCGACCTTGAAGCCGGTGACGCGCTCGGCCTCCGTCGGCTTCATCATCTGCGCCGACTTGCCGCCGGCGGCCGCGGCGAGCTTTTTCATCGAGACCTCCTGGTCCGAGGGCACCACCACGCAGACCGGCTTGCCGTCGACCAGCGCCATCAGCGTCTTCAGGACGCGCGCGGGATCTTCGCCGAGCGCTGACGCAGCCTGCAACCCGATGCTCTCGGCATCGGGATCGTAGTCATAGTTGTGCACGGTGAAGGCGACACCGGCGGCGGCAAGCGCGCGTGTGGCGGGAGTGACTTTGGACATGGGGCAACATCTAGCACTGTCATTGCGAGACGCGAAGCGCACCGCACGCTCAGTCGTCGTCCCGGCGTAGGCCGGGACCCATAATCCCAGGGAGGAGTTTGGCGAAGATATGTGGTCCGGTACCTCTACCGATCCCAATCGAGAGATCACGCGGTGGGTCCCGGCCTTCGCCGGGACGACAGCGAGAAATGGCGGCGCCGTCCCGCCAATCAGCCGCGCAGCCCCTACTCCGCCGCGTCCCGCATCTCGGCGCGCTCGGCCCTTGCTGCGCAGAACTTGAACTCGGGGATCTTGCCGAAGGGATCCAGCGCCGGGTTGGTGAGCAGGTTCGCCGCCGCTTCCGCGTAGCAGAACGGCATGAACACCATGTTCTCCGGCACGTCGCGGTCGGAGCGGACCTTGACCTCGACCGCGCCGCGGCGGGTCTCCAGGCGAATGAAATCGCCGAGCGAAAGCTGCTTCTTGCGCATGTCCTTCGGGTTCATGAACGCGACCGCCTCCGGCTCGATCTGGTCGAGCACCTGCGCGCGGCGGGTCATCGATCCCGTGTGCCAGTGCTCGAGCACGCGGCCGGTCGAGAGCACCATCGGATATTCGTCGTCGGGTACCTCGTCCGGCGGAATGACCTTTGCCGGCACGATCTTGCCGCGGCCGCTTTCGGTCGGGAAGCCCGTGGTGAAGATGATCTCGTTGCCCGGCTTGTTGGGATCGTCGACCGGATAGGTCACCGCGCCTTCACGCACCAGGCGTTCCCAGGTGATGTTCTTCAGCGACGGCATCAATTCCGCCATCTCGGTGAAGACGTCGCCGGGGCCCGCATAATTCCAGGGCAATCCCATCCGCTTGCCGATCTCCTGGATGATCCAGAGATCCTGGCGCGCATCGCCGGGTGGCTTGATCACCTGGCGCGCGAGCTGCACACGGCGATCAGTGTTGGTGAAGGAGCCGTCCTTCTCCGCAAACGCCGAGGCCGGCAGGATGACGTCGGCGTGGAACGCGGTCTCCGTGACGAAGAGATCCTGCACCACCAGATGGTCGAGCATCGCGAGCGCTTCGCGCGCGTGCTGGAGATCGGGGTCCGACATCGCGGGATTCTCGCCCTCGATGTACATGCCCTTGATCTCGCCCGCATGGATAGCGTTCATGATCTCGACGACGGTAAGCCCACGCACGGGGTCGAGGCTCTGCTGCCAGACCTCCTCGAACTTGCCGCGCAGATCGACGCGGCCGACCGGCTGGTAGTCCGGCAGGAACATCGGAATCAGGCCGGCGTCGGAGGCGCCCTGCACGTTGTTCTGGCCGCGCAGCGGATGCAGGCCGGTGCCGGGACGGCCGACCTGGCCGGTGATCAGCGCCAGCGCGATCAGGCAGCGCGCATTGTCCGTGCCATGGACGTGCTGGCTGATGCCCATGCCCCAGAAGATGATCGACGATTTCGCGCGTGCATAGGATCGCGCCACCTCGCGCAGGGTCTGCGCCGGGATGCCGCAGATCGCCTCCATCTTCTCCGGTGTGAACTCCTTGATCTTCTCCTTGAGCTCGTCGAAGCCCTCGGTGTAGCCGGCGATGTATTGATCGTCCGTCAGCCCTTCGGTGATGATCGTGTTGATCATCGCGTTCAGCATAGCGACGTCGGCGCCGGGCTTGAAAGCGAGGTGCTTGGTCGCATGGCGCGACAGCGCCTGCTTGCGCGGATCCATGACGAACAGCTTTGCGCCGTTCTGCTTGACCGCGTTCTTGATGAAGGTCGCCGCGACCGGATGGTTCACGGTCGGGTTGGCGCCGATCACGACGATGACCTCGGCATCCATCGCAGCCGCAAACGGTGCCGACACCGCGCCCGAGCTCAGACCTTCGAACAGCGCGGCCACCGACGAGGCGTGGCAGAGCCGCGTGCAGTGATCGACATTGTTGGAGCCGAAGCCGGTGCGCACCAGCTTCTGGAACAGATAGGCCTCTTCGTTCGAGCCCTTGGCCGAACCGAAGCCGGCAAGCGCCTTCACGCCGCTGGTGTCGCGGATCTTCACCAGGCCCTTGGCGGCGATATCGAGCGCCTCTTCCCACGACGCCTCGCGGAAATGAGTGAAGGGATTGGCCGGATCGACCTGGTCGTTGGAATCCTTCTTCGCGTTCGGCAGTCGCACCAGCGGCTTGGTCAGGCGATGCGGATGATGGATGTAATCGAAGCCGAAGCGGCCTTTCACGCACAGACGATTGCGGTTGGCGGGGCCGTCGCGGCCTTCCGCGTAGATCACCTTCTCGTCCTTGACCTGATAGGTGACCTGGCAGCCGACGCCGCAGAACGGACAGAGCGAGTCCACCTTCTTGTCGGCATAGGTGACGCGGGTCTGATTCTCGTCCAGCATCACCGCCGGCATCAGCGCGCCGGTCGGGCAGGCCTGCACGCATTCGCCGCAGGCGACGCAGGTGGATTCACCCATGGGGTCGTCGAAGTCGAACACGATCTTGGCGTCGGCATTGCGATAGGCCATGCCGATGACGTCGTTGACCTGCACCTCGCGGCAAGCGCGCACGCACAGGCCGCACTGGATGCAGGCATCGAGATTGACGCGCATCGCCGGATGGCTGGCATCGGTTGCCCAGCGTTCGGCGGCAGGAAAACGGCTCTCGGTGACGCCGGTCTTCTCGGCCCAGTTCCAGAATTTCGACTCCGGATCGTGCGAAGTCTCGCGCGCCGGCTGGTCGGCGACGAGCAGTTCCATCACCATTTTCTGCGCAGCAGTCGCGCGCGCGGACTCGGTCTTCACCTTCATGCCGACGGAGGGCGTGCGCTTGCAGGAGGCCGCCAGCACGCGCTCGCCTTCGATCTCGACCATGCAGGCGCGGCAGTTGCCGTCGGGGCGATAGTCGGGTTCAGGCGAGTAGCAGAGATGAGGAATGTCCCGGCCCTGGCGCTTTGCGACCTGCCAGATGGTCTCGCCGGGCTTGGCCTCGACCTGCTTGCCGTCGAGCTCAAACGTAATCTTGGTCATTCGGCCGCTTCCTTGAACTCGTCAGGGAAATATTTGATCACCGATGTCAGCGGATTGGATGCTGCCTGTCCGAGGCCGCAGATCGAGGCATCGCGCATCGCCTGGCTCAATTCGTCGAGCAACGCACGGTTCCAGACCGGTTGCTGCATCAGCAGCGCCGCCTTCTGGGTTCCTACGCGGCACGGCGTGCATTGGCCGCAGCTCTCGTCCTCGAAGAACTTCATCAGGTTCAGCGCCGCGCTCCGCACACTGTCGTGCTGCGACAGGATCACGATCGCGGCCGAGCCGATGAAGCAGCCGTATTTCTCCAGCGTGCCGAAATCGAGCGGGATGTTGTCCATCGACGCCGGCAGGATGCCGCCGGACGCACCGCCCGGCAGATACGCGTAGAAGCGATGGCCATCGGCCATGCCGCCGCAATATTCGTCAATCAGCTCACGCACCGTGATGCCGGCCGGTGCGAGCTTCATGCCGGGGTTCTTCACCCGGCCCGACACCGAGAAGCTGCGCAGGCCAAAACGCTCGTTGCGGCCATGGCTCTTCCACCAGTCGGCGCCCTTCTCGACGATGTCGCGAACCCACCACAGCGTCTCGACGTTGTTGATCAGCGTCGGCAGGCCGAACAGGCCGACCTGGAACGGATAAGGCGGCTTGTGCCGGGGCAGACCGCGCTTGCCTTCGATGCTTTCGAGCAACGAGGACTCTTCACCGCAGATATAGGCGCCGGCACCGCGCCGCAGATGCAGCGTCGGTCCGCCCGCAGGCAGCTTTGCGATCTCGCGCTCCAAGATCTCGCGCGCGGCCGGATATTCGTCACGGATGTAGATATAGATTTCGGCGGCCTCGACCACATGCGCGCCGATCAGCATGCCCTCGATGAAGCGATGCGGATCGGTCTCGAGGTAGTAGCGGTCCTTGAACGTGCCCGGCTCGCCCTCGTCGCCATTGATCGCCATCAGGCGCGGACCGGGTTCGCCGAGCACCGCACGCCATTTGCGGCCCGTCGGGAAGCCGGCGCCGCCAAGACCACGCAGCGAGGCGTCGTCGAGCGACTTCAACAAATCGTCCCGCGACAATTCGCCGGTGCGCAGGCGACCCAGCAGCTTGTAGCCGCCGCCGGCAACATAGGCGGCGTAGTCGGTATATTTGGGCGGGTGCGCATGGGTGTCGCCGGCCTTCGCCGTCGCCAGCACACTCTCGACCGTCGCATGGTCGACGAAGTTGTGGCCGACCTCGGCCGCGGGCGCGGTGTCGCAGCGGCCGACGCAGGGGGCGCGCACGACGCGCATGCCCGGCCCGGCCTTGCTTTGCAGATCCTCCAGAAGCTTCTCAGCGCCAAGCATCGCGCAAGTCAGCGAGTCGCAGACCCGGATGGTGAGCGGGGCGATGTCAGCCTCACCTTCCTTCACCACGTCGAAATGCGCATAGAAGGTTGCGGTCTCGAACACCTCGGCGAAGGACAGCTTCATCTCGTCGGCAAGCGCCGCGAGATGCGCCGCCGAGATCTGGTGATATTTGTCCTGGATCAGGTGCAAATACTCAATGAGCAGGTCGCGCCGCCGCGGCCGGTCGCCGAGGAGCAATTCGATCTCATGCCCGGCGGTCGGATCGACCTGGCGCCCCTTTGGGGTGGCTTTGGCGCGCCGGCGTCCCTCACCGGGATGCTCGAATTGGCGGACCTTGTGCACGTCGTGGCTCATCGATTCGTCTCGATCTCGTCCTTAGAACGGCTCCAACACTAGCCTCTGGTATGCCAGATGCCAAGCGATTTATCCCGCTCTCGGAAGCAGTTAAGCGCGGTGCAGGGCGTTCCCTGACCCGCTGCCGGGAACGACGCCGCATCCATCTCACGCGCCTGAACTAACAGAACGAAACCCGAATTGGATTGAAGATCAATAAAGGCGTCCTATGCTGCGATAGCGAAATCCTATCGAGTTCCCGATCCAGTGCATGCAGGCGGCTTCCACGCCCCTGTCGTTCGCCGGGTCAGCTCTTGCCCATGCACTCCTCGATATAGAACCAGCGGTCGTCGCCCGCGAGGCCCTTGGCCTTCACGTCCTTGCGGCACTCCTTCAGCTTCGACTTGTTGGCGCTCCACTTGGCCTTCATGTCCTTGAGCTTCTGCGCGGTCAGCTTGAGCTTGCCGGGCTTTGCCTCGGTCTTGGCCTCGGTCGCGGCGGGCGGCGTTGCGGCCGGTGCCGCGGCGGTCTGTGCGGATGCGGACTGCAGTGCGCCGGCGACGAGCAGCATGGCGGCGGCACAAACGAGTTTGCGAACCATCGAAATTCCCCAGAGGTTGTTTTGAAACAATCGAGATGAGCGGCGGGAGCGCGCAGGGCGCTCCCGCTCGCGATGAATGTGCGATCAGAAAATCTTGACCGCGCTCTCCAGCGTCTTCCACACGCCCCATGCTAGCGGGATGCCGACGAAGGCCCAGAACAGCGCGGCCTTGGCGTCGAGCCCGCCGAAACCGATGCCATAGGAGCCGTGCGGCCCCGAGGCGGCAGCGCTGGCGCTCGCGGCCTGCAGCTTGGCGACGTCGGCCTCCTTCATGTGCCACTTCGCATCGACCGGCTTGATCAGGTAGTTGCAGATCAGGCCGGCGATCAGCATGGCGCACAGGATGTACATCGTGGTGTTGTAGAGCTGGTCGCGCGGCACGCCGGCCGCGAGCTGGAACTCGCGGATATAGTTCACCACGACAGGGCCGATGATGCCCGCGGTCGACCACGCCGTCAGCAGCCGGCCGTGGATCGCGCCCACGAACTGCGTGCCGAACATGTCAGCGAGATAGGCCGGCACGGTGGCGAAGCCGCCGCCATACATCGACAGGATGATGCCGAAGCCGAGCACGAACAGGAGCTTTGAGCCCATCGCCGCGAAGGTCGGCGCGAGCGCGTACAGCACGATGCCGAGGATGAAGAACGTGTAGTAGGTGTTCTTGCGTCCGATCTTGTCCGACAGCGAGGCCCAGAAGAACCGGCCGCCGATGTTGAACAGCGACAGCAGGCCGGCGAAGCCGGCGGCGATCGCCGCGATCTGCGCCTTCTGTCCAGCATCGAGCGCGTTGAAGCCGATATCAGGCAGACCGATCAGCTTGCCGGCGAAGATTTCCTGGAGCATCGGCGAGGCCATGCCGATCACGCCGATGCCGGCCGACACGTTCAAGCAGAGGACCCACCAGATCAGCCAGAATTGCGGCGTCTTGTGCGCGTCCTTGAGATGGACGTTGTTCTTCGAGATCATCGCATTGGCCTTGGTCGGCGGGGTCCAACCCTCGGGCTGCCAGCCGGTCGGCGGAATGCGATAGCGGAACGCGCCGATCATCATGAACACGAAGTAGATGACGCCCATCGCGACGAAGGTTTCCCAGACGCCGACCGAGGTCGGACTCTTGAAGTAGTTCATCAAGAGGTTCGCCAGCGGCGCGCCGATCATGGCGCCGCCGCCAAAGCCCATGATGGCCATGCCGGTCGCCATGCCGCGGCGATCCGGGAACCACTTCACCAACGTCGACACAGGCGAGATGTAGCCGAGGCCGAGACCGACGCCGCCGATCACGCCCGAGCCCAGCCACATCAGCCAGAGCTGGTGGGTGTAGATGCCGATCGCACCGAGGAACAGGCCGCCGCACCAGCACAGAGCCGAGACGAAGCCGGCCTTGCGCGGACCGACCCGCTCGAGCCAGCCGCCCCACAGCGCGGCGGAGACGCCCAGCAGCACGAAGAACAGCGTGTACATCCAGCCCAGGCTTGCGACCTTCCAGTCGCAGGTGGTGGTGAACAGCTCCTGCACCAGCGTCATGTCCGGGCACGCTTTCGGCGCGTTCAGCCCGATGGCGCGCGAGAGCGGCAACCAGAACACCGAGAAGCCATAGGCCATGCCGATGCAGAGATGGATGCAGAGCGCCGCCGGCGGCACCAGCCAGCGATTGAAGCCGGCCGTCGCGATCGTGCGTTCGCGATCGAGAAAACCGGAAGCACCCGCCGGTGCGAGAATGGTATCGGCAGTCGTCATGAGCATCACCTCCAAAACGTGGCCTTGCCGGGCACATCTGTTCGAGATCGCGCGCGCGCCCTGAGAGCCGCACACGACCGGTTGGTCTTCATGCCGAAGTGGAATCGTCTGGCGCGCACCCGTTCGTATGCGCGGAGCAAGCGGCTGATCGCGAGCGATGTCCCTTCGTCTCGCGGGCAGCGTTGCAAGTGACGGCTATCGCGCCCTCATTCCCCCTCAACACCCTGTCTTGAGATGAGCAACGCGCGTGCCAGTTGGTGCATCGTTAGGAATCAACGACTTCCCGCAGCGCAATGAGTCGCTTTGGACAAAATGTCCCGAAGTCGCCGGACAAAATGTCCAAATCAGCTCGCCTCGGGCAGCCACACCGTAAAGGTGCTTCCCGAACCGACGCGGCTTTCAGCGGTGATTTGCCCGCCCTGGCGCTTGATCAGCGTCTGGCTGATGGACAGCCCAAGCCCGGTGCCTTGCCGCCGCTTCGTCGTGTAGAAGGGATCGAAGATCTTTTCAATCACCTCAGCGCCCATGCCGATGCCGGTGTCGGCCACCTCGATGGCGACGCCCGGGTTCCCTTCGCGCTCGGTATCGAAGGAGCGCAGCGTCAGGTTTCCACCGTCGGACATCGCGTGGATCGCGTTGACGATGAGATTGACCAGCACCTGCTGCAGCTCGTTGCGGTTCATCAGCACCAGACGGCTGGCGCGGTCGTCCCTGACGACGGCGATCTCGGTCTTGTTCAGGAGATGCTGGACCAGCGGCAGGCAATCCGAGATGACGCTGGCCGGCGCGTGGCGCTCGACATAGCCGGCATATTCCTCGGGCCGTGCGAACTGCAGCAGCTTGGTCACGATCTGGCTGATGCGGTGGATCTGCTCGTCGAGCAGGCGAAACTCGACTTTCGCCTTGTCGGCGTCAGCCCCGAACACGCTGCGGATGACGTCGAGATTGCCCTGCATCACCGCGATCGGGTTGTTGATCTCGTGCGCCACGCCGGCGGTGATCTCGCCGATGGCGGCGAGCTTCTCCGACATGATGAGCTGCTTGGTGGTCGCCTCGAGCTTGAGGTTGGCGTGCTCGAGATCGCGGGTGCGTTCGCGCACGCGGACGTTCAGCTCCTCGTTCCATTCGCGCAGCTGCCGGTCGCGCTCCTGGATCTGGTCGAGCAGGCTGTCGAGATGAACCGCGACGCGGCCGATCTCGTCGCCCGACACCGGCATCTTGGTGCGGGCGGCGAGATTCCCTCGCTCCACCTCGCCGATCGTCGCCGTTACGCGCTCCAGCGGCATGAAGATCGAGCTCGCCCAGCGCAGGAAGATCGGGACGGTCGCGACCGTGATCGCGACGAAAGCGACGATGACGATGATCAGCGTCTGGTATTTGGCTTCACTGAAGGGTCTTTCCAGGAAGCCGACATAGAGCATGCCGACGCGCTTGCCAAAACTGTCGACCAGCGGCTCATAAGCCGAGATATACCAGTCGTTGACGACGAAGGCGCTGTCGAGCCAGGTGCGGCCCTCGTCCAGCACGGCAGAGCGCACCGCCGCCGATACGCGCGTGCCGAGCGCCCTCCGCCCTTCGAACAGCCGGACATTTGTCGAGATCCGCACGTCCTCCAGGAACAGCGTCGCCGTGCCCTGACTACCCTCCGGCAGGCTCGCCGCGCGATAGACGAGGTCGTTGATCGTGTCGATGAATTCGAGGTTCTGGTTGAGCACGGTGCCGCCGACGATCGCCGCCGCGCCGCCGTCGGGCAGCATCGCCCGGCTCGCCGCGTGCACTACCATGCCGCGCGTCTCGGTGCTGCGGTCGGTCGGCACCGCGTTCGGCGTCGGCACGAGGTCAAGCCGTGCGCGCTCGGCCAGCGTCGGCGAAATCGCGGCCAGCTCGTCATTGGCGAAGATGTCGACGCCTGTTGCCGGCGCCTGGCCCGACAGCGCCGACTGGATGATCGGCCAGTCGGCCCTCGGGATGCCGTGCAACTGCGGCGACGAAGCCAGAATGTCGCCGCGGCCGTTGGTCAGATAGAGGAAATCGAGGCCGATCTCCTTGCGGGTCTCCTCGAGCAGATCCTGGAGAGGACCGCGCGCATCCTGAGCAAGCACCTCGTGGAAGCGGGCGGACAGGCCGAGCGAGCGGATCTGGACGCCGGTCTTTTCGAGAATGCGGGCGAGATATTGATGGGCGATGGTGAGATCGCCGTTCACCTTCGAAATCAGCGTGGCGTCGAATTTTGCGTTCCAACGATAGATCGCAACGCCGAGCAGGAGCGGCAGGATGACCAGCATCGGCAGCAGCGCGATCGCGAGCAGGCGGAAGCGGACGGAGCGTCCCCGCAAGGGCTCATCGCTGCTGCCGGTCCGGTCAGACATCCCATAACGCGCATTTGCGGTCGATGGTCTTGCGCGAGACTCCGAGCCGCCGCGCCGCCTCCTCGCGATTACCGCCGACCTCTTTCAGCACGCTGAGAATGTGCCGGCGCTCGAGCTCGGCGAGACTGTCCGCAGGCGCGGACTGACCGTCATTGCGGGGACCCGCAAAATCGTCAGGGAAGGCGCCGAGGATCAGCGTGCGCTCGATCAGATTGCGCAGCTCGCGCACGTTACCCGGCCAGTCGTAGCTGGCGAGCGCCGCCCGCACCGAGGCGTCGATCGGGACCGGCGGCATGCCGAGCTGAACCGACAGCTTGCTCATGAAGATGGTGGCGAGCTCCTGCACGTCGTCGCCGCGATCCTTCAGCAGCGGCAGATGGAGCTGCATCACGTTCAGCCGGTAGAACAGGTCGGCACGGAAGCGGCCCTTCTCGACCTCCTTCTGCAGCTCGGCATTAGTCGCGAAGATGAAGCGCAGGTCGACGGGAACCTCACGCTCCGAGCCGACCGGCCGGACGCGGCGATCTTCGAGCACGCGGAGCAGCTTGCTCTGCATCGGCAACGGCAATTCGCCGATCTCGTCGAGGAACAGCGTGCCGCCATGCGCATAGAGGAACAGGCCTTCGCGCCCGCTATCGGCGCCGGTGAAGGCGCCCTTGATGTGCCCGAACAGCTCGGCCTCGATCATGTCGGGCGGGATCGCCGCGCAGTTCACGGGCACGAAGGGCTTGTCGGCGCGGTCGGACAGCGAGTGGATCGACCGCGCCGCCACTTCCTTGCCGGTGCCGGATTGGCCAGTCAGCAGAACCGAGGTCGGCAGGCGCGCCACCCGCGCGATCGTCTCGCGCACGCGCAGCGTCGCGGCCGATTCCCCGATCAGATTGTCGCGCAGGAAGGTGCGGTCGGACGAGGCGCGCAGCGCGTAGCGCAGCACGTAGTTCTCTCGCTGCAGCCTGACGCGATCGAGGCAGCGCGCGACCGCGTTGAGGATCTGGTTCGAGCGGAACGGTTTGAGCACGAAATCGACCGCGCCTGCGCGCAAGGCCTGAATCGCGGTGTCGAGATCGGCATAGGCGGTGATCAGGATCGCATCGGCGAAGAAGCCGACGGCGCGCTGCTCCGCCAGCCAGTCGACGCCGTTCTTGCCCGGCATGATGTTGTCGAGAATGACGACGTCATAGCGGTTGGAATCGAGCTTGCGCGAGGCCTGGTCGGTGTCAGCCGCCTCGTCCACCAGCTTGCAGCGCGGCGCCAGCGTCCGCACCAGGAAGTTGCGCATCCCCGGCTCGTCATCGACGATCAGGATCGAGGCCTGCGCGAGCGCGCCGAACTCAGCGCCCGCTGCCGTCTTGCCAAGCTTGACGGCAGCCTCACGGCCCGCCGCAGGACCGGCGGGTGCGCCAGCCTTCGATGTAAGGAAAGTCATAGTCCGACGTCTTGGGTCCAGAGATCACTAGAGCGCAACGACAGGCGCTTGTTGCATTGCAGCGAAACAACCGGCCGTCCCCGAACCCGGAGCATAGTCAAACGCGGCGGCCGTGAACATGCGCCTTTCTACGGGCTGTGAGCCTTTTCGATCAGGAACACGATGCGCGTCTCGTTGCGCTCGGTGATCTCGACCTTGTCGCCGGTCTCGCGGATCAGGTTCGGGATGTCGATCACCGACAGCGGATCGGTGCAGTGAACCTCGAGCTGGTCGCCCGTATTCAGCGGCTTGAGCGCCTTTCGCGTCTTGAGCGCCGGCAGAGGGCATTTCAGCCCGGTGAGATCGAGCGTGGTCCTGGTCATCGGGGCAACATGGCGGGGCGGGCTGGCGGCGTCAACGCGTGGACCTCAGATCAGGTTGGCATAGGACAGGAAGCCGACGCTGTGCCCGGGCTCGACGCGCGTGACGGCTTCACCGAGCTCGACCAGGCCATCGGTCTCGACCAGCGAGGACAACAGGCCCGCACCCTCGCGCGGAAACTTGGTCACCTCGAGCGCACCATCCTCGGCCTTGCGCAGGAAGACGCGAACATATTCGCGCCTGCCCTCCTTCTTCTTGTAGGTGAAGGCGGCACGCACCGGGATCGGAACGATCGGCTCCGGCAGGCTGCCGGCGAGCGCCAGCACCGTCGGCCGCACCACATGGACGAAGGTGACAAAACTCGCGACAGGATTGCCGGGCAACCCGATCAGCGGCGTGCCATCGATGATGCCCATCGCGACGGGACGGCCGGGCTTGATCGCCATCCGCCACAGCACCAGCCTGCCGATATCATCGACGGCGGCCCTGACGTGATCCTCTTCGCCGGTCGAGACACCGCCGGTGGTGAGGATCAGATCATGCTGGCCCGCGACCTGCTTCAGGCCCTCGGCGAGCGAGACGCGATCGTCGCGTAGTATGCCGAGATCGGAGACCTCGCAGCCGAGCCGGCGCAGCATCGCGATCAGCATGACCCGGTTGGAGTCGAACAGCTGCGACGCCCCGCGCAGCGCGCCCGGCAAAGCCAGCTCATCGCCGGTCGAGAACACCGCAACACGGATACGCCTGACAACGTCGAGCGATGTCATCCCGAAGGCTGCGGCGAGCGCGACATGCTGCGGCCGCAAGCGCTGGCCGGCGCACAGCGCAACCTGGCCGAGCGGGATATCCTCGCCCGCCGGGCGGACGTTTGCGCCGGGTTTTAGTCCCGGCGGCAGCACCATGTTTCCGCCGTCGTCGACGCGCACGTCCTCCTGCATGAAGACGGTCCCAGCGCCCGGCGGCATCGGCGCGCCCGTGAAGATGCGCAAGGTATGGCCAGGCTTGATCGGTGCCTCGGCAGCTCCGCCGGCCGCGACACGGCCGTCGAGCGGAAATGCCCGCTCCTCGCCCTGCGGGAGATCGGCGTTGCGAACCGCATAGCCGTCAACCGCGGAGTTGGTGAAAGGCGGCAAGGGCAAGGGCGCGGCGATATCCTTCGCGAGCACGCGCCCGTCGGCCTCCGTCAGCGCGACCGTCTCGACATCCGCAATCGCGTTGACGCGGGTCGCGATCAGGCCGACGGCGTCGTCGACCGACATCATCGGTCCGCCAAAGGCAAAACAATCGTCGGACAGTTGCGCCATCGTTCCTCGTCAGCGCGTCACTTTGCTTTTCGCCACGACCTCTTCGACCGTCATCGCTGCGCGAAGCAACAGCGCGGCAACGGCAGAGATGTCGTCCAGATGGACCGTCGGCAGCCTTGTTTCAACAGGCGTGTCGGTCGCAATCCCGACGATCCCGGGGTCATCAGGAAACAGCAGCGGTTTGCCGTTGGCGGCGCGATGGACCTCGATCTTGCGATGCGGCTCGCGCTTGAACCCCTCGACCACGACGAGATCGACTGTAGCAAGCTTTTCCAGAAGCTCTGGCAGCCGCGGCTCGCCCGCGCCGCGCAACTCGTGCATCAGCGCCCAGCGCCGCTCCGACGATACCAGCACCTCGGCCGCGCCCGCCTCCCGATGACGCCAGGAATCCTTGCCGGGCACGTCGACGTCGAAGTGGTGATGGGCGTGCTTGATCACGGAGACGCGCAGGCCCTCGGCCTTGAAATGCGGAATCAGCCGTGTCAGCAGCGTGGTCTTGCCCGCACCGCTCCATCCCGCCAGGCCAATCACTTTCATTCTGGTCACCGGAACCTGAACCTTCCCCGTCATTGCGCCATGCTTATATCGGCTTGAGCGGAATGTCATGCTAACGTCGGCCACATGATGAAAATCGACAAAGCCCCGGTCCCCCTGATCGTCCCTGACACGGCCGATCCGCGCCTGACGCAGGCCGTGATCGGCGTCGACCAGACCGGCGCAAAGGTCGAGACCAAGGTGCCGATGGAGCGGCCGCTGACGCTCTATCTCAACGCCCAGGAGATCGTCACCATGATGACGATCGGCGACTACCCGGAATATCTGGCGCTGGGCTACCTGCTGAACCAGAACATGCTGAAATATAATGACGTCGTCACCGAGGTCGAATACCACGACGACCTCCAGGTGGTCGTCGTGCGCACCGAGCACCACACCAATTTCGAAGCCAAGTTGAAGAAGCGGACGCAGACTTCGGGTTGCGCCCAGGGCACGGCATTCGGCGATCTCCTGGAAGCGGTGGAGAGCGTCGCGCTGCCCAAGGCGGAGCTGCGCACGTCCTGGCTCTACCAGATGACGCAGACCATCAACACGATGCCCTCGCTCTATCTGGAGGCCGGCGCGATCCATGGCTGCGTGCTGTGCAAGGAAGGCACGCCGCTGTGCTACACCGAGGACGTCGGGCGCCACAACGCCGTCGACAAGATCGCGGGCTGGATGTACCGCCACAATGTCGAGGCCGGCGACAAAATCCTCTACACCACGGGACGCCTCACCTCGGAGATGGTGATCAAGACCGTGCGCATGGGCATTCCCATCCTCGTCTCGCGCTCGGGCTTCACCGCCTGGGGCGTCGATCTCGCGCGGCAGGTCGGGCTGACGCTGATCGGGCGCACGCGGGGCAAGCGCTTCCTCGCGCTCGCAGGCGTTGAGCGCATCGTCTACGACCAGAACCTCGACTATGTCGAGGAGGAGTCGGCAAAGCACAAGCGCAAGGGCGAAGGCGGCGATGAGTGAGATGCCGCCCAACATTCCGTCGACTCTTGGCGTGCTGCTCGCCGGCGGTCTCGCGCGCCGCATGGGCGGCGGCGACAAGCCGATGCGCACCATCGGCGGCCGCACCATTTTGGAGGGCGTCATCGCGCGCCTGACGCCGCAATGCAATCGTCTGGTCCTCAACGCCAATGGCGATCCCGCGCGCTTTTCCGCCTTTGGCCTGACCGTGATCGCCGACGACGTGCCCGACTATCCGGGGCCGCTCGCCGGCATCCTCGCCGCGCTCGACTGGACCGCAGCGAACCGGCCGGAGGTCGAGTGGGTGCTCAGCGCCGCCGCCGACTGCCCGTTCTTGCCGCGCGATCTCGTCGCTCGGCTGCACGAGGCGCGCGCGAAGGAGAATGCGCAGCTCGCCGTCGCCGCCTCCGGCGGCCAATCGCATCCGGTCATCGGGCTCTGGCGCGTCGATTTGCGCGATGCGCTGCGTCACTCACTCACGGTGGAAGACATCCGCAAGATTGACCGCTGGACCGCACGCTATCGGCTGGCCACGGTGAGCTGGCCGACCGAACCGCTTGATCCGTTCTTCAATGCGAACACGGTTGAGGACGTGGCAGAAGCCGAACGGCTCGCCGTGCTGGACGCGGCCCCTCAGTAAAGCTTCGCCTTTGGAAACTCGTTGAGAAGCTGCGACCAGATGATCGCGAACGCGATCAGGCCGCAGAGGCCGTAGGCCGTTGTGAACCGCGGCAGCCAGCCGAAGGCGACGAGCAGCCAGGCCGGCAGGAAGAAGATGCCAAAAATCATCCCGAGCGGAAAGACCGCCAGCCACTGGAAGCCGGAGCCGTCTCCGGGCGGGACATGGGCGATGAAATAGAAGGTATAGAGCCAGAACAGCGTGCCGGCGGCCGCGATCAGGGCGGCAATCTTGCGGAAATTCAGGGGAGTTGAGGCGGTCATGGCGGGCTCACCCTCCTTGGTCGCAGCGGCGGCCGACGGAGTTCATGGGGACATTGAACCCAATCGCGGCTGGCAGCGACCCCTAGAGCGGAAAATTGTCGCCTCGCGGATACGCTACATGGCCGAGCCTCTCCTCAATGCCCTGTTCACGATCGTCGATCTGGTCTGCGATCTCACGGTCGCGATCGATCGCACCAAACGGCTGAGCGAGATGGCCACGGGCAGCGATGAGATCGTTGATGTCCCGGCGGACCCGAAGCCGCTGTCGCCGGCTGCGCAGCGTGCGCTTGCCGAGGCAGAGGCGCGCGAACGCGCTCGCCAATCACCGCAAGGCTAGGCCGCCAGCGGCACGCTCCGCGCGTCATAGTCCGGTCAGGCCGGCCGGAATCCGGCGCGCTCCAGTGCAGCGCGGCTGTCGTCCGAGGCGAGCGCATCGAGAAAAGCCTGCACCGCCGGACGCTGCTTGCGCGCCGTGACCAGCGCGAAATCATAATGCTCCTCGGCCAGCGGAATGAAACCGAGACCCGTTGCATGGGCGACCGGCGCAATCGTCATGCCCCAATCGGTGCGATGCTGCGCGACCGCCGCGGCCACCGCATTGTGCGAGCGCGGCTGGTTCCAGTAACCCTCAGGGCGCGCGCCCGCGAGCAGCCGATCGATCAGGAAGCGCGTGCCGGCGCCCTGGTTGCGGTTGACCATGATGCAGGCGGGATCGGCAAGCGCGGCAGCGACCGCCTCCTTCGCATTCAGGCCTTCAAACCGTTTGTCGCCTTTGCGAAACACGACGCCTTGCATACGCCGCCAGCCCGGCACGAGTTCGAGGCCTTCGGCGAGATAGGGCGTGTTGTAGGTTTCCGTCTTGTCGTCGAACAGGTGGATCGGCGCAAAATCGCATTCGCCGCGCCGTGCAGCCGCAAGCCCGCCGAGGCTGCCGACCGCGATCGAGCGCACGGCAAGGCCCGCGCGCGCCAGTGGTGCGGTGACGAGATCGAGGCCGGTGCAATGGCTGCCGATGATGACCAAGTCGGGCACGCGTACATGCGGCGTGAACAGCGTCACTTCCGCCTCGGTACCTGAGGGCATCTGGTCGGCGAGCGCATCGATGCGCAAGAAACCGTCGGCCTGCGTGAAGGAGGTGATGGCGCCGGAGCCTTTGCCGGAGGGGTAGGCGATCAGGCCGTCGCGGCCCTCGACCAGCGACACCATGACGAATTCGGTACGGCCAAGCTCGGAGGCGATTCGCACCGGCACTTTCGCATTGACCATGGCGTCCGCGCGCGGCGGCAGACCGGCCATCTTGCGCAGCACCGGCACGATCATGTCGTGGAAGGTGAACATCGCCGAGGTCGGGAAGCCCGGCAGGATGACGACCGGCTTGCCGTCACAGACCGCAAGGCACAGCGGCTTGCCCGGCTTGAGTGCCACGCCATGGGCGATGATGCCGGGCTTGCCGAGACGGCCGATGATGCGGTGGGAAAGATCGCCCGCGCCTTTCGACGTGCCGCCGGAGAGCACCAGCATGTCGGCATCTCTGAGCGCGCGGCGCATCGCGGCTTCGAGCTTGGCCTCGTCGTCGGGGATCGCGCCGAGAAACGACGCCGCGCCGCCGTTCTCGTCGATCGCCGCCGCGACAATCGTACCGTTGGTGTCGTAGATCGCCGCTGGCGGAAGCGCCTCGCCGGGCTGGACCAGTTCGTCGCCGGTGGAGATGACGGCAACGCGCGGCTTGCGCGCGACCTTGACCTCGGCGATGCCGCAGGCCGCCAGCATGCCGATCTCGCGCGAGCCGATCACGGTGCCGGCGCGTAACAGCGCCTCGCCGCGCGCGATATCCGAGCCCGCATAGGAGACGAATTGCCCGGGCGATGCGGCCCTGCGCACGTCGATCCCTTGCGCGCCCGCGGGCTGGGTGTGCTCGACCATGACGACGGCATCGGCGCCGCGCGGCACTGGACCGCCGGTCGCGATCGGCGTGGCTGTGCCCGATGCGACCTGCAGTTCTGGCGCGATGCCGCAAGCAATCACCTCGTCGTTCAGCACGAGACGAACAGGCGTGGCTTCACCGGCCGCAACCAGATCGGCCGAGCGCACCGCAAAGCCGTCGACGTTGGAGCGATCGAAAGGCGGCACGTCGATCGGCGCGGTGACGTCGTCCGCCAACGCGCAGCCGAGCGCTTCGGCAAGCTTCCGCATCTCGGCCGGCAGCGCGCGCGGGAACAAGGCTTCGTCAAAGCGCCGCACGGCTTCCTCGCGTGAGAGGATCTTGAGGAACTGTTCCTGATCGAGCAAAGCGCGGTCTTGCGGCGGCGTGGTCATGACGAAACCCATATCACTCCCGCAGGAGATAAGCACCGACCGGCGTATCAGCAGCAAAGCCCTCGCTGTCAGCGGGAACCAGCAGCCAGGCCTCCGCCCGCGCAATCGACTGCAGCGGCAACATGCCGACCGCAAGCGGAAGCCACGTTCCGGCCTGCTCCGCCAACAGTGCAATCTCGGCAACGCCGACGCCGGAGGCGATCTTGCGCGCGAGCGGCAAGGTGACGGCGGCCTGCTGCCGCCGTGCCGACAGCCGGTCCAGGACCGGGCGCGCCAGCGCCAGCCAGGTTGCGAACGCATGATCCGGGGATCCCGGCAGCGCGATGACGGGAACGGCGCCCAGTCGGCCGGTCGCAGCCGTGCGCCCGGGCTCAAGTGCGATACCGTGGGCGAGCACCTCACCGCGCGCCACAAGCGCGCTGACGGCCGCATCCTCGCGGCCAACGCCGGTGCCCCCCACCAACAGCAGTAGATCGCAGGCGGCGACATCGAGCGCATCGGCGATTGAAGCCGCATCGCGCGCGCCGGCTTCGACCTCAGCGATTTGCGCGCCGCATGCGCGCGCATGATCCGCGATCAGCCGTGCGGAGACTGAGTCATCCGGTACATTGACGATGCGCAGGCGCGGACGGCGCAGACTCAGCGTCTCCATCTTTGCCGAGCGCGCGAGCATGAGATTGCCGGCACCGATTTGCATGCCCGGCGCCACGACGGCGGCGTCTGCAGCAATATCGCTGCCGGCGCGCCGCACGCCCTGCCCCGGAATTCCCTCGGCCAGGACTTCGCTGATCGGCCCTGCCGTTGCGACCGCATCGGCATCAAGCACGCAGTCGCACCCCTCCGGCATCGCATCGCCGCTCTCGACCCAGGCCGGCGGCGCAGTGAGTGCCAGCGGTGAATAGGAGGATGCCCCGACGAGATCGCTGGCGCGCAACGCCCAGCCATCGACGGCTGCGACGTCGTGTGGCGGATGCGCCTTCAGCGCGGGCATCTCGGCGGCAACGCAGCCGAGCGCCTCCGTGAGCGGGAGGTCGATCGGCGCAACCGGCTGAAGCTCATGCAGCAGGCCTGCGAGCGCGATGTCGAGCGGCGTGAGCGATGGCGGCAGACGCTGGGTCATGCGCCATGGTGGACCATGGCGCGTGACGTTTGGCAACTGCTCGCCTCAACTGCCTTTCTTCTCGGCGTTCGGAAAGAACAGCTGCTGGCCCTCGATCTTGTAATTGGCAATCGCCGTCTGGCCCTCCGCGGACAGCAGCCAGTCGACAAAGGCCTGGCCCGCCTCCTTCTTCACCGACGGATGTTTTTCCGGGTTCACCAGCATCACGCCGTACTGGTTGAACAGCCGCCTGTCGCCTTCGACGACGATGTCGAGGTCGCCGCGGTTCCTAAACGAGATCCAGGTGCCGCGGTCGGAGAGCACATAGGCGTTCATCGCTGTTGCGGTGTTGAGTGCGGCCCCCATGCCCTGCCCGATCTCGCGATACCAGGCGCCCTTGGCAGTGGCGATGTCGATACCGGCCACGATCCAGAGCGCGAGCTCGGCCGCGTGCGTGCCCGAACGGTCCCCGCGCGAGACGAACGGCGCGCCCTTGGATTCGATCGCCTTCAGCGCGGTGGCGATGTCCTTGCCCTTCACGCCGGCGGGATCGCCTTTCGGCCCGATCAGCACAAAATCGTTGTACATCACGTCGAAGCGCTTCACGCCAAAACCTTCCGCGACAAATTTTTCCTCCTGCGGCTTGGCATGCACGAATACGACGTCGGCATCGCCGCGCCGCGCGGTGTCGAGCGCCTGCCCGGTGCCTTGCGCGATCACCTTCACGTCGATGCCGGTCTTGGCCTTGAACATCGGCAGGAGATAGCCGAACAGGCCGGAATCCCGCGTCGACGTGGTCGAGGCGACGACGATCGCGCGTTCCTGTGAGCGTTCCTGGGCGAATGACGGCGTGCCTGATGACGCGATGCCGAGCAGGATCGCGAGAGCGACAAACGAGCGGCGAGAGGTCATGGGCATGCTCCGGTTCAAATGACGAGATCGCCGCGCAGGAAGGCGCGCGCCTCCGGCGTCGAGGGATGGTCGAGGAAATCGGCAGTCGCGGCGCGTTCGCACAGCGTCCCGCGTGCAAAGAACACCACCTCGCCCGCGAGCCGGCGCACCTGGCCGAGATCGTGCGAGGCCATCACGATCTTGATGCCGGACTGCGCAGCAGACAGCACGATCTCCTCGACCGCCCGTGTCGCGGCGGGATCGAGATTGGCGGTCGGCTCGTCGAGCAGGAGGATCTCGGGGTCGCGCGCCAGCGCACGCGCCAGTGCAAGGCGCTGCTGCTCGCCGCCGGAGAGCAACCGCGCCGGGCGGGATCCGAGATCGGCAAGCCCGACCCGCGCGAGCAGGTCTGCCGCGCGTCTCGCACGTCCTGAATGCGGCGCCCCGGCCTGCGCCAAAGCATAGGTCACGTTGGCTGCGGCCGTTCGCCGCAACATCACCGGACGCTGAAACACGAAGGCTCGACGCGTCGGCGTCGGATCGCTGTGGCCGCCCCAGGTGATGCGGCCGCTCGTCGGCGTTGCAAGCCCCATGCAGAGCCTGAGCAGGCTGGTCTTGCCGGAGCCGTTTGGCCCGACGATCAGGGTGGGCTCGCCCGGCGCGATGGCGAGACTCAGCGAATTGAGAATGGAGGTCGCACCCGCCTGGAGCGAAACATTCTCGAGCACGAGGGGAAGGTCGCTCGCCGGTGCGCGCATGGTCAACCCGTCAGCCTTTGCGACCAGGCGCGCGTGCCCCAGGCGGCCGCGTTGATCGCAAGCACGATCGCGATCAGGATCGCGCCGAGCCCCATCGCCAGCGGCAGATTTCCTTTCGACGTTTCGAGGGCCACCGTGGTCGTCATGGTGCGGGTAAAGCCGTCGATATTGCCTCCGACGATCATGACAGCACCAACCTCGGCCGCAGCACGGCCGAAGCCGGCGAGCAACGCGGTGAGCAGGCTGAAACGCGCATCCCACAGCAGGGTGGTCATGCGGCCCACCGCGCCGACATTCATGGCGCTGAGCTCGTCGCGATATTCCAGCCAGAGATCCTCGACCGTCTGCCGCGTCAGCGCGGCGATGATCGGCAGGATCAGAACCGTCTGCGCCACCACCATCGCCATCGGCGTGAAGAGAATGCCGAGCTCGCCGAGCGGCCCGGAGCGTGACAGCAGCAGATAAAGCGCCAGCCCGACCACGACCGGCGGCAGCCCCATCATCGCGTTGAGCAGCACCACGAGCACGGCCCGCCCCGGAAAGCGCGTCAGGGCCAAGAGCGCCCCGAGCGGCATGCCGATGGCAGCCGCCAGGAGAACGGCAGCCAGGCTCACTCCCAGCGACAGCCGCACGATCGCAACGAGCGTGGGATCGCCTGACAGGATCAGTTGCAAAGCATTGAGGTGATCGGGCATTGTTCCCTCGCTGGAACCGGGGCACATCCAGCTACCCTACCCTCAATGAACTGCAAAAATTCCCTCCTGCGTCAAATGCCAAAAAACAAACAAGAATATGCATAGGAATGCAGAATGGAATTTTTGACGACCAGCGAAGCGGCGGACTACCTCCGGTTGGGCGAGCGGAAGCTCTATGAGCTCGTCACGACAGGCGCGATCCCCTGCAGCAAGGTGACCGGGAAGTGGCTGTTTCCCCGGCATGAGCTAGATCTCTGGGTGCTGTCCGGCCTCGCCCGGCCGGCCGGCATGTTGGCCGCCGAACCACCGCCGATCGTCGGCGGCAGCCAGGACGACCTGCTGGAATGGAGCCTGCGCGAATCCGGCTCGGGCCTCGCATCGCTGAGCGAAGGGACCGCGCGCGGCCTCGAGCGTCTGCAGCGCAACGAGGTGATGGCCGCCGCGGTGCATTTTCACAGCCTCGATTCGTCGGACAATCTGGCAAGCGATGCCAACGCGGCGGCGCTGCGGACCGCGCCCGACCTGCATGATGCGGTGCTGGTCGGCATGGTGCGCCGCGAGCAGGGCCTGGTGCTGCCATCAGGCAACCCGAAGAAGCTGCGCAGCCTGTCCGACGTGCTCGCGCTCGGCGCGAAGATGGCGATGCGGCAGCAGGGCGCAGGTGCGCAGATGCTGCTCGACGTGCTGCTCAAACGCGCCGGCGCCTCGCCAAAAGACCTGCGCCGGCTGGATGCGGCGTGCCTCACCGGCCCCGACCTTGCCTTGGCGATCCGCGCCGGCAACGCGGATTGCGGCGTCGCGACGCGGGCCGCGGCCAAGGCGGCGGGGCTCGATTTCGCGCCGCTGCTCTGGGAGAGTTTTGATCTTGCGCTGCGGCAACGCAGCTATTTCCGCCCGCCGATGCAGGCGCTGATCCGGTTCCTGACCGATAAACGGCTACGGCAGCGCGCCGAGGAACTCACAGGCTACGATCCGTCCCCCGCAGGCCAAATCCGCTTCGCGGGCTGATCCGCGTTGACGCCCACCCCAAAATAGTTGCAAAAGAAACCAATTCAGCCGCACCTCAAGCGGCCAAGCAACACCGGCCAATGCGCCGGATGAGGGAGGAAAAAAGCGTGGCTCCAAGCAGAACAGGACTGTCCGTCGTTGCCGCCCTGGCGGCGACGCTGGTGTCGGGCGCGGCCTTTGCGCAAGTGTCCGACGATGTCGTGAAGATCGGCGTGCTCACCGACATGAACGGCCCGGCTTCGACGCCGACCGGCCAGGGCTCGGTGACGGCAGCGCAGATGGCGATCGACGATTTTGGCGGCAAGGTGCTGGGCAAGCCGATCAGCGTGATCGTCGGCGACCACCAGCTCAAGCCTGATATCGGCGGCGCGATCGCGCGGCGCTGGTACGACGTCGACCAGGTCGATCTCATCGTCGACGTGCCGGTGTCGGCAGTGGGCCTTGCCGTGCAGAACATCGCCAATGACAAGAAAAAACTCTTCATCACGCATTCGACGCTGGCCGCGGATTTCCACGGCAAGTTCTGCTCGCCCTATGCCATGCAGTGGGTGATCGATACCCGCTCGCTCGCGGCCGGCACCGCGCAGGCTGTGGTCAAGCGCGGCGGCGACAGCTGGTTCTTCATCACCGACGACTATGCCTTCGGCCATTCGCTGGAACGCGACGCCTCGAGCGTCGTGACCGCCAGTGGCGGCAAGGTGCTGGGCTCGGTGCGGCCGCCGCTCGCAACGCCCGACCTCTCCTCCTTCGTGCTCCAGGCGCAGGCCTCCAAGGCCAAGATCATCGGCATTGCCGCCGGTCCGCCGAACAACATGAACGAGATCAAGACCGCCGCCGAGTTCGGCGTGCTCAAGGGCGGCCAGCAGATGGCGGCGCTGCTTGCGCTGATCACCGACATCCACGGCCTCGGCCTGCAGGCGGCCCAAGGCCTGCTGCTGACCACATCGTTCTACTGGGACATGGACGACAAGACCCGCGAATGGGCGAAACGTTACTTTGCCAAGATGAACCGGATGCCGACGATGTGGCAGGCCGGCGTCTATTCGAGCGTGATGCACTATCTCAACGCCATCAAGGAGACCGGCACCGACGATCCGCTCAAGGTCGCGGCAAAAATGCGGGAAAAGCCGATCGAGGATTTCTTCTCGCGCAACGGCCGCTTACGCGATGACAATCTGATGGTGCACGATCTCTGGCTGGTGCAGGTCAAATCGCCGGAGGAAAGCAAGTACCCCTGGGACTATTACAAGATCCTCGCCACCATCCCCGGCGACCAGGCGTTTGGTCCGCCTGATCCGGCGTGTGGGTTGATCAAGAAGTGACGGCATAGCCGTCATTCCGGGATGGTAATCTCGAGATCCCGGGTTCGGCTCTTCGAGCCGCCCCGGGATGACGATCGCCTTGAGCGATCGTCACTTCGTAACCCCATTCTCGCGAAAATACTTCATCACGCCCGGATGAATCAGCTCGGGCCTCGGCGCGGCGGCCACGGTGTTCGCGGCTGTGGTCTCGCAGGCCTGTGGAAGCGTCTTGCAGAACACAGCTTCGACGCCGTGCAGCGTCTTTGCCAGCCGATAGGCGATGTCGTCGGGAAAATCTTCGCGCGTCAGCACAAAGCTCCAGGACCCGAGCGAGGCGATGGCTTCGCTCTGCTTCGGGTAGCTGCCCGCCGGCACGGTGAGCGGCTTCAGGAAGGAGTGCTTGGCGCGGATGCGCGCGATCTCGTCGGCGCTGGGAGCGATGAAGCGCGCGCCCGCTGCGCTCGATGCGACCGCGGCAAAGCCGGGCCAGCCAATGCCGGCGCCCCAGAGCGCTGCGACGCTGTTGTCCTCGACCATCGCGGGGCCGTCGCCGGCGCGGTCGAGATAAACAGCCTTGAAATCCGCGTCCTGCCTCAATCCGAGCCCGTCGAGCACGTAGCGCGCCAGGATCGGCAGGCCGGACCCTTTTGCGCCGAACGCGACCGGCTGTCCCACGAGATCGCGGATCGTCCTGTAGGGACTGTCGGCGCGCACCACGAACATGCCGGGATTCGAATAGATCGCGGTCAATATCTTCAGCGCTACCTTCGCGCGGCCGATGCCGGCGAAGGCCTCATAGGCCGGCTCGCCGGCAACCAGCGCCAGATCGAGCTCGCCCTTTTCCAGGAGCGGGATGTTCTCGTTGCTGCCCTTGGTGTTGCGCGGCGCGATCACGAGCGACGGGTCGGCTGCGTTCATCACCTGCGCAAACGCATTGGCATAGAGCGGAAAGCCGCCGCCGGGTGTGGCGGTGCCGAGGCTGATATTTGTGGTCGAAATGGCCTTGTCTCCGGTTTGCGCCGCGGCGGGGCCTGCAAGCAACGCCGCGCCGAGCGTGATCAGCAATCCGAGTTTCATCACACAGCTCCGGCGCAACATCTGCCGCGTCAACATGCGTGCCTGACTGTAGGCAGCGGCAGAATTTTATGGAAGCATGGGGACAACGACAACAAGACTATTGGAGGCTTCATGTTCCGCTACTTGCGTCACGGTGTTTTCGGTCTCGCGCTCTTTCTTGGTCTTACCAGCATTGCCCCATCAGCCTCCGCCGCCTATCCCGACCGCCCCGTGCACTGGCTGATCGGCTTTGCCGCGGGCGGCCCCGTCGACATCGTCGCCCGCATCATGGCGCAATGGCTGTCGGAGCATTTGGGCCAGCAGTTCATCGTCGAGAACCGCACCGGAAGCGGCGGCAACATCGCGGCCGCCGCCGCGATCAATTCGCCGCCCGACGGCTACACGCTGCTGTTCGTCGCCCCCAACAACGCGATCTCGACCTCGCTCTACAAGAAGCTGCCGTTCGATTTCCTGCGCGACACCGTGCCGGTCGCGAGCATCATGCAGCTCACCAACATGCTGGTGGTGTCGAACGCCATGCCGGCCAAGAGCGTCCAGGAGTTCATCGACTACTGCAAGGCCAATCCCGGCAAGATCTCCTATGCGTCGTCCGGCAACGGCACCTCGGTGCACATGTCGGCGGAGCTGTTCAAGGCGATGACCAAGTGCGACATGGTGCACGTGCCCTATCGGGGATCTGCGATCGCCTTCCCCGACGTCATCTCCAACAAGGTGCAGCTCATCTTCGACAATCTGCCGTCCGCGCTGGAGCAGGTGCGCGGCGGCAATGTCCGCGCACTCGGCGTGACCTCGCCAAAACGCTGGCCGGCCGTGCCGGATATTCCGGCGATCGCCGACACCGTGCCGGGCTTCGAATCGGTCGGCTTCTACGGCATCTCCGCGCCGAAGGGCACGCCACAAGAGATCGTCGATGCCCTGAACAAGGCCATTGGCGAAGCACTGAAGGACCCGAAGATCGTGGCAAAGCTCGCCGAGACCGGCGGCATCCCGCGGCCGATGACGCCGGCCGAGTTCGGCAAGCTGGTCGCGGACGAAACCGAAAAATGGCGCAAGGTGGTCGAGTTCGCGGGCGTGTCGGTGGACTGACGGGCGACATGACGGCGCCGGCAGGGACGTAGGCAAAGCCGGCGCCGATCCCGCTCAGAACCAAAACATCGAAAACAACCCCATGCACAGTAGAAGCCGAGGCGGGCGCAACGCCCTTCGTATTTTACGAATTCAACTTGACACGTCGGGCAAATCGGGGGTATGGTGCCATCATCGCAAGAGTCGCGGCCAAACGCGCCAGGCGCCGAGGCTCGTACGCCCAGGCCAACCAAACCCGGCATTGCACCCCCGCCTCAGGCCCTGTAAACGGACCGCGCACCGTTGCCGGCCGCGTCTCCTGCGGTCGTCCCGCGGCGGGGCCTGTAGCTCAATGGTTAGAGCCGGCCGCTCATAACGGTCTGGTTGCAGGTTCGAGTCCTGCCGGGCCCACCAGTAATTTCAGCAACTCATCAGGAGCTATTTCGCCGTAGCGAGATTACCGCACCAGAAATGCTCCGGCCTGCTTGCCTATCGCTATGCTCGCGCGGTTCACAACCTAGTCCGCAGGGCTCGATCCGACAACAGTCGCTGCGTCTCAATCGTAGATTCGGCGGCTTCGTCGCGCGAAAAGGTCAGCCCGCGCTCTGCACTCTTTTCATCGACAACCCCGTCTCCTTCAGAAGTTGAGTTGCCTGAATTAGGCGATAATCGCGTGCAATAAGCATCTTGCGTTTGCAGGTGGCAGAGGAGGTTTACGATGTCCTCCAAGATCACTAGCGATGTTGTCGATGCGCTACAGCACTACCGATTGAAGGCATACTATCAACTGCGTGGCGAGCAAGGGACCCAATCCGCGTACGAGAAGCTCCTGATCGAACAGCGGGGCGTCGTTTATTCTTGGCGCTCTACTCGAGGATGATCGCTATGCTGTCCACTTCGATGCCCTTCGCAAGATCGATGGACCTTCGGAACTCGGAGCCTATCGGTATGAGCCGGTGCTGTTTTGCGCGGCGCCACGGGTTCGCACTCTCGATCGCCAGCAACTTGCTACCCGCGCAGTTCTTCCAGCGAAACTTCAGGGAACGCTTTCTAGTGGCGGAACCGCTTATCTCGGGCAAACCAGCGCGAGGACGAGCATTCGCTTCGGATCCACCCTGACGACGGCGGAAAATATCCTCAAAGAGGCCGAGCGCTTGCAGCGCGCCGACGCTCCACCGAAGCTGCTGCTAAATGACCATTGCCGCATCTGCTCGTTCCGAGATCGCTGCCGCGCCCAAGCCATCCGGGAGGACAATCTAGCAGGCTGCTGAAGAAGTCTCGATTTTGTGTGATTTAGGTCTTTTTGCAGGGGCGCGTCGAGATCGGATGTCGGA
>NZ_JAFCJM010000034.1 GCF_018130955.1 Bradyrhizobium liaoningense
CTCCAAGTCATCGACCGGACACCACTCCGGTCAAATCGCGCCAGTCATGGCGCTCCGCGCCATGCCTGGCGCACCACCACAAAAAAGGGCGCCTCGCGGCGCCCTTTTCGTTTCGTCCCGCCCCGCTCACCAATAGCGGTACGGATAGTGCCAGCGATGCCAATGGTGCCAGCGGCAGACGCGGCGCGGGCCGTAATAGGTCCAGATGATCCGGCAGCGGCGGGGATAGTGGTAGTAGGGATAGTAGCCGCCGTAATAGTAGCGTCGGTGAAAGTGGCGATAGCCGTAATGGGGCCGGTGGTAGTAGCCGCCATAGTGCCGGAAGCCACCGTAGCGATAGCCGCCGATGTGACTGCGATAGACCGGCGCGGCGCGAAAGCCGCCGATATGACCGCCACGGAAGCCGCCACCGTGAAAGCCGCCGCCGTGATGACCGCCACCGCGGAAGCCGCCGCCATGACCACCATGACCGCCGCCGCCGTGACGGACCTGCGTGATCGTGTCGTCGGTCGCGGCCTTCGTCGCCGGCGCCGTGGCCGGATTGATCAAGGTCACCGCTTCGGCGCGACGCATCGTGCCGGCCGACAACATCAGCGTCGCCATGGCCGCAAGCCCGAGGCCGCGCAGCAAGCGCGCTCCGGGATCGATAGTTCTCAGCATGAACGTCTCCCTGTCCCTGAACAGCGGAGCTCTCACAGACACGTCTCAGCCTGCGCCAGCCCTTTTCACTTGCGGTTGCTCCCAAGATTAAATTAGAGACAGCGAGGTGAATGCCTCATGAATAAACAAGTGTTACGGCCGATGCGCCGTGACGCGACAGGAGAGGCAAGCATGACCGTCTACGCGATCGCGCAATTGAAGATGACCGACCGCGCAGCCTATGACCGCTATCAGGCAAAATTCTTCGACGTCTTTCGCAAGTTCAACGGACGGCTGCTCGCCGCCGATGAAGGCCCGCTTGTGCTCGAAGGCACCTGGCCCTGCGACAAGCTGGTGATGATGTCGTTTCCCGACGAGGCATCGTTCCGCGCCTTCTCGGATGCGCCGGAATATCTGGAGATCTCAAGGGACCGCAAGGCGGGCGCAGAAGCCACCGTGCTGCTGGTGAAGGGATTTAATCCCGGCGGATAGAGCGTAACGCGCGTCACCACCAAAACGGCCCGAAGCCGAACACGAAGGGTGCCGGCACGCCGTAGGGATAGGGGCGATAATAATAGGGCCGCGCGTAGTAGCGCGGCTCGTAGGGCGGCGCGGCGCGATAGGCGCTTGGCTTGCGGTCATGTCGCCGCGCACCGATGTCAGTCGCCTGAGGCTTCGTTGCAGACTGCGTCGCGGCAATCGACGGCGCACAGGGCGTCAAGCCCACGATGCCGACAGCCACGACCATTCCGATCCATCTCGTCATGACACCCTCCGCAGCATTCAGCATGCGGGCTTCATGACGTCATCCGCAAGTGAAAACAGGTCCGTCATCCGGACCTGTTTCGCAGCGCATCACCAATGACGGTGATGCCAGCGGTGCCAACGCCAGTGGCGATGATGCCAGCGATGCCCGCGCCAATGCACTTCCGTTGCGGGCTGCGCGGCATCCTGCACCATTTGAGCAGCGCCCGGATTGATCAGCGATGCGGCCTGCGCCCGCTCGGCCGGCGCGGCCAGAGCAATCAACGCGCCAACCGCGGCAACGCCGAGCACATTTGCAAGGACCTGGGTAGACGACATCTCGTTTCTCCTCCGATCTAGTTCAAACGTCGAGTGGCGACGTGGGGAGAACGCTAGAGCGCGCGGCCTGAATCGTGTATGAATGCTTCAGCCGCAATGATGAATGCCGGGCAACGGCCGCATGTCTGCGACGTCAGCACAGGCGTTCGCCTGCGCACCACAGCCAGCCTGATCGAACGAACGCAGGAGATGGTCATGGTCCGATCTCGTGGTTTGCGAATATTCCGTTTCACTGTCGTGGCATGCGCGCTCCCTGGTGCGAGCGCAGCAGCAGTTGCCGCCCAAGGACCTGGCGTCGATGCGGGAACGGCTGGTACCTTCACGCAGGCGGTGATGGCGATCCTGGTCTATGGTGCGTCCGCGCTGATCGTCGGCGCCGGCTTGATCGGCGCGCTGCGCGGTCAATAGAGCGCGATACGATCTGACGATCGATATCGCTTGTTTCTGCTTGAGCATGATCTTTCGGAAAACCGGACCCCACTTTTCCGGATCATGCTCTGCGTCAGCCGCGGCGCCAGTAGCAGCTCATGCGCGGCACGATCACCGTGCCGCTCGGCCGATATTCCTGCACATAGGTGGCGTTGCACTCGCGCACCGCGTCGGGGCCGGGATTGTAGCGCGGGTACACCCGGATCTCGTCGTCATAGTAATAGGGGTTTACGCGGAGCCTGGTCGGCGGCCGCTTGCGCGGCGGCGGGCCGTCTGGTGGAACGGCCTGCGCCAGCCGGATCTCGCCGCCGGCCGTCTGGGCTTGGGCATCGGGGCAAAATGGCGAAAACAACCCCATGCAAAGTACCGCCACCGCCGCTATCCGCATCGTCCCGCTCACTGCAACGTCCCCCAGAAGTGCGACGTACGCTCCCCGTTTTCGTGAGCCACGTCAACCACGGCTGCGGTTATAAAGCCGGATGCATCGCCTTGGAACCCGCGCTATGGAGGGAGCATGTGGACGAACCTGAAAGCACCCTCGCTGGCCGAGATGGAGGTGATGGCGCACGACATTTTCGAGCGCCTGCCCAAGCGGTTTCGCAGTCTCTGCGAAGGCGTGATCATCCGGGTCGACGACTTTCCGACCGAGGAGGTGCTCGACGAGATGGAATGCGAGAGCGAGTTCGACCTGCTCGGCCTGTTCCAAGGCATTGGCCTGCCGCACCAGAGTGTCGGCGACATCCCGCGCCTGCCCAACATGGTCTGGCTGTACCGCCGGCCCATCCTCGACTACTGGGCCGAGCATGAGGAGACGATCGGCCATATCGTCCGCCACGTCCTGATCCACGAGATCGGCCACCATTTCGGCCTGTCGGACGCCGATATGGAGGCGATCGAGGCCCAGGCGGAGTAGTTCACCTCTCCCCAGCGGGGAGAGGTGGATTCCCGATGCCGCACCAGTTCGACCTCAGCCCCGGCAAGCAGACCAGAACTGCCGAATTCGGCCTAGGATTCGGCCCCTTTTCGGGATAAATAGCCGTCCCCTGACTTTAACCGGGAAGCCCAACCATGGACAAGTTCACCACGCTGGAAGGCGTCGCGGCGCCGCTGAAGATCATCAATGTCGACACCGACATGATCATTCCGAAGCAGTACCTCAAGACCATCAAGCGCACCGGACTTGGCAAGGGACTTTTCTCCGAGCAGCGCTACAAGGACGACGGCAGCGAGAACCCGGATTTCGTGCTCAACCAGCCGGCCTATCGCAGCGCCAAGGTGCTGGTCGCCGGCGACAATTTCGGCTGCGGCTCGAGCCGCGAGCATGCGCCCTGGGCGCTCCTGGACTTCGGCATCCGCTGCGTGATCTCGACCTCGTTCGGCGACATCTTCTACAACAACTGCTTCAAGAACGGCATTCTGCCGATCCGCGTCAGCCAGGAAGACCTCGACAAGCTCTTTGACGACGCCGAGCGCGGCGCCAATGCGACGCTGACAATCGACTTGCCGAACCAGGAGATCCGCGGTCCCGACGGCGGCAAGGTCAAGTTCGAGATCGATCCGTTCCGCAAGCACTGCCTGATCAACGGCCTCGACGACATCGGCCTGACGATGGAGAAGAAGGCTTCGATCGACACCTATGAGGAGAAGCTCAAGCGCGAGCGCGCCTGGGCCTGAAGTTCGCGTTTTGCTGGAGCCCCGGTGCTGACGGCGCCGGGGCTTTTTCTTTGCCTGCATTGTCCATTATAGCTTGCGCCCATGTTGCCTGACGTCGTCACCTTCTGGCATGGCCCGATGGACGCCCTGCGCCAGACCTGTCTGCGCTCGCAGATTGCGGCCGGCCACCGGGTGACCGTCTACAGTTTCGACACCATCCCCGGCCTGCCCGCAGGCGTCGACAATGCCGATGCCGAAGCGATCCTGCCGCATGCGTTCTCGGAAAGACTGCGGCCGCCGCAGCCGGACGGAAGCTGGCGCGACTGGACCACGCTGCAGTTCAGCGACTTCTTCCGCATGAAGCTGATGGCGAAGCGTGCAGGTCTCTGGCTCGATGCCGATGTGCTGCTGCTCAAGCCGGTCGACATCGATTCGGCAAAGCCCTATTTCGCCTGGGAGCGGCCGCGCCAGCTCGGCAACTCCGTGCTGTACCTGCCGCCCGATCACGGCATCGTCCGCGCGTTTGAAGCGCTGATGGCGCAGGACGAGCTGACGCCGGACTGGCTGTCGCTGCGCCATCGCATCACGTTTGCGATGCGCCGCCTGCGCGGCGGCTCCAACCGCCTCTCCGACATCCGCGTCGCGATCTTTGGCCCGGCCGCGCTGACCGCGCTGGCGCGCCGTTTCGATGCACTCGGCTACGCGCTGCCAAAGCAGTCGTTCTACGCAGTGCACGCCGAACCAAAATTGTTCTTCGAGCCGTCGAGCTACCTCAGCCTCATCAGCGCCCCCCAAATTATCGGCCTGCACATCTCGCCCAAGGGACGTGGTGGCCAGCCACCGATCCCGGGCAGCCTGTACGCCTGGGCGACGGAGCGGTTCGCGTAACGCCTCGCGCGTCCGGACGTGCGCGCCTGCGCAACCCTTGATCTACATCAATCCAATCCTGGTCCCGTCGCAGTCACTTCAATCGGCTTGAGCTGCCTTGAGCGGCGCCATCAACGCCGATGCGGAGTGCTTTGACAGTCACCGCAGACTGAAGGCGTTGGAGCGGGGGAGGCTATCAGCTTGGTGGCTTTGGGATTACAGGCTGAAGGGCCCCACCGAACGTCATACTTTCGCTTGCGAAGCGCGGCGCGTCATCTCTACAGCGGCCACGGCGTCCAGTCGCGTCGCTTCATGTACGCGCTTTTGGTCTTTGATCTGACCTCGCTCCTGTTCATCGTCGCCACGTCGTTCTTGCCGCGCAGCGGCCTGACCCGGGGCCTCGACATTGCGTTCGGGATTGCCTTCCTCATCGAGCTTCTGTTCCGCCTCGCAGCGAGTCGCCGCATCAGGCGCGAGCTGCTGAGGATCACCACATGGACCGATGTTGCCGTGATCATGTCCCTGCTGGTCGCGACGACGAGTGAAGCGGCCGGCTTTCTGCGCGTGCTGCGCACGTTCCGGCTGTTGCGGACCTTTCGGGTGGTTCGATTCCTGCGCGAAGACAGCGCCTTCTTTCGTCGCAATGAAGAGCTCGTGTTTGCCGTCACCAACCTGACCGTCTTCATCTTCATCATGACGGGGGTCGTCTATGAAACGCAGCGCAACGTGAATCCCGGCATCAAGAACTATGCCGATGCGCTCTACTTTACCATCACCGCGCTGACGACCACGGGCTTCGGCGACATCACCCTGCCTGGAACCGCGGGCCGCATGATCACGGTCGTCATCATGATTTTCGGCGTCACGCTGTTCCTGAATTTGGCAAAGGTGCTGTTCAGCCCGACGAAGGTCCGGCACGCCTGCCCGACCTGCGGCCTGCTGCGCCACGACGTCGATGCCGTGCACTGCAAGGCGTGCGGCACCGTGCTGAACATTCCTGACGAAGGTGCGGTCTAGGCAACATCACGGCGTCAGCCGTATGTCGCGGACGGGGGAACGGGCCCCTACCCGCTCCCGGCTTGGCCAGGTCACATTTGGCTCCTGCTTGCTATTTGATCCAGCGCAACGCGCTATTTTGCCGACATGCTCTACTTGGAACCAATCCCGGCAGCCGAATGGAGCTTCGTCATGAGCACCGAGACCAGACCTTATCCCGTGGTTCAGGACCTGATCGACTCGTTTGCCGGTTGGCTCAAGCATCGGCGCGAGCTGAAGGAAATGCGCGAGATGGACCGCTTCAACTTCGACCGCATCGCGAGCGATCTGCGGGTTTCGCCGAGCGAGCTGGAACAACTGGTTCGCCATGGGCCGCATGCTGCCGACGAGCTGCCGAAGATGCTCGAGCAGCTCGGCATCGACCAGGAGCGCCTGGGCCGCACCCAGCCGCTGCTGCTGCGCGACCTGGAGCGCGTCTGCGCGCTCTGTCCCGACAAGGTCAAATGTCACCGCGATCTGGCCGAACACTCGGCCGCGGAGCACTATCAGGAATACTGCCTCAACGCGCCCACCCTGGAGACGCTGGATCACACGGCTGCGACGACCCACTGAGCGGCGCCGTGCGCATCTCACTGGCTCACATTGCGCTGGTGCTCGTCCTCGCCGGCGCCGCGCCGCTCGTCATCCACCTGCACAACGCGGGCGGGATCGGCTGATCCGACACCGCCCTGTTACGGCTTCCCCATCGCTGCGATCGCGTCCGCGATCTCTATCGTGCGCCGCGCCATGTCGGCGTGCAGGCGCTCCACCATCGCGCCATCGAGCCTGATCGCACCGCGCGAGGCATTCTCCGGCAATTCGAACGCCGCGATGATCTTTCGTGCGCGCGCGACCTCGTCGGCGGGCGGCGTGAAGATCACATTGCAGGCGTCGATCTGGGAGGGATGGATCAGCGTCTTGCCGTCAAAGCCGAGATCGCGGCCCTGCGCGCATTCTTCCGCAAAGCCTCCACTGTTGTTGATGTCGCTATAGGGCCCGTCGAGGATTTCGAGGCCATGGGCGCGCGTCGCCAGGATGCAATGGGTGATCATCGGGATCATCGCCGCGCGTCCCGGCAGCATCTTGATCCGCGTCTCGCGCGAGATGTCGTTCGGCCCGAACACGAAACCGGCGAGCCGGGTCCCGGGCTCGCGCGCACAGGCTGCGAGCTCCTCGGCGTGCAGCACCGCACGCGCGGTTTCGATCATGGCCCAGACCTTGACCGACCGCGCCGCACCGCGATCGTCGAGGCAGCGCTCGATCATCTCGATGTCCTTGGGGCTCGAGACCTTTGGCACCAGGATGCCATCGGGCGAGGCCTTGGCAGCCATGCCGATGTCGTCCCCCCACCAGGACGTGTCGAGGCCGTTGGTCCGGATCAGGATCTCGCGCTTGCCAAAACCCTTCGCAGCAATGGCGGCTGCGATCTGATCCCGCGCCATCGCCTTGGCGTCGGGGGCAACCGAATCCTCCAGGTCCAGGATCAGGCCGTCGGCCGGCAGGTTGCGCGCCTTTTCCAGCGCGCGCGGGTTCGAGCCGGGCATGAACAAATGGCTGCGGCGCGGGCGGGTCATGAAATGATTTCCTCTGAGCGGGTTCCCTGAAAGGCTGTTTTGGCCGTTTTTCGATCGTGGCGATAGCACTTCACCTGCCTATTCGAAAGGCTTGTTCGGCCCGGCGGTATATGATTAGGCATGGGGCCATGACGACGTTCCCTCAGCATTTGCTCGACGGCTACAAGGCCTTCTCGACGCAGCGCCTGCCGACCGAGCAGACGCGCTATCGCGAGTTGTCGGTGAAGGGGCAGTCACCCGAGGTAATGGTGATCGGCTGCTGCGATTCCCGCGTCTCGCCGGAGGTGATTTTCGACGTCGGCCCGGGCGAGCTGTTCGTCGTCCGCAACATCGCCAATCTGGTGCCGGTGTATCAGCCCGACGGCAACGCGCACGGCGTCTCGGCGGCGCTGGAATATGCGGTGACGGTGCTGAAGGTGAAGCACATCGTGGTGCTCGGCCATGCGCAATGCGGCGGCATCCGCGCCTTCGTCGACAAGATCGAGCCGCTCACCCCCGGCGATTTCATCGGCAAATGGATGCAGATGTTCATCAAGCCCGGCGAGGTTGTCGAGCAGCGCGGCCACGAGACCATGGCGCAATTCGTCGAGCGCATCGAGAAGGCCGCGGTGTTCCGCAGCCTCGAAAATCTCATGACGTTCCCGTTCGTGCGCAAGGCCGTCGAGAGCGGCCAGATGCAGACCCACGGCGCCTATTTCGGCGTCGCGGAGGGATCGCTGTTCGTGCTGGACAAGGTGGCGAAGGAATTTCGCGGCATCAGGGACGCGGCGTAGGTCGTTCGGCTCGGCGTGAAATCGTCGGGTGGGCAAAGCCATCGAGACGCGCGAACGCGCGCTCCGATGGTGTGCCCACCACGTCTATTGCAATCGTGGAAAGATGGTGGGCACGGCGCGCGAAGAGCGCGCCTTTACCCACCCTACGAGATATCGCCTTACGCCGCCTTCTTCTTCGCAGTGATCAGCTTGCGGTTGATCAGGACTTCGGCGATCTGGATCGCGTTCAGCGCGGCGCCCTTGCGGAGGTTGTCCGACACGCACCACAACGCGAGACCGTTCTCCACCGTCGCATCCTCGCGGATGCGGCTGATATAGGTGGCATCCTCGCCGGCCGCCTCATAGGGCGTGGCGTAGCCGCCGGGCTCCTGCTTGTCGATGACGAGACAGCCGGGGGCTTTCCGCAAGATCTCGCGCGCTTCGTCCGCCGTGATCGGATTCTCGAACTCGATGTTGACGGCCTCGGAGTGACCGACGAACACGGGCACGCGCACGCAGGTCGCGGTGAGCTTGATCTTGGGATCAAGGATCTTCTTGGTCTCCGCCATCATCTTCCACTCTTCCTTGGTGAAGCCGTCCTCCATGAAGACGTCGATGTGGGGGATGACGTTGAAGGCGATACGCTTCGGAAACTTCTTCGCGACCAGCTCGTCATTGGTGTAGACGGCCTTGGTCTGCGAGAACAATTCGTCCATCGCATCCTTGCCGGCGCCCGACACCGATTGATAGGTCGAGACCACGACGCGCTTGATGGTCGCCTTGTCGTGCAGCGGCTTCAGCGCGACGACGAGTTGCGCGGTCGAGCAGTTCGGGTTGGCGATGATGTTCTTCTTGGCAAAGCCCTTGGTCGCGTCCGCGTTCACCTCGGGCACGATCAGCGGCACGTCCGGATCCATGCGCCAGGCCGAGGAATTGTCGATCACGACCGCGCCGGCGGCGCCGATCTTCGGCGACCATTCCTTCGACACCGAGCCCCCCGCCGACATCAGGCAGATGTCGATATCGGAGAAGTCGTAGTGCTCGAGCGCTTTGACCTTCAACGTCCGGTCGCCATAGGAGACCTCGACGCCGACGCTGCGGCGCGACGCCAGGGCCACGACTTCGTCCGCGGGGAATTTGCGCTCATCCAAAATGTTGAGCATTTCCCGTCCGACATTGCCGGTCGCGCCGACGACTGCGACTTTGTAACCCATCGTTCACTCTCCGATGAAAAATGCCTTGCCGTGCGCTGACGCTTACACGGGAAGCGCAGCGCTTCTATGCGAGAACCGGGCGCAAGACAACGTGTGACCGCGTCCCCCGGGCATTCGATGCAGCCGTTCCAGGCCGTTTCGGCCGTACCTCCCACCACGACCAGACTCCATCTGGCGATGGCCAGCTTCGCCGACGAGATCGTCGGCACGTTCGCACGCCTGTTCGCCTATGTGGGCACGCTGGCGCTGTTTGCCATCCTGGGCCTGGCGGCGCTCGGCCAGTTGCCGTCCCTGCGCGGCGACGAGGCCCCGACCCGGCAGGGCTGGAGCGTGGCCGACCGCTCGCATCCGGCCTTTGCCGTCAGCCAGATCGATTCGTCAGATAAAACAGAGTCTTACACCGTCCTGAGGCACCCCGAAGGGGGGCGCAGGGACGTCATTCGCTGGGTCGGCGGCGTGGCCGAGCTCGAAATCTACCGTGCGGGCGGCGAGTTCGACCCCGCGCGGTCGATCATGCCGGACATGGCCGCCCGCATTGGTCTCGGAGAGGTCGTCTCGCTCGAGGAGGCCGGCACGATCGACACCAAGTTTGGACCGATCGCCCTGTTCCGCCCCACCGGCACGGCCAAGCCGGCGCCGTCCTGCCTTGGCTATGTCAAACGGGTCGAGGAGCCGTCGCTGGTAATCTCGGGCTGGTCCTGCCAGGGCGACACGCTGCCCGCCCGGCGTGCGGCGATAGCCTGCACGCTGAACCGGCTGACGCTGCTCACCTCGGGCAATGAGCCCAAGCTGGCGGGACTGTTCGCCCAGGCCGAGCTCAAACGGCGCACCTGCGGCCCGCTCGGCCCCGTCGACTGGGTGACCGGCGCCGCCAACGCGCAATTGCGCGGATCGCTTTGAGACGCATCAAGCCAAGTGGCTGGATTACATGCAACTTTTGGCCGCGGGTCCGATTATTCCGGCTTGGTGTGACCCAATTGACCTAGTTGCGGCCATCGTTGGCGCGCTAGTATGGGGCGAAACTGACTGGCGGCTGGCCCGCCTGAAGGGGACCTGATGAGCTCGAAATTTTCTGCCGCGAACAAAATGGCACTCTGGCTGGCAGCGGGCGCCGTTATTGCCATCGGTTTTGCGGCCTCGGCCGAAGCCAAGACCAAGCGCACTTATGACGAGCGCGGCCGCGTCTATTACGGCCCGAACGGTCCCAACGTGGTCTATCAGCAGGGCCCGCGCACCCGCCTCTACGTGTCCAAGCGCTCCTGGCTCGACGGCGGCACCGAAGTCAATCCGGGCGACCGCAAGTTCATGGACTACGCGTATCCGCCTGCGATCGGATACCCAACGTTCGCACGCGAAAACAACAACCGCCCGATCGATCGCCAGCCGCTCTCGACGCCGGCTGATGTCGGCGGCTATCCGACCGCCTTCCCATTGCCGTTGTATTGAGCTGAACGAGACATCTGCATCGAAATGGCCGGGCTTGTCCCGGCCATTTGCTTTTCTTGGCTGCGTCATTCCGGGGCGATGCGCAGCATCGAACTATGGTGCGCAATTGCGCACCTGAGAATCTCGAGATTCCGGGTTCGGCTCTTCGAGCCGCCCCGGAATGACGGCGTGAGCCTTACGCGTGCAGCTTCTGCAATTCCTTCAGGATCGCTTCGCCCATCTGCGTGGTCGAGGCAGCCTTGGTGCCTTCCGACTTGATGTCGGCGGTGCGCAGGCCGCTGGCGAGCACCGCTGCGATCGCGGCGTCGAGCTTGTCGGCAAGAGCGCCCATGTCGAAGGAATAGCGCAGCGCCATGCCGAACGACGAGATCATTGCGATCGGATTGGCAAGGCCTTTGCCCGCGATGTCGGGCGCCGAGCCGTGCACGGGCTCATACAGCGCCTTGCGCTTCTTGCTCTTGACGTCGACCTCGCCGAGCGAAGCCGAGGGCAGCATGCCGAGCGATCCCGTGAGCATCGCGGCGATATCCGAGAGCATGTCGCCGAACAGGTTGTCGGTGACGATGACGTCGAATTGCTTCGGCCATTTCACCAGCATCATGCCGCCGGAATCGGCGAGCTGGTGCTCGAGCGTGACATCAGGATATTCCCGCTTGTGGACCTGGGTCATGACCTCGTTCCAGAGCACGCCCGACTTCATGACGTTGCGCTTCTCCATCGACGTCACCTTGTTCTTGCGCTTCTTCGCAAGCTCGAAGGCGACGCGGCCGATGCGCTCGATCTCATAGGTGTCGTAGACCTGGGTATCGACGGCGCGCTTCTGGCCGTTGCCGAGATCGGTGATGGTCTTGGGCTCGCCGAAATAGACGCCGCCGGTGAGCTCGCGCACGATGACGATGTCGAGGCCCTCGATCGCCTCGCGCTTCAGGCTGGAAGCGTCCGCCAGCGCCGGATAGCACACGGCGGGGCGGAGGTTGGCGAACAGCGCGAGATCCTTGCGCAGCCGCAGCAGGCCGGCTTCGGGGCGGACGTCATAGGGCACCGCATCCCATTTCGGGCCGCCCACCGCGCCAAAAATCACGGCGTCGGCGTCCTTCGCCTTGGCCATGTCGCCCTCGGAGATCGACACCTTGTGCGCGTCAAAGGCCGCGCCGCCGACGAGCCCGGTGTCGGTCTCGAATTTGGCAATGCCTGCCGCATTCAGCCAGTCGATCAGCCGCTTCACCTCGCCCATCACCTCGGGGCCGATGCCGTCACCGGGGAGCAGCAGCAATTTGTGGGTCGCCATGGTCCGTTCCTCTTTGATCTCACCTCGTCATTCCGGGGCGCGAGCAAAGCGAGCGAACCCGGAATCCATCGGGCCGCGGCACAAGCGGCGAAATGGATTCCGGGCTCGCGCCTAACGGCGCGCCCCGGAATGACGGTCGGCCGGAGTGCTAGTGCGGCATTGCAGGCTTGGCAAGACACCATTGCCGCCATGCGGGTGTGCAGGGAGGGCGGGGCCTGCCACAATCCTGTTGCCGGAGTACCCCTTGCACGCCCAAGACAGCTTTGCTCAAGACCGCCGCCCCCTGCCCAACGCGCATCCCGCGCGCCTGATCCTGACGCTGTCGCTGGGCGCCACCGTCGGGCTCGGCATCGGCCGCTTTGCCTATGCGCTGGTGCTGCCGGACATGCGGGATTCGCTGCACTGGTCCTATTCGGCCGCCGGTTTCATGAACACCATCAACGCGGTCGGCTATCTCGCGGGCGCGCTGCTGGCGTCCCGGCTGATCAAGCGGGTCGGCTGGTCGGCGGCGATCCGGGGCGGAACGCTGGTCTGCCTCGCCTCGCTCGCGCTGTGCGCGCTGACCGGTAACTTCCTCGCATTGAGCTTTGCCCGGCTGATCGCGGGGCTCGGCGCAGCGGCCGCCTTCGTGGCGGGCGGCGCGCTCGCCGCCGTGATCGCCCAGTCGCGGCCGGAGCGGGCCAATTTTCTGCTCAGCCTGTTCTATGCCGGCCCCGGAATCGGCATCCTCGCCTCCGGCCTGATTGCGCCGTTCACCCTGCAATGGTTCGGACCGGGCTCGTGGTGGATCGTGTGGTGGGTGCTGACGCTGCTCTCGGCCGTCATGACGGTGCCGCTGTTCCTAGTCCGCATCGAGAGCACTGCGAATTTTGCGGAAGCCGGCGGCGCCTCGTTCGCGCTTCCGCCGGTGCTGATCTATCTCGCGGCCTATTTCCTGTTCGGCGCGGGCTACATCGCCTACATGACCTTCATGATCGCCTATGTGCGCGATGCCGGCGGCGGCGCGCCGGCGCAGGCGGCATTCTGGGGCCTGATCGGCGTCAGCGCTTTCGTCACGCCCTGGTTCTGGCGCCGTGTGCTGGCGCTCGATCGCGGCGGGCTTGCGACCGCGATCATCCTCGGCACCAACGCGCTCGGCGCGGCGCTTCCTATTCTGGGAACGTCGACCGCCTGGCTTGCGACCTCGGCCGTCGTGTTCGGCGTCGCCTTCTTCGCGGTGGTCGGCTCGACCACTGCGTTCGTGCGCTTCAACTATCCGCCGGCGGCCTGGCCAACCGCGATCGCGGCGATGACGATCTCGTTCGGCGTCGGGCAGACGCTGGGGCCGATCGTGGTGGGCGCGATCACCGATGCGCTGGGGAGCCTGTCGTATGCGTTGAACGTGTCGGCGGCGCTGCTCGCGCTCGGCGCGGTCGCGGCGCTGTGTCAGCAGAAGGTGGGGCCGGTCTAGGCCGTCATTCCGGGGCTTGCGAAGCGCGAACCCGGAATCCATTCATCCACCAACATTGCGGCCCGATCGATTCCGGGCTCTCGCTTCGCAAGCCCCGGAATGACGAAGTCATCAGCTTCCGCTGAACGAATTATAGCCCTGGTCTTCCCAGTAGCCGCCCTTGTAGTCGTTGGTGACTTCCATCGAGATCACGTACTTTGGATTCTTGAAGCCGAGCTTTGTCGGCACGCGGATCTTCATCGGGAAACCATAGGCGACCGGCAGGGTCTCGCCGGCGAACTTGAACGTCATCTGGGTCTGCGGATGCAGCGCGCTGCGCATGTCGAGCGGCGAATTGTAGCCGTCCTTGTCGGCGCACTGGAACCAGACATATTTCGCGCGGGTATCCGCACCGATCAGCTTGAGGAAATCGCGCAGCGGCGTTCCGGTCCAGCTTCCGATCGCGCTCCAGCCCTCGACGCAGATGTGTCGCGTGATCTGCGTGACTTGCGGCAGTTGAGTGAGCTCGTCCAGCGTCCACGACTTCTTGTTGTCGACGAGGCCGCGCACCTCGAGCTTCCAGGCCTTGCCGTCGACCTCGGGCGCCTCGTCGAGACTGTAATAGGCGTTGAACGGGAACGGCTTTGGGATCGCGCTCTCCGGGAAGGTCGGCGCCAGCGCATCCGGATTGAAGATGAAGGCCTGCACGGCGTCGTTGAACTTTGACACCGTCTTCAGCATCTCCTCGGCGGACGAGGAGTCGATCACGTCGCAGCCGGTCAGCATGGTCAGCGCGCCGAAGCTGGCGCCGGCCGTGAGGAAGCGGCGGCGGGTGAGATCAGGCATCACTTTCAGCGAGTCCTTCACGAGGAGACGCTTGTCGACGCCGGGGATAAGGAATGGACGCTTGGCCATAACGGTTTCTCCTAAACTCTTCGTTTGAGCATGATCCGATCGGAAAACCGGTTCCCACTTTTCCGGATCATGCTCAGCGGCCAATAATCATCGCGCGCAGGCTCTTCGGAACGAGCAGCGCAAGCGCAACGTGAATGACGAGGAAGGCGCAGATCGCGGCCATGCAGAAGAAGTGCACGTAGCGCGCGGTCGGGTAGTCGCCGAACAGCGTTACCAGCCAATGCAGTTGCACCGGCTTCCAGATCGACAGGCCCGACAGCACCACGAGCACACCGACCACGATGATCCCGGCATAGAGCACGCGCTGCACGTAGTTGTAGACGGTGAGATCGTCATGGCTGAGCTTGAAGGTCAGCGCGGCCTTGATGTCCTGGATCACGCCCGCCGGCGTGATCGGCAGCAGCTTCTTGGCGAAGCGGCCTGTGGCAAAACCTGTAATGAGGTAGGCGAGGCCGTTGATCATCAAGAGCCACATCGCCGCAAAATGCCAGAGCAGCGCGCCGCCGAGCCAGCCGCCGAGCGTGATGTCGCGCGAAAAACTGAAGTCGAACAGCGGCGAGGCGTTGTAGATCTGCCAGCCCGACATGATCATCAGGATCATGGCGACGGCGTTGATCCAGTGCATGGTCCGCACCCAGGCCGGCTGGACGATTTTGGCCGGCGCAGCGGTCGCGGACGCCTCGGTTGCTGCAATGGTGGACATGACGGTTCCGTCCTCTGAGATCGCGTGACAGCAATTATACGCCGGTAGTGCCGGTTTCGTTACGCCAGCCGGCCTATCGAATCGATGCCGCCGGCGCATGGTAGTCACAAAAAAGCGAGCCGGAGGCACCCCCGGCTCGCGTTTCGCCGCACCCTGTCAGGGGATGAAACAGGGGCGTCTGGTGTTTAGCTCGCCGGCATCAGTACGGTGTCGACCACATGGATGACGCCATTCGATTGGTTGACATTGGAGATCGTCACCATCGAGGTGCCGCCCTTGGCATCGACGATCCAGGTCTTGCCGTCCATCTTCTTGACGGTGAGTTCCTCGCCCTCGGCGGTCTTCAGTTTCTTGCCTTCGGTCAGGTCGGAGGCCTCGAGCTTGCCGGGCACGACATGGTAGGTGAGGATCTTGGTCAGGGTCGCCTTGTTCTCAGGCTTGACCAGGGTGTCGACGGTGCCGGCCGGCAGCTTGCCGAAGGCGGCGTTGGTCGGCGCGAACACCGTGAACGGGCCCTTGCCTTCCAGCGTCTGGACCAGGCCGGCCGCCTTCACCGCCGCGACCAGCGTGGTGTGGTCCTTTGAATTGACGGCGTTCTGGATGATGTTCTTGGAGGGGAACATCGCGGCGCCGCCGACCATCACGGTCTTTTCCTCGGCGGACGCGGGGGCGACGACGATCGCGGTGAGAGCCAGTGCGCTGAAGGCTGCGGCAGCGAGATAGGCGATACGCTTCGACATGGAGAGTCTCCCGATAGTTGGTAGCCGGCGGGGCCGGCCATTGGGTTGAGGCAACAACGGCGCCTGCGTTGCGTCGTCGTTGGCCGAACTACGGGAGGGTTCGCGAGGCGGTTTCGGACAAAAATTCTTTGTGATGCGTGAAACTTTGCGGCGGGCTGGCCGTGGGGTGGGAGGCCGCGCCACTTGCTCAGCGTCGTAGGGGCAAAGGAGCGTAGCGACGTGCCCACCGCTTGTGCTGAGAGAGAGAATTGGTGGGCACGCTTCGCTTTGCCCACCTTACCGCATCGAGCGCTATGTCAATCCCTGTTCAACGGCGCCTGGATAAACCCGCGATTATGCGTCGGGCTGATCAGGACTTCGTTGATGCAGACCCGCGCCGGCATGCTGGCGATGAAGGCGATGGTGCGGCCGAGATCTTCGGACTGCAGCATTTTTGCCTGCTCCGCCTCGCTCGGCACGACCGGGCGCAGCTTCAGGATCGGCGTAGCGACCTCGCCCGGCATCAGGCAGCAGGCGCGCAGGCCGTTGACGCATTCGTCCATGTTGAAGGAATGGGTCAGCGCCAGCACCGCATGCTTGGTCGTGGTGTAGGCCGGGCCCGGCATCTTCGAGACATGGCGGCCGGCCCAGGACGAGACGTTGATGATCGAGCCGTCCTGCTGCTTGCGCATCGTCGGCAGCACCGCGCACATGCAATAGAGCACGCCGTTGAGATTGACCTGGACGAGCTGGTCCCAGCCCTCCAGTTCCATGTCCTTCCAGCTCCGCTTGGGAACGTTGATGCCGGCATTGTTGACCAGCAGGTCGATGCGGCCATGCTTGGCCACGATGGCGCCGGCGGCCTTCTGGGCGGCAGTAGCATTGGACACGTCAAGCGCGATCGCTTCCGCCGAGCCGCCCGCCTTGGTGATCTTCGCAACCACGGAATTGAGCTGCTCCTTGCGCCGGCCCGAGACCACCACCGTCCAGCCGTCGGCCGCGAGCGCCTCTGCGGCGGCCTCCCCGATCCCGCTGCCGCCGCCCGTGACCCAGGCCACGCGTTTCCTGTCGTTTGTCATGCAAACTGTCTCCGTTGCCCGATCGGGGCTGTTTTTGCTAATCCAGCCCTCGCTTTTGGCCGGCCAGTGCCGGTGAGGGACTGTCGCATGAACCAAGCTGCCAACGCCAATTTGTTTTCCCGCCTGTTCGACGGCCTCGACGATCCGACGCGCCTTGCGATCGAGACGCAGGACGGCGGCCATATCAGCTATGGCGATCTGATCGCGCGTGCCGGGCAAATGGCGAATGTGCTGGTCGAGCGTGGGGTGAAGGTGGGCGACCGGGTCGCCGTGCAGGTCGAAAAATCCGTCGCCAACATCGTGCTCTATCTCGCGACCGTGCGCGCCGGCGCGGTCTATCTGCCGCTGAATACCGCCTATACGCTGAACGAGCTCGACTACTTCATCACCGACGCCGAACCGTCGCTGGTGGTGTGCGATCCCTCCAAGGCCGAGGGACTTGCCGCGATCGCGGCCAAAGTGAAGGCCAAGGTCGAGACGCTCGGGCCGGATGGCAAGGGTTCGCTGACGGACGCAGCGGCGACGGCGAAGAGCGATTTCGCAACCGTGCCGCGCGCTGGCGACGATCTCGCTGCGATCCTCTACACGTCGGGCACCACCGGCCGCTCCAAGGGCGCGATGCTCACGCACGACAATCTCGCGTCGAATTCGCGCTCGCTCGTCGGCTACTGGCGCTTCACCGACAAGGACGTGCTGATCCACGCGCTGCCGATCTACCACACGCACGGCCTGTTCGTGGCGACCAACGTGACGCTGTTCTCGCGCGCGTCGATGATCTTCCTGCCAAAACTCGATCCGGACCTGATCATCAAGCTGATGGCGCGCGCGACCGTGCTGATGGGCGTGCCGACATTCTATACCCGCCTGCTCCAGAACCCCGCGCTGTCGCACGAGACGACAAAGCACATGCGTCTCTTCATCTCGGGCTCGGCGCCGCTGCTCGCCGAGACCCATCGCGAATGGTCGGCGCGCACCGGACACGCCGTGCTCGAGCGCTACGGCATGACCGAGACCAACATGAACACGTCGAACCCCTATGACGGCGAGCGCGTACCCGGCGCGGTTGGCTTCCCCCTCCCCGGCGTCTCCGTGCGCGTCACCGACCCCGAGACGGGTAAGGAGCTCGCCCGCGACGAGATCGGCATGATCGAGGTGAAGGGCCCGAACGTCTTCAAGGGCTATTGGCGCATGCCGGAGAAGACCAAGTCCGAATTCCGTCCCGACGGTTTCTTCATCACCGGCGACCTCGGCAAGATCGACGCCAAAGGCTACGTCCACATCCTCGGCCGCGGCAAGGACCTCGTGATCTCGGGCGGATTCAACGTCTACCCGAAGGAAATCGAGAGCGAGATCGACGCCATGCCCGGCGTGATCGAGTCAGCCGTGATCGGCGTTCCGCATGCCGATTTCGGCGAGGGCGTCACGGCGGTTCTCGTTTGCAACAAGGGCGCTGAGGTGAGCGAAGCCTCGGTGCTGAAGGCGCTCGACGGGCGGCTGGCAAAATTCAAGATGCCCAAGCGCGTCTTCGTCGTCGATGAACTCCCGCGCAACACCATGGGCAAGGTGCAAAAGAACGTGCTGCGGGATACGTATAAGGATATTTATTCGAAGAAGTAGGGGCGCGCACCTGAGAGAGCGCACGCCCGCGCGACGTCCTCGGTGTCGTCCCGGCGAAGGCCGGGACCCATAACCACAGGGAGAAGTTGTGGCGCGACGGCGGTAACCACGGGTCTTCGCCAAACTTCTCCCTGTGGTTATGGGTCCCGGATCGGCGCGCGCTTGAGGCGCGCTTGTCCGGGACGACGGCGGAGGTCGTCGATGACGCCGGAGTACCGCGAGTTAAATCGCCAGCCCGTTTTCCTGCGCGAGATGCTTCAGCGACACGAGCGGACGTGCACCGATGTGCTGGATCACTTCGGCTGCCGCCAGCGCACCGAGTTGGCCCGCGGTCTTGTACGGCAAGTCGCGCGCTAGGCCGAACAGGAAGCCGGCGGCGAAGAGATCGCCGGCGCCGGTGGTATCGACGAGCTTTGCGATCGGAGACGCCGCGACCTCGACGGCGTCTTGAGGCGAGATGGCGACGCAGCCCTTCTCGCTGCGGGTGATCACGCCGAGATTGACGTCGTTGCGCAATTGCTTGAGCGCGGTGGCGAAGTCCGAGGTCGTGTAGAGCGAGTGCAACTCGGACTCGTTGGCGAATACGATGTCGACCGTGCCGTTGCGCATCAACGACAGAAATTCGTCGCGATAGCGGTCGACGCAGAAGGAATCCGACAGCGTCAGCGCCACCTTGCGCTTTGCATCATGCGCGATCTTGGCCGCCTTGACGAAGGCTTCCTTGGCGTTCTTGGGGTCCCAGAGATAACCCTCGAGATAGACGATGCGCGCGGCCGCGATCTCGTCCGCGTTGATGTCGGCGGGCGAGAGATCCTGCGCGGCACCGAGATAGGTATTCATGGTGCGCTCGCCGTCCGGCGTCACCAGAATGTAGGAGCAGCCGGTGGCGGGACCATCCTTGGCGGCCGGCGTGTCGAAGGCGACACCGGCGGCACGGATGTCGTGCACATAGAGCTTGCCGATCTGGTCGTCCTTGACCTTGCCGACATAGGCTGCGCGGGCACCCAGGCTCGCGACGCCGACGATGGTGTTGGCGGCCGAGCCGCCAGACACTTCGGTGGCCGGGCCCATATCCTTGTAGATGGCCGCTGCGCGGGCCTCGTCGATCAGGGACATGCTGCCCTTGGTCATGCCATGCTTGGCCAGAAAGGCCTCGTCGGTCGTAACAAGCACGTCGAACAGCGCGTTGCCGATGCCCAGAACGTCATATTTCGCGTCAGCCATTCACCTTGATCCCGTTGCCCGATTGCGGTTGTGCGGAGAATCCGCTTCATCTGCCTCAAAACTACGGCTCGCGGCCTATCACGTCAGCCCCCGCGCGGGCAAGCAACGGTATTGAGCATGATCCGCTCCTTCCTGACGGTCTCGACGGGAACGCTGGCCTCGCGGCTGCTGGGCTTTGCGCGCGATTCCCTGATCGCGACCCTGCTCGGCACGGGCGCGGTGGCGGATGCGTTTTTGGCGGCGTTTCAGCTCGTCAACGTGGTGCGGCGGCTGCTCAGCGAAGGCGCGCTGAATGCAGCGCTGGTTCCGGCCTGGCTGGGCTTGCGCGCGCGCGACGGCGACGAGGCTGCGTCTGCCTTCGCAGGCCGCGTGCTTGGCACGGTCAGCGCCGCACTTATCGCCGCATCGATCGTCATCGCGCTCTTGATGCCGTTCATCATCAAGGTGATTGCGCCCGGCTTCATCGGAAGCGACACGCTCGATCTCGCCGTGACGAATGCGCGGCTGATGCTGCCCTATCTCGCCTTCGCCGGCCCTGTCACCGTGCTGATGGGACTCCTCAACGCGCAAGGCCGCTTTGCGCTGACCGCGTTCTCGCCGCTCCTGTTCAACATCGCGCTGATCGCGACCATCGCTGCATTGTTGCTGTGGCACACGGATGCCACGTCCGCGGCCTGGGCGCTGGCGGCGACCGTCGGCATCGCCGGACTGCTGCAACTGCTGATGCTGGTGTCGCAGCGCAGCGCGCGCCTCGCGACGCCATTGCGCGTGACCTTCGACCGGGAGATGCGCGGCTTCTTCGCCAAGGCGATCCCCGGCATGATCGCAAGCTCGGGGCCGCAATGGCTGATGGTGGCCGGTGCGATCATCGCCTCGGCAACGCCCTCGGCCGTGTCCTGGCTCTATTTCGCCAATCGCCTGATCGAACTGCCGCTCGGCATCGTCGGCGTCGCCATGGGCACCGTGCTGGTGCCCGAGCTGACGCGCGCGAGCGCGGCCGGCGATCGCGATGCGACGGTCCACGCCGAGTCGCGCGCGCTGGAGCTCGCGGCCGGGCTTGCGCTGCCCGCAACGCTCGGCCTGATCGTGCTGGCCGAACCGATCGTGCGGCTGCTGTTCGAGCATGGTGCGTTCTCCGCAAGCGACAGCGCGGCGACCGCGCAGGCGCTGATGTGCCTGGCGCTCGGCCTGCCCGCCCATGTGCTGATCAAGGCTCTGTCGCCGGCCTTTTACGCGCGCAGCGACACGGTGACGCCGCTGTTGGCGACCCTGAAAGGTTTTGTGGTCGCCGTGGCGCTCGCGTTCCTGCTCGGTCATTGGTTTGGCGCGACCGGGATCGCGGCCGGCATCGCCGCCGGCGCCTGGAGCAGCGCGGCTTCCCTGCTGCGCAAGGGCGCCACCGAATTCGGCTTCTCGGTCGACGAAGCCGCGCGGCGACGCCTGCCGCGGATCGTGCTCGCGGCGCTCGCGATGGGCGCCCTGCTCTGGCTGACCTCAGGGCTGGCGCCGGTCGACAGCCACGGCTTCGTCCACCTCCTCGCCCTCGCCATCCAGATTGCGGCCGGGATCGCGGTCTATGGGCTGCTGGTCCAGACCCTGGGCGTCGCCTCCTGGCGCGAGGCGGTGAATGCCCTGAAACGGCCGGCGGGCTAGCCGCGACTCCTCGAGGGGGCTCTTCACCTCTCCCGCAGGGAGAGGTCGATTTGCGCAGCAAATCGGGTGAGGGGACCTGGTCCCTCGATAAAGCCTAACCCCTCACCCGCGCCTTCGGCGCGACCTCTCCCTATGGGAGAGGTGCAAAGACACTTGACGGCGCACCGCTGCTGTTGGAAACGACGGCCCGTCGACCTCAGGAAGGCTTCCAGGAACGCTTGCCATGCCATTCGTTGAACGGGTTTTTTCGGGCGTCCAGCCGACGGGCAATCTGCACCTCGGCAATTATCTCGGCGCCATCGTCAACTTCGTGAAGATGCAGGAAACCCATAACTGCATCTATTGCGTCGTCGACATGCACGCGATCACGCAAAGCCTGGACGTCTGGGGCGGACCGGCCGAGCTCGCGCGCAACACCCGCGAGGTGACCGCGGCGTTCATCGCGGCCGGCATCGACCCGAAGAAGCACATCGTGTTCAACCAGAGCCAGGTCTCCGGCCATGCCGAGCTCGCCTGGGTCTTCAACTGCGTCGCGCGCCTGGGCTGGCTGAACCGCATGACTCAGTTCAAGGAGAAGGCGGGCAAGGATCGTGAGAATGCCTCGGTCGGTCTCTACGACTATCCGGTGCTGATGGCGGCCGATATTCTCTTGTATCGCGCAACGCATGTTCCGGTCGGCGAAGACCAGAAGCAGCACCTCGAACTTTCGCGCGACATCGCGCAAAAGTTCAACAACGACTTTGGCGACTCGATCCGCAGCCACGGCGCCAATGACGGCCTGTTCTTCCCGCTGCCGGAGCCGTTCATCACGGGCCCGGCGACGCGCGTGATGTCTTTGCGTGACGGCACCAAGAAGATGTCGAAGTCGGATGCATCGGACAATTCGCGCATCAATCTGACCGACGACGCCGACACCATCGCGCAGAAGATCCGCAAGGCAAAGACCGATCCGGAACCGCTGCCGACGGAAGAGAAGGGTCTTGAGGCGCGGCCCGAGGCCGACAATCTCGTCGGCATTTTTGCCGCGCTCGCGGATCGCACCAAGGCCGACGTCCTCAAGGATTTTGGCGGCGGCCAGTTCTCCAGCTTCAAGAACGCGCTGGCGGAGCTGTGCGTAACCAAGCTGGCGCCGATCGCGAGCGAGATGAAGCGCCTCGTTGCCGATCCCGGCCATATCGACGCCATCCTGATCGACGGCTCCGACCGGGCGCGCGCGATCGCCGACGAGACAATGAAGCTCTCGAAGGACATCGTCGGCTTCATCCGCAAGAAGTAGTTGCTGCGTTGCGGCCGGCGATATTTCGCCGGCCGTCCCTCTCCCAAAGGATCAGGGAGTATGGCAGCATAAGGCGTGGACACGCCGGGACATGCATGACCAGCAAGCGCCGCTGCTTCGAGCCGGGGCACAAGCCCAAATGCCTTGTCATCGTTGACGACACCGCGGAGTGGGACCGCGCGGTGTATTACGCCAGCCGCTGGGCGATCCGCGCCGGCGGCGGCGTGGTGATGCTGCGCATCATCGAGACCGAGGAGCAGAACCAGCAATGGCTCGGCGTCGCCGAGATCATGCGCGCCGAGGCGCATGAAGCGGCCAATGCCGCGCTCGACCGCGCCGCCGGCCGCGCCAACGGCATCGCCGCGATCACGCCGGAACGCGTGATCCGCGAGGGCGATCCGATGGAACAACTGCTCGACGTGATCGACGCCGACCCCGACATCGCGATGCTGGTGCTGGCCGCCAATCCCGGCGCCGAGGGGCCCGGCCCGCTGGTCGCGCTGCTGGCGAACGCGGTCGGCACCTTCCCGATCCCGCTGACGGTCATTTCAGGCGAGCTGAGCGACCCCGAGGTGGACGCGCTGTCGTAGGATTCTTCACCTCGCCCCGCTTGCGGGGAGAGGTCGGCGCGAAGCGCCGGGTGAGGGGGAGCCTCCACGGGTCTAACTCTCACCGTCCCCGTGGAGACTCCCCCTCACCCCAACCCTCTCCCCGCAAGCGGGGCGAGGGAGAAGACAGCTCCTCTAACCCTCTGATACCGCTACGAAACCACCCTCCCCGCCCTTGACCGTGCGTTTGCCGTCGCCATCTGGTAGTGAGGAGCCACGCGCCGGCCTTGAACCGGCGACGTCCGGAGAAAACCATGTTCATTCAAACCGAAGCCACCCCCAATCCCGCCACGCTCAAATTCATCCCCGGCCGCGTCGTGCTCAACGGCGGCCCGATGGAATTTGCCAACCGCGAATCCGCGGCACGCTCACCGCTCGCCGAAAAGCTGTTCGAGGTGCCGGGCGTGACCAGCGTGTTCTACGGCAGCGATTTCATCACCGTGACCAAAGCAGGCGGTGGTGAATGGCAGCAGCTCAAGCCCGCGATCCTCGGCGCGATCATGGAGCACTACATGTCCGGCGCGCCGATGCTCGCCGACGGCAGCGCGACCGACGACGTCGATACCGATGAGGAGGACGAGTTCTTCGACGAGGCTGATGCCGAGACGGTAGACATGATCAAGGACCTGATCGAGACCCGCGTGCGGCCCGCGGTCGCCAATGACGGCGGCGACATCACCTTCCGCGGCTTCAAGGACGGCATCGTCTATCTCAACATGAAGGGCGCCTGCTCGGGCTGCCCGTCATCGACGGCGACGCTCCAGCACGGCATCCAGAACCTCTTGAAGCACTTTGTGCCCGACGTGGTCGAAGTCCGGCCGATGTAACTTGCGCGATCGGCGATCCGATTGAACTCAGTCATGCCCGGGCAAGAGCACGAAGCGCGTCTTCGCGCCAAGTGTTCCGGGCATTCACGTTTCACGTGGCCTTATTTGCACGGCGGAACGCTCATGACTTTTGCAACCTGATCCGGAGTTGCAACGGCGATGGACTGTTTTTCCTGCCCGATGAACATCACCAATTCCGTGGCCGTTTTTTTGTATGTGAATGTGACGCCGTCGCTTTCATCTTCATTGAGGACTCCGGCACATTTCACCACGTCCCTGAGTGCGGAAATACGTGCCTGCCCTCCAGAGTCTTGAAAGGCTCCCTGCCTTACCTCTCTCAGGCCCTTATGCACCGTGTGCGTTTCAAACGTGCCATTGGGCTTAACTATGGTCAAAGTCTCCGGTTGGAATTGACCCTTCCCAAGATCGAGAAAGGGCACGTAGTACTGCCCGACCAGCTCAGAAGCGAACGCACCGGGCGAAAAAAACAGGGCCATGAGGCAAACGAGTTTCCGCAATTTCATAATCATCTTCCCTTCGCCCGGAAAGTCTGGCGGCCACTGATCGACGGCCCTCCCGCCCGGGACAAAATTGACCCGCTTTGGACCGTCCAAATACTATCCTGGCTGAACGGCATTACAACGCGGAGATCCGCGGGCCCTCGCGATTGCGGCACGACTTCGCTATAAGAGGAGCATGTGGTCTTTTTTGTCGTTTTGACGTCTGTGTTCGCGATGGGGCGCCGAGTTCTTTGCACGCATCCAGCAACTTCTGACGACCCTCAAGGCCCTTGCCAGCGGCCAAGCCCGGCCACGAATGTCAACAATGCCATGAACGTTCCATGCTGATCCTCGCCATCGATACCGCGCTGGACGCCTGCGCCGCGGCCGTGCTCGACACGAACGCCGGCCAACTGATCGCGCAGGAATCGCTGCCGATGAAGCGCGGGCACGCTGAAGCGCTGATGCCGCTGATCGCGCGGGTGATGCAGTCGGCGAACCTCGCCTTCACGTCGCTCGACCGCATCGCGGTCACCACCGGCCCCGGAAGCTTTACCGGATTGCGCGTCGGCATCTCGGCCGCGCGCGGGCTTGCGCTCGCCGCGGACAAGCCGGCCGTGGGACTGACGACGCTGTCGGCCTATGCGGCTGCGGTCGTCAGCCAGAACCGGCAAGCGCCCGTGATCTCCGCGATCGATGCGCGGCATGATCACGTCTACTTCCAGATCGTTGCCGGCGACGGCAGCCAACTCGTGCGGCCGAAGGTCGCCAGCATCGATGACGCGATTGCAGCGTCGCAATTCGGCGCGCCGCATCTGGTCGGCAATGCCGCCAGGATCCTCTCCGACCGCTGGCCCAAGGATGCGCCGCAGCCGATTGCGGTCGATGCGCAGGCCGCACCCGACATCAATTGGGTCGCGTGGCTGGGCGCGGCGGCCGATCCGCAAGGCACGCCGGCACGTCCCTTCTATCTGCGTGCGCCCGATGCCAAGCCGGCGGCACAGCCACCGCTCGCCGTCGCCACCTCATGATGAACTGGCTGTCGGCATGGTGGCGCGGCGGCACGCCCGTCGTCGAGCCCGCGAGCGGGCGCGATACGGCGCGGCTCGCGCAGCTCCACGGCGCGTCTTTCGCGCGCGGCTGGGGTGAGGGCGAATTCGAGAGCATGATGAGCGAGCGCAACACGCTCGTGCATCGCTTCCGATTGGGCCGCAAGACGATCGGCTTTGCGGTGTCGCGGATCGGCGCGGACGAGGCCGAAATCCTCTCCATTGCCATCGATGCGGCCCGGCGCGGCCGCGGGCTCTCCCGCGCGCTGCTCTTGACCCATCTCGGCCACCTCGCCGGCCGCGGCGTTCGCACTATATTTCTGGAGGTCGAGGAGAACAACCAGCCGGCCCGGCGGCTCTATGAACGCGCCGGATTCGTGGTGGTCGGGCGCCGCGAACGCTACTATAAGCAGCCGGACGGGGAACAGTTGAACGCGCTTCTGATGCGACGTGACTTGTCGTAACATTGGTGGCAGAAGGTGCCCCCGCAAGGCAGACCAACCATGACCGTTTTGAAACCGTCCTCCGCGTCCAAGGCAACCACCATCGAGTCCCGCTGTGCCGCGACCGGCATGCGCATGACCGAGCAACGCCGCGTCATCGCCCGCGTGCTCGCGGAGGCGGCAGACCATCCCGACGTCGAGGAACTGTACCGGCGTTGCGTCGCGGTCGATGACAAGATCTCGATCTCGACCGTCTATCGCACGGTCAAGCTGTTCGAGGACGCCGGCATCATCGAGCGTCACGATTTTCGCGAGGGCCGCGCGCGCTACGAGCAGATGCGCGACAGCCATCACGATCACCTGATCAATCTGCGCGACGGCAAGGTGATCGAGTTCACCTCGGAAGAGATCGAGAAGCTGCAGGCCGAGATCGCCCGCAAGCTCGGCTACAAGTTGGTCGATCACCGCCTCGAGCTCTATTGCGTCCCGCTCGACGACGACAAATCCACTTCTTGAGCATGATCTCCGCGCAAACGCGTTCCACGTTTGTCGCGCGGGAAAACCGCTGCGCACTTTTTCGGATCATGCGTTAGTGGCAGTTGACCTCATCATCTTCGATTGCGACGGCGTGCTCGTCGACAGCGAGGTCATCTCCTGTCGCGCGCATGCCGACGTGCTCAGCCGGCACGGCTATCCGATCACGCCGGAGCAGGTGCTCGTCCGTTTCCTCGGCGTATCCGAGAAAGACGCGCGGCTGATGGTCGAGCAGGAAATCGGCCGCAACCTCCCGGACGATCTGGAACATCAGGTCAATGCGGCCACGCTGCAGTTCTATGCCAGCGACCTGCAGGCGATCACGCACGTGGCCGCAGCGATTCGCGCAATCGATTTGCCCAGATGCGTCGCATCGAGCGGCACGCCGGAGAAGATCCGTCACGGTCTGACATGCGCCGGGCTCTACAACCTGCTCGCGCCGCACATCTTCTCCGCGAGCCAGGTGGCGCGCGGCAAGCCGGCACCCGACCTGTTCCTGTTCGCCGCGCAGCAAATGAAGACGGCGCCGGAAAGCTGCCTCGTCATCGAGGACAGCGTCCCCGGTGTCACCGGTGCCCGGGCCGCCGGAATGGCGGTGCTGGGCTTTCACGGCGGCAGCCACTGCCCGCCCGGCCATGGCGAAATCCTGCGCCGAGCCGGCGCCGGCCTGATCTTCGACGACATGCGGCAACTGCCGGACCTGGTCCGCCGGGTCGAAACGGACGCCGTTGCCGGCTGATTCTGCCGAACATCGTCATTCCGGGGCATCGCGGAGCGATGAACCCGGAATCTCGCCCTCCAGATTCCGGGTTCGCGCTATCGCGCGCCCCGGAATGACTGCGACAGGCGCTGCAATCACTGGATTTTCGCCCCCTCAGCCTATATTTGAGGGCCGTTCCACCACAAATCCGGGTTCCATGACGCCGCCGCGCAAGCTGCACATCAAATCATATGGCTGCCAGATGAACGTCTACGATGCCCAGCGCATGGTGGACACGCTGGCGCCCGAGGGATTCGTGGAGACAGCGAGCGCCGAGGACGCCGACCTCGTCATCCTCAACACCTGCCACATCCGCGAAAAGGCCTCCGAGAAAGTCTATTCCGAGCTCGGCCGCCTGCGCACGGCCAAGGACGAGGCGGCGCGCGGCGGACGCACGATGCAGATCGCAGTCGCCGGCTGCGTGGCGCAAGCCGAGGGCGAGGAGATCGTGCGGCGCGCGCCTGTCGACGTCGTGGTCGGCCCGCAGAGCTACCACCATCTGCCCGAGCTTCTGAAGCGCGCGAGCCACGACGGCCGCGCCATCGAGACCGAATTTCCCGCCGCGGACAAATTTGGCTTCCTCGCGCAGCCAAAACCCGAGGCGATCCGCGCCCGCGGCATTTCGGCCTTCGTCACGGTGCAGGAAGGCTGCGACAAGTTTTGTACGTTCTGCGTCGTGCCGTACACGCGTGGCGCCGAGGTGTCGCGGCCGGTGGCAAAAATCCTCGACGACGTGAAGCGGCTTGCCGACAATGGCGTGCGCGAGCTCACGTTGATCGGCCAGAACGTCAACGCCTATCACGGCGAAGGTCCGGACGGGCAAAGCTGGCCCCTCGGCAAACTGCTCGAGCACCTCTCACAGGTCCCCGGTATTGCGCGGCTGCGCTACTCGACCAGCCATCCCCGCGACGTCGATGACAGCCTGATCGCCGCCCATCGCGATCTCGATGCCCTGATGCCCTTCGTGCATCTGCCGGTACAATCGGGCTCGGACCGGATCCTTTCGGCCATGAATCGCAAGCATACCGCCGACGACTACCGCCGCGTCATCGATCGTTTCCGGGCGGCGCGCCAAGACATTGCTTTTTCATCGGATTTTATCGTGGGTTTCCCCGGCGAAACCGAGGAAGATTTTCGTGCCACCCTCGCGCTGGTCACACAAATCGGTTACGCTGCGGCTTACTCGTTCAAATATTCCGCCCGGCCGGGAACGCCGGCCGCGGATCTGCAGGAGACGGTGTCCTTAGCCGAGATGGACCAGCGATTGGAGCGGCTCCAGGGGTTGATCGACAGCCAGCAATCGGCCTTCAACAAGGCCGCGATTGGCACAACCGTCGACGTGCTGTTCGAGCGCGAGGCGCGCAAGGAAGGCCAGATCGTCGGCCGCACCGCCTATCTCCAGCCGGCGCATGTGATGGCCTCGCCGGACATCATCGGAAAAACCCTGCCGGTTCGCATCGACAGCCTCGAACGCTACAGCCTGCTCGGTGAGCTCGCGACGAAGCCGGTCGCGCGCGAAGCTGCCTTATCATCCATGGCTACTGGAGCCTGAACCCTTGCCCAAAAGCGCATCGGATTCGCCTTCACTCGCTCCCAGCCGCAAATTTGACCGCGACATGCAAGTTCCGCCCGAAACCCAGGTCGTCATCGACTTCGACGACAACCGCGCCGCTTCCGCGCTGGTCGGCCCTTATGGCCAGAACCTGGCGCAGATCGAGCGCCGGCTCGGCGTTATTGTCGATTCCAAGGGCAATCACATCACCATCGGCGGCACGCGCGACGGCTGCGACGCCGCGCGGCGCGTGCTGGAGGCGCTCTACGCCCAGGCGCTGAAGGGCCACGATCTGGACCAGGGCGAGGTCGAAGGCGCGATCCGCGCCGTGATCGCCCAGGGCTCGCTGTTCGAGTTCGACGCCAAGTCGGCCAAGACGGCCTTCGACAGCATCAATCTGCGCAAGCGTCCGGTGCGCGCCCGCACCGCGGCACAGGACTCCTATATCCGTGCGCTGAAGCGTCACGAGCTGGTGTTCGGCATCGGCCCCGCCGGCACCGGCAAGACCTGGCTCGCGGTGGCGCATGCCGCGCAATTGTTCGAGCGCAAGGAAGTCGACCGCATCATCCTGTCGCGTCCCGCCGTGGAAGCGGGCGAACGGCTCGGCTTCCTGCCCGGCGATCTCCGCGAAAAGGTCGATCCCTATCTGCGTCCGATCTACGACGCGCTCTACGATCTGATGGATGCGCGCATCGTCGAGCGCGCGCTGCAGAGCGGCGAGATCGAGATCGCGCCACTCGCCTTCATGCGCGGCCGCACGCTGACTAACGCCGTCATCATCCTGGACGAGGCGCAGAACACCACGTCGATGCAGATGAAGATGTTTTTGACGCGCCTCGGCGAGAACAGCCGCATGATCGTGACCGGCGACCCCTCGCAGATCGACCTGCCGAACGGCGCGACGTCGGGGCTTGCGGAGGCGACCCGCCTGCTCGGCGGCGTCGAAGGCATTGCGCAAGTTCATTTCACCGCCGAGGACGTGATCCGCCACGAGCTCGTGGCGCGCATCGTTGCCGCCTATGAGGGCTCGCCGCAGCGGCCGGCCGCCGGCAAGCCATAACGGGAAAACAGCCGGACCACGGGCGCGAGACCAGCGCCTTCCGTTCCGAACAAAACCATGTCGCATCCCAACCTTCCCATGACCGAGGTCCTCGTCGTCGCCGATTGCTGGCAGAGCGAGCCCGATGCCGAGGCCGTGATCCAGCGCGCCATCGCGGCTGCCGCAGGCTCGGTCGAGGACGACGTCACCGATGCCGAAGTGGCCGTGATGCTGACCGATGACACGGGCATCCGCACCCTCAACAGCAATTGGCGCGGCATCGACAAGGCGACCAACGTGCTGTCGTTTCCTGCGCTGCAGCCGGAAGGCGCGCGCAAGCCGGGCGATGCGCCGCGCATGCTCGGCGACATCGCGATCGCCTATGAGACCATGCGGCGCGAAGCGGACGAGGAGCAAAAGCCCTTCGACCATCACCTGAGCCATCTCGCCGTGCACGGCTTTCTGCATCTGATCGGCTACGATCACGAGAACGACGCCGACGCGGAGGAAATGGAAGCGCTGGAACAGGAGATCCTGGCCGAGCTCGGCATTCCCGATCCCTATGCCGACCGGCCACGGATGGATTGAGATGCCGGATTCCGAGCCGACCCACGACAATCCGCGCAACACGCCCAACCTGCCGGCGGTGGTGCAGCCGGGCGAAGTGTTGCGCCCGACGGCCGAGGGCTGGCTGCTGCGCGCCATCCGCACGCTGTTCGGCTGGAAGGCGGGCTCGGTCCGCGACGATCTCCAGGTCGTGCTCGACGCCACGACGCCTGATGATGCCGGCTTCTCCGCCGTCGAGCGCACCATGCTGCGCAACATCCTCAATCTGCACGAGCGCCGCATTGCCGACGTCATGGTGCATCGCGCCGACATCATCGCGGTGAAGCGCGACATTCCGCTCGGCGAATTGATGGACCGGTTCGAGAATGCCGGCCATTCGCGTTTCGTCGTCTACAACGAGACGCTCGACGATCCCGAAGGCATCGTGCACATCCGTGACCTCCTCACCTTCATGACGGCCAAGGCGCGGGTGTCGGAGACGGCAAAGGCCAAGCGCAAGAAGCCGCTGCCCGCGGGTCTCGATTTGCGCGCAGTCGATCTCTCGCTGCCGCTTTCCGAAGCCAATATCATCCGCAAGCTGCTCTACGTGCCGCCCTCGATGCGGGCGATCGACCTCCTGGCGCAGATGCAGGCTTCGCGCATCCATCTCGCGCTCGTGGTCGACGAATATGGCGGCAGCGACGGCCTGGTCTCGCTCGAGGACATCGTCGAGCAGATCGTCGGCGAGATCGACGATGAGCACGACAGCGACGACGCGCCGTCGATCGTGCGCCTGCCCGACAACGCATTCATCGCCGACGCCCGCGCGAGCCTCGACGACGTCCGCACCGTGATCGGCGAGGATTTCGTCACCGGCGAAGCCGGCGAGGAGGTCGAGACGCTCGGCGGCTATCTCGTCAGCTTCGTCGGCCGCCTGCCGGTGCGCGGCGAGGTGATCTCCGGTCCCGGCAATTACGAGGTCGAGGTGCTCGACGCCGACCCGCGCCGCGTCAAGCGCCTGCGGATCGCACCACGAAAGGAACGCCCCGTTCCGCGCACCCAGCGCGAGAGCCGCCGCCGCGAGGCGCCGCCCGACACCGGCCAGCCGCCCTCGGGCGACACGCCTGCTCCGCCGCCCGGCGACGGGGCCGGCCCGCAGTGACGATTCCCGCCAAACTCCGCACCGTCGCGCTCGCCATCATCCTGACCTGGGGATGGAAGCGCGCGCTCGTCGCGATGGGAGCCGGCGCCCTGTCCGTGCTGGCGCTGGCGCCATTCAATGCCTGGCCGGTGCTGTTTTTGACCTTCCCGGTCCTGGTATGGCTGATCGACGGCGCCGGCGGCGGGAAGCTCGGCGGTATCCCGGCAGCGGCACTGACCGGTTACTGCTTCGGGCTCGGCTATTTCGTCCCCGGCCTCTACTGGATCGGTTACGCCTTCTTCGTCGATGCCCAGACCTTTGCCTGGCTGACGCCCTTCGCCGTGCTCGGCCTGCCCGCCTATCTCGCGATATTCCCGGCGATGGGCTTTGCGCTGGCGCGGCTGCTCTGGACCAAGGACGCAACACGCATCCTGGCATTGGCGGCGAGCCTCACCATCAGCGAGTGGTTGCGCGGCCATGCGCTGACCGGCTTTCCGTGGAACGCCTACGGCTACGCGCTGTCTGAACCCTTGCCGCTCGCACAGGCGGCCTCGCTGATCGGGCTGTGGGGCATGACCTTCCTCACCGTTGCGATCTTCGCCAGCCCCGCGGTGCTGATCGATCGCACGTCGGATCGAAAGCTGCCGTGGCGCGTGCCGGCGGCAGCGGTCGCGCTGCTGGTCTTGATGGGAATTTTTGGCGCAATCCGCCTGTCGCTGCATCCGACAGCGATGGTGGCGGGCACAAAACTGCGGCTGATGCAACCGAACCTGCAGCAGGACGCCAAGTTCAACTACTCTGCGAAAGCGGAGGTGATGAAGAAATATCTGGCGCTGTCCGATCGCGCCGCAGGGCCGCAATCGACCGGCGTCAGCGATGCCACCATCCTGATCTGGCCGGAATCCGCGTTTCCGTTCTTCCTGACCCGCGAAGCCGACGCGATGGCGCAAATTGCGGATTTGCTGCCCAAAGGAACGGTGCTGATCACGGGATCGGTGCGTGCGCCCGACCTGCCGCCGGGCAAGCCGATCACGCGCGCCTACAACTCGATCTATGTCATCGATCATGACGGTAGTGTGCTCGCGGTCTACGACAAGCTGCATTTGGTGCCGTTCGGGGAATTCCTGCCCTTCCAGGACCTGATGGAAAAGCTCGGCTTCGAGCAACTCACGCGCGTGCAGGGCGGATTTATTCCGGGAAGCGTGCGCCACGCACTGCCCGTGCCGCGTGCGCCGCGCGCACTCCCGCTGATCTGCTACGAGGCGATCTTTCCCGGCGACGTTGCCGGCCGCGACGAGCGCCCGGGCTGGATCGTCAATCTGACCAATGACGGCTGGTTCGGAATCTCCACCGGCCCCTACCAGCACATGGAGCAGGCGCGGATGCGCGCCATCGAGCTCGGCCTGCCGCTGGTCCGCTCTGCCAACACCGGCATCTCGGCGGTGATCGACCCCGTGGGCCGGACCGTTGCCAGCCTTGGGCTTGGTGTCGAAGGCATTCTGGATGCAAGCCTTCCGGCCGCCATTTCTCCGACCGTCTATGCGCGCGTCGGCGACATTCCGGCGGCCATCATCGTCGCGCTCGCCATCGTCTTCGCGGTGCGACGCCGCGCTGCCAAACGGAAGCCTTGATTGCCGATTTCCGGGACCGGAAGTCTTTGACAACCGTAATCCCACGGTTGACAGAACGACGGCGCGCTCCACATTCTGAGCCCGGCTGCAAAAGATAACCGTGCATTGCTAAATTTCTCCGCAATGTTTGCCATAAATCGCAGATGAGGTTTGGACGTCGTGGTCGCCTTAGGCATCCGCTCTGTTGCCCCTAAGGTGGTGTGAGGAGGGCTGAGGAGATGTCGAAAGCGCCCAACCCTGTTGACAAATATGTCGGCAGCCGCGTGCGTATGCGCCGCATCATGTTGGGCATGAGCCAGGAGAAGCTCGGCGAAGCGCTTGGCCTGACCTTCCAGCAAATCCAGAAATACGAAAAGGGCACCAATCGCGTGGGCGCGAGTCGCATCCAGCAGATTGCCGAAATCTTGCAGGTGCCGGTGTCGTTCCTGTTCGAGGGCGGACCGAGCGGCACGCCGGGGCCGGATGGTTTTGCCGAAGGCGCCTCGCCCGCTTACGTCTCCGATTTCCTTGCGACCTCCGAAGGCCTCGCGCTGACCAGGGCGTTCACCCGAATCACCGACTCCAAATTGCGCCGCTCGATCGTCGATCTCGTCGAGCAGATCGCGGCCCGCGAAGGTCCCGACAAACGGTGATGTACCAAATCTGGCCTATGCCGACATCGCGAGCGCGCGTATAAGGCGCGCTTCCCGATGATCGACCTAACTTCCGAGGCGTAGGCGCCGCATGCCGACCAACAAGAATCCGTTCGACACCGCGACCATGCTCGAAGGTATCCGCCGCTGGGTGGAGATCGAGACGCCGACCGACACACCGGACCAGGTCAACAAGCTGGCCTCGCTAGTTGCGAATCACTACCGCGACCTGCCGGTGACGCTCGAACGCGTCGCCGGCGTCAATGGCTGCGGCGATCATCTCGTGGCGCGCTCGGCTTGGGGCCAGGACAAGCCCGGCATCCTCGTGCTCAGCCATCTCGACACCGTGCATCCGATGGGCTTCATCGAGCGCCTGCCGTTCCGGATCGACGGGGACAGCGCGTTCGGTCCCGGCATCTACGACATGAAGGGCGGCGCCTACATCGCCCATCACGCCTTCCGTCGTCTGTGCGAAACCGCCGAGCGCTCGCCGCTCGGCATCACCCATATGTTCACCTCCGACGAGGAGATCGGCAGCCCCACCTCGCGCGAACTGATCGAGGCCGAGGGACGCAAAGCAAAGTATGTGCTGGTGACGGAGCCCGCGCGCGACGGCGGCAAGATCGTCACGGGCCGCAAGGGCGTCGGCCGCTTCGAAGTCTTCATCAAGGGCGTGCCCGCGCATGCCGGCACGCGGCCCGAGGATGGACGCAGCGCGATCCGCGAGCTTGCCAACGTCATCCACGCGCTGGAGGCGATGAACGACCTGAAGCGCGGCGTCTCCGTCAATGTCGGCGTCGTGCGCGGCGGCACGCGGCCCAACGTCACGCCGGAAGAAGCCTATGCCGAAGTCGATCTGCGCGTGCCGAGCATTGCCGATTCCGACGAGTTCGTCGCAAAGATTCTCGGACTGACGTCGAAGACCGAGGGCGTGACGGTCAAAGTCACCGGCGAGCTCAATCGTCCGCCCTACGAGAAGAGCAATTCCGGCGCCTCGCTCTATGAGCACGCAAAAGGCCTTGCGGCAGAGCTCGGCTTCGAGCTGATCGATACCCACACCGGCGGCGGCTCCGACGGCAATTTCACCGCCGCCCACACCGGCACGCTCGACGGCCTCGGCGTCGACGGCAAGGGCGCGCACACCCACACCGAGCAGCTCTACATTTCCTCGCTGGAGCCGCGCGCGCGGCTGCTCTACCGGCTCTACCAGACGCTGCGATGAGCGAACGCAAATCAGATCCGCAGCGCGCCGACGACGAGCGCGCCTTCTTCGGCCGCCGCAAGGGGCACAAGCTCAGGCAGCACCAGGCCGACCTGGTCGAAAATCTCCTGCCGCATCTTGCGCTCGACATCTCCGGCGAGGCGCCGGCTGACGTACGCGAGATCTTCGATCCCGCGGCGGACGAGCTGCGGCTCGAGATCGGTTTTGGCGGCGGCGAGCATCTCGCAGCCGAGGCGCAGCACTTTCCCAACACCGGCTTCATCGGCTGCGAGCCCTATATCAACGGCATGGCAAAGGTCCTCGCGCAGATCGAGGCGAACAACATCGGCAACATCCGCCTGTTCGCAGGCGATGCCGCCGAGCTGCTGGCCTGGCTGCCGAAGGATTCGCTGTCGCGACTTGATTTGATCCATCCCGATCCCTGGCCGAAGCGACGCCACTGGAAGCGGCGCTTTGTCCAGGACAAAACTATCGCCGCGATGTCGCGCGTGATCAAACGCGGCGGCGAGTTCCGCTTCGTCTGCGACATCGACGACTACTGCGCCTGGACGCTGTCGCACATGACGCGTTCGCCGGATTTCGTCTGGCTCGCGGAGCGCGCCGACGATTTTCGTCTGCCCTGGGATGGCTACACCATGACGCGCTACGGCAGGAAAGCCGCGCGCGAGGGCCGCAAGGCGGCTTACTTGCGGTTTCGCAGGGTGTAGGCCGGGACTGGCGCTCAAGCGGCTCGGCCCAGGGGCGGTTGCGACCGTCCGACAAAAATGTCGAAAACAACCCCATGCAAAGTATCGGCGCGGGCAAGCGCGCCGCACTGCGGATTTTACGAAATCAACTTGACGCGTCGGGCAAATCGATGGCATAATGCCATCATTGGACGATCAAGCCGAAGCTGATCCCATCACGCTCTCGCGCCTTCTTCCCGCCGGTCGCTTCCCACACCACGCGCTTGCTGTTGCCGCGCCATTGAACGGGAGGATAGCGTGCGGAGAAGCGTCTTGGAAAGCAGGTCAGATGGTCTGGCGGGTGCGCCAGAAATTCACGACGCGCTCGGCCGTCGCCGGCATCAGCTTCGTGAAGTTCACGCGGGCGGCCTCGATATCGGCATCAGCCGGCGTGCGTTGCGGTCCGTACCACAGGAGGATCAGGGCGCGCACCGTCGGCCAACCCAGATTCTTCACGCGGCCCAGGATCAGGATCGGATCGTAGCGGTCGCCAGCGATCAGCCGATCGAGCACCGACAGCTTGACGCCTGATATCGCTGACAGCGCCGCGATGGCTTCCTCGTATTTGTGCGCCTTGGCGAAACCGAGCAGCGCGCTTTCGCCGAGATGCCCCTCACGATGCAGGTTGAGCACCGTGCGCTGGGCGTCCGCATAATCGCGCCGCGGCCCCGGCGGCAGCGAGGCTTCCTCGATCTCGGTCATGGCGCGCCGGATTTCCATCTGGCGTGCCGGCTTGACGACTTCGGTCAGGCGGCGCCGGATGACGTCGAGCGTACCGCCCAGGAGATCCCTGAGCTGATCGTCGGAGAGATCGTCGCGCTGGCCGATCTTGAGCGTCAGCACACCATCCTTGGAGGCGCGCCTGATCAGCTCGGAATAGCCGCCGGCTGAGAATTTCGCGCCGGCATTGCCGGCGGCGCGCCGCACCACGTCGCGATCGCCGCGCTCGACCAGCACGTCCGTGAGATTTGCCGACAGCACGGGACGCTCGGTCATCGCCAGCAGATGGCCCTGCCCCTTGAAGCGTGCGATCTCGAGCAGGGCTGCTTCATCGAGCACGGGCGAGCGGCGCAGCACGGGGGCGGCGACCTGGATTTCATTCTCGCGGGCGAGCTGGCCGACGAGATGGCGGGGCGCGTTGCTGATCTTGGAAAAGCGTTCGGCGAGGTCGATGCGCGCGGCAAGCTCGGCATGCGGCACGAGGTCGACCAGGAGATTGTCGAAGAGATCGACAAGGTCGGGACGAAGTCGCGCGGAGTCGGCGAAAAACAGGTCGGCGATGGCGCATGCGACATCGCTGCGCTTGCGCAGATCGCCACGCCTGACGATCTCGTCCAGTCCGGGAATGAGCGACGTGGCAGCAGTCATGGAACGCAAACTCGAAATCGGGCACGCCGCGGGTACACAAGCAGGCTAAGGTGCCCCGCCAACAGGCAATTTAGGCCTGCTTGATGAAAGAAGGGTTAGGCCGGGACCGGCATAAAAAGGCGCCCTTCGCTCCGGCCGGGCCTTGTCGGCGAGAGCGAAAAGCGCTATATCCGCGCCAACTTATCTTCTCATACGATCGGTATGGAGAGTGGGCCCGGAAGGACCCGCTCTTTTTTATTACCTGCGTCCAGACGCGCTCGGGCGGCCACGGGAACCGATCCGTGAGTTCCGAAGCCGAGCCGTCAACCAAGCGTTAACCATCGAGCGTCTTTGACCCTGGATATGACCGAACCGAACCCTGGTTCCACCGATGCCGATCTGCTGGCCGAGCCCCGGCTCGTGGTCGAGCCCGGCGTCGCGGCGCGGGTGTCCGCGATCGCGGCCCCCGTGCTCCAGGGCATGGGCTACCGGCTGGTGCGGATCCGCGTCTCCGGGGAAGCCGGCTGCACGGTCCAGATCATGGCGGAGCGCCCGGACGGCTCGATGCAGCTCGAGGACTGCGAGGCCATCTCGCGGGCGCTGTCGCCGGTCCTCGACGTCGCCGACCCCATCGACCGTGCCTATCGGCTGGAAATATCCTCACCCGGAATCGACAGGCCGCTGGTACGCCGTTCCGATTTCGAGCGTCATCAGGGCCATCTCGTGAAGGTCGAAATGGCGGTCGCCCATGAAGGGCGGAAGCGCTTTCGTGGTACGATCGGCAGGGTCGAAGGCGACCGCGTGCGGATCGCGCGCGACGACGTCAAGGCCGGCGACGCGGCCGACGTTCTCTTGACGATGGAAGACATCGCCGAGGCCCGGCTGGTGCTGACCGATGAGTTGATCGCGGCCTCCATGCGTCGCGGCAAGGCCGAGGCGCGCGAGCTGCGCAGGGATCTCGGACTGGAGCCTCCGGCTCCGCCGCATGCCAAGATCAGCGAGAAGACGACCAAGAACACCAAGCCGAAAAAGAAGCCGGCACCGACCAATACAAAGAAACATCGCCTTGCCGCCGAACGCGCGCGGCGCGGCGAGATCGAGCCTGACGAAGGAGACTAGCCATGGCAGTCAGCGCCAATCGACTTGAACTGCTGCAGATCGCCGACGCCGTCGCACGCGAGAAATCGATCGACCGCGGCATCGTCATCGCCGCGATGGAGGACGCGATCGCCAAGGCGGCGCGGGCCCGTTACGGCAGCGAGACTGACGTTCATGCCGAGATCGACCCGAAGAAGGGCGAGCTGCGGCTGTCGCGCCACATGCTCGTCGTCGAGAAGGTCGAAAATCATTCCAACCAGATTTCGCTGGTCGATGCGCAGCGCGCCAATCCCGGCGCCCAGGTCGGCGACACCATCGCCGACACGCTGCCGCCGCTGGAATATGGCCGCATCGCCGCGCAGTCGGCCAAGCAGGTGATCGTGCAGAAGGTGCGCGAGGCCGAGCGTGACAGGCAGTACCAGGAATTCAAGGATCGCATCGGCGATATCGTCAACGGCGTCGTCAAGCGCGTCGAATATGGCAGCGTGATCGTCGATCTCGGCCGCGGCGAAGCCATCATCCGCCGCGACGAGATGCTGCCGCGCGAGGTGTTCCGCAACGGCGACCGCGTCCGCGCCTACATCTTCGACGTCCGCCGCGAGACCCGCGGTCCGCAGATCTTCCTGTCGCGCACCCATCCGCAATTCATGGCTAAGCTGTTCGCGCAGGAAGTGCCGGAGATCTATGACGGCATCGTCGAGATCAAGGCCGTCGCCCGCGATCCCGGCTCGCGCGCGAAAATCGGCGTGATTTCCCGCGATTCCTCGGTGGATCCGGTCGGCGCCTGCGTCGGTATGCGCGGCTCGCGCGTGCAGGCCGTGGTGAACGAATTGCAGGGCGAGAAGATCGACATCATTCCCTGGTCGCCCGATATCGCGACCTTCGTGGTCAACGCGCTGGCGCCCGCCGAAGTCTCCAAGGTCGTCATCGACGAGGACCGCGAGCGTATCGAGGTCGTGGTGCCCGATACCAACAACCAGCTCTCGCTGGCGATCGGCCGCCGCGGCCAGAACGTCCGCCTCGCCTCGCAGCTCACCGGCTGGGACATCGACATCCTGACCGAGCAGGAGGAATCGGAGCGCCGCCAGGCCGGCTTCGAGAACGCCACCCGCGTGTTCATGGAATCGCTCAATGTCGACGAAGTGGTCGGCCAGTTGCTGGCGTCCGAAGGCTTCACCATGGTCGAGGAGCTCGCGATGGTGGATGCGAAGGAGCTCGCCGGCATCGAGGGGTTTGACGAGGAGACGGCGCAGGAGCTGCAGAATCGCGCCCGCGAATATCTGGAGCAGCAGGAGGCCGAGCTCGAGGCCCGCCGCAAGGAGCTGGGCGTCGAGGACGCGCTCAAGGACGTGCCGGGCGTGACCTCGAAGATGCTGGTCAAGTTCGGCGAGAACGACATCAAGTCGGTCGACGACCTCGCCGGCTGCGCCACCGACGACCTGGTCGGCTGGACCGAGCGCAAGGAAGGCGGCGAGGCCACCAAATTCGCGGGTGCGCTCGACGGTATCGACATCACCCGTGACGATGCCGAAGCGATGATCATGCAGGCCCGCGTCAAGGCCGGCTGGATCACCGAGGCCGACCTCGCCAAGCCCGGCGAAGAGGCAGAGGCTGACGAACAGCAGCCGGCTTAAGGGCTGCAGGAGATGTCGCCCGGATGCTCGCCAGCGCTGACAGCGAACTCGACCATGGACCGCGGACCGGAAAGTCCGCGACCATGCGCATGTGCGCCGTCAGCCGCGAGGTGCGCCCGGTCGACGAGCTGATCCGCTTCGTCGTTTCGCCGGCAGGCGACATTGTTCCCGACCTGAAACGCAAGCTGCCCGGCCGGGGAATGTGGATATCCGCCTCGCGGAAAGTGGTTGCGGAAGCCGTGCGCCGTCACCACTTCAGCAAGGCCTTCAAGCGCGACCTTCGCACCCCGCCCACGCTCCCCTCTGATATCGAAGCGCTCCTGGTCCGGAGCGTGACTGAGGCGCTCGCCATTGCCGCCAAGGCCGGCCAGGTCGTGGCCGGTTTTGGCAAGGTCGAAGGCGCCCTGAAGGACGGAACGGCCGAGGTCCTGATCCACGCCAGTGACGGGGCCGAAGACGGAATCCGTAAATTGGACGCAACTGCGCGGCAAAATGACGGGAATCGCGGCCGCAAGGCGCAAATTCCCGTCGTTACCGCATTGAAATCGGCAGAATTGGATTTGGCACTCACCCGGTCAAATGTGATACATGCTGCGCTGCTCGCGGGCCCGGCGAGCAGGACATTCCTGTCACGTAGCCAGATGCTGGTCCGATACCGGCTGGCGGACGATGACAAGACTGCCGAAACACACGGCCAGGATTTCTGAAGACCAGCTCTTCTTGAGAGCGACGACCGACATGACGGTGCGGCAACGCACCCCACTAACGAGATCAGGATTAGGACTGCTGAATGGTTGATACCAAGACCCCTGGCGACAAGAAGCTGAGCGTCCCGAGCAAGACGCTGACGCTCAAGCCGCGCGTCGAAACGGGCACCGTGCGCCAGAGCTTCAGCCATGGCCGCAGCAAGCAGGTCGTGGTCGAGAAGCGCGGCAAGCGCCGGATCGAGGGCGGCGGACCCGAGCCGCAGGCGCCGGAAGTCGCCAAGGCTCCCGCCAGGCCGGCGCCGCCGCCGGCTGCTGCTCCGCGTCCCGCGGCGCCGCCCCGCAATACCAATACCGGCGTCGTGCTGCGCACGCTGACCGAGGATGAACGCTCGGCACGCGCCAGCGCGCTGGCCGATGAACGGGTGCGCGAGGTCGAAGAGCGCCGGCAGGCCGAAGAGGAAGCTCAGCGCCGCGCCGTCCGCGAAGCCGCCGAGCGCGCCGAGCGCGAGGCGGCCGAGGCCCGCCGCAAGGCCGAGGATGAGCGTCATCGCCACGAGGACGAGGCCAAGCGCAAGGCCGAGATCGAGGCCAAGAGGCGCTTCGGCGACGGCGAGCAGCCGCAACAGGCCGCCCGCGCGCCCGCGGCGCGTGCGCCCGGCGCCGGTCCGGCAACGACGACTTCACGGCCGGCAACCACGACGGCCCGGCCCGCAGCGGCAACCACCACGCGTGCGCCAGCGGTTGCTGCCGAGCCCGAGGACGACGAGGGTCCGCGCCAGATCCGCCGCGGTCCGGGCGGGGCCATGCGTCCCGTCGCCGCCCCGAAGACCACGCACAAGCCCGGCCCGCAGAAGCAGCGCGGCCGCCTCACCGTGGTGACGGCGCTCAACGCCGACGACGTCCGCGAGCGCTCGATTGCCTCGTTCCGCCGCCGCACCCAGCGCCTGAAGGGCCACGCCTCCAACGAGCCGAAGGAAAAACTCATCCGCGAAGTGACGATCCCGGAAGCGATCACCATCCAGGAACTCGCCAACCGCATGTCCGAGCGCGCGGTCGACGTCATCCGCATGCTGATGAAGCAGGGCGCGATGCACAAGATCACCGACGTGATCGACGCCGACACCGCGCAGCTCATCGCCGAAGAGCTCGGCCACACTGTCAAGCGCGTCGCCGCGTCGGACGTCGAAGAGGGTCTGTTCGACCAGGTCGACGATTCCACCGACACCGAGCCGCGTTCGCCTGTCGTGACCGTGATGGGCCACGTCGACCACGGCAAGACCTCGCTGCTCGACGCGCTCCGTCACGCCAACGTCGTCTCGGGCGAAGCCGGTGGCATCACCCAGCATATCGGCGCCTATCAGGTGCTGTCGCCGGAAAGCGGCAAGAAGATCACCTTCATCGATACGCCCGGCCACGCCGCGTTCACCGCGATGCGCGCCCGCGGCGCCAAGGTCACCGACATCGTCGTGCTGGTGGTCGCGGCCGACGACGGCGTGATGCCGCAGACGGTCGAAGCCATCAACCACGCCAAGGCGGCACGGGTGCCGATCATCGTTGCCATCAACAAGATCGACAAGCCCGACGCCAAGCCGGAGCGCGTGCGCACCGAGCTGCTGCAGCACGAGGTTCAGGTCGAATCCTTTGGCGGTGAAGTCGTCGACGTCGAAGTCTCCGCCAAGAACAAGACCAATCTCGACAAGTTGCTCGAGATGATCGCGCTGCAGGCCGAAATCCTCGACCTGAAGACCAATTCGGAGCGTCCGGCCGAAGGTACCGTCATCGAAGCCAAGCTCGATCGCGGCCGTGGCCCGGTCGCGACCGTGCTGGTCCAGCGCGGCACGCTGCGGGTCGGCGACATCATCGTCGCCGGCGCCGAAATGGGCCGCGTCCGCGCGCTGATCTCGGATCAGGGCGAGACGGTGCAGGAGGCTGGTCCCTCGGTGCCTGTCGAGGTGCTCGGCTTCAACGGTCCGCCGGAAGCCGGCGATCGTCTCGCGGTCGTCGAGAACGAAGCCCGCGCCCGTCAGGTCACGAGCTACCGCGCGCACCAGAAGCGCGAGAACGCGGCAGCCTCGATCTCCGGCATGCGCGGCTCGCTCGAGCAGATGATGTCGCAGTTGAAGACGGCGGGCCGCAAGGAGTTCCCGCTGATCGTCAAGGCCGACGTGCAGGGCTCGCTGGAAGCGATCCTCGGCTCGCTGGAGAAGCTCGGCACCGACGAGGTCGCAGCCCGCATTCTGCATGCAGGCGTCGGCGGCATCTCGGAATCCGACGTGACGCTCGCGGAAGGCTTTAACGCCGCGATCATCGGCTTCAGCGTTCGCGCGAACAAGGAAGCCGCCGCGGCCGCCAAGCGCAACGGCATCGAGATCCGCTACTACAACATCATCTACGACCTCGTGGACGACGTGAAGAAGGCGATGAGCGGCCTGCTCGCGCCGACCTTGCGCGAAACCATGCTGGGCAATGCCGAGATTTTGGAGATCTTCAACATCTCCAAGGTCGGCAAGGTCGCCGGTTGCCGCGTCACCGACGGAACCGTGGAACGCGGCGCCAATGTGCGCCTGATCCGCGACAACGTCGTCGTGCACGAAGGCAAGCTGTCGACGCTGAAGCGCTTCAAGGACGAAGTGAAGGAAGTGCAGTCCGGCCAGGAATGCGGCATGGCCTTCGAGAACTATCACGACATGCGTGCCGGTGACGTCATCGAGTGTTATCGCGTGGAGACGATCCAGCGCTCCCTGTAAGTCCAAGCCTTACCGAAGCGCACGGATCTTTTTGAACTGAAATTGCGAGATCGCGATGGCCGGAATTATTCCGGCCATCGACGTCTCATTCGTTTCAACAGGACAAATGACAATGCTCGTGTCCCAACGCGGGCACGACGAGGTGATTTCCAGGACAATGCCCCGCCACCATCAGAAAAAGGGTTCCGCGCCCGGCGGCTCGCAACGTCAGTTGCGCGTCGGCGAGCAGGTTCGCCACGCGATAGCCGATATTCTGGCGCAAGGCAGTGTGCATGATGCGGACCTTGAAGGTCACATCATCACCGTGCCGGAGGTACGGATGTCGCCGGACCTGAAGCTCGCCACCATCTACGTGATGCCACTCGGCGGCCGCGACACCGAGCGTGTGATTGCCGCGCTCGAGCGCAACAAGAAGTTCCTGCGCGGCGAAGTCGCGCGGCGCGTTAACCTGAAATTTGCACCTGACATTCGCTTCCGCGTCGACGAGCGATTCGACGAAGCGGAACGGATCGAGAAATTATTGCGAACGCCTGCGGTGCAGAGAGACCTGGATAGAGACCTGGATAGAGATCTGGATTCAGATCGGGAAGAAGAACAATGATCATGGACCCGGCCCACGGCACGATCGGCGCCGAAGAACCCGATTCGCGCGATGTGCAGCAAAATAATTTTGGCGAGATGCGCAGCGACAATGCGCCTCAGCAGGACCGCCGCGTCAACAACGATCCGCGCGCCAAGCAGCAGAAGAACAATCAGCAGCCGCGCCGCGACCGCCGCGACGTCCACGGCTGGGTCATCCTCGACAAGCCGATCGGCATGACCTCGACGCAGGCCGTCGCGGTCGCCAAGCGCCTGTTCCAGGCCAAGCGCGCGGGACACGCCGGCACGCTCGATCCGCTCGCCTCCGGCGGCCTGCCCATTGCACTTGGAGAAGCCACCAAGACGGTTCCCTTCGTGATGGACGGCCGCAAGCGCTACCGCTTCACGGTGTGCTGGGGCGAGGAACGCGATACCGACGACATCGAGGGCCGCCCGGTCGCGACCTCCGACCAGCGCCCGACCAAAGAGGCGATCGAGGCGCTGCTGCCCCGCTTCACCGGGGTGATCGAGCAGGTGCCGCCGCGCTATTCGGCGATCAAGGTCCAGGGCGAGCGGGCCTATGATCTGGCGCGCGACGGCGAGGTCGTGGAACTGGCCCCGCGCCCGGTCGAGATTCACCATTTGTCCCTTGTAGATCAACCGGATAATGATCGAGCCGTATTCGAGGCCGAATGCGGCAAGGGAACCTATGTCCGGGCCATCGCCCGCGATATGGGCCGGATTCTGGGCTGCTACGGCCATATCTGCGCGCTGCGCCGGACTTTGGTCGGCCCATTCGGCGAAAACGACATGATTCCGCTGGATCAGTTGGAGGCTTTGTGCCATAGAGCCGCGTCCGGCGAGGGCAGCCTCGCCGACGCGCTTTTGCCCGTTGAGACCGCGCTGGACGACATCCCGGCACTGGCCGTCACTCGGGCAGATGCGGCAAGGCTCCACAGGGGCCAAGCCGTTTTGTTGCGCGGACGGGATGCGCCCAATTGTAGCGGCACAGTCTATGTCACGGTGGCAGGCCGACTTCTCGCGCTTGCTGAAGTTGGCAATGGCGAAATCATCCCCAAGCGTGTGTTCAACCTGACCGGCCTGACTGCCAGCCCCGGTCGCAACGAGAGAAATTGACGATGTCGATTGCCGCCGAACGCAAAGCGGAAGTCATCAAGACGAATGCCACCAAAGCCGGTGACACCGGTTCGCCCGAGGTCCAGGTCGCGATCCTTTCGGAACGCATCAACAACCTCACGAACCATTTCAAGACCCACGTGAAGGATAACCATTCGCGTCGCGGCCTCCTGAAGCTGGTGTCGACGCGCCGCTCGCTCCTCGACTACCTGAAGAAGAAGGACGAGGCGCGGTACAAGGCTCTGCTCGAGAAGCACAACATTCGTCGCTAAGTTGCTTGCGCGCGCCGGTGGCGCGCGTTTTTGCACGTGGTTTCGAACGAAAGCACTTTTTTTGAAGGTTTTTGATCGAGGCTGTGCGCAATTCGTGTGCGGGCCACTAATGACCCGCACCCGGGGCATGAACCGGAAGGCCGCAGTATGGCCCTCGCAAACAAGGTTCATGCCGACTGACAGTCCAGCAGCAATCCGGCCGCTGGGCGCAACGGGCAAGGTGCCCGTATGACCCGAAAGGATGGACGCCATCCGAAATCCGAAAACCATGGCAGGATCGCCGGACGCTGATCATTCGCTCCGATCAGCGTCCCGCAATCTTGCGCATGGTTTTTGTTTTTCGAGCCGTCCTTCTTTCGAGAACCCATGAAAGAAGACATCTATGTTCAATAAGCATTCAGTCGAGATCGACTGGGGCGGACGCCCTCTCAAGCTTGAAACTGGCAAGATCGCCCGCCAGGCCGACGGCGCCGTCGTCGCGACCTACGGCGAGACCGTGGTGCTCGCCACCGTGGTGGCCGCGAAGGCGCCGCGCGAAGGCGTGGACTTCCTGCCGCTGACCGTCGACTACCAGGAAAAGACCTACGCCGCGGGCCGCATTCCCGGCGGCTATTTCAAGCGCGAGGGCCGTCCGACCGAGAAGGAGACGCTGGTCTCCCGCCTGATCGACCGCCCGATCCGTCCGCTGTTCGTCGACGGCTGGCGCAACGAGACCCAGGTCATTGTCACCGTGCTCTCGCACGACATGGAGAACGATCCCGATATCGTGGCGCTGGTGGCCTCGTCGGCTGCGCTGACGCTGTCGGGCGCTCCGTTCAAAGGCCCGATCGGCGCAGCGCGCGTCGGCTTCGCCAATGACGAGTTCATCCTCAACCCGACGCTCGACGAGATGGTCGACACCCAGCTCGACCTCGTCGTCGCCGGCACCGCCGACGCCGTGCTGATGGTGGAATCGGAAGCCAAGGAGCTGAACGAAGACATCATGCTCGGCGCGGTGATGTTCGGTCACCGCCACTTCCAGCCGGTCATCAACGCGATCATCGAGCTCGCCGAGAAGGCCGCCAAGGAGCCGCGCGAAGTCACCGTGATCGACAACGCCGCGCTCGAGAAGGAAATGCTCGGCCTCGTCGAGCAGGAGCTGCGCTCCGCCTACGCCATTCCGGTCAAGCAGGATCGCTACGCTGCGGTCGGCAAGGTCAAGGAAAAGGTGATCGCCCACTACTTCCCCGAAGGGCAGGAGCCGAAATACGACAAGCTGCGCATCGGCGCCGTGTTCAAGGAGCTCGAAGCGAAGATCGTTCGCTGGAACATCCTCGACACCGGCAAGCGCATCGACGGCCGTGACGTCAAGACCGTGCGCAACATCCTCGCCGAAGTCGGCATCCTGCCGCGCGCCCACGGCTCGGCGCTGTTCACCCGCGGCGAGACCCAGGCGATGGTCGTGACCACGCTCGGCACCGGCGAGGACGAGCAGTATATCGACGCGCTGTCGGGAACGTACAAGGAGACGTTCCTGCTGCACTACAACTTCCCGCCCTACTCGGTCGGTGAGACCGGCCGCCTCGGCGGCACCAAGCGCCGCGAGACCGGCCACGGCAAGCTCGCCTGGCGCGCGATCCACCCGGTGCTGCCGCCGCATCACGAGTTCCCGTACACGATCCGCGTGGTCTCCGAGATCACCGAGTCCAACGGCTCCTCGTCGATGGCGTCGGTCTGCGGCGCCTCGCTCGCGCTGATGGACGCCGGCGTGCCGTTGAAGCGGCCGACCGCGGGTATCGCGATGGGCCTGATCCTCGAGGACAAGCGCTACGCGGTGCTGTCGGACATCCTGGGTGATGAAGATCATCTCGGCGACATGGACTTCAAGGTCGCCGGCACCGATCAGGGCATCACCTCGCTCCAGATGGACATCAAGATCGAGGGCATCACCGAGGAGATCATGCGGGTTGCCCTTGGCCAGGCCAAGGAAGGTCGCATCCACATCCTCGGCGAGATGTCGAAGGCGCTGACCGTTGCGCGCGCCGAGCTCGGCGAATACGCGCCGCGCATCGAGACCTTCAAGATCCCGACCGACAAGATCCGCGAAGTGATCGGCACCGGCGGCAAGGTGATCCGCGAGATCGTCGAGAAGACCGGCGCCAAGGTCAACATCGAGGACGACGGCACCGTGAAGGTCGCCTCCAGCGACGGCGAGGCGATGAAGGCCGCGATCAAGTGGATCAAGTCGATCGCGTCCGAGCCGGAAGTCGGCCAGATCTACGACGGCACCGTCGTCAAGGTGATGGAGTTCGGCGCGTTCGTGAACTTCTTCGGCTCCAAGGACGGCCTCGTCCACATCAGCCAGCTCGCGGCCAACCGCGTGCAGAAGACCTCCGACGTCGTCAAGGAAGGCGACAAGGTCAAGGTCAAGCTGCTCGGCTTCGACGACCGCGGCAAGACGCGGCTGTCGATGAAGGTGGTCGACCAGACCACCGGCGAGGACCTCGAGGCCAAGGACAAGGCCGGCGAACAGGCGCCGCGCGAAGCGGCCGGCGAGTAAGCCTCTCCGCAATACCGAAACACGAAGGGCGGCCTCTCGGCCGCCCTTTTTGTTTGTGTCTGCTCCGGGGGAGCTCTGCTCCCTCTCCCGCTTGCGGGAGAGAGTTGGGGAGAGGGTTTCTCCTCTGGGCGAGAACCCCGATGAGGAGAGAGCCCTCACCCGGTGCTTCGCACCGACCTCTCCCGCAAGCGGGAGAGGTGAAGAAAGACCTCAGGCGATGTCGAAGCGGTCGAGGTTCATCACCTTGGTCCAGGCCTTGGCAAAGTCCTTGGCGAACTTTTCCTTCGCATCCGACGAGGCATAGACCTCGGCGAAGGCGCGGAGCTGCGAGTGCGAGCCGAAGATCAGGTCGGCACGCGTGGCGGTCCACTTCACCGCGTTGGTCTTGCGGTCACGGCCCTCGTACACGCCGTCGGCACCGGCCGGCGCCCATGCCGTACCCATGTCGAGCAGGTTGACGAAGTAGTCGTTGCTCAGCGTTCCCACCTTCGCGGTGAAGACGCCAGCCTTCGAGCCGCCCGCGTTGGCACCGAGCACGCGCAGGCCGCCGACCAGGACGGTCAGCTCGGGTCCGGTGAGCCGCAGCAATTGCGCACGGTCCACGAGGGCCTCTTCGACCTGCATGAACTGCTGCTTCTTGCTGACATAGTTGCGGAAGCCATCGGCGCGCGGCTCCAGCGGCGCAAAGGAGGCGACATCCGTCTGCTCCTGCGACGCATCCATGCGACCCGGCGTGAAGGAGACCTTCACGTCGACACCGGCGTCCTTGGCGGCCTTCTCGACCGCGGCGGTGCCGCCGAGAACGATCAGGTCGGCGAGCGAGACTTTCTTGCCGCCGGACTGATAGTCCTTCTGGATGGCTTCGAGCTTGCCGAGCACCTTCGACAACTGGGCCGGCTGGTTCACCTCCCAGTCCTTCTGCGGAGCCAGGCGAATGCGCGCGCCATTGGCGCCGCCGCGCTTGTCGGAGCCGCGGAAGGTCGAGGCCGATGCCCAGGCGGCGGAGACCAGCTCGGAGACCGAGAGGCCCGACGCCAGGATCTTCGTCTTCAGCGACGCGATATCCTGCTCGCTCGCCACCTCATGATTGACGGCGGGAATCGGATCCTGCCAGATCAGCGTCTCCTTCGGCACCAGCGGGCCGAGATAGCGCTGAATCGGGCCCATGTCGCGATGGGTGAGCTTGAACCAGGCGCGGGCAAACGCGTCCGCGAACTGATCCGGATGCTCATAGAAGCGCCGCGAGATCTTCTCGTAGGCGGGATCGAAGCGCAGCGAGAGGTCGGTCGTCAGCATCGTCGGCCGATGCTTCTTAGATTTGTCGAAGGCATCGGGGATGACCGCGTCGGCACCCTTCGCCGTCCATTGCTGCGCACCACCCGGGCTCTTCGTCAGCTCCCATTCGTACTTGAACAGGTTCTCGAAGAAGTTGTTGCTCCACTTCGTCGGTGTCGTGGTCCATGTCACCTCGAGGCCGCTGGTGATGGAATCACCCGCCAGGCCCGAAGCATGCGCGCTCTTCCAGCCCAGACCCTGGTCCTCGAGCGCGCCGGCTTCCGGCTCCGGTCCGACCAGCGACGGATCGCCAGCACCGTGCGTCTTGCCAAAGGAGTGACCGCCGGCGATCAGCGCGACGGTCTCTTCGTCGTTCATCGCCATGCGGAAGAAGGTTTCGCGGATGTCCTTGGCGGCGGCGAGAGGATCGGGCTTGCCGTTCGGGCCTTCCGGGTTGACGTAGATGAGGCCCATCTGCACGGCGCCGAGCGGTTCTGCGAGCTGGCGCTCGCCGCTGTAGCGCTCGTCGCCGAGCCAGGTGCCTTCGGGACCCCAGTACAGTTCTTCCGGCTCCCACACATCGGCACGGCCGCCGGCAAAGCCGAACGTCTTGAAGCCCATCGACTCCAGCGCGACGTTGCCGGCGAGCACCATCAGATCGGCCCAGGACAGCTTGCGGCCGTACTTCTGCTTGATCGGCCAGAGCAGGCGGCGGGCCTTGTCGAGATTGGCGTTGTCGGGCCAGCTATTGAGCGGCGCGAAACGCTGCTGGCCGGCACCGGCACCACCGCGACCGTCGGTGATGCGGTAAGTGCCCGCGCTGTGCCAGGCCATGCGGATCATGAGGCCGCCATAGTGACCGAAGTCGGCGGGCCACCATTCCTGCGAATCCGTCATCAGCGCCGTCAAATCCTTGACCACCGCGTTCAGGTCGAGGGCCTTGAACTCCTTGGCATAGTCAAAGTCCTTGCCCATCGGATCGGACAGACCGGAGTTCTTATGCAGCATCTCGATGCTGAGCTGGGTCGGCCACCACTCTCGGTTCGAGGGCGCGGGTTTTCCGCCCGAAAACGGGCATTTCGTCTTGTCGTCCATGAATACCTCCTCTGGTGGCGTGAGTACTCCGCCCTGCACCAGGTAGAACCACTCTAAGCATCGCCTGTCTATCAGGTAAAGTTGACTTTAGTGATCGCTGCGATAGGATTTTCTGATGATAAACCTGACGCTGCGCCAGCTCCGCTATTTCGATGCGCTGGCGCGTCACGGCCATTTCGGCCGCGCGGCGGAGGCCTGCTCGATCTCGCAGCCGGCGATGTCGATGCAGATCAAGGAAATGGAAGAAACCCTCGGCGGGTTGCTGCTGGAGCGCAGCGCGCGACAGGTGACGCTGACCCGGTTCGGCGAGGAACTCGCCCAGCGCGTCCGAGACATTTTGCGCTCGGTCGACGAGCTCGGCGATTTCGCGCGTGCCTCGCGCGACCGGTTCACGGGGCGCCTGCGCATCGGCATGATCCCGACGATCGCACCCTATCTGCTGCCCAAGATCACCAAGAATCTCACGCGCCTGCATCCCGAGCTCGACATTCGCGTGCGCGAGACGATGACGCCAAAACTGATCCAGGAGCTTGCCGAAGGCCGGCTCGACACCGCGATCCTCGCGCTGCCGGTGTCCGAGGCATCGCTGACCGAGGTCGCCCTGTTCGAGGAGAATTTTCTGCTGGTGCGGCCGGGCACGGACGAGGGAACGCCGGTGCCATCCAGGGAAATGCTGCGCGAGATGCGGCTGCTGCTCCTGGAGGAAGGGCACTGCTTCCGCGACCAGGCGCTGTCGTTCTGCAACATGCAGACCTCGCCGCCACGGGAGATGCTCGACGCGAACTCGCTGTCGACCCTGGTCCAGATGGTCAGCGCCGGCATCGGCGTGACCCTGATTCCGGAAATGGCTGTGCCGGTGGAGACGCGCTCGGCCACGGTGTCGGTTGCGCGCTTCAGAGATCCTCAGCCTTCGCGAACCATCGGCATGGTCTGGCGCAAGACCAGCCCGCTGGCTCGGCAACTCCTGCAGATCTCCGAGGTGGTGTGCCTGTCGGCTGGCAAGGTGCGCGCGCGACACGCGCCCCTTTCACCTGCGCGCAAGCAGCGCGCCTAGGCTTCAGGAGCCATCATGTCGTCTGCCCTGATCCGTCCCGCGCGCCCGGACGAATATGACGAGATCGCGCGCGTGTGGATGGAGAGCTGGGTCTCGACCGGACTTGCCGAGGCCAGCAATTTCCTGCTCGCCAATCTTCGCGCGCGTATCAGGCGCGAGATCGAGGACGGCTGGAGCCTGTTCGTCGCCGACGACGATGGCACGATCGCGGCCATGCTGGCGCTGCATCTGCCACAACGTTATCTCGACCAGCTCTTCGTCGCCCCCGCCTGTCAGGGCCGCTCGCTCGGCCGGCAATTGCTGGCGTTCACCCGAACCCAACTGCCCGACGAAATCTATCTGCGCTGCGTGCGTGAGAACGAAAAAGCCTGGCGCTGGTACGAGCGCGAGGGTTTTGTGTTCGAGAAGGAGGAGGTCGCGACGGCGACCGGCTTCATGATGAAGTGCTATCGGTGGAAGAAGGCATCGTAAATCCTCCGCTTGCGGAGACTGCCTGCACGCTCTAGTTTGCAGCTCCCGCCTCGTCAACTTTCACTCCCGAGCCATGCTGCGCAGTTTCGCCGTCACCGCCGTCCTCGCATCATGTCTTGCGACGGCGGGCTGGGCTCAGTCACCCTCCACACCATCGGCATCCACGGCCACAGAGCCGGCCAAGCCTGCTGCGAAGAAGCAGGCGCCCAAGGCCAAACCTGCGGCGAACAAGCCTGCGGCAAGCAAACCGGCGGCGGCCGAAAGCGGCCCTTGCAGACTCGGCGTGATCTCGGTGATCGGCGAGCGCTATTCCGTCCAGAAGTTCGGGGTCACGATCTTCGAGAACGAAGCGACCGAGGTCCCCATCGACTGGGGTCTCGACGATCTCGTGTTCGCGCGGGTGCGCGCGGCAGCGGGTGGCGACCCCGGTGTCCGCAGGATCGCTTATCCCAAAGGAGCCTTCGCGCCCTTCTACAATCCGAAATCTCTGTTCATTCCCGATCCCAGCGAGCGCCTGCCAACAATCGTCAAAAGCATCACACCAACTGCGAATTGCGAACGCTACCTCGTCGCGACCACTTTCAAGGGGGAGTTGCCGGGATCCAAAATGGTGCTGAACGGCATCGGCGCGTACAATCAGGGCGTCGGATCGATCCTCCGTCATTCGCATTTGTTCGCCAATATCTCGATCACCCTGATCGACGGCCAAACCTATGAGCAGATCAAGCGCCCGTTCGTGAACTTCGGCATGAACCTGGCCGCAAGCATGCGATTGACCGAGGATCCGCTCAACAAGCTCGACAATTCGCAGTTCCCCGACCCGCCTGCGGCCGCCTCGAGTAGCGCGGTCTTGCGGGAAAAGACGCGGGCGCTCGTGACCGACAGGCTCGACCGCGGGCTGCCCGGTTATCTCAAGGGAGAGTGACGAACTCGATTCGCAAGACTGTTCGAGTTGACCAAGATGTCGCTCGCGGAACACGCCGTTCGCCTAGGCGTAGTGCGTTGCGAATTCGAAGCAGACACGCAATGAATGGCACCCTGCTCGTCTCACGCCGATGAAAGGTCCCGCCCCATGATCAAGCTCTACTGGTCGCCACGCTCGCGTTCGTTCTCGACGATCTGGCTGATGGAGGAGAGCGGGCTGCCCTATGAGCGCGTGCTGACTGATATCTCGACCGGCGCGCAGAAGGCGCCTGACTATCTCAAGATCAATCCGATGGGCAAGGTGCCGGCGCTCTCCGACGGCGACGCCGCGCTCGGCGAAGCGGCTGCGATCTGCGCCTATATCGCCGACCGCTATCCGGAGACAAAGCTTGCGCCAGATCTGACCGATCCGCGCCGCGCGCGCTATCTGCAATGGCTGTTCTTCTCGCCGACTTGCATCGAGCCCGCCATCATCCAGATCTTCACCAAGATCGAGGTGCCGACCTCGACGGCTGCATGGGGCAGCGCCACGCAGGTCTTCGACGTACTCGACGCGGCCCTCGCCAAGGGACCATGGATTCTGGGCGAGGAATTTTCCGCCGCCGACATCACGATCGGCTCAGGGCTGAATTTTGCCGTGCGGCTGTTCAAGATGGTGCCGTCGCGTCCAAGCTTTGACGCCTATATCGCGCGCTGCATGGCGCGGCCCGCGTTCCAGCGCGCGGAGAAGATCGCCGCGGGCTAATGCATGATCCTCGATTCGAGCCTGGCAAATTTAGGCTAGGCCCTTGAACCGCGCTGAATGACGGCTGCAAACTCTGCGACTCGTTTGCCGAGAGCACGGGCGGCCTCTAGTTTCTTGTCATCGATTCCAGGGGAATCAGGTCCGGTTGTTGCACTTGCGCCGTATGCGCCGAATGCGCCTCCGGCGCTAACTATCACCATTTGATTCATCAGCAGCGCAGCATGAATGGCCTGCATGGCCGTTTCTTTACCGTTAGAGATGGCTGCGCCCGTTACAAATGCGCCAGCCACCTTGTTCCGCATCTTGGCATCTCGGAACACGCCGAACTTCAGAAACCAATTGTCAAGAAACGCCTTGACCTCGCCTGACACGTTTCCAAAGTAGACTGGGGAGCCAACGATTACGGCGTCGGCTGACAGCAAGTCCTCTGTCGCCACATCGTTCACTCGTTTCAAGTCAACGGTCGTGTCCGCAACCGACTTGGCACCGTCTGAAACACCTTGGGCCATCTTTTCGGTGTTCCCAGTTACCGAGTGGTATGCGATCAACACCTTCACTTGACTGGCAGGCGCTTGCGCCTGACTCGATTTGCTGGCGAGAAGAACACTGGCGGCCAACGATGCCGCTCCCGCTTCCTTAAGGAAACTTCGCTTATCCATGACTTCCCTCCCGTCGGCTGGCGCCACGACTTTCCACGGCACAAAAAACTACGCCTGTTTCACGAACCTGAGGAGAGCGCTTTGCACTGAACGTCTCAATGGAACATCGCGTCGGTGCCGACATGCCGGCAAGTTGCGGCATTGCTGCGAGGCAGCATGCTTAGAGCCGGCGAGCCCAGGCAGAGCCGAAATAGTCTTAACCTAGGATGTTGCTGTTTCAATTGGGTCACAAGCCGTCGATGACGGCTGAGCGTGGCGACTTCCGCTTTACCCTGGGAAGGCGACGTTGAAGCGCCGCCGGCTGGCCGGCTCTCAGAGCTTCACCTTGAAGACGGCAAAGCCGGATTGCTGCAGGAGACCGGAGGATGTCGCCTGCACGCCATATCTGACGCCGACATCGACCTTGTCGCTGGCGGCTGCGACAAGGCCGAGATTGGCCGAGTAGATCCACGGCGACAGGCCAAGCCCGCTGGTGACAAAGCTGCTGCCGCCACCTGAAAACGCCGAATTGATCTGCAATCCCTGATTCAGCGTGTTGTATCCGACGCCGGCGTCCGCCGTGAGATAGACCTGCTTGGCGAGCCGATAGAGGCTTTTCACTCCCGCCGTCACCGTCAGTTCGCGATAGACCTGCGAATCGACGTTGAGGCTGAACCCGCCGGCGCCGCTTTCCTGATAGGCGGCGGAGCGCACCTCGCCATAGTCCAGCCGCAGCGATGGCGTGAGTGTGAGATTGGCCGTAACCGGAATCTGCTTCCTGATCGCCGCGCCGGCGTGGCCGGTGTAGGAGCGATAGCGTGCCGTGGCGGTGTTGCCGATGAAGGTCAACGAGCGGCTTTCGCCATTGTCATTAAGTGCACCGTCGAGCTGGCCATCGAGCAGAAGGTCACGAGCGAGCGCGTAGGTGCCATAGAGTCCGATCTGGTAGGAATCGATCGCCAGGCGCTGGGGAATGGCATCGTCGCTGCCCGTGATGCTTTGATGCGAATAGGCAAACATGCCGCCAAGCATTGCGCGCGGCGATACCGTCGCGTCGACGCCGGCGGCAATGCCACCGCCGGAGGCGTTGTAGCCGGGCACGCCGTCGAGACCGCTTTGACTGACGACCCCGCCGAGGGGCTTCATCCAAAAGTGTCGCTCCGGCGCGACGCCGGGATTTAGGCCGCTGATGTCGTCGATGCGACCGGCCACGGCCTCTCGCAGCACGCGCTGGGTCGCATAGGTCGCCTGGGATGCGGCGCCGGTGAAAACCGGCAGGGTCTGATTGATCGCGGTCGAGAGGTTTTGGCCGGCGAGATTGTCGAGGGCCAGGAATCCCGAAGCCATCGAGCCGCTCCACCCGAGCGACGTCGTCGACATCAGATAAAGCTCAGCCGCGGCGCCGAGACCGACCCTGTTGTTCTGGGCGAGCAGCGTCTGCGCATAGGGCTGGATCAGCGACATGGTCGCCAATCCGCCCGTCGGATTGCCCGTCAGGTCGTAGGTCGAGACCAGCATCTGCGAACCGGATGCATCGCCGCTCGCCGCGCCATAGAGGCTCGTCAGCGTACCACGCGACAGCGTGTTGAAGAGAACGTTGCCTTCTGGCGTCACCGAGCCGAGCAAGGTGAAGGTGCCGCCGCCGCTTCCCGCGGGCGCGATGCCGGCGCCCCAGAAGTAGCCGTTCTGGTAGTTCGTGATGACGAAGCGTCCGGGCGTCGACGTGCCGAACATGGCGGGGCTGACGATCCGCCACGGCGTGCCCGAGGTCCACGCCCATTGCGGCACCGAATTGGCCGGGACCGGTTGCGCGGCCGGCGGCGTGAAGGTGGCGGGATCGTAGGGCAGCATGTAGGCCCAATGCGTCACCAGGAGGCTGTCGCCGGTGATCATCTGCATTTCCATCTCGGTGACGCCGTTGATGGATCGCATGTGGCCGAGGCCGACGGTCACGGCGCCGCCCGATGTCGGCGTGAACAGCATGGTGATCTGTCCGGCCGTCGTCACAAAACCCTGGAACGTCGACGTGTCGGTCAGAAGTGCCGGCCCCAACTTGAGCTGCGCCACGCTCGTCCCGGTGAATGATCCATTCGTCGCCGTGCCGATCGACCACAAGGTCTGATCGCCGATCGGAATTGGGTTTGAAAAGCCGCTCTTCGGCGACGCATAGGCCAGCAATTGCGCGGTCGGCACGTACCAGTGGGTATTTGAAAGCGTCGGGTCCCAGATCGCCGATTGAGCCAGGACAGGCGAAGTGCCGCCGACCGCGACGGCGCAGGCCGCACAGGCCAGGGCCCCGGCACGAAGCGTCGCATGTCCCATCGGCAAGATCGCCCCCAAAGCTCCGATCGCATAGCGCAGACGCCACGCCATGGAAGCCATCGCGCGCAGCCTGGGTCAGGAAGCAGAAAATCGTACCGGAGTCCGCCCCATATTTGTGGGAGGCGGCGAGGTCGGGACGCAGGAGGCCTCAATCCGCCTTCAGATTTTCCGGCTTCGGCTGCAGCACGATGTTGTAGCCGGAATCGACATAGTGGATCTCACCGGTCACGCCGCCCGAAAGATCAGACAACAGATACAGCGCCGAGCCGCCGAGCTCATCGAGCGTGACGCCGCGGCCGAGCGGCGAATGCTTCTGCTGGAAGGCGAACATCGCGCGCGCCTCGCCGATGCCGGAGCCGGCGAGCGTCCGCACCGGACCCGCCGAGATCGCATTCACACGGATGCCTTTCGGTCCGAAATCGGTGGCGAGATAGCGCACAGATGCCTCCAGCGCCGCCTTGGCGACGCCCATCACGTTGTAGTTCGGCATCGAGCGCTGAGAGGCACCATAGGTCAGCGTGATCATGGCGCCGCCGGCCGGCATCATCTCGGCCGCGCGCTTGGCGACCTCCGTGAAGGAGAAGCAGGAAATGACCATCGTGCGCGAAAAGTTCTCGCGGCTGGTGTCGGCGTAGCGGCCCTTCAGCTCGTTCTTGTCGGCAAAACCGATCGCATGGATCACGAAATCGAGCTGGCCCCATTTCGCGCGCAGCGCCGCGAAGGTGGCATCGACGCTGGCGATGTCCTCGACGTCGCAGGGCAGCACCAGCTCCACGCCGAGCTGCTCCGCCAGCGGCTTGACGCGCTTGCCCTGGGCGTCGCCCTGGAAGGTGAAGGCGAGCTCGGCGCCGTGGGCGTGCAACGTCTTCGCCATGCCCCAGGCAATCGAATGATCATTGGCGATGCCCATGATCAGACCGCGCTTGCCCTTCATCAAACCTTGCATCGTGGTTCCTATTATTCCGAGGTCATCGCCCGACCTGATCGGGCGATCCAGTATTGCAGAGACGGTGACGGATACGGAGAAGCCGCGGCGTACTGGATGCCCGGCTTTCGCGGGGCATGACAGAATCTGAGATCACGCATCCAGCCGGCTGAACACCAGCGTGGCATTGGTGCCGCCGAAGCCGAAGGAGTTCGACAGCACGGTGCCGATTTTGACGTTGTCGATCCGCTTGCGCACGATCGGCATGTCGGCGAACACGGGGTCGAGCTCCTGGATGTGCGCGCTCTCGCAGATGAAGCCGTTGTTCATCATCAGGAGCGAATAGATCGCCTCCTGCACGCCGGTCGCGCCCAGCGAATGTCCCGTGAGCGCCTTGGTCGCCGAAATCGGCGGGCACTTTTCGCCGGTGCCGAACACCTTGCGCAGCGCCTCGATCTCCGGCGGATCGCCGGCCGGCGTCGAGGTGGCGTGCGGATTGATGTAGTCGACCTTTGTCTTCACGGTCGACAGCGCCATGCGCATGCAGCGCTCGGCGCCCTCGCCCGAAGGGGCGACCATGTCGTAGCCGTCAGACGTCGCGCCATAGCCGACGATCTCGCCGTAGATGCGCGCGCCGCGCGCCTTGGCATGCTCGAGCTCTTCCAGCACCAGCACGCCAGCACCGCCGGCAATGACAAAACCGTCGCGGTTGACGTCGTAAGGCCGCGACGCGGTCGCGGGCGTATCGTTGTATTTCGAGGACATCGCGCCCATGGCGTCGAACAGCACCGACAGCGACCAATCGAGCTCCTCGCAACCGCCGGCGAAGATCACGTCCTGCTTGCCGATCTGGATGGTCTCGTACGCGTTGCCGACGCAATGGTTCGACGTGGCGCAAGCCGACGAGATCGAATAGTTGACGCCCTTGATCTTGAACCAGGTCGCCAGCGTCGCCGACGCCGTGGACGACATCGCCTTCGGCACCGCGAACGGTCCGACGCGCTTCGGTCCCTTGGTGCGGGTGATATCGGCGGATTCCACGATGGTCCGCGCCGACGGTCCGCCCGAGCCCATGATGATGCCGGTGCGGATGTTGGAGACTTCGTCGGGTCCGAGACCGGAATCCTGGATCGCCTGCTCCATCGCGATGTGATTCCACGCCGCGCCTTGTCCGAGGAAGCGCATCGCGCGCCGGTCGACAACCGTCGCCGGATCGATCGACGGCGCACCCTGCACCTGCGACCGGAAGCCGAGCTCGGCATATTTCTCCGCCCGCGAGATGCCTGACTTCGCCTCGTGAAGGCTCGCAAGCACTTCCTGGGTGTTGTTTCCGATGGACGAGACGATGCCCATTCCGGTGACCACAACCCGCCTCATGACCGCCTCGCCCTAATCGTTGTCTTCTTCACGTGATCGCGCTTGTCGTTAGCCCAGCGACGTACCCTGCTTGAACAGGCCGACCTTCAGGTCCTTGGCGCGATAGATAATAGCGTCATCAACCGAAAGCCACCCGTCGGCGATACCCAACACCAGCTTCGAGCGCATCACGCGCTTGATGTCGACGTTGTACACAACCTTGCGGGCCTCGGGCAGCACCTGGCCGCCGAACTTCAATTCGCTCAACCCCAGCGCGCGGCCGCGGCCCTCGCCGCCGATCCAGCCGAGGTAGAATCCAACCATCTGCCACAGCGCGTCCAGGCCGAGACAGCCGGGCATGACGGGGTCGTTCTTGAAATGGCAGCCGAAGAACCAGAGGTCCGGCTTCACATCGAGCTCGGCGCGCACCAGGCCCTTGCCGTATTCGCCGCCGGTCTCGGAAATTTCCGTGATGCGATCGAACATCAGCATCGGCGGCAACGGCAACTGGGCATTGCCCGGGCCGAACATCTCGCCGCGGGCACAAGCCAGCAAATCCTCGTATTCGTAACCGTTACGCCGGTTGAGCATCAGTAGCCTCTATTCAAATCCCGATCGGGCGTATTTTGGCGAAATTGGCCCCCGTTTGGTAAGGGATTGCGCGCCACTCGCCGCTAACGGGCGCCAAGGCGGCCGTCAGGCCTGATTGCGCCAAAATCGGTTAAGCGGGACCGCGCGCTCTCTAACACAGGCCTTTCCGGCGTCAAAGCGCCCGCATAGGGTAAAATCACCGCATCCGGCCCAATGTTCCCAATGAATTAGAACCACTCTAGTTGCGAGAAACTTGCATCTGCATCTTTCTCTTCTTATATTGCAAGGCGATAATGTCTCTCCACGCGTGCCCGAATTGTTGGAAATGAGCGAGAACAACGCGCCCCATAACGACGAAACCGCCCTTTCCGCGTCCCTCCACCCGGGACGCCAGCCGGCATTGACCGGTTGCCCATGGCACGACGTCAACGAAATGCTCCAGGCTGCCGGCCTTCGTCCGACGCGCCAGAGGATGGCGCTTGGCTGGCTGCTGTTCGGCAAGGGCGCCCGCCACCTCACGGCCGAAATGCTGTACGAGGAGGCCACCCTCGCCAAGGTTCCGGTGTCGCTCGCCACGGTCTACAACACGCTCAACCAGCTCACCGATGCGGGTCTGCTGCGCCAGGTCAGCGTCGACGGCACCAAGACCTATTTCGACACCAACGTCACGACGCATCACCACTATTATCTCGAGAACAGCCACGAGCTGGTCGACATCCCCGACCCCCATCTGGCGCTGTCGAAGATGCCGGACGTGCCGGAAGGTTACGAGATCGCACGCATCGACATGGTCGTGCGCCTGCGCAAGAAGCGCTGAAGTTTTCAAACTGTTGAGTTTGTCGTCATGGCCGGGCTTGTCCCGGTCATTGTCGTTTCACGCCGTCATTCCGGGGCGGAGCGCAGCACCGAACCCGGAATCTCGAGATCCCGGGTTCGATGCTAACGCATCGCCCCGGGATGACCCTTCGGGTCAATTCACCTGCTCGTGGGCGTAGACGCCCCACAGCCGTTCCTGCTGGATCCAGCCGTCAAAGCCGGTGCCCATGACGCGGCACCAGCCGGTGACGCACTTCTTGACCTGGGCGACGACGCCGGCCTGAAGCCGTGCCGCAATCGCACTGTCCGGATCGGCGCGATCATAGATCGGGGCGAGGTCGTCCTTGTGCTTCATGGTAACGACGGCGGTGCGGCGGCCCGACAGCAGCGAGTGATAGACCCAGCCTTCGGCCCCTTCCGAATCGCGAACCCGGCGCCAGTTCTCGAACTCTGCGGTGATTTCGACCGGCAGCCCGGAGCGGGTGTAGACCCAGGCCACGTCATTGTCCTTGGTCGGGCCGGCACGGACGTTCACGTGATCGGATTTGAGGCTGACATAACGCGGCACCGGCAAGCCTGAGGTTGTCTGCACGGTGTCCTTGGCCGAATGACTTGTGCTGACCGAGGCACCCAGCCAGACACACACGAGCGCAACCACTGAACCCAAACGCCCCAACGCCATCACAACCCGTCTCCTGCCGGAAACCCGGCACAAAGCGAGCCGAATTCCCCTACGCCACTTCCAAAACCCGCACCGCTCGTCCGGTCAGCCCGCCCCACGCGGGTGTTCCCCGGCTCCGCCGTGGTTCTTGTCTTGGCCCGGCCTTCTGCTAGAGAGGATGGGCGCTTAAGAACCAGTTTGCCCCGATTTTCCGCCGGAATCTCGGGAGAGCTTGAAGGAAACGCCGGGGACGACGCGGCAAGGGCAGTGTCGAACAACCGGGTTAATGAGACCTGAACGGTAAGCCTTTCATCGCGGAGGCGGGCCCGATGGGCTCATGAGAGCAGGACATGTCGGTTAAGAAAAAGCCCCTCGTCGTCGTCACCCGCAAGCTGCCGGACTCGATCGAGACGCGCATGCGCGAATTGTTCGACGCACGGATCAATCTCGACGACACGCCGATGTCTCCGGAGCAGATCGCGGAAGCCGCTCGCACCGCCGACGTGCTGGTTCCGACCGTCACCGACCAGATCACCGCCGACATCATCAACCAGCCCGACTGCAAGCTCCGCCTGATCGCGAATTTCGGCAATGGCGTCGACAATATCGACGTCGAGGCTGCGCATGCCAAAGGCATCACCGTCACCAACACGCCAAAAGTCCTCACCGAGGACACCGCCGACATGACCATGGCGCTGATCCTCGCCGTGCCGCGCCGGCTGATCGAGGGCGCCTCCATCCTGACCGAGGGCAAGCCCTGGGCGGGCTGGTCGCCGACCTGGATGCTCGGCCACCGCATCGGGGGAAAGCGCCTCGGCATCGTTGGCATGGGCCGCATCGGCCAGGCGGTTGCGCGCCGCGCCCGCGCCTTCGGCCTCCAGATCCACTATCACAACCGCCGTCCCGTCGCGCCGAAGATCGCCGAAGAACTTGGCGCGACCTATTGGGAAAGCCTCGACCAGATGCTGGCGCGGATGGACATCATCTCGGTGAACTGTCCGCACACGCCGGCGACCTACCATCTGCTATCGGCGCGGCGCCTGAAGCTGATCCGCAAAGAGGCCTATGTCGTCAACACCGCGCGCGGCGAGGTGACCGACGAGGATACCCTGATCAAGCTGATCGAAGCCGGCGAGATCGGCGGCGCCGCCCTCGACGTCTACGAGCACGAGCCCGCGGTCAATCCAAAACTGGTGCGGCTCGCCAAGGCCGGCAAGGTGACGCTGCTGCCGCATATGGGCTCGGCGACGATCGAAGGCCGCGTCGAGATGGGCGAGAAGGTGATCATCAATATCAGAACCTTCCTGGACGCGCACAAGCCGCCGGATCGCGTGCTGCCGAGCATGCTCTGAGGCTTCAAGTAGGCTGAGCCGATCGTTTATTCGCGGTGGACGCTTAAGTCGTCGAACACGGGCCCGTCGCCATTGAGCGGATTGGCCGGATCGCGCGTATAGCGCAGCGTCTCGAAGCGCATCGCACGCGCATCCAGCATCAACAGGCGGCCGACCAGGCCTTCGCCGAAGCCGACGATCTCGCGAATGGCCTCCAGCGCCATCATCGAGCCGAGCACACCGGCGAGCGCGCCCATGACGCCGGCCTCCGAGCAGGCCGGCACCGTGCCGGGCGGCGGCGCTTCCGGGAACAGGCAGCGATAGGTCGGATTGTACGCGCCGTCCTCGTTCTTCTCATGGGCGCGGATGGTGGTGAGCGAGCCGTCGAACGTGCCGAGCGCCGCCGTGATCAAGGGCTTTTTGGCAAAGAAGCAGGCGTCGGAGACCAGATACCGCGTCGAGAAATTGTCGGAGCCGTCGAGCACGAGGTCGTAGTCGCCGATCAGCGCCAGCGCATTGTCGGCATTGAGCCAGGTGGCGTGGCCGACGAATCGGACATGCGGATTGAGCGCGGCGATCCGCTCGGCGGCGCTTTCGACCTTGTGCCGGCCGATATCCGGCGTCGTGTGGATGACCTGGCGCTGCAGGTTGGAGAGCGACACGACGTCGTCATCGACGACGCCGAGCGTGCCGATGCCGGCGGCAGCCAGGTACATCAAGGCGGGCGCGCCGAGACCGCCGGCGCCGATCACCAGCACGGAGGCCTGTTTCAGCGCCGCCTGGCCGGGACCGCCGACGTCGCGCAGCACGATATGACGGGCATAGCGTTCGAGTTCGTCCGCGCTGAGCACCTCAAGTTACTCCTGAACCAGCCCGAGATTGTTCGCGACCAACGAGATGTGCTTCAATGGCAGCACGTTCAATGGTCTGGCTGGATTTGTCATGAGATCGATGCTCGCGGCAACATTGATATTCGTGACTGCGACGGGCGCGCACGCCCAGATAACGCCGCCCTCGACCGCGGGCAGCAAGCCCAAGACGGTCCAGACCGTCCCGGTCCGCCCCGCATTGCAAACACCGTCCGCGACCGCCGCCGCGATGGCGCAGGCCGAGCGGCTGTCGCTGCAATCCGACCTCGCCTGGGTCGGGCAGTACAACGGCGCGATTACCGGCGACGCCAGCGAGCGCATGGTCAACGCGATCAAGGAGTATCAGAAGGCCAAGGGCGGCAAGCCGACCGGCGTGCTCAATCCGCAGGAGCGGGCCGCGCTTGCCGAGACCGCGCGGAAGAAGCAGGAGAGCGTCGGCTGGAAGATCACGCTAGAGCCGACCAGCGGTGCGCGGCTCGGTATCCCCGGTAAACTGGTGCCGCAGCAATCCTCCGACGCCAACGGCTCGAAATGGACCTCGCCGACCGGAACCGTGCAGGTGATCCTGAGCCGGCGCAAGGAAGCTGGTCCAACCACGGCCAAGCTCGCCGAGCAGGAGAAGAAGGAGCCGGCCGGCCGCAAAGTCGACTACACCGTGGTGAAGCCCGACTTCTTCGTGCTGTCGGGCTTGCAGGGGCTCAAGAAATTTTACGTGCGCGGCACCTTCAAGGGCGACGAAGTCCGCATCATGACGATCCTGTACGACCAGGCCACCGAGAACACGGTCGAGCCGGTCGTGATCGCGATGTCGAGCGCGTTCGCCGCATTTCCGGCTGGGTCACAGGCCGGTCCGCCGCCGCGCAAGACCGTCGAATACGGCACCGGCGTCGTCGTCACCGATGACGGCGTGATCGTCAGCGACCGCGCCGTGACGGATGGCTGCCTCGCGCTCACGATTGCCGGATTTGGCAGTGCCGACCGCATCGCCGAGGACAGGGATCACGACCTCGCGCTGCTGCACATCTACGGCGCGCGCGGCCTGAAGCCACTCAGCCTCGCGGGCGGCGCCGCAAAGACCAATGTCGACATCGTCGGCATCGCCGATCCGCAGAGCCAGGGCGGCGGCAGCGCCGTGTCGGGCGTCAAGGGCGTGGTGGCATCGGCCAATGGCGGCGATTCCGCGCTGTCGCCCGCGCCAGCGGTCGGATTCTCCGGCAGCCCCGCGATCGACGATGCAGGAAAGTTCGCCGGCATTGCGCTGTTGAAGCCGGTGATCGTCGCCGGCCCCGCCGCGCCTTCCGTCCAGGCTGTGATGGTTTCCGCCAGCGCCGTGCGCGATTTCCTCAAAGCGAACAACGTCACCGCCAACGGCAGCGCGACGGATGCGAAAGCCGCCGTCGTGCGCGTGATCTGCGTGCGAAAATAGCGCTCAGGCAAGCCTGAACCGAATCCCGCCGCGCGCGAGGCCGCCGGAGATGCCGATCGGCGTGCCGTCGGCGCGCCAGCAGGCGGCGCCGGTCATCGTGCCGTCCTCGTCAAACGCGATCGCGTTCATGCCGCCGGCAACCGTCGGCATGACTTCGACCTTGTGGCCCATGCTTGCGAGTTTTGCGCGCACACTCTCCGGCACGGCCTGCTCGACCTCCAGCGCATTGCCTTCGGTCCAGACGCGCGGCGCCTCGACTGCCTCCTGCAGGCTCATGCCATGATCGATCAAATTGACCAGCGCCTGCATGGCGCTCGGGAAGATGCGTTTTCCGCCGGGCAGGCCCAGCGCGAATTTCAGCTTGCCGTCGCGCAACGCGATCATCGGCGACATCGAGGTGGTGACGCGCTTGCCCGGCGCGAGCGACAGTGCGTGACCCGGACGCGGATCGAACAGGTTCATGTAATTGTTCGGAATCGTGCCGAGACCCGGGATCAATATCTTTGCGCCGAACAGATTGTTGATGGTCTGCGTGGTCGCGACCACGTTGCCCGCAGCGTCCGCAACCGTCATGTGCGTGGTGTGGGCGCTCTCGAGCTGTGTGACGCCCGCGCTCCACGCCTGCGCCCTGGCGGGATCGATGGCGCGGCGGCGCTCCTCGGCATAGGCTTTTGACGTCAGCCGCTCGACGGGAACGCCGACATAATCAGGGTCGCCGCTGGCGGCCGCGCGATCGGCAAAGGCGATCTTCAGGACTTCGGCGAGATAGTGGATGGTCTCTGCCGCGCCGAAGCCGAGGCTCGCGATGTCATAGCCTTCCAGAATGTTCAGCATCTGCGCGATGTGCACGCCGGACACAGCCGGCGGCGGCGGACCCAAAATCGTCCAGCCGCGATAGTCGGCGCGGATCGGTTGCCGCTCCACCGTCGTGTAGTTCGTCAGATCGGCGCGGCGGATGAAGCCGCCATTCTTCTCCATGTAGTCCACCAAGATGCCGCCCAGCGGCCCTTCGTAAAGCGCCTTCTCGCCGTGCGCGGCAATGTAGGACAGCGTTTCCGCATACTCGGCCTGCACCACGCGCTCGCCGACCTTCAGCGGTACGCCATCAGGCAAATAGATCGCCGCGATCGGCTTGTCCCTGCGCATCTCGACGGCGCTCTCGGTGATGCATTCGTGCAGATAAGGCGTGGTCGCATAGCCGCGCGCGGCGTGCTTGATCGCGGGCTGCATGACGTCGGCCAGACTCATGGTGCCGAACCGCCGCAGCGTCTCGCACCACGCCTTCAGCGAACCCGGGACGGCGACTGCTTTCGGGCCGTTGAGATTCTCGTCGTCGACGGTGTCGAACACGTCATGCCGCGAGCCCGGCTTGGAGGTGTAGGTGGTGTCGCGCACGGCCTGCGGCACCGTGCTCTGGCCGTCGATGAAGCGGTGGCTGCCGTCGGCGAGCCTGATATGCGCCATGCCGCCGCCGATGATGCCGACCATCATCGGCTCGACCACGGTCAGCGTGAACAGCGTCGCGATCGCTGCATCGATGGCGTTGCCGCCGGCGGCCAGCATCTCGGCGCCGGCGCTGGAGGCGAGCGGATGGTTGCTGACCACCATGCCGCGGCTCGAGACCGCAGGCATCTTCTGGCATTCGAAGGTCGAAACCGTGCGATCGCGCCAGTTGCCGCTCATGGTCTTAAGCCCCCATTTTTCAGGATAACGAGCACATCATACGTACGACTACTGATCCAGTAATCGTACGGATTAGCTGGTATTCCCGATTCCGCCATCATTGTTGCCGTTGATTCGGACATCCGCGATCCCTTTGGATCGGGCCGGGCACGTCCTGAGCGAGAAGAGCTCAGCATCGAACCGATGCACGTTCGCGTGGCGCGACCCCAGACCCAAGCACTCCAGAGGATTTTTGACATATGCATACGATCGTACTCGCCACCCAAAAGGGCGGCAGCGGCAAGAGCACGCTCGCCATCGGCCTTGCGCTGGCTGCACGGCAGGCCGGCTTTTCCGTCCGTCTGATCGAGACCGACCCGCAGGGCACGTTGTCGAACTGGCAGCGCCGCCGCAACGATTCCGAGCCCGTCGTTGAGCCCATCTACAACGCCGCAGATATCGAGCCGCGCCTCAGGATGCTGGCGGAAAGCGGGCTTCAGCTCGCGATTGTGGACACCGCGGCCGGCCTTTCCGCCGCGACCACGGCCGCGATCCGCCATTCCGATCTGTGCCTGATTCCGTCCCGGCCGAGCGTCGTCGACATCGAGGCCACCACCTCGACGCTGAGCGTCGCGCGCGCCTGGAAGCGTCCCTTCAGCTTCGTGCTCAACCAGACCCCGATCCGCGGCCAGCGCATCGACAATGCGGCGGACACGCTCGCGGAGGAAGCCGCGCTCGATCTCGCCGAGGTGGTCGCCCGTCCCCTGATCGTGATGCGCAACGACCATCAAGACGCGCTTGCGGCAGGCCTTGGCGTCGGCGAGTTCGCGCCCAACGGCAAGTCGACCGAGGAGATCCGCGGCCTCTGGCGCTGGATCGCGAACCGGCTCGATCTGTCGACTGCTGCGACCAACGCGCTGATCGACGAGGTGATCTCGGCCGCGGACGGGATGTTGCACGCAGCCGCCGAGCCTGCACAGGACGAAGCGGCTTCGCTGGCCTCCTGAGCGCTGCCGCGCACAGGCGACCGTCCAGCTCCTCGCGTTCACGCTCGCGAGGCGTTTTGGCGACGAAGCAATCCGGCCACCAGCCCGGCCGGATTGCTTTGCATCGCATTGATCGCAATTGGTGAGGTTGCCATCACTTCACCTCTCCCGCTTGCGGGAGAGGTCGGCGCGCTCTTAGCGCGCCGGGTGAGGGCTCTCTCCCCACGGGAGTCTCTTTGCGGAAACACCCTCACCCCAACCCTCTCCCGCAAGCGGGAGAGGGAGCGCACCGTCATCTTGGCTTCCATCAGGTGCGCGGCGCAGCCGCTCTCGCGCGCAGCCAGGATTCCCGCCGCACAATCCATTTCTCGGACTTCGACTGTCCGTCGTGATGGGCGAGCTCGATGAACCCGACGAACTCTGCGCCGGTCTTCTGCTTGACCCGGCGTGAAGCTTCGTTGGTTACGGCGTTGCAGACGTAGAAGTGATCAAGAGCGAGCTTGAGGAATGCAAAATCGTTCACGGCGGTGATGGCTTCCGTCATCAATCCGCGCCGCCATTACGGTTCGGCGAGCCAGAAGCCGCGATTACCCTTCAGGCCTTCGGCAGAGGGCCTGAGATGAATGTTTCCGATCGCCTCGCCATCGCCGTCCTTCATCACCAGCACCCAGAGGTGGATATCCTCATCGGCTGAGACCTTGTCGAGTTGCATCCTGACAAAGGTCTCCGCGCCGTCCGCCGGATAGGGCCAGGGCACGACAGTGGCGAGATGCCGGATGATGTTCCAATTGTCGAAATGGCGCTGAATCGCCGGCGCATCTGACAATGCCAGCGGACGCAGGATCAGCCGTTTGGTTTCAAGCCGCGGCGTCTGCATAGCTGGCTACTTCTGACATTTCGGGCACCAGAAGGTGGACCGCCCGTTCTGGGTGAAGCGTTTCACGGTGCCGCCGCAGCCGGGCGTTTTGCACGTCTCGCCCTCGCGGTCGTAGACCTTGAACGAGTGCTGGAAATAACCGAGCTCGCCCGAGGTCTGGCGATGATCGCGCAAGCTCGAGCCGCCGGCCTTGATGGCGTCGTTGAGCACCGCGTGGATCGAGGTGACCAGCCGATTGGCATGATCGGTCGGCTCGCCCTTTCGCGTGGCAAGCGTCGCGGCAATCCGGCGCGGTGACAGCTGCGAACGATGCAGCGCCTCGCAGACATAGATATTGCCAAGCCCTGCCACCACGCGCTGGTCGAGCAGCGCGGCCTTCAGGCTGGTCTTTTTGCCGGAACAGGATTCCGCCAGCATCGCGGCATCGAACTCGTTGCCCAGCGGCTCCGGGCCGAGCCCGCGCAAGAGCGGCTCCTGGTCGAGCGCGTTGCGCGCGATCACTTTCATGTAACCGAAGCGGCGCGGATCGTTGAAGACGATGTCGGCCCCGGACGACATCCGGAACAGGACGTGATCATGGGTCGAATCCTTAGCCCGCGGATAATGGAATTCGCCGGGCGATTTTTCGTCCTCGGGCTTGATGACGCGGAACGAGCCGGACATCCCGAGATGCATCAGCAGCACGTCGCCGGAGCCGAGGTCGGCCATGAGATATTTTGCGCGGCGGCCGAGCCCCGTGACGATCTGCCCCTGGAGCCGCTTCACGAAATCCGGCTGAAAGGGAAAGCGCAGATCGGCCCTGCGGGCCTCCGCCTTGATGATCTTGGCGCCCTCCATGACGGGCTGCAGGCCGCGCCGGACGGTCTCGACTTCGGGCAATTCAGGCATGGTCAGGCATTCACCTTATGAGGGTGGTGTGATAGCGCCATTGCGGCGGCCGCGCTATGGTCGGCATCGTGGAGTAGAGTGATGGATCGGCCGGGCGAAACCACCCATTTTGGCTACAGGGACGTGCCCTTAGGGGACAAGCAGACGCTGGTGAACGAGGTGTTTCACAGCGTCGCCTCGCGCTACGACCTGATGAACGATCTGATGTCGGGCGGCCTGCACCGGGTCTGGAAGGACATCATGATCACCACGCTGGATCCTCCGAGAAGCGACCACCCCTTTGCGCTGCTCGACGTCGCCGGCGGCACCGGCGATATCTCCTTCCGCGCGGCGAAGGCCGCGGGGGCGGGCTTCCATGCCACCGTCTGCGACATCAATTCGGACATGCTGGCGGTGGGCCGCGAGCGCGCTTTGAAGCGGCATCTCGACACCCAAGTGGATTTCGTCGAGGGCAATGCCGAATCGCTCGGCTTTGCCGACCGCAGCTTTGACGCCTACACGATCGCGTTCGGCATCCGCAACGTGCCGCGCATCGACCTCGCCTTGCGCGAGGCCTATCGCGTGCTGAAGCCGGGCAGCCGCTTTCTGTGCCTGGAGTTCTCGACCGTCGAGATGCCCGGGCTCGATCGTCTCTACGATCTGTTTTCCTTCAAGGTGATTCCGCCGCTCGGCCGCATGGTGACGGGTGATGCCGAGTCCTATCAATATCTCGTCGAGTCGATCCGCAAATTCCCAAAACCCAACGCCTTCGCCGACATGATCCGCGAGGCCGGCTTCTCCCGCGTCACCTGGCAAACCCTGTCCGGCGGCATCGTGGCACTGCATTCGGGCTGGCGTTTGTGATCTCCGCAATTACCCACATTGCGCGCCTGGCCCGCGCCGCGCTGGTGTTTGCGCGCGAGGGCGTGTTCGGCTCGATCGATCCGAGCCTGGTGCCGCCGCCCGGCCAGCTTGCGCTCAAGCTGGCGCGCCTGGTCGAACGGCGCAGCGCCAAGCCCGGCCCCCGCCTGTCGCGCGCGCTGACGCGCCTCGGCCCGGCCTATCTGAAACTTGGCCAGTTCCTGGCCACGCGCCCCGACGTCGTCGGCGTCAACATCGCGCGCGATCTCGAAAGCCTGCAGGACCGCCTGCCGCCATTTCCGCAGGAAGAAGCGGAAGCCGCGATCGCGACCTCGCTCGAGCGGCCGCTGACGGACGTGTTCGTCAGCTTCGGCCCCGCAGTCGCAGCCGCTTCGATCGCGCAGGTCCATCGCGGCGAAGTGCTGCGCGGTGGCATCCGCCAGCCGGTCGCGATCAAGGTGCTGCGGCCCAACGTGTCCTCGCGCTTCCGCCGCGACCTCGCCGATTTCTTCTTCGTCGCGGACAAGGCCGAAACCTATTCGGCCGAGGCGCGCCGGCTGCGCCTGATCGAAGTCATCAACACCATGTCGCGCTCGGTCGCGATGGAGATGGACCTGCGGCTGGAAGCGGCTGCGCTGTCCGAGATGGCGGAGAACACGCGCGATGACCCGGATTTCCGCGTGCCGGCCGTGGATTGGGATCGCACCACGCATAACGTGCTGACGCTGGAGTGGATCGACGGCATTGCGCTGAACGACCGCAAGCGCCTGGAAGAGGCGAGGGTCGACCTGCCCGATCTCGGGCGCAAGGTGATCCAGAGTTTTCTGCGGCACGCGCTGCGCGACGGCTATTTCCACGCCGACATGCATCCGGGTAATCTGTTCCTCGATGAGGCCGGGCGCCTGGTCGCGGTCGATTTCGGCATCATGGGCCGGCTCGGCATGAAGGAGCGCCGCTTCCTCGCCGAAATCCTGCTCGGCTTCATCACCCGCGACTATCGCCGCGTGGCGGAGGTGCACTTCGAGGCGGGCTACGTGCCTTCGCACCACTCCGTCGAAAATTTTGCGCAGGCGATCCGCGCGATCGGCGAGCCGATCCATAACCGCACGGCGGAAGAGATCTCGATGGCGCGGCTGCTGACGCTGCTGCTCGAGGTCACCGGCCTGTTCGACATGACCACAAGGCCGGAGCTGATCCTGCTGCAAAAGACCATGGTGGTGGTCGAGGGCGTGGCGCGCGGGTTCGACCCGAAACTCGACATCTGGACGATCGCCGACCCCGTGGTGCGCGAATGGATCGAGCGCAATCTCGGTCCGATCGGCCGGGTGCAAGGGGCGCTCGCCGGCACCGGCGATCTCGCCAAGGTGCTGATGCGGTTGCCCGACATTGTGGCGCGTTCGGTCGTAGTGCTGGAGCAGCTGGAGGCCATGACGCGGGAGGGCCTGCGGCTGTCGCCGGAGACCATCGCCGCGATGGGCCGCAGCGAGGGCCGCAAGAACCGCTGGCGCACCGTGGCGCTCTGGATCATCGCCGCCACCTTCATCGGAATCCTGATCGCCGTTCGGAATCTTTGATTGCGGAATCTATGATTGCGATGCAATCACGCATGTGATAGCATTGCTATCATTCCGTGCTGGAGGGCGTCATGGCGAGCCTGACCATCCGCAAACTCGACGAAGGCGTCAAAACCTACCTTCGGCTCCGTTCGGCCATGAACCGCCGCTCGGTCGAGGAGGAGGTCCGGGTCATCCTGCGCGAGCTCATCGAGGGCCGCGAGGAGCCGCTGACGCCGTTCGAGCCATCGGCGCCGACCCCTTCGCCCCAACGCACCAGCGCCCTTGCTGAGGCCAGCGTCACCCTGATCATCGGCGGCGGGATTGCCGCCTACAAATCGCTGGACCTGATCCGGCGGCTCAAGGAGCGCCGCATCGAGGTGCGCTGCGTGCTGACCAAGGCAGCGCAGCAATTCGTCACGCCGCTCGCCGTCAGCGCGCTGTCGCATGAGCGCGTCTATACCGACCTGTTTGACCCCCAGAGCGAGTTCGACGCCGGGCATATCCGGCTGGCGCGCGACTGCGATCTCATCATCGTGGCGCCCGCCACCGCCGACCTCATGGCAAAGATGGCGAACGGCCATGCCGACGACCTCGCCAGCGCCATCCTGCTCGCCGCCAACCGAAAAATCCTGCTCGCGCCGGCAATGAACCCGCTGATGTGGGGCAATGCCGCGACGCGCCGCAACGTGGCGCAGCTGACGCGCGACGGCGTCACCTTCATCGGCCCCAACAGCGGCGAGATGGCGGAAGCGGGCGAAGCCGGCACCGGCCGGATGTCGGAGGCGATCGAGATTGCGGCCGCCGCCGAACGCCTGCTGCGGCCACCGGTGCCGCGACCGCTCGTCGGCAAGCGCGTGCTGATCACGGCGGGGCCCACCCATGAGCCGATCGATCCCGTCCGCTACATCGCCAACCGCTCCTCCGGCAAGCAGGGGTTTGCCATTGCTGCCGCAGCACAAGCCGCCGGCGCCGAGGTGATCCTGGTGAGTGGCCCCGTCGATCTCGACGATCCCGCCGGCGTCACCGTCAGGCACGTGGAATCGGCGCGCCACATGCTGGAGCAGGTCGAGGCCGCGCTTCCCGTCGATATCGCGATCTTCGCTGCCGCTGTCGCCGACTGGCGCGTCGCCAATGCAGGCGAGCAGAAGCTGAAAAAAACCTCGGCCGGCATGCCGCCGCTGCAGCTCGTGGAGAATCCGGACATCCTCACCACCATCTCCAAGATGAAGGACAAGCGTCCGCCGCTGGTGATCGGCTTTGCCGCCGAGACCGAGCACCTCATCGACAACGCGAAGGCAAAGCTGAAGCGCAAGGGCTGCGACTGGATCGTCGCCAACGACGTCTCGCCCGCCACCGGCGTGATGGGCGGCGACCGCAACACCGTGCACCTGCTCAGCAAGAACAGCGGGAAGGACGGCGACATCGCGGTTGATTCCTGGCCGGTCATGACCAAGGAACAGGTCGCCACCGAACTGATCGCCCACGTCGCCAGAAGTCTCGCCGACAAACCGCTGGAGCCGGCCACTTGAGTACGAAAGTCACCGTCGAGGTCCAACGTCTGCCGCACGCCGACGGCCTGCCGCTACCGGCCTACCAGACCACCGAGGCTGCCGGCCTCGATCTCCTCGCGGCCGTTCCGGAAGGCCAACCGCTGACGCTTGCGGCCGGCAAGACCGCAATGGTGCCGACCGGACTCGCCATCGCGCTGCCGCCGGGGTTCGAGGCGCAGGTGCGACCGCGTTCCGGGCTCGCGGCCAAGCACGGCGTCACCGTGCTCAACTCGCCCGGCACGATCGACGCGGACTATCGCGGCGAGATCAAGGTCATCCTGATCAACCACGGCGAGGCCGCCTTCGTGATCCGTCGCGGCGAACGCATTGCGCAGATGGTGGTCGCGCCCGTGGTGCAGGCCGCGCTGGTTCCCGTCGCTTCGCTCTCGGAGACCGATCGCGGCGCCGGCGGGTTTGGTTCGACCGGCCGCTGACGCTGCCTCAAATTCGCAGGATTGACCGCAAGACTAGGCGCCAGGATTCCGTGGCCGGCACTTTTTGTGCGCCTGCCTTTACGTTCACGATCTGGACTCTTACCGGTGGAGTCACGAAGCGGATATTGTCGCTTGATTCGCGCGCGGCGGGGGAAGTCGTCGCGCGTAGATTCGTGCGGTCTTGGGGCAATTATGTCAGGCGTGATCGTGTCGATGCGTCGGACGCTGCTGTCGTGCACATCACTGGCGCGCAACAGCCTGATCGGGAGCGCTCTCGCAGCGCTGCTTCCGGCTGGGCCCGCAAAGGCCGCTGATTTCGTCGACACCCTATCGACACTACTGGACTTCAACCGGCAGGAAGTCGCTGTCCTGACGACCGCGCTGGCCCTGCTCGGCTTCTCGGTCATGGCCGCGATCCTGCTGATGCGCACGCGCGTGCGCACGGCCAAGAACGAGGCGCGGCTGCGCGCGCGGATCGGGGAACTGCAATTGCAGGCCGACCGCTTTGGCGCGTTGCTGTTTGCGGAACCGCAGATCCTGATCTCGTGGCCGGCCGGCGACAATCGCGCACAGATCTCCGGCGACATCTCCATGGTGCTGCCGCGGGACTCCTCCCCGCAGCGCGTGCTCGCCTTCGGAACCTGGCTGCCGCCGGAACCGGCGCTGCAGATGGACCACGCCGTCAATGGCTTGCGCGAGCGCGGCGACGGATTCCAGCTCAATGTGACCACGTCCAACGGCCACACGCTCGAAGCGATCGGGCGCGCCATCGGCGGCCAAGCCATTGTCAGGATTCGCGAACTTTCGGGCCTGCGGCGCGAGCTCGCCGAAACCAGCCTGCGCCACAAGGCGCTCTTGGACGAGACCGAGTTGCTGCGCGGCTTTGCCGCTGCCGCGCCCTGGCCGATCTGGGCCAAGGGCGCCAACGGCGCGCTGGCCTACGCCAACCCGGCCTATGTGCTTGCAACCGAAGCGCACAGCGTCCTCGATGCCCAGGAACGCAAGCTCGAACTGCTCGACAGCGCCGACCGCACCGACATGGAGCGCGGCCTGAAGGAGGCCGCCCACTTCACCTCGCGCCTGCCGATCGTGATCGGCGGCGAGCGCCGCATCTACGACGTGCGCGCCGTCAATGTCGGCGCAGGCAGTGTCGGCGTCGCGATCGACGCCAGCGAAGCCGACGCGCTCAGCTCAGCGCTGGTCCGGATGGCGGAGGCGCATCGCCGCACCCTCGACCAGCTCTCCTCCGGCGTGGCAGTCTTCGACGGCCAGCGGCGGCTCGCCTTCTACAACGATTCCTACCGCCGGCTGTGGGACCTCGACCGCAATTTCCTGGATTCCAATCCGGACGATTCCAGCGTGCTCGATCAGCTCCGCGCCGCGCGAAAGCTGCCGGAGCAGCCGGACTTCCGCGCCTGGAAGGCCAAGCTGCACGAAGCCTATCGCGCGGTCGAGACCGCCAAGGACACCTGGTTCCTGCCCGACGGGCGCGCGCTGTCCGTCGTCACCACGCCGAATCCGGAAGGCGGCGTCACCTATCTGTTCGACGACGTCACCGAGAGCCTCGACCTCGCCCGGCGCTTCGACGGGCTGATCCGCGTGCAGCGCGAGACGCTCGACAGCCTCGCCGAGGGCGTCGCGGTGTTCGGCAGCAATGGCCGGGCGCAGCTCTTCAATCCGACCTTCGCGCGGATGTGGAAGCTGTCCGGCGAGGCGCTGAGCGAGCAGCCCCATATCCAGACCGTCGAAGGCTGGTGCCATCAGCTGTTCGACGACGCGACCGTCTGGCGTCAGATCCGGGAAGCCATCACCTCGATCGAGAACCGCGTCGACGTGCTCTTGAAGCTGGAGCGCAAGGACGGCAGCGTGCTCGACTGCATGATCCGCCCGTTGCCCGACGGCGCGACCATGCTGACCTTCCAGGACATCACCGACACCGAGAATGTCGAGCGCGCGCTGCGCGAGCGCAACGAGGCGCTGGAGGCCGCCGACCAGATGAAGGTGGACTTCGTCCACCACGTCTCCTACGAGCTGCGCTCGCCGCTGACCACCATCATCGGCTTCGCCCATTTCCTCAGCGATCCCTCGACCGGCCCGCTGACGCCGAAGCAGGCCGAATATCTCGACTACGTCACCAAGTCGACCAACGCGCTCTTGGCGCTGACCAACAACATCCTCGATCTCGCGACCATCGACGCCGGCGCGATGAAGCTCGAGCTCGGCCCCGTCGACGTCTCCAAGGCGATCGAGCTTGCTGCCGAAGGCATCCAGGACCGGCTCGCTACCGACCGCATCCGCCTCAAGGTCGACATCGCATCCGATGTCGGCAGCTTCACCGGCGACGAGAAGCGCGTGGTGCAGGTGCTGTATAATCTGCTCGCCAACGCCGTCGGCTTCTCGCCGCCGGACTCCGTGGTCGGCCTCAGCGCGCGCCGCTCCGAGCGCAACGTCATCTTCACCGTGACGGATTCCGGGCCCGGAATCCCCGCCGACATGAAGGACAAGGTGTTCAACTGGTTCGAAAGCCGCTCGCAGGGCTCGCGCCATCGCGGCGCCGGCCTCGGCCTGTCGCTGGTGCGCTCCTTCGTCGAGCTGCATGGCGGCAAGGTGCGGGTGGATTCGCTCGTCGGCAAAGGCACCACCGTGACCTGCGATTTCCCGACCGACCAGGCGGCGCATCGCGACGCCGCCGAATGAGCGCGCCCACCACATTCTCCGTCGCGCTTGTCAACGAGACGGCTACTGCGCAACTGATGGCCGACCTTGCGCTGCTCACAGGCGCCGGTGACGTCATCACGCTGTCAGGCGATCTCGGCGCCGGCAAGACGGCGGCCGCGCGCGCCATGATCCGCTATCTCGCCGGCGACGAGTTTCTGGAGGTGCCGAGCCCGACCTTCACGCTGGTGCAGGGCTACGAGCAACTGCCCGTCCCGGTGCTGCATGCCGACCTCTACCGCGTCGAGGACGCGAGCGAGCTCGAGGAGATCGGGCTGTCACCGCTGCCGGACGGAACGCTGGCGCTGATCGAATGGCCTGAGCGCGCGCCGTCGGCGCTGCCTGCGGATCGCATCGACATCGCGCTCACGCATCGGCCGGCACTCGGCTCGACGGCACGCGCGGCCGATATCACCGGCCACGGCAAGGCGGCCACAACGGTCGCGCGGCTGCAGGCGCTGCGCGAGTTTCTCGATGCGGCCGGCTACATGGAGGCCACGCGCCGCCGGATGGCCGGCGATGCCTCGACCCGCTCCTATGCGCGGCTGGTTCGCGACGACGGTGTCGTTATCCTCATGAACTTTCCGCAGCGTCCGGATGGCGCCGCGATCTACAATGGAAAGTCCTACAGCGCCGCCGTGCATCTCGCCGAGAACGTCAATCCCTTCGTCGCGATCGACGAGGGCTTGCGCGCGCAGGGCATTTCGGCACCCGCGATCCATCATTCGGACCTCGACCACGGCTTCCTCATCACCGAGGATTTTGGCGGCGAGGGCGTGATCGAAGGCGAGCCGCCGCGCCCGATCGCCGAGCGCTACGAGGCCGCAACCGATCTGCTGGCCGCGCTGCATGGCGAGACCTTGCCGGACACGCTGCCGCTGACTGCGACGAGCGACTACGCCATTCCGGTGTTCGATATCGAGGCGCTGCTGATCGAGATCGGACTGATGCCGGAGTGGTACCTGCCCGACCGCGGCGCCGAACTCTCCGACGAGAAGCGCGCCGAATTTTTCGCGATGTGGCGCGAACTGTTGCAAAAGCCCATGGCCGCGCCAAAGACCTGGGTGCTGCGCGACTACCATTCGCCGAACCTGATCTGGCTTGGCGAGCGCGCCGGCATCGAACGCGTCGGCGTGATCGATTTCCAGGACACCGTGCTCGGGCCTAAATCCTACGACGTGGTGTCGCTGCTCCAGGATGCCCGCATCGACGTGCCCGAGAGCCTCGAGCTGACGCTGCTCTCCCGCTACATCAAGGCGCGCCGCGCCGCAGATGCGAGCTTCGATCCGGCAAGCTTTGCCGAGCTCTACGCCATCATGTCGGCACAGCGGAATACGCGTCTGCTCGGCACCTTCGCCCGCCTCAATCGCCGCGACGGCAAGCCGCATTATCTGCGCCACCAGCCGCGGATCTGGACCTATCTCAACCGCTCGCTGGCCCATCCCTCGCTCTCCCATTTGCGCGACTGGTACCTCGCCAACGTCCCGCCGCCAAAAGCCTGATTCGGGCCCTGATTTACCGGGTGTTAGCCGCCGCGCCGCTAATCTGCGCCGCAGGAGGCCGGAAGTTACGGGGCTGGAGCGAGCAGTATGGGGGCGAATACCGATCAGCGCGGCAGCGGTAACCGCGTCGTCTTCGAGCGGGGGATTCCCGCCCAGATGATGGGGATCGACGGCACCTGGCGGCGGGATTGCGTGATGGAGGACGTCTCCGAGACGGGTGCCAAGCTGACCGTCGATGGCTCGGTCGAGGGCCTCCATTTGAAGGAATTTTTTCTCCTGCTGTCGTCGACGGGCCTCGCCTACCGGCGTTGCGAGCTTGCCTGGGTCAATGGCGACCAGATCGGGGTCAATTTCCTCAAGCAGGGCGACAAGAAGAAAAAGGCGCGTTCCACAGCCGGCGCCTGAGTGCAACACCCGTCGTACAAACGTCACCTCGGGTGACTATGGCGGTTAGCGTTCGATGCGGTCGGCCGATCCCCATGCTAGGATTGCTGCGGCCGCGAAACCCAAGGGTGTGAGAAAGCCGACCGATGTCCGTCAAACCGACCAAAGCCATGGTGCTCGCCGCAGGGCTGGGCCTGCGCATGCGCCCCCTGACGGAGAAGATGCCAAAGCCTCTGGTTCCGGTGGCCGGTCAGCCGCTGCTCGACCATGTGCTGGACAAGCTCGGCCAGGCCGGCGTCACCGAAGCGGTCGTGAACGTGCACTATCTGGGCGACCAGATCATCGATCATGTCGCCGCCCGCAAGCTGCCGCACGTGACCATTTCCGACGAGCGCAACCAGGTGCTCGGCACCGGCGGCGGCGTGGTCAAGGCGCTGCCGCTGCTTGGCGATGCGCCGTTCTACCACGTCAATTCCGATACGCTGTGGATCGATGGCGTCCGCTCCAATCTGGCGCGGCTCGCCGAGAATTTCGATCCGGCCCGGATGGACATCATGCTCTTGATGGCCCCGACCGCGAGCAGCATCGGCTACAGCGGCCGCGGCGACTACTCCATGCTGCCGGACGGCACCCTGCGCGCCCGACGGGAGAAGGAGGTGGTGCCGTTCGTCTATGCCGGCGCCGCCATCATGTCGCCGTCGATCTTCACCGACGCGCCCAAGGGCGAGTTCTCGCTGACAAAAATGTTCGACCGCGCCAATGAGCAGGACCGGCTGTTCGGCCTGCGGCTCGACGGCCTCTGGATGCATGTCGGCACCCCCGACGCCGTGCACGCGGCAGAAGAGGCGTATCTGGAGAGCGTGGCGTAAGGGCAGCCACAAACGCCAACGCCGTAGGGTGGGCAAAGCGAAGCGTGCCCACCACTCAATACGGACGCAAGATGAGGTGGGCACGGCGCTAATGCGTCTTTGCCCACCCTACGCAGCCTCGAGATTCCGGGTTCGATGCTTCGCATCGCCCCGGAATGACAGCCGCCCCTTCAGCGCATGACCATTTGAGCATAGCTCCCTATATTGGCGCCTGTTTCCGCGAATCAGGCAGCCATGCGCGTCTTCAGTGTTCCCGTCTCAGTTCCGTTCCTGCGCACGGTCGTGGCCGCGCTCCTCGACGGCCGGCTCGTCGACGCTTTTGAGGCGCGCAAGGAGCCGGCGCGGCTTGCGGACGCGACGCTCTATCTGCCGACGCGGCGCGCGATGCGGGTGGTGCGCGAGATTTTTCTCGACGAGATGAAATCGGATGCGGTCGTGCTGCCGCGCATCGTCGCGCTCGGCGACATCGACGAGGACGAACTCGCCTTCGCCGGCGAAGCCGAACAGTTCTCGGGGGCCGAGCCACTCGATATTCCGCCACGGCTTGGCGAGCTCGAACGGCGGCTGACGCTGGCACGGCTGGTTGCGGCCTGGGCCAAGGGTCCTGTGCTGGCGCCGCTCGTGGTCGGCGGGCCCGCCTCGACGCTGGCGCTCGCTTCAGACCTTGCACGGCTGATCGACGACATGGTGACGCGCGGCGTCGACTGGGGCGCGCTCGATGGCCTCGTGCCTGATAATCTCGATCAATACTGGCAGCACTCGCTCGAATTCTTGCGCATCGCGAAAATCGCCTGGCCCGCTCATCTCGCCGAGATCGGCCGGATCGAGCCGGCCGCACGGCGCGACCAGTTGATCGCGGCCGAAGCGAAGCGCCTGACCGCGCATCCCGCAGGCCCCGTGATCGCCGCCGGCTCGACCGGTTCGATGCCGGCCACCGCAAAATTTTTGCAGGCCGTCGCCTCGCTGCCAAACGGCGCGGTGGTGTTGCCGGGGCTCGACACCGATCTCGACGAGGACGCCTGGCGGGTCATCGGCGGCAGCAGGGACCTGCTTGATATCACCGAGCATCCAGCCTCGAACCATCCGCAATATGCGATGCACGGCCTGCTGCAGCGTTTTGGCATCAAGCGCGGCGACGTCGAGATCTTGGAGCCGCCTGCACCGCATGGACGCGATCTCCTCGCCTCCGAATCGATGCGGCCGTCTAGTGCGACCGAGAAGTGGCACGACCGGTTGAAGCAGCCTGACGTGGCCGCAAAGGTTGCCGGCGGCATGACCGGCCTCTCCGTCGTCGAGGCGCCCAACCCGGAAATGGAAGCGCTCGCGATCGCGATCGCGATGCGCGAGGCGCGGCATCTCGACAAATCGGCCGCGCTGGTGACGCCGGATCGCGCGCTGGCGCGGCGCGTGATGGCGGCGCTGGCGCGCTGGAATCTCTCGTTCGACGATTCCGGCGGCGACGTGCTGATGGAAACGCCTGCCGGCGTCTTTGCGCGCCTTGCGGCGGAAGCAGCAACCAAGGGATTGGAGCCGCCGACGCTGCTGGCGCTGTTGAAGCATCCGCTGTGCCGGCTGGGTAGCACGCCGGGTGCATGGAAGAACGCGATCGAAGGGCTGGAACTCGCGGTGTTGCGCGGGACCCGGCCGCCCGCCGGCACCGCCGGCCTGTTGCGCGAATTCACGCGCTTCCGCGAAGAGCTGGGCAAATTGTGGCGCGAGGAAGCTTCCGCGCTGCATCGGACCGAGCCCCGCGCGCGCCTGAAGGCCGAAGACCTCGATCGCATCCAGGCGCTGATCGCGGCCCTGCAAACGGCGCTGGCGCCGATCGAAAATCTCGCATCGTCAAAGCCGTATGATTTCGCCGAGCTTGCGCATCGTCATCGCGAAATCCTGATCGCATTGTCGCGCGACGAGCACGGCATCCCGCTCGCCTTCGAGGAGCGCGAGGGGTTGGCGCTCGCGGCCGCCTTCGACGATCTCTTGCGCGGCGAGGTCAGGAGCGGGCTGATGGTCCCGCTCTCGGACTATCCGGACGTGTTCCAGACCGCGTTCGGCGATCGCGCGGTGCGCCGGGGCGACAAGCCGGGAGCGCGACTGCACATCTACGGCCCGCTGGAATCGCGTTTGATGCAGGCCGACCGCATCATCGTCGGTGGCCTGATCGAAGGTGTGTGGCCGCCCGCGCCGCGCATCGATCCCTGGCTCAGCCGTCCCATGCGGCATGAGCTTGGCCTCGACCTGCCGGAGCGGCGCATCGGCCTCTCCGCCCACGACTTTGCACAACTGCTCGGTGCCGATGAAGTGATCCTCACCCATTCCGCCAAGGCCGGCGGCGCGCCGGCGGTGGCCTCACGCTTCCTGCATCGGCTCGAGGCAGTGGCAGGCGATGCGCGCTGGAAAGAGGCTGTGCGCACGGGCGAGAAATATGTCGCCTACGCGCACGAGCTTGACCGGCCACACGAGACGACGCCGATCAAGCAGCCGGAGCCGCGGCCGCCGCGCGCGACGCGGCCACTCAAAATGTCGGTCACCGCGATCGAGGACTGGCTGCGCGATCCCTACACGATCTACGCAAAGTATATTTTACGGCTGGATGCGCTCGATCCCGTCGACATGCCGCTCTCGGCCGCCGACCGCGGCTCGGCCATTCACGAAGCCCTTGGTGAGTTCACCGAGAAGTTTGCCGACCGCCTGCCGCCCGATCCCGCGCGCGCGTTGCGCGAGATCGGCGAAAAACACTTTGCGCCGCTGATGGAGCGGCCGGAAGCCCGCGCCCTGTGGTGGCCGCGATTCCAGCGCATCGCGCGCTGGTTCGGCGAATGGGAGACCGCGCGGCGCGACGCGATCGAGACGATCAACGCGGAAACCCGCGGCGAGATATCGATCCAGCTCGACAATGAGCGCGCCTTCCGTCTCTCCGCGCGCGCCGACCGCATCGAGCGGCGGCAGGGCGGAGGCTATGCCATTCTCGACTACAAGACGGGCCAGCCACCGACCGGCAAGCAGGTCCGTATGGGCCTGTCGCCACAGCTCACGCTGGAAGCCGCGATTTTGCGCGAGGGCGGCTTTCCCGACATCGATGCGGGTTCGTCCGTCAGCCAGCTCGTCTATGTCCGTCTCAGCGGCAACAACCCGCCGGGCGAGGAGCGCATCCTCGAATTGAAGATCAAGCCGGGCGACACGCCGCAGCCGCCGGACACGGCCGCCGCCGAGGCGCGCTGCAAGCTGGAGGCGCTCATCCGCGCCTTCGAGGACGAGAACCAGGCCTACACCTCCCTGAACCTGCCGATGTGGACCAACCGCTACGGCGCCTACGACGATCTCGCCCGCATCAAGGAATGGTCCGCGGCCGGCGGGTTGGGGATCGAGGAATGGTGAAAGCGCCCCGCCCCATCCCCGATGCCGTGCGCGCGACGCAGGCGCGCGCCTCGGACCCGACCGCATCGGCCTTCGTGTCGGCCAATGCCGGCTCGGGCAAGACCCATGTGCTGGTGCAGCGGGTGATCCGCCTGCTGCTCGCAGGCGTGCCGCCGGAAAAGATTCTTTGCATCACCTTCACCAAGGCGGCGGCGGCCAACATGGCCGAGCGCGTGTTCACCACGCTCGGCCACTGGGTGACGCTGGATGACACCGCGCTCGACGGCGCGATCCGCGCGGCCGGGGTTCCGCATCCGAATGCAAAGATGCGGCGCGAGGCGCGAAAGCTGTTCGCCTGCGCGCTGGAGACGCCGGGCGGCTTGAAGGTGCAGACCATCCACGCGCTCTGCACCCGCCTGCTCCAGCAGTTTCCGTTCGAGGCCAACGTGCCGGCGCGCTTTGCCGTCATCGACGAGCGCGACCAGACCGACATGATGGAGCGCGCCAATTTGAAGGTGCTGCTGGAGGCCGCGCGCGCCCCCGAGAGCGTCACCGGCCGCGCGCTGCTGACCGCGATGGCGAGCGCCGCCGACGTGACGTTCAAGGAGGTCGTGCGCGAGGCCTGTCTCAGCCGCGACCATTTCATGGCCTGGACGGACCAGGCCGGCAGCGCGGAAGCGGCCGCAGCGCAGATGTCATCCGTGCTTGGCGTTGATGCCAACGACCGCATCGAGGACATCGAGACCGAGATCTTGGATGGGCCGTTCCTGCCGCGCGCCCGCTGGGACGATATCGCCTTCGCGCTGGACGATGGTGCCGCATCCGACAAGACCCAGGCGGACCGGCTCCGCGAAGCAAAAATCTTCTCCGGCGCCGCGCAGGTCGACGCTTATCTCAGCGTCTTCCTCACTGACGAGAAGCAGCCGCGCAAGGCGGTAGTCACCAAGAGGTTCGGCGACCACAATCCATCCGTGGCGCGCCTGTTCGAGGCAGAGGCGCAGCGCCTCACGGCCCTGATCGAACAGCGCCGCGCGGTCACGGTCCGCGACCGCACCGCGGCGCTGCTGCATATCGCAACGGCCGCGGCCGCAAACTACCGGCGCGAGAAGCAGGAGCGCGGGCTGCTCGACTATGACGACCTGATCGACAAGACGTTGTCGATGCTGGACCGCATCTCGTCGGGCTGGGTGCATTACAAGCTCGACCGCGGCGTCGATCACGTCTTGATCGACGAGGCTCAGGACACCAGCCCGCGACAATGGGACATCGTCGCGCATATCATCTCCGAATTCACCGCCGGTGCCGGGGCGCGCGAGGGGCTGAACCGGACGGTCTTCGCCGTCGGCGACGAAAAACAGTCGATCTTCTCGTTCCAGGGCGCTGCACCCCACGAGTTCGACCAGAGGCGGCGCGAGCTGCATCGCAAGTTCACCGCCGCCGGACTGAAATTCGATCCTGTTGCCTTCACCTATTCGTTCCGCTCAGGCGCGACGATTTTGCATTCGGTCGATCACGTGTTCCGTGAGCCGGAGATCTACAAGAGCATCCACTCGATCGATATCGGCCATCCCCTGCACAATGCGCTCGCCGATGCCGGGCCGAGCCTGATCGAGCTCTGGGATCTCGCTGTCGCCGACGACAGGCAGGACATCGAGGGCTGGCGCGCGCCGTTCGATGGCGTCTCCGTCACCAGTCCGGAAGTGAAACTCGCCCGCCGCATCCAGGCCGAGATCAGGCGGCTGGTCGAGAGCGGCACGCTGACGGGGCACGACGGCGAACGCCGGCCGCTCCGCTATGGCGATATGCTGATCCTGGTACGGCGGCGCGGCAACGCATTCGACGCGGTCATCCAGGCGCTGAAGCACGCCGGCATCCCGGTCGCCGGCGCCGACCGGCTAAAGCTCACCGAGCACATCGGAATCATCGATTTGATGAATCTGGCCGATGCGCTGCTGCTGCCGCAGGACGACCTCGCGCTCGCGGTGGCGCTGAAGAGCCCGCTGTTCGGCCTCGACGACGACGACCTGTTTGCGATCGGCTGGGGCCGCAAGGGCTCGCTGCGCCGCGCGCTCGGCGATCATGCCGCGACGCACGAAAAATTCGCGGCCGCGTTGCGCCGTCTCGAAGCCTGCGAGGCGCGCGCCCGCGCCGAGACGCCGTTCGCGTTCTATGCCTGGCTGCTCGGCGGCGATGGCGGGCGGGCTCGCATCCTGCGCCGGCTCGGCCACGAAGCCAACGACGCGCTCGACGAGTTCCTTGAACTCGCGCTGAACTACGAGCGCAAGGCGCCGGCCTCGCTGCAGGGTTTCATGGCCTGGCTGCGCTCGGCCGACACCGAAGTGAAGCGCGACATGGAGATCTCGCGCGACGAGGTCCGCGTGATGACCGTGCACGGCGCCAAGGGCCTGGAGGCCTCCGTCGTGTTCATGGTCGACACCACGTCGTCGCCCTCGGACACACAGCGGCTGCGGCTGATCCAGGTGCCGCGCGGCAATGGCGGCGAGGTCGTGGTCTGGGCCGGCCGCAAGGCGGACGATCCAAAACCCGTGATCGACGCGCGAACCGCAATGCTGGCCGAGACCGAGGACGAATATCGCCGCCTGCTCTATGTCGCGATGACGCGCGCCGCCGACCGGCTGATCGTCGGCGGCTGCATGCCCGGCAACATGAAAACAGTCCGCAAGCTCAGCTGGTACGATCTGATCGACACCGGGCTCACCGGCTCGGGCCTCGACAAGCAGACGATCGAGACGCCGCTCGGCAAGGTGACGCGATTCGCGCGGCCGGAGGACGTCGCCGCCCTCGGCGTGCCGACGGCCGCGGCCGACGAACACATTGAGCTGCCGTCATGGCTGCGGACATCAGCGCCACGCGAATCGTTGGATGACGATCTGGTCCGCCCCTCCGGCCAAAGCGCCGAGGAGGGCCGCACGGTCCGCAGCGGCGAATCGGTCCAGTCCCGCACGCTGGCGCTGCAGCGCGGCACGCTGGTGCACCGCCTGCTGCAGTCGCTGCCCGATGTCGCCTCCGAACGGCGGCGCGAGGCGGCGCGCAGCTTCCTCTTGCGCAACGCAGCAGACTGGCCGGAGCCCGAGCGGCAGGCGCTGGCCGAAAAAGTGCTCGCCCTGATCTCCGACCCCCGCTTTGCGGCGGTGTTCGCCGCGGGTAGCCGCGCCGAGGTCGCAATCGTCGGCCGGCTGGAACGCCCCAGCCGCCCGCCCGCGCTGGTGTCCGGCCAGATCGACCGGCTGGTGGTGACTGCCAACGAGGTCCTGATCGTCGATTTCAAGACCAACCAGACCGTACCCAAAACGCCCGTCGAGGCGCCGGCCGTCTATGTCCGGCAGCTGGCGCTCTACCGTGCCGTGCTTGCCAGGCTTTATCCCCAGACGCCGATCCGGGCCGCCCTGCTCTGGACCGAGGCCCTTGAATATATGGAGATTTCAGCCTCCGCGCTGAACGCGGCACTGGCATCCCTTCATCTCGGCGTGAGCGTCCTTGACCCGGCAAGGACCCGTTCATAGGTTGGCTGCATGATCCCGGGCGCGATTCCACGTCGCGCCTTTTCCTTCAACCGAACGAGGTAACTCCAATGGCCGTTAGCAAGGTCTCTGACGCCGATTTCGAAGCCCAGGTGCTCAAGGCGGACGGCCCGGTCGTCGTCGATTTCTGGGCCGAGTGGTGCGGCCCCTGCCGCATGATCGCACCCGCCCTCGACGAGATCGCCGGCGCGATGGGCGACAAGGTCAAGATCGTGAAGCTCAACGTCGACGAGAGCCCGAAGACCGCCTCGAAGTATGGCGTGATGTCGATCCCGACACTGATGATCTTCAAGGGCGGCGAGATGGCCTCCCGCCAGGTCGGCGCTGCGCCGAAGGCAAAACTCCAGCAGTGGATCACCGCCTCGGTCTGATCCGAACTGCAACGACGAGAATGTTTGGAACGGCCGGCATCACGCCGGCCGTTTTGTTTTCAGGGTTTAATCCAGCCCGTCGCCAGCGCGTTGGCGAGCTCAGGTTGATTATTGCGGCGGGCGAGCGCGGCCATCGTCTCGTGATCATAGGCGATGTGGCGGAACGTCACCTGCCAGCCGCCATTGGCAAATTCGAGGATCGCATAGCGCGCATGCGGCGTGCCGGCTTCGACGACGTGCGGATAGGGATGGATGTCGCGATAGCCGGGACTGCCGACGCTGCCGGGATTGACGATCAGCCTTTTATCGCGAAGCCGGACCGCGCGCGCCAGATGGGTGTGTGCGCAGAGGATCAGGGATTGCGTGATGCCTTTTGCGAATTGCTCGATCCGGTCGAGCGGCGATAGCGCGACGGTGCCGTCCGGATGCACGGTGTCGAGCCAGTAGACCTCGTCATTCTCCGGCGTCGCGTGGCACAGGAAGACCTGGTCACGAAAGACGCGCGTCATCGGCTGTGCACGCAGCCAGTCGAGATGCGGGCTTTCCAGCTGCGCGTGCGCCGGACGATCCCACGAGCCCATCTTCTCGGGCGGACGGTCGAGCAGATAGCGATCATGGTTGCCGAGCACATGCACGGCGTCGAGCGCCATCAGGCTGTCGATCGTGCGCCGCGCATCGAGCGGGCCGCTCAGCATATCGCCGAGATTGACGATGTCCTTGACGCCGTGGGCGCGGATGTCGGCGATCACAGCCTCCAGCGCCAGATAGTTTCCGTGCACGTCGGCAATCGCGGCAAAACGCATGGTCATTTCCTGTAGCCCGGATGGAGCGAAGCGTAATCCGGGGCCCTATCACTTGTGGCACGATCCCGGATTGCGCTTCGCTCCATCCGGGCTTCTGTAACGGGCCTTGGTTAGTCAATCCCTTTTTGCGTCATCCTCTCGCCGGGTACTTGCTTCTGTA
>NZ_JAFCJM010000035.1 GCF_018130955.1 Bradyrhizobium liaoningense
GCCCATGCCGGGCAGGCGGCCGAGAGATCGCGAGCCCAAATTTTCAGATCTCTGCCCCGGCTGAGAGCGTCGATCCTACCGACTTCTGCAACAAAATCGGCCCCTTTCCGACATGGCGGATCAAGTCAGCGATGTCGGCTCAGCGAGACAAGGCGGACATTGCGTTGGCGAGTGCGGAGACCCGTAAATCGCATGGGGCTCGCAATCCGCGAGCCCCGCGGTGCATTCGGCAATTTCAGGCCTTGTGATGGACGGCCTGCAGGCCGTAGACCGGCGTCGGGATGCTCTCGTAGCGCGCCTTCAACTGCAGGGAAAGGAATTGCGAGTAATGTCGCGATTGATGCAGATTGCCGCCGTGGAACCATAGGCCTTCCTGCTGCGTCGGCTTCCACATGTTGCGCTGCTCACCTTCCCATGGGCCGGGGTCCTTTGTCGTATTCGAGCCGAGGCCCCAGACCTTGCCGACTTTGTCGGCCATGTCCCGGTTCACGAGATCGGCGACAAAGCCGTTCATCGAGCTGTAGCCGGTGGCATAGACGATCACGTCGGCTGGCAATTCCTTGCCGTTGTCGAGCCTAACGCCGTTGGGCGTGATCTCCTCGACCTGGCCAGCGAACAGCTTGATTTTGCCGTCAATGATAAGCTGTGAGGCGCCGACGTCGATGTAATAGCCCGAGCCGCGGCGCAGATATTTCATGAATAGCCCGGAATCGTCGTCACCGAAGTCGAGCCTGAAGCCGGCCTTCTCCAGCCCGGCATAGAAAGCGGCGTCATCCTGGCGGATCTTGTCGTAGACCGGCTTTTGAAACTGATTCAATATCCGGTAGGGCAGTGAAGCGAAGATCAGATCGGCCTTTGCCGTCGTCATTCCGCCGCGGACGGCGCGTTCGGAATAAAGATCACCGAGACTCTCCATCAGCGAATCCGAACGCACGATGTGGGTCGTCGAGCGCTGCACCATCGTTACGTCGATGCCGGCCTCGTACAGCGCAGCGCAGATGTCATGGGCCGAATTGTTCGAGCCGATCACCACCACCTTCTTGCCTTTGTAGCCGCTGGAGCCGGGATGGCGTGAGGAATGGTGTTGCTCGCCCTTGAAGGTTTCCATGCCTTTGATTTTCGGCATGTTCGGCTTGGCCGACATGCCGGTCGCGAACACAAGCTGCTTGGGCCGCAGAGTAATCTCCTTGCCATCGCGTTCGACGATGACGGTCCATTCCTTCTTGGTGTCGTCCCAACTGGCGCGTTTGGCCACGGTGTTCGTCCAATAGTTCAGCTCCATGACCTTGGTGTACATTTCCAGCCAATCGCCGATCTTGTCCTTAGGCGAGAACACGGGCCAGTTCTTGGGGAAATCGATGTAGGGCAAGTGATCGTACCAGACGGGGTCGTGCAGGCAGAGCGACTTGTAGCGGTTGCGCCAGGAATCACCGGCGCGTGCGTTCTTTTCAACGATGATCGTCGGCACACCGAGCTGGCGCAGCCGCGCCCCGAGCGCAATGCCACCCTGTCCGCCGCCGATGACAAGTACGTAGGGCTGGGTCTTGAAGCCGAGTTGCTCGACTTCCTCGTCACGCAGTTCCTTCCAGGTCTTGGAGCCGGGATTGACGCCGTGCCTGGCGCCGAGCGGTCGGCTGAAGCCAGCCTTTTCCTCATGGCCCTTGAGTTCGGCCATGGTCGTCAACAGCGTCCAGATCTGGCCGTTTTGCAGGCGGATGAGTCCATATCCGCGCGCGACATCGGTCTCGAACGTGATCCAAGATTCGGTCACGCCGCCGGCCTCGGTTGGCGTTTCACCCTCTGCGGTTTTCCAGTTGTGCGGCTTCACATGCGCGAGGCAATGCGCGAGCATGTCGCGGACCTGATCGCGGCCTTCCATGGTCTTGATGTTCCAGGTGAAGGCAACGAGGTCGCGCCAGTAGCATTCCGGAGCGAACATTCCCGCTGCGGCGTCGAGATCGCCCGCCGCAAGCGCGGCTTCAAACTTGTCGAGGAAAACCTGGACGCGCGCGCTAAGCATGGTGTCGAGCATCGCTTCCTCCCGGATGTCGTTTGCAATTTTTCTGCGCAGGCAGCGTAACCTTACCCCAAACATCGCGGGATTCCAGACTCGCGCGGCAGGGTTCCCGGTCGGCTTCAGCGCCTCTCAGCGCTCGCCCGCAACAACGCCGCTTTGCCCACCGACGAGGGGGTGCCTTCTCGCTTCTCTTCAATTTGCAAAGTCGAGAGCAAGAACAGATCGTGGTTGTGAAACCGTGGGACAAGTGAGCGAGAAATGGATGCTTACCGATTCCGTGCTAACGGCACGCCCAATCCCTGATCGCCACCGGAATTTTCCCTGTTCCAGGTTTGCGCATCTGCCACGGGGAAAGGCCTAGATTAGCAAGGCGTTTTCGCATTGTTTCGACGTTTGGGGGCGGCGTTTACGTGGGTTTTCCCTGCAAAATTCCCTGTAAGCAGGGAATTGGTGCGGGCCAGGCCGTATTCTTTGTGCTGCCGAAATAGTCTTCGCCCGCAGGAACTCGCGCTGCGGCGTCATGGTTAATAGAAGTTTGGCAAAAGGAGATCGTCAGATGTCCCATGCCACCGCTTTTGTCATTGCCGCGATCGTCGCATGCTCATCTCTGTTGGTCCTGGCGCAAGGAGGCGGCGCAAATGCCGGGTCCGCGGGGGCGGGCACGGGAACGGGGGCGAGTAGCGCCAGCGCTGGCGCGTCGGCGCCTTCTGGAATGGGGACGAGTGCAGGCAACGCGGGTCCATCAGCGCCCCCAGGAATGGGGACGAAAGACACCGCCACCGGCGGAAGTCTGGGCACCAGCGGCCAACCGACAAATCCGAACGTTCAAGCCCCGACGCCGGCCAAGTCGCGGGCGGCAGCCCAGGCCGCAAGAAATGCCGGGGTTGGTCACGCTCAAAATGGACTGCCGATCGGCGCCATTGGGACGGGTACCAGCAACGAGGACCAAAGGACGATTAGCCCATCACCCATCCGGAACACCACCGGTGTGGGTCACGCAACAACTGGTCAGCCGATCGGAACGTTTGGAAGGGGCACCAGTCTTTCGGATCAGATCAGCCCGCCGCGGGCCGCGCGAGCTGGCGACAAGGTCCTGGACGCCAAAGCGCAGGTCGAACGACGAACAACTGTATCGCCCAGACGTGCTCCGGGCCGGGTAAAACTAGGTTTGTAGTCTGCGAGCGAAGCGGCGAAGAGACAGCCACGCCATCCTAGTTGTGGCGCCCTCTGACGCTCCGCCAAATTGCATCCCACGCTTGAACAAATGGAAGGACGAGGAAGAAAAGAACTCTGATCGCAACCGGAGTAACAACGTTCCGCAGTGATGGTGACTCATCGTCTTCCAATCGGCGGGCCGTCTTGTTGATCGGTGCCGGGACGGAGTTTCCTTCGCCGGTCTCGGAGGGAGGATCCGGCCTGCGCGAGGGCAGGACAATCACAACAAATAGAACGTTGATCAGTAGCCATACCCCCACGACGAGAAGAACAGTACGCACGAGGAGCGACCATAGTTTAATCTGAAATCCGCCGAGCTTGCCTCCTGCTTCACAGCTAGGCTGCAGTCGGCAGCATACGTGTCGCGCACGCAACCGCGTTGGCGGCCCCGGCAAAAATAGCCTCGACATCCGTCCCTACGGCAGCCTAGTCCGGCACAAAACTCGTGTCTGTACGCTTCCGAACGTTCATGCACCTTTCCTGGCGACCTGCTCCGACATCATCCCACGAGGGCGGACAGGGGTGGGTTCAGCCTCAGCGGTCGATCGCCAGCCGCTGGGCAAATGGATGGAGCGGCGGCCGCATCGACGGAATGACAGGGCCTGTCGCGAAACGCCACCCGCCGTCCTCAGCCCTAACGTCCGAAGCTGGGTCCGGAGTTTTGGATTTGGTCCAGCGTATCGCAGAGTGAATAACGAGTTAGCAATTGAGAAGAACCAATATTCTGTTTCGGGAGTTGACACATGCGCCATTCGAACCAAGTAAGGTTATTGTTCGCACCGAGGCTGAGTTGAGAACCTGAGCCGGAACAACATGAAGGACCTCAGGCGACGATTGGAGAAGGTCCGCGCTGACGCCAGAGAGTTTGCTCTTATGAGTCAGCTGGCGACGGACGTTGAAAAGCGCGAGCTGTTTAAACGCTTGGCGGATGAACTCGCTTTAGAAGCGCTCGAGCTTGAGCTAATCGTGAAACAAAAAGGGCAATCGGATCCCGGCGACCAGCACGAGGTTGTGGAATTCAAGTCGTCCTTTCAAAAGAAGCGCGGCTGACCTTATCTGCGCAACGGTCGCTGCGCCGTCTTCGCCGCTGCATGACCAAGGCCCATGGCGGAATCGTGATCCAAGGTGGTCTGCACGAAAGGAGCCGACGGTGGCGCTGAATGACGCCGCCTAGGCGCCGACCTTGGCCAGCACGTCGGCGCGCAGGAAGCGCTCGATGAAGAGCATGAACAGCACCGAGGGCACGAGCAGGATCAGCGCCGTGATCGAGGCGACCTGGTAGTTGCCGCCCATCGCCGCATTGTAGAGCAGCAGCGGCAGGGTCATGACCTGCGGGACGCCGACGAAGAAGGTGCCGGTGAACTCGTCGAGCGATTCCAGAAAGACAAAGATGCCGCTGGCGATGATGCCGGGCGCAGCCAGCGGCAGCGTCACGGAGAAAAACGTCCTGAGCGGCGAGGCGCCGATGTTGCGCGCCGCAAGCTCCAGCTCCTTGTCGACGGCGCCGAAGGCGGCGGCCGCGATCCAGACCGAATAGACCAGCCCATGCGCGGCGTGGACGAGCACCACGGCGAAGACCGTTCCGTTGATGCCGAGTTGGTAGAAGACGCGGGCGACGTTGATGTAGATCGCGACCGACGGAAAGGCCTGCGGCAGCAGGAACAGAACCATGAACATGGCGCGCGCCGGCAGCTTCAGCCGCGCCAGCGCGTAGCCGGCCGGGATTGAGAGTGTGAGCGCAACGACGACCGTCAGCACCGCGATCCAGACCGACGTACCGAGCGAGGCCATGGCATCGCCTGTCGGGCGGAATACCTGTTCCCAATAGCGCGTGCCGTAGGTCACCGGAAGTTTGTAGGGCGTGTACCAGCGCTCGGCCACGGACCAGAGCGCGAGGTTGGCGAGCGGGCCGATCAGCACGAAGGCAAAGGCCGCGAGCAGGAAGGCGGCCAGCGCCGTACGCAGCGAAGATGCCAGACGCATCATGGCGCGCCCTCTTTCGCCGCCATGCCACGCTTGAGATAGATGATCGCAGCGCCGGCCGAGAGCAGATAGGTGATGACGCCGAGCGCATTCGCCGTGGCGTAGTCGCCATAGGAGTTGATGCGGAAGGCCATGTCGACGGTCAGCATGGTGGGTTGCGATCCGGCCACCATCATCGGCACCGACAGCACCGAGAGCATCGTCACGAACGAGAGCACCAGCGCCACGAGGAGCTGCGGCATCACCTGAGGCAGCGCGAGTTCGACCAGCACACGCAAGCGAGAGGCACCAAGATTGCGGCCCGCTTCGAGCATCGCGCGGTCGATCGCGGCGAGCGCGCCAGCGAGTAGCAGGGCGACGAAGGGCGTCTGCTTCCAGACGAAGGTGGCGATGATGCCGCGCCAGTCGAGAAAGCTTACCGTCTGAAGCGGCTCCATGAGCCCCAAGGCCACGAAGGAATTGTTCATCAGCCCGTTCTTGGCGAGGAAAGTGCGCATGCACTGTGCCGCGACGATGAACGGGATGAAGAGCGGCCAGCGATAGAGCGCTTTCAGCGTGCCAACGATCCAGCGGTTCTCGCCGAGCGTCAGCGTGCCGGCGATGATGATGGCGGCGAGCCCTGTGAACAGGCAGGAGGCGAGCACGATCACGACGGTAAAGAGCACGTCGCCGGAATAGAACTCCCAGGCCTTTCGGAAGGCGTCCAGCGAGACGCCGCCCTGCGGCCCGGTGAAGGCCGAAATCAGCGAGAAGCTCAGCGGATAGAGAAACAGCGCCGCCACCAGCGCGAGGCCAGGCGCGACGAGCAGCAGAGCGAGCTGGCGTTGGGAGATGGACATCAAACCTGCTGACGGTGGCGCAGAGGAGAAAGGTCGTCATTCCCTGGCGTGACCGGGGAATGACGGCCTTTCGAAACGACGCTCAGTTCGCGACCTTCTTCTCGTAGCCCTCGAGGATGTCGTTGAAGTAGGGTGCTATCGGAAAGGGCTTGCCGTTATTGGCGAGCTCGGCCGGCGTTACGTCGGTGAAGAGCTTGTCCCAAGCGGCCTTGTCGAGCTTGCCTTCAAGGTTCTTGGCGTCGATTCCTGGATACCAGTTGAACTTCTTGACGATGCCGTCGGCCTGAACTTGCGGCGAAGTTGCCAGCGCAATGAAGGCCTCGGCCAGCTTCTTCTGGGCCGATTTCTCCGGGATGGAATAATACATCGGCTGACCGGGCATACCGGGCGAGATGAGCTTCAGCTTCATGTTCGGCGGCAGCTTGCCGTCGGCCTGCCAGGAGTAGAACATGTCGACCCAGACCGGGCCGATCGCGATCTCGCCGCGGTTCAGCATGTCGAGCGTGCCGGCATTGCCGGGGGTGATGGTGGCGTTGGCGTTGAAGGCCTTCAGATCCGCGAAGGCCTTGTCCCAATTGGCTTTGGTGGCGGCATCGTAGGGGCCTTTCATCAGCTTGTCGGCGTCGCCGCCGAAGGCGTAGACCCAGCCGGCGACGAAGGCGACGCCCGACATGCCGCCCTTGATGCCGTTATAGCCGAACTGCTTCGGATTCTTCTTGGCCCAATCGGCGAGCTCGGCAAAGGTCGCGGGCGGCGTCTTCACCATGTCGGCGTTGTAGGCGAGCGCGGTCTGCGACTGGAACATCGGGATGACGTAGCCGCTCACGTCGGTGCCGAGCGCGTTCTTGGCAGCATCGCCCGTGGCGAGCTTGGAAGTGTCGACATTGGCCGTATACTTGTCGAGCAGGCCTTCCTTGACCATCTGGCCGGCGGCCTTCTGGTGGATCACAACCACGTCGAAATCGGTCGTAGCCGAGCCCTTCTGGGCGTCGAGCTTTTCGTAAATCTTCTGCGAGCCGGAGTCGCCCGGGCCGGTGCCGACCGCGACGACCTTCACGCCCGGGTGAGCCTTCTCGAACATCGGGCCAAGGTAGTCCTTGACGTAGTCGACCATATTCTGATCGCCGGCGGAGGCGACGTTGAGCGTTTGCGCAGCGAGCGGCGAGGCCGCGATCAGCGCGGCGAGCGAGGTGGCGATCGTGAGAAGGCGCATGAGTCTGGCTCCGTGTCGGGTCGTTGGACCGCGTCAGGCTGGGATGGAGGCCTGTGCAGCCGGGAAAATGTGAAGGCGTGAAAGCGGGATGCGCAGGCCGACGGCCGCACCGGGTTCATGCCTGACGGCGTGGTCCACGGTAATCTGGCGGCCGGCGGCCTCGACCCGGTAGCGGTAAAGCCCACCCGGATAGCTGCGCGCCGCAATGCGGCCCGGCACCACCAGATCCTCGCCCGCTGCAGCGTCAGGCGCATCCAGACTGACGACGTCGTCGCGGAAATAGGCGAGTGCTTCGCCCGCGGGCAGGGCAAGGCCGAGTTCATTGGGAAGCACGCCGCGCGCCTCGCCAGCCGTGATCGCGGCAGAGCCCTCGCCGGGCTCGACACGCAGCGGCAGCACGTTCTCGGCGCCCATGAAATTGGCGACGAAGGCACTGTTCGGCCGGTCATAGACCTCCTCCGGCGTGCCGATCTGCGCGATGCGGCCAGCGTTCATGATGACGAGCCTGTCGGCCATCGTCATCGCCTCCTCGCGGTCATGCGTGACATGGATTGTGGTGACGCCGAGGCGTTGCTGGATGGCGCGGATCTCGTGGCGCATCGTCATGCGGATCTTGGCGTCGAGATTGGAGAGGGGCTCGTCCAGCAGCAGGATGCCGGGATCGACCGCAAGCGCGCGTCCCAGCGCCACACGCTGGCGCTGCCCGCCCGACATGGCCGTGACCTTGCGGTCCTCGTAGCCGGCGAGCCCGAGCATCGCCAGCAGTGAGGACACCTTGGCGGCGATGTCGCCCTTGGAGGCCCCGCGCAGCTTCAGGCCGTAGCCGATATTCTGGAGCACCGTCATATGCGGCCAGAGCGCATATGACTGGAAGACCATCGCCATGCCGCGCTTCTCGGGCGGCAGTCCGGCGACGTCTTTGCCTCCGACGGCGATCGAACCGGACTCGACCGGCACAAAGCCGGAGAGCGAGCGCAGAAGCGTGGTCTTGCCGCAGCCGGAGGAGCCGAGCAGCGCCGTGAAGGTCCCCGGCGCGAAATCGAGATCGATGCCGTGAAGCACCTTCGTGCCGCCATAGGCGACGTGCAGGCCGCGCACCTCAATTGCCGCGCCGACGCCCGACATAGCTTGCGAGCTCGCCCGCACGGTGTGTTCCTCCACGCCGCCCTAAGATGGAATTGTTCTTCCATTCTGCGATCAGCTTGGAATAAACATAACGACCCCTAGCGCGCTCGTGCAACAGATTTGTGACCCCGAAGACCATCGAAATTCGATCTCTCTGGCTAATGCCGTGCCCCGAAGACACGGCATTTCTCGCTTCGCTCATCGGCGAGCTTGCGACGCGCTTCGGCACACCGAATTTTGCGCCGCATCTGACGCTGCGCGGCGATACGGATGCGACGTTCGAGCGTCTCCACGACGACGTTCAGGCAGCAGCCGCTGCGTCGCAGCCCTTCGCCGAGCCGATCACGACGGTCGAGACGACGGAGGCGTTCTTCCGGGCCTTCTACGTGCGCTTCGCCGTCTCGGTTCAGCTCGACAGGCTGAAGCGACGCCTCGATCCACAAGGTACCGAATGCTTCATGCCGCATGTCTCGCTGCTTTATGGCAATCTGCCGGAGGAGGTGAAGGCGCCAGCTGCCGCCGAATTCAGCCAACGCCTCGCGGGCCGGACCATTACCTTCGACAGAATTTCGGTTGTCCGTTCAGGACAGGACATCCCCATCGCCGATTGGACGATCCAGGCGCCGGTGCCTCTCGGACGCTGAGGCCGGACCGTCAGCCGCCGGACAGCATCTATGTGCCGGGTGCGGCCTGCAAACCATTCTCGAGCAGGCTCGCTGAGGATCGAACGCCCGACGGCGAAGCCCTTCCGGCTGGCCGCAGCATGGGCCAGCCGGAATGCCTCTTCGAGCTCGGCGAGCGGCGCATCGAGCCCCAGCAGCACGACGTCGCGGCAATACGGATCGTTCTCGGCGATGGCGCCGTCGATCTGCTGCCAGCTGCGCTTCGAGCTTCCACCAATCGGGCTTCGCGACATCGGCCATCTGCCGCAGCCGCTTCGGCAACGAGCGCGCGCTCGCGCAACCGTGTCGCGGATGCGTCGTCGTCCGGTCCGACATGATCCTGTTACGCGGCGGGGGACATCGAGAGGGCACCCTCTGGCCTTGACTTGGCGGCGCAGAGAATGGAATGCTTGTTCCAACAGTCAAGCAAGACAAGAAGAATATGCCGGTTTAGGGAGTGTCTCGAAGTGGCTGAAGCGAGCGCCTATCGCCACGATCCCGATAGCAAGATCGTCGTCGCCGGCGCCACGCAGGGCTTCGGCGAAGCTATTGCCTGTGAATTCGCCGAGCTCGGCCTGCTGGCGCGAGGTCGCCAAGGCCGTCGCCTACCTCGCCAGCGACGAATCCGGTTTGATGACCGGCGCGAACCATGACGCCAGCCGAACTCCTGCTGCGCCGCTACGCTGCCCAGGGCCTCGTCGCCGAGGCGGGGCGCATCGCGCTTGACTATTTCGGCCGCAAGGAAAGCCTCGGCGTCACGATGAAGGGGGCGCAGGATTGGCTCACTGTCGCCGATGGCGCCGTCGAGGACTTCTTGCGTGCGCGGCTGGCAGAGCTTTTCCCTAGCGACACGGTGATCGGCGAGGAAGGCGGCGGCGCGGCCAGCGATGCGGTCTGGATCATCGATCCGATCGACGGCACTTCGAACTTCGCCCGCGGCGATCGCAACTGGTGCGTCTCCGTGGGCTTCCTGCTGAACCGCGAGCCGACTATCGGGATCGTCGCAGCACCTGCACTGGGCGAACTCTATGTCGCGCAGCGCGGCCAGGGCGCGACGCTGAACGGGCAGCCGATCGCTGTCTCGGGCGCCGATGACATTCGACGCGCTTATGTCGAACTGGGCTGGTCGACCCGTGTGCCGTCGCAGCGCTATCTCGACGTGATCGGCCGCGGTTATTCCGCCGGCTGCTCAATCAAGCGCTCGGGCTCCGGCACGCTCGGCCTCTGTCATGTCGCGAACGGGCGCACCGAGGCCTACGCGGAGCTGCATATCAACGCCTGGGACGTCGCCGCCGGCATTGTGATCGTTGGCGAGGCCGGTGGCTGGATCAACGACTTCTTCGCCGGAGACGGCATCAGCAAAGGCAATCCGATCCTGTGCTGCACGCCGGCGCTGGCATCGCAGCTCAGCGAAATCACGGGGATTTCGTAGTCAGCGCAAAATTTATTGCGTTGGGGCGGTGGAGCGCCACCGTCCCAGCCAATTGCGAAGAACGCAAAGTTCTCGTTCCGGGGAGGTGACCATGTTTTTGAGATCCCTGACTTTCGGAGTGCTGTTCGGGGCCGGCATCCTGCTTGCAGGCGCGGCTTCTGCGCCGGCGTCGGCCCAGGGCTCGCTCGTCATGTATTGCGGCGTGCAGGAGGAATGGTGCCGCGCCATGTCGACCGCCTTCGAAAAGGAGACAGGCATCAAGGTTGCGATGACGCGGAAATCCGCCGGCGAGGTCTATGCGCAGCTCAGGGCGGAGGCCGCGAACCCGCGCGGCGACATCTGGTGGGGCGGCACCGGCGACCCCCATCTCCAGGCGGCCGAAGAGGGGCTGACGCTCGAATACGAATCTCCCGTCAACAAGGATCTGCACGGCTGGTCGCTGAACCAGTGGAAAGCGGCGAAGCAGCGCTCGATCGGCATCTATGCCGGCGCGCTCGGCTTCGGCTACAACACCGACCAGATCAAAGCCAAGGGCATGCCGGAGCCGAAATGCTGGGCCGATCTGCTCAACCCCAAGCTCAAGGATGACGTGCAGGTCGCCGACCCGAACTCATCCGGCACTGCCTATACCCTGCTTGCCACGGTCGTGCAGCTGATGGGCGAAGACAAGGGCTTCGACTATCTCAAGGCCCTGCACAAGAATGTCAGCCAGTACACCAAGTCCGGCGCTGCGCCGGCCAAGGCGGCGAGCCTCGGCGAAACCGCCGTCGGCATCGTCTTCATCCATGACGCCGTCGTCTTCGCGGTGCAGGGCGACCCGATCAAGCCCGTCGCACCATGCGAGGGCACAGGCTACGAGATCGGCTCGATGTCGATCGTCAAGGGTGCACGCAATCTGGAGAACGCCAAGAAGTTCTACGATTGGGCGCTGAGCCCCGCCGCGCAGGCCCTTGCCGCCCCCGCAAAGTCATATCAGGTGCCATCCAACAAGAACGCGCCGGTGCCGCCTCAGGCGCCGAAGATGAGCGAGATGAAGCTGATCGACTACGATTTCGTCAAATACGGGTCGTCGGCCGAACGTACGCGGCTGCTGACAAAATGGGACAAGGAGGTCAAGGCGCTGCCGAAATAGCCGCCGGCTGCGGAGATATCCGATGCGCCCTTCGACTCGGCTTGCTCTGCTTCTCGGCTGGCTGGGCTACACGCTCGTGCCCTGGTACCTGCCGGAGGGCTGGGACCTTGCCGGCTATCCGTTCGGGCGGGCCGGCACGGCGCTGGCGCTTGCGATATCAGGCGCAGCGCCGTGGCTCTGGCCGATCGGCATCGCGCTCCTCGCTGCGACGGTCTTCGCGGCCCGTGCCGAGACCGCTTTCAGCGGCCGGGCACTGATCGCCGTCGGGCTTTTCGGTCTCGTCACGTTCTTCGCACAAGGCTTTGCGATCACGCTGCCTGGCCAGGGCATTCCCTGGCTGGCTGCGCTGCTCGGCGGCGCAGGCGCCGCGCAGCCAGGCATGGGTTTCGGCGCGCTGCTGACGCTGTTGTCGCTGCTCTTGCTGCTCTGCCACGGCCTCGCTTATCGCGGCTTTTGTCGGGGCGATCTCTTCACCACATCCACCGTCGGTTTCGTGGTGCTGTTGATCGGCCTCTTCATCTTCCTGCCAGTAGCGACGATCCTGCGTAATGCGCTGGTCGACGCCAATGGCAGCTGGGCGTTGGGCGAATTCTCCGACCGCCTGCTCTCCTCGACGATCTGGGGACTGGGCTGCCTGGGCGGCGGCATCGCCTGCGGCGTCGCCTGGAATACCCTGATGCTCGGCTTGCTGACCGGGACCATCACCACGCTGCTGGGTCTCGCCTGCGCGCTGCTCGTCTTGCGCACGGCAATGCCGGGCAAGCGGCTGATGCGCGCGATGACGGTGCTTCCGATCATCACGCCGCCCTTCGTCATCGGTCTTGCAATCATCCTGCTCTTCGGCCGTTCGGGCGTCGTGACCGGCTTCATGTCCGAATGGTTCGGCATCCCGCGCTCGCGCTGGATCTACGGTCTGCCAGGCGTGCTGCTGGCGCAAGTGCTGGCCTTCGCGCCGATCGCCTTCCTGGTCCTGATAGGTGTGGTCCAAGGCATCGCACCGAGCCTCGAAGAGGCCGCGCAGACGCTTGGCGCCAAGCATTGGACGACGTTCCGCGCCGTGACCTGGCCGCTGCTGCGGCCGGGGCTCGCCAACGCCTTCCTGCTCGGCTTTGTCGAGAGCATGGCCGATTTCGGCAATCCGCTCGTACTCGGCGGCAATTTCGAGGTGCTCTCGACCAAGATCTTCTTTGCCGTGGTCGGCGCCGCGCATAATCAGGGCATGGCGGCGGTACTCGCCATCGTGCTGCTTGTCTTCACGCTCGGCGCCTTCTGGCTGCAGCAGGGCTGGCTCGGCGGCAAGAGCTACACCACCGTATTCGGCAAAGGCGATGCCGGCATTCCGGCGAAGCTGCCGACCTTCGCCACCGTGCTCTCCGCCGCCGTCATCGTGCCCTGGGTGCTGCTGACGGCGGTGATCTACGCGGTTATCCTGATCGGCGGCTTCGTCAAGACGATGGGCCGCGACCATACGCCGACGCTGGAGCATTACCGCACCGGCTTCGCCGTCGATTTCAGTCACGGCTTGTTCTTCGAGGGCGCGGCCTGGCCCTCCTTGTTCACGACGTTGAAGGTCGCTGCAATCTCGGCACCATTGACGGCGCTGATCGGCCTGCTTACCGCCTATCTGCTGACCCGGCAGCGCTTCGCGGGCCGGCGACTGCTCGAATTCACGACCATGCTGAGCTTCGCCATTCCCGGCACCGTGCTCGGCGTCGCCTATATCCTCGCCTTCAACGTGCCGCCGGTCGAGATCACCGGGACGGGACTCATCCTCGTGCTTGCCTTTGTTTTTCGGAACATGCCCGTCGGCGTGCGCTCGGGCATTGCGGGGCTGGCCCAGATCGACGCGAGCCTCGACGAGGCCTCGACGACCCTGGGGGCGCGCAGCTTCACGACACTGCACCGTGTGGTGCTGCCGTTGCTCAAGCCTGCGCTCGTCGCGGCGCTGATCTACAGCTTCGTGCGCAGCATCACCTCGGTCAGCGCTGTCATCTTTCTCGTGTCGGCCGAGTACAACCTCGCCACCGCCTACATCGTCGGACGGGTGGAGGCCGGCGAGTTCGGGCTCGCCATCGCCTATTCTTCAGTGCTGATCGTCGTCATGGCGGCGGGCATCGCTCTCATCCAGTTCGGCGTCGGCGAGCGCAAGCTCGGCCGGAGGCCCGTCGCGCTTGCGACCTCGGCCGCCGAGCCCGCCAGATAGGACTTGCACATGCCCAAATCCGCCCCTGCCTCCGTCGAGTTCAATCATGTCAGCATGCGCTACGGCGCGGTGACGGCGGTGGACGATGTCAGCTTCACGATCCATGCGGGCGAACTCCTGACGCTGCTCGGCCCTTCCGGCTGTGGCAAGACGACAACTTTGCGCATGATCGCCGGGCTTGAGATCGCCAGCGAGGGACAGATCCTGATCGGCGGCAAGGACGTGACACGTCTCCCGGCCGCGGACCGCGACGTCAGCATGGTGTTCCAGTCCTACGCGCTATTCCCGCATATGAGTGTGCTGGAGAACGCGGCCTTTGGGCCGATGGTGAAGGGGCTAGGCAAGGCGCGGGCCGAGGCCATGGCGCTGGAGAAGCTTGCACTGGTCGGGCTCAAAGGCTTCGAGAAGCGTTACCCGGCCGAGCTATCCGGCGGCCAGCAGCAACGCGTCGCCGTGGCGCGCGCGCTGGTGCTGGAACCGCAGGTGCTGCTCTTCGACGAACCGCTTTCCAATCTCGATGCCAAGCTCAGGCGCAACGTGCGTCAGGAGATCCGCGAACTCCAGCAGTCGCTGGGACTCACCGTCGCCTATGTCACGCATGACCAGGAGGAGGCGCTCGCCGTCTCCGACCGCATCATCGTGATGTCGAATGCGAAGATCGCGCAGCAAGGTTCGCCGCGCGAGCTTTACGAGGCTCCGGCGAACAGCTTCGTCGCCGATTTTATCGGCGACGCCAATCTTGTCGAGGTGACGATCGACGCGGTCCAGGACGGGCAGGCGCAGGTCATGCTGGGGCCCATCCGCTTGAGGCTGCCGGCGCGCGGCCTCACCCCGGGGCCAGCAAAAGCTGCCATTCGGCCACACGGCATCTTGCTTGGGGACGGCCTTCCGGGAACAGTTAGAAAGTCTTCTTATCTCGGCGATCACGTCGAGATGATCGTATCGACGCCGATCGGCGAGCTTCTTGTCATCACCAGGCAAACCGATCCGCTTCCAGTGGCCGGTGCGCCGGTCAACCTGTCATTCGCCCAACAGGGCATCGCTCTCGTTCAGTGACGCGCGCTCGAAGCCCAATTCAAACTCGGCAATGACCGGTACCGCTATCCACTGGCCCTGAGCTGATGTGGCAACCAGAGGCGCGGATGATGATCATCGACCCTGATCCCGTTCGGGGACGAGATGCAATCGCGTCATTTCTGCCGGAGCGATTGATTGAATGACATTGCGAGCGGTCCGACGATGTATTCGAACGCGGTTCGTTGAACGGTCGGGATCATGACGGTCGCCGGCATGCCAGGATACAGGCGAATGTTCGGCATATCGGCCAATTCACCCTGATCAATCCGGACAAAGGCCGTGTAATACGGCGCATTCGTCTTCGGATCCGTGAGGCGGTCGGCCGAGACCTGAATGACGTCGCCGTGAATGATCGGAATAATGCGCTGCTTGTAGGCGGTGAGATGGACTAGCGCGCCTTCGGTGTTGCGCAGGCTCATCTCGGTGAAAGTGTAGTTTCGGCTTGCGGCTTCATTCGATTGCGACAATGGCGGCTTGACGATCCATTCATTGAGGACCGCCATCAGAATCAGGATGATCGAACCGGCCAGCGCAAACATGCCCAGGAAGGGATGCAGAGCAAAGATCACCGCGATATAGGTCGGCGTCCAGGGCAGATCGAGGATCGCAGAACCCCGGTGCCCGTGATGAACTGGCGGAAGGTGTCGAAATCGCGCAGCACCTGGCTTCGCGTACCGCCGGCGGCACGATCGATGATGGCGGTCATGACGCGGGGCGCGATCGTCTGGTCAAGGCGAATGCTGGCGCGGGTCAACACGCGCGCCCGAACGGCATCCAGCCCCGCCAGCGCCAGGAACGCCATCAAGAGTGCGATCGTGAGCATCAGCAACGTGCTCCCGCTGGCGCTTGCGATCATCCGGTCATAGACCTGGAGCATGTAGAGCGGCCCTGCCAGGTAAAGCAGATTGATCGCCAAGCTGAAGATCGCGGCGGTGACGAAATAGCCCCGGCAGCCTTGCAGCAAACGCGGGAGTTCGTCGGTTCTTTTGAACGGAGTACTCACACAGCGCGGCGGAAAATCCGCCCCTCTTTAAAATAAACTGCGGCACGCCGACATCGTAGTCCAAAGTCGGGGCGCAACATTCGCCCCGACCATTTTCTCGCAGCGGATCAGGCCAGGTCGTGGTAGCTGATGAGTGTTCCCGTGTTCTTGTCTGCCTCTGCTTGGAAGCCCGCGGGGTCGTACTGGCCCAACAGGGTAATATTGGCGGTATGGACTCCGTCAGTCACCGACAGGGTTCCTCCAGTGCCGGCCTGATTTGCGATATAACTCGCGGTCGTGCCGGCCCCGAACGCCACATCGAGGAGATCCAGGTGGTCATCCCCGTCAAATCCGGACACGATCCCGCTAAAGTCGAAGGAGTCATGGAGCACGATTGTGCCGGTGGCTGCGGCTTCAAGCGCTACATTCGCAGATGAGGCCGCTCCGAATTCGAATGTGGCTACGCCATCCATCAGTGCCGTGCCGCTGCCGCTAACACTCCCATTGAGAGTGATGTTGGCTCCATGCGCCCACAGCAGCCCGGAGTTATCAACGTTGCTGTCGATGACCAGACCGCCGCTGCCGGTGGCTTCAAGCGTTCCGGAATTGACGACGGTGTTGCCTCCGGTGTCAATCTCGAGCACGTTGGCACCCGTCGCGACGATTGTACCCTGGTTGACAAGGATCATCGTCCCCGCGCCAAGGTGTCCGGCTCCGGCAATGGTGTTGTCGACGTTTGTCAGCGTGACATCGGAAGCAGCTCCATTGACAGTGTTTTCGCTATTGTCGGACAAGATCACCTGACCGCCACCTTCAAGCAAAATGCCGTGCTCGACAAGCTGGAGGTCAGTCTCGGCGCCGGTGGAGTTCAGCTCGATCGTGCCGGCGTTGTCGATCGTGCCGCTCAATGGCAGGATCGCGCCATTGCCAATGGTCATATGGCCCGCATTGTGCGTGACAGGCGTCTGATCGAACACAAAGTCGCTCGCAGTGAGCGATGTCGGATCTACGCCTTGCAAAGTGATCGATTGGCCCTCTCCCAACTCGATCACAGCGTTGCCGTTGGCGTCGCTTACAGTATGCGCCTGAATGTCGGCGAACGACGTGAAGTTGGCGTAATCTATCAGATCGATTTGGTCGTGCATCGCGTCGAAGCTATAGACCACGTCGTGACCGATCGGCTGCGAGAACACCAGGAGGTCGTTTCCGCTCGAAGCCGTCAGATGGTCGTCACCCGATACAGCAAAGATCGGCGATCCCTGCGCATAGGCTTCGACATTGTCGGCCACGGTCGCAGTCCCAGTACTGCCGTCGGCATTCGTCCAGGTTAGGGTGACGTTCAGCACGATCGCGCCCGTAAAATCTGTCGGCGAAGTGATAGTCATCGACTGCACATTGGTCGTCTGAGCAGTCCAGGTGCCATCGCCGTTACTCGTAGCGTCACTAAGCCTCCAGCCCAAGGGTACTCCGCCAATCGTAACGGTGATTACATCGTTGAGATCATCTGAAGGATCGACCAGAGCCAGATTGATGGCCTCGCCAGCGATCCCGGCGGGTGTAAGGACATTGGCCCCGCTCCCCTTCACAATCGTGACCGTGTCAGTGTCAGCGAGACCTCCTCCATCGGTCGTTGTCATTGTCAACGTCCGCGTGGAATTGTTTGACCCGCCACTAAAGGTCACGCTAGCCAACGCCGCATTAATGTCCGAGGTCGAGCCGGAGAACGTCATCGCCTTCGTGCCGTTGGCACCGGAACTGAATGTAAGACCTGACGTGGTGGAGAGTGTTAAGATGCCGGTCGACGATTGCGGAGAGTTGCCCAGCGAGAGCGAAACAGTCTCGGTGCCGTTGTCCACATCACTGACCCTCAGCGCGAAATTTGCTGTTGAGCCACCGCCGTTGCCGTTCCCCACGGTCTGCTGCCCCGGAACGGTGTTGACCGGCGCATCGTTGGCGCCGTTGATCGTGACCGTCAGCACTGCGGTGTCGGTCAGGCTGCCGTCGGTGACGGTGTAGTTGAAGACATCGGTCGTGGTCTGGCCGGCGTTGAGCGCCTGCACGGCTGCATCGTTCTCGTTCACCACATAGGTGTAGCTGCCATTGGGATTGAGCGTCAGCGTGCCGTGCGCGCCCACCAGGCCGGCGCCGAGTGTGCCGGCCGTGCCGGCACCCTCGGTGCCGCCGGTGCGGATCGCACTGACCGTCAGGCCGCCGCTGTCGACATCGGTGTCATTGGCCAGCACATTGCCGCTGCCGTTGACGCCGCCAGAACCGTTGGCCGTGCCGCCCTTCTCGGTCGCCGCCGTGGCACCCGCACTGGCGCTGGTATCGTTCACACCTACCGGTGCGTCGTTGGCACCGTTAATGGTGACCATCAGCACGGCCGTGTCGGTCAGGCTGCCGTCAGTGACGGTGTAGTTGAAGGTATCGGTCGTGGTCTGGCCGACGTTGAGCGCCTGCACGGCTGCATCGTTCTCGTTCACCACATAGGTGTAGCTGCCATTGGGATCGAGCGTCAGCGTGCCGTGCGCGCCCACCAGGCCGGTGCCCAGTGTACCGGCCGCGCCGGCACCCTCGGTGCCGCCGGTGCGGATCGCACTGACCGTCAGGCCGCCGCTGTCGACATCGGTGTCATTGGCGATGACGTTGCCGGTTGCGTTGGATCCCCCAGAGCCGTTGGCCGTGCCGCCCTTCTCGGTCGCCGCCGTGGCATCCGCACTGGCACTGGTGTCATTCACCGCACCCGGCGCATCGTTGGTGCCGGTGATCGTCACTGTGACCGTACCGGTCGCGGTGCCATCCTGGCTTGTCACGGTGAACTGGTCCTGCACCTGCTGGCCGGCGATGAGTTCGTCATGCGCGCCGTTGCCGGTGTAGCTCCAGGCGCCGTTGGCATCGATGCTGAAGTCGCCATAGGTGCCGTGGACATTGCTCTGCGCCACGACATGGGCCTCGCCGGTGTCGGGGTCCACAATCGTCAGCTGACCGGAGGTGTTGAGCGTAGCCGCGGTGTCGCCTTCGGTAACGGACTTCGCGTCGGACGAAACCGTCGCCGCGTCATTGGTCCCGGTGATCGTCACCGTGACGGTGCCGGTCGCGGTGCCATCCTGGCTTGTCACGGTGAACTGGTCCTGCACCTGCTGCCCGGCGATGAGCTCATTGTGGGCGCCGTTGCCGGTGTAGCTCCAGGTCCCGTTGGCATCGATCGTGAAGTCGCCATAGGTGCCGTGCGCGTTGTTCTGTGCGACGACATAGGCCTCGCCCGTGTCCGGGTCGGTGATGGTGAGCTGGCCGGAGGTGTTGAGCGCGGAAGCGGTGTCACCCTCCGTCACGGACTTGGTGTCCGAAGAAACCGTCGCGGCATCGTTGGTGCCGGTGATCGTTACCGTCACCGTCCCGCTGGCGGTGCCATCCTGGCTCGTCACCGTGAACTGGTCCTGTACCTGCTGGCCGGCGATGAGCTCATTGTGAGCGCCGTTGCCAGTGTAGCTCCAGGCGCCGTTGGCATCGATGCTGAAGTCGCCATAGGTGCCGTGCGCGTTGGTCTGTGCGACGACGTGGGCTTCGCCGGTGTCGGGATCCATAATGGTCAGCTGCCCGCTGGTGTTGAGCGCGGCGGCGGTGTCGCCCTCGGTGACGGACTTGGAGTCCGAACTGACGGTTGCGGTGTCGTTGGTCCCGGTGATAGTGACTGTCACGGTGCCGGTGGCGGTGCCGTCCTGGCTTGTGACCGTGAACTGGTCCTGCACCTGCTGGCCGGCGATGAGTTCGTCATGCGCGCCGTTGCCGGTGTAGCTCCAGGTCCCGTTGGCATCGATGGTAAACTCGCCATAGGTCCCGTGGGCGTCGGTTTGCGCCACGACATGGGCCTCGCCGGTGTCAGGATCCACAATCGTCAGCTGGCCGCTGGTGTTGAGCGCGGCCGCGCTGTCGCCCTCCGTGACGGACTTCGACTCCGAGCTGACGGTTGCCGCGTCATTGGTCCCGGTGATGGTGACTGTCACGGTGCCGGTGGCGGTGCCATCCTGGCTTGTGACCGTGAACTGGTCCTGGACCTGCTGCCCGGCGGTGAGCTCGTCATGCGCTCCGTTGCCGGTGTAGCTCCAGGCGCCATTGGCATCGATCGTGAAGTCGCCATAGCTGCCGTGCGCGTTGGTCTGTGCGACGACATGGGCCTCGCCCGTATCCGGGTCGGTGATGGTGAGCTGGCCGGAGGTGTTCAGTGCAGCCGCGCTGTCGCCTTCGGTGACGGACTTCGAGTCCGACGAGACTGTCGCCGCGTCATTGGTGCCGGTGATGGTGACCGTCACCGTCCCGCTGGCGGTGCCGTCCTGGCTCGTGACCGTGAACTGGTCCTGCACCTGCTGGCCGGCGATGAGTTCGTCATGCGCCCCGTTGCCGGCGTAGCTCCAGGCGCCGTTGGCATCGATGCTGAAGTCGCCATAGGTGCCGTGCGCGTTGGTCTGTGCGACGACGTGGGCTTCGCCCGTGTCGGGATCCACAATCGTCAGCTGCCCGGAAGTGTTCAGCGCGGTAGCGGTGTCGCCCTCCGTGACGGACTTCGAGTCCGAGCTGACGGTTGCCGCATCGTTGGTGCCGGTGATGGTCACTGTCACCGTGCCGGTCGCGGTGCCGTCCTGGCTTACGACGGTGAACTGGTCCTGCACCTGCTGGCCCGCGATGAGTTCGTCATGCGCCCCGTTGCCGGCGTAGCTCCAGGCGCCGTTGGCATCGATGCTAAAGTCGCCATAAGTCCCGTGCGCATTGCTTTGCGCCACGACATGGGCCTCGCCGGTGTCGGGGTCCACAATCGTCAGCTGACCGCTGGTGTTGAGCGCGGCGGCGGTGTCGGTCTCGGTGACGGACTTCGAGTCGGACGAAACCGTCGCCGCGTCATTGGTGCCGGTGATGGTCACCGTGACCATCTGAGTAGCCGTCGAGCCGTGGCTGTCGTTGATCGTCACCACGAAGCTCTCGGTGATACTCTGGCCTGCGGCGAGATACTGAGCAGCCGAATTGTTCAGCGTGTAGTGCCACTGCACTGAGCCGTTGGCGGCATTGAGCGCCTCGTTGCAAGGGTCGAGGGAGAAGGTACCGAGCGCAGTGGTGTTGGAAGCGGCCGCCGCGCACGAGGCCGAATGGTTGTCGCTGAGATCGGCGTCGTTGAAGCTGATGGTGCCGGCCGCGCACTGCGAATCCGAGAGATCCGGCGTGGTATTTGCATCTTCGACCACAGAGCCACTCTGCGCACTCGATGTGATAGAGACGAGGTCGTTTGCGCCATTGAACTGGAGTGTCACCGTCGCCCAACTGAGCGTGCCGTTGCCCAGCTGGATCGCGTAGGTAAATGTATCAGTCAGCGTTTGCCCGGCCGCCAGCGCCTGAAGCTGGGCGTTGATGTCGCCCTTATCGTAATGAACGGTGCCGTCCGACTCGATCCAGATGCGCGCACCGAGCGCGCTACGGTCACCGGTACCGACCATTCCGGCAGCGTCACTGCTGTACGCCACATCTTTGACCTGCAAATCCGCAGGGGCGTAGTTCTTGGTGGACGCGGAGGCGCTCGTTCCGTCGTCCAGGGAGAACAGCGTCTTGGCCGCGCCGCCCAGATCATTTGCCAGCACATTCAAGATAAGAATGTTGCTGGCGTCTTCCGTAAAAGAGAAAATGTCGTTGTTTGCCTGCGGAGTATTTCCGAAAGAAACCGTGCTGCCACCGCCCGTTGTCTGCGTCGCCATAACTAAATCCTCCGGGTGATACGCCGTCCGCCTTCACGGACGTGCACAAATTGCACAATGGTGCGGTGATGGTCGGCTGCTGCCTTGCCCATACGGCTGAAGAAAAATGCCGTGCTGCCGAGCATGACTGTCGTCATGCTCGGGGCTTCGAAAATGCGGAAAGAAAGCACGTGACGAGCTCAAGCCTGTTTGGAGCTGGCGTCGCTCCGAACTCGCAATGGGATGTCCCGTGCACGGTCGCGGCCTGACAGGAGCGGGAGGTCCAGGGCCGAACCGTGCGCGACGGCTGGCGGGCCGTTCGCAAACAGCGCACCTAGCTCGATCGAAGGATCGCACGCTGCCCGAGAAGAACTGGAAATCGCCTGAGCCCGGTCGAATATTGTCTCGGACTCCCATGCAAAACGCGCGCACCTCATTCGCAACCCTCGTCTGCCAATGCAGAGCAGAGAGCCTCGCCGCAAAATCAATTCACGCAAATCGCGAGCGTTCGCTCGGACGAATGACATGTCCGCCCATAGCGTCGATCCGGCCAACTGTGCTGCGAAGTGACGCGAAAAGATTTAGAGCTGCATCCCCCTGCCCATACGTGTCCGGTCCTCGGTCCGCACACGTTTGCAATTATCGATCTGCAGTAATCTTCGGCTCCAGGAGCGACGACCGCGATCAGGGGCGATCACGATCATGCGTCCTCGGATTAAATCAAGCCTATTTTAAATTTTCGCGGTCGTCCATTTATTTGTTCGAGTTTTAATATTTAATTATTAATTCACAAAATCAACAGCAAAGAGGCGTCTTGCGCCGCCCTGGAAGGTGGCTCCGGGTATTTTAGGGGGTAACATCTTGATTTTGCGCAGCCTCTCGTTCCATGACATAACGGTCGGCGATATTATTCGCGGCCCGGCGTCCTGTTCGGATTAAAGCGCCGATTTCCAGTCCGTAGAATTCCGTTATTTAATTGGTGTTTTAAGAGAGACGCAGGCGCGCAATGGCGCGCTCTGCTACCCACGCATGGCGTCATCGGCCAAACATCGTCTACATCCGGCGCGCCGCGTTACTCGCGGCGCGCAAGGACGAAGCACGAAAGCAACAGTCGCAAAACACTTTGCGCCAACCGCGATTGTTAATTTGCGTGCTCGACGCGATTCAGGCCTCCTTCGGCAAAGCTACCAGATGGGGGAAATGACCAGAATGATCCTGCGTGCTGTCGGCGCTGCTGTCTCGTTGCTGATCCTCCTTAACTCCGAAGCGTTTGCAGTGCGCAATCACAGTCCCACCGGGCGCGTATCTTGCGCGGAGGTGAGATACTACGTCGCGAAGTATTCGGCTCCGGTGGCCGAGATGTATGCCCGTCGTCACGGCGCCACCGACGCACAGATTGAGCGGGCGCGACGTTGTTTGGCGTCTAACGAATCGGCCGAAACCGAGCGGGGTCGCTCCTACACCGATTGAACGTTGTGCGATCTTGTTTCTAACCGGAGCGGAAGTCGGTCATGCGGCGGTCGCGCTGTTCCTGACAATCTGCGAGGTATTGGATGCAGAAGAGCGAGAAGGACAGGGGAGGGGCAACCTCCGGCGGTTCGAAATCCGAGTGGGCGGGCTGGCTGAAAACGCACTACATCATGGCCAGCATGCGCACGGCATGTCTGATCATCACTTCACCCTGATATAGGATCACACGGTCCGGCTCTATTGCGATACGCGATCTATATTGCGACGCGGAAATGAAAGCGCCACGTCAATTAGGAGGCAATCGATGCCCAAATGCGGAGCGCTGGCTCCCGCGCCTTTAGTCCGGTGGCAGTCTGTTGCTCGCTCCTTCGTCGCCGAGTGAAAGGACCGCCCTGGTTTTTCTCAATTCGTGCTGAAGTTTTGCAACATCGATGTCCTGCACGGGGCGTCGATCTCGCACGGCGAGCGCTGCGGCCACGCCAGCGGCCTGGCCGATGATCATGAACTGGGGCTCCATGCGCAATGAGGCGTAGGCAACATGGGAGGCCGACAGACATACCGGAACAAGTAGATTTTTGACCTCGTTGCTGCGAGGGGTGATCGCACGGTATGGAATCTCGTAGGGGCTCACCGGCACCTGCATGTCGCCTTCGTTGCGCACCGATCCGTCGGGCATTGCGATCCGCTGCACGTTGTGCGCATCGCTGTTGTAGGCTCCCATGCCGATCGAGTCCCATTTGGTCCTTCTGTCCTGTAGGTCGGCCTGTGTCAGGATGTAAGTGCCGATCATCCTGCGGCCTTCGCGGATGTACAACTCCCGTGGCCAATGGCCGGTGTCTTCGAATTCGTCCTTCGCAAGCCCCCATGAGCCAATCTCATTTCGCAGCCTCGTGGGCACCGCCGGGTCGTGCGCCAGGAAATAGAGCAGAGATTGCGTGTAGCGGAGGTGGTCGTCGCGAATCTGCCGCTTCTCGTCATAGGTCGCGTCGGGATAGGCCGAACTGTGGCCGATATAGTCGGTCGATATCGGGCCATTGTTGTTGAAATCCGCCTTGTGGTTTGGAATCCGGACCGGCATGAAGAAATCCCAAAGGCGCGGCTCGCGGCCCAGGTGACCCTCAAACTCCTTCAGGTACTTTGCGAGCAGCGCGAATTGCGCGGCGTCGTATCCGTCGGGTTTGGGGAGCGGCAGGCGATTGGCGGGATCGTCGGTCAGGATGAGACGGAAGTTATAGGCCTGCACCTTTCGATCACCGCTTCCCGCAGCTCCGAGCGGGCCATCGGAAATCTCCGGATAGAGATGGTGGTCGTCGCGATAGGCGAGGATGGGCCACGCAAACTGGTGTTGTGGCGTCATCGCGCGCACGCCACCAAGACTCTCGCCATACGTGTTGCTGCTTTCCCGACCCCACGTGTACCCCGCGCCGGATTGCGACAGAACATCTCCGTTATAGCTGGCGTCGACGAACAATTGCGAACGCCAGATGCGTTCGTCCTCGGTGATGAGATGAACGATCCTGTGGTCCTGAACCCCAACGCCGTTCCGCTCGCGAACTCTGGCGTGGAAGATGACCCGGACTCCGGCTTCGCGAAGCATGTCGTCGAACACCTGCTCGGCCACGTGCGGCTCCGACAGCCATGATGATGGCTGGGCGAGGTCGCGCCAACCATAGTGCTCGGCGACCCGCCGATAATACATCCGGGCGTATCCACCGATGATACGGTCGTCGCCAAGATCGGTCGCCGAGAGCCCGCCCGTGACCATTCCCCCGAGATGCCCACCCGGCTCGAGCAGGGTGACACGCGAGCCCTGCCTTGCGGCCGAATAGGCCGCCATCGTACCGGCCGCCGTGCCGCCATAGACGAGGAGATCGCTGAACAGTTCGGGTTCTGCATTGGATTGCGGGGAGACGATGATGAGCAGGATGCAGGTCAGGATAGTAAGCATGGGACGCACCGTTGACATTGGTCAGCCTCGCACATGACTCGAACGGTTCCGGCAACATAGACGCGTTCAGCATGCGTTGTCGTAGTCGGATATTGTGGGTTATCCGCGTTCGAATAGGGTCGGCAGCGCGGCATGCTTCGGGTCAAAGGAGCTTATTGACGACTCCCATCCCGCGATGTGTCGCGCGAATCACGGATGATGGGCATCATCACAACTGCACAGGAAAATCAGGAGATGAACAATCTTTCGGCATCTGGAATCATCATGTCGTCACAACTCGCATGATCATGAGAGCGTGAACTATTCGGGACGAGCTCCATGATCTCTGCACTGACCTCTGCGTCCATCTTCTTCGCTGGCCTGTTCGTCGGATACGCGTTGCGCGCGTCGCGTTCTCAGCAGCGGCTTGAACGGTTGGATCACGATGCGCTGCGCAGATCGAGGGCACCGACCACGACCTTTGGACACGCGCGCCGCGCGTTCTAGTCGGCCCTGGAGTGTCTCCCACGCCTAGCGGACCACCTCTCTCCGGGCTGTCAAACACATGAGTGATCCCCAGAAGGATTCGCCGCGGCGGTATCTGGTCGACTCCGCTGGGCGGCGCGTGATCGTCGGGCTCTCTCTCGAAGAGACCATCGAGTTTGAAACTCTGGACAGCCCGGCGGCGCGCCGCCTGCCGAGCGCGCATCGTCTGCGCGACCAGCGCGATGTCGGCGCCAAGGAGCGCGGGCAACGCTGGCTCGAGCTCTATGCCAAGCACGAGCAAGCCTGGATTCGATGGATTGCCGAGAGCCGCGCCCGCCAGGACTGGCAATCGCGCCCGCCGAGCTAGAACGGGAGCTCTTCCGTTTGGCGGCAGGGGTGCTGAACACGCTCCCTACATATAATGTGTCGATGCCGGCGGGCAGCCTCAGATCGCGAGCATGCTGGCGCCCTGGATGCTCATCAGCGTGAGATTTCCCGTCGCATAGGCGCCGGTGTCGATGTTGGCGCGATTGGCCAGGAGTTCGGCGGCCCGCACGGGCGTATGGCCGTGCACGACATATTTGCCGAAATCCTTTTCACATTGCAGGAACTCGTCGCGAATCCACAGCAGGTCGGCTTCCTGCTGCTTGGCCAGGGGAACTCCGGGCCGCACGCCGGCATGCACGAAGAAAAAGTCCCCGCACGTGAAACTCAGCCGCAGGTTGTCGAGGAACTCGACGTGCTCGGTCGGCATCACCTGTAACAGGCGGCGCAGCAGCGCGGCGGGATCGTCCTTCTGCGAGTCGGGCGCAAGCCCATAGGACATCAGCGTCTGCGCGCCGCCGACACGAAGCCAGTCGTCAAACCGGGAGGGGTCCTCCATGACGTCGACCAGAATGGCTTCGTGATTTCCCTTCAGGAAGATCGCGTTGCCGCGGCGGCTGCGTTCGACCAGCAGGTCGAGCGTCGATCGCGTATCCGGCCCGCGATCGATAAAGTCCCCCATGAACACCTCGATTGCGTAGGGCGGCCGGCTGTTGATGAGGTCGGCATCGATCACCCGCAGCATCTGCTCGAGCAGATGCGCGCAGCCGTGAATGTCGGACATCGCGTAGATGCGAAGCCCCTCGGGCAGTGTCGGCTTTGTTCGTGGCGGACGAGGCCGCTGGAGGGGAACCATGAGACGCCGAGCGGCCCGGGTCAGGTGATCAGATCTCGGCGGGCGGCGGCCAAGAATCCACGCGAGATGTTAACGTCGAAGAGTTTGTGCGCGCGAGGCGTTTGTAGTGCTTCGGGAACGGGAACGCGAGTTTCATGTATGGGGGAGAGCTACAACGCGTGTTCGACTCGCATGTTCCGGGAACCAGTGCAATTTTTTCCGCGTCGACGCCGATACGTGCGCGCAAGAGGTGATGTGATGCGAACCGTGGCACGTTGCGCATCAAGTTTCAGCATCACGACACTTTCAAGAAAAGGATCTTAGAAAATCGTAAACTGCGCACATCTCTGCGCTGCAAGAAATTTGCGTGCAACGCCACAATGTCGCTGCGATCAGTTAACACGCTCTAGAGCGAACATCGAAAATCGTCGCGATCGCGACGCGCATCGTCTGCTTCAGAATCTCGTCTGCTCCTGGAAGCAACGTCAATCGACATCGAGAGGGTTCGAATGGCTGTAGCAACTTACAGTTCCGACAATGTCGAGTCAGTCTCGTCAACACGCGGCGCCGTTCTCCAGCGGCCTTTTCAGGTCGTTGTCATCGCAACCGACTTCTTGCTGATCCTGCTTTGCTACGTTGTGGCTGCCGAATCATATCGTGCCATGGTCGCCTCTGCCGCGGACGGCGCGTCGATTGGAGCCGGATTGATTGTCGGCGTCGTGTTCGTGGCGATTGCCTACTTTCAAGGCGTCTACGCAACGCATCGGCTCCTGAGCCTTGTCTGGCAGCTGCGCAAGGCTGTCATCATCTGGCTGGCCTCGCTCACGATTCTTGCTGTGGCGGCGTTTCTGCTGAAATCGACGGACAATTTGTCCCGCGGCACCGTCATCATGTTTGCCGCGATCGGCGGCGTAGGTCTGACCAGCCTGCGCGTTGCGTGGCAGTTCGCGCTCGGCACGAGCTTTGCGAGGGGACGATTGGTCGATCGCAAGGTCGCTCTGCTCAGCCTGAAGCCGCTCGATTTCACCTCGAACCGCTTCAAGGATCTGCGGCGCAACGGATTCGACGTGGTGCGGCACTTCGTGCTTGGCGGCGATAGCGACGGAAGCCGGTTGGAGCGGGAGATTCGCGACGTCATCCGCCAGGCGCGTGCGGCCGACGTCGACGAATATCTGTTGGCAGTCGATTGGAACGAGCTGCCGTTGGTGCAGAAGCTCGGGCAGCATTTGCGCGCCGTGCCGCAGCCGATCCGACTGCTGCCGGACAATTCGATCGCCGATCTCGTATCGCGGCCGTTCCTGCCGGTCAGCGGGACGGTTGCGATCGAAATCCAGCGGCCTCCGCTCAGCGTGTTCGAGCGCTTGCAGAAGCGCTGCCTCGACGTCGGCGTGGCCATGTTCGCACTCGTCGTCCTGGCACCGCTCCTCGTGACGGTCGCCGTTCTGATCAAGCTGGATTCCGACGGCCCCATCATCTTTCGACAGTCGCGCCGCGGCTTCAACGGCAAGCCATTCGAGATCTGGAAGTTTCGCAGCATGACCGTCTGCGAGAACGGTCAGACGATCGCCCAGGCGACGAAGATGGACGCGCGGATTACGAAGCTCGGACGGTTCCTGCGAATGACGAGCATTGACGAGCTGCCCCAGCTCTGGAACGTGCTCCGGGGCGACATGTCCCTGGTCGGGCCGCGCCCGCATGCGCTGGCCCACGACAATTACTACGATGAGCTCATCAGCAATTATGTGTACCGCCATCACATGAAGCCGGGCCTGACCGGCTGGGCGCAGGTCAATGGTTTTCGTGGCGAAACGCCGACCATCGACCTCATGGAGAAGCGGGTTGAGTACGATGTCTGGTACGTCAGCAACTGGAGCATTTGGCTCGATCTGAAGATCATGGTCCGGACGGCCGCCGCCGTCTTGTTCCAGGAAGCCTACTGAGGATAGACGCGAGGAGTTCGGACCATCGCGCTCCCTAAAGCATGATCCGGACCCCGCAGGGCCGCGTTGGCGCAAAGTGAGCAGCGGCGTTCCCTCGCGATAAACGCGGAACGCGTTTGTGCGGAGATCGTGCTCAAATAAGGAGCTAAAGTGCGATGCCGATTCGACCTAAAGCCATCGCGCTTTAGCGATCCGCGCGGTCCCCAGCTCGATTCCCACCCTGCATCTTCTTGAAGAAACCGACGATCGCGTCGCGCAGCGCCAGCAGCGGGGGGACCAGCACAAAGAAGGTCCCCATCGCAACCGACATCACGACGTGACGCAGCGAGAGCGGCTCGTCCTGATCAGGATCTGAGGTCGAGTTCCGATCGATCGGAGCTGGCGCAAGAGTTGCGGGCGGGCTCGGCCGCCGCGGCTTGCGCGGGGGAACCATGATCAGGACGAACAGAATGTTGAGCAGCACCCACGCGCTCAAGACAATGAGCACAGTCACCATTCGAACCTACCAAAAAGCCAACAAATATAAGGTCAAGTTAGCTCCCGGGAACCCAGAAAGAAAGGGTGCACAGAACCTCGGCAGCGGCGATTATCCGTGAGGCGGCAGCTTATTCCGCCTATTCCCGACCAATGGGCAATTGCAACAAAAGTTTATGTCGCGACAGCCCGTGGTCCACGACCGTGGTGGTTCGCTACGGCAAGGGTCGCAGTTTGTGGATTCCGGACGACTACGGTGTTCGGGGAGGACGTGCGCGCTCGACTGCTTGCGGCCTGGCGCGCCCTTGAGCGCCGAATGATCGGCTGTGCGGCACCAATGCGTCGACGACCAGGCATGTCGACTTGCAGGGCAGGATGTCGAGGACCTGACCATGTCCGGACTCATGCGGACGCGCCACGACCGCGGCGCCGAGGGCTCGGTCGACCGCGGCGACACGGACCGTTGTCGGTCGCTTTTCGCTCCGCTTACGTGTGTTCGACGTAATAGCTGTTGTGGTGCTTGCCCTTATACGCCTCGATGCGCTTGAGCATCTTGGGGTCGGCGCGGTTGAGCACGGCGCCGATCAGCTTCTTCTGCAGAACTTCCGAGCCGGACACCGATTCCTGAATCGCGCTTCGCGTCGTGCTGCCCCATTCGATCACATAGACCATGGCGTCGATCAGGAAGCTCACTGCTTTGGAGTCCGCGACCGGCATTACCGGAGCGAGATCGATCACGATGTAGTCGTAGTCCTCCCGCACCATTGCGAGCAGGTCCGAGAGCGCTTTGGAGGCCATCACGTCGGCAGAGTTGACCATGCGCGAGGCGACGACGGACGGCAGGAAGTCGAGCCCTGTCTCCTTGCTGCGCTGGATGTGATATCCGAACGAGCTCGGGTCGGTCAGCGCCTCGATCAGGCCGGTCTTGGCGTTAGGTGCGAGCTCCCGGGTCAGCGAGCGCGTATGCAGGTCGCCGTCGATCAACAGCGTGCGGTGGCCGGTCAGCGCGGTCAAGTGTCCGAAATTGGCGGCCACCGTCGTCTTGCCTTCCTTCGGCAAGGACGAGACGATGCCGATCACCTTGATCTCGCGATTGAGCCGCGCGACGTCGATCGATACCTTGATGTTGCGCAAGGTTTCAGCGAAGCGCGAAAACGGGTGGTCGACCACATAGCGGGAGACCGCCCGGTTGGCGTTTCCGGTATCTCGACCTGCGAGCGGCACCAATGCGCGCGCCTTCTGTGTCTGGTGTACCGAGCGGACGTCCGGAAGGATGCCGAGACACTTTACGCCGAGTTCCTCCTCGACCTCGCCCGGGGTACGCAGGACGTCGCTCAACAGTTCGCGCGCAAACGCGGCGCCAAAGCCGAGACAGAGCCCGCCCACCAGGCCGCCCACCAGCGCCAGCATCGTTTTCGGCGAGCTCTTGCGATCAGGCTTCGTGGCGGTGCTGATGAGGCGCGCCTCGCTCAGAGGGAAGCTCTGATTTTGGGTCGCGCTCTGGAGCTTCTCCAGGAAGTTGTTGTAGAGATTCCGATAGGTATCGGCCGCGCTCTCGAGATCGCGCAGCTTGACTTCGGCTTGCCCGGTATGGCCGGCCTGAGCAACGAGCTCCTTCACGTTCTTCTCGAGGGAGGCCTCTCGGCTCTTGGCGATCTCATAATCGCTGCGATAGGCGTCGGCGATGCGGCGAACCTCGTCGGCGATGTTCTTGCGCAGTTCCTCCATCTTGTTGGCCAGGTTCACGGCCGCCAGATGGGTCTTGCCGTAACGCTTCGACCAATCGGAATACTGCGCCTGCAAATCAAGGTACTGGGCGCGCAGGCGGGTGATGACCGTGTTGTTGAGCGCGTCCGTCACCGTTGGCTGGGCAAGGTCCTGATCGGAGATCCCGTCGATCCGGTCGAGCCGCGCCTTCGCTTCGGCCGTTGCCGCGCGGGCCTGGACGAGCTGTGTGTTGAGGTCGGAGAGCTGTTGCTCGGACATTAAGCCGCGACTGGTTCCAACGATGTTGTGCTCGGCCTTGAAGGTTTGCACCGCCCGGTCGCTGGCGGAGGCCTGCTCGCTGAGCTCGGCGCTGCGTTGCTGGAGCCATTCGGTCGCGCGTTTGGTCGACTGGTATTTTGCCTCCAGCGCGCCCACAATATAGGCATCCGCGATGGCATTGGCGACCTTCATCGCCTTGTCCGGGCTCTCCGAACGATAGCTAAGCGAAAGCACGTACGTGGTCAGCACGCGCTCGACCCGGAGGTTCTTCTGCACACGTTCGACCACGGCGTGCTCGATGCGTTCCTGCGATGCCGGCTCACCGGAGCCGAACAGCGACATGATCCTGCCGATCGCCACCGCGACGGCTCCGGCATTGGATCCGGTGAATTCGGGATCCTGCGTCAGCTTAAGGCGCCGAACGACCGACAGGATGAGGTCGTCCGAATTGATCACCTCGACCTGGCTGTCGACATAGCCGGTATCAATGAGTGCGCTGTTGGTGCCGCTGTCCTTGTCCAGCACCTGCGTCTGGCGGGTGTCCATCATGATGCGGGCATTTGCCGTATACATCGGCTTAGCCAGCGCCAGATAGATCAGCACGAGCATCAAGGCGCCGCAGACGGCCGCGACGATCAGAGGCCACTGCCGGCGCAGCACATCGGCCACGCGATCGAAGCTCAGGACGGCTCCACCAAATTCGATTCCGAACCGGTGGGCGGAATGGAATTGTTCCCGGGGTTGATACATTTGGAAATTCACTGCCTTGGCGATGATGACTGGAGCATGATCCGGAGAAGCGCGAAGCGGCTCTCCCTCGCGACAAACGCGGAACGCGTTTGCGCGGAGATCATGCTCAAACAGAGAGCCAAAGCGCGATGATGATTCGACCTGAATCCATCGCGCTTCAGCGTGGGATAGGAAGGGGCTTGAACGGGTTAGCCAGTTTCGTCTTCCATTCTCCCTCGATGAGATCGCCGCCGCGACCGGGTTTCTTGGTGTTCTTGTCCCGTGTTGCAAGTTGCGCGCCGGTGCCGTCCTCTCCAGCCGCCGAATAACCAGCCTGCACCGCGAGATCGCCCACCCGTTGGGTGAACTCCTTGATCTTGCGCGCCGCGTCAGGCTTGGTCGCGGTGCACCGCGCTTCGGCGAGACGAAGCGCGCCGCCGATCGCGGACCGGTCCGACGAGGTCGACTCGGTGATCAGTGTCTGCACGGACGGCAGGATCGCGGGATTGGTGGCGATGTAGGAGGCAAGCTGAAATTTCAGCTTCTCCTTGTCGTTACGCAGCCTCTCGAGCAGAGAGGACGGCGATTTGACGAACGTATCGAGGTCAACCTGGCGCGCACGATCGGAGGATTCAACGCATTGCGCATGGCATGGCTGGACGAAAAGGACGGCCAGCACCGAACCGATCAAGACGACCGATCGCAGTCGCAGCTGTCCGTCGACTGCCGCCTGACGGATTCCGAATGTTCTTCTCATTCCTTCTCCTTCGTCGGCTCCATGCAAACGACGGCAATGAGGGTGACGAACAACTGTGTCAATTTTTGTGCGATGCAGCAGCTTCACGTGCACAAACGACGGAGTTCCATCTCAAGAGGTGTCGTGCGATTCGCGCGCGTGCTCGTGCTCGACCGTTGTGCAGATGTCGCCTGCGTGTGCAGGAGGCGACGAGTCGATGCACACGATCGTTGCAGCGGAAGCGTCACGCAAACCCTCCTCAACAACTCTGCTGCGCAGTTGTTCCAACATGTCGCGCATGATTCAGAAAAATGGCAGAGCTGTGAATCTTTTCGCAACAACGTCGGATTTTGCGCAAACTTTGCGCGCAAAACATCGCGACCATCTCAGGAGCAGTCGAGGTCTGCGCGCTAGGCGCGCGGCAATTGAAGCGCGATTGGCTTCGAGCTCGAGCTGCTTTTCCCGTCACGATACGCAAGCTTGGCGCAAATATGTTCGAACAGACCACGAGCGATGAAATTGCCGCTGGCCGTCATGCAGTGACGAGAGCGCTGCGCGGTGCGCAGATTGAAAGAGGAATCGAAGTAAGACACACTGCTGCAGTGCAATATCGATAGGAATGTTGAAGTGACGGAGTTGGTTCACCGTGAGAAAGCTCATGTCCTTCCGCTCGACAGTATCCGGGGAATAGCGGCGACGTCGGTGGTGATTCACCACCTGCTCCTGATGCCGACATTTCTCGCGGCGTTTCCGCACAACGCGTGGATCAACTGGTCGTTTTTCAGAAGCGCCTGGCTTCTGGTCGACCTCTTCTTCGTGCTCAGTGGCATCGTGATGACGCTGAGCTACGTCAATGGCGAGTTCGGTCGCTTCTCGGTGCGTGAATTCATGGTGCGGCGGCTTGCGCGCGTCTATCCGCTGCACATCGTCATGCTGCTCGCAAGTCTGCTGTTTCGCCTGCTGCGGATCGGCCTGGTCATGGCCGGGGTCGTGGCGGCGGTGCCGGCGGCGTTCGAGGTGAACAACGGCTACTCGTTCGTGCTCAACATGTTTCTGCTGCACTCGATGGGATTCATCGATTATCTGAGCTGGAACGCGCCGAGCTGGAGCATCAGCGTCGAGTTCTACACCTACCTGGTATTCGGCCTGGTGGTCCTGCTCGCCCAGCGGCTGAGCTCGCTCTTGTGTCTTTATATATGTGCCGGGCTGATTGCGGCCGGCAGCCTGCTCGTCATCATCTTCGTGCTCGGCAAGCAGAGCCTCGGGCTTCAGACCGACTTCGGCATCCTGCGCTGCTTCGCGAGCTTTTTTGTCGGCGTCGTGACGGTCCGCCTGGTCCAGCGCGTGCCGCGGGGAATCGCGCCGGCATCGCAAGGCGCGATCCAGCTTGCGGCCATGGTTGCGAGTATTGTGCTTGTGTCGGCCGTCGAGGCCTACCCGGCGGCGAGTTTCCTCGCGCCATTGACCTTTGCGATCTTCCTGGGAAGCCTGCTGGCGTTTCCCGATGCGATGCTGGTGCCGCGGATGCTGGTCGCAAGGCCGCTGGTCTGGGTCGGGCGGAGATCCTATTCCGTCTACATGGTTCACGCGCTCGTGGTGCTCTTTGCCGAATACTTCGTGCGCGCGCTCGGTGCTCGGCCCATCGGTGCGCTCGATTCGATCTGTGCCGGGCTGCCTGCCACCATCAATCTGGTCCTCTCGCTCGCGGCGGTATTCGTCGTCTCGCATTTCACCTACCTCTACGTGGAAATTCCCGGCGGCAAGCTGTTCCGGAATCTGCTTCGGACCCGGCCGGATTTTTCCTCCGTGCCGGCGCCCTCGGCGCGGCCGTCGAACTGAGGCGGATATGAGCGCCTTCGTCATCCAGCGCCCCCGGGTCACACCGATCAGCCTCAACATCGAGGCGATCGCGCTCGGAACCTATCTGGTCCGCGACGCCTTCGGCGGGGTGATGCGGTACTACACCAGCATCCTGCACATGGACGCGTTGTGGTACGTTCCCGACGGCATCGCGATGCTGTGCCTCGTCCAGTTCGTCGTCCATTGCATTGTCCGCAATCGCAGCATCCTGGCGCTCCTGGTGCTGGTGCAGGTCATGCTGTCCCTGGTGCTGAGCTACATCATGCTCGGCACCGGCAACGCCGCGATCTCGTCGTTCAAGATGATGCTGCCGATCTTCGTCGGCTTCTGCTTTTGCGATTCGAGCCTCGGCTCCTACAAGAAGCTGCTCTCGGTCGTCGCCGTGACGTTCTATCTGTCGGTGATCGGCGTCGTGCTGACCAAGTTCTTCCTCATGCCGTGGGTCGGGTTCAAATACGAGTCATTCGGCGCGGTGCGCGAGGCGGGGCGACTCTGGTGGGCCTATGGCGGGGACGACCAGCGCCTGATGGGCTTCGCGGCCGACAACACTATGGCCGCCTTCTTCATCCTGGCGTCGTTCGCCATCACGTCGATTCGCAAGAGTACGACCTGGTGCCTCGTGTTCGGCGGCGTCGCGATCTACGCCATTCGGCTGACCACCAGCAAGACGACCATGATCGTCCTGGTGCTCTATCTGCTGCTTCTGCTCTTCGTGCGCATGCTGCCGGAGAAGTCCCGCTTTCCCGCCATTCGCGGTATCGCGCTGTGGTCGTTCGCCGCGATCCTGCTTCCGTTCTTCATGATCGTGCTCGCGTCCGGCACCGCCGCGGTACCGCACTCCACCATGTTCAGCATTCTCGATCGCATCAACAATAGCTGGCAGCTGCCCTTCGTCTATATGAGCCAGCTGATGCCGATCGGCCTAGTCACCGGCTGCGGCGCGGGATGTTTCAACTATCCGCAGAAATTGTTTTCGCCGCTCGCCGCCTATTGGGTGCCGGTCGATAATTTCTACATTGGCACGTACCTGATGTTCGGCCTGCCGTTCGTCGCATTCATGGTGATGGTGTTTCGCGCCACCTTTGCCGCGACCGACGTCTACAAGCTCACCCTGATCTTCGTCGTCAATCTCTTCACGATTACGGTCCTGAACTACGGCCCGGCATCGGGCCTGCTGATCATCGCATTGAGCTTCAGCGAAGTGTTCTCCAAGCGCTTGTTGGCCAGGGACAAGACGATAGACATTGTCGCGGCAAGCCGGCCGCGCCCGCTCCACGCGGTTCGGGTCGAGGGCGGACTGAGAAATCTCAGCGGCGACATGCCGAGGCCGGCATAGTCGGCTCGCAATGGAAAAGAAGGCGCGGAATGCATAAACGGCTGGCATTTATCGATACGTTGCGGGGCATCGCCGTGCTGTCGGTGCTGTTCCAGCACGCGCTCGAGGTGATCGTTCAGAACCACCCGACGGGCGCGTACTACTGGGCGTTCCACGACGCGATCGGGTACTACATCAATTTCGGCCGGTTCGGCGTGGTGCTGTTCTTCTTCGTCAGCGGTTTCGTCATTCCGTTCAGCTTCCCGGACAGTGCGACACCCGTGCGTGATTTCGCGACGAGCCGCTTCTTCCGCCTCTATCCGGCCTATTGGACGTCGATCGTGATCGGACTTGTCACGATGCAGGTGGTGGAGTCCAAGGCCTTCCCGCTGTCGCAGCTCCTCGCCAATGTGACGATGCTCCAGACCTTCGTGAATGTGCCCAATCTCTGGATCTTCTACTGGACCCTTGCCATCGAGCTGCTGTTCTATGTGGGTTGCACGATCCTCTTCGCGATGGGCTTGCTCAACCGGCGCTTCACGGCCCCGGCGATCGTCGTCACGGCCGCGCTGATCGGCATCATCGTGCCGCTCCTGACCGAGAGCAGGACGGTCTCCTCGGTGCTGGAAGTGGGCCTGAACCTGTCGGCAATGTTCCTCGGCAAGATCATCCGCGACGCGGTGATCGGCGGCAAGCTGCGATGGGGGCATGTCGCAGCCTGCACTGCGTCCTACGTCGTCTTCGCGATCACATTGTCGGACAGGCGCTTTGGCGGCGTCTATCAGGAGAACTTCTTCTACAGCTATTCCATCGGATCGGCCTATGTCTGCGCGGCACTGGTCTTCATCGCCGCCGCCGCGTTCGGCGAACGGATGGCCTGGCGCCCGGTCGCGTTCGTCGGCGTGATCAGCTATTCGGTCTATCTGATGTCGCCGTTCGTCATCGTCTGGGTTCACCGTGTCCTCGGGGTCGGCGAAGGGCCGCTGGGATGGTCCGCGTTCGTCGCAATGGTCCTCGCGCTGTCGCTCCTGGTGAGTTGGGTGACCTATAGCTTCGTCGAGAAGCCGTGCATCGCCTTCGGCCACAGGTTCCGTTCGAAGCGCAGGCGGGCCGTCGTTCTCGAGCCGGTGCTCAGCAGTCAGGGGGCCGCTGAGTGACGGGCGCGGCAGCACAGACGCACGGGGCTTATGACGGCTCTTTCTTGCCGTCGGTCCAGGGGCTGCGTGGCATCGCGGCCCTCAGCGTGCTGATGGATCATTTCTACGACATGCCAAAGGGAGGGGTGTACGACATACCCGATCCCGGCTTCCTGCCGCCGCTCTGGCCGTGGTTGCAGTCGACGATCAATGTCGGCGGACACGGCGTTGAACTGTTCTTCATGATCAGCGGCTTCCTGATCCCCGCAAGCCTGGTTCGGCACGGATCGCTGCCGAAATTCTTCTTCGACCGCGTGATGCGCATCATGCCGGTCTTCGTCGTTTTGCACCTTGCCCTGTTCGTGATCGGGCCGATGGTCGGCTACAAGTTCTTTCGTGGCATCGACGTCGCAAGCTATCTCGGGATATTCACCGCCAATCTGTTTTTCCTGCAGGATGCGCTGGGTCTGCCGATCGCGCAGCAGAATGCCTGGACCCTGACTTATGAGTGGGCGTTCTACATCTGGTTCGCACTGACATTTGCTGCGATCCGGCTGGGTGGCAGGGCGATGGCCGCGCCGCTGATCCTGCTTGGACTTGCCTGCGTGTTTCACTGGCCGATCACGGCGTTCTTCTGTGTCGGAATGCTGTTCAGCGCCGTCGGCTTTCGCATCCATATCCCGGGAGTGCCGGGTCTTGTCGCGGGTGTGATGTGCGGGGCCGCCATGTATGCGAGCCTGGTACTGTTTCACCCCTTTGTCGGTCTCATCCCGGGTGTCTTGCTGTTCGGCATGGTGCTGGCCGCAGGCTCGGGGATCGGCCGCGCACTCAGCACGCCGGCGCTGCAGTATGTCGGCAAGATCAGCTACAGCCTTTATCTCGTGCACCCCTTCGTGCTCTTCCCATTGCAGGTGATCGGGCTGAAGCTCGTCGCCGCGGGCGTCGACCGCTGGCTGCTCTGGGCCGCGTTCATCCTGATCGGGCTGGTGATGTCGCTGGTCGCGAGTGCGATCAGCTACGAGCTCATCGAGGTCAGGCTGCGGCGGCTGCTCGATGGCGTCCTGCGGAGCCTGTTCTTCCGGCCGCTCGGAAAGATGGAGCAATCCGTCTCGTCGTGAGAGATGGGGGCATGCTCAGGCTGCGAGACGGCGATAGGTCGAGAAGAGACCGTCGGCGATGTGATCCCAATTCAGCGATCCCGCCGCCGTTTGTCGCGCGCCTTCGGCCAGCGTTGCGGCCAGCGATCTTGACGTGAGGACGCGTTCGAGCGCATCCGCCAGCGCCGCGGCGTCCCCGGGCGGCACCAGCAGGCCGTTCACCCCGTCGTCAACGACGTCGGGAATCCCGCCCGTCGCGCTCGCCACTACGGGCCGCCGGTTGCCATAGGCCGACGCCAGCACGCCACTTTGCGAGGCGTCCTTGTAGGGTAAGGCAACGACCTCGGCGGATTGGAACAGCGAGCCGGTGTCTTCGGGCGAGATATAGGCGTCGATCGTCTCGATGGTCGGCATCCCGGCCATGCGCGTGCTGAGCCGCGCCATTTCCGGGCCGCGCCCCGCCACGATGGCTTGATGCGGCACGCCTCGTTGCACCAACTGATCGATTGCGTCGATGAAGACGTCGAGCCCCTTATAGGCCCACATGCGTCCGAAGAAGAGGATGCGCCCGGCGGTCGGCTGAAGCGGCGCGACGTCGTCAGGCGGCACCATCAAAACCCCGTGCATGGAGGACGTGATCTCCCCCTTGTAGTCGGGCGATGCGCGACGGAAGTCCGTGACGCAGCGCTCGCCGTGCACCGTGACATGCGTTGCGCCGGCGCGCATCCGTGCTCTCAACGCTTCCTCGCTGGAGTTCGTGCCGGATCCGCCCTCGGAATGGGGAAACGCGTCATGGACGGTCAGGACGCGCGGCAGGCTCGTGAGTCGAAGAAGCTCCATCAGCCCGGCCGTAAAATACTCCGGACATTCATGGCAATGGACCACATCCGGGCGGAACGCCAGGATGTCGAGAAAGGACTTCGGCAGGCCGATCGCGCCGAACCGACGCAGGCTGAGATCGCGAATGCGCGCCTCGAACGGCGTCGACGCCGGAATCCATGACAGGTTCCACTGCTGGTTGGCGTCCTTGCGGTTGAGCACGAGACGGACATCGCAATGCCGCGCCAATGCTGCGGCAAGACGATAGGAATATTCTGCGAAATGCGGCGCATAGATCGCGACGCGCAGGCGCCTTGGCATGTCAGTGTGTCCCGTTCCAGAGATCGATGGGGAAGGCGTCCATCAAGGCTTGATGATCGAAAGCAAGGCGTGTCGCGCCGCCCATTTCGCGCCCCTCGTCGATGCCTGAGGCGAACTCGACATTGAAGCGGCCCGTGCCTTCGTAATAGTCACGGTACTTGAACTCGGACTCGCCTTCACTCAGTCGCACATATCGCGCCGGAATGCCGAAGGCTTCTGCGACGACGATGCCGTGCAGGGAGCTTGCCAACACCAGCTCTGCCTCAAGAATGGCGTCAATTCGCCGATTCCATGATCCCAACGGACTGACCACATTCGCAAGGCTGCGATCGATCAGGCCGAGATCGTGCAGGTTTGGCACGAAAATCCAGGGCCGCACCGGGCGCCGCTGAAAGCGGCCCGGAAACAACTGCGGAAGCAGCAGGGCAGGGTCGCCAAACACATCCGGAACGACAAGACCGCGCCGTCGCAGGATTTCCTGTGTGCGCGGGCCGCGCACCGCACGGACGTCCAGTTGCTCGACTCGCCGGTTGAGGTCGTCTTGACCCGTTCGCCCGTTGATGCCGCTCCCCCAGACGATGTCGCCATCTCGTGCGTAGTGCAGGATCGAGCCGATCGCGAACAGGCGCACGCTGCGCGGAACTTCATCGGCGAGCGTGTGACCAAATCGCCGCAGACATTGTTCGACGATCACGAGCGACAGATAGTCGCCGAAATTGATTGTTCCATCGTCCGGTCGCCAGAAGAAGAGTTCCACATGAGGGTAGGGCAGTTGATGAATAAAGTCGCATCCGACTTCATTGATCAGCCTTCGTAGATTGCTTCGAAAATTCATGCGGCCTCGGATCGCAGACGCTATCTTGGCATAATGTCCTTCTAAAAGAGGCGACTCTTGGACCGTCGCAGCCGATGGTTCGTCAACGAACTGTGCGTCTTGCGATTGTGACAGACCTGCCATTGAGCCATCAGACATCCTTCAGGCAACGCTCGATCGTTTCGGGCGTCATCTGGTCCACTATCGACTCCGCGGTTGGACAGGCGCTCACGCTTGCCATCTACGTCATCATGGCGCGGCTGTTGTCGCCTCATATCATCGGCCTCGTGGCCACGGGAGCGCTGGCGCTGGATTTCTGCCGTGCCGTCCTCATCGAAAGCATCGCGATCGCCGTGCAGGCGCGCGCAGAACCGAAGGACGAGGACTATACCGCTTCGTTCTGGTTGATTGCGGGCTTCTCGTGCCTTGCCGCAGCGCTGCTGTTCGCGTCGAGCGATGCGATCGAGCGGCTCTCCGGCTTGCAGGACCTCGCGCTCGTTCTGAGAGGATTTTGCATGGTAGTCGCGGTGCAGGGGCTGTCCCGCACGCATGAGGCCTGGCTGACGCGCAATCAGCGGTTCCGGCCGCTCGCCATTCGCTCGATGATCTCCATCTCGCTCGGCGGTGTGGTCGGCATCGCGCTGGCGAGCAAGGGCTATGGTGTCCTTGCGCTGGTTGGACAGCTGGTGATCACCTCGCTCGCATCGCTGGTCAGCCTGTGGACGCTGACGCCATGGCGTCCCGGGCTTCGCTTCAGCCGCCAAACGGCCGGCGAACTCCTCGGCTACGCCCGCTACGTCTCGCTGACGGGGATCACGAACTTCGCCAATGCCAATTCCGACCTGATTTTCGTCACCTGGTACACCGGTGCTGCCGGCGCGGGCTTCTACAGCCTCGCCAAGCGGCTGGTCAATGCGGTGAGCACGGTGATCGGCAATTCGCTGAACCGGGTGTTCTTTGCCACGATCGCGGGTCTCCAGCGTGATCGCAAGGCGTCGAGTGCGACGCTCCTCGATTTCGTGATGTACACCTCGCTGCTCACTGCGCCGATCTTCGCGGGCATCGCGGCGCTGGCGCCGGATCTGATCACCGCCTTCTTCGGCGCCAAGTGGCTGGAGGCGGCCCCGCTGCTGTCGATCATCTCCGTAACCGGATTTCTGACCACCATCGGCCTCTACAATCATTCGGTGATCCTGGCGTTCGGCAAGCCGCACTGGCAGACCTGGCTGACGCTGATCTACGCCGTCTCGAATATTGCGATCTTCATCGTTGCCGCGCCCTTCGGCCTGATCGCCATCGCGGTCGGTTATGTAGTGCGCGCGCTGTTGCTGTATCCGCTGTCCGCAGGAGCCTCGCTCCGCATCCTGTCCGCCACCGTTGGCCGATATGCTTCCGCTCTCGTGCCGGCCTTCACGGGCTCGGCGGTCATGGCCGCCGCGGTCGTCAGCCTGTCCTACGCCACGCCGACGATGTCGCCTTGGCTGCGGCTGGCTTCGCTGACCGCGCTCGGTGCGTCGGTCTACTTGGCTGTCGTCCTCGTCGTGGCGCGGCCGGCCGTAGTGCAGGTATGGCACGAAGTGTCGAGCCGCGTCCGCCGCCTGGGAAATCGGACGAAGACCTAGCCTAGCGCGCGTTCGCGGCTTGGCCGGTTTCGGCGAGCGCCAGGGTTTCACTGGCAGAGGCTTTCGGCTTGGAATCCTTTGGCGCCAGGCGGCCGATCAGTTTCCGGGCCGGGTTCTCGATGTAGCTGTACGTTATGTCGGCGGCGATCGTCAGGACGACACAGCAGGCGACCGCGAAGATCGGGAAGGCGTCCGGCTGAAGTCCGAGCCCGCTCCAGGCCGGCTTGAACACCAGGATCAGCAGGAGCTCGTGCAGCATGTAGATGGCGTAGGAGGTGTTGCCGAGGCGGCCGAGCCAGATGGTGCCTGGAAACACCTTGAACGCACTCTCGCCGATGGCGGTGAGCAGGATGGCAAGCGAAAAGAGAACGATTGCCAAATCCGGCTTGGCGAAGACGTTGAGGACCAGAACGGACGTTGCGAAGACGACAAGTCCGACGATCGCGACCGGTTTGCTGCGATATTTTCCGGACAGTTTGAACAGGATTGCCAGCAGGATGCCATTCAGGAAGCTCGGCAATGCCCGCAGCATGCCATAGTCGAAATTCGCGCCGTACATCTGCGACCGCTCCTGCCAGATCGGCAGATGGCCGTGGGCGAGAACGGCGTAGGACACGGCGACGATGATCGCGAGCATCAGCGGAGAGACGTTCGCCGCCAGAATCATCAGGAGCGGGAACAGCAGATAGCAGAACAGTTCCGCGCTGATCGACCAGGAGGGCGAATTGAAGCTCAAGTGGTCGGTCACGCCCCAGGCCTGGACCAGGAACACATTGTGAATGAAGTCCAGGAAACTCGTATGCGAGGTCGGGCCGGCGATTCCGACCCATGCCAATGCTACGAAGGCCAGCAGGGTGAGGAGGTGGAGCGGATAGATCCGAGCGATCCGGCGGACCAGAAAGCGCAGATAGGACCGCGTCCCGGTCGAGCTCGCGGGATACGAATATGAGATCACGAAGCCGGAGAGGATGAAGAACATGTCGACGAACAGGCCGTACGAGCCGTTCCATGCCGGCGAGATGCCCTTGTCGATGTTCTTCAGATGAAAGATGAAGACGCCGAGTGCTGCGACGAACCGATAGAAATCGAGAACGACGAAACGTCGAGATTCACTTGCTTCCATGTCGAGCTTCAAGTTCGTTGCGGGCGTGTTGGTCTTCTAGAGTCAAATTGTGACGCAAGTTCGCATCATGGCGTCGCATCGCGACGCGTCGAGGTTTGGAACAATTCATGCCTGTCGTGCGCGACGCCACGCGATAAGGCAGACGCCCGAAAATTAAGCGGGGCCGGGACGCGCCGGTCCCGACCCCGCTTTGGTAGCGATGCACGTCCGCGGCTACTCCATCGCTTTTACACGAACAAGAAGTCGTGGCTCGTGAGGTTGGCTGCGGTGACGTTCTTCAGCGTGATCGTGTCGTTCGCCGAGATCGTCACGACTGCGTCCGCACCGGATTGTGCGATCTGGAGGTGGCTGTAGTCGGCCACCAGCGCCTTCAGGATCTGGATCGTGTCATGGTTGGTGGCATCGCCGGCCTGGAAGTTGGCGATCTGATCGTGGCCGTGATCGTAGGCGACCGTCGTCGAGTTGGGCGCGGTCGAAAACAGGTCGTTACCGTTGCCTCCCTCGATCGTCACGCCGGCAGCGACCGCCGTGACATTGTGGGTACCGTCGGCCTTGGTGTCGTCGAAGAATTGCAGCGCGTTGGCGGCGTTGTAGTTCTCGTGTTGCGTGGTGCCGGCCTGTCCGTTGAAGTTGAACAGGAACACATCCTTCGAGCCATCGACATTGTTGGCGATCTCCTGGGTCTTGGAGCCGCTGCTGTCATAGATGTCGGTCAGCTTGCTGCCGTCGTCGTTGACGACTTGGGTGTAGTCCAGGGTGCCGTCGGCATGAGTCCGGGTTACCTCCACGATTTGCCCGGACGCATTGAGATGCTGGTGCTGGGTGGTGTAGCTCTGCCCAGTGATGTTGTAGCTCCAGTTGTCGGACGTGCCATCGGCGTTGGTGATGTAGGCCGCGGTTTTCACGCCGTTGCTATAAACCGTCGTGGAATGATAGCCGTCCGCCTTCTGCACGGCTTCGCTGGTGAGATGGCCGGTGGCGTCGTACCAGTCCGTCGTCTTGGTGCCGTCGCTGGTCTGCGCGAGCGTGAAGGCCAGGCTGCCATCGGCATGGGTTCGGGCGATATTGGTGAGGAAGCCGGTCGAGTCGTAGCTGTCGTGCTCCATGGTGTAGTTTTGTCCGACGATGTTGTAGAGGAAGACGTCCTTCGAGCCGTCGGCGTGCTTGTCGGTCTCCGTCATCTTGACGCCGCTGGCGTTGTAGGTGCTGGTCACGCTGCTGCCGTCGGCATGGACGATCATGCTGTAGTCCAGCGTCCCATCGGCGTGGGTGCGGTCCATCTCCGTGACATTGCCGGCCGCGTCCAGGTGCTGGTGCTGCGTGGTGTAGCTCTGACCGGTGATATTGTAGCTGTAGTTGTCGTGACTCTGGTCGGCGTTGGTGATGTAGGCGGCGGTCTTCACGCCGTTGCTGTACACCGTCGTGGAGTTGTAGCCGTCCGGCTTCTGCACGACCTCGCTGGTGAGATGGCCCGTGGCATCGTACCAGTCCGTCGTCTTGGAGCCGTCGCTGGTCTGCACCAGCTTGAAGGCGAGGCTGCCGTCGGCGTGACGGCGCACCAGCGTGGTGAGGAATCCGGTGGCATCGTAGATGTCGTGCTCGGTCGTGTAGTTCTGTCCCGTGATGTTGTAGAGCCAGAGGTCCTTGCTGCCATCGGCGTGATAGTCGGTTTCCTTGATTTTGTTGCCAGCGGCATCGTAGTTGTTGACGACGCTGCTGCCGTCGCTGTTGATGACCTGGGTATAGTCGAGCGTTCCGTCGGCGTGCTTGCGCGTCACGGCCGTCACCTTGCCGGACGGGTCCACATGCTGGATCAGCGTGACGTAGCTCTGGCCGGTGACGCCATAGCTGTAGTTGTCCTGGCTGCCGTCGGCATATTTGACATAGGCCTTGGTCTTGACGCCGTTGCTGTAGAGCGTCGTCGAATTGTAGCCGTCCGCCTTCTGGATAACCTCGCTGGTGAGATTACCCGAGGAATCGTACCAGTCGGTGGTCTTGGTTCCGTCGGCACTCTGCACCAGCTTGAACGCCAGGCTGCCGTCGGCGTGGCGGCGCACCAGCGTGGTCAGGAAGCCGGTCGCGTCAAAGATGTCGTGCTCGGTCGTGTAGTTCTGACCGGTGATGTTGTAGGTCCAGACGTCCTTGCTGTGGTCAGCATGGTAGTCGGTCTGGACCAGCTTGACGCCGGTGGCACTGTAGGTGGTAATCGTGCTGCTGCCGTCGCTGTTATAGACCTGCGTCGAGTCGAGCGAGCCGTCGGCATGGGTGCGCACCACGGAGGTGACCTTGCCCGTGGTGTCGAGATGCTGGACCTGGGTGGTGTAGCTTCGGCCCGTGATGTTGTAGGTGTAGTTGTCCTGCGTGTGGTCGGCGTTCAGCACATAGGCCGCGGTCTTGACGCCGTTCGTGTAGACGGTGGTGGAATAGTATCCGGTCGGCTTCTGCACGACCTCGCTGAGGAGGGTGCCAGAGGTATCGTATCTGTCGGTGGTGCGGGTCCCGTCGGTGGCGAGATGGATGAAGCTGGTCTTCACGCCGGCGGCATAGCCGATCGCATCCTTGGAGCCGTCCGCATAGACGATCGTGGTCGAGACCGGGCGTCCGGAGCCGTCCAGGCCCGTGTTCGACGTCGACAGCAGTTTCCCGCTCGCATTGTAGGTCAAGGTGCTGGTCCAGGCCGGTGCGGAGTTCGTCACCGAGAACGAATAGCCGCCCTGGATCTTGGACAGCGCACTGCCGTAGTGCGAGATGATGTAGTCCAAGGTCGCCTTCGATGCGACCGGCAGGACGTGGCTGTCCGTCAGCGTGATCGATTGCAGCGTGCCTGACGCGCTGAGATCGGAAAGCTGCGGCACGATCTCGGCGGCGGTCCCGCTGACGGTGGACGGCGTGCTCGGCGGCGGCGTGGTGGTCGCGGGCGCGTCGATTTCGATGACGAGCGGGTGATCGCTCACCGGAACAGTGATCGTGCTGACATCGGTGTAGGTCGCGATCGGCGTCGTGCCGCTCAGTGTATCGTAGACCTTCACGGAGTGGTGCACGCCGCCCAGATTGACCGTGACGTTCTGCGTCGGATTCGAGATTTCGGTGTCGGTCGAGTCGTTCCACAGCTTGGGCTCGGCCCAGACCAGGAGGTCATAGGTGCCGTTGCTCTTGCCGAGCACCATGCTGTTCCCGGAGTCCGGCATGTTGCTGAAGCTATAACCCAACTCCGCCGTTGGCTGGCTGGTGCCCTTGCCGTCATCGGCGAGAAGGGTCGTCAGATTGTGAATCGCGGTCGCGGCAAGTTTCGGCGTGCCGTCGGAGTGGAACAGCCCGAACTTGGCCTCGGGATTGGTGGTGCCGGCCGAGGAATCGCGGTCGAACATCTCGTAGAGATATGTCGCGCTCACCCCCGCCTTGTAGGCATCGACCAGCGTGTTCAGGACTGACTTCGCCTGGACGGTTTCGTTGACGCCAAGATATTGTGTGTTGGCCTGCGTCGTGTAGCCGGTCTCGGTGATCACGACCGGCTTGCCCGAGGCCGCCGATTGCACCGCGCTCAGCGTTGCGGCCAGCGAGCTTTCCGGCGTGGAACCGGTGCTGACGTAAGCGTGCGCGTTGGTGTAGTCGACCGAGGCCGACATGTCGCCGAGCTGGTTGTAGCCCTGCGGATCATTGTATGCGAGCGACAGGTTGTAGACGGGGATGCTGGCGAGTGCGGCGTCGGCGTTCACCGCCTGATACAGCGCGCCCTGGAACTGGGCGGCAGCGTGCAGGCTCGAGCTGCCATTGTAGCTGAAGGGTTGGTGGTTGGCTTCGTTGAGCCCCTCGATGGCGGTGATACTGCCGGGATGGCTCGCCAGGAACCTGTCGAGGGACACGATATAGTTCTGAAGTCCGGCCGTCCCTTGCCCAGGCAGGGCCGAGGATACCAGGAAGTCGAACTTGTATCCGGCGGCAGCGAGGCCATCGACGACCGGCTGCGCGGCCGGGTTGGTCGCCATCGAATCGCGCAGATGCGTGACGCCGAGATACTTCAGATCGTCGACCATCAGCGCGAGATTGTTGTAGTCGGTCCATCCAAAACCGGCGTGCGTGTTGACGCCGATCGAATTGACGAAGCTGCTTGCGGAGAGGACGGTCTGATCTGTCGACATTGCACACTCAAGTGTTTGAGGCGAGCGAAACCGCTCGCAGGGTTAGCGAACAACTCTCTACTTCGAGTGTGAATTTCAGATAAAACTTGAGTCAGACGAATGCGTGCGATTCAAAGTTCCATCGCAGGAACGGAGCAGCTCGCTTGTCTGCAAAGAAGACAAATGATGTCGGCGCAGCGTGGCACGAGAAAGGCGCTTTCGAGATTTCCACGACATCGCACTGCTGAATCTTCGCGCATGCTGCTCATCTTTGATTCAAGCGTTAGGTCCTCGTCGATACGAGATGCGATTGCGAACATGTGCTGCATGGATATGCGCCACGTGCGATCGATGACCGCGGGCGCTCGTCCGGGAATTTACGGATGTGCGAGCGAAGCAGCATGTGCACTCGATTCGCTGATGTCCGGAATGATGGCGAGGACGCTATCGCTGTGGAACTGTGCGCGCAGCGGCCGCTGCCAACGTCCTTTGCGACTATCGCTCGATCGCCTCAAGGATGTCGCCGGGCTTGCCCGCCCCCGTCGGCGACCGGCGCGCGCGTCCCATCATCAGGAAGTCTCCATGCCAGGCGATAAGTCCGGTCAGGATGACCGCCAGCACGACCTTGCCTGCGAGCCAGGCCGATGATGGCTGCGTCGGCAAGGCCGCGAGCGACCCGATCAGCGCCGCGGCCACAACAGCTTCGTTCACCAGCGACCAGCGTAACACCGCGCCGAATCGGATGGTCGGACCAAGCGCGAGCAGGGCGGCGATGGCCGTTGTCGCCGAGGCCGCGGCCAGCGCGCCGCCGCGCGGCGACAGGCCGGCGGCAACCGCGATCGCGGACGATAGCGCAACGATGGCGAGCTGGCCCGCGGCCACGATGACTAGCCGGGTGGCAAGTTTCTCGAGGTGCGGGACGACCGCAACGGTGGCCTGGAGATGCGTGTGCAGGAAATAGAACAATGCCGCCATTGGCGCCGCCGCCAGGAAGCCGTCGAGGCTTTCTTGTGGCACCAGGATGCGTGCCGCATCCGGAATGAAGCCGATCAGGCCGCCGAGCAGCACGACGGTGGTGCAGATCATGAACTCGAACATCCGCCCCGTCGAGCGCGTCGCCTTCGCGCGGCTGCCGTGCTCGAAGTCGTTGACCACGTCGGGATAGCTGACGGTGTGGATCGCAGCGTTGAGCACCCAGAACGGACGTTGCAGCAGATCGAGCGCAAGCGAGAAACCAGCGCTGGTGCCGCTGGCGCCGAGGCGGCCGACCACGATGAAACGGAGCAGAACCGGAACCGACAGGTGAATGACGGAGGCAGCCGCCGCCAGCATGCCGTAGCGACAGAACTCGGCCCAGTCGGCCAGCATGATCCGCAACGGCACGGGACGCAGCGGCATGCGGCAGGCGATCAGCGCTGCAACAAGCCCGGTCACATGGCCGGAGGCAACGCCGAGCAATGCGGCCTCCGCCGTCCCTGTGCTGCCCGCACCGATTGTTGCGCCTGCCAGGAGCGCGGTCGCCCGCAGCGCGAGAAGCCAGGATGCCATGCCCAGCCGGTCGGACAGGCGCACGGTCAGCAAATACAGATCCGTCATGCCCTGGAGCACGGCGACCGTCAGGCCGAGCGCGATGACGCCGGCCGGGAGCTTGCTTAGGAGGGATGCGCTTGCTCCGATCGCGACGAGCGCGACCGCGCTCAGGCTCGCGGCGGCGAACAGCGACCATCTCAATCGCGCCGCATCGCTTGGCCTGGCTGCGGCGAGGAAACGGAGGCCAGCCAGCTGAAGCCATTCGAACATCAGCACGCAGAGCAACTGGCTCGAGGCCAGCGCCAGCGAAAGGTTGGTGTAGTCGGCCGCGGCCAGCAGATGGCTGGTGGCGAAGATGAGGACGATGGCGGCGGCGCTCTGATAGAAGTATCCTGCGATCGCAAACAGGCGGATCATCTTGAAATGAAGCCGCTCTTGCCCGTGATGGCCGGTCCCTTCGGTCCCACCGCGGCCGTGCGCAGCTGCGTCATGCGTCGCTCGCGCAATTGCTCGTACAGACCCCGGTAGGCGGACACGACGTCCGAAAACACCCACTTCCTGGTGTCGCGGACGAGCCGCTCGCTGATCTCCTGGATCTTGTGCGGATCGGACGCGACGCTGAGCATGCTCTTGGCGAGCGAATCCGGATCGGCCTCCGTCAGCCAGCCGGTCACGCCATCCTCGATTGCCTCCGGCATGCCGCCGAACCGCGTGCCGAGCAGCGGCCGGCCGGCGGCCTTTGCGTCCGCGACGACGAGCGGGCCGGGGTCGTGCCAGATCGACGGCGCGATCACCACGTCGACTGCCTTGTAGAAGTCGTCGGGGGAGACGAATCCCATGAACTCAACACGCGCATCGGGCGCGAGCTGCTTGAGGCGCTGCTGCTCCTGCGGGCTGACGCGGCCGGCGATCAGCGTCTTGAAGCGCTCGCGCGGCAGGACCGCCAGCGCCTTCATCAGATTGTCGATGCCTTTTTCCTCGGTCAGCCGGCCGATGAACCCGAATGTCACCTCGCTCGTGCAAAGCGGACGGAGAAAGGGCGCGCTCGGCGGCGCGGTCGAGGCATTGTGAATGACGGTACGGATCGGCGTGTCCGCGAACAGGCCGAGGTCGGTGTGGATCGACAGCACCCGTTCACTGACGCCGACGACGGCGCTGAGCCAATGTGTCGCGCGTCTGCGGTGATAAGTCAGAAGCGAGCAGCTCGCGCAGGTCGTTGCGCAGGACTGCCCGTTGGTGAAGCGCGAGCATCGCGGGCATGTGAGATAGTAATCGTGGATCGTATGGAGGACGGGAACGCCGAGTTGTGCGGCGACGCGCCAGATCGCCGTGGTCAGCCCGGACAGGTTGTTGGAATGCAACACGTCCGGCTTGAAGGCGCGGATCCGCTCCGCGATCATCGGCGCCCAGATCTGCCAGTCTTCGATCGCGTGCCACATGCTCCGCAGCGCGACGTTCTTCTGCTCGACGAACGGCAAGTAGATGTTCTGCACCGGCGCCGAATAGACGTCGATGCCGTCGCATCGCTCGCGCGGTTGATCGGGGAAGCACGCCGCCCGGATCACCTCCACCTCGTCGCCGCGCTCGGTCAGGCTTTCGGCGAACCGGCGTGCAAAGATCTCCGCTCCGCCGACGACCTTGGGCGAGGCGGGTGTCGGATAGAGCGAGGAGGTCAGCAGGATCTTCATCTGATTGGGCTCTTTGGCTGGATTGCTGTCGCATCCAATTCGCGCAACCGGCGCCTGGCATCGATGTCAATTTGCACCATGTGGGTCTACCTCGCCTGTCTGACGTCGAGTTCTGGAACGGCGCTTCTGGGGGCGCTGATGAGCAGCGGCGTGCTCGACACCGGCATCCAGACGTCAGATGCGGATCGCGCCGACGCATCACAGGGATTTGCGAATGTCGCGTTCGGCGCCTCGTTGCGCAGCCGGACCTCATAGCGGGCGTTCTGATCCTCGGACCAGATCGCGGCTTTTCCGCCCTCGGGGGACGAGGCCCTGATCGCGACGAGGCCGCCCGAGAGGCTCTTGCGTTCCGCGCTCAGGCTGGAGCGAACGAACGCCCAGGCGTCGCGAACCGCGCAGGCCACGGGTTTCGGTGAATTGTCGAAGCGGAACAGGCCGAAATTGTCCTCCAGCTCCGCCGGATTCTTGCCGCTGTCCTTGAGCTCATAGAGCGACATCCCTTTGAGCCAGCGCGCGGCGGTCGAGGCCCACAGGATCAGCTGCGCCGTGTTGTCCGCCTGCATCTGCTCGCTGACGCCGCATTTGTTCGTTGCCGTCGTCCAACCCGTCTCGGTCACATAGACCGGAAAGTCCGGATTGCCGCTGGCTTGGGCCACGAGCCGGTGAAACGCCGTCAGCCTGTCGATGATCTCCGTCGAGGTGCGCTTGGCCGGCGCCATGCAGAAATTGTACAGATGAACCGAGATGCCGTCGGCATATTGCAGGATGCCCGTCTGCAACATGCGCTCGGTCCATGTCCAACCGGGATCGTCGCCAATGGCGCCGACGACGAAGGGCGTATTCGGCGCGGCGCGCTTCAACACTGGCTGCGTCACTCTGGCGAGCGCCGCGTAGTTCTCGACGGAGAACGCGGGGTCCTTCTTTGCTGCCATGTTCCACTCGTTCCAGAGCTCGAGAACGGGGTGCTGTGGCGCCACGCTTTGCGCGGCCGCAGCCGCGTAGTCGGCAAATCGCTGCCGCGCCTCATCGGTCGTGGGCGGCATGGAGTTCGGAACGAGGTGATGACCGAAGGCGAGGATGAGGAGCGGGCGCGCGACGCCGGACTTGACCTGCTCTTCCAGCCTCCCCAGCTTCGCCGTGAAGCCCATGCGGCGGCCCGGCGATTCGAAATCGGACCAGGGGAAATCGTCGCGAAATGCGTTCAAGCCCAGCTGCTTGATCTGGTGAATGTTCGCCGCGGGCACGTAGCCGCGCGAGCTGACTGGCCCGCCAAGCCCCTGATGGGTGCCGACGCCCAGCATGAACCGTTTCTCGAGCGGTTGCGCCTGCTGGGCATACGCCGGCGCCGACGGCAAGCCGGCTGCGACAAGCCCCGCAACGAGGAGGAAGATGTCGCTGCGCAAGGTGCTGCGGCCTGCCATGGTTTCGGTCACAATTCCTCTTGCTCGCGCCTCGGGCACGTCCGTGCTCGTGCGATCAGAATGTCTTCGAAAGATCCGACTGCAATTGCACCTGCTCTTTCGGACGTGGCTGACCGGTGCTCAGCACCTCCATGTAGACCTGCTGAAGCTGGCGGTGCGTCTTCTGGACGTCATAGAACTGCTTGAAGCGATCGTAGCCCCGCTGTCCCAGCACTTTCAGGTCGAGGTCGAGCACGCGCAGGAAGCCGAGCACGAGCTGCTGCGCGGACACCGGCGAGCACAGCACTCCGGTGACGCCATCGACGACGATTTCCGGCAGGGCGCCGATGCGGAACGCGAGGATGGGCTTGGCCGCTCGCATGGCTTCCAGGGCGACGAGACCGAACGCCTCCCATCGCGACGGGATGACGACCACGTCGGCCGCCTCCAGATGGGATTCGATCTGCTCGCGGTCCAGCCAGCCGAGCAGCGTCACGTTGGACGGATGGGCGACCCCCTCGGACTTGTTGACCACGGACGCGCCGACGATGCGGACGTCCATGGCGTCTTCGAGCGATCGCGCCGCCTCGATCAGGAGGTCGAAGCCCTTCTGCCGGTCGAGACGACCGACGAACAGCACCTTCAGCTTCTTCGAAGGCCAGCTTGTCGAGATCGCCTGAGGCAACGGGCGGTTCTTGGAGATGCCGTTGTGGACGAGCGTCAGGCGGTTCGGCGAAAGTCCCGCGCGAACTGCTTCGTTGAACTCGTCACCGGAGATGCAGATGATACGATCGGTGGTTCGCGCAAGGATGTTCTCCGCAGCCTTCGTCACGCGATGGCTGAGGCGGCCGGTTTCGCGGGAAAAGGCCCAGCCATGCGGACAATAGATGACGCGCGGTCCGCCCGATCGCGCCGCGAGCGCAGGACGAAGAACGAGTCCGGCAAGGGACGAATGCAGATGGACGACGTCCGGTTTGAAGGCATCGATGGCTTGCAAGCTGGAACGCAACATCTGGAACAAGCCGGAAATGCTGCGGCCAGGGCGCTCGAACAGCGTGATCTGGGTGTCGTCGATCCCGACGAGGTCGCGGCGATGATCGGATGGCACCACATAGTGAACGTTGCCCTGCCCGAAGCTCGCTTCCTGCTGCGCGTGCAGCTCGTTCAGGTAGCTCGCGATTCCGCCCCGGATCGTTTCCGCGACATGCAGCACCTTGATCGTCTGTCGTGAAGAATCTGACATCGCGCGGTCCCGTCGTTCGTCTTGAGCGTCGGGTCACGATCATTCCAATACGTAGCGATATTTGGGCGGCGGTGTGGTGTTGTTGCGCCATCGCCTTTGCACTCGTTACGAGCGAGAAAAATTATCAGTGCGATGGAACAAAGATCGTGACGGGTGCGTTGCCGTCGCTTGCCCGAGGAGCGAGTTCCGACGTTCGATCAAGCGAAGATCGCGCTGTTCAGTTTGGATTTGGCTGCGCAAGGAATTGAAGCAATGCATGCGCAGACTTTTGCCAGGAGAACATCGCGATCCGATTTTGCTGTTTGGCGCGCTCGTCATCCGAAAGCGGACCGGCTGCGAGTCTTTCGAGCATGCGCCGGCGCAATGCATCGGCGTCGGTGGCGTCGAAATAGGCAGCAGCCTCGCCACAGGTTTCCTTGACTGCGGCGGCCGTGGACGCGATGACCGGACAACCGAACAACATCGCTTCGAGCGGGGGAACGCCGAATCCTTCATAGAGAGAGGGGAACACGAACGCCAGCGCGCGTGCGTAGAGGGCGGCGATCTCGCCATCGCTGAGGCGGCCGGCCAGGATCACGCCTGCGTTGCCGGCATCCAATCCGGTCTGGAAGACTTTATTGTTGTAGTCGCCGACCACCACCAGCGGAACATCCGGGCGTTCCAGCAACTGAGCCGCTTTGATCGCGACCGATATGTTCTTGTTTTTCTTTACCGAGCCGACGGAGAGAAAGAACCGGCCAGGTTTGAGTCCAAGCCGATCGAGCACGCCGAAATCGGGCGAGGTTGCAGCGAAATGCTCGGCGCTGTTTGGAAATACGGGGATCGCGGAAGCGGACAAGTCGAGCACTTCGGAAAGCTCCCGGCGCGAAAAGTCCGAGACTGTGGCAATCGTCGCCCGACGCGCAAGCAGGCGGCCGAGAGAGTGGTGCGCGGCGGCGTAGCGCCAGCTGAAGAAGTCTGGGCGGCGGAACACCTGCGCGTCATGGATGACGACGATTTGATCGGAATGCAGCACCGGGCCTGAATTGGCGAGGCTGATCAGGCGTCCGCTGGCGGCGGCGCGCGCAAGGTCGATCTGGTCCCACGCGTGGCCGTTCAATCGGCCGATCTTGCGAACCTCGATGCACTCGAGCGCGATCGGTTCGCTTGCATTTGGCGGCGCAAGCAGATGCCACGTCGCGGCGCTCAGCGGGGCAGGGAGCTGGCCTTTCGCGAGCAGAGCGTCGATGGCGCGGACGATTTCGGCGGCATAGCGTTCAACACCCGTGATCTTGTGCGAGAGAAAGCGGCCGTTGATGAAGAACTTGGTCTCGCCATTTCGGTCGGTAGCTCGGTGAGGACTGGGTGCCATGATATCGAGATTCTGTGGATCGGATCGGCGCATGAAATCCCAAAGAACAGTCATTCGGCACGGAAATATGACGCGCGCTCACGTCGCATCATTTCCGGAACGGAACCGAGACCTCATGATCGCGCGTGGATGTCCGCGCATACTGTTTGCGCGTAGTGCCGGCGAGATGCCCTCATCTTAGGCATGTGCGCGGATCGAGAAATGTTCTAACGAAGGTTCCCGGGAACGGTGATCGCCGACTCAACGAGGTCTTTCATGCATATCGTCACAATTGACGCGCGCGATGTCGGATCGGCATGCGATGCTCGCCTTGCGGACAGCGATCAAAAGCTCGAGAGCGGGGGCGCCTTGCATGCGTGAAGATACTCATGTCCTGCGCAGCAGCAGCCTCACGGCGATCGTCACCTCCGACGGCGCCGAGCTTTGCTCGCTCAGGAACGACGCCGGCACCGAGTTCATCTGGCAGGCAGGACCGGCCTGGCCGCGTCATGCGCCGCTTCTGTTTCCGATCGTCGGCCGTCTGAAGAATGACGAACTCCGGCATCGCGGACAGGCGTATCGGATGACACAGCACGGGTTTGCGCGCGACGTGCGCTTTGCGTGGCTGGAGCGCAGCGCCACGCGCTGCGTGCTGGTGCTCCACGACGGCGATGCGACGCGCGCAAACTATCCGTTCGCATTTCGCCTGGCGGTGACTTACAGCCTGGACGAGCGAGGGCTCGACGTCGCTTTCGAGATCGCCAATACGGGAGAGGAGATGCTGCCGGCATCGCTCGGTGGCCATCCCGCGTTCAACTGGCCGCTCGTGCCCGATCGGCCCAAGGACGGCTACGCGCTGACATTTCCGCAAGCCGAGGCGAGTCCTGTGCGTTGCCTGGAAGGCGGGTTGTTGCGCGCGAGCACGGAGTCCTCGCCGATCGACGGTAGGGTGCTTCGTCTGTCCGAAAGCCTGTTCGCCGGCGATGCGATCATCTTCGACCGGATTGCGAGCCAATCCGTCCATTACGCGGCGGCGCAGGGACCATGGGTCGAGATGTCCTGGACCGGCTTTCGCGAGCTTGGCGTCTGGTCGAAACCGACGGGCGCGCCGTTCTTGTGCATCGAGCCGTGGCGCGGCTATGCGAGCCCTTGGACCTTCGACGGCGAGTTCTGCGACAAGCCCGGACTGATGCAGATCGCGCCGGGGACCAATGAGCGGCTTGCCTACCGGATCGCAGCCGGGACCGGCCTACCGCGCTGACGCATCATCCGTTCAATCCGCCCGTTCGGGCTCAACCCTTTGGTTCGGAACGTTAATACCCGATCACAGGGGTGCGGCGAGATGACGCAGGTCCGTAGTGCTGTCTGGTTTGTCGGCTGATCAGCCGGTTCGGGCAGCCAACGGTAGCAAATCTCTTCCTGCGCAGCTTCGGCGAGGCGAGTGTGTTGCCTGCGCTCGCACATTCACGCGGTTCATTTGGCCCTTGTATTTCGCCGCAATTCGCGACGGCGCCGGTTTTTGGTGAGGTGAAGAACTGCGCCGTCGCCAGGATTCCACGCGGCTCCGTCCGTGCGACCTTTGCAGTGCAGCGTGCAATCCACATGCTCCTTAAGGTTAGCCACTGTGGTGTCTTGACGCAGTCATCCAACAATGGAAACACTTTGCAATTGTCAAAAAAGTTTTTTCGACCGCCGCGAATATCCACTTCGACATTGAAATGACGCCGGGCAGCGATGCTCGCGTCGACGAATAACAAGACCAGTTGATTTCAGACTCCCGCCGTTGGGCTGACGGCGAATTCGAAAGATCAGGAATTTATGGGAGGGGGCTCTCCATGAGCGACCAGACGATTCTGCGCGTCACGTCCATATCGCATCCAGCATTCGACGACTGAAGATTTCACCATTCGCACCACGCGAGCCGCTCCCGCGCGCTCGCGAGCCATGCCTGTTGCCCATCAAGAGAGATGAACTGCCATGATCATCAACGGCACCAACGGAAACGACCAGATCGCCGGCACCAATTCGGCTGATGTTATCAACGCAATGAATGGCGGCGACAACGTCAACGCCGGGGCCGGCAATGACCTCGTTTTGGGTGGCAACGGCAACGACACGATAAACGGCGGCGCCGGCAACGACATCATCCTCGGCGGCAATGGCAACGATACCCTCCTCGGCGGGGCGGGTAACGATCTGATCGGAGGCGGAAACGGCGATGACATCATCGACGGAGGTGCGGGTTCGGACATTCTCAGCGGCGAAAATGGCAACGATGTCCTGATCTACCGCGTTTCGGACAACGTTGGCTCTGCTGATATCTATGACGGCGGCAAGGGACAGGACACGCTTCGCCTCGTCGTCACTCAAGCGTTCGCGGATTCGGTCTCGTTCAAGTCCGACATTCAGGGAATTCAAGGGCTCATCGCGCGGTATGGCAGCGCGGACTACGCGTTCAGGAGCTTCAACCTGGCCGTCGTCTCGATCGAGAAGGTCGAGATTGTCATCGAAGGCGCGACCAATCATGCGCCGGTCGCCGTCGCGGATCTCGCCTCCGTCGCAGAAGACGCTACGATAGTTGCGAGCGGCAATCTGCTCGCCAACGACACAGACACCGATGCCGGCGATACCCACAGCGTATCGGCCGTTGCGGGAGGCACAGACAACGGTACCACGATCACCGTCGTCACCGCCTATGGAACGTTGGTCGTCACCAAGGCGACCGGTGCTTACACCTACACGCTCAACAATTCCAGCGCATCGGTTCAAGCACTCGCTCAAGGTCAGCAGGTGACCGACGAGTTCACCTACACCAACGCCGACAACAAGGGAGGGACGGGCTCGTCGACTCTCAAGGTGACGATTAGCGGCAGCAATGACCCGGCCACGATCACGGTGTCGGGGAGCCAGGATACTGTGGTGACCGAGGCCGGAGGCCTTGCCAATGCCGTCGGCGGCGATCCCAGCGCATCCGGCCAGCTCACGGTGCATGACGTCGATGCCGGTCAGAATCATTTCGCCACCCCGGCCTCGCTGGCCGGCACCTACGGCGATTTCACTTTCAACCCGACGTCCGGGGCGTGGACTTATACGCTCGATCCCGCGAGGTCGGACTCGCTCGTCGCGGGTCAGAATGTCACGGATACCCTGACTGTCGCGTCGGCTGATGGCTCCGCCACGCACAGTATCGCGGTGAGCATCATGGGCGCCAACGACGCCGCCACGATCACGGTGTCGCCGAACGAAGACACCGCGGTGAGCGAGGCCGGTGGCCTTGCCAATGCCGTCGGTGGCGATCCCAGCGCATCGGGCCAGCTTGCGGTGCATGACGTCGATGCCGGCCAGAATCATTTCGCCGCCCCGGCCTCTCTGGCCGGCACCTACGGCGATTTCGCCTTCGATGCGGCGTCCGGGGCCTGGACCTACACGCTCGATCCCGCGAGGTCGGACTCGCTCGTCGCGGTTCAGAATGTCACGGATACCCTGACTGTCGCGTCGGCCGATGGTACCGCCACGCACAATATCGTGGTGAACATCACGGGTGCCAACGACGCTGCCACGATCGGCAATGTCGGCGACCACGACGTCACCGAGGACGGCACCCTGACGGCTTCGGGGACGATCTCGATTCACGATGACGACCAGAACCAGAACTCATTCCAGACGACCGTCCTGTCGGCTCCCGGCAATCTCGGGACGCTGACGATCGGCACCGACGGTGCCTACACCTATTCGGTCGCCGACAACCTCGTTCAATATCTCGGCCAGGACGAGACCCGCAACGAGACCTTCACCATCAAGGCCAAGGACGGCACGACCAAGGACGTGACATTCACGATCCACGGCGTGAACGATGGTGCTGATATCGGCGATCCCGCCCAGCATGACGTCACGGAGGACGACACCCTCTCTGCGTCCGGCGTGTTGTCGGTGAGCGATCCCGACCACGATCAGAATTCATTCCAGACCAGCGTCGTTTCGGCGAACGGCAATCTCGGTTCGCTCAACCTAGCCGCGGACGGCAGCTACACCTATTCGGTTAGTAACGCCGCCACCCAGTATCTCAGCGCCACCGACACCAAGGTCGACACCTTCACCGTCAAATCCCTGGACGGGACGTCGAAGGACATCAGCTTCAACATCCACGGCGCGCAGGATGCGCCGGACGTGTCCGTCGTCAACCATACGTCGGGCGCCAGCGATACTCCCATTCCGCTGTCGATCTCCGCCGCGCTGATCGACACCAGCAGCACGATGCTTGTAAGGATTACGGGCCTGCCATCGGGTTTCACACTGAACCACGGGGCCGCGATCGCTGAAGGCGTGTGGGGCCTTTCGGCGGCCGATTTGCAGCAGAGCGACCTGGCACTAATTCCGGATCCCTCGGTCCCGCCCGGCCTGCTCACGCTTCACGTCACGGCGATCTCGAACGACGGCATCCATCAGGCGAGCAGCCCGGTGGCGGACATAACCGTCGACGTCTTGGCTAGCGCGAACGTGCCCGTCATCACCGGGCAGGAGATCGACGGCTACATTGCCGGCGCCACCGTGTTCGCGGATGCGGACTATGACGGCGTGCTCGATGACGGCGAAGCCCATACGACGACCAACGCTGACGGAAGTTTCGTGCTCGTCGGCGGCAGCGGTACGCTTGTCAGCATCGGCGGCACGGACGTGTCGACCGGCCTTGCGGTGACCGGCGTGCTCAAGGCACCTGAGGGATCGACGGTGATCACGCCGCTCACCACGCTGATCGCGGCGATGGTGGACTCGACCGCACACGATCCCACGCCGCTGAGCGCAGCGGACGCGGAAAACGCGATCAAGACCGCGTTCGGTCTCAACCCCACCATCGACCTGAAGACCTTTGATCCGGTTGCGGCCGTCGTCAACGGAACCGATGCGAACGACGTTGCCGCTGCGACAGCCGTTCTGTCCGCCGCAATTCAGGTCCAGAGCACGGTTGCGCAGGTGTCCGCAGTTGTCGGCTCCCCCGATGCGGTGATAGCGGCCATCGCCGACGTGATCATCGCGGCACCGGCGTCCGCGATCGACCTGAGCTCGGCGACCACGGTGACGACCGTGATCACCAGCTCGACCACCGACCCCGTCGATCAGGCGACACTCGATGCCGTCATCAGCGTCGTCACAACTTCCAATGACACCATCCAGTCAGCGACGACTCTCACCGGGCTGGCGCAGGCCGGCCAGGTCGCGCAGGGCGCGTCCACGGACCAATTGGCCAATACGCACTTCGACAACCCGACCGAGGTCGCCGCGCTCCAGACTTTTGTCGGCACCATCGAAACCCAGGTTCAGAACGCCGTGGTCGGCGACGTTGACGGCGCGCAGCTCGGCACGCTCGGTGACGACGTGCTCGCCGGCGGTAATGGCAGCGATTCGATCGATGGTCTCGACGGCAACGACCACATCAGCGGCGGTGCCGGCAACGATTTCCTCTATGGCGGCGCGGGCAAGGACTATTTGACCGGCGGCGCCGGCAACGACCTTCTCGACGGCGGCCAGGGTTTTGACCGCGCTATTTACTCCGATGCGACCGGCGGCATCACCGCAAATCTCGCGCTGGGCACGGTGTCCGGGCCGGGTGTCGACACCGATACGCTGGTCCATATCGAGGCCGTCGTCGGCAGCAATTCTGCCGACATACTCGATGCCAGGGGATTCACCGGCGATTCGATCGTTCGGGGCACGCCGATCGGCTTCAACGAGTTCGAGGGCAAGGGCGGCGACGACACGATCTACAGCAACAGCAACAGCCAGGGCGCCGAGCTCACCCGCGTGTCCTATGTCAGCGCGACCGCTGCCGTAACGGTCGACCTCGCCGCAGGAACCGCGGACGGCGATTCGTCGGTCGGCCATGACACCCTGATCGGTTCGGGTTTCATCGGCGCCTGGGGCTCGGCGTTCAACGACGTGCTCAAGGGCACCAATAATCCGAACTTCAGCGCCGAGGTTTTCTCGGGTTTCGCGGGCAATGATCTCATTGACGGCCGTGGCGGCTTCGATCGGGTCGATTACAACGTGGATCCGACCACGACGAGCGGCATCACGGTCAACATGGCTGCCGGCATCGTGACCGGCGACTCCAGCATTGGAACGGATACGCTCCGCGGTGTCGAGGCCGTTCGCGGCACCAATTTCGTCGACACCTACAACGCCACCGGTTTCGGCGCCGGCAGCGTCAATGCCGGCTCGCTCGGCACGTTCAACGAGTTCACCGGTAATGGCGGCGACGACATCATCACCGGCAACGGGTTTACGCGGCTCGGCTTCAACAACGCGACCGCCGGCGTCAGCGTCGACTTCCAGACGGGGATCGCCAGCGGCGATTCATCCGTCGGCACCGACCACTTCACGGACGTCAATGCCGTGCAGGCGTCGATGTTCGACGACATCCTGAAAGGTGGAGCGACCAACGACACCTTCACCGGCCTTGCGGGCGACGATCTCATCGACGGCCGCGGTGGCTTCGACGTTTCGTCCTACAACAACATCTTCTTCACGGCGAGCGGCATCACCGTCAACATGGCCGCCGGTACAGTCGACGCCACAGATGCCGACGATACGTCGATCGGTCACGACACCCTGCTCTCGATCGAGGGCATCCAGGGCACCAGTTTCGCCGATACCTACAACGCAACCATGTACGGGGTCACCGGTCCGAATTTTGGCAACAACGGCACGTTCAACCAGTTCGAGGGCCTTGGCGGTGACGATACCATCACCGGTAACGGCAACACGCGTCTCCTCTACGGCAATTCGACCGCCGGCGTGACGATCAATCTGTCCACCGGTTCGACCACCGGCGATGCCTCGGTCGGGCATGACACGTTCAGCGGTGTCAACAGTGCTCTCGGCAGCAACTTCGTCGACACCTATAACGCGGCGGGTTTCAACGGCCCGAACGGCACGTTCAACTCCTTCCAGGGACAGGGCGGTGACGACGTCATCACCGGTAACGGCAACACGCAAGTCCAGTTCAACAATGCTACTGGAGGCGTAACCGTCAATCTCGCCGCCGGCACGGCCAGCGGGGATGCGTCCGTCGGTCACGACGTCTTCAGCGGTGTGAATAGTGCCTCCGGCAGCAACTTCGCCGACATCTACGACGCGACCGGATTCAATGGTCTCAACGGGACCTTTAACTCGTTTTCGGGCAACGGTGGCAACGACGTCATTACCGGCAACGGCAACACGCAGATCCAGTACGGTAGTGCGACGAACAGCGTAATCGTCAACCTCACGGCGGGGACCGCTGACGGCGATGCCTCGGTCGGCCATGACACCATCACGGGCGGCGTTTTCAACGTCGCCGGGTCGAACTTCAACGACACGATCATCGGCAGCGCGAGCAATGACGTTCTCTCCGGCAACGGTGGCAACGACGCCCTGGATGGCCGCGGCGGTAGCGATTTCCTCAGCGGCGGCCTGGGCGCCGACACCTTCGTCTACGCAACCGGGTATGGCTTCGACACGGTCGGCGATTTCAACCACGGCCAGAGCGACAAGATCGATCTCACCGGCATCTATGGCATCTACAGCCTCGCCGACGTGCAGGCCCACGCGGTCCAGATGGGCGTGAATACGGTCATCAGCTTCGGGGCAGGTGACGGTCTCACGTTGCAGAACGTCAGTCTCGGCAGCCTGGTCGCCAGCGACTTCGTGTTCGGGACGGCGGGCGCGCCGATCGTCGGCGACGACATGCCGAACAATCTCGTCGGAACGGCAAGCGCCGAGTCGATCAGCGGCCTCGGCGGCAATGACAGGCTCCAGGGTTTCGGCGGCAGCGATCTCCTGGACGGCGGACAGGGTTTTGACCGCGCCATCTACACCGACGCGACCGGTGGCATCACCGTCAATCTGACGGCGGGCGCGGCGTCTGGCCTCGGCGTCGGAACCGATGTGCTCGTCAATATCGAGGGCGTCGTCGGCAGCAACTTTGCCGATGCGTACAACGCGACCGGCTTCACCGGCGCGAGCGGCATTCCCGGCGCGGCAGTCGGTCTGAACGAGTTCGAGGGTGGCGCCGGCAATGACGTCATCACCGGCTCGGTCAATGCGTCAGGACAAATACTGACCCGGGTGTCCTATGTCAGCGCCACGGCGGCGGCGACCGTCGATCTCGCCGCCGGGACTGCAGATGGAGACGCTTCGGTCGGCCACGACACCTTTACCAACGTCAATGCCATCGTCGGCTCGGCCTTCGACGACACGCTGCTCGGCACCAACAATGGCAGCGGGACGTACGAGCAATTCGACGCGCGCGGCGGCAACGATCTGATCGACGGCCGCGGCGGCTACGATTTTGCGTCCTATAACCAGGATTCGACGACCACGTCCGGCATCACGGTCAATCTGGCAGCAGGCTCCGTCACCGGCGATGCCTCGATCGGCACGGATACGCTGCGCTCGGTCGAAGCCGTGCGCGGTACCAATTTCGTCGACACCTACGATGCGACCGGCTTCAGCGGCGCCAGCACCAACGCCGGCTCGTTCAACACCTTCAACAATTTCGAAGGTATGGGCGGCGACGACAGCATCACCGGCAACGGCAACACGCGCTTGCAGTTCACGCAAGCGCTCGACGGCGTCACCGTCGATATTGCCGCAGGCACATCGCATGGCACGGCCGGCGGCGACGTCGCGCAGGTCGGCACCGACACCTTCACCGGCGTCAACGCTGTGTTGGGTTCGCTGTTTGCCGACGTCCTGTTGGGCAGCAACAGCACGAGCGGCGAGAATTTCCAGGGGCTGGCCGGCAACGACTTGATCGACGGCCGGGGCGGCTTCGATACCGCCCAATATAGCAACCTGACCTACACCACCGGCGGCATCAGCGTGGACATGGCGAGTGGCACCGTGACGGGCGATGCCTCTACCGGCACCGATACGCTTCGATCGGTCGAGGGCATCCAGGGCACGATCTTTGCCGACACCTATGTCGCGACAGGCTTCAGCGGCGGCAGCACCAATGCCGGCTCGTTCGGCAGTTTCAACCAGTTCGAGGGCCAGGGCGGCGACGACGTCATCACGGGCAACACCAACACGCGGTTGCTCTACACCAACGCCACCGGGGGCGTGACCATCAACTTGGCCGCCGGGTCGGCGACGGGTGACGCGTCTGTCGGGCACGACACGTTCACCGGCGTGAACGCCGCCTATGGCAGCAACTTTGCCGACACCTACGATGCCACGGGCTTTGCCGACTTCAACGCCTTCCAGGGGCTGGGTGGCGATGACGTGATCACCGGCAACGGCTTCACGCGGCTTCAGTTCGACAATGCCACCGCCGGCGTCAACGTCGACCTTGCGGCGGGCGCTGTCAGCGGAGATGCCTCGGTCGGGCACGATATCGTCATCGGCGGCGTGAACAGCGTCGTCGGCACCAACTTCAACGACACGATCCGCGGCGGCAAGCTCGCGGACACCCTGACGGGCAATGCCGGCGCCGACACTTTCGCCTACGTGACCGGCAGTGGCGCCGATATCGTCACCGATTTCTCGCAAGCGCAGGGTGACAAGATCGATCTCACCGGAATTGCCGGTGCGAATGGCGTCTACAGCCTTGCCGACGTGCTGGCGCACGCGACGCCTGCTGGCCTCGATACTGTCATCACGTTCAGTGCGACCGACAGCTTGACCATCCGGAATATCGCTCCCGGCGCGCTCTCCGCCTCTGATTTCATCTTCGGCACACAGGGCTCGACCATCACCGGCGATGCCAACGCCAACACGCTGCCGGGCACGGCCAATTCCGACACGGTCAGCGGCCTGGCCGGCAACGACCGGCTCCAGGGCGGCGGCGGCAGCGACCTGCTGGACGGCGGTGCGAATTTCGACCGCGCCGTCTATACCGACGCCACCGGCGCCATCTCCATCAACATGGCAGGCGGTTGGGTGACCGGCTCAGGTGTCGGCACCGACACGCTGGTGAGCATCGAAGGCGTGGTCGGCAGCAACTTTGCCGACACCTACAATTCGTCCGGCTTTACCGGAGACAGCGGCATTCCAGGCACGCCCGTTGGCTTCAACGAGTTCGAAGGCAAGGGCGGCAACGACGTCATCATCGGCAACGTCAACGCGTCAGGCGCGCCGATTACGCGCGTCTCCTATGTCAGCGCCACCGCTGCCGTGACGGTCGATCTGGCAGCCAAGACGGCGACCGGCGATGCCTCGGTCGGCACCGACACCTTCGTCGGCTCCGGCGTCGCCAACGTCAACGGCTCCGCCTTCAACGACACGCTGCTCGGCAGCAGCAATCCCTTCGGGACCGTCGAGGTTTTCGACGGCCGCGCCGGCAACGATTTCATCGACGGTCGCGGCGGCTTCGACCGCGTCGACTACATCAACGACACGGCCGTGACGGGAGCGATCTCGGTCAACCTGGCGGCGGGCATCGTCACCGGCAATGCGACGGTCGGCATCGATACGCTGCGATCGGTCGAAGGCGTGCGCGGCACGGCCTTCGACGACACTTATGATGCGACCGGATTCAGTGCGACCAGCATCAATGCCGGCTCAAACGGTACGTTCAACGAGTTCACGGGTGGTGCCGGGCACGACGTCATCATCGGCAACGGCAATACGCGCCTGTCCTACAACAACGCCACGTCGGGCATTACGATCGATCTCCAGGCCGGCACCGCATCCGGGGACAGCTCGGTCGATACCGACAGTTTCAGCGGCGTGAATGCGGTCCAGGGCTCGATGTTCGACGACACGATGTCCGGTGCCACGACCAACGACACCTTCATCGGCAACGCCGGCTCCGACTTCATCGACGGCCGCGGCGGCTTCGACACTGCGAGCTACAATAACATCTACTTCGTGACCGGCGGCATCAACGTCAATCTGGCGACGGGCACGGTCACGGGCGACGCCTCGATCGGCACGGACACGCTGCGCTCGATCGAAGGCGTTCAGGGCACGAGTTTTGCCGATGCGTTCGATGCGACCGGGTACGGGGGGGCTGGTGCGCTGAACGTGAGCAACAGCAACGGCTCCTTCAACCAGTTCGAAGGCCTGGGCGGCGACGACATCATCACCGGCAACGGCGTCACCCGGATCCAGTTCACGAACGCGACCGCGGGCGTGACGATCAACATGGCTGCGGGCACCGCCTCGGGCGATGCGTCGGTCGGCCACGACACGTTCACGGGCGTGAACAGCGTCAACGGCAGCAATTTTGCAGACACCTATGATGCAACCGGTGCCGTCGGGCCCAATGGCTTTCAGGGCCAGGGGGGTGACGACACCATCATCGGCAACGGCAGCACGCAGATATTCTTCAACAACGCCACCGCGGCCGTCACGGTGGATCTCGGCGCCGGAACGGCCTCCGGCGACGCCTCGGTCGGGCACGACACGTTCACGGGCGTCAACAATGTCATCGGCTCGAACTTCAACGACACCATCATTGGAAGTAATCTCACCGACGACAGTCTCGCCGGTGGCAGCGGCAACGACTACCTCACTGGCGGATTCGGGACCGACTTCCTGACCGGTGGCGCCGGCGCGGACGTCTTCGCCTACTCGAACCTCGGCAATACCGACTTTATCAGCGACTTCAGTCATGCCCAAGGCGACCTGATCGAGATCGCCGGCGTCGCCGGCATCACGAGCTTTGCCGACGTCCAGTCGCATGCGACGCAGGTCGGCAACAACACAGTCATCACGTTCGACGCCGTCAACAGCCTGACGCTGATCAACACGACGCTCGGCAGCCTCACCGCGTCCGACTTCGTCATCACCAGCGGCAACAGCGGCGTGGCCCTCAACGGCGACAGCGGGGACAATGCGTTGAGCGGCGGCGTGGGACAGGACACGCTCATCGGCAATGACGGCAACGATAGTCTGTTCGGGCTTGGCGGTGATGACGTTCTGATCGGCGGCAACGGGCAGGATTTCCTGTCCGGCGGTGCAGGCAACGACTATCTCAACGGTGGTGCGAATCCGCAGGGCAATGGGGACATGGCCAATTATGGCGATGCTCCGACCGGAGTCGTCGTCAATCTCGGCACCGGCCTTGCCTCGGACGGATACGGCGGCACCGACACGCTGATCAACATCGAAGGAGTGGGCGGTTCGACGCATGACGACGTGCTGATCGGAAGCGTTGCCGACAACGAGATTTTCGACGGCGGCATGGGCAACGACGTCATTGACGGCGGCGGCAAGAACGGCGCGTCCGGCCCATTCGGCGACTTTTCGAACTACGCTGGTGCGACCGAAGGTGTGGTCGTCAACCTGGTTGCCGGGACCGCCGTGGGCGGGCTGTCGGTCGGAACGGACACGTTGATCAACATCGACAGCATCAACGGAAGTGCGTTTGACGACGTCATCACGGGCAACGCAAACGCGAACCTGCTGCGCGGCTTCGCCGGGTCCGACGCCATCCACGGCGGGGACGGCAACGACCAGATCGAAGGCGGACAATTGTCCAACCCGTCGCTCGGCGGCAACGACTTCCTGTACGGCGACGGCGGCAACGACGTCATCTATGGCGGCAGCGGCAATGACCTGATCTCCGGCGGCACGGGAACCGATACCCTGACCGGCAATGCTGGTGCCGACACGTTTGTCTTCGCTGCCCATGACGGCAACGACCGCATCACCGACTTCTCGGATGCGCAGGGCGACAAGATCGATCTCACGGCGGTGGCCGGCGCGATCGGCAGCCTCGCCGACATCCAGTCGCATGCCCAGCAGGTCGGGGCCGATACCGTCATCACCTTCGGCGGCGGTGACAGCCTGACGCTTGCCAACGTCACGCTCGGCAGCCTCGTCGACAGTGACTTCATCTTTGCCCCGCAAGGCATCACCCTGACGGGCGATGCCAACGCCAACACGCTGCTCGGCTCGGCCAATTCAGATACGCTGACCGGGCTTGACGGCAATGACCGCCTGCAAGGTTTTGGCGGCAATGATCTGCTCGATGGCGGTCTGGGGCTGGACCGCGCGGTCTATAGCGACGCGACGGGCGCCATCACGGCCAACCTTGCGGCCGGCCTGGTGACGGGCGCCGGTGTTGGCACCGACATGCTCGTGAATGTCGAGTTCATCACCGGCAGCGATTTCGCCGATACGTTCGATGCGACGGGCTTTGCCGGCGATGCCGGCATTGCCGGCACGCAAGTCGGCTTCAACGAGTTCGAGGGCTGCGGCGGCGATGACACCATCATCACCGGCACGAACGCCTCCGGTGCGCCACTGACGCGCATCTCCTATGTCAGCGCGACGGCCGGCGTGACGGTCGACCTCGCGGCAAAGACTGCGACGGGCGACGCGTCCGTCGGCACCGACACCATCGTCGGGTCCGGTGTCGGCAACGTGATCGGCTCGGGCTATGCGGACACGCTGCTTGGAAGCAGCAATCCGTTCGGCACCGTCGAAATCTTCGACGGGCGCGGCGGCAACGACACCATCAATGGACGCGGCGGCTTCGATCGCGCGGACTATGCCAACGACCCGGCGATCACGTCCGCCGGCATCTCCGTCAATCTTGCGGCAGGAACCGTGACGGTCAACACCACGACGGGCACCGAGACCGACACGCTGATCTCGGTCGAATCCGTGCGCGGCAGCAACTTTGCCGATACGTTCACCGCTGCCGGTTTTAACTCCGGCTCCAACGGCACGTTCAACGAATTCAACGGCATGGGGGGCAACGACAGCATCACCGGCAACGGCAATACGCGCATCTCCTTCACCAACGCGACCGGTGCCGTCGTCGTCGACCTGCAGACCGGCATCGCGGACGGCGACGGATCGACCGGCCACGACACCTTTACCCTGGTCAACGCCATCCAGGCGTCGATGTTCAGCGACACGCTGCGCGGCAATTCGACCAACGACACCTTCACCGGCAATGCCGGCGACGACTTCATCGACGGCCGTGGCGGTTTCGACACGGCGAGCTACTACAACATCTACTTCGTGACCGGCGGCGTCACCGTCAATCTCGCGGCGGGCACCGCCGCGGGCGATGCCTCGATCGGCACCGACACGCTGCGCTCGATCGAGGGCGTCCAAGGCACCGCCTTTGTCGACAACTTCAATGCTGTCGGCTTTAGCGGAGCCAGCATCAACGCCGGCAATAACGGCACCTTCAACCAGTTCGAAGGGCTCGGCGGCGACGACGTCATCACCGGCAACGGCAACACCCGCATCCAGTTCACCAATGCGACGGCGGGCGTGACGATCAACATGCTGGCCGGCTCGGCTACGGGCGATGCCTCCGTCGGACACGATGCCTTCACCGGCGTCAATAGCGCCAATGGCAGCAACTTCGTCGATAGTTACAACGCCACGGGCTTTGTCGGCTTCAACGCCTTCCAGGGCCTTGGCGGCAACGACGTCATCACCGGTAATGGCAACACGCAGGTGTCGTTCCAGAACACCACCGGTTCCGTTGTGATCAATCTCGCCGCGGGCAACGCCAGCGGCGACGGGTCGGTCGGCACCGACAGCTTCACCGGCGTCAACAGCGCTTTTGGCGGCAGCGGCGCCGACACCTATGATGCGACCGGTTTTATGGGCTTGTTCGGCCCCTTCAATGCGTTCCAAGGCGGCGCCGGTGACGACACGATCATCGGCAACGGATTCACGCAGATTCAGTACGGCAATGCGACGGCGGGCGTGACTATCGACCTCGTGGCCGGCACCGCCGCGGGCAACGCGGGCTCCGTCGGCACCGATCATTTTTCGGGCGTGAACAACGTGGTCGGCTCGAACTTTGCCGACACGATCACCGGCAGTACCGCCAACGAGACTCTCAATGGCGCGAGTGGCAACGACATCATCAATGCCGGCGATGGCTATGATCTGATCACAGGCGGCGCGGGCAACGACACCATCGACGGCGGTGCTAGCGGTGACGTCGCGATCTTCTCCGGCGCGAGCACGGAATACACAATCTCTACTCTCGTCGGCGGTCAGATCCAGGTCGTCGACAACTTTGCTGGCGTCCGCGACGGCGCCGACATGCTCAGCAATGTCGAGTTGCTGCAATTCACCGACAAGATCATGACCACATCGGGGACATCAGGCGCGCCGGTTGACATCTCGGGGCTGTTCCTGAACGGAAATGCGCCCATCGTCGGTACGGGCGGCGATGACTATCTCGCCGTCGGCAACAATCTCTTCGGTCACACCATTGATCTCGGCAGTGGCATCGACACGCTGACCGTCGTCGGCCAGAGCGGCTATGGGCTGTCATTGGCCAACGTGGAAAATCTTGTGGGCGACGGCGGCGACAACAATGTTGGCCTGTCGACGCTGGCCAATGGGCTCTCCGTTGATCTCGGCAGCGGGGCCAACATGCTCAACCTTGCCAGTGGCGCCAATACGCTGGGCGTCAGCAACGTGGCGTTCATCAACGGCTCGGATTTTGGCGGCGTCAACCCTGTCGACGATGTGCTGACGTTGCTCAATGACCAGAACGGCACCTCGATCAATCTCGGTGACGGCACCAATAACGTGCTCAATCTGGAGGGCACCACCAACACGTTCATGAACCTCTGGGGCGTGCAGACGATCAATGGGTCGGGCGGCGACGACACGCTGACCGTGAACAATACGCTGTCGAACACGACGATCGATCTTGGCGGCGGAACCGACAGTCTCGTCATGAACGGCATCTTCAATTCCGTCACCGTCAACAACGTCGAGAACGTCACCGGCTCGATCATGAACGACAGCATCGTGATCGCGAACGCGACCGGAACGACGACCGTCAGCGGCGGTGGCGGCATGGACATGATGACCGCGAGCGCCGGTGTGGACAATTTCCGCTACGCCAGCGTGTCGGACTCCTACGTCGGAATGAGCGATACCATCGACGGCTTCAATGCCGCTCAGGACTTCTTCGTGTTCGACAACAGCATGGTGGGTGCCGGCGGGTTCACCGGCAATTCGGTCAACTTCGTCGACTCGGACCCGTTCACTTCGACCGGCCAATCGCAGGCGCGGCTGGACAATTCGGGCGGCCAGACGATGTTGCAGATCGACGTCAACGGCGACGGCAACATGGATGCGAGCGACATCGAGATCCATCTCACCAACAACGTCGGAACGATCACGAACGGCAACTTCCTGTTCGTGTGAGACGCGGTGGATCGGCGCCGGGCTTGCCCGGCGCCGGCCGTGAACGAGCTCCCGAGTGCCCTTGCGACGCTCTCATACGATCCGGACGATGATGAAGCAGGCGAGGGCAAACAAGACGACGAATCCCCAAAGAATCGACCATCGTTTGACCGCGATCAGCGTGCCGCCGCCGATGGCGAAGAGGCCGGTGGCAAGAGCGCCGTAGATATTGACTCGCGCCGCACTGAACGGGCTCTCCTCCGAGAGCGGGATCGAGACCTGGAAGATGATGCAGGCCGACACCAGCAGCAGCACATAGAGGGCGACGCCAAGGCTGATGCTCTGGGACGCCGCGAATTCCCTGGCGATGTTCTGGGTCAGTTGGAATTGCAGCGGACCGCGCTCCAGTGTCTTGGCGCGCTCGACGGCCTGGTTGAGCCAAGTTTGATGCGCGAGATCGATCGCGTAAAGCACGATGATCAGAATCACCAGCATGCAGAGCAGCCAGCTCTTGGTGAGATTGGCGGAATGCGTCGTGACGCTGAAGACGAAGGTGGCTGCGCCGACCACTGCGGTGATGAAGCCGAATCCGGTCTTGCGAATGTCGACCAGGAGCTTGTCGCAACGGTCGATGGTGTTGCGGCACTCCTTCCATTCGTCGAGCGGGCTTCCGAGCGACGAGACGGGCGTGCCGGCCGGCAGCAGGGTCTCGATGTTCTTCATGATCCCGGTCGTGAGCGTCACTGCCTGCTCGATCGCCGGCGCGAGCTGCGCGTCGGGCGCGTTCTTCGGCGCGGTTGCCGCGTCCTCAAGGTCGGTCAGCGCCCGTTCGGCGGCGGTGACCTTTGCGCCGAGCTCGTCGGCGCTGCGCCTTGCGATCACGGCGGCTCGACCGAGCGTGTCATGTGAGGCCAAAAGGAGATTGAGAGCGTTGTCGCGATCTGTGCTCATGTCGGTTCCTTCAAATTCTTGAAGTATCGCAGTCATGGCAATGGTCGCGGGCCGGGGGCATTCCGACCCGACTACAGCGCAGGGTAGCAGATCTGCAATCTGCGCGCGATTATGGTGCGAGCGTGGAGGTTGTTCTAAATAAATCTTGAAATGTAAGGTAGGTCACACGCCTTGCGGGTAGATCGCGTCATCGTCCGCGCCGGTGCCGGCCGACAGATGAAGCCGCATCGATCCACCCAACCGCAAGGAGGCAATCATGAGCAACGCTGCAGACCGCGAAGAGATCGTCCGCAAGTTCCTCGGCTCGAAAGTGTTCGACTTCGGCGCTTTCGGCAAGTTCGTCGCGGAGAACGGCACCAGCATCGCGAGCGCCAGCGACGGCGAGTTTGGCTTCGTGATCGGCCATCGCTTCATCCGTTATTGCATTCCGCCGCAGGTGAGCGTGATCCAGGAGCTCGACCCGGCCGTGATGCGGGGCGAGGTCACCGGCGGCCGCTGACGCCGCCGCATCGTTCTAGCGCGGCCTTGCCGCTCGAATGGACCATCGGCTTAAGTTCCCTCGCATCGAGGCGCCCATGCAGAACCCACACGATCACAAGGCCGCGCTAGATCGCCTTCTCAGTCACGCATCCGCTCCGCACCAGGCGGAGTTTCGCCAGAACCTTCTCCAGCGCCTGCACCTCGCCTTGCGGATTGCCGGGCGCACCGTGCAATTCCTCGGCACCGACGGGTTTGACGGATCGGATCATCCGGACGGCAATTTTGCCGCCGAGAAGCCGCTCGCGGAAACCGCCATGCTGCTCTACACGGCTGGCCGGCACGCCGCCGATCCTGCCCTTCGAGAGGTGTTCGACGCGGCGATGGACGATCTCGCTCCGCACGCCCGCTCGCAGCGGATGCGATGGGATGTCGTGCGCTATCCCTCGGTCTGCCTGCAACTCGCAACCCCGCACATCCTGCTCGGCGCCTTGGGCCGGGGCGATGCCCGTTTCGACGCGCTTCTCGCCGAGAGCGCCACATCGTCTGTGAGCGGGAGTCACGAGGTGGTGCCATATCGCGAGCTCGAGCTGATGTGGCTCGAGGCGCTGTGGCGCAACGAAGCGCCGCGGCCCGGCTTTGCGGAGGTCGCACGCAAGACGGCGCTCGGCCGCGCCATCGATCTCCTCAACGGCACCCGGGAGGATGCCTACGCCCACACCCATGCCGCGATGTACTACACCGATTTCGGCAACCGGCAGGGCAACCTGCCGCGTCCCGCGCACGAATTCCTCGACGAGTCCGCCGCCGTGCTCGCCCGCGCGCTGGTCATCGAGGACTACGACCTCGCCGCCGAAGCGCTGATGGCCTGGCCGCTGCTGTCGACGAGCTGGAGCCCGGCGGCGGCGTTCGGCTTCCGCGTCATCGCTTCGCTCGAGGACAAGGTCGGCTTCCTGCCGGCGGGCCGCTCGGCGTCGAGCCAGCTCCTGCGGCTTGACGGCCACGACAGGACCAAATGCGCGCTCGCCACCTCCTATCACACGGCTTACGTCATGGGCATGCTGTGCGCGGTTGCGCTGAAGCCCGGCATGGCCTCGCCATACGCGACAACCGGGCCGGCCTATTCGATGTCGCTGGTCGGCGATCTGCGTGCCCGGATCCCGGCGGGATCAGCGCATTGGGAGCAGGTGTTTGCCGCCTTGCGCCCGGACGAGCAAGCGGCCCTTGCGCCGTTCCTGCTCGACGTCGCCCTGATGCAGTCGAGCCGCAAGGGCGATGCCGTGCAAATGGCGCGCCTGCTGCAAATGGCCCTCACGCATGGCCTCGCCGACACCACCCTGTGCGCGCAGGCCGCCGGGCTCTTGACGCGCATGGGCGCGCTGGTCGCGCCCGACCGTTGACGACAGGGGCCTGTCACGGCCGGCGCGCCAGCCGATCGTCGACTGCATAGAGGCTGCAACCATCAGCCCATTTGCCGCACGCCGCGAGCGCATCGGCTTGCGCGTCCGCCGGGCTCGCACGTCCGGAGCGCCAGCCGAAGGCGCCCTTCGGCGAGATGGCAAAAGCCTTGTGGGGCAAGATACTGGCGAGATAGCGCGCGAACTCGGCTTTGCCACTCTCCGAGAGCTGGCCCGGCACCGGCAGCCGATCCGGCGGGCTCAAGATCTCCCGCGGCGCGAGTTTTTGCTCGCGCAGGAAAGCGTCGACGAACGGGGTCCATTGCGGCCGGCTGGTCGTGGAGTAGAGAAAGTGGCCGTCTTCGCCAAAGGCCGGCGCGTCGACGAAATTCGCATTGCCGCCATTGCTCCGGAACGCGTCGCGGAAGCGATGCACGAGGCTCGGGGCAAAGTACATGTCGTTGGCGGCATAGACCCACAGCGTCGGCACGCGCGAGGTCTTGCCGAAATTACCGAAGGCCTGCACCAGCGCGTCCGGATTGCAGACATTGTTGTCGCTGGACGAGCCGCGGCCGCCGGCAAAATTGATCCCGGCGACGAGGCCCGGCGGGGCCTGCGCGGTCAGCGCGATGGTGGCGAGCCCGCCGGCGGAGTGCCCGACCGCGATCATGCCGCTCGGGCTGATGTCGTCCCTCCGCAGCATCGCATCGATCGCCGCGCGCAGATCGGTGACCGCCACGGCGGTTGCAGCAATGTAGTCGGCGCGGGCGCAGGTGCCATAGCTGTCGGCCCTTCCGCCGGGGGAGGTGCCGTAGCCCCGCCGTAGCACGATCAGCGCGGCAAAGCCGCGGCGGGCGAATTCGAGCGCGATCGCATAATATTTGCGCGCCGACATCGTCGCACGGTCGTCAAAGGCCCGTGGCGTGCCGTGGCTGATCAGGGCGAGCGGATAGCGCCTTGAAGGCGCGGGCCGCACCATGAACGCCTCGAGCCCCGGCGGCCCGGCCGCCGCCATCGGGATGCGCAGATCCTCGGTGTAGAATTCGGCTGCGGTGGCCCGATGCGGTGCGCTCGCGACAGCAAGCCAGGCAATCAGCATCACTCGCAGCCGGCGCGCGGAGGTCATGGATGGTGATTCGAGGCCCCTGTCGCGCCGACCATAACAAATCGGCGCGACGGCGGCGAATGGGCGCGCGACCCGGTCCGATGACGTCGGGCGAAACCTGCCTGCGGGGGCGGCGTCGTATCCGCGGGCTCGGCTATCTCAGCGTCTGCAGATAGGTGATGACGTCGGCGCGATCCCTGGGCTCGGGCAGTCCCTTGAAGAACATCTTGACGCCATGAACGTCGCCGCGGGGGTCGGCCAGGTAGGCGTCGAGCGCCGTCGCGGTCCAGACATCCTTGTTGGCCTTCATCGCGTCCGAATAGGCGAAATCCGGAACGGAGGCCGGCGCGCGGCCGACCACGTTCCAGAGACTCGGGCCGACCTTGTTCACCCCGATCTCGACTGCGTGGCAGTTCTGGCAGGTTCGCGCGAAGACGACCTTGCCTGCGGTCGCATCTCCCTCCGCAGCAAAGGCTGCTGATGCAGCGCTGCTCAGCAGCGCGACGATTATCAGACGTCCGATCATCTCAAATCCGCTCCTTTGAAAACGACCGGCAAAATCCGGGAAGACCCGGCCGTTCCGTGAAACGGAGCCAGCGTGCCCATGGCGCGGACAGGCTACCTTGTCCTGCATCAAGCGAAATACGGCACCAAAGTACGAGACCGGCTTCGGCTCTGTCCGATGGATCGTTCGGCGATGCGCGCGCGTTGTCGGCCTGGCCGGGCTTGGCGAGGGCTTCACCGATGGTATGGTATCCGAGGCGATCGTTTGAAAAATGTGAGGATATTCCAGGTGGCTGATGTCAATCCCGCGGCGGGCAAGGTGGCTTCACCGGATGCGCTCGCCAACATTCCGAGGCTGGTTGCGGCCTATTTCGCGGGCAAGCCTGATCCGGCCGATCCGTTGCAGCGGGTGGCGTTCGGAACCTCGGGCCATCGCGGCACCTCGCCGAAAAACTCCTTCAACGAGGGCCACATCCTCGCGACCACGCAGGCAATTTGCGACTACAGAACGGAAAAGGGGCTGACCGGCCCCTTGTTCATCGGCATCGACACCCACGCGCTGGCCGAGCCTGCGCTCATCAGTGCGGTCGAGGTCTTTGCCGCCAACGGCGTCAACGTCATGATCGACCAGGCCGGCGGCTATACGCCGACACCGGTCATCTCGCATGCGATCCTCAGCTACAACAAGGGCCGGGACAGCGGGCTTGCCGATGGCGTCGTCATCACGCCCTCGCATAATCCGCCCGAGGATGGCGGCTACAAGTACAATCCGCCGCATGGCGGGCCTGCCGACACCGACGTCACCGGCGTGGTCGAGAAGCGCGCCAATGCCTATCTCGCCGATGGGATGAAGGGCGTCGCACGCATCGACTATGCGAAGGCGCGCAAGTCGGCCTGCGTCCACCTCCACGACTACATCACGCCCTACGTCGCCGATCTCGGCAGTGTCGTCGATCTCGAGGCCGTCAAATCGGCCGGCGTCACGATCGGCATCGATCCGCTCGGCGGCGCCGCCGTGCATTACTGGCATCCGATCATCGAACGTTACGGGCTGAAGGCGACGGTCGTGAACGAGGCGATCGACCCAACCTTCCGCTTCATGACAGTCGACTGGGACGGCAAGATCCGCATGGATTGCTCCTCGCCCTACGCCATGGCGAGCCTGATCGGGATGCGCGACCGTTTTGACGTCGCCTTCGCCAACGACACCGACGCCGACCGCCACGGCATCGTGACGCGCACGAACGGCCTGATGAATCCCAACCACTACCTCGCGACCGCGATCGCCTATCTGTTCGCACACCGGCCGCAATGGGGCGCAAATGCCGCGATCGGCAAGACGGTGGTGAGTAGCTCGGTCATCGACCGCGTCGCCAAGAAGCTCGGCCGCAAGCTGGTGGAGACGCCGGTCGGCTTCAAATGGTTCGTCGACGGCCTCGTCACGGGCAGTTTTGGATTTGGCGGGGAGGAGAGCGCCGGCGCCTCCTTCCTCAAGCGCGACGGCAGCGTGTGGACCACGGACAAGGACGGCATCATCCTCGGGCTGCTCGCCGCCGAGATCATGGCCAAGACCGGCCGCGATCCCAGCCAGCTCTTCGGCGACCTGACGGCCGAGCTCGGCGTGCCCCATTACGCGCGCATCGACGTCGCCGCGACTCCGCCGCAGAAGAACGTGCTGAAGTCGCTCACGTCGGAGCAGCTCGGCCTCAAGGAGCTCGCCGGCGATCCCGTCCGCGCCACCATGAGCAAGGCGCCCGGCAACGGCCAACCGTTTGGCGGCATCAAGGTCGAGACCGATTTCGGCTGGTTCGCCGCCCGGCCCTCCGGCACCGAGGATGTGTACAAGATCTACGCCGAGAGTTTTCGCAGCACCGATCACCTGAAGCGGATCCAGCAGGAAGCCCAGGCTGGGCTCGCGAAGGTGTTCGGGGCGTAGAGGCGACGTGCCAATCGTCAGCCTGGAACAAACGTCAGCCTGACGGCGTCCTCCGGGATCCTATCACTTGCGATCAGGCGCAGCGGCGGCCGCGCTCCCGCGAAGTAAGGCTTTCCTCCGCCGAGCACGAACGGGCGAAGATAGAGGCGATACTCGTCGATCAGGCCGAGGTCGGTCAGGCTCCCCGCCAGTTCCGGTCCGGCGACGTCGATGTCGCCTTGGACGTCGGCCTTCAGCCGTCGGACGAACGCTTCAACGTCGCCGGATATCAGTGTCGCATTTGGGCCGACCGACTTCAGCGAGCGTGACACGACCCATTTCGGCTGCGCCCGCCACGCCTGCGCGTAGTCTTGCGCGATCGCATCCCACTCGGAGCGATCCTCGTCCCAATACTGCATCATCTCGTAGATGCGGCGGCCGTAGAGGCAGCCGGCGAGACCCCGGATGTGATCGTTGAAATGGCGATGAAGCATGGGGCCGGGCATGGGCAACTCCGGGCCGTCAGCCCGGCCCGCGACATAGCCATCCAGCGACTGCATCATTCCGAAGACGAGTTTGGCCATTGCCGGCCTCCTTTTTCCGCCGGCCCATCTGCCGCCTCATTGGAATGACGAGTGAGCGTGTCGGAAACCGACGCCGCCCCGCGGTTTCTTTATCAATCGCAATTGATGTATACATAAAGTGATAAAAAGGTATTTAGATACTCATATTTTTACTACATAGTCTGATACTGTATACATACCGTATCCAATTAACCTGGGAGAACGCCGTGACAAAACCATTCCCGATGAATGCCTGGTACGCCGCGGCCTGGGACGCCGACGTCAAGCAGGCGCTGCTGCCGAGGACCATCTGCGGCAAGCATGTGGTGATGTACCGGAAGGCAGACGGTGGCGTGGTCGCGCTGGAGGATGCCTGCTGGCATCGCCTCGTGCCGCTCTCCAAGGGGCGCCTGGAAGGCGACACGGTGGTCTGCGGCTATCACGGCCTCAAATTCAATCCGCAGGGGCGCTGCACCTTCATGCCCTCGCAGGAGACCATCAACCCGTCCGCCTGCGTCCGCGCCTATCCGGCCGTCGAGCGCCACCGATTCATCTGGCTCTGGATGGGCGATCCCGCGCTCGCCGATCCCGCGCTGGTGCCGGACCTGCACTGGAACGACGATCCGGCCTGGACCGGCGACGGCAAGACCATCTACGCGAAATGCGATTACCGCCTCGTGGTCGACAACCTCATGGACCTCACCCACGAGACCTTCGTGCACGGCTCCTCGATCGGCAACGACGCGGTGGCCGAGGCCCCGTTCGACGTCACCCATGGCGAGAAGACCGTCACGGTGACGCGCTGGATGCGGAACATCGAGCCGCCGCCGTTCTGGGCGAGGCAACTCGGCAAGTCGGGTCTCGTGGACCGCTGGCAGATCATCCGTTTCGAGGCGCCGTGCACCGTCACGATCGACGTCGGCGTGGCGCCGGCCGGCACCGGCGCGCCGGAAGGCGACCGTTCGCAGGGCGTCAACGGCTTCGTACTCAACACCATCACGCCCGAGACCGAGAAGACCTGCCATTACTTCTGGGCCTTCGCGCGCAATTATCGCCTTGGCGACCAGCGGGTCACGACCGAGATCCGCGAGGGCGTCTCCGGCATCTTCCGCGAGGACGAACTGATCCTCGAGGCGCAGCAGCGTGCCATGGACGAGAACCCGGACCGCGTCTTCTACAACCTGAACATCGACGCCGGCGCGATGTGGTCGCGGCGGCTGATCGACAAGATGGTCGAACGCGAGACCCCGCCGCAGCTCCAGGCCGCGGAGTGACCATGGCCGAGCGCGAGGTCGACCGCTCCGTATCGCAGACGGTGAAGGCGCAGCTTGCGTTGCGCGATCTGATCTTGTCGGGCGGCTTGCGCCCGGGCGAGCGCATCTCCGAGCTTCAGGCGGTGGAGTCGACCGGCGTGTCGCGCACGCCGGTGCGCATGGCGCTGGTGCGGCTGGAGGAGGAGGGCCTCTTGGAGGCTATCCCCTCCGGCGGCTTCATGGTGAAGGCGTTCTCGGAGCGTGACATCCTCGATTCCATCGAGCTGCGCGGCACGCTGGAAGGCCTCGCGGCACGCTTTGCCGCCGAGCGCGGCGTCACCGCGCGCGACCTCGAGCCGCTGAAGGAGTGTCTCGCCGCGATCGACGAGCTTTTGCGGCAGGTGCCGATCTCGGTCGATGCGTTCTCGTCCTATGTGGCGCTGAACGCGCGCTTCCACGCGCTGCTCACGGAGCTGTCGCGCAGCGCGCCGCTGATCCGGCAGATCGACCGCGCCTCCGCGCTGCCGTTCGCCTCGCCGAGCGGTTTTGTGATGGCGCAGTCGGCACTGCCGGAAGCGCAGCAGATCCTCATCATCGCGCAGGACCATCATCGCATCGTGATCGATGCGATCGAGAACCGCGAGGGCGCGCGCGCCGAGGCCGTGATGCGCGAGCATGCGCGGCTCGCCGGCCGCAATCTGCGGCTCGCGCTGCGCAACCGGACCCATCTCGAGCTGCTGCCGGCGCTGGCGCTGATCACGACCGCCGCGACCATATAGGGGGAGTGCCATGCGATTCATCGAAACCTGGACCCCGGCCACGCTGGTTGCGACGCGCGACCTGTCGCCGGCAATCCGCGAATTCCTGATCAGGCCGGACGATTTCAACGCCGCCGCCTATCCCGTCGGCAGCCACATCAACGTCGCCGTCACCATCAACGGCCAGCCGGAGACGCGGTCCTATTCGCTGGTCGGCGAAGCCGATCCGCGCGGCCTCAAGATCGCGGTGCGCCGCGCCGAGGATTCCCGCGGCGGCTCGCGCTACATGTGGCAGCTCTCAACCGGCGCGCGGCTCGAGATCACCCAACCGGCTTCGCTGGTGTCGGTCGACTGGACGCGCGGGCATTACTGCCTGATCGCCGGCGGCATCGGCATCACGCCGATCGTCGGTGCCGCGCAGGTGCTGGCCCGCCGCGGCGCCAGTTTCACGCTGCACTACGCCGTCCGGTCGCGCAGCGATGCCGCCTATCTCGACGAACTCGCCGCCTTGCTCGGCGACCGCCTGGTCGTACATGTCGGCGAGGAAGGGAAACGGCTCGATCTCGATGCTCTGTTCGCCTCACTGCCGCAGGAGACCTTGGCGCTGTTCTGCGGCCCGATGCGAATGCTGGACGCCGCGCGCCATGGCTGGATCGGCGCGGGGCATGCGCTGTCAGATCTCCGCTACGAGACCTTTGGCTCCAGCGGTACGCTGCCGACCGAGACCTTCCGGGTGCGCCTGAAAGGCACAGAGCTCGAGTTCGAGATCCCGCGCGAGCGCTCGATGCTCGACGTGCTCAACGCCGCCGGCCACGAGGTGATGTACGACTGCAAGCGTGGCGAATGCGGCCTCTGTGCCATCGACGTCGTCGCGGTTGAAGGCGAGATCGACCATCGCGACGTCTTCTTCAGCGACCACCAGAAGCAGGAGAACACGAAAATCTGCGCCTGCGTCTCGCGCGCCCGCGGCACCATCACTGTGGACACGCTGCACCGGGCGGATGCGGTGTGAGCGGGCAGGGCGCGTACTCACAAACGTCCGCTTTGCTCCAAGCCGACATGGCCGCATGTCGGCTTTGTCCGAGCATCGTCCCGCTGATCATGCCCACCTACTTGCGCCGCCACGACTCGATCAGGGCCGCGAGCCTGGCGTCTAGCGCTTCGTCACCGTCCTTCAGATCTGCTTCGTACCGAAACCAATAATTGCCCACCAGCGCGCGGTGGGTACAAAACCTTGCGTCATCGAGCCGACACATGACAAGCCGCGTGGGCTCTCCGTTCGAATTCAGACGTGCGAAGTAATGGTCGACGCGAGTCGGTCCGCCAGCTTGCAACGTATAGCGCAAGTCAAACGATTGATACCCGCTACGGTCCGGGCCAGGACTCATTTGAGATCGGTACTTGCGCCATGACTTCAAGGCAGGATCAGCGACGCCGCTTTCTTCGTTCGGAAGAATGCGGACCTGTTGAATAAAGCGACAGTCAGTGTCGGCGCGCCCTTTGAGATTCGACAAGCAGAGATCGATCGTGAGGCCGATCTCACTTGGCATTTTATCTGGCGGTACCCCAACACGGAAATCGGCGTACTGCCAAGGCACGAGGAAAGCCTCCGAGCCGATATGCCGCTCGAAATAGTCCGGTCCGGGTTCTACAAAGGATCGGGCTACTTGGGTGCCAGCAAGGGCCGTGCCCCAAATCACAAGAACCAACACTGATGCGGTGGCTCGAAACTTCAGGGCAAGTGCAAACGACGATGCCACTGCGGCCAGAGCGCCAGAGGCAAGAACAACTCTGGAGGCTCCAATATCATATGCATCCAACGTCGCCTGCGGGTGCGCGGGGAAATAGAATAGGCCGAGCCCCGCAGCGCCTCCGATAAGAAGGCATACAGGGACCGATACCACAAAGAAGATCCAGCCGACGACAACGAACGTCTTGGCGCGGCTCCGAAGGATTCTCACGATCGCTACAGCCAAAATTGTGGACCAATCGCCTGCAATCTTAGCAGCAAGGGCCTGCGAATGGCTACTGGCGGTGCAGAGCTCTCGCGAGGCACGAGGTGATGTACGCTGCAAGCGCGGCGAATGCGGCCTCTGCGCCATCGACGTCGTCGCCGTCGACGGCGAGATCGACCACCGCGACGTCTTCTTCAGCGACCACCAGAAGCACGAGAACACAAAGATCTGCGCCTGCGTGTCGCGTGCGCGGGGCACCATCACCGTGGATACGCTGCACCGGGCGGATGCGGTGTAAGGAGCGCGGGCGTGTAGCCCGGATGGAGCGCAGCGAAATCCGGGGATCGTGCATCCGTGCGAGGCTCGTCCCGGATTGCGCTACGCTCCATCCGGGCTACGGCGCTATTCGATGACCTCGTCTGCCATCAAAAGCACGCGCTCTGGAATAGACAGGTTCATGGTTCTTGCGGTTCGCAAGTTGATGACCATCACAAACTTTGTAGGCTGCTCGACAGGCATTTCAGCCGGACGCCCACCCTTGAGGATGCGATCGACGTAGTGCGCGGCCCTGATAAAAACGTCGTGGATGTCGGGGCCGTAAGCCATCAGGGCGCCCATCCCGGGATAGGTACTGACCTGATAAACCGCTGGCAAATTGTATTTGATAGCAAGCGGTGGGAGAGCCGCTCTCGGCGGATCGGCCAGGACATAGACGACATCGCAGCGCGCGGCCTTCATATTGGCGAAAGCGCCTTCAAGGTCTTCCGGATTTGGTGCGACGAAGGATTCTGCCACGATGCCAACTGCGCCGGCTGCTCGAATGGCGGTCGCAACCCGGGGCGGGTGCGAGGGGTTGGCTGACGAAAGGATGCCGAGCTTCCTTGCTTGGGGAAAAACGAGCTTAACGACATCCAACATCTTTGCCGTAAGGTCATCGAACATGTTCGCAATGCCGGTAATGTTACCTCCCGGACGGGCAAAGCTTTGCACAAAGCCGAGACCGACAGGGTCGGTCGACGGTGCCATGATGATGGGAATTGTAGTCGTCAACTTTTGTGCCGCAGCAATAGCGGGCGTGGCTTCGGCCACGATTACATCGGGATTAAACGCGATGACTTCGGCGAGTAGTCTGGGCAACTCTGCATAACGCCCGTTGGCTTCGCGAAAATCGATGACGAGGTTTTTGCCTTCCTCGTAACCCAGAGTTTTCAGGGTATCTTTGATCCAATCCCGGATTCGGTCGCCCGGGCCTGACGTCACAATAGCAACGCGGGGCACACGCAAGGTCTGTCCTCTGGTGCCCTTAACCGTGCTCAGAAAAGCAACGCAGCCCGCGAGAACCTTGCGGCGTGTGATCGTCAACTTCATGGATCGCCCCACGCAGGTTGTCAGCCGGCCGGAACCTTAGCATGCAAGGGAGAAGATCGCCGCGAAAACATGCTGGAGATTGGTAGTCCTCGACGCCCTGCTACACGAATGCGGCCTCTGTGCCATCGACGTCGTCGCGGTCGAGGGCGAAATCGATCACCGCGACGTCTTCTTCAGCGATCACCAGAAGCACAAGAACACCAAGATCTGCGCCTGTGTGTCTCGCGCGCGGGGCACCATCACCGTGGACACGCTGCACCGGGCGGATGCGGTCCGAGCAAGCTGGGGCGTGTACTGTTGCGTCCGCTCTGCTCCTGGAAGGCGACCTTGAAGCCGACATGGCCGCATGTCGGCCCTGGGCCGATTTTGTTGCAGAACTGTCTTGAGGAGCCGAGCGAACCGTGATTCCGTCGAGGTGAAGCGGCCATCGACGGA
>NZ_JAFCJM010000036.1 GCF_018130955.1 Bradyrhizobium liaoningense
CCGCTGCTCGCCGGCACGATGGGACAAGGCGACGACCCTGCTTCCGCGACCACCATTGCCGGTACAAAGCCAGGTTGAGGGGCATCCCCCGGCTCAGGTCGAAACGAGCGTCGCCATCGCAGCAGCAATGAGCGCGAAACGCCATACCGACGCGCTGTTGCCGCGACTTGGCGCGGCGCCTGTAAGCTCTCCAGGACGATCTTGAGCTTCTCATCCTCGGACCAGCGCCGCCGCCGGCCCGTATCCACCACCTCAAGCCGCTCGACCTGGGCACTGCGCCTATCACTGTCCATAAGGACAGTTCTCAACAACACGCCTCATTCGGCAAGGCGGCCTTTGCCGGACGGATACAGCCGAGCAGAAGGCCGTCAAGGCGCTTCAGCGCCAGCTCGTCGACATCGTGTCGGATCTGTTGATCCGGCTCGATACCGAAGGCAAGATCGTCAAGCGATCGAAGAAAGTCTGCACCATGATGCTGTTCGGCATGCTCAACTTCAGCCACACTTGGTACGACCCCAAGGGGGATATCGAGCCGAAGGAGTTTGCCGACATGGTGGTGAGCTTGTTTCTGTACGGCTTCGCAGCGCCTGCCGAAAAAGGAGCTGCTGCGCGAAAACAACACGCTTCGTTCGGGCGTTGCAAACCGTCGACCCGAAGGTTCACGCGAAAATCCTCTCGTGGACAACGATCATCCCCGTCGCGAGCATTGCGGCCTCCCAATCTGGTGTGCCCGAGAATTCTCGGGACGAGATCGGTTTGCAACTGGAGGCCCCAGTGTCGCAACGGAAGTGCTGGCAAGGTTGGAGCTCAGATCTCGCCTGAGGTATGGAAGTCGCGAGATTTCGAGAGCCGATTTCCGTGCCGCGGGCTCCCAATTTCATTTGGAAACAATTGCCAAGCTATTGATATTGTTAGGGCGCAACTCTGCGCTTTTTTCCAAATGCGCATTGAAATCCTTGAATAATCAAACTGATTTTGATTCCGCCATTCGGAGGTTCGATCCCTCCCGCCCCAGCCAGCTCTCAAGCTGTTGAGTTCATTCGGTAAGCAGTTTCATCCCAGTCAGGTCTTTTGGGCGCGTTTGGAAACACAGATTCTAAGGCTCGGTCCAGAACGAACTAAACGGCGTGGCCGTGCTGGCTTATCTCCGAGGCTTCCAACCGAACGTATACCGCGGAAGCCGCTCGGGCAGGTCTGTTTTGCCCTCATCGTAGAATAGGGTGCTACGGCGAACGAAGCGGACAACCGGTCGAGATGCGCTTGTGCGGAATTGCAGCCGTGCCGCAGTCCGCCTAGCCGCGGACTCGGGGGGCGGTTGTTGGCCCGCTACCGGGGACCATTACGACCGCAAATTGCGTGGACTTCGTTTCCTTGGCCGACCGGAACGATAGAGACCCCGCACGTCCTGCTGTTGAAAAAGCTCCCCGCAGACGTCACGCAACCATTGGCTTGCCCGGTCGTGATGGAAGCGGGCATGCCAATATTGCTTCACGGTAAAACCGGTGATTGGCACGGGGCAATCGAGCACGCGCAGTCCGTAATAATGAGCCAGCGTTTCGCCGATGTGCCTTGGAAGAGTGGCGATCAGGTCGGTCGTCCCGACGATTGCGGGTAATCCCAGGAAGCCCGGTAGCTCAAGCGCAATGTCAAGCACCATCCGCTGCTCCTGTAGCGCGCCCGCGAGCAACTGATGACCGGTGCCGGAGCGAATGAGGACATGGGCCTCCCGCCTGAAATCCTTAGCGGTGATGCGGTCGCGGATCCGGGCATGGTTTGCGTTCGCCAGGCAGACCCAATCCTGCGGAAATAGCGCCTGCTGGAAGTGTCCCGCATCGAGATCGGAGATGTAGCCGAGCGCCAGATCGGCCTCGCCCGACTGCAGCATTCGCGGAGTATCGCCGCCAATCTGCGCCGCCTGAATGCGGATGCCCGGAGCAACACGACGAACGTGGGCGAGGATGGCCGGGAGGAGCGTGATGTGGCTCGCATCCGTCATGCAAATAGTGAAGCGGCGCTTGGCAGTCGCCGGATCAAACTCGGAGCGAAGCTCCGCCAGACGATGCAGCATCTCCAGCGCTTGTCTGGCCGCGCCGATGAGAGCCTCGGCGCGCGGCGTCGGCAGCATTCCCTGCGGTGAGCGGATGAAGAGTGGATCGTCCAGTTCCTTTCGCAGGCGTGCCAGCCAGATCGAAATGGTCGGCTGACTTTGGCCGAGTTTCTCGGCCGCCTTGGTGACGCTGCCCGTGGTGAATAATGCATCGAAGAGCCTGAGCAGGCGCGGCTCCAGCAGTTTCGTCTCGGTGTGATCCTGAGCTTTCATTGCGAATCACAATAATGGCTATAAGGATCATAGCATATCTTAATGTCGAGCAGCCTGCTACCACGCGACCAACGCCGAGAAAGGCGCTGGGAGAAGCGTTCGGATGAGGATCTGCTTTATCGGAGCGGGGGCCTTAGGCTCGACCATCGGCGGCACGCTGGCGCGCGGGGGAGCCGAGGTCTGGCTGATTGATCCGTTCCAGGCCCATGTTGACACAATCAACGCCAGCGGGCTTCGCATGCTCGAAGGTAGCGCCGAAACCGTCGTGAAGGTCACCGCCTGCACGTCCGCGGCCCAAGTCGGCGTCAAGGCCGACCTCGTCATCGTCCTCGTCAAATCCTACCACACGCGTGAGGCCATCCGGGCGGCAGCGCCGATCATCGGGCCGCATACGGTCGTGATGTCGCTTCAAAACGGTCTTGGCCACGAGGACATCCTGTCGGAGGAAGTTGGTCGTGACCGTGTCATGGCGGGCAAGACCTACGTCGGCGGCGTGCTGCTTGGCCCCGGTCATGTTCGCTCCGGGGTCATCGGCAAGGAAACCATCATTGGCGAGCTCGATGGACGCTTGACGGAACGCGGACAGCGAATCTCCGAGACTTTCAACCGCGCCGGGATCCTCACGCTGCTCAGCGACAACATCCTGGGCACGATGTGGGACAAGCTCTTTATCAACGTCGCTGGCGGTGGCGTTACCGCCATCACCGGCCTGACTTATGGTGGCCTCTATTCGCTCCCCGTCCTTGAGGAGTGCGCGCTGGCCGCGATCTCAGAGAGCATCGCGGTCGCGCGAGCTGCCGGCGTGAAGATCTCGATTGCCGATCCGCGCCGTGCATGGACGATGGCGTCCGCTGGACTACCGCCCGAATTCAAGACGTCGATGTTGCAGAGCTTGCAGTCCGGCAATCTGACAGAGGTCGATTACATTCACGGCTCCGTCGTGCGTTGGGGCGCCAAGCTCAGCGTGCCGACCCCCGTCAACTCGACCCTCGTCGCGCTGGTCAAAGGGCTCGAATACGCCCGCAGCGACTATCCCGGAAAGGCCTGAGGCGATGTCGTTGCCCCGGGCCTATGTCGAACACGTCGCGATCCGCGTGACGGACGTTGATCGTCACGTCGACTTCTTTCGTGAGGTGCTCGGTCTTGCCATTCGCGACGAGCAACCCGCCGATGGCGCCCGCCCGCGTCAGGTATGGGTGCTCGGAAGCGTGCAACTCATCGAGGACCCGAACTTCGTCGGACCGGAGGGGCGTCTCGCCCATCTCGGCATCATGGTCGACGATTACGAAGGCGTGCTCGCCCGTGCCGCCGCCTGGGGCGCCAAGGCGCTACCCGCGGGGCCGAACTGGCTCGAGCTGCCGGGCGGGCTGAACGTCGAAATCTTGCAAGCCAGTGCGGGTGCCGTGGAAGCGGCGCTGGCGATCAATCCACGGGCCTAGGAATACGCGACATGACCAACGAGCGCTACTGGGACGATGCCAAGGTCGGCGACGAATGCGTCACTCGCTCAGTGACGGTTACCGAAACGATGGTGAATGCCTACGCCGAGCTAACGGGCGATTTCACGCCGGTTCATGTCGACGAGGAATACGCCAAGACCACACCATTCGGTACGCGCGTCGCGCACGGGCTGTTTGGTCTGTCGCTGGCCGATGGTTTGAAGACCCGTGCCGACTACCGCTTCCTTCCGGGAATGTCACTGGGGTGGACGTGGGATTTCAAGTTGCCGATCAAGCTCGGCGACACCGTGCATGTGAAGTTTCGCGTCGGTTCAATGCGAACAACTAAGCGGGAAGGGTGGGGCATCGTGGTGCTGCCCTCGGAACTGATCAATCAGAGGGGCGAAGTGGTGCAGCTCGGTGAGCACCGGCTGATGATTCCGATGCGCCCGAAGTCCAACGCCGCAGGAGAGCAGGCATGACCGCGCAGGATCTGCCGCTCAAAGGGATTCGCGTCATCGATTACAGCCATTTCCTTGCGGGCCCGTTCATGGGCCGCTGCCTCGCGGCGATGGGCGCGGACGTCATCAAGGTGGAGCGTCCGAAGCAAGGCGATGCGGGCCGCGCCCACGGCTATTTCAAGGACGGCCAGTCCGGCTACTTTCTGCAGCAGAATATGGGCAAGCAGGGGCTCTGCATCGATCTGCGCGACGAGCGTGGTCTCGACATGATGATGAAGTTGGTCGACACCGCCGACGTTTTCATCGAGAACTACCGCCCCGGCGCACTCGAGCGCCTCGGGCTCGGTTACAAGGCGCTGTCGGCGCGGAATCCCGGACTGATCTACTGCTCGGTCTCCGCCTATGGCCACACCGGTCCCTATGCCGACCGTCCGGGTTTTGGCTTGATCGCAGAGGCGATGTCGGGCGCTCTGGCGCAACTGGGCAATCCCGGCGAAGCGCCGCCGCTGCTGCGGATGCCACTGGCCGACATGTACACCGGCATTCATGGCGTTGCGGCCATCAATGCGGCTCTCGTTGGCCGCGGATCGTCCGGGCGCGGTCAACACATCGATCTGGCGCTGTACGACTGCATGGTCTCGATGCACGACTATGCGGTTCAGCGTTACTTCCTCTCGGGCGGTGCCGACCTGCCGAAGCAGACGGGCAGCGGACAGCCGGACTCGACGGTTTACGGGGTCTTTCCGGCCAAGGACGGCAATCTTGTGATCGCCGCGCAAGTCGATGATGCGTGGCGACGATTGGCGACGTTGATTGGGGGAAGCAGGCTGTCATCCGACGAGCGCTTCACCACGCCTGCGGCGCGGAACGCCCATTATGCCGAAGCGATGGATATCGTGCGCGACTGGACGCTGTCGCAGCCGTCTCGGGATGTTTGTCTTGCCGCGCTCGAGGAAGCAGGTGTGCCGTCCGCTCCCGTGCAGACTATCGAAGAAGTCGTGAAGGATCCGCAGATCCACGCGCGTGGCATGCTGGTCGAGCAGGAGCATCCTGTGCTCGGCAAGGTGACGTTGCCGAACCTGCCATTCCGCTTCTCCGACTGCGACACCACGCTGCGTACTCCGGCACCACTGCTGGGCCAGGACAATCGCCGCATTGCGGGGTCGCTGGGACTGTCGGCTGAGCTCGTCGAGGCGATGGTGCGCGACGGGGTCCTTTACAACGAAGCCGCAGTGCAGGAGTGAGTGATGAGCGATCGTTATGCGGTGATTGGCAATCCGATCGGCTTCAGCAAATCACCCCTCATCCATGGCACTTTCGCCAGGATGACGGGACAAGACCTCGTCTATGAGGCGATCGAGGGTCCCCTCAACGGCTTCAGCGAACGCGTTGATCAATTCCGGACGGAAGGCGCCAAGGGGCTGAATATCACGGCCCCGTTCAAGCTCGATGCTTTCGCCTACGCAAACGAGCTTTCAGAGAGCGCCGACCGAGCTGGCGCCGCAAACTGCCTGAAGTTCGAAGGCGATCGGATCATCGCCGAGAATTTCGACGGGATCGGCCTCGTGCGGGACATCACGGTCAATCTCGGCGTCAAAATGGCCGGCCGGCGCGTCCTAATGCTCGGGGCTGGAGGCGCGGCGCGTGGCGCGCTGCTGCCGTTCCTGCGCCAGGAGCCGCTAGAGCTGGTTCTGGTCAACCGGACGCTGTCGAAAGCGGTGGCATTGGCCGAAGAGTTTGCCGGCTGTGGTCCCCTGATCGTCAGCGGCTATGCCGAGTTGGCCGATCTTGCCGAAGGCTATGACGTCGTCGTCAACGCGACGTCGGCCAGCCTGCGCGGTGAGATGCCGCCGCTTCCCGGCAATGTCTTCCGCGGTGCGGAGCTGGCATACGAACTCGCTTACGGCAAAGGGCTGACCCCCTTTCTGCAAGCGGCCCGCGCCGAAGGCGTGGCCAAGCTTGCCGATGGCGTCGGCATGCTGGTCGAGCAGGCGGCCGAAGCTTTTGCCTGGTGGCGCGGTGTTCGACCGAGCACGGCTCAGGTCATCGCCGAGCTGACTGTCCCCCTGAGCTGACGGGCGATGCCGAACATGCATTCGAAGTCCAGCTTTCTCGTCGGCCTGATCGGCAGCGGCATCGCTGCGTCCCGCACGCCGCCCATGCACGAAGCAGCCGCTGACGCCGCCGGCATCCGCTATCTCTACAAGAAGATCGATCTGACGGAGCTGAAGCTCGGTGTGGAGGCGTTGCCGGAATTGCTGACGGCAGCAAGGCGGATGGGCTTCGACGGGTTGAACGTGACCCATCCCTGCAAGCAGGCGATCCTGCCTCTCTTGGACGAGCTTTCGCCCGACGCGGAGGCGCTTGGTGCCGTGAACACCGTCGTCGTCAGGGACAGTCGAATGACTGGCCACAACACGGACTGGTTCGGCTTCGCCGAGAACTTTCGCCGCAACATGCAAGATGCCCCGCTCGCTCGCGTCGTCCAATTCGGCGCGGGCGGTGCAGGCGCGGCGGTCGCTTTCGCGCTCATGAAGCTCGGGGTGCGGGAATTGACGATCATCGACGTCGATGTGGCCAAGGCACAGAGCCTGGTCGATAGTTTGTCGCCTCGATTCGCAGAGACACGTGTGAAGGTCGGCCACGACGCGGCCGCGGCCGTGGCTGCCGCCCAGGGAATCGTCAACGCGACGCCGATCGGCATGGACAAATACCCGGGCACCCCGCTGCCGACGGCCCTGCTGCGTCCTGATCTCTGGGTCGCCGAGATCGTCTACTTCCCGCTGGAAACCGCGCTGCTGCGGGCGGCACGCGCCCTCGGCTGCCGCACCGTCGACGGCGGAGGCATGGCGATCTTCCAGGGCACCGAAGCATTTCGCCTGTTCACGGGCATCTCACCTGATCCGGACGTCTTTTTCGCCACGTTTGCATCCCTGGGAGGGTGACGTCAGGCCGATGGGCGAGCGGCACGCACAACGCCCGAGAGGAAACGCAAGATGGGCTACACGCTCGATTTCTCGGTGGTTTGGCATGCCATGCCCGCGCTGCTGTGGGGGTGCGTGGGTACGCTGGGCCTGGCGCTCGCGGGCATGACGCTCGCAATGATCATCGGTGTCGTCGGCGTCGCGGCACGCGATTCGAAGGCGGCATGGTTGCGTGCTCTCGTGATCGGTTTCGTCGAGATCGTGCGCAATACGCCTTTCCTGGTCCAGATTTTCTTTCTGTTCTTCGCCCTGCCGCTCATCGGGTTGAAGCTCAATCCGACCGCTACCGCCATTATCGCACTCGGTGTCAATGGCGGCGCCTACGCCATCGAGATCATCCGCGGCGGGGTGCAATCCATTCACAAGGGGCAGGTGGAGGCCGGCTACGCGCTCGGCCTGCACAAAGGACAGGTATTCCGGTTCATCGTGCTCAAGCCCGCGCTTCGCGCGATTTACCCCTCGCTCACGGGTCAGTTCATCATGCTGACGCTGACCTCGTCGATCTGTTCGGCCGTATCGGCTTACGAATTGACGTCGGTTGCCCAGCGCATCGAGAGCGATACGTTCCGCAGCTTCGAGGTCTATTTCTCCGTCACCTTCCTCTATCTCGCGATCTCTTGGCTGCTGATGCTGGGCTTTGCGGTCGTCTCTCACCGCTTCTTCTCATATCCGACACGCTGAGGAGGGCGATCATGACACCGCATTTTGGTCTTCCCGAGTTTGGCTTCCTGTTGCGTGGGCTGCAATGGACGGTGCTGCTGACGGTGGTCGCGTTTGTGGGCGGCTGCACGGCGGGTCTGGCCGTCGCATTGCTGCGCACCTGCGGTCATAAAGGCGTGGAATGGATCACCCGCATCTATATCGGGATATTCCAGGGCACTCCGCTGCTGCTGCAGCTTTTCGTCGTGTATTACGGATTGGCCCTGACCGGGTTGAAGCTCGACGCATTCGTCGCGGTGGCGATCGGTTTCACCGTGAATGCCTCCGCCTTCCTCGGTGAGATTTGGCGCGGCGCGATCCAGGCCGTGCCGCGCGGGCAGACCGAGGCGGCGATGGCGCTGGGACTGCACTATTCGTCCCGCATGCGCGACATCGTGCTCCCGCAGGCGATCCGCATCTCGCTGCCGGCGACCATCGGCTTTCTCGTGCAGCTCATCAAGGGCACTTCGCTCGCCGCCATCGTCGGCTTCATCGAACTCGCCCGCGCCGGTCAAATCGTATCGAACCAGACCTTCCAGCCGTTGCTCGTCTTCGGCGTGGTCGGCGCGATGTATTTCATCCTCTGCTGGCCACTGTCGTGGTGGGGCAGTCGGATGGAGGCCAGGCTCGCCCTGGCCAGTCAAAGGTAGGAACGGCGCACCTGCTCAATCACAAACAGCCATCACCAGGAGGAGATACTCATGTTGTTTTCACCCAACCGTCGCCAGATCGGCATCGCGCTAATGGCATTGGCGGCTATCGCCATCGCAGGCAAATCGCAGGCCGGCACTCTGGAAGACGTGAAGAAGAAGGGCGTCGTCGTCATCGGCATTCAGGGTGACAATCCGCCCTGGGGCTATGTCGATAGCTCAGGAAAGCAGGACGGCATCGATGCCGACATGGGCCGCGCCTTCGCTGAATATCTCGGTGTGAAGGCCGAGTTCGTCCCGTTGGCGGTGGCCAATCGTATTCCGGCGCTGACCACAGGCCGCGTGGACATCCTGTTCGCAACCATGGCCATGCTACCCGAGCGCGCGAAGGCGGTGCAGTATTCCAAACCGTATGTTGCCAACGAGATCACGCTCGTCGCTGCCCAGGCGACGCCGATCAACAGCAATGCCGATATGGGCAAATTCGTCATCGGCGTTCCGCGGTCCTCCACGCAGGATACTCAGGTGACCAACAACGCCCCGTCCGGGACCGAGATCCGCAGATTTGACGATGACGCCGCCACCATCCAGGCGCTGCTCTCTGGCCAAGTCCAGGCAGTCGGCGCGAACTTGTTTTATCCGCAGCGCCTCAACGCCGCAAAGCCGGAACTCGGGTTCGAACCCAAGCTTCACTTCACCGCCCTTTACAACGGCGCTTGCACGCGCCTCGGCGAGAAGGAGTGGAACGAGACGGCCAACAAGTTCATCGACGAGATCAAATCGAACGGCAAGCTGGTCACTTTCTACGCCAGATGGATGAAGGTCCCGGTCCCGGTCTTCCCCGACTCCGTCCCCGGCGTTCCCTTCACCGTCCAGTAGCCACTGCGAGCGGCCGACGCGATCTGCGTTGGCCGCCGCCCAACGGCGGAGATTAGCATGCAGGACCAGATCCTGATCGAAATGAAGAGCGTGCAGAAGTGGTACGGCGGATACCAGGCTCTCCGCAACGTCGATCTCACCGTGCGCAAGGGCGAGAAGATCGTGCTCTGCGGTCCGTCCGGTTCAGGCAAGTCGACACTTATCCGCTGTATCAACCGTCTGGAGGCGATCCAGCAGGGCAGTATCGTGGTGAACGGCCATCGGCTGGACGACAGCATCAAGGCAATCGACGTCGTACGTCAGGATGTCGGCATGGTCTTTCAAAGCTTCAATCTTTTTCCGCATATGACGGTCTTGCAGAATTGCATGCTCGCGCCTATCCGCGCGCGCCGCATCAGCAAAACCGAGGCAGAGGCGACCGCGCGAAAATATCTTGAGCGCGTCCGCATCGGTGACCAGGCCGAGAAGTATCCGGCTCAACTCTCGGGCGGTCAGCAACAGCGCGTCGCGATCGCGCGTGCGCTCTGCATGCAGCCCAAGGTCATGCTGTTTGACGAGCCAACCTCGGCTCTCGATCCCGAAATGGTCAAGGAGGTGCTCGATACGATGATCGGCCTCGCCAACGACGGCATGACCATGATTTGCGTCACCCATGAGATGGGCTTTGCGCGCCAGGTTGCCGATCGCGTCATCTTCATGGCTGAAGGCCAGATCATCGAAGAAGGCGCGCCCGACGCTTTCTTCCGTAATCCACAGCACGCCCGCACCAGGCAGTTCCTTGGCGAGATCCTCGCCCATCACTGAACGGAGTTCTCCTTCGATGAGTCGCCTTGTCTACGTCCTCAACGGCCCGAATCTCAATTTGCTCGGCAAGCGCCAGCCCCACATCTACGGTTTCGAGACGCTTGCGGATGTGGAGCGGGACTGTCGAGCGCTAGGCAAGGAGCTTGGCCTGGAGATTCGCTTCCATCAATCCAACAGAGAATACGAGCTGATCGACTGGATCCACGAGGCACGCGAGACGGCTGCCGGTATCGTGATGAATCCCGCCGCTTTCACCCATACGTCGGTCGCTATCCTGGATGCTTTGAACACGTTCGAGGGGACAGTGATCGAGGTGCACATTTCCAATGTGCACAAGCGCGAGGAATTCCGCCACCACTCGTTTGTCTCAAAACGAGCTGATGGGGTCATCGCAGGGTTCGGCACCCAGGGTTATCTGCTCGGCTTGCGTCGCGTGGCCAAGCTGCTTGATGAGAAGAAGGGATAGCGTCGCATGAGCACACCCGTCCGCCTCTCGGTGATGGGAGCAGGTCTCATCGGCAAGCGACACATCGAGCACGTTCTCGCGCGGCCGGAGGCGATGCTGTCGTCGATCGTCGATCCGGCGCCGGCAGCCCGAGAGTTGGCGGTTTCGCTGAAGGTGGACTGGTATTCGTCCTTCCAGGACATGCTCTCCGGAAATCGGCCGGAAGGGGTGGTTGTCGCCACCCCCAACCAGATGCACGTGGCCAACGGAATGGATTGTATCGCAGCGGGGATCCCAGCGCTGATCGAGAAGCCGTTAGCGGATGACATCGCCGCTGCACAAGCCCTGGTCGAGGCTTCCGAGCGCGCGGGCGTGCCGCTGATCACGGGCCATCATCGTCGCCACAACCCGATGATCCGGCGCGCTAAGGCAGAGATCGACAGCGGCCGGCTGGGCCAGATCGTATCGGTGCATGGCATGTTTTGGCTGATCAAGCCGGACGATTATTTCGACGTGGCCTGGCGCCGCGAAAACGGGGCGGGGCCTGTTTTCTTGAATCTCATCCACGACGTCGACCTGCTGCGGTACCTCTGTGGGGATATCGTCGCGGTGCAGGCTGCCCAATCCAATCGGCTGCGTGGAAATGCGGTCGAAGAGACCGCGGTGATCATCCTGCACTTCGCCTCCGGCGCGCTGGGAACGGTCAATGTCTCCGACACCATCCAGTCGCCCTGGAGCTGGGAATTCACGGCCGGTGAAAACCCGGCCTACAGTCACACGCAGGAGGCATGTTACCAGATCGGCGGCACGGCGGCATCGTTGGCTATTCCGCAACTGGATCTATGGCATCACCCGAGCAAGGCCAGCTGGTGGGCGCCGATTGAGCGCGAGCGGCTGAACTACGAGAAAGCAGACCCGCTTGGCCTGCAAATTGCCAATTTCTGCGGGGTCATCCGCGGTACGGCCGCGCCTGTGGTGAGCGGGCGTGAAGGGCTGAAGACCCTCAGAGTGATCGACGCGGTCAAACGCGCGGCGGAAACCAAAGATTTCGTATCGGTCCGAGATTCGTAAACTCCCTTTTCATTTGGAAGCGACCGCATTCCGGCTGATTTGCGCGATCATTTGCGCGTCGCGGCGCTCAATAGAGCTGGTTCAAGTTCGAAGCCTTAGGAGTGGGGCTGCGGCCTGCCTCGACTGCTCGTCCGTGAAGGCGAGCGCCATGCCTCGAGGAGCATCTTGAGAAATTGACTGGCATGAGGTGATAGCGTCGACCCGTGCCTGCGCACGATTCCGATCGTCCGCGACACCTCCGGCTCGGTCAACCTGACGGTATGAATGATCGGATGGCCGGCCGCCGGCGTCGCGAGCCGCGGCAGTACGGCGATGCCCAGTCCCGCCTCGACGAGACCGAGCGAACCGGAGAGGTGAGAAACTTCATAGGACCAGTTCAACTGCAGGCCGTGTCGCGCCAGTGCATTGTCGATCAACGCGCGGTTGCCACTGTTGCGACCGACGGTAATAACCCGGTGCGACACGATCTCCGACCAGCTTACCTGTTTGCGTGATGCCAACGGATGGTCGTGGCGGCAGGCCAGGACGAAGGGATCTTCGACCAGTTTCTCGAATTCGATTTCGGCATGCGAAGCACCGATGAAATTGATGCCGAAGTCGGCTTCTCCGCGCGCGACCGCTTCCAAGCCCTCATTGGCCCCGATATCTAGAATCCGGATCCGAATGCGCGGATACGCCTCGGCAAAACGGCCGATCGCACGCGGCAGGAAATAAAACACCGCTGTCGGCACCGCAGCCACCGAGACCAAGCCCGAACTTCGCGCGCCGATATCATGGATGGCAAGCACCGACGTCTCGAACTCGTCGATTAGGCGGCGCACCTTCGGCAGGAAATCGCGGCCCGTCATGGTGAGATTGACGTGACGCGTTGATCTTTCGAGCAACGGCGCACCGAGGCTTTCCTCCAGCTTCTGAATGCGTCGGCTCAGCGCCGGCTGCGACAGGTTGAGCGCCTTGGCGGTCCGGACGAAGCTTCCGGTCTCCGCGACGGTAATGAACGCCTTGAGGTCGAGCAATTCTGCGTTCATGGCTGGCTCCTATTATACCGGATGGCGCATTAATACTTCAGATATTTGCATTTTACAGAATAGTTGCAAGAGCCCATGCTCTGTTCGAACGAAGATGTCGCCGAACGGAACAGCTCCAATGAACGATCAGATTGCCATTCCCTGTGTGGTCATGCGCGGCGGAACCTCGCGCGGGCCGTTTTTCCTGGCCAGCGATCTCCCGATCGATTCCAGCGCGCGCGATGCGGTCTTGCTGTCGGTGATGGGGGGCGGCCACGATCTGGGCATCGATGGAATCGGCGGCGGCAATGCCGTCATCAACAAGGTCGCGATTGTTGGACCGGCATCGGTGCCCGGCGCGGATGTCGATTACCTGTTCGCCCAAGTGCGGGTTCGTGAAGGGATCGTCGACACCTCGCCGAACTGCGGGAATATGCTGGCAGCGGTGGGACCGTTCGCGATCGAAGCCGGTCTGGTCGCAGCTGCCGCAGATCGCACCCAGGTGCGCATCCACAATGTCAACACCGGCAAGCTGATTGATGCGACGGTCGCCACCCCGGGCGGGCGGGTGACTTATGAAGGCGAGGCGCGGATCGACGGCGTGCCGGGAACGGCCGCGCCGATCGAATTGTCGTTTCCCAACGCGGCTGGCGCACGCACCGGTCGCCTCCTGCCGACAGGACGACCGGTCGATCGCATCGATGGGATCGACGTGAGCTGCGTCGACGCTGCCATGCCCGTCATGCTGGTCCGCGCGGCGGATCTGGGATGGACCGGCCGTGAGGCACCTTCGGAGTTCGCCGACAGCGACTTCCGCGCCCGGCTCGAAAGCCTGCGCGTCGAGGCCGGACGCCGCATGGGCTTTCCAAATTCCGCGTCCATGGTGATTCCGAAGCCGGTCCTGATCGCACCCGCGACGGACGCGACGTTGCACACGCGGTATTTCATGCCGCACGACTGCCACAGCGCGCTGGCGGTGACCGGCGCGGTGGCGATTGCGACGGCGTGCGTGACGTCAGGGACGATCGCCGCAGAGATGGTCGGGCCGCTGGCGCCGCCGGTGCCCATCACGCTCGCCCATCCCTCCGGCCAGCTCGTGGTTCGGCTTGAGCCCGGCCCGGTCGCCCGAGTGCAGCGGACCGCCCGCCGAATTTTCCAGGGCCACGTCTTCGCCCGGCGAGCGCACGTGCTTCATTCAATCCTGGCGGCCTGAACTCGGTCCGCGCTAGAGCCATCGATAAAAATCAAACACATGGGAGAAACGAGAAATGCACATGCAAGCGCTGGCTGGGTCTCCGAGCACCGAGGTGCGAAAGCCGTTCTACCGTATCCTCTACGTCCAGGTGCTGATCGGTCTCGTGCTGGGTGTCCTCAGCGGTCATTTCTGGCCTGAATTTGGCGCCGCGCTGAAGCCCTTCGGGGACGGCTTCGTCAAGCTGGTCAAGATGATGATCGCGCCGATCGTGTTCTGCACCATTGTGAGCGGCATCAACAGCATCAGCGATTCCCGCGAGGTTGGCCGCACGCTGGTGAAATCCATGGCGCTGTTCTACTTGCTGACCGTGCTTGCACTGCTGGCCGGGCTGATCGCCATATCGTTGATCCAGCCGGGCGTGGGCATGCATGTTTCCGTCAATTCGCTGGATCCGTCGGTAGCTGCAAAATTCACCAAGCAGTCTGGCGCGACCGGATTTGCGGATTTCATGCTGCACATCATCCCGCATTCCTTCTTTGGGGCGTTCGCCGACGGTGAGGTGCTGCCGGTGCTGCTGCTCTCCATCCTGATCGCCTTCGGCCTCAGCCGTGCCGGCGACCAGGGCGCAGTGGTGACGAAGGCGGTCGCCTCGTTCTCCCACGTGCTGTTTGTTGCCTTCGGCTTCATCATGAAGCTGGCTCCCCTCGGCGCTTTTGGCGCCATGGCGTTTACGGTCGGCCGCTACGGCATCCGTTCGATTGGTTCGCTCGGACTGCTGATCCTGACATTCTACATCGCCTGCGCGTTCTTCGTGGTCGTCGTGCTCGGTACGCTGGCGCGGCTGAACGGGTTCAGTCTCTGGAAGACCATCCGTTACTTCAAGGAAGAACTGCTGATCGTGCTCGGCACCTCATCGTCGGAGCCGGCGCTGCCTGGCGCGTTGCGCAAGCTTGAGCAACTCGGGTGCCGCAAAGGCGTGTCAGGGCTCGTGCTGCCGATGGGCTATTCCTTCAATCTGGATGGCAGCGCCATCTATCTCACCCTGGCGTCCATCTTCATCGCCCAGGCCTGCGACATTCACCTGTCATGGGGGCAGATCGCGGCGATGCTCGGGCTGATGCTGCTGACGTCCAAAGGGGCGGCCGGTGTCACCGGGAGCGGCTTCGTCGCGCTGGTCGCAACCCTCTCCGTCATGCCGGATCTGCCGGTGACCGGCGTGGCCCTGCTGATCGGCATCGACCGGTTCATGTCGGAGGCGCGGGCGCTCACCAGCATGATCAGCAACTGTGTCGCAGCCATCACCGTTTCGCTGTGGGAGAACGCCTGTGACCGCGAGCTCCTGGCCCGTGAACTGGGACAGAGTAACGCTCCCGAACCCGCAGCCGGATCGAAGATTGCCGCGGCAGCAGCGGTGCAGGAGGTCAAGAGCTGGATGCCGACAACGCAATCGGCCGCTTGAGGGAGGGATACTTTGGCTGGCGTTGGTCTTCGCGCAGCGAAGACCGCAAGCCTGGCCGGCTCAATCGCAACCGGCGAGGATCCAGATAGATCCGCTATCTCGGGCGGGATGCGGTGCTCCCCTCGCCCAGTGGATCCAAACCGCGAGCTTTGCGATTCACATCTGCACTGGCTTCGCAGCGGCAGCGCCTTCCCAGCCCGGCTCGACTGGAACCACGTACCAGGTGGTCAACACGACCTTTGAAAACAGCCAACGACCATTCTCTCTGACATATTCATCGTCAAAGCGCCCGCCGACCATGATGCTCTTGCCGTTGAGGACAGGGCGCCCGTCAAGATGGCTGTAGCCTTTGCCGCGGTCACCATCGATCTCGACGACATGCGCGTGGATGAACTGGCGCGCCCACTTGATCGGAAAATTGATGAAGAAGGATCGTATCGCCTCTCGGCCGGTGACGGATGGCCGGCCTCCGTAGGAAACCGTGGCATTCTCTGAAAAAAGATCTGCCAGTTCAGCTACCCGGTCCTGATTGACGTATTCGTGATAGGTGCAGCGGAGCGTCCGGATCGCCTCGCGATCGTCATGTTCGGCAAGCCGAATTTCCAGGGCCAGGATCCTTGCTCGCAGGTCCGCATCCTTGTCTGGATTGCTCATGGTCCATCCGTAATGATGTTGTCTGGCTCGTGGTGCCGATGATCGCCGATGATATCGCGGAGCCGCTCCTCGACACGGAGCCGTACTGCCGGATGCGGAAGAATGTAGAAATCGTCGTCGCAAATAGCTTGCATTGTTATCCTGGCAACGTCAGCGGCGCTGACATCGGAGGCCTCCATCCCCGCTCTGACGCGCCGATCGAACGGCGCGCTGTTCGGATTTGATGAGGCCAGATGCGCGGGCCGATGCCTGTCGGAGTCGGCGATAGCCGTCCTGACCAGCGATGGGCACAAGACGTTGACCTTCAGCTTCGAGCCGGCATTCTCGAGGTCTTTCAAGAGGCACTCGGATAAAGCGACGACCGCGTGCTTGCTTGCGCAATAAACTCCCGACCCCGCTACAGCGGTCAATCCCGCGCCCGAGGACGTATTGACGATGTGCCCGTCCTGACCCGCCGCAATCATGCGCGGTACGAAGCTTTGAATACCATAGGCAACTCCCAGGAGATTGACGCCAAGGACCCATTTCCAGTCTTCGGGGGTTGCGGACCAAACCGGGCCCAGCGCTGCGACGCCTGCATTGTTGAAGAGCAGGTGAACATTTCCGAACTCCCCAAATGCGAAGTTGGCGAGATCCTGAACGGCTTCGAAGCTCGACACGTCACATGGCCTCGTGCGCACGGCAACGTTGCTTGGAATCAGGTTTTTCGTGGCCGAAAGCCCGTCGACGTCGACGTCGGCGAGAACCAGATTCATTCCACGTTCGGCACAGGCAACCGCCAATTCGCGGCCAATGCCGCTCCCGGCGCCCGTAACGACGGCGACCCTTCCCTCGAACTGCTTCATGCCGCCGTGATCCCGCCGTCCACGGTGAAAACGGATCCGGTGATGTAACTTGCGGCCGGGGACGCCAGCAGCAGGCTGACGCCGGCAATCTCGCGCGGCATCGCAATCCGTCTCATGGGAACGATGGCTTCGAGAGGCTTTGTTGCGACCTCGTCCAGGAGGCGTCCGCCGCCAAGCGCCGTCCGGAAGAAGCCGGGTGCGATCGCGTTGACCTGGATGTCGAACGGAGCCAGTTCGAGAGCCGCCTGCCTGACGAGATTCACCACCGCCGCTTTCGAAGCCGCATAGGAATATCCTGTGGCCCAAGCTCCGCGCAGTCCCCCTACGGACGCGGTGACCACGATCCGGCCCCGGCGCTGCGCCTTCATATGCCGGGCCGCAGCCTGCATCGTCGTGAATACGCCGGTCTGGTTCGTTGCGAGAACCTCGTTCCATGCGACGAGATCGATGTTTTCGATGTGGCCCTTTGGCGAGACAATTCCCGGCCCGGCGCTGATTCCGGCATTGGCAAACACGACGTCGAGCTTGCCTTTGCGCGCGACAACGTCGTCCATCAGGCGGCGGACGGCATCTGGATCTGCGACATCGACCATCGCAATCTCCGCCCCCGGAATGACCTCTTCGCCGACCCGCCTCAACTCCTTCTCGTTCCTGTCAACCAGGATCAAGTCGGCACCGTTGGCCGCCATTGTCTCGGAAATGGCCAGACCGAGCCCGCTTGCTGCGCCGGTCACGACCGTGACGAGACCGTTGACTGCGAAAAGCTGCTCGGCTGTCAATGACATGAGTTTGTCCTTCATGGGCTGGATTTCGAGTGCACCAGATTCGCGTGTTTCGACGAATGGCGATACGAAGCCTCATCGATCGAGGCGTGTCCCTTATCCAGCCATGCAATTGCGCCCCGGCGCTGCCGGGCTCCCTGTCTGAAGGGGCGTACCGTTGCTGCCACAGACAAGCGCAGTTCGTGAGCGACATTGTCGCAATCGCGACAATCGGCGCAGAAAAATTCCCTACCGTCGGACCGAAGGGCGGGACCGGGCGGACGGACCAGCCGACAGCAAACGAATTGACCGCCGCTAGGGAACGGAACGGCTATCATGACAATCGAGACAAACTGTATTCCGGTCGTTGCTCGAGGCGAGGAGCGAGACGATGTCGTCCGGCTGTTTTCGAAGATCGGGTTTCGACTGCTGCCGTTCCTGATGCTTTGTTACGTCGTTGCCTTCCTCGATCGCATCAATATCGGGTTTGCGCAGCTTCAGATGAAGCAGACGCTACCATTCAGTGACGCTACATATGGACTCGGCGCAGGGATCTTCTTCGTCGGCTATATGATTTTCGAGGTCCCGAGCAATCTCCTGCTGGAACGGATCGGCGTCCGCAAGACAATGCTGCGGATCATGTTTGCTTGGGGCGTCGTGGCCGCGGCCATGGCATTCGTCCAAACGCCCTTTCAATTCTACGTCGCGCGATTTCTGCTCGGCATTTTTGAGGCTGGATTTCTGCCTGGCGTCATACTTTATCTGACGTATTGGTATCCCTCTGCGAAGCGGGGCCAGGTGATGGCAACGTTCATGTCGGCGACGGCGATTGCGCCGCTTCTGGCCGGTCCTCTCTGCGGAGCGACGCTAAAATATCTCGACGGCTTCGAAGGGCTCCATGGCTGGCAATGGCTGTTCATTTCGCAGGGGATTCCAGCCTCCCTTCTGGGCATCGCCGCCTATTTCTACCTCCAGGACAGACCTGAGGAGGCCTCCTGGCTGACAGCCGCAGAGAAGTCTGCGCTGCGGCTTCAGCATGAGCAGGATCATCCCGATGTCGAGACCTCCTCGCATAGCGGGTTCTGGCAAATGGCAACGGACCCCAAGATCTATGGCTTGGTCCTGGTCGACATTCTCCTTCTTGGCGCAAACTACACGATGGTGTTCTCGATCCCATCGATGATCAAGGGCTGGGGCGTTTCGGATCTGTTTCAGGTGGGCTTGCTGTCGACCTTGCCTCACCTCGCAGGCGTGATCGGCACGGTCCTGGTCGGCCGGCATTCCGACAAGCGTCGCGAGCGGCGGTGGCACTATGCCTCATGCGTTGCGGTGGCCGCCCTGGGACTGCTTCTCATGACCCTTGCGCAAGGCAACATCGTGGTTGCAGTGCTTGGCCTTACCGTCGCCGGAGTTGGATTCGTCTCTGCCGTTCCGCTGTTCGTCACGACATGCACGGAGTATCTGTCGAAGGCGAGCATTGCCGGGGGCGTCGCGTTTATCGCGGGTCTCGCCAATCTCGGACCGGTAGTGGCTCCGCCCGTTACCGGGTTCATTACCGCCGCCACGGGCAATCCGGTCTACAGCTTGTATCTGGTCATGGCCTTGCACCTGCTGTCAGGCACCACTTTGCTGGTCACCCTGCGCGGGGCCTCGCCACGCAGCCGGTGAATTGGTCCACACCAAGGCGACTTAGCAAAGGAGAGGGCAATTTGATGATTATCGTCGTTGGATCGGTGGACGGGCGCAGCGAAAGCCTCGATCGCCTCGTGAAGATCAGCCTCGAGCACGTGCATCGGTCTCGCGGGGAGGATGGGTGCATTGAGCACGTCATACAGATCGATTGCGAAGATCCCCTCCGGTTGCGGTTTTTCGAGCGTTGGCGCGATGCGGCTGCTCTCAGGACGCATTTTGCACGATCGGAGTCCCGGGCGTTTGCACAAGAGGTCGCCAGGCTGTGCTCGAAGCCGCCGGTCATGACCATCTATGAGGCCGAGGCGAAATCGTCCTAGGGCCTGCCGTCCGGTTCGCCGTGTTCCGGGGCGGCATAGCCGAAACGGAAGGGACCGCGTCGGCCGAACGGCTTGAATTCTCCCCTCTTGTAGCGCAAGGCGGTCCGCAATCGCCCACAGCACGGAGGGGTTGAATCACAGGCCGATTTGGGCAGCCAATCGGGCGTACACGCGCCTAAAGCTCCATCCGATCAGGCTGACCTTGCGATCGGTCGCTTGCCTGATCTCGGCGATCCGCGATTGGACGGGCGAGATCATCCTGGAGACGCCCCCCTGTTGCGTCCGAGCCTCTAGGGATGCACATTGTAATTCAGAATCGCGAGGTATCGTCGGAGGGGCACGGTCGAGAGGTCGCCGGTAAGACAGCCGGGTATGACGATCACTGAGTGGCCGTCGCCGCGCGGCGCCCTGAGCAGGGCAAGCGTTGTTGCGAGCATGGCGCTGAGTTCGGCGACCGCTCGGACCTCGGCGACAAGGAGGAGGAGTGGCGGTCTGTTGCTGTTGGCGACTCCGCGTTGGGGCTGGTCGCACCGGTCGTCATACCGTCTCCCTGACATGAACGCAGGCAGGCGGCCCACCGGGACTGGCGGCCCGCGAGCGGCAAGCCTCGGCATTATCACGAGGCGACCACCGATGGTCCTCCCCTAGAATGACATCTCAATCGCGACTGTCACGAAAGCGACAATTCAATCCTTCATTTTTTGCGTGTGGCCACGAATGAACAAAGCGGTGCTGAAGGCAGTTCTGCGGAAGAACAAATGGTTCGCCGGCCTTTCCCCGTCACTGGCTGATCGCATTCTGCGCTTGGGCCGCGTTCGAAACGTTGATGATTCCCTGATCTATTCGGCGAGCGATAGCCGCGACGGGTTGGTTGCCCTCGTTTCGGGCCAGGTGCGCCTGACCAGCTTCTCGTTGTCTGGAAATCCATCCTTCCTTCTCATCACCTCGCCCGGGTCCTGGATTGGCGTCACGTCGGCCCTTGACGGGCGTCCCTATGGCTACGACGCATTCGCCATTGGCAAGACCGTGGTCTTTCACTTGAGCCAGGAGCGGCTCGATGCTCTCATCAGCGAGAGCAACGAGTACTATTCGGCGTTTGTCCGAATGGTCTGCGATCATTTGCGCGTTTCGATTCAGAACCTGATCATTGTTCGCAATCGCCGTCCGCTTCATCGGCTCGCGCAGGAATTGTGCAGGCTTGCGGAGCGCCACGGCCGCCAGACCAAGAAGGGATTGGTCATCGATCTGCGCTTGTCCCAGGAGGATCTGGCGGTGATGATCGGCGTCGGTCGCCAAACGATCAACCGGTTGCTCAAGAGTCTCGAGCAGGATGGAATTGCGACGGCAAAGTACACGTCTGTTACAATTCACAACCTGGAGGCAATCGAGCGTCTCAGCATGAGTGAGGCGGTAGATAGTTAAGCACGAACCAAGATCAACGCACGCGGCTCTGCCGAGAAAAACCATACTGGGCCGAGGAGTGCGCGGCAACCTTCAAAGGACGATTCGCTTCACAGCTTCAGCTCAAGGCGTGACCGGCCAATCCGTAGACCCAGGGCTCGTTTTCTTTCCGGTCCAGAAATCGCTTTCCTTTGGACATGGTCGTGACTGTTTCGTTCATCCCGAGGCGGCTCTGTTGAAGAAAGTCCGCAAACAGACCCGTCTGCTCCCGGGTATCCACGCGGGCGAACCTTCCGGCGAGATCCTTGAGATGCACGGCCGTAAGGTGGATCGCGTCACGATCATTGCTGGCAACGATGGGGCCGATCACATGACCGCGCCCGAATTCGCGCTTCATCGAATAGCCGGCGATCTCTCCGCCGTGGCGCAAAACGCAGATTGACGCGCCTTCAGAAAGCAATGCAAGCAGCCTCTGACGGCTGGTGCCGAACGCGCGTTCATCCAGTGCTGCGATCTCTTCGATGTTCTCGGTGGACAGCGAGCTCAATTCGCCGTCGAGAGCAGGCACCGGTGGGGGTGGTGACACGACCTCTCCTTGCCACTGATACACGGTGGCTTCCTTCGTGAACCCCAGTGACAGATAGAGATGATAGGCGGCATGGGTTGAGTTGAGGCTCAAATTCCGGTCGCCACACCGCTCGAAAACCTGCTCCATGAGCCAGCGGCCAGTACCTTGTGCCTGGGTTCGGGGCGTTGTGATCACCAGGCCAATCGTCGCGAACTCGCGGCTATATGGGAACCACATCGCGCTGCCGAAGACGCGTCCAATACCATCGACGGCTACGATGCCATGACCTGCGCGGCGTAGAAAATCCCAATCCTTGGGTCGATGGGGCCAGCCAACACCGGTCGAGAGTGCGTGGAGCAGCGTCACATCAACGTCGTTGATGTCTTTCGCAGCCAGTTCAAAGGACTTCACGCGCACCGTTCGTGCCATCTCGCACTCGTCCGTTCCTTCGCGGGGATGCCAATCTCTGGCACCTCGCGCCCTTTCTCCTCCTGCCACAATAGGGCGGGGCGTATTTCGCCGCACTATCGCACAGAAACTCAGCAGTTTTCCCCTGTTTGGGCCTTCTTTTCGAAATCTTCGGCCTGTCTTGCAATGCAATTCGGTAGGGAAAGCTTCGGCTCGCAGCTACCCTATCGATGTTGGACAAACTGCGCAGGCAGAGTAGGCGCCGTGAATGCTCAAGAAGGGCTTGCGAGGCTAGTCGCTTTTCCCGGCGTCGTCGACACGCCAAGCCAGGCAGAGGCGTGCACCGATGGCATTTTTGTTCAATTCCGATGCTGTAAGGGCGGCAGTCTTCCGCCAGGCCTTTGCGCGCGAGCTCCCCGATCTGGACTTCCATCATTGCAGCGAGAGTTTTGACCCGGAAAAGATACGGTACCTGCTCACCTGGAACGCGCCCGACGATCTCTCGGGTTTTTGTAATCTGGAGGTGCTCTTTTCCATCGGGGCTGGGGTCGACCAGTTCAAGCCGGAGACCATACCCGACCACGTGAAGCTCGTGCGCATGGTCGAGGATGGCATCGTGCGCATGATGCAGGAATACGTCGTCCTCGGGGTGCTGACGCTGCATCGTGAGATGCTGGCCTATCGGGAGCAGCAGAGAAGGGGCGTTTGGCAAGCGCTGGCAACCTCCCAGGCGCCTGATCGGCGTGTTGGCTTCCTCGGCCTTGGCATGCTGGCGCAAGCCGCGATCGACCGCTTGAGGCCGTTTCGATTTCCTCTTGCCGGGTGGAGCCGCAGCAAAAAGGCGATCGATGGTGTCACCTGCTTCCATGGCGCAGATCAGCTTGGCAGTTTCCTGCAAGGAACGGATGTCCTCGTCTGTCTTCTTCCCCTGACGGAGCAAACAAGCGGCATCCTGAACGCAAAGCTCTTCTCGCTTTTGCCGGCGGGAGCGAAGCTGCTGCATGTCGGTCGCGGCCCGCAGCTTGACCAGGGCGCACTCATCGAGGCGCTTGACAGCGGGCATCTGACAGCAGCCATGCTTGACGTTACCGATCCCGAGCCACTGCCGGAGAGCCATCCACTCTGGTCGCATCCGAAGGTGATCATAACGCCGCATATCGCGTCCGTGACGCAACCGCATACGGCAGCACAATCGGTCATAGAGAACATCCGGCGCCACCGCGCTGGACGAAATCCGATCGGCCTTGTCGATCGAACACTCGGCTACTAACGGGAAGAAAACCATGTCACTTCTGGTCACCATCGACACCAATCCGGACTTCGCTCCGAAGAACGCCTTGCCTGCTCCGGAACGGCTTATTTCCGGCGATCCGTCGTTCAAGACTTGGGCCCAGGACGCCTCGAAAGGCGAGAAGGTGCTGACCGGCGTCTGGGAAGCGACACCGGGCGAGACCCATTCTATCAAGGGCACCACCTTCGAGTTCTGCCACATCCTCTCGGGCCTCATCGAAATCGAGGAAAAAGGTGGCGAGACCCGGAGGTATCGGGCCGGCGACAGCTTTGTCATGAAACCCGGCTTCGTCGGGATCTGGCGCACGATCGAGACCGTGCGAAAGATCTACGTCTGCCATTATGACTGAAGCGATGCTGAGGGCAGCACGATCAAATAGTTTCCAGAATATTCGACCTCCGGCGCCACGTCTGACCAGATTCAACGCGGCCAAACACGTCATTCTCAATGAAAAATGCGGCGTGCGGTCCTGTACTGCTCGCATGAGACGGCTTCGTCCCGCCAATCGCAAATCAGGCGGTGATGGCGAGGTCGGGCCCGAAGGCAAGGAACAAGCCATGATTGCATTGAAGGACAAGGATCTGTTTCGCCAGCAAGCGCTGATCGGCGGAACTTGGCGTGATGCGAGCGCGAAAGCGGTTGTTGATGTCATCGATCCTGCGAGCCAGAGAGTACTTGGCACCATCCCCGATATGGGCCGAGACGAGACCAGGGCAGCAATCGAGGCCGCTGCCGCTGCGTTCAAGCATTGGAAGGCAAAGGCCCATGCAGAGCGTGCCGCGCTGCTGGAGCGCTGGTACGACCTCATGCGACATCATGAGCAGGACTTGGCTCTTCTGCTCACGCTGGAGCAGGGCAAGCCGCTTGCTGAATCGCTCGGCGAAATCCGGTATGGAGCGTCCTTCATAAAATGGTTTGCGGAAGAAGCGCGCCGGATCAACGGATCGACCATCCCGTCACCCACCGTCGATCGCCGCATCCTGGTGCTGAAGGAACCGGTCGGCGTCTGCGGGATCATCACGCCCTGGAATTTTCCGAATGCGATGATCGCGCGCAAGGTGGCGCCTGCGCTTGCCGCCGGGTGCACCGTGGTCATCAAGCCCTCCGAGTTCACGCCGTTTTCGGCTCTAGCCATCGCTGTTTTGGCCGAGCGCGCCGGAATTCCAGCTGGCGTGATCAATGTCGTGACGGGCATGCCGGCGGACATCGGCCAGGAGCTGATGGCCAACGATAAAGTCCGCAAGATCTCGTTTACCGGATCGACCCGCGTCGGCGCTTTGCTGATGAAAGGCGCCGCCGATAATATCAAGAGGCTCAGCCTCGAGCTCGGCGGCAACGCGCCGTTCATCGTCTTTGACGATGCCGATATCGACCGAGCGGTCGAGGGGGCGATTGCGTCAAAATTCCGCAATGGCGGGCAGACGTGCGTCTGCTGCAATCGCATCTTAGTGCAAGCTGGCATCTACGACGCCTTCGCCCAGAAGCTCGCCAGCCGGGTCGCGAAAATGAAGGTCGGTGCCGGTACGGAAGAGGGGGTCGCAATTGGGCCGATGATCAACGGCGCTGCGATCGAGAAGATCAAGCGGCACGTCACGGACGCCCTGAACAAGGGTGCAAAGATCATCTCGGAGAGTGAGGCGGTGCCGGAAGGGCGGCAATATGCCCGCCCTCTCGTGCTCGGCGAGGCGACGACTGAGATGCTGTTGGCTTCAGAAGAGACCTTCGGGCCGGTCGCACCGCTTTTCCGCTTTGAGACCGAGGACGAGGCGATTGCGATCGCCAATGGCACGCCTTTCGGCCTTGCCGCCTATTATTACACGGAAAACCTGAAGCGCTCCTGGCGCGTTGCCGAGGCGCTGGAGTTCGGCATGGTCGGCTTGAACACCGGCCTGATCTCGACCGAGGTGGCGCCTTTCGGCGGCGTCAAGCAGTCGGGCCTCGGACGCGAGGGATCCCAGCTCGGGATAGAAGAATATCTCGAGACCAAGGCGCTGCACGTCGGCGGGCTGGACTGAGAGGCCTATCGGATCAGTACCTGAAACAAGAAAAGGGGGCGGCTGAACCGCCCCCTTTTTCCTTGATAGCGCACCGATCTCGATTGAAGCTTTTGAAGAACTGAAGCGCAACGAGAGAACCCGAGGGAACTGCGCTCACGCGCTTTTGCGAAGGGGCTCCAGGCCGACGGCCGCGGCGAGCCCTCCGATGTCAGCGACCTCGGTGTATTCGTAGAAGGGGTTGGCGGGCTCGTGACCGCGGTTCACCCAGACCTTGCTCTTGATGCCGAGGTCGTAGGCGCTCATCAGGTCGTAGCGGAAGGAGGAGGAGACGTGGGTGATGTCTTCCGGCCCGCAGCCCAGCTTGTCAAACATGTACTCAAAGCCCTTCATGTGCGGCTTGTAGGCGCCGGTTTCCTCGGCCGTGATGACCATGTGGAAGGGGGCGCCGAGCTTCTCCACGTTCGACATGATGAGGTTCTTCATGGAATTCGACAGGATGACCAGCGGAATCTCTCTGGCAACTTTGGCCAGACCCGCCGGGACGTCGGGATGTGGACCCCATGTGTGGATCTCTTCATTGATGCGCTGGGCATCCTCCGGCCGAAATGCGATACCGTTGCGCTTGCAAGCGCGCTCTACCGAATTATGCACGACCTCGAAGTACGGCTTCCACGCGCCAAGAACTTCGTCCAGGCGATAGGCAGCGAAATCCTTGATGAAGCTTGCCATCGTCGTGGCGGAAAGTTGAGAGCCATAGACTCTCCTAGCTGCGCCGGCCATATCGAAATTGGTCAGCGTGCCGTAACAGTCGAAGGTGATGTACTTGGGTCTAAACGTTGCCATGGCTCGATCCTTTGGGTCCTCACGCACCGCGTTCCGGTACGAGAGAGATCATAACGGGCAGACCACCGGATAAAGCACCGCTGTCGCGGTGACCGGGAGCAGATTGTGTCGTATCGGATCGGAGCTGTGGCAGAGAGTTGTGCGAAAAGGGCCTCCGACGTGAGCGCCAATGCCTAGCGCCAGCCGATGCCGGCATAAGATGCGGCGCCGATCGTCAACCACAGTCAAAATACCCTTCGTCCGTGTTCAGCCTGGGAGCAACTGCTGTCTTGGTCATCCTACGTTGAGTGCGAAAACATCGCAGTGGCCGCGCAAGCGTTGCGGTTGATCTGGAGGACGACATGTTGAGCAACTCGCTGATTGAGCTCGATCGCGCGCATCTGATTCACCCGGTCTCATCCTATCGCAGCCATGAGGCGGCGGGCGTCCGTGTGCTGAAGTCAGGGAAGGGCGCGACGCTGACCGATGTCTCGGGACGTCAATTGCTGGACGGTTTTGCGGGTCTGTGGTGTGTCAATGCCGGTTACGGACAGGACAGCATCGTTGAAGCGGCCACGAGGCAGCTCCGCGAACTGCCCTATGCGACCAGCTATTTCGGTTTGGGCTCCGACCCGGCTATCCGGCTGGCCGCCAGGCTGGCCGAATTGGCGCCTGGCGATCTGAACCATGTCTATTTCACCTTGGGTGGCTCCGACGCCGTCGACAGCACGATCCGGTTCATTCGGTACTACTATCATGCCAAGGGGACACCACAGAAGGATCAGTTCATTTCCGTCGAGTCTGGCTACCATGGATCGTCGACGGCAGGAGCCGGCTTGACTGCGCTGCCTGCCTTTCATGCGGGCTTCGGAGTGCCTTACAACTGGCAGCACAAAATTCCGTCGCATTATGCCTATCGCAATCCCGCCGGCTCCCATCCCCAGGCGATCATAGCGGCGTCGGTCGCTGCTCTGCGAACCAAGATCGCCGAGCTAGGCGCCGAGCGTGTCGCCGCCTTCTATGTCGAGCCGATCCAGGGATCGGGAGGCGTCCTCGTTCCGCCGCCGTCCTGGCTGAAGGCCATGCGTGCCGTTTGCAAGGAGCATGATATCCTGTTCGTTGCCGATGAGGTCATCACCGGCTTTGGCCGTGTCGGTCCACTGTTCGCCTGTGAAGAGGACGACGTCGTGCCGGATCTCATGACTACCGCAAAAGGACTGACGTCGGGCTATGTGCCGATGGGGGCCGTTCTGATGTCCGACCGCGTCTACAGCACGATTGCCGACGGCGCTGGCAAGGCGGCCGTGGGTCACGGCTACACCTATTCCGCCCACCCGGTCAGTGCAGCCGTCGGGCTCGCGTGCCTTGACCTCTACGAGAACGGCTTGCTGGCAAACGGCCGAAAGGCCGGGCACCGGCTAATGGAAGGTCTTCGCGCGCTGGCCGATCATCCGCTCGTCGGCGATGTCCGCGGTCGCGGCATGCTGGCGGCAATCGAGCTCGTCACTGACAAGGAGCGCAAGACGCCGCTGCCGGCGGAAGCCGACGCGGCGCGCCGCGTTTTCGACCGCGCATGGGACAACGGCCTCATCATCCGCGCCTTTGCCCAGGGCGTACTGGGCTATGCGCCGCCGCTCTGCTGCACGGACGCGGATATCGATGGCATCATCGAACGGACACGGACCACGCTCGACCAAACGCTGGAAGACAGGGACGTCCGCGCAGCGATGAGATGATAATCTGCGCCTGTTTCTTCAGCCGTTGAAGATGCTTTCGAGCGGCAGATGGGACTTCACGATCGGGGACTTCAGCACGACGAAACTGAAGTACTTGTCGATACCGATATCCATCTCGACCAGGCGTTCCATGACCGCCTGGTATTCGCTGATGCCCGCCGTGATGAACTTCACGAGATAGTCGTACCCGCCTGAAACGAGATGGCATTCGACGACAGCATCGATCTTTTCGATGGTCGTGAGAAAGCGCGCGAAATCGATCTGCCGGTGATTCTTCAGGGTGATTTCAGCGAAGACGGTTAGAGTTTGTCCGAGCTTGGCAACATCGATCTGGGCCGAATAGCCGGTGATGAAGCCCTCCGTCTGGAGCCTCTTGACCCGCATCAGGCACGGGCTCGGGGAAAGGTTGATCAGCTCGGCGAGCTCGACGTTTGAAATCCGCCCGTTCTTCTGCAGTTCGCATAAAATCCTGATGTCGATCTTATCGAGCTTCATAGCGATGCCATGAGATCGGGGGCGACAAAGGCGTAAAGACTTTGAGGCTTCTGCGTCATATGCATTGTCATAGCATCAACCAGCCCCTTTTCCCACCGGACGGCGGAAACTGCCTTTAGAACTCACTGACCTTGTCCCAGGCGCTCATTTTCAGCCGCTCCGGCCTGTAGGGGCGCGGGTCGACGATCGGTGGACTGCCCGTAATGATGTCGGCGATCATATGTCCCGCGCCTGGGCCAATTCCAAAACCGTGGCCGCTGAACCCCGCCGCGAGGATGAAACCTGGAATGGACTCAACTTCACCGATTGCGGGAATGCCGTCCGGCGTGCTGTCGATGTAACCGGCCCAGGCATTTGAGATTGCGACGTGCCGGAGCTCGGGCACGAGCTTGCAAGCTCGTCGATGCGTCAGTCGAATCTGCCTCATGTCGGGACGCGGATCGAGCGTCCGGTTGAGCTCCATCGGGGTCACCTCATCGAGCCCCCACTTCGCCAAGGATTCATGGCCCTGCCGCAAGCCCTCGAACGCGCCAGGGCTAAGACTTCGCCATCGGCGCGCGAACATGGGCAGGAATTCGCGGCCAAACCTGAACTGCTGCGGCGTGGGATCGACACGCGCGCGCCCGCTGATGGCGAGCGTGTATCCGCCGTTGCCACGCCGCGTCAGCGACACCAGCCCGGCGTACAAGGCATCAGGCAGGCCGGCTGCACCCGGAGCCAAGGCAAGAATGGAAGATCGCACGGATGCCTGTGGGAAGCGGATTCCAAGCTGGTTGCAGAATGAGGATGCCCAGGCCCCTCCTGCCATGACCACCGTCTTGGTCCGGATGGTGCCGGCTTCGGTCACCACCCCGCTGACCCGGCCGGCAGTGAGCTCTACGCCACGCGCCGCGCAAAGCTGATGGACCGTGCCACCCGCTGCCATGATCCCGCGCGCAGCGACGGGCACGGCCTTTGAGGTATCTGCCGTCCCATCGGTTGGCGAGAAGACGCCGCCTTTCCATTTGCGGCCCGTCGCCATGCCTCGCTCGGTCGCTTCTTCCGCACTCAGCATGTGCGTCGTGACACCGACGGTCCAGGCAAAGTCTCGCCATTTTGCCCAGCCAGCCAGCTCATTTTCGTCGTTCGACAAATACAACAGGCCACAGCGGCGAAAACCCGTATCTTCACGGGTCTCTCCGGCAACTCTCTCCCAAAGATCCAGGCTCTTGGTCGCAAGCGGCAACTCGCGTGCATCGCGGTTCTGTTGGCGGCACCATCCCCAGTTGCGGCTGGACTGCTCGGCGGCGACGCGGCCCTTTTCGAGCAACGCAACCTTCAGCCCGCGCCGGGCGAGATAGTAGCTTGTGAACACGCCCACCACGCCCCCGCCAATGACCACGACGTCGGCCTCACGAGGCAGGGATGGACTGGATTCGATATGCTGGAGCGGCGCGCTCATCGGACAGGGAATCTCCGGTAGTTGCCCGTAGCGTAACCGAGGAATTGCGGCAGGCCCCGCGGACTTTCGCCCTGAGACCGAATATCCTGCGGTTTACTGCCTTTGACACAGGCATATATTGCGAAAATACTTTGCTTGCGCCGCAGCTTGCGGGCGGCGAGACCGATTCACGTGCTCCTGCAATCCAAGGTGCGCCTTATGGCAAGCGCCTAGGCAGGCCTTGCCTCGCAGACTGAAATGCCAAATCGGACTTCGTTTTCAGAAGTTCCTGCTGCTTCGATGCTGGCTTTCGGCGACTCCGGGGTGATTGAAATCGTCAAGATCGGCAGAACCAACCGATCGATCGGCCAAAGTCCATAGAGGCAACTTGCATGAGCCGTGTTCAGGAGCAGGCCTTCGCGGAAGCGATCAAGCCATGACGCGGATGCCATCTGAGCTTCGCTTCGATCGAGATCGCCGATCAGGTGGGCACTGCGCTCTGAGCAACAGCTCTTGCTTCTTGCGCGAAGAGGCCTGAATCATGTCGCAGCCTCCAACGAAGGAATGGCAAGTTGAGCGGCGAATTATTGACCTGTCGAAGGAGCGTGGAGGCGCAAGGAGCCGAAGGCGCCGGCCGCAGCAAGATGACGGCACTGGCTTGAAAAAGGAGGATGCTCTCATGGCCTCTGGCATCCAGGTGGCAAGCCCCGTCGATGTCGCGCTGTCGGTGCGCGAGCTGACCGTGAGTCTGCCGGAAGGAATGGAGCGGGCCTACGCCGTCGAGAACATCTCCTTCGATCTGAAACGCGGACAGATTCTCTGTATCATCGGGGAATCCGGATCGGGCAAGTCGGTCACTGCCAATGCGATCATGGGTCTTCTCCCGAAGGCGATCCGGGTCTCCTCGGGTGCGATCCATCTGGACGGAATGAACATCGTGGGCCTCTCGCCCGACAAGCTCCGCAGCCTGCGCGGCCGCGTCGTGTCGATGATCTTTCAAGACCCTCTCTCGGCGCTCAACCCGCTGATGACCGTGGGAGCTCAGATCGAGGAGGTGATGGCCGCGCACGATGTTGGCACGCCCGCCTCCCGTCGCAGCCGGGCCATGGATCTGTTGGTTGAAGTGGGTCTGCCTGATCCGCAGCTCATGTATCACCAGTATCCATTCCGCCTGTCGGGCGGACAGCGGCAGCGGGTCATGATAGCCATGGCTCTTGCGCTTGAGCCGGCGATCTTGATCGCGGACGAGCCGACCACCGCACTGGACGTGACGACCCAGGCTCAGATCCTCCAGTTGATCCGCGACATCCAGCGCCGCAAGGGCATGAGCGTCATGTTCATCACCCACGACTTCGGCGTTGTGGCGGAGATTGCCGATTCCGTCGTGGTGATGGAGAAGGGTCAATGCGTCGAGCAGGGTGGTGCAGAGCAGGTTCTGAAGTCGCCCAGCCATCTCTATACGCGCCGCCTGATCGCGGCCGTGCCGCATCTGACCGGCAAAAACCGCATTCCCCTGGAAACTGCGGAAAAGATTTCCATCCTGAAGGTTGAAGGCCTAGCAAAAACCTATCGCAGCGGCAGCGCGCTCTTCGGTACGCAGCGCATTGTGCCTGCGGTCAATGGCGTCACGTTCGACCTCACCTCGGGACGCACGCTGGGCGTTGTCGGTGAAAGCGGCTCGGGCAAATCGTCGCTTGGTCGGCTGCTGATCAAGCTCATGGAGTGCGACGGCGGCTCGATCCTGTTCGAAGGCCGCGACATTGCCGGGCTTTCCGAAACCGAGTTTCGCTCGCTGCGGCCAAAAATCCAGATGATCTTCCAGGATCCGTTTGCCTCGCTCAATCCGAGGTCGACGGTTGGGCACATTCTCACGGTCGGCCCGGTCGCGCATGGAACGGCCTACAGGGCGGCTGCCGAGCGGGCGCGGGAGCTCCTGTCTCACGTCGGCTTGGATACGGGAGCTTTTGATCGCTATCCGCACGAGTTCTCCGGCGGGCAGCGCCAGCGCATCGGCATCGCGCGGGCGCTGATGTTCAAGCCAAAGCTGCTGATTGCCGACGAAGCGGTCTCTGCGCTCGACGTATCGATCCAGGCCCAGATCTTGAAGCTGCTGGATCAGATTCAGCGCGAGACCGGCGTCTCGATGGTCTTCATCACCCATGACCTGCGCGTCGCAAGCCAGATCTGCGATGAAATTGCCGTCATGCATCGCGGACAGATCATTGAACGCGGACCGCCGTCCCAGATCTTCCTCGACCCGAAATCCAGCTACACGCGAGAACTGGTGGCAGCGATCCCCGGCGGGCAGCCCGGGAGCATGTCCCAAGATGAAAGCCGCCTCGGACACCAAAGGCAAGGAGAGACGTTATGACCAACCGTTCTGCGACCACATCGAACTACTCGCGGCGCGATGCCCTGCGCATGGTGGCAATTGGCGGTGCTGCCGGCCTCTTCGCGCCCAATCTCTTGGGCAAGCCCGCCTACGCTCGGACCTCTACGGCAAAGCCGACCGGCCGCGTGATCGTCGGGCTTGGACAGGAGCCGACCGTCTTCAATCCGCTGATGGTCCACATTGAAGTCGATGATGGCGTGCATTTCTCGGTTTTCGACGCGCTCTTCCGCATCGATCCTCAAGGCGTTATTCAGCCCAACCTGGCCGTGGAAGTGCCGAACCAGAAGAACGGCGGCATTTCGGAAGACGGTCTCAAATGGCGCATTCGTCTGCGTGACGATGTCCGCTGGCACGATGGCAAGCCTTTCAGCGCCGAGGACGTGAAGTTCACGCTCGAACTGATCACGAACCCCAACTTCCGGAGTTGGCGCACGTCCGGCCATTCTCTCGTGCGCGACATCACGGTGGTCTCGCCCACGGAGATCTCGTGGCGAATGGAAGAGGCCTTTGCGCCGTATTTGTCGTTCCTGACCGAAACCTTCATCGTGCCCAAGCACATCCTCGAGAAAGAGGCCAATCCGAACACCGCCGCCTTCAACCAGGCACCGGTCGGCACCGGCGCGTTCAAGTGGGGCAAGCGGGTTGCCGGCGATCATCTCGAACTCGTTGCCAACACCGAATATTTCGGTGAAGGCCCTCATATCGAGCGGCTGGTCTTCAAATACATTCCCGATCTCACTGTCCTTTATACCCAGTTCAAGAGCGGCGACATCGATCTCGTGGGTCAGCCCTACATCACTCCCGATCACTATGGCGAAGCCAAGACGCTGCCGAACCGCGTGGTGACGTTGGTCCCGAGGGCCTCGTTCGAATCCTTCTACCTGAACCTCGAGCGTCCGCAGTTCAAGGAGCTTGCGGTCCGCGAGGCGCTTTATGCGGCGATCGACAAGGAGGCGATCATCCAGGGGCTCTACTACGGCGTGCCGACGCCGACGGAGACCTTCATGCCGCGGCAGTCCTTCTTCTTCAACGCCAATCTGCCGTTGCACCAATTCGACCTGAATCGCGCGCGCAAGATCCTTGATCAGGCCGGCTGGGCGCCGGGAGGCGACGGCATTCGCACCAAGAATGGTGTTCGTCTGTCCTTTACCAATTCGACCACGTCCGGCGATCCCCTCCGCGAACAGGTGCAGCAGTTCCTGCAGCAGACGTTTGCTCAGCTAGGCGTCGAGATGAAGATATCGAACTTGCCCGCCGCCGTGATGTGGGGCGAGTTCTGGATGCAATCGCAATTCGATTCCGTGATCGTCGGCAGCTCGTACCTGATCGGCGCCGATCCGGATGTCACCAATCGCATTCACTCGCGCTCGATCGGAGTGAAGGGCGGTCGCGGCTCGAACAATGCGCAATATGCAAATCCGGAGGTCGACGCCCTGCTCGACAAGGGCGCGCGCACTTTCGATCCTGAAGCCCGGCGCGCGATCTACTCTCGTGTCCAGGAACTTGTTCGTCGCGACCTGCCCTTCCTTCCGTTGTACCAGAGCAATGCGGTCGAAGGTCTCAAGAAAGGGATCAACGGCTTCGTGCCGAACGGGAATACGCGCACGGAATCCTGGAATGCGCTGGCGTGGTACTGGGCGAGCTGATGTCCTGCCGCCGAACCTGGAAGGGCGGCGAAACGGCATAGTCACGCTAACGGAGGTCTCGGATGTCCGCCTTCCTGCTCAATCGCCTCTCACAGAGCATCGTGCTGCTGGTGATCGTCTCGATCATCGGCTTCACGGTTCTCAACCTCATGCCGGGCGGGCCTCTCGCGCAATTCGGTCTCGATCCCGGCATGACGCAGAAGGATGTCGAGCGGCTTGCAGCGCAGCTGGGGCTGAACCGACCGCTGTGGATCCAGTATCTCGATTGGGCCTGGCGGCTGATTCAGGGCGACTGGGGACACTCGTTCCGCGATGGCTCTGCAGTGCTGGCGGTGATCGGCCGACATCTCCTGGCGACGCTGCTGCTGATGGGCACGTCCACTGCATTGGCGATCGCGGCCGGCACCTGGATCGGCATCCGCGGTGCCACTCACCGTTATTCCCTGTTCGATTACTGCGCGACAGTGGGCGCCATGGTCGCACTCTCGGTCCCAACCTTCTGGTTCGGCCTCATCGGCATCTACATCTTTACGCTGAAGCTCGGTTGGGTTCCTGCTGGCAACATGTACACGATCGGCGACGGCTCGGTGTTGGATTATCTGCACCATCTGATCCTGCCAAGCCTGGTGCTGTCGCTGGTTCATGTCGCGATCTGGAGCCGCTACATGCGCACGGCGACGCTCGAGGCGCTGAGCCAGGATTTCGTCAAGACCGCCCGCGCCAAGGGTGTGAGCGAGCGACGCATCCTGCTGAAGCACGTCGTCGGCAATGCGCTGTTGCCGATGATCACGCTCGCCGGAATGCAATTGCCCAGCATTCTGACAGGCGCGTTGGTGACCGAGACGGTCTTCACCTGGCCGGGAATGGGGCGGCTGTTTCTCGACAGCCTTGGCTACAGTGACTATCCGATGGTGATGGGGCTGTTGATCTTCTCAGCCATCCTGGTCGTATTAGGCAATCTAATCGCAGACATCGTCATCGCTACCGTCGACCCGCGCATTCGTCTGGGCTGAGCCCGCCGGCTCACCCCTGTTACCAGGAGGCAGCAGATATGACCGCCATCGTCGTGCACGCAGCTCCTACTCGCTGGTGGCACAGTCGTGCGGTGGCGCGCTTTATGCGCCATCATCTGGCACTTGTCGGGATCGCGATGATCACCCTGCTTGTGCTGGCGTGCGCCATCGGCCCCTATGCCTTACCTTACGACACGCTCCAGATCGATCTGCGAGCCCGCTTTGCGCCACCTCTCAGCGGTCACCACTATCTCGGCACCGATCCTCTGGGACGTGACTTGGCCGCGCGGCTATTGATGGCCGGGCGTGTCTCGCTGCTGGTGGGATTCTCCGCGATGCTGCTGTCGACACTGATCGGCACCCTGGTTGGCGTGACGGCGGGCTATCGCGGCGGCTGGGTCGGGGCGGCACTGATGCGCACGGTGGACGGCTTCCTTTCTTATCCCTCGATCTTCCTCGTGCTGGCGCTGGCCGCGCTGCTGCGGCCGAGCCCGGCGATGATCACCGTCATCATTGCCGTCACGAGCTGGATGGAGACCGCCAGAATCGTCGAGGCCGAGGTCCGCTCGCTGCGCGAGCGCGAGTTTGTCCAGGCTGCCCGCATGGTGGGGCTGAGCCGCCAGCATATCATGTTCCGCGAGATCCTGCCCAATGCCATGGGCCCGATCATCGTCGCTGCAAGCCTGGCGGTCGCCCGCGCGATCCTTCTGGAAGCCTATATCAGCTTTCTCGGCTATGGCATCCAACCGCCGCTGCCGAGCTGGGGCAACATGCTCAATGGCGCCCAGCAATATCTGGCGAGCGCTCCTTGGCTTGCCATCATTCCTGGCGCTGCGATCACGATCGCGGTGACGAGCTTCAACTTCATCGGCGATGGCTTGCGAGATGCCCTCGACGTGCGAAACGACCACTTCTGATCAGCTCGCGCCAAGCTCGGCTGAACAGAACGGGACATAAGAGAAGCAAACGCCATGCATGCGCCCCGAGTCGACGAGAAGGCAACGCCCTACTGGTGGGAAGCCGCCCCGCTGAAGCCGCTGCCTCCGCAACCCCTACCCAAGAAGCTCGACGTGCTCATCGTGGGCGCGGGCTATGCCGGGCTTTCGGCTGGTTTGGTGCTCGCGCGCGAGGGGCGCTCGGTTGCAGCCTTTGATGCGATGGATCCGGGTGAAGGGGCCTCGACGCGCAACGGCGGTATCACCAGCGGAACGATTCGTCCGGATTTCGCGACGCTCACGCGGCGGTTCGGCGAAGAGAAGGCGCTGGCAATCGAGTCCGAAGGCAAGGCCGCACGCGAATTCCTGTACGATTTCATCAAGACGGAAGGCCTTGCCTGCGATTTCCAGCCGGTAGGCCAATTCAAAGGCGCCTTCGGCTATGAACAATACGAACCCATGGCGCGGACGGCGGAGAGGCTCGCGAAGAAACTCGGGATCGAGGCTTACTCGGTTCCCTATGCCGAGCAGCGAAAGTACATCGGCACGGATGTCTATCGCGGCGGCACGGTTCGGATGGACATCGGCGGACTGCACCCGGCCAAATTTCACGCCGAGCTGCTGCGTGTTGCACTCGCTTCGGGAATGGCTGTCCACGCGCGGACGCCCGTGATCTCGATCGAAAGAGGCGGCGCCGGATTCCGCGTCGTCACCGCGGCCGGTCCGGTGCAGGCGCGTCAAGTGCTGGTTTGTACCAACGGTTACACGGATGGTGCCGTGCCCTTCCTGCGCCGCAGGCTGGTCCCGGTCCGCAGCCGGATCATCGCGACCGAGGAGCTCACCCCCGAGGTCATGGCGCGGCTGATGCCGAAACGCATGATGATCACGGAGAACCGGGAGGTCGGGTTCTATTACCGGCCTTCGCCGGACTGCAAACGCATTCTGCTCGGTGGCCGTGACAGCTCCCGCATCGGCGATCCCGTCGCCCCGAAGCTGCTTCTTCGCAAGGGCCTGGTCCTTCTGTTTCCGGAACTGGAGAGCGTTCGCCTCTCACACAGCTGGTTCGGCAATGTCGCGATGAACCGTGACATGATTCCGCGCATTTTCGAGAAGGACGGTATCGTCTATGCCACCGGCTTTTGCGGCTCGGGCGTGGTCTGGGCGCCATGGGTCGGCATGCATGCAGCCCACAAGCTCATGGGGCATGAGGAGCGGGCACGCACGGCCTTTGATTTCCGACCTCCGGCCTTCATCCCGTTTTATCGAGGCAATCCGTGGTTCATGCCCGCTTTCATTCAGGGCTACCGGATGCGCGACCGCATCGCGATGTGGCGTGCCAGTCGCTGACAGCAGATTGGTCGTCCTACCGCACAATCAATGAAATCCTGTGCCGAACTTGGCTCCAGTGCGATGCGTAATGCTGCGAGCTGCAAGATAGGCTGCAGATCACGCGAGGATCACCAGATAGCCGTTGCCCGTCAGGAATCGGCATTAGGCCGGCAAACTGAGCAAGAGACGTCGACTCAATATGACCACCGCAACTTATCAGACGGGCGATCGTGTCAATGAGGACGTGATCCTGCTCCCATTCGCCCAGTCGCATCTGGAAGGCGCCCTGAGACTCTCCCAGGAGATGTCGTGGCCGTATCGGTTGGAGGATTGGGATTTCGCGCTGCAGTTGGGCTTTGGCTTTGTCCTGCAGCGCGCCGGTGTGGTGATCGGCACGGCGGCCTGGTGGCCATATGGCGAGACCCACGCTTCCGCCGGCATGATCATCGTCTCGAAAGCTGCTCAGGGACGCGGCTACGGGGCCCGACTGATGGACGCGCTGCTCGCAGCGGCAGGACCGCGGATCATCACGCTGAATTCGACCGCCGAAGGTATGGCGCTTTACCAGCGCCGCGGCTTCGTCCCAATCGGTGTCATCCACCAGCATCATGGAATTCCCAGGGAATGCCATGAGGCGCCGGCGCCGGACCTCGTCAGGGCAATGGCTCCAATGGATTTCGAAACGGTCACGCGCCTCGATCGGCAGGCCACAGGTTGGGCGAGGCGCGAGATGCTGAAGCGGTTGATCGAGGTCGGCGACGGATATGTGCTCCTGCGTGACGGCATACCCAGTGGCTACGCCGTTTCCCGTCTTTTTGGCCGTGGGCATGTCATCGGTCCTGTGGTCGCCGAAAGCCCGAGCGATGCGCGCGCATTGATAGAGGCCGCGCTCGCGCCTCTCGGGAATATGTTCGTCCGGATCGATACCTCTACCACCTCGCAACTCGGGGAATGGCTCGAAGGCATCGGGCTGCAGCAAGTCAGCGACGCCACCACTATGGTGCTTGGGACGCAGATGCCGTCGAGCGGGCCGGCGCGCCTATTCGCGCTCGCCAACCAGTCATTCGGCTAGGAGGCATCGGGATGCCGCGCTTGGAGATGGACGGAACGGATATCCCGCACGCTCGCCCGGGCGAGGCGGCCACAACACTCGAAGGGCTGGCGACGCCGGCCCTCCTGCTCGACAGAGGCCGGCTGGATCGCAATCTTGCCCGTCTATCCTCGCGTATGGCCGCGCGCGGTGTCGCGCTGCGGCCCCACATGAAAACCGGAAAATCAATTGACGTTGCCCAACGCGCCTATCCATCGGGGGCGGGACCAATCACTGTCTCAACCCTGGCGGAGGCGGAGTACTTCGCGCAGCACGGCTTCCGGGACATCATTTATGCAGTGGGACTTGCACCCCACACCGCCGCGAGGGCGATGCACCTGCGGAAAGCAGGCATCGATATCAAGGTGCTGCTGGATTCGCCCGAGCAGGCCGCCATGCTTGGCGCGGCCGGTCGTGCCGCTGGTGTGACACCGTCCGCCTTCATCGAGATCGACTGCGACGGTCATCGCGGCGGGCTGACCGCGATCGATCCGAAACTCGTGGTCGTTGCAGCCGCTATGGACGAGGCCGGCGTCAAGCTTGCCGGCGTTCTCGCCCATGCCGGCGAATCCTATGGCCTCAGCGTGCCCGCGGCCCTTGTCTCGGCTGCGGATAACGAGCGCGCCGTAGCCGTCGCCGCCGCAACGACATTGCGCGCGGCCGGCCATGAATGTCCTGTCGTCAGTGTCGGCTCGACGCCGACCGCGCATTTCGCCGAAGACCTGACCGGCGTCACGGAAATGCGCGCCGGCGTCTACATGTTCTTCGATCTGGTCATGCACGGCGTCGGGGTCTGCACGACCGACGACATCGCCATCTCGGTGCTCGCCACCGTGATCGGCAAGAAGCCCGAGAAGGGCTGGATTTTAGTCGATGCGGGATGGATGGCGCTGTCGCGCGACCGCGGCACCGCGGCACAGCGGGTCGACCAGGGATACGGTCTGGTCTGCGATGTAGCCGGCAAGATCTATCCCGACCTGATCGTTTCGCAAGCGAGCCAGGAGCACGGCATCCTCGCCATCAGACCCGGGTCGGCGCGCACCTTGCCCGACCTGCTGATCGGCGCGAAAGTCAGGATCCTCCCCAATCACGCCTGTGCGACGGCGTCGCAACACGAATTGTACAACGTCGTCTCCGCCGACAGCAACGCGATCGAAGCGCGATGGCCCCGGATGCGCGGCTGGTAGGCCGTCGAAAGGATCGCTTCCAATGACCTCGCCCCTTCGACACCTGACGGAAGCCGGCTTCCTCGGAAAATTCTACATCGACGGAGAATGGCGGAAGCCGATCGGATCAGTCACGGCAGCAGCAACCGTCGTCAATCCGGCGACGGAGCAGCCAATCGCTGACGTCGCGCTCGGCGATGACGATGATGTGGACTGCGCCATAGCAGCCGCCAGACGAGCCTTCGCCGGCTGGTTCATGACACCGCCTGCTGAGAGAGCGGCGCTGCTCGACCGGGTTCATGGTTTGCTCCTCCAGCGGCTGGAGTTGTTCGCGCAGGTCCTCACATGCGAGATGGGAGCCGCCATCACCTATGCGCGCCGAGCCCAGGTGCCGCTGGCCGCCGAACATATCCGTGTCGCACGCGACAATCTCGCGACCTATCCGTTCGTCACCCCACGCGGCAGCACCGCGATCATGCACGAGGCGATCGGCGTCTGCGGGCTCATCACGCCTTGGAACTGGCCGCTCTACCAGATCACAGCCAAGGTCGGCCCCGCGCTCGCAGCCGGTTGCACGGTGGTGTTGAAGCCGAGCGAATTATCGCCGCTGAGCGCCTTGCTATTCGCTGAGGTCATGGATGATGCCGGTTGTCCGCCCGGCGTCTTCAACCTCGTCAATGGAACAGGTCCGATCGTGGGCGCTCGTCTGGCGTCGCATGCGCAGGTGGACATGATCTCGATCACCGGCTCGACCCGGGCCGGCGTTTTCGTCGCGCAAGCAGCCGCGCCCACCGTCAAGCGCGTTGCCCAGGAGCTCGGTGGCAAGTCGCCGAATATCATCTTGCCGGACGCCGATCTCAGCCGTGCTGTTCCGCTCGGCGTCGGTGCCGCCTTTCGCAATCTCGGCCAATCCTGCAGCGCGCCGACGCGCATGCTCGTGTCCCGATCGCAGATGGAGGAGGTCGAGACCTTGGCGGCAGCGGCCGCGTCAGAACTGGTGGTCGGCGATCCCCTTGCGGAAAGCACGACCCATGGCCCGATCGCCAACCGGCCGCAGTTCGAGCGCATCCAGACCATGATCGGCGTCGGACTGGAGGAAGGAGCCAAGCTTGTCATCGGCGGGCCAGGGCGGCCCGCCGATCTTCCGATCGGCCTCTATGGGCGGCCGACGATCTTCTCGGACGTTCGTCGCGAGATGAGGATCGCTCAGGAGGAGATCTTCGGCCCCGTGTTGTCGATCATTCCCTACGACACCGTGGAGGAGGCGATCGAGATCGCCAACGACACTGTCTACGGCCTCGGCGCTCACGTGCAAGGCACCGATATGGAGAAGGTGCGCGCAGTCGCCCGTCAGATCCAGTCGGGTCAAGTGCATCTCAACTATCCCGACTGGGACCCTAGCGCACCCTTTGGCGGATACAAGCGTTCCGGCAACGGTCGCGAATACGGCATCGAGGGCATGGAGGAGTATCTCGAGACCAAGTCCGTCCTCGGATTTTATCGATGAATCCTGGCAGTCACCAGAAGCCGCTTTCAAGCCCAGGCATAGAAGCACCCGTGATTGCAACAGTCGACGATCTTTCTTGCGCGTCAGCGTCAACCGAAACCTATTTTCGCGCGGCTGCTGCAATCCTGGCCGTGCGGTCCGACTCCTCGGGACCGGACATGTCGGCGGCGCTGCTGAAGCGTCACTACGGAGTGACCGGCTCGATCGCGGCGTTGTCCTCCGAGATCGAGCGCACCGTTGAAGTCGACACCCCGGACGGCCGTCGGTGCATCCTGAAGACGTCGACCAGACCGGAGGCTGTCGATAGCTTCCGCTTCCAGACCTCAGCCTTGGCAGGCTTGGAGGAGGCCGCGGGCTTCGTTGCACCCGCAGTGCTGCGCACGAGCAGCGGCGCATTGATGTTTGAGGAAGAAGGCATATGCGGGTTCCTGCAAACCCGGCTAGAGGGCATTCCGCTGCACCAGGCGATGCGCACTCCCGACCTGCTATTTCGGACTGGCCGCGCCCTCGCTCGGCTTGATTTAGCGCTTGCGCAAGTCAACGGGCTTGCAGCCCATCGGCCCGTTCTTTGGCATGTCGGGTGCTGGTCGCGGCTGATGGAACTGGAGCAGTACCTACCAAGCCGGCGTGTTACCGATAGTGTTCGCGCCGCCATGGCGGAGTATCTGGAGTCTGTTGAGCCGCAAATCTCGAACGTCGTCTGGCAGGTCACTCACAACGATCCCAGCCCGTTCAACATGATTGCGACTGGCCAGGGACTGGGCTTCATCGATTTTGGTGATGGCTGCTGGAACCCCAGGATCCAGGATCTGGCCATTGCAGCAAGCCACCTCGTATCAGATTCGACGCTTCCTCTGGGGGGCGCCGAACATCTCATTGCCGGCTATGCCTCTGTCATTGCGCTTTCAAGGCTGGAAGCAAGGCTCCTCGTCGGACTGATGCGGGCGCGACAAAGTGCATTGATCCTGGTCAATTACTGGCGCGCCCACCTTTTTCCGGCCGACGCCCACTACATCAAAAAGAACGTCGCGCGTGCCGAGCACGGCCTTTCTATCCTGGAGCCTCTTGATGCAGCGTTGGGCGAGGCGGCAGTCCTGGCGGCAGTATCGTCGTCCTCGCCGTAACGCCGCTTAGGTTCGCTCGAACGACGGGGGCGTAAAATTTGCGAAGTAACCGCGGTATTCTTTCGAAAAGGCAGCAGCACATGTCCACAGATCTCATGCCCAACCGCTACAGACCTGGTGAATCAAACCTTCCTGGCCGCGAAGCCGAGCTCATTGCTCGTCGTGACAAAGTTCTGGGCGCTTCTTATCGGCTCCAGTACCGCAGGCCCGTGCACTTCGTTCGCGGCAAAGGTATGTGGCTCTACGATCCGGACGGGCGGGCCTATCTCGACTTCTACAATAACGTGCCTTGTCTCGGCCATTGCCACCCGGAAGTAAACGCAGCAATGGCTGAGCAGGCGGGTCGAATAAGCGCCAACACGCGCTATCTCGAGCCAACGCTTGTCGGCTATGCCGAGCGGCTCGCCGGGACTTTCCCGAACGAGCTCGATCGCGTGGTGTTTACCTGCACGGGGAGTGAATCCAACGATCTGGCGCTTCGCATTGCGCGATGTGCGAGCGGCAATGAAGGCGTGATCGTTTCCACCTATGCCTATCACGGCACGAGTGCTGCAATAGCTGCGGTTTCGCCGAACCTGGGCGACGCAGTCAAGCTCAGCCCATTCGTGCGGATGGTGTCCCTACCCGGGCCGGCGGGCATACCGGAAGCCCAGGCTGCGGACTATTTCGAGACACAGATTCGTTCAGCCATGATGGATCTGAACCGTCGTGGCATGGGCGTTGCGGCCCTGCTCATCGACAGTATTTTTTCCAGCGACGGCGTATGGGTAGATCCTCCTGGCTTCATCGCGAGCGGAGCTGCGGCGGTGCAGGAGGCCGGTGGTCTCGTCATTGCCGACGAAGTTCAACCGGGCTTCGGACGAACTGGCGCTCACATGTGGGGCTTCGAGCGGCACGGGATCGTTCCGGATCTTGTTACCCTCGGCAAGCCGATGGGCAACGGATTTCCGATTGCCGCTGTCGTTGGTCGCAGAGCATGGATGGACCAATTTGGTGCCACCTCTCGCTACTCGAACACATTCGCTGGAAACACAGTCGGGATAGCAACAGCGGACGCCGTGCTAAAAATCCTGCAGCGCGACCAAATCCCGCAAAAGGCGCTCGCCACGAGCCAGCGCCTCCGAGAGGAGCTGGAGAAGCTCGCAAAGCAGCGTAACGATGTCCGCGCGGTTCGAAACGCCGGCCTCTTCTTCGGCGTCGAAATAGGATCTGAGGGCACCCCGGCAGCAGGTCGTCGTTTGATGGCTTTGGACCTGGTCAACACAATGCGGGATGACGGCGTGCTTATCAGCACGACCGGGGCCAATGAGGATACACTCAAAGTGCGCCCACCGCTGGTTTGCCAAGCCGAGCATGTTGACCTCTTCCTAGCAACCATGGAGCGGGCGCTCATCAAGATCGCAGGTTAGATCGCAGACGGGCGAGCACCTCGCACCGCCTGCGCCGGACTGGGACTCGGCCGGGCTTGAGCAGCTCGTATCACTTAAGCGGCCAAAAACCCGAACATCTTGCGAAGTTCTGGACGATTTCAGCACATTCTATCGCGCGCACGATGCGATGAAGCGTTGATCGGAACTTTGCTTCCGTATCCTTGGCAGCCGAGGTTCGTTGGAACATGTCGCCACGCGTCGAGCGCATTCACAGCGATGAGCGTCTCCCGGCCGAGGCCGACGTCGTCATCGTCGGCGGCGGCATCCTCGGCTCTACGGCCGCCTATTACCTGGCGAAGCGCGGCCTCTCTGTGGCGCTTCTCGAGAAGGGCCACGTCGCCTGTGAACAATCGAGCCGCAACTGGGGTTGGTGCCGCCAGCAGAACCGCGACCGGCGCGAACTGCCGCTCTCGGTGCTCTCCATGCGGCTGTGGGACGAGCTCACGCGCGATATCAATCGGGACCTCGGATTTCGGCGCTGCGGCCTCGTCTATGCGACCCACGACGAGGCCGTGCTCGCCGGCTGGGAAAAGTGGCGCGAGGTCGCTAGGGAGTACGACGTCGACACACGCGTGCTGAGCCGGGCGGAGGTGGCCGAGCGCGTCCCCGAAGCGCGCGGCAAATGGGTCGGCGGGACCTATTCGGCTCGGGACGGCAAGGCCGAACCTGCGCTTGCTGCGCCGGCTATCGCCGAGGGGGCCAGAACTTTGGGCGCCACGATCCACCAGGGATGCGCGGCGCGGGCGCTCGATTTGGCCAATGGCAAGATTGCGGGCGTGCACACGGAGAAGGGCTATATCAGAACCAGCGCGGTGCTTTGCGCCGCCGGCGCCTGGTCCTCGCGCTTCCTTCGGCCGCTCGGGATCAGTTTCGCCCAAGCGAGCATCCGGCAGACCGCGCTGCGTTCCACCCCCACAATCAATATCGGCGAGGCGGTCTCCACACCCTACTGCACGATCACGCGCCGACTGGACGGTAGCTACACGCTTGCGATCAGCGGAAAGGCGAACCTCGAAATCACGCCCCAGGCTATCCGGTATAGCCGGGAATTCATGCCGCAGTTCTTGCGTCGTTTGAAAAACGTCAGGCTCGGCGTCGGCCAATCGTTCGTTTCTGGGCCGGATTCAATGCCCGCGCTGCTCACCAACGACGATCGGATCTTCGAACAGAATCGCGTGCTAGATCCTCCGCCCTTGAAATGGCTGATGAGCCAAGTGGTGGAGAGTGTCCGGAAGACCTTCCCCCAACTCGGCGAAATAAAGATCGATAGCGCCTGGGGCGGCTTCGTCGATTGCACGCCGGACGCAGTGCCCGTGGTGTCGCAGGTGGACGGGGTGGAAGGCCTCGTCCTGGCGGCGGGCTGCTCGGGGCACGGCTTCGGTTTAGGCCCGGGGCTCGGCTATCTGGCCGCAGATCTCGTCGTCAACGACACTCCTTGCGTCGATCCCACACCGTTCCGGCTGTCGCGTCTGGTCGACGGCTCGAAGCTGGACATCGCCGCCATCTGAAGATCGAGCCGGCGATCGACCAGGTCGCGGCCTGATCCCGACTTAGCAATCCCTAAAGGGCGTTTCCTCCCCAACTTGAGCCACTCCTTCGGAGTGGCTTTCTCTTTATGGACAAGACGATTTGGCCAATCGAGGTGACTCGCCCGAACATGCACCGATTGGGCCCGGACGAAAGCACCGCCAGCTTGCCGGCCAATGGTTCAACGGGCAGACTTCTCTCCCAACGGACGAACGACCGCGCCGGCGTTCATGATGTCCGCCGGATCAAAGGCGGTCTTGATCCGGCACATCGCCGCAATACGCCCGACATCGCCGTACCGCTTCAGAAGGTGCTTCTTGAAACGACCGACGCCGTGCTCCGCGCTGAACGTGCCGCCGAGCGCCGCGGCTGTGTCGTAGAGTTGCAACGAAAGGCTGCTTTCGATCCCTTTGGTGAACTCCAGCCGGTCGACATCGGGAGGAACGAGCACGTTGTAGTGCAGATTGCCGTCGCCGACATGGCCGTAGACGGACAGTTCAAGGTTGGCGTCATACGATCGCACCTGCGCGCCGGCCAGATCCAGAAAGCGCTGAATGGAGGAAAGTGGTACCGAGATGTCGTGCTTGACCGATCCGTTCCGGCGCTTCTCGCCCTCGGGGATGGTCTCGCGGAGCCGCCACATCCCGGCCCGCTGTGATCCGCTCTGCGCCAGCAATGCGTCCTCGATCCATCCGGACTCGATCACCTCGGCCAGAACGGCTTCCATCAGTTCATCGAGATCGAGATGGCGTGAGGAAGAGGCGAGCTCGACGAGCACGGCACCTGCCGGGCCTGCTCGAAGGGAGGACGGGTCGATCATTGCTTCGGTCGCGAGCGTGATGGATCGGGCTGCCATGAATTCGAACGTGGTCAGCAGGTCTGCGGATTCGCGACGGACCAAGCCGAGAAGTTCGGCGAGCGGCACGCCGCTCGCGAGCTTCAGCCAGGCAGTCGCGCGGCGGACCGGCAAAGGCGCGAGACGCAACACTGCGCCGGTGACGATGCCGAGAGTCCCCTCGCTTCCGACGAAGCACTGCTTGACGTCGTAGCCGGTGTTGTTCTTCCGCAGCTTGCGCATGTCGGAGACCACCGTGCCGTCCGCCAGCACCGCCTCGATCCCGAGCAGCAGATCGCGAGTCATCCCGTACCTGACGACTGACAGCCCGCCGGCGTTCGTGCCGATGTTGCCGCCGATCCGGCAACTGCTTTCCGCGCCGAGGCTGAGCGGCAACAGAAGTCCGGCCGCCGCCGCGGCGTCCTGTGCGTTCTTCAGGATGACGCCGGCATCGACAGAGATGCTCATGGAGACGGGATCGATTTCGCGAATCCTGTCCATCCGCTCGAGGCTCACGATGATTTGGCGCCCGGACGCATCGGGCGTCGCTCCGCCGCAGTAGCTGGTGTTGCCGCCCTGCGGAACGATCTCAATGCCGCGGTGCGCCGCCAGCCGCACGATGTCGACGACTTGTTTCGTCGTCGTCGGCCTCAGCACGGCAAGTGTGGATCCCGTGAAGAGCTGACGTTGATCCGTTGTGTAGGTGGCGATCCGCTCTGGGTCGTCAACGATGCCCCCGCCGTCCAAAAGCTCGCGAAAGGCATGAACGTGTACTGACTGCGACATGCTTCAGCTCCCGATTGGCATCGGATCATCTTTGCGCGTTTGTGCGGCATTGCTTGCCGTTCGGTGGCGGTTTCGAAGACACCGATGCCGAAATGCCAGGATTGTCGGCAGTTTGCACCGCTGCAACCTCGTCGAAGGTCTCCATTGTAGCTTCTGAACGTGGGATCAGAGGTGAGGATGCTTACGTCAACACGCTTGCATGCGTGATGCCGCGAGCCACGGCCAAGTGAGTTTCAAGTAGCTCCGTTGCCCATCGCTCTAAGCTGCTCAAGAGCGTTTCGTTTGGAAACGGCAGCCAAGCAATTGAAATTGCTGAGGCGTGTTTTGACCATTTTTTCCAAATGCGCATTGAAATCATTGAACAATCAAACAGATTTTGAATCCGCCATTCGGATTCTGATCCGTTGCGCTCAAAAGCACGCTCAAGCGCTTGAGTTCGTTAGGTACAGAAGGCCGGTAGGCGCGGGTCCTTGGGGGCGTTTGGAAACCGCTGCTAACTCTCGGCACACCGTCCAGAAAAGTCTCCCGAGTTACACTGCCACACTCCTCAGGCGGCCAGCTCAAAGTCATGCTGCCTGCTGAATTCGTTCTTGCCCCTCGCCGGGAGTGTTTGGCTCCAATCGGACTTGGGTAACGGCTCTTCGGCTAGCCCCGGGACCGAGCCAATTGATCAGAGCTTTATGTTCCTTTAGCGAGTTACCAAGCGCGGAAAACACGACGGTACTGATAGCTTGTTGTTAGCTGCGCAGGTGGTCAACCAGCTTGTGCCGAGTGACATAGCCTGCGTTCACGCCGGGGATAATCGTCCGGAATGTTTGACGAAGGTCATTGCCCCATTTTGACAAGACCTCTCGATCCTCCTTTGTTTCCGCTAAGTGTCCTGAGGCGCTCTCAGTGGGGAACAACCATTTTTGCGCCTGAGACGGATGCATTTGCCTGCGGAACCGAAGCACCCGAATGAGACTCAGGATCATTTGCCGAGATAGCGGGATGTCGAACGCTCGCTTACTGCCTCCCTTGGGCTTTGGGATGTGGAGCGTACGCCGTCGGAAATTGATGTGTTCGGGTCTGGTCTGCTGCAAGGCGGTGGGTTTTCCGCGCGTGATTGTAGATGGCCCGCAGCGTCCGCATGCTGCCATTCACGATGTACGGACCGTTCTCCCTAGTAAGCTGATCATGCTTTTTGGCGACGCGAGCGGGATCATTCGCGAGATCCAGCAAAGGGGTCTTAAGCCATTCGGAAAAAAGACGTTCAACGTGATCGCGATACCCGCTGATCGTTTTCTCGCTACGGCCTTTTCGGATCAAGTGAGCTTCCAGGTAGCGTTGCCAAGCCTGCTCCAGGGTAGCGCCCCCTTCAGCACCATTACCATCAGTCGCGGCTTGTTCGGAGTTTCCGTTCTCCCTCGCTTTCGGGTGCTGCCCCTTGCTGATCTGAGCAAGATATTCCTTGGCAATCGCGCGGGCTGCCCTGGTCGTCAACTCACTGGCGTCACCAATCGATACTCATGGAGGAGGCCCGCTTTCCTCGTTGTCTGATATCACCTTGAACAGTGAAGGTCCTTTTTCGCTTCCCGACAACCACGAAGAAGCCTTTCAACTCGGTGTCGTGAGCCAGATACCAGCCATCTTCAGGAGTCGGCAGCTGGCGCCGTCACACAATTCCCTTGGGAAGCGATGAATTCACAAACTGCGGGCCGTGAGAGGGAGGCTTCCGTGGCCGTTGCCATTGCCGTCTGCTCAACAATTGGCGGGATGGCTGCGCGTTACCGCAGCGGCTATCTCGTTCCCGGCGGCGTGGAGCGTTCTCTCACGCAGAAGCCTTGGCGACCGGTGAACGCCTTCACCTGGAATCATCCACATCCCAAATCCTCGCTCCCACCCCAATCCGTGGACTGCGCTCAGCTTTCTGATCGCTGATCCCGCATGCTCAACGCCCCCCGAGGTAGTGAGCGTCGAGTATCTGCTGCACGGTAGCCATGGAGTGTCCGGTAATCGCCGCGATTTCGGGCACTGAGCAATTCGACAGTGCGAGCCGGGTGACGGCTGTTCCGCGTAAATCATGGAAGTGCAAATCATTCAGCGACGTTTTTTTGAATGCCTTGTCCCAGCTCGTTCGGAAACCGTCCTCAGTCCAGGGTCGGCCGAACGAGTCGAGCAAAATGGTGACGGCTGAGCGCTTCTGCTTACGCGCAGTATCAAGGGCCGCCTTCAGCGGTGGTCCAATCGGGATCGTTACGCGCTGCCGGCCTTTGCTACCGCGCCCCTTTGACTGACGCATCCGGATATACGTGCCATCGGACACGCTAACGACCTTCGAAAACCTGGTCCAGTCGTCGGTCACGTTCGGCCTGTCGGACGCAGTTCATGCCAACGGCGCGGTCGAGAACATCACGCTGACCGGCGCCGGCAGACCGTGGCAAGATTTTTATTGCGCAGTAGCTTAAGGACCGTTGGCTGGAGCAATGAGAAGCAAGATGCGGCATTTCTGGTGCGGGACCCCATCGGTCGGCGAAAAGAAGCCCTCGCAAGGCATCGATTCATGGTTGTCCCGGCAGGACTCGAACCTGCCTACTAGATTGTTGTGAGCGGCAGAACATTGGTCAGCTTAGTTGATCTTCCTGCGGTTTTGTTCGAGTCCAACAGCTCTCGCTCCGTTTCGTTCGCGCCGTTTCTGGTGCAAAACTGGTGCGGTGCTCCGAAACTGGCCAGGTCGGCCATGATTGCTTTCACGATCGGCCCTTTGCGGTAGCCTCGGCATGGCTCTGGAGCCCGATTTAATCGGTCTGGAGCCCGATTAAATTGGTCTGGGGCCCCGATTTAATCCGCCTATCCAGGCATGTGCCGGACAACCGCGTGCGTTTAATGAGCGTTTAACGCTTTTGCGCAACAGATAGATCACCAGCGCGGAATTAGTCCTAATTAACTGTGCGAGCCGAGCTCCCGAGGGAGGGGAATCGGATGGGACTGCTTTTTGTTGGAGTGCTGGCAGGAGTCCTGATCGGCTTTGGCTGGTTCGCGCCTTCCCGAGGGTATTTTCTTGGCTGCGCGTCACCCCCCTGTTTCGACAGGGTTGCAATCGCCCGACCCGCGCAGCCAACGCCGACGGCATTGGCGCCGGATCCTGCGATCGTCAAATCGAATACTGCAACTCCGGCAAGGTCCGGCAAGAAATCATCTCCAAAGAAGCGCGGATCGGTCGATCTCGCCAAGGCGGCGTCCCCGCTGACGAGGATCAGCGTCCCGGCATCCGAACGGCCCGCGGAAGTATCAGATCCTGTCCTGGAAAAGGCGAAGGTCACCATCGCGACGAAGATGGAGGATCCAGGATCGGCCGAATTCACCGATATGAAACGCACAATACGAAAGAACACGCTTGGACGCCCCGTGGATACGATTTGCGGGCGTGTGAAAGGAAGAAGCGCATCAGGCGGCGAGACCGGAGAGAGACCGTTTCTTTATCTCGTGAAGGAGGATGAAGCATATGTCGTCGACGGCAAGTCGGGGTCGGCGGCGTCAACGGCGTATCGAAATATCTGCAATTAGGGAATGCGTCGACTGCGTAACCGCGCGGTACGCGCCCAAATGATTTGAGCGGAAAGAATTTCCACCCAGGCGCGCCAGGTAATCCCGCAGTGGATAAGGCACTGGCGGCGGCACTGCGCAGCTCTCGTGATGATGCATTCAGGACGAATGCAGCAGCAGGGGAGACGCAATACGGAATGGGAATATCACGGAAGCTCTTTTCATATCGAGGAAATCATGGACGACATAACCAACTCCTCAAAGCGGCTCGATGGATCGCTTCACTTGCCGGTTCTGGTGATCGTCGAACCGCTCCTGTTGTCTCGCACGTGTATTCTGACCGTCCTCAAGCGGGAATTGGCGGAATTCGAGATCCTCGACATGGCAACGGTCGAAAGCCTGGACTGCACGTCAACCCGCGATGTTCGTCTGGTGGTGCTGAGTATCGCAGACAAGCCCATCGACGATCCCTCGGTTGAGGGCAATCTCGCCTTCGTTGCGGAGTGTTGTCCCAACGCCGCCGTTGCAGTCCTGTCAAACCATGACGACGAGCCGACCGTGCAGGCCGCCATGCAGCGGGGCGTGCGCGGCTTTCTTTCTAGCTCGCTGCCGATCGAGATCGCCATAGCCGGCCTGCGCCTTGTCCTTGTCGGCGGCGTCTACAGGCCGTTGCCCGTGGCCGGGATGAACAGGATACCGGATTTTGAGCCGCCAGATGCGCGCGGGCTTGCGCCCGCATATCTTGTGAACGAGGGAGCCAGAGTGACTATCGACAGGAGCGTGACGGATCTCACGCCTCGTGAGCAACACGTTCTGGCCGAATTGGAACTCGGCCTGCCCAACAAGCTGATCGCCGCCAAATTGAACCTCTCGGAAAGCACGGTCAAAATGCACATCCAGCATATCATGAGGAAATGTGCTGCGCACAATCGGACGGAAGCCGTGCTCCGCTGGCGCGGCCGGTTGCCGGCGCAGGGGCGCGATCACGACCCCGGCGCAGCCCCAATGCTGGAGACCTAATCCTCTCTGAATGCACCACGGAAGCTGTCGAGCAGGGGTCTGAGCGCGTAGAGAGCCACGGTACCGCGCCCTGTCGTGATGAACACTTGAACCGGCATGCCGGGGACGATCTGGATGTCGTTTGCGACGATCTGCGCGTCGTCGATCCGGATTTTGGTCGCGTAGTATGGCTGGTCGGTACGCTTGTCGAGGAGCCGGTCTGCGGACACGTGCACGACAGTTCCCTTCAGGCGAGGCACGCGACGCTGATTGTACGGTATGAGGTGAACCTCGGCATTGAGGCCGGGATGAACCACATCGATGTCCTCGGGCCTCAGGCGCGCGGTCACGATGAGGCGGTCTTGCCGGGGCACCAGGTCCATGAGCGGAGCACCCGCTCCGATGACGCCGCCGGCCGTATGAATCCGCAGATCGGTTATCACGCCGTCCTCGGGCGCCTTGATTTCTGTTCGCGATAGCTGGTCCCTGGCCGCAAGCAACCGCTCGCGGAACTGGAATATCTGGTTCTGTGCTTCACGAAGCGACTGTGCGATCTCGTTCTGCCTCTCGCTCTCGAGTTTGAACAATGTGGCCTGCTGTTCGCTGATGACCTGCGCGGCGCGGGAAATCTGCGCGGCGATCTCGCCGCGGCGGCCCTCAACGTCGGCCAGCTCGCGCTGCAGGTTCAGGAGTCGCGGCCGCCGTTCGAGCCCCTTGTTGACGAGGGTCGCGACCATATCCAGTTCCTCCCGGACGATGTTGACCCGCTGCCCGGTGGCGCTCTCCTGCGCTGTGAGACCTTCGATCTCCTTCTCGACTTGACGCCTTCGTTCGCGAATGACCGCAAGCTGCGACTCGTGAACCTGCAGGCGTGCCTGAAAAATGAACTGTTGAGCCGATACCGCGGCGGCGGCGACTCCGTTCTGCCTGCTGTCCTGTTCCAGCTCGTCCGGAATCGCGATCCTCTCAAATCTCTGCTGCTCGGCTTGAAGCCGTGCGGCACGAGCAACTGCATCCCACAATTGGCCTTGAAGGCTTTGCATCTCCGAGCCGGCCCGGGTGTCGTCCAGCGCGATCAGCGTTTGGCCGCTTCGCACGATATCGCCATCCGAAACCAGGATCCTTTTGACGATACCGCCTTCCAGATGCTGAATCGTCTTGCGGCTCGATTCCGATTCCACGACGCCGGACGCGATCGCGGCGCTCTCGAGAGGTGCGAGGCTCGCCCATGTACCAAGCCCCAGCATGAAGCAGAGCACCATCAGATTGCCCGCGACGGTGATACCGCGAAGCCTTGCGCGTGGAGAGGTCGGCGTGGGCGTCGAGCACCATGGAAATTCCAGAGGCTCGAAATCGTCGATTGCGGTCACCACGACGCCAGATCGTCGGGCGGGCGGGGGGCTCGCCGGCGCTCGCCTGAGCTGGTCCCAGATCATGGGAAGTCTCGAGACGGCGGGAAGCATCCGGATGGTGAGAGAGTTCCAGATCATGGCGCTATCTGTGAAGTAACCTGGGGTCGGCTCAGGTGCCGTTCAAAGATGTCCTCGCTGTCGCCGAAGGCGGCGACCGCACCGTCTTCCATGATGGCAATCTTGTCCGTGGCGGCGAGGAGACCCATCCTGTGAGTGACGACAACAAGGATGACACCTGCGAGCTTCATGCGCTCGATGGCATCCAGGAGCATTCGCTCGCCCCCATAGTCGAGGCTGGCGTTAGGTTCGTCGAGAACGATGAGGCGTGGACTGCCGAAAAAGGCGCGGGCAAGACCGAGGCGCTGCCGATACCCGCGTGAGAAGGTTGTTTCACTGTGAACCACCGTGTCGTAACCCTGCGGCAGGCGCATGATCGCCCCATGGATTCCGGCGAGCTTGGCCGCTTCGACGACCTTACGCCGGTCGGCATCTTCTAGGCGTGCGATGATGTCGTTGATGGTGTCGCCGATCAGGTTGATGTCCTGGGGGAGATATCCGAGGCGGTCGCCGTTCCGGCCATCGCGAAGCAGCGAGACGTCGGTATTGTCAAGGAGGACACGGCCATGCGTCGGCATCGACAGCCCGGCGATCACCTGGCCGAGCAAGGACTTGCCTGACCCGGACGGACCGATAATGCCCAGGCATTCTCCGGGCATGAGGCTGAACGAGACGCCGTTCAGCAGAAGATGGTCGGTCCCCGCAAGCCACACGCCGACATTGTCAACGACGAGGCCGCTTCGCGCCTGCGGCGGGAAAACCCCCGCGGTCTCTTGTGGGGCGATGGGGAATGCGGCGAGAAGTGCGCCGAGCCGCTGACAGGCGCTCACCGCCGTCACGAGTGATTTCCAGCCTGCGACTGCACTTTCTACCGGCGCGAGCGCCCGGCTGAACATCAGCGTGGAAGCAAAGATGATTGCCGGACTCTTCCCGTGATCGAGGACGAGCCACGCGGCGGCCCCCATGATCAAGACCTGCGACAGCGCGCGAACCGGCTTGGTGACCAGTGAGACGATCTCGCCGCGCCGAAGTGCTACGTCGTGCTCTCTGCGCGCGTGCTGCGCGTCATCGTGGATCATGCGCGCAGCGCTATCGAACATTCCCATGGCGCGGATCATGTGGATGTTGCCCGCGGCAGTCTGGAGGCGAACGCTGCTTCTGGACAGCGCGGCGCCGGATCTGCGCAGAACGTCTTCCGTGACCAGCTCTCCGGCAATCGTGAGCGCGAACAGGAGGGCGATGCAGCAGGCGCCGACCACGCCAAGCAGGGGATGGATCAGAACGAGGACAAGGAGGAACAAGGGCGCCCAGAGCGCGTCGAACAGCATCGTACATGCGCCGGACTCGATGAACTGGCGCAGCACGGTGAGATCCCGATATGCGCCAGACGCTTGCGTCCAATCGCTGCGAAATGCCGATTCGAGGCCGGCCGAAAGCACACAAGGACGAAGGCGATCGTCGAGCCAGCCGCCGAGGCGTCCAAGGACGGCGCGCCGCAATGCATCGAACACGCCGCCGACGACCACCGTGATCGCGACAATGAGCGTGAGCAGAAGCAGCGTGTCGCCGCTCCGGCTCGACAACACCCGGTCGTAGATCTGAAGAAGATAGATGGAGGGCGCAAACAGAAGCAGATTGTAGCTGCAGCTGTAGGCGAAAACGAGAGCTAGCGGTCCCGCGCAGGACCGGAGGGCTGCGTGCAGTGGCGTCCGGATCTGCGGCAGGATGGGCAACCGAATGGGCGGCATCAGCATGATCGTCACCGCCTGAAATCGAGATCCGGCGCACTTGGCCGATGGCCAACGCAATCCGGCAACGGCATCGGTAGATCATTGGCGTGAATTCCAGGACCGGCGGCCGCGGCCGCCGGTCCCGCCAGTCGGACGAGCAGCTGGTCAGAGCGTATCGAGATGGAAGGTCACTCCGCCACCCCATGCGAAGTTGCCGTCTCCGCCATCGCCGCCGATGCCGGCCACAACTTCCTGGTGCTGGTCCACCATGACCTTGTTGATCTGGGTGGCATCCGTATTGGCGTAGACCTTGGAGGTATCGTAGCCGCTGTAGGACTTCTGGCTTCCGTTCGACTCGGCGTCTCCGCCATGGGCCTTGGCGAACCACGAGGCCTTGGCGTTGGCGCCGCCGGCATCCCAATCCGCCGTCTGTTTGACGTGATCGCCGGTGTTGACGTGCACGTCGGCACCTTCCGCCTTGTTGGTCGGATCGTAGTTGACAGTCGGCTTGCTGATGATGGCTCCCTTGAAAGTACCGTCGCCGCCATTTCCGGCACTTTGACCACCGGTGTCGATCGATTTGACTTTGATCGTATCCGAGATGTTGATTGCCTTTGGCATCATTTGAGGCCTCCGTCGTTTTGTTGGCTGTCGTGCAACATCCATCCCGATCAGGCGGACGCGCACGGCAAGTCTGATCCGCTCGTGCGCGAGGGCGATAGATGTCAAATCGGACACCATCCGGTTTGGTGGGCTGACGTACGAAAGTACGACATTTCGTCAGGGGAGGGCGCCTCTGCGCGGGCTTTGCACGCGAAGAGTGGCGACGGCGCGTGCCGCGATGCGATCGGCCATGCGAGAGATGCGACGTTTCGCTACGCCACCAGGTGAAGATCCGACAAGAGATGCGCGGCATCGCCTCCTAGCGCGAGGTTGCCGTAGCCGCCGTCCCCGCCAACTCCGGCGATCTGGGTCGCACTCTGGTCGATGTGTACGTTGTTGACCTGATCGGCTACGGCCGTCGAATGTGGACCTGCGATTGCTATGTTGATGGGTGCATAGATCGCGACGCTGACGTCGATCAGACTGCCCGCAAAATAACCGTTGCCGCCATTGCCTGCGCTGTTCGAGCCGGTCGCGATCGTATCGGAGCCGCCCCACAGATGATGGGAGAGAAGGCTTGCATGGCCGCCCGCTGCGGCGTTGTCGTTGCCGCCGTGCCCGCCAATGCCAGCGACCTGGACCGCGGATTGATCCACGGAGACATCATTTATCTGGACCGCGTAAGCGCTGGAGCCATAGCCCGCGATTGCGATGTTGATCGGGTTGTACACGACAACCGAGGTATGGACGAGTTCCCCGTAGAACGTGCCGTCACCGCCATTGCCGGCCTGGCTCCCGCCGGTTTGAACGTCCCAGGCGCTCCCTCCGTTGCTTGATCCCCAGCTGGGGTCGAGCGTGATGACGCTGCCGCCGGCGGCCACATTGCCATGTCCGCCACTTCCGCCGACGCCCGCGATCTGCGTGGCCGATTGGTCGATGTCGACCGTGTTCGACTGACTTGCATGCGCAGAGCCGCCCGGGCTCGCCAGCGCAATATTGATCGGATGATAGATCACCACGGGCGCGTCCACCAACGCACCCGAGAAATAGCCGCTGCCGCCGTTTCCAGCGCTGTTGTCGCCGCTCGCGATCATCCCGGAGCCTGAAGACGTACTGATGCTCCCACCCACTGCAACGTTGTCGTTGCCGCCATGGCCGCCGACACCGGCCATCTGAAAAGCGGATTGATCGACATTCAAATTATTGGACTGGTTGGCCAGGGCGACCGAGCCGTATCCCATGCTCACCGAGATGTTGATCGGTTCATAGATCAACAGGGACGCGTGAATGATTCCTCCGTAGAAGTGGCCGTCCCCGCCGTTCCCGGCCGTGTTCGCCCCACTCTCGACCGAAGCAATGCCGGGATGTGATGCGCCGGCAGCAGGCTTCGTGGACGAAACATCCAGGCCCGCCGGAGCGTGGTTGCCGGCGTGGCCGCCCGTGTCGCCCCCCGATGCCTGATGTTCGGATCGAACCGGGTCGGAGTCATGATGCTGGGTATTCGCGCTCGCGAGGTGCGCTGCAGGACCTACAAGCGGGCCGGGATGATGGGTCGGGGCGCCACCGCGGACCGCGTCGGCCACGAACGAAGCACTCTGCGCAGGGCCCGGTTCGCCCTCGCCATCGTACCCATCGTGGTGATGAGAGGCGTGATGCAGCCGGATTCCATCCGACATCCGCGAAAAATCCATCGTAGCCTCCCTCATCGCAATCGCTCCGCGCGATCGGACGGGTTCTGTACTCCGGACAGAATGTCATCCTGGAAAGGTCGAATGCCCAGTCGTCAGTTCGGATATGGCGATTCGTCTGGCAGCCGTCACATCGGCTACATCCGTTCGGGTGCGGTTACAGCCTTTGCATCAATTCCCCCGGTCCGCGCGCTCATCTCGCCTGCGGCCAAAATGAATCCGCCGCATTGCCGGATTTAGGCCGCATTGCGACCTAGGTCGCGGCCAAAGCTCCTGTCCGGCCAGGGGCGCAACACCGGGGGTTTTATGTCCGGTCATTTGCGATTTTGTTTCGCCGCTTTTGGACTTCTTGCAGGTCTCTCGACGTCGTCAGCGTCTGCGAACCCATTTTCCGCATTCTTCAATACCGAGCCCGCGACGCCCCCTGCACCCGCTTCAGCGGAAGTGGCGTGCTTGTCGCGGCCCGGCAAGCCGACCGCCGACGGCCAGCACTGGGTCTATCGGGTGGAAGGTCGGCGCAGATGCTGGTTCCAGGTCGCCGAAGGGACGGAGACGGTGAAGAAGCCGGTTCGACATCGTGCCGCCAAGCATCGTGTCGCCAGGTATCGTGTCGCCAAGGCCGAAGAGAACACGGCCGAAGAGAGCAAGACCGCAGCGCGCAAGCGGAAGGCGATGGTGGATGCGCGCGCGGAGCTGCAACGCTCCGCACCTGAGGATACGTCTCGGCCGAGCCCGTCCGCGCCCGTGCAGGTGGCTGATGCCGGCCCCGTCCTCGCGACCGGGATCGCGACCCGCGTGTCGCCGGCCCCCCTTTCCAAACGCGCGAACGACCGGCTCACGGCCGACGAGATCACGTCGCGGCAGGTCGACCGCCAAGTCGACCGTCAAGTCGACGTGGAGGCACTCCTGGCGGCGACGCCGGCCGCCAGTGACGTGGTTGCCGCTGCGGCCGTGCCGCTCGCCTCTTCCACCGCCGAGGCGGACGATGACGGGCCGGGCTGGACCTGGCTTGGCATGCTGCTGATGGCTTTGGGGCTTGTCTCCGTCTTAAGCGCGAGCCGAACCATTCGGTGGGCCGTGCTGCTGCAGCAGCTTGAGGTCATCTTTCGCTTGTTAAAGCATGATCCGGAAAAGTGTGAATCGTGCTCAAACAAAGACCTAAAGCGCGATGACGATTCATCCAAATCTCATCGCGCTTTAGAGGCTGCTGCTGGTCAAGACGCGACCTCGCGGGGAGGTGGGGCAAGGCGGCCATTCGGCCTGAACCCCACACCTCGGATCGGCTCGGCGGCGACCTGAACCGCTGAGGCGACCGTTGATTTAGGTCAAGCTTTCCGAACAAGAGTCAGGGCCCGATTTAGGTCGGGCTCGTCCGGGACGACCGAGGCAGGATGCTCCGGCAGGTTACAGCGCTGTTTTGTCACATTTTGTGATTGAACATTAGCCATTTAAATGTATTTAAATTTTAAATGGGGCCGGCTGTTTCAGTAACCAGGAGATGTCCCATGCCCGCTTCCCGTGAGGAAGACGACCGCCGCGAGTTCTTGAAGACGTGCGGCAGGTTCGCGGCCGTAACGCCTCCCGCGGTGACTCTGCTCTTGTCGACGTCATTGACATCGGCAGCCATCGCACATTCCGGCGGCCGAGACGCAAGAGGGTATGGCGGCGGTAGCGGGAGCGGTGGTTCGGTCTTCGACAACGGCCGAGACGGCTCGACCAGGGAGCACGCGTCAGGCGGCGGTGGAGGCGGCTCCGGCGGTGGTGGCGGGGAGGCGGGTCGAAAGGGATCCAAAGTCGCGCATTCCGGAGATGAAGGTTCCGGATCTGGAGGTGGCCGCGGTAACGAGTCCTCCTCTGGCCCCGGCGGCCAGGACGGAGATGACAAGAAGCACCGGAAGCACGGCGACAAATAAGCCACCCGGCTCTGGTTCTTCATCTCATGTTCCGATGATCCATCGCGGGAGCGGCGAGCTCTTCGAGTGGAAATCCGGCCGGCCGTGGCCGCAGGCGGTTGCCTGCGCGCGCGTTGGCGAAGTGGACGCGGCCCTCGTTGGATGGCGTGGTGGAGCAATCCGGAATTGCCCGTCTGCATCTTGAAAAAACGCGCCTAGAACATCGGTCGTTACCACCTATGGGGCGGTAGTAACTTCAGGCTCAAAAAATCAATGATATCGATCCGAGCGCAGCGTTGTGATGGGCCCGGCAGGACTCGAACCCGCAACCAGACCGTGCGGGTTGCTTTTTTTTTTGAAGCGGCCGCTAAGACCAAGCTTACGAACTCGCAACAACGTGTTGCGAATCTCCTGCAATGCACCGCGAAACGACTCCATAACCACTGAACGCGCGGCATCTGCTCGCATTTTCAAGGATGTGAAATTCTCCTCGCGCGGGGTGTTTCGTTTGACAGCACGCACCGCGACCAAGAAGTGTTCAGGGGCAGGGCGTCGAGAAAACCAAACAACGGCCGCCCGCCTACGGAGGAAGCGTCAGTGCTCGGCTTGATGCAGGATCGACCGTTACTGATCTCGAGTCTCATCGAGCATGCGGCGCGTTATCATCCCAAAGCGGAAATCGTCAGCTCTGATCGGCGGACACAACAGGCCACACCAGAAGATGCCACCGAAAGGCAGAGGTCATGCCTAAACTGATGCTCGATGATCCCGACGGTACGCTTGTGATGCTGCGTGACAGCGTCAACGGCTTTGCTGCGCGCTTTCCCGGACCCAAGGCATTGCGCGACAGACGCGGGCGCGGCGGTGCCATGGACCCGCAAATCTGGTCCGCAATGGCGGAGGCCGGCTGGATCGGCCTTTTGCTCCCGGAAGACTGCGGCGGCGCGGGTCTCGGCTTGCGCGAGCAGGCCGTCCTCAGCGAGGCGCTGGGGAGGGCCCTGATCGCGGAGCCGACGGGGACCGCCTCCGTCTTTGCTGCTACGCTGCTTGGCGGAGCTTCGTCGGGCGCAGAGCGTAGCCGGCTGGCGGCCGGAATGGCCAGCGGCGAGATCGTCGCCGTGCCGGCGTGGACGTCCGGTGCCAAGCCGATTGTTGCGCGGGCCGTGAATGGCAGCATCGCGCTATCGGGCGAAACGCGCTTCGTCGAAGCGGCGCGCTCGGCAACGGACTTCCTTGTGGTGGCCCAGGATGCCGATGGCGTCACGCTCCTGAGCGTCGCCGCCGATGCGGCAGCAGTGGCGATCTCGGAACGGGCCGGAGTTGATGGCGCGGCGATTGCAACCGTCTCGTTTTCCAACTGTGCGGTGCCAACGGAACGCGTGCTGTCGCGCGCGAACCGGTCCGAGGACCTGCTCCGCAAGGCGATCCTGCATACGCGGCTGGCGCTCGCAGCGGAGTTGACCGGCGTGGCGTCGAAGGCGCTCGAGCTTGCGATCGCCTATACGAGCGACCGCGTGCAGTTCGGCAAGCCGATCGGCAGCTTCCAGGCCATCCAGCACCGGCTGGTCGATATGTGGATCGAGGGCGAATTTGCTGCCGCAGCCGTGGTCAACGCGGTCGACGCGCTACAGTCGGACGACGAAGATGCCGCGCAATTAGCCGTGCTGGCGGCCAAGGCGCGGGCGGGCGAGGCGGCATTCTCGATCTGCCGGCGCGCCGTGCACCTGCACGGGGCCATGGGCTACACCGACGAATGCGACATCGGCCTCTATCTGAAGCGCGCCATCAATCTCAACGCCACGCTGGGACAGCCTGAACAGCTGCGCCTGGAATTTGTCGAACGCGAAAGCGGCCTCAGCCGCGGGAGGACCTATGGATAACAATCTGATCAAGACCGAGATCAAGGATCACATCGCCGTTGTGACCATGGATGCGCCGCCGGTGAATGCGCAATCCAAGGAGTTCGTCGAGGAGTTCATCGCGACTTTTGACGAATTGAACGAGACCCCGTCGGTGCGGGTGATCGTGCTGACCGGCGCCGGAAAGACCTTCTCGGCCGGGGCCGATATCAAATCGCGCGGCAAGGTTGGGGCGGTGCCCGGTGATACCTATCGCCATCTTCGCCGGGCGCGCGAGGTGGGGTTCTGCATCATCGAGTCCAACAAGCCGGTGATCGCGGCCGTGAACGGTCCCGCGCTCGGAGCCGGCCTTGGCCTCGCGCTCTGCTCGGACATCATCCTGGCGTCAGAGAACTCGGTGTTCGGCCTGCCGGAGATCGATGTCGGTCTGATGGGCGGGGTGCGGCATACGATGCGGATCATCCCGCACACGCTGGCGCGCCGCATGGTGCTGACCGGCTACCGGGTGCCGGCTGCGGAGCTGTATCGCCGCGGGATCATCGAGGACTGCGTGCCCCGGGAAGAACTGATGCCTGCCGCCATGAAGATGGCGGCCGAGATCGCCAAGAAAAGCCCGATGGCGCTGAAGCTCGCCAAGCGTGCGATCAATACGGTTGAAACGATGGGCCTGAAGGATGGCTACCGCTTCGAACAGAACCTCACGGTCGAGATGACGAAGCATGAGGATTCCAAGGAAGCGATGCGGGCCTTCATGGAGAAGCGCACACCCGTCTTCAAGGACGTGCTTTGATGAGGTCCGACTGGAACGACATTCCCGACGAGGAGTTCAGGGCGACCTTTCGCACGTGGGTGGACCAGAACTGTCCGGCCCATCTGCGCTACATGCGCAAGCAGCGTCCGCTCTTCAACGAAGTCGCCGAGTGGTACCATGCGCTGGCCGCCAAGGGGTGGCTGGCGCCCACCTGGCCGCGCCAGTACGGCGGAATGGGTCTCTCGGCGGCCAAGCACATGATCTATGTCGAGGAATGGGGACGGCTTGGCTGTCCGCGCATTCCGGATCATGGCATCGGGCTTGTCGGTCCGCTCCTGATTGAGTACGGCTCCGAGGAGCAGAAGGCCCACTACCTGCCGCGCATCCTGTCCGGTGAGCACGTCTGGTGTCAGGGCTATTCCGAACCCAATGCGGGGTCCGATCTTGCAAGCCTCAAGACATCAGCGGTGCTGGATGGCGACGTGTTCGTCGTCAACGGTCAGAAGATTTGGACGACGCTCGCTCATTGCGCCAACTGGATCTTTGTCCTCGTCCGGACGGAGCGTGACTCGAAGGTGCGCCAGAAGGGCATCTCCGTCCTGCTGCTCGATTTGACCTCGCCCGGCGTTCGCGTCCGTCCGATCGAAAACCTGCGTTGGGAAGCGGATTTCTGCGAGGTCTTCTTCGACAATGTGCGTGTGCCGCTGAAGAACCTGGTCGGCAAGGTCAATGAAGGCTGGACCGTCGCGAAGTCAGTGCTCGGTCACGAACGCATCTTTCTCGGCGCGCCGACGCGGCCGGAATATGCGCTCGAGCGGCTGCGGCGGCTTGCGGAGGCGCGAGGCGCGTTTGACGACCCCGCGTTCCTGTCGCGCTTTGCACGGCTGCGGCTCGATCTCTACGATCTGGGATCGGCCTTCGAGCGCTATGCGAAGGTGCTGCGCGCGGGTGGAGAGCTCGGCGCCGATGTATCCGCGCTCAAGATCTTCACGACAGAGCTCTACCAGCGGATCACCGAGGAAATGCTGACTGTCGCCGGAGAAGAGGCGCGGCTCTCCGACGATCTCGTCGCCGGGGATATCGAGATCGACGCGATGAATCTGTTTCTAGATTCCCGCGCGCCCGCGATTTTCGGCGGCTCCAACGAGATTCAGCGCAACATTCTGGCCAAAGCGGTGCTGCACCTTCCTGGCTGAGCGCCGTGTCAGGACTCGACGTCCTCCTGCTGGAGGTCGTTGTCGGTCTTGACCGACCTTGCCGCCCGCTGCAGGACGGCGAGATAGCGATCGTAATTCTGCCTGATCCGATCGGCGGTACCGCCGAGGCCGAGCACGACAGGCTGATTGTGAATCGTCACGGGCAGCAGAACGCAGATGGTCGCTCCGCCAGGAATGGGAATGTGTTCGGCTGAGCAATATCCTTTGCCGCGGATCTTGCGAATACGATCTATCATGTCAGGCAGCTTCACGCGATCCGACGCGCTGGGCGTGGCAATGTTGGCGCGGCGAATGATGTTGTCGGCCTTCTCGTCCGACATCGTCGACATCAGGAGCCAACCCAGCGCCGATTGTGTCAGGGGACGGAGCGTTCCCTCATCGACATGGAAGCGCAGCGGGTGGATCGATTGGACGATCTTGACGTATTGCAGGTACACGTCGTTGGTCGTGCCGATGGAGACGGTTTCGCCGGTTGCCGCGTGGACGTCATGCATGGCTTCGAGCGTCCGGCTGTTGCCGAATAGAGCGCGCGGAATCCAGTCGCCGAGCGACGTCACCTTGGGCGTCGGAAAATAGACGCGCATACGCCGATCGTAGTTCAGATAGCCCATGGTGACGAGGGTCTTGAGCAAGACGGTCGTGCTTGAGGGCGGGTAGCCGAGCGCGAGCCCGATCTCGGACATCGCGCGCGGCTGACGGACGTTCATGAAGAACTGAAGGATCTCCAGCGCGCGAAGCGCTGACTTCACGGTGGATGTCCCACCCGGTGTGCCTGCGGATTTAGTGACCGCCGCTTGCATCTGTGCGTCCCTCAATCGCCGCTGCAAATTCACGGATGTGAAAGTCGGCTTCGCATATGAATTATATTTGGTTTGCTCCAACTGCGCATGACAAGGTGCCCGCAGTCAAGCCCGACGGCGCGATACGACGCCGCGGCTGAGGCGGAGGACGTCGTGGGAAGTGGCAGGCTACAGGGGCGCGTGGCGCTCGTCACAGGCGCAGGGCGCGGCATCGGCCGTGCCATCGCGGAAGCGTTTGCTCGCGAGGGCGCGGCAGTCGGCGTGCTCGATCTAAAGGCGGAGGTGGCGGATGCTGCTGCGCACGCCATCGTCGCGGAAGGCGGCAAGGCCGCGGCGATCGCCGGCAATGCAGGTGTGCGGGCCGACGTCTTTGCGGCGGTCGATCGTCTTGTCGAGACCTTTGGTCCGCCGACCATCCTGGTCAACAACGCGATGTGGAATCGCTACGGCCCCCTGGAGCAGCAGACCGAGGACATGATCGGCCGGATGATCGATGTCGGCCTGAAGGGCGTGATCTGGGGCTATCAGGCGGTGCTCGAGCCAATGACCGCGGCCGGCGGTGGAGCCATCGTGAATATCGGATCACCATCGGCCGTGCTCGCGATGGCGAACGGCGTGATGTACAGCGCGGTGAAGGCCGCGGTGGCGGGCGCGACGCGATCGGCGGCGGCCGAGTTCGGGCCGCGCCGGATTCGCGTCAACGCGATCGCGCCCGGGCCGACGCCGACCGACGGCGCCAATCTCGTCGTCAGCGAGGAAGCCTGGGAGCGGCGCCGCGCGCGCGTGCCGATCGGCCGTCTCGGCGAGCCGCGCGACGTCGCGAATGCGGCCGTGTTTCTGGCCAGCGACGAAGCGAGCTTCATCACCGGCGACATGCTGTTTGTCGACGGAGGAATTACCTACGCGTTCTCTTGAACGTGCACTGACTGATCTTCGCGAAACATCGCCCGCGACAACAAGAAGACCTCGGAAGACCTGCGGGCCAAAGGGAGGAAGAAGTATATGAGGTTGTCAGCTGTCTATGTCGCCGCTATGGCGACGCTGTTGGGTGCAACCCTTGCCGCGCCGCTGGTCTTGGCACAGGGGATTTCCGGTGACGTCATCAAGATTGGCGTCATGAACGACCAGACCGGCCCTTATTCCGACAATTGCGGACCCGGCTCGGTTGCCGCGGCACGCCTCGCGATCAGCGACTTTGGCGGTGCCATCAACGGCAAGAAGATCGAGCTCGTCGTGGCCGACGATCAGAACAAGCCGGACATCGGCATGGCCATTGCCTTGCGCTGGCTGGACAACGAGGGCGTGGACGCGATCGTCGGCTGTTCGGCGTCCTCGATCGCGCTTGGCGTACAGGACGTCATGAAGAACCGGAAGAAGCCGTATCTGCTGGCTGGAACGGCGGGCTCGATGTTCACCAACGAGAAATGCTCGCCGATGACCACGCAATGGGCGATGGACACCTATGCGCTGCCGAAGGCGACGGTGAAATCGCTGCTGGCAAAGGGGCTCGACACCTGGTTCTTCCTCACCGTCGACTATGCCTTCGGCAAGGCTTGGCAGGCTGATACCACGAACTTCATCAAGGCCGATGGCGGCAAGGTCGTCGGCTCCGTGCTGCATCCGCTCAATTCCTCGGATTTCTCCTCGTTCCTGCTGACGGCACAAGCGAGCGGTGCAAAGGTGATTGCGCTCGCCAACTCGGGGTCGGACTTTGCCAATGCCATGAAGCAGGCGCAGGAATTCGGGCTGACGCAGAAGCAGCAGCTTGCTCCGCTGGGTCTGCTGCTCAATCAGACCCACAGTATCGGCCTGCAGTCGCTGCAGAACGTCCGCCTGACGACACCCTTCTACTGGGACATGAGCGACGAGACGCGCGCCTTTGCGAAGCGCTATCAGGCGGCGTTCAACGACCGCGTTCCGAACGAGGCGCAGGCGAGCACTTACAGCGCCGTCACGCACTATCTCAAGGCGGTCGCCGCAGCGCAGACCGACGAAGGTGAGGCCGTGGTGCGGCAGATGAAGACGGCGCCGATCAACGATTTCGAGATGAAGAATGTCAGCATCCGCGCTGACGGCCAAGTGATGCGGCCGCTCTATGCCGCGCGCATCAAGGCGCCGGCGGAGTCGAAATACCGTTATGACTATTACGAGATCACGTCGACAGTTCCGGCCGAGGATGCTTGGCGGCCGGCCTCGGAGAGCGCCTGCGATCTCCTCAAGACGCAGTAGTCGCAGGCGACGGGCCGGCGTAACCGGCCCGTCGTTCTTGCGTGACTTCGCGAGACGAAGCGAGCGTAACCGGAACTCCTTGATGGCGTTGCAAGTGAGCAAGATATCGGCGACCGCCGCCCAGTTGGGTGAAAGCCCGGTGTGGGATGCCGAGCGGCAGCGGCTCTATTGGGTCGATGGCGTCTCGCGCCGCGTGCATGCCTTTGAGCCGGCAGGCGGGGTCGCGCGGCATTGGGATGTCCCCTCGATGATCGGCTCGGTTGCGCTGGGGCAGGGCGATTCGCTGGTCGCCGCGCTGGCGGACGGCATCTATCGGCTCGATCTCGGCTGCGGCGCGCTGACGCCGCTGTTCCTGCCCGAACCGCGCGACGCCTGCGTGCGCTTCAATGACGGCAAGGTGGATCGTTGGGGACGGTTTCTCTGCGGCACCATGGGCATTCACGCCGAGCCGCTGGGGCAGCTCTATCGCGTCGACGCCACTGGCGCGCCCACGGTGCTTAGCCGCGGCATCCGCATTTCGAACGCGCTCTGCTTCAGCCCCGACGGCCGCACGATGTATTTCGCCGACAGCCTCGACCGCGCGATCCGCGCCTATTCCTACGGCCCCGGCCACGCGTTCGATTCCGAACCCCGGATTCTCATCGACACCGCGCCGTATCAGTCGGGGCCGGACGGCGCGACGGTCGATAGCGACGGCTGCCTTTGGGTCGCGCTCGTGCAGGTGGGCAAGATCGCGCGTTTCACTCCGCGGGGCGTGCTCGATCGTCTGATCGACGCGCCGACCGACTTGCCATCCTCGGTCGCCTTCGGCGGCCCTGATATGTCGACGCTCTATGTGACCTCGATCAAGGATTCAGGATCGGGACGCGCCGTTTCGCGACACGAGGACGGCGGTTTTCTGTTCGCTATCGAGGGCCTCGGCGTCACGGGCCTGCCGGAAGCGCAATTCGGACCCCAGCCGAACTCGTTCCCAACTAGGACTACGCCTTGATGCGCCATCATCCAGCCTCGCTCGATCCGCTCTTCAAGCCGCGGTCCGTCGCCCTGATCGGTGCGTCGGACGATGTCGCGCGAATCGGTGGACGCCCGTTGCGCTATTTGCGCGAGGGCGGCTTCAAGGGCACCGTCTATCCGGTCAACCCGAAGCGGGACACGGTCCAGGGTATCAGGTCCTACAGCTCGGTTGCGGCGCTGCCGGAGGTGCCGGATGTCGCCATCCTCGCGGTGCCGGCGCAGGGCACAGTCCAGGCGCTGAGAGACTGCGCGGACCGCGACGTCAAGGCGGCCGTGGTGTTTTCAGCGGGCTTTGCCGAGGCAAGCGAGCAGGGACGCCTCGCGCAGGACGAGATCGCCGGTATCGCCCGCAAGAGCGGCATGCGTGTTCTCGGCCCGAACTGCCTCGGTTTGTTCAACGCCGGCATCGGCTATTACGGGACATTCTCGGCGATCCTTGACGCCGCGTTCGTCGAGCCGGGTCCAGTCGGCGTCGTCTCACAGAGCGGAGCGTACGGCTCCCACATCGCTCATTTGGCGCGCCAGCGTGGCCTTGGCATCGGGCAGTGGATCACCACCGGAAACGAGTGCGATATCGATGTCGCCGAAGCGCTGCGTTGGGTCATCGACCAGTCCGACGTCAAGGTCGTGATGGCCTATGCGGAAGGCATTCGCGATCGCGACACGTTCATCGAGGCGCTGGAGGTTGCGCGGGCGAAAGAAAAGGCCATCATCTTCCTGAAGGTCGGTCGCTCCGATGTCGGCGCGCAGGCGGTGAGCTCGCACACCGCGGCGCTGGCAGGATCGGACGCCGTGTTCGACGCGGTGTTGCGGCAATATGGCGCCTATCGGGCGCGGACCACCGCCGAGCATCTCGACGTGGCCTATGCCTGCGCGCGCGGGCTCTATCCCGCCGGCAACAGGTTCGGCATCTTCACGCTGTCCGGTGGCTTCGGCATTCAGATGGCCGACGACGCGTCGGTGTGCGGGCTCGACGTCGCGCCGATGCCCGAAGCCGCGCAGAACGAGTTGAAGGCGATGCTGCCTTACGCATCGCCGCGCAATCCGGTGGATGCGACGGCGCAGGCGCTCACCGACCTGCCGCTGATGACGAGCTACATTGCCGCGATGCTGGAGAAGGGCGGCTATCACCTCTTCGCCGGCATCTTCGGCAGCGGACCGGCGAGCCCCACCTTCTCGGCCAAGCTGCGCCAGGCGCTGCGGACCGCAGCGGCCGGGTATAAAGACCGGGTCCTGGCGCTGTCCATGTCGGCGCCGACGGAGATCGTTCGCGCCTATGAGAACGACGGCTTCTTGATCTTCGAGGATGGCTCGGCGCTGGTGAACGCGCTGGCGGCACTGGTGTGGTTTCGCCGGAGCTTTGATGCGGCGAAAGCGACGCGCACGGCCTCCGTCGCTGCGATCCGCATCGCGCCACCGGACGGCGCGCTCAGCGAGCATGAGGCCAAATCGCTGTTGCGCGCGGCCGGCATCGCGTTTCCGCAGGAGGCGCTGGTGCGGCCCGACGAGGACGCCGGCGTGGCCGCCGCGGCGATCGGCTTTCCGGTGGTGATCAAGATCTGCTCTCCCGATATCGCACACAAGACCGAGATCGGCGGCGTCATCGTCGGTCCGCGGAACGAGGTGGAGGCCCGCAATGCCGCGCACACCATTCTATCGCGTGCGCGCGACAGGCGGCCGGATGCGCGGATCGATGGCGTCATCGTCTCGCCGATGATCAGGGGCGGCGTGGAGACTATTGCCGGTGTGGTGCGGGATCCGACCTTCGGCCCTGTCGTCATGTTCGGACTCGGCGGCGTCTTCGTCGAGGTGCTCAAGGACGTGACGTTCCGCGCCGCGCCATTCGATGTTGCCGAGGCGCAGCGGATGATCCGCGAGATCCGAGGGTTTGCGGTACTGGAGGGCGTTCGCGGTGCGCCGCCCGCCGATATCGATGCGCTGGCGGCGATGCTGTCGCTGTTGTCGCAATTCGCTGCAGATAATGCCGACATGATCGAGAGCATTGATCTCAACCCGGTTCTGGCGATGCCACGCGGCGAGGGCGTCATGCCGCTCGATGCGCTGCTGGTTCCGCGCGCATCCGGGTCTTGAGAACTAACGGTTTTGATTGAGGGAAGAGATATATGACGATCGATACAGCAAAGCTGGCCGAACTTCTGGACCGCGAGGCGATCCGCGACTGTATCTATCGCTATTGCCGCGGCGTCGACCGGGCCGATGAAGCGACGCTGCGGGGCACCTATTGGCCCGACGCCACCGATCAGCACGGCATCTATTCCGGGCCGGTGGAAGGCTTTTTCCTGTGGGCCCGCGAGATCTTCAAGAGCGGCGCGCGCAACGTCCATCAGGTCGGCAACATCCTGATCGAGTTCGTCGGCCCGACGCGAGCCGTGGTCGAGACCTACTTCCTCGCCATGCAGCGCGGTCCCGGCAAGGACGGCGTCGTACGGCAGTACGTGATGACCGGGCGCTATTGCGACCTGTTCGAGAAGCGCGGCGGAGAGTGGCGTGTCGCGCGGCGCATTGTGGCGTTCGATTGGGTTGAGGAGCAGGCCGTCCCGACCGAGGGCGAGGAGGTGCGTTTTGGTCCGCGCACGCCAATCGGAACGCGGCACCCCGAGGATCCCATCTATGAAGTTCTGGCCGATGCGCGCGCTTTGCGCATGTAGGAAGCCCGGCGAAAGCGTCGTGAAGGAAGAGGGCGATGGAAAGGGCAAGGCGCGTTGTCATCATCACCGGAGCGGCCGGTGGCGTCGGCCGGGCGCTGCTCGAGGGCTTCCATCGGGACGGCGACATCATTGCGGCAGTTGATCTGCCGGGCACCGACGTGGTCGAAGTCACGGCTGCGCTCGGCGCTGATCATGCGGGATTCCATTGCGATGTGGCATCGGAGGATGAGGTCGTCAGCCTCGTCGCCGCGATCGAGCAGCGGTTTGGACGGATCGACGTTCTCGTCAACAACGCTGCGCTTGGACCGACCATGGCGGCGACGACCGACACGGACGTCATCTCGTTTCGCAAGGCGTTGAGCGTCAACCTGCGGGGCCCGTTCGTGCTGGCGCGCGAGGCGGCGAAGCGCATGACCGGACGGGGCGGTGTGATCGTGAACATCGCGTCACTGGCGGGCGTTCTCGGCAATCCCAAGCGCAACGCCTATGCAGCATCCAAAGCGGGATTGATTTCGGCGACTCGGTCGCTTGCCTGCGAATGGGCAAAGCATGGCATTCGCGTCGTGGCGGTGGCGCCGGGCTATGTCCGCACGCCCATGGTCGCGGAGCTGGAACGCTCCGGCAAGGCGAACCTCGACCTCGTCCGGCGGCGCATTCCGCTGGGGCGTATGGGACGCCCGGACGAGATCGCCGCTGCGGCGCGCTTCCTCGCTTCGCCGGCGGCAGGCTATGTGACGGGAGCGGTTCTCGCCGTCGACGGCGGCTGGCAATCCTTCAATCAACCCGGCGACGCGCACCCGCCGGTCGCGGGGACGCCGGATGCCGAACTGGCAAAGCCCGAGCCGGCGCCGAAGGAGCGCATCGTGGTGGTGACCGGCGGTGCCAACGGCATCGGCGCGGCGATTGCCCAGAGATTTGCGTCCGCCGGCGACACCGTGGTCGTCGCCGACAAGGATGGCGATCGCGTGGCCGAGCTCGTGCGCGCGCTCGGCACGAAACACATGGCCTTCTCCCTCAACGTCTCCTTGGAACGACAGGTATTGGCGCTGTTTGCCGCGATCCGGCAGCGCTTTGGTCGGGTCGACGTGCTGGTCAACGACGCCGCGGTGGCTGACAGTTGCGTGCCGGCGCTCGATCAGTCCGCGGCGGATCTCGACAAGGTTCTTGAGGTCAATGTCGTGGGCGCGTTTCTCTGCGCCCGCGAAGCCATCAAGCTGATGGGCAGCGGCGGCGTCATTCTCAATCTCGGATCGATCAACACGTTCCTGCCGTTCGCGCCGCGCCATGCCTATGGCGCGTCGAAGGCCGCGATCGACATTCTGACCCGGTGCATGGCGGCCGAACTCGGCCCCGCCGGCATACGCACCGCCACCATCGCGCCGGGCTACATCCGTACGCCGGGCGTGGCTGCGCTGCAGGCATCGGGCCGCATCGAGAGCGCGCGGATCCGGCGCCGCGTTCCGCTCGGCCGCTTCGGCGAACCGGCGGAGGTCGCGAACGCGGCCTATTTTCTGGCCTCGCCGGAAGCGTCCTACGTCAACGGCTCGATCCTCTATGTCGACGGCGGCTGGACCTCGTTCGGCGACGCCGGCGATGCGAGCACCGTGAACGATTGAGACGGTGTGGCAAGCCTTGTCTTTCAAGGATGTGAAACTGACCCCGCACGGCCTCAAAGCCGTAGTGGCGCCGCAGAACTCATGAGATGGTCTTCAATGTCAGCGCGATCGCCGCGTCAATCGAACCAATAGCGCAAGCGAGGGAATGCCGAGATGAGCAGCAGTGAGGCACAACGCCTGGACGTCGTTGTCGTGGGCGCCGGCTTCGGCGGCTTGTACGCCGTGTACAAATTTCGCGAGATGGGCCTCAAGCTCGCTGCATTCGAGGCAGGCGGCGATGTCGGCGGCGTGTGGTACTGGAATCGCTACCCCGGCGCGCGCGTCGATCTTCCGAGCATCGACTACAGCTATTCGTTCTCCCCCGAGATCGAACAGGAATGGACCTGGTCGGAGGAGTTCGCATCACAGCCGGAGCTTCTCCGCTACTTCAACTTCGTGGCCGACCGGCTCGACCTGCGCAAGCACTATCAATTCAACACCCGCGTCGTCAGCGCCGTCTGGGACGAGACACGCAAGCTGTGGAAGGTGACGACCGATCGCGGCGAGACGGTTGAGGCGACCTACTGCGTGATGGCCACGGGTCCGCTGTCGATCCCGATGGATCCCCAGATTCCGGGCCTCGCGCGCTACAAGGGCGAGCTGCTGCGCGCCGGCAAGTGGCCGCATCATCCGGTCAGCTTCGCGGGAAAGCGCGTCGGGGTGATCGGCACGGGATCGACCGGCATCCAGATCGTCCAGGAAGTTGGTCGGAAGGCCGGCGAGCTCTTCGTCTTCCAGCGCACGCCAAGCTTCACCATGCCCATGCGCAACCAGAGGTTGGAGCCGGACTACGTGGCCGAGGTCAAGCGCAACTACGTCGGCATCCGCGAGGCCGCCCGCAACAGCCCGAACGGCGGCGTGCGTCCCTGGACCACGCGCGCCTTCTTCAGCGTGACGCCGGCGCGGCGTCGCGAACTCATGGAAGACGCCTGGAAGGGCGGCGGCCTTGCGATGCTCGGGACCTTCACGGATCTCCTGAGCAACGAGGAGGCCAATGAGCATGTCGCCGAGTTCGTGCGCGGCAAGGTCAGCGAGGTCGTCAAGAACCCGGTCACCGCGGAAAGGCTCAAGCCCCGCGGCTATCCCATCTTCGCCCGCCGGCCGTGCCTCGACACCGAATATTACGAGACGTTCAATCTGCCCAACGTCCACCTGATGGATTGCGTCACCGAGCCGATCCTCGAAATCACCGAGAAGGGTGTACGAACCGAGGCCGGAGAAACCGAGCTCGATATGCTGATCCTCGCAACCGGCTACGACGGGCTTACCGGTGCGCTGACGGCCTTCGACGTCATCGGCCGCCGCGGCGTCAAGGTGAACGACAAATGGAAGCACGGGGCGAAGTCCTACCTCGGCCTGATGATGGAAGGTTTCCCGAACCTGTTCTTGACAACGGGGCCGAACGGCCCGGCAGCGCTCGCCAACATCGTCAGGATCAGCGAGAACGACGTCGACTGGATTGCGAACCTGATCACGCACATGGCGGATCAGGGCCTTGCCACCGTCGAGCCGACCAACGCGGCGGAAGACGGCTGGATGGAGCTCGTCGCGCGGCTCGCCCAGCGGTCACTGCTCAACAAGGCAAAGACCTGGTATCTCGGCGCCAACGTCAAGGACAAGCCGCTCGGCCTCACGCTCTTCACCGGTGGATTTCCAAAGTATCGAGAGTATTGCGCCGCCGTCGCGCAAGCTGGCTATCGTGATTTCGTTTTCGAGGGCGGACGAACGCCGGTGGCAGCCTGACGGCCGGTCCAGGTGAAACTCGTCATCGACGCGTCGGCTGGCGTGGCCTCTGCCCAGCTAATCTAGTGCGCCGTCACGATAACTTATCGCCGCGCAAAAGACCGGCCGACACCCCACGAGTAGCGGCTGGCGAGCACGCGCCCGTCCTTGACGCCATGCGACAGTGTTGGCCAAATCGCCCTCCCAGCAGCCCTCAGCATTAGGAGCAAAAGAGCTCGCGGTCCTACTTTTCCCTTCGACATCACTCGCCAACGTTGTCGATGGCGGCGTAGAGGGCTACGTGGCGTACTAATCACCCTGTGCCTATCGCCGCTCGCGTCGGACGCCGAGAATGGTGTTTCCTATCGTTCGCCAATGGAGACAATGAACAGAAGGGTGACGCGGACGACGCGGCAGACCCGGTATCGGCAGGTCCAGAACCGGATTGTCCGCCTTCATTCGGATCAGCGACTCGCGGTTAGTTGTTGGCGATATCGCTCGGCATCCCAATTCACCAGCGCGTGCTCATTCTCCTGCGTCAGATATCGGACCCGCGCCGTTGGAGGCAAACGGCAGGTCACCAGGGCGAGGCAGGTCAGCATCGGCTCGGCGCCGTCGCTTGCATCCTTGCGAACAACGCAACCAAGGCCCGGGATGAGCATCGCGGCGGGGTGCGGCCGTCCGTCCGCCCGCACTCGCGATGTCGAGATGCGAAGATTCTCGCCTTGATCCAGAGCGGGTAAGCCCGGACCGAGGAAAACCACGTGATCCGGATAGAGCGAACCGCTGGTCGCAATTGCGCGACTGTAAGGATCGATAGCGACGCTGTGGCATTGCGGGTCCTTTGGCAGGCGATACGCCGTGCCGGTGCAGATTGAGCGAAGCGCCTCTTCATCTGGAGGAATTGCGCAACGCGGCGCAAGCGCAAGGCGGCGCTCGACTTCGTCCACCAGCGCCTCTGCCGCGGCGCTGGTCTCGGCGCCGACCACCAGCCCGTGATTGCCGAGGACCAGCACATCCACCTTGTCCTGCGCCAGCGCGTCGTTCACGACCTTGGCCAGCGGCAGTCCCGGATGGTGATAGTCGATCCAGCACCAGGCCAGTCCCTCCAGTCGCTTCGCAAATTCCTCCCGCGCATCGGTCCGCACCGCCCATGCCATCTGACCTTGCCCCCAAGTTTTATCCAATCCTGAGTTCGCTCCGGCTGTTGGATTTGCCCGGTTGGGCGGTGGTAGCGA
>NZ_JAFCJM010000037.1 GCF_018130955.1 Bradyrhizobium liaoningense
ACCCGGGAGTCGTCTTCAGAATCCGTCTTGCCTTACAATGCAATAGCTAGCGAAAACCCATATGCGATTCCCCTGCCCTGGAGGGGGAGGGTAAGAACGGCGCCGCTGCGTGTCGCATCCCGCAGGGTTAATGCAACCTGAATCGCTGCGAAGAATCCCTAAAATGCGCATGCTGCGGTTAGGGGCGCTGGAATGACCTCCGTACCATTATTTCCCGCACGTGCCTTAAGCGAAGCGGAGGAGACGCGACAATGTTTCAGCGCAGGTTTGCCCGGGTGAAGCCGGCCGGACTGGTGTCGCGCCAGGCCAAGATCATCCTTGATGCGAAGAAGCCGGCGATCAACTGCACGCTGATCGACTATTCGCCGGGCGGCGCCTGCGTCGATCTCGGCGGCCAGGTCGCGCTGCCCGACCGCTTCGAGCTGCTGCACGTCAACACCCGAAAACGCTGCCGCATCGCGTGGAAGCGGGGGTCGAGGATCGGGGTGGTGTTTTAGGGTGGCTGTTTGAGGGGATGCCGGCGCCACTTTGTCCGCCATCGTCCCGGCCTAGTGCTACTTCTTCCGCCACCTTGCCTTGGTGCCGGCGGTGATCTGCATCGCGACGCCGGCGATCCAGCCGGCGAGCACCAGCCAGGTCCACACCGCGTGTGGATCGAGCCGCAGCACGATGACGGCGACGGAGGCAAACGCCGTGAGCGTGGCGCAGAAGGTGCCGACCGCACTCAGGAACTCCGCGGCGTCGACCTCCTCGTCGCCGGGATCGAAATGCAGCTGCGGCGCGTCGATGCCGAGATAGAAGCCGACCGCGCCCAGCATCATCATCAGCAGCAAAAATCCCTGCGTGGTGAGATGCGCGATCGACGAGCCGACATAGGCGCCGACGAACAGGCCGCACGCAGCACCCGCGAGCGCGAGCCCGACGCGCTCCAGAACGTGGGCCGCCTTCCTGACGCGGAACCGCATGGCAAGTCTCCGGCGTTTTGACCGAGGGCGAGGTTAGGCCTTTTCGGGAGAGGGTGGAAGGTAAGGAGAGTCACGGAGGGGTGAGACGGGGTGGCGCGGTGTTATGGGCGGCGAAATCTTGCACCACATTCCACCGTCGTCCGGGCGAACGCCAGGACGACGTGGAGGTTGGCGCCGCCGTCGCGCCTCGCGAACAGTACTACCTCGCCCCAAACGTCGTCTGCCCGAACAGCGCCTTCTGCGTCGAAGGCTGCGAGCGCCAGTATTGCGGGGGTGCGTCGACGGTGCCGCCGAGCTCGGCGGCGGCGTGCCAGCCCCAGCGGGGGTCGTAGAGCATGCCGCGCGCGAGGGCGACCATGTCGGCCTTGCCGCTCGCGACGATCTCCTCGGCGTGCCTGGCTTCGGTGATCAGGCCGACCGCCACTGTGGTGACGCCGACCTCACGCTTGATGACCTCCGCAAACTGCACCTGGTAGCCGGGGCCGAGCGGTATCTTCTGCTTCGGCGACACGCCGCCGGAGGAGGCATCGATCCAGTCGACGCCGCGCGCTTTCAGCGCCTTGCAAAACTCAATGGTCTGCGCCAGATCCCAGCCGCCCTCGACCCAGTCGGTGGAGGAGACGCGGATGCCGATCGGCTTGTCGTGCGGGAACGCCGCGCGCACCGCGTCGAAGATCTCGAGCGGATAGCGCATGCGGTTTTGCAAGCTACCGCCATACTCGTCGGTGCGGTGGTTCGAGATCGGCGACAAAAACTGATGCATGAGATAGCCGTGCGCGCCGTGCAGCTCGATGGCGTCGATGCCGAGCCGCGTCGCGCGTTTTGTGCAATCGACGAAGGCGTCGCGGATGCGCTTCAACCCCGCGGCATCAAGCGCGATCGGCGCGGCCTCCTCCTCCTTGTGCGGCACGGCGCTCGGCGCCACCGGCCGCCAGCCGCCTTTATCGGCCGGCATGAGCTGCCCGCCGTCCCAGGGCCGCGCGCTGGAGGCTTTGCGGCCGGCATGGGCGAGCTGCATCGCGACCGCCGTGGTGGAACGCTTGCGCACCGAGGCGAGGATGGGAACGAGCGCGGCTTCGCAGGCGTCGTCGTAAAGGCCGAGGCAGCCCGGCGTGATGCGGCCGATCGCCTCGACATGGGTGGCCTCGATGCAAAACATCGAAGCGCCCGACAGCGCCAGCGAGTTGATGTGGGTAAAATGCCAGTCATTGGCGACGCCGTCCTCGGCCGAGTACTGGCACATCGGCGACACCATGATGCGGTTCTTCAACTTCAAACCGCGCAGCTCGATCGGGGCAAACAGGGCGCTCATGCGGAAAGTTCCGGAAATGGGGGCGATGAGCGGAGGAGTGTAGCGGGCGCGCGAAGATTGACCAGCGGCGCGGCAGGAATAGCCGCCCGCGGCGCCGCGCATTCCAGGCCGGAACGCACGGACACGGCTACTCCCGGAACGCCCCCTGCCGCAGCGGGCCCAGGCGATAGCGGTCGCCGCGCCCCAGCGTGACGTTGGCCTTGACGGCGAAATGGATCTTGTAGCGGCCGTCCTTCATCCTGGTCAGCAAGCTGAAATCGCTGAACTTGTCGGCCAGCGCGGTGTCGTCCCGGATGAATGTGCGGGGGTCGTTGAGACGGAAGCGGCGCGGCGAGCGCCATTCCACCGTGGGGAAGTTGCTCTTCATGTCGCCGCCGGCCTTGAATTCGACGGTACGGCCCGTCAGCTCGCGAAACAGATCGGGCACGTCGATGCGGCGCGCGCGGCCAGCTTCGACGACATAGAGGTACAGCGACCAGATCTCGGTTCCGATCTCGCGCGCGTTGCGGAAGGAAACCGCGACGTAATGCGAGTCCGGCGACCAGGCTGCGTAAAAGACGTCGGGATCGGTGTCGAAATTATTGTCCGGGCCGATGCCGTCGAGCGTGGCGAGCGGGCGACGGCCCGGCTCGGCCAGCAGGTAGAGGTGGAGGTTGTCGTGACGACCCTGGCCCACGCCATGGGTGGCAATCGTCAACCTCTTGTTCGGCGCCCACCCGCCGATGATGATGGCGTATCCATCCTTCGGATAGGTGTGCTCCGCCGCTGCGCGGGCCTGCGGCAGCGCGGCGAGCACGGCGACGAGCGCGGCAAGGATGACGCAACGAAGCCGCACGAGGATCATTCCAGCTCCGGAAAGGTCCCCGGCCGCGGCTTGCCGACGCGGAGGCGGTCGCCGCGCACCAGCGTGACATCGGCGTCCGCCGAGAACTGGATGGTGTAGCGGCCGTCTTTCATCGTGGTGGTCTTGCCGAGCGCGCCGAGCTTGTCGGCGAGTTTGGTGTCCTCCAGGACGAAGAGGCGGTAGTCGTTGAAGCGGAAGCGGCGCGGCGCCCGCCATTCGACCGATGGCCCGTAGGTGCGCATGTCACCGTCGGTCTTGCGATCAATCGTCCGGCCGGTGATGTCGCGGAACAGGTCCGGCGTACCGATCAGCCGGGCGCGGCCACCCTCGACCCGGTAGATGTTCATCGTCATGATGTGGCGCTCGCTGCGGAAAGAGACCGCGACGTAGCGCGAATCCGGCGACCAGCGGGCGTAGTAGGCGTCGGGCTTGGTATCGAGATTGTTGTTCTCGGAGATGTCGTCCAGCACGGCCAATCGGCGGTGGCCGGGCTCGGCCATCAGGTAGGCGTGGAATTTGTTGCGACCGCCCTCCCCCTCGCCGTGAACGGCTATCGACAGCCTGCCGCTCGGCGCCCGCCCGCCGTCGACGATGCCGTATTCGCCCTTGGCAAAGGTGTACTCGGCCGTGGCATGCGCCGGCGACAGCGCCGATACGGCGAGGACGAGAGCGAGGATGGCCGAGCGAAGCTGCATGCCACTTTGTCGCAGCGGCGGGTGAGTGCGTTCAAGTCCGATGTCGTGCTGCCGGAAGGAGAGCTACTCCACCAGCGTGAACTGCAGCAGGATCGTGCGCTGGAGCATGGAAAAATTGTCGTCGGAGACCAGCGTCAGCACGGTCTCGCCGTCCGCCGTGACGTGGGCGTCGATGCCTTCCATGTTGTCGATCTCGTGGCCGAGATCGGCTGCGAACAGCGCGGGACCGTCGACCAGCGCGTTCGGCGCGATCGATTTCAGGGGGATCGCGCGGATCCGGATGTTGACGCCGGTGAACCAGGAGAATTTTCGCTCGAGCACCAACAGCTCGCCCGAAGGCAGCAGCACGGCGTCGCTGACGTCAAAATTCTCGGTGCGGCGGATCGAGAACTGGCCGGGCGACGGACCGCCGATCAGGAAGGCGATCAGGTTGCCGGCAGGGTCCAGCCCGCGCTCGGACAGCGCGATCAGCGTGCCCGCCAGCGGCTGTCCCTTCGGCACCACGACGAGCGCCTCGAGGCCCTTGTTGGAGGGCAGCTTCCTCGCGGCAGGTGGCAGCGGCAGCACCTCGCCGCGCGACCGCGTAAACCCTTTTGAGAAATCGTAGCGCAACAGCTGGTTGACGCGCTCGAGCCCGACATAGACGAACGTGCCGTCGAGCGCGAGCGATTCCGAATCGTACCAGTAGCGCTTTTCGGTGATGGGACGGCCGTCGGCATTGAGCATTGGCGAGGCCTCGACATCGTCGAGCCCGACCATCTCGCGGCCGGCATAGCGGATGCGGCCGGTGAACCAGGTGGCCTGATCGGAGATCGCGATGAAGCGCTCGCCCTTGGCATCGAGCCGGATGCCGGAGAGGCCGCCAAAGCCGCGATGCGGCGAGGTCAGCACCAGGCCGCTGCGATAGTCGAGCGAGCCGAAGCGCGTGCGCGTGCGGTCACGCGGCTCGAAGGCAGGGATCGGCCGCGCGTTGACCTCGATGGCGACGGGCTCGGTGACGGCATGCTCGGCGATGCCGGCCGCCGATTTCGGCGGCGCAGATTTGGGCGGCGACTCGGTTGCGAGCTGGGCCTGCGCAAAGTTCGGCAGGGAAAGAACGGAAACTCCCGCCGCCGCGCGGCTGAGGAACTGGCGGCGGGAGGTGCGTGTGCTCACGAATGCAGTTTGCGGCGCGGGCGGCTCGTCGTGGTCGGCTGCGGCGCGGTGTTGGTCTCGCTGAAGAGCTCGGCGAGCTTGTCGGTGATGGCGCCGCCGAGTTCTTCCGCGTCCACGATCGTCACCGCGCGGCGATAATAGCGGGTGACGTCATGGCCGATGCCGATCGCGATCAGCTCCACCGGCGAGCGCGTCTCGATCTCCTCGATGATGTGACGCAGATGCCGCTCGAGATAATTGCCGGGATTGACCGACAGCGTGGAGTCATCGACCGGCGCGCCGTCCGAGATCATCATCAGGATCTTGCGCTGTTCGGTGCGGCCCAACAGGCGCTTGTGCGCCCAGTCCAGCGCCTCGCCGTCGATGTTCTCCTTCAACAGCCCCTCGCGCATCATCAGGCCGAGATTCTTTCGCGCCCGGCGCCAGGGGGCGTCGGCGGACTTGTAGATGATGTGGCGGAGGTCGTTGAGGCGGCCGGGATTGGCCGGCTTACCCGCGGCAAGCCAGGCTTCGCGGGACTGCCCGCCCTTCCAGGCGCGCGTGGTGAAGCCGAGGATCTCGACCTTGACGCCGCAACGCTCGAGCGTGCGCGCCAAAATGTCGGCGCAGGTTGCCGCGACCGTGATGGGACGGCCGCGCATCGAACCGGAATTGTCCAGAAGCAGCGTCACCACGGTGTCGCGGAAGGTCGCCTCCTTCTCGCGCATGAAGGACAGCGGATGATAGGGATCGGTGACGACGCGCGACAGGCGCGCGGGATCCAGAATGCCCTCTTCGAGGTCGAATTCCCAGGCACGGTTCTGCTGCGCCATCAGCCGGCGCTGCAGCCGGTTGGCGAGACGTGCGACGATGCCCTGCAAATGCGCGAGCTGCTTGTCGAGATAGGAGCGCAGGCGTTCGAGCTCGTCATGGTCGCAGAGGTCTTCGGCGGCGATCACCTCGTCGAACTTTGGCGCGAAGGCGTGGTATTCGGGACCGCGCGGCTCGTTGCTGCCGCGCGCATTCGGCCGCGTCGCCTCGCCCGGCGTCTCGTCGTCGCCGAGCTCGCCATCGTCAAACGTGTCAGAGGTCGAGGCCTGCGCGCTTTCCATCGCGCTGTCGCTCATCTCCTCGGTCGTCGCCTGCGCCTGGTCGGCGCTCATCTCCTGCGCGGCGTCGGAATCGGGTGAGCCTTCGGCGCCGGACTGATCGTTCTCGCCCTCGCCGTTGTCGTCCTGATCTTCGTCATCGTCGGAATCGGCGTTGCGTTCGTCGCCGATGTCGAGCGCCGTCAAGAGATCATGCACGGCATCGCCGAAGCGGGTCTGGTCCTCGACCAGCCGATCAAGGCGGTCGAGCCGCGCACCGATCTTGTCCTCGAGAATGGGACGCCAGAGATCGACCATCTTCTTGGCGGCCGCCGGCGGCGCCATGCCGGTCAGGCGTTCGCGCACCAGCATCGCCAGCGCATCCGACAGCGGCGCATCGGCGCGATCGGTGATCTCGTCGAACTTGCCGCGATGGAAATGGTCGTCGAGCATCGCAGTGAGGTTTTTCGCAACACCCGCCATGCGGCGCGCGCCGATCGCCTCGACGCGAGCCTGCTCGACCGCCTCGAACACGCCGCGCGCCTGCGGATTGCCCGGCATCAGCTTGCGGTGCACTTTTGGATCGTGGCAGGCGAGCTTCAGCGCGATGGAATCGGCGTGACCGCGGACGATCGCGGCATCGCGCTTGGTCATTTTCCGCGCGGGCTCCGGCAGCCGCGCCTTGCCGGGCGCAAGCCCCGGACGCTCGGCGGCGAAGCTGACGTCGAGCTCGGGCGCCTTCGCGATCGCCTTCAGGCAGGACGTCACCGCCCGCTTGAACGGCTCGGTCGGCGCTTCCTTGGTTCCACCGCGGAATTTGGAATTGGATGTGCTGCTCATAGCGACTTCGTAAACCAATGGCGCGTGACGCCGGCAGGATAGCCGTCGATGGCGCCGAACTCCTCGTAGCCGCAACCGCGGTAGAAGCCCGGCGCCTGGAAACTCATCGTGTCGAGATAGGAGCGGGTCGCCCCGATCCGTCTCGCCTCGTCCTCGATCGCCGCGATCAGCTTCGTGCCGTGATCCTTGCCGCGGTATTTCTGCTCGATCCAGAACAGCTGGATGAACAGCACCGTGGTCCAGACCTCACCGACGATCCCGCCGACGATCTTGCCGCGCTCTTTCAGGGAAATCGCGAGGCGCTTGTATTTCTGCTTCCCCATCTTCTCGGTGTTGTAACCGATGAGCCCGCCGAGCACGGCTTTCTTGGTTTTTCCAATGCTGCGCTCGACGGTGATGGAGGCCATGGGATCAGCTGAGCGCCACGTTGACTGCCGATTCCGGCAGCTCCGCGTTGAAGCAGCGCTGGTAGAACTCGGCGACCAGCGGACGCTCGAGCTCGTCGCACTTGTTGAGGAAGGTGACGCGGAAGGCGAAACCGATATCGCTGAAGATGTCGGCGTTCTCCGCCCAGGTGATCACCGTGCGCGGGCTCATCACCGTCGACAGATCGCCATTGGCGAAGGCGTTGCGGGTGAGATCAGCAAGGCGCACCATCTTGTTGACGATGTCGCGGCCTTCCTGGGTGCGATAGTGCCTGGCCTTCGCCAGCACGATCTCCACTTCCTCGTCATGGCCGAGATAGTTGAGCGTGGTGACGATCGACCAGCGGTCCATCTGGCCCTGGTTGATCTGCTGGGTGCCGTGATAGAGGCCCGAGGTGTCGCCGAGGCCGACCGTGTTGGCGGTCGAGAACAGGCGGAACGCCGGGTGCGGCTTGATCACCTTGTTCTGGTCGAGCAGCGTCAGGCGGCCGGAGACCTCGAGCACGCGCTGGATCACGAACATCACGTCGGGGCGGCCCGCGTCATATTCGTCGAACACCAGCGCGACGTTGTGCTGAAGCGCCCAGGGCAAAATGCCGTCGCGGAATTCGGTGACCTGCTTGCCGTCCTTGACCACGATCGAATCCTTGCCGACGAGGTCGATACGGCTGATGTGGCTGTCGAGGTTGACACGCACGCAGGGCCAGTTCAGCCGCGCGGCGACCTGCTCGATGTGGGTCGATTTACCGGTGCCGTGATAGCCGGTGACCATGACGCGGCGGTTCTTGGCAAAGCCTGCGAGAATGGCGAGCGTGGTAGCGCGGTCGAAGCGGTAATCGGCATCGACTTCGGGCACGTGAGGATCGACTTCGGAATAGGCCGGCACTTCGAGATCGCTGTCGATCCCGAACACCTGGCGCACCGACACCTTCATGTCGGGCAATCCGTTGACTTCCTCAACTTTGGACAGGGCGGCGGTCGTCATTCATCCTCCGAGGTCCCGGGCGGTCCCGAAACCGGTTATTCGCACGTTGGCTGCGGCTGGGTGCTGATGGTGAACCTATCAGAGACCACGGGCGGGCAGAAGCCCGCGCGCAAATCAAAGTTCCATTGTCTTATCATTGAGATAGGTAAGGAACGCGATTTTGGGAAGGTTGCCCTGCGAATCACGCCCAAATTTTGCCTCCGTCAGGCGCCCGGCCATCAGCGCCGGCACTTTTGCCCCCTCGCCCGACTTATGTAAGGTCCGGCGACCGTCATTCCGGGGCGATGCGAAGCATCGAACCCGGAATCTCGAGATTCCGGGTTCGCGCTGCGCGCGCCCCGGAATGACAGTGCATGTGGAGACAACGTGTCCTTCCTTGATCCCTTCATCGCGTTCGTCTCGGCCCATGCCTGGCTCGCCTACCTGACCCTGTTCCTGGCGGCCCTTTTGGAGGCCGTTCCGGTGGTCGGCTCGGTCGTTCCCGGCTCGACCATCATTCTGGCGCTGAGCGCGCTGGTTCCCGGTGGCGAGCTGAAGCTGCAATGGGTGCTGCTGGCGGCCGCGCTCGGCGCCGTGCTCGGCGACGGCTCGGCCTATTGGGTCGGGCACCGCCGGCAGCGCGAGATCCTCAACACCTGGCCTCTGACCAATTATCCGCGCGTGGTCGAGGAGAGCGAGACGTTCTTCCAGCGCTTTGGCACCTGGGCAGTGTTCTTCGCCCGCTTCGTGCCGCCGATCCGCGCCTTCGTGCCGGTGACCGCGGGCGCGCTCGGCATGCAGCCCACGCGCTTCTACGCGGTCAATATCCCCGCGATCCTGGTCTGGGCGCCCGCCCATGTGCTGCCAGGCGTGCTGGCGGTCTCGGCGCTGCACGAATATGCAGGGATGCCGCACCATGAGCATGTCGGCAAACATCTCTGGATGTACGCAGTGGTCGGCTGCGCCATCATCCTGGGCCTCGCGATCTGGACCATCCGCCGGCGGCACGGCAGCGGCAAGGCACCTGCGAAGACGACGGCTTAGGACAAGCTGACATCTGAAAGGGCGATGCGCTTTCTTACCCTCCCCTGGAGGGGGAGGGTCGCTACGCATGTAGCGCAGCGAAATGCGTAGCGGGGTGGGGTGACGGTCTCTCCGCACCGAACACTGCCCGAGGGGAGAGATCACCCCACCCCGCTCGCGCTGCGCGCGATCGACCCTCGAGCGAGCTACGCTCGTCTCGGACCCCTCCAGGGGAGGGTGCGCACCTTCGCAGCGGTTCTGATCTACTTAGTGTCTAGCTTTTCGAATCCGCAATCACCGTCCTCCGCCCCGGCGCCGGCCCCACATAGCGCGCGCGCGGGCGGATCAGCTTGCCGAGGGCCAGCTGCTCGCTGGCATGCGCGATCCAGCCGACGCTGCGTGACATCGCAAACAGCGCGAGCTCGCTGCCGGGCGGAAAGCGCAGCGCGTGCACGAGGACTGCGAGCGCGTAGTCGATATTGACGAGCTCGCCGGTCGCTTCCGCGATCCTTTCCGGCACTTCGCGGGTGAATTTGCGCGGCGCCCCAGTGCGGGCAAGCGCATTCAGCAGCGACTGCGCGCGCGGATCGCCGCGCTTGTAGACGCCGTGCCCAAAACCGGCAAAGCGCTCGCCGAGCGCGACGCGCTCGCGCACCATCGGCTCGACGTCGCGGTCCACCAGCGTCTTGACGAGCTGCGAGGCCAGCACGCCGGCGCCGCCATGCTTTGGTCCCTTCAGCGCGGCAAGGCCGGCAATCACCGCGTCGTACAGATTGAGGCCGGTCGAGGCCGCGCAGCGCGCGGTGAAGGTGGATGCGTTCAACTCGTGATCGGCGAGCAGCACCAGCGCGCGGCGGACGAGATCGGCGGCGTGCTTGTTGTCGGGCGCCCAGGCGCGCGCGACCAGCTGATGCAGCGGCTCAGCCGAGGGCTCGGCATTGAGCATGGTGGCGACCAGGAGGCGGACGATACGCGCGCCGACCAGCGCGCGGCCATCGGGCGCGCGGGTGAAGGCGCGGGGATCGGCGCTGGACGCGAGCGCGAGGACGGCGATGGCGCGGTCGATCGGCGCGGCACGGCGCGCGGCTTGCGCGATCGCGCGCATCTCGTCGGAGACGTGCGGGCAGTTGTCCGGCGCGAAGGGATCGACGCCGGAGACGTCCCAGAGCAGCGTTGCCGTGTGCTCCAGCGTGTCGCGTTCGGAGAGATCGACGCAGTTCACGCCGCGATAGATCGGGCCGTCCTCGGTGATGGTCGCGATCTCCGTGTCCAGCACAGGCAGATCGGCATCAAAGCTGCGCAATCCCCGCGGCTCCGGCGAGGGGCTGCGGCGATCCTTCAGGCTGCGGACGTCCTCGGCCCGGTAGCGGTTCTTGCGCGAATCGGCTGTCGGCTCGGAGCGGATCAGGCCGCGGCTGACATAGGCGTAGAGGGTCGCCGGCGAGATCGCGAGCTCGGCGGCGGCTTCCCGGGCGGAGAGGTAGAGTTCCTCGGAATTTTTCATGTTGATTTATGTAATCAAGATTGATCAATCTGTCGAGAGGCCCGACCTTTCCTGCATTGCGAAAGGAGAATGGGCCATGAACATCCACCTCACCAAAAGCCAAATCGGACTGGACGGCATTCCCGCGGCCGAAACCGTGCTGAGCCATGTCGACGGCGAGCGCGGCGAATTGATCATCGCGGGCGAGCATGTCGGCGCCCTCGCCGCCAAATCGAGCTTCGAGGGCGTGACCGCGCGCCTCTGGAACGGCGCGATGGGGAGCAAGCTCAGCGAAGCCAATGTGCGGGCAAGCCTGGGGGCTGCGCGCGAACGCGCTTTCGCCCGGCTGCCCGACCTGCTGCCGGCCACGCGCGGCATGGGGATCGTCGACGGGTTTCGCGCCGCGGTCGCCGGCCTGCGCGCCGAGCACGGGCTCGACCACGAAGCGACCGTCGTCGGCGCCTTCCCGGTGATCGCCGGCGCGCTGGTGCGCCGGGCCAAGGGCCTCGATCCCGTCGCGCCCGATCCGAGCGTCAGCCATGCCGCCGATACGCTGCGCATGCTGCACGGCCGCAGCCCCGCGACACGCGAGGTCACCGCACTCGACGCCTATCTGGTCACCGTCTGCGACCACGGCATGAACGCCTCGACCTTCGCCACGCGCGTCGTGGCATCGACCCATGCCGACCTGTTCGCGGCCGTGACCGCCGGCTATTGCGCACTGACCGGGCCGCTGCATGGCGGTGCACCGGAGCCGGTGCTGGAGATGCTCGATGCGATCGGGACGCGCGAGCGCATCAAGCCCTGGGTGGATGCGGCGCTCGCCCGCGGCGAACGGATGATGGGCTTTGGTCACCGCGTCTATCGCGTGCGCGACCCGCGCGCCGACGTGCTGAAGACCGCGATCGAGGCGCTCGCCTCCAACGGCGCCGACCTGCCCTTTGCCGGCGAGGTCGAGGCCTATATCCGCGACGCCTTGCGGAAGAAGAATCCGGAGCGGCCGCTGGAGACCAATGTCGAGTTCTTCACCGCGATCCTGCTCGACGCGCTCGCGATTCCCAGGCAGGCCTTTACGCCGATCTTCGCCGTCGCCCGCGTCGCCGGCTGGACCGCGCACGCGCTGGAGCATCGGCGCACCGGACGGCTGATCCGGCCGAGCTCGTCGTATGTCGGGGCGATGCCGAAGGCGTGACGGATGGATTTCGTAGGGTGGGTAAGCCCCGCGGATTGCGCGAAGCGCAAACCGCTCGGCGTAACCCACCACTTCTGTCACCGCGGAGATTAAAGAGGTGGGTTACGCCCGGCGAACTGCGCTTCGCGCAGTCGCAAGGCTAACCCACCCTACGAGGCTGTGACGCGAGGCCTACGCCTCCCGCACCACCGTCTTCAAATAATTATACGCCTTGATGATCTCGATCAGGCGGTCTTCCGTCGAGCGGTCGCCGCCATTGGCGTCGGGGTGGTGCTGCTTGACCAGCGCCTTGTACTTGGTCTTGACGTCGGCGAGCGTGACGTCGGGGCCGAGGCCCATCACCTGGAGCGCCTTGCGCTCGGCGTTCATCACCTTGCGCGTCTCGGCCTTCGGCGCCTCCGGGCCGCGGCGCCAGTTGGCGCGGCCATTGATCTCCGAGAACATGCTGAACGGGTCGAAGGCGCCGTCGATCTCGGCCTCCGTTCCCTTCTTGACGCCGCCATTGGCGCCCATCTTCCAGGTCGGACGATGGCCGGTGAGCGCGTCCTTCTGGTAGCGCGCCACGGCCTCCGCATTCATGCCGGAGAAGAAATTGTAGGACTGATTGTACTCGCGCACATGGTCGAGACAGAAATGCCAGTACTCGCGCGAATTCTCGCGCCCCTTCGGCGCACGGTGCGCGCCCTTGTTCTGACAGCCGGCCCACTCGCAATTGACCACGGTCTCGCGCGGCTTCGCGTCCTGCTTCGCCTTGGTCGGCTTGACGCGGATGGAGTCGAAGAACTTTGATGAATCGATCGGCATGGCTGACTTTGACTACGCAATGCGAAAACCTTCAAGTCTTGACATTGCGATTAGCTGTTTGGCGATTAGCTGATTGACGGATCTCTCACCCGCGCATTAATGGCTCTCATGGCTATGACCGATACTATCACCAACAAGTTGCGCGAAGCTTTCTCGCCGGAAAGCCTGCGGGTGGTCGACGAGTCACATTTGCATGAAGGCCATGCCGGCCACCGGCCGAGCGGCGAGACGCATTTCCGGGTTTATGTTGTGTCTGACGCCTTCAAAGGGAAGGGCCGGGTCGAGCGCCACCGCATGATAAATGCGGCGCTGGCTGCGGAACTCTTGGGCAGCGTGCACGCGCTGGCGATCCACGCGCAGGCGCCGGGCGAAGGGTGATCTTCGCTGACCCTCCCCTGGAGGTCAGAAAATCAAAACGCCGTCCCGGCCCGCCTCGGCTTGGCTTCCTCGACCTCGGCCTCGCGCGGCACCGGTGAAATACGGAGCGCGGTGATGCGGTTGCGCTCGCGGCGGAGCACGCGGAAACGGAAGCCGTGGAAGGTAAAGCTCTGGCCGCGGTCGGGGATCGAACGCGCCTCGTGAATGACGAGGCCCGCGACCGTCGTTGCCTCTTCGTCAGGCAGATTCCAGTCCATGGCGCGGTTGAGGTCGCGGATCGGCACCGAGCCGTCGACCACGACGGAGCCGTCGGGCTGGGCGCGGACGCCCGCGACCACCACGTCGTGCTCGTCGGAGATGTCGCCGACGATCTCCTCCAAGATGTCTTCCAGCGTCACAAGACCTTCAACTTCGCCATACTCGTCGACGACGAGCGCAAAGTGGGTCTTGCGGCGGCGGAACGCCTTGAGCTGCTCGGAGACGGGCCGCATCTCCGGCACGAACCAGGGCGGCAGCGCGATGGTCGAGGCATCGATGCGCGAGGTGTCGCCGTCGGAGGCGCGAATCGCGCGCAAAAGATCCTTGGCGTGCAGCACGCCGATGATGTTCTCCGGCTTCTCGCGCCACAGCGGAATGCGGGTGTATTCGGTGGCGAGCACCTCGCGCACCAGATCTTCCGCAGGCAAATCGGCATTGATCATGACCATCTCGGTGCGATGGATCATCACGTCGGAGACCTGGAGCTCGCGCAGGTCCAACAGACCGCCGAGCATGTCGCGGTCGTGCTTCTCGACCTTGCCCTCGTGGTGCAAGAGGTCGACCGCACCGCGCAGGCGCTCGGTCGGCGACAGGATCGCCTGGTGCTCGCCGGCGAAGCCGAACAGCCGCATCAAGAGCCGCACGACGACTTCGACCACATGCAGCAGCGGTCCGAGCACGTACATCGTGAGCCGCATCGGACGCGCCACGGCGAGCGCCATGCGGTCGGGTGCGTTGATCGCGATGGTCTTGGGCAGGACCTCGGCGAAGATCACCACGAGCGCGGTCATCACGCCGGTGGCGTAGAGCACGCCGACGTCGCCGAACCAGGCGGTGAAGATGGCGGTCGCGAGCGCGGAGGCGCCGATATTGGCGATGTTGTTACCGAGCAGCAGCGCGCCGATCAGGCGCTCGCGCATGTCGAGCAATTGCGAGACCACGTCGGCGTCGTGATTGCCCTGCTTGGAGAGCCGCAGCATGCTGGCGCGCGAGGCGCCGGTCAGCGCGGTCTCGCTCGCGGCGAAGAACGCCGAGACCAGGAGGCAGAAAACGACGATGGAAAGTCCGAGCCAGTCCATGCACCACTCTAGAGCCAGTTCCGTTCCGATGGGATCAGAACGGATCTTCTTGTTTTGACGCGTTTTCCTTACGCGAACCGGTACCCACTTCGCTCGAAAACGCTTTTGCGCCGGCTCAGCCGCGCATCACGCCTTGCGCGCAAGTTTCTCTTGCAGGAAATCGCGCACCAGCGCCGGCTCGACATCCTTGGCGATGACGGCGCGTCCGACCGCCTCGAGCAGGATGAAGGTGAGCTTGCCGCGCTTGACCTTCTTGTCCTGCGCCATCAGCGCCATCAGGCCGTCGGCGTCGCTGAGCCCCTCCTGCGCAAATCCCGCGATGTCCTGCAGGCGCGTGGGCAGGCCGACCTCGGCCAGATGCCGCTCGACTCGTGCCGCATCGGCGGCACCAATCATGCCGAGCTTTGCCGAAAACTCAGCCGCCAGCACCATGCCGATCGACACGCCCTCGCCGTGGAACAGGCGGTCGGAGAAGCCGGTGGCGGCTTCCAGCGCGTGGCCGAAGGTGTGGCCGAGATTGAGCAGCGCCCGCTCGCTGGTCTCGCGTTCGTCGCGCGAGACGACGCCGGCCTTGGCGCGGCAGGAGGTGGCGATCGCGTGCTCGCGCGCCGAGCTTCCCTTGAAAATGTCGGCCTGGTTCTTCTCGAGCCAGGCGAAGAAGGCCTCATCGCCAAGAACGCCATATTTCGCGACCTCGGCATAGCCGGCGCGGAACTGGCGCGGCGACAGCGTGTCGAGCACGGCGGTGTCGGCGATGACCAGCACCGGCTGGTGGAAGGCGCCGAGCAGATTCTTGCCCTGCGGCGAGTTGATGCCGGTCTTGCCGCCGACGCTCGAATCGACCTGCGCCAGCAGCGAGGTCGGCACCTGCACGAAATCGACGCCGCGGCGCAGGATCGCGGCCGCAAAGCCGGCGAGATCGCCGACCACGCCGCCGCCGAGCGCGATCACCAGATCGTTGCGCTCGATTTTTGCCGCGATCAGGGCTTCGCTGACCTTTTCCAGGCCGGCATAGGTCTTGGAGATCTCGCCTTCCTCGACGATGACACGCGAGGTCGGGATGCCGGCGTCGCTGAGCGAAGCCTCGGTCGGCTCCAGCCAGTGCCTTGCCACGGTGCGATCGGTCACGATCGCCGTACGCACGCCGGGACGCAAGGCCGCGATCCGCGCGCCCAGCGTCTGCAGCACGTCGCGGCCGATGATGATGTCATAGGCGCGCTCGCCGAGCGCGACGTCGACGACGATGGGATCAGAATGCTTCAACGGCGCAGTCATCGTGCGGCACTCGCGACATCGGAAGGTTGTTCGGAAACGGCAGCGCCGCAGAGATGCGCCCGCAGCATCTCGATGCATTCGTCGACGATGCGGTCATGTGGCACGTCGCGCGAGGCGATGGTGAGGTCGGCATTGCGGTAGACCGGTTCGCGCTCGCCGAGCAGGCGGGTGACGGTCGCCTCGGGATCGGCGGTCTGGAGCAGCGGGCGGTCGGCCCGGCGCCGCACCCGCCGCATGATCACGTCAGGATCGGCCTTGAGCCAGATCGAGACCGCTTTGGCCGCGATCCGTCGGCGCGTCTCCTCGCGCATGAAGGCGCCGCCGCCGGTGGCCAGCACCCCCGGCCCGCCGTCCAGCAGCCGCGCGATCACCCGCGCCTCGCCGTCCCTGAAATAGGGCTCGCCATGGCGCTCGAAAATCTCCGGTATGGTCATGCCCGCGGCCGCCTCGATCTCGCTATCGGCATCGACGAAGGGCAGCCGCAGCCGCGCCGCCATGCGGCGGCCGATGGTGGATTTGCCGACGCCCATCATGCCGACCAGCACGATCGAGCGCGATCCGAGGGCCGACAGGATGTCGGCCTCGGACGAGGCGGGTGCTGGCACTACGGCGTCGGACATGTTCCTCGCTCAACCTGCCGCCAAATGCGGCATTCCCTGCCACCTATACTACCCCCCAAGAGGCCCTCGCCAGAGGACTCTTGCCACGAAACGGCGAACATGTTGGATGATTTCATTGGTTAATTTGCGCGTCCGAGACCCAGATCCATGCCGAGCCTGTTCCGCTTCCTGACGGTCGTCGCCGTGATCGCCGGCATCGTCTATGGCGTGATCTTCGCGCTGGCGAACTTCGTCAATCCCAAGCCGCGGGAAATGACGGTGACGATCCCGCCTGACAAATTTCTAAAGAAGTAGACGCTGGTTGCGAGCGTCAGCCGGCTTGCGAATTCCGCGTTAGTGCTTGGCGCAGCAGACGCAGAAACAGCCGCGTATCTTCGACGAGATTTTGACCTGCGACTTGCGCATCCTTGATACCTTCCATCGCCGCGACGATGATGGCAGCAAGGTCCGCGGGCGTGGAATTCAGGGCATCCAGGGTGATCGCACTCGTTGCTTGCGCCTCCGCCAGTGCGCGAGCAAGCAGTGCCACCAATCGGGCGCGCGCCGCCACTGCGATGTCCTTGGCCAGTGCCATATTGGTGTCGAACAGTTCCGCAGCGTCGGCGCTGCTGGCGAACGGCACGATCAAGTCGCGCTGGAAGGCCGCAATCGCCAACTCGATTCGACTGAGAACGTCGCCATCGCTATCGAGCGCGGCTTCGACGCTTCGCATCGTTTTGGCATGCGCCCGTGCCGAACCCGCCCGGAACAATTCCTCCTTGCTGCTGAAGCTCAGATAGAGGGACGCGCGCGAGATGCCTGCGGCGCGGGCGATGTCGGCCATCGATGTCTTGCGAAAGCCGTGGCGCACGAAGACCGGAAGTGCCGCGTCGAGTATCGCCTCTGATTTTTGATCGCTCGGGCTCATTTGAGACACATTGACAATCTTCGTCCAATCCGTCAAAAACAAATTAGACAATATATGTCTAGATGTCTAAGTGGGCTGAGCCGCCCGATCAGTGGATTGAAATCACGTGCATTATCAACAGAACACCCCAGCGGCCGCCGCCACGGTGCTGGTGACCGGCATCGGCGGGTTTCTCGGCGGACATGTCGCAATGCAATTGCTGGCGAGCGGCTATCGCGTTCGCGGCACGGTCCGCAGCCTTGCCGCCTGCGACCGCATCCGGAGCCAGCTTTGCGCCGCTGCGCCGACCGGCGCCGGGACGCTCAGTTTTGCTCAGGCTAATCTTTGCTCCGACACGGGATGGGATGACGCACTCGAGGGATGCCGCTACGTCATTCACACCGCCTCACCATTTCCGGCAGGACTATCGAGCGACGCGAACGACCTGATCCGGACCGCGAAAGACGGCGCGCTACGGGTGCTGCGCGCGGCCCATCACGCCGGTGTCGCACGGGTGGTGCTTACATCTTCGATCGCCGCCACCAATCACGGCAGCGGCCAGGCTCCCTATACCGAGAGCGACTGGACCGATCCCACCAGCGCGCGGGCGACGCCATATTACAGATCGAAAACGCTGGCCGAGCAGGCCGCGTGGACCTTTGCCAGCAAGAGCGGACTCGATCTGACGGTCATCAATCCGGGCATGATCTTCGGACCGCTGCTCGGCCCGCAATACGGCACGTCGGTCGGGCTGATCCAGCAAATGATGAGCGGCAAGCTGAAACGTGTGCCGCGCTTTGGATTTGCGGTCGTGGACGTGCGCGATGCCGCCGACGCTCATATCCGCGCAATGACATGTCCAGACGCTTCCGGAGAGCGTTTCATCGTCGGCGGAGGTTTTCTCTGGTTGAGAGAGTTGGCCGCGGTGCTGGCGAAATCGTTCCCGGCCTATGCGGCCCATTTGCCCCGCGGCGACGTGCCAAGCTGGATGGTGCGAGTTATGGCTCCGTTCAGCGGACGTTCGCGCATGATCGTCCACGAGCTCGATCGGGACCTCAGTGTCAGTGCCGCCAAGGCGCATCGCGTGCTGAACTGGCGAGCGCGGCCTGACCAGGACTGCATCCGCGCCAGCGCACAAAGCCTGATCGACTATCGTTTGATCGAGCCGGCGTAGACCGGCTGGGCCGGTCCTGCGCAATCCGTGTCACCCACGGATCGCGCCGCCACAATGCAATCTCAACTTCCCTTCCAAAATTGGACGACCCTGATGCCAACGCACACAACACACTCTTCACCGGAAGCCGAGCAGATCCGCAACATCGAACGGTCCCGGCTTCGCGCCTTGGTCGCGGGCGATATGGACGCGGCAAGGCCGCTCCACGCGCCGGAGTTCCAGTTGATCACGCCGATCGGGATGCCTCTCTCCAAGGACGAATATTTGGGTGCGATTGTGAGTGGCCAGATCAAATATCTCATGTGGGAACCCGGACCTATCGCGGTACGGCAGCAAAATGGTCATGCGGTGATCCGCTATCGCGCCAGACTCGAGATCGTGTTCGGTGGCCATCGGGTTGCCCCCGGCGACTACTGGCACACCGACACCTATGAATATCGCGACGGGCGATGGATGGTCGTCTGGTCGCAGGCCACTGCGATCAGTCAAATGTCTTAGTCGTGGGCGGGCCTTCAGCACGTATCTGAAGTGCCGCTCCGGGAAATGAGGGTGACAATTCCTACAAATTTCTCAAGAAATAGGCGTTAGGGTCGGAGGCGATGCCAGCAAAACCCTCCGATACGAGACTGATCGGCCTGTTCCTCGACATGCTCGCGGCGGAACAAGGCGCAGGTACCAACACGCTCGACGCCTACCGGCGCGACCTCACCGATTTCTCGGAATTTTTGGGCCGCCTCGGCCACAGCTTCGTGGATGCCGAGACGCAGATCCTGCGCGACTATCTCGCCGATCTCGACACGCGCGGTTTCAAATCCACCAGCGTCGCCCGGCGGCTGTCGGCGATGCGGCACCTGTACCGCTTCCTCCTCAACGAGAAGCTGCGCGCCGACGATCCGGCCGCGATCCTGTCCGGGCCGAAGCGCGGCCGCAGCCTGCCAAAGGTGCTGTCGATCGCGGATGTCGACAAAATGCTTGGGCGAGCGAAGGAGTTGAGCGAGGCCGCCGACGCTTCGCCGTCGCAACGGTTGCGGAATTTGCGGCTCTATTGCCTGTTGGAAGTGCTATACGCGACGGGCCTGCGCGTCTCCGAGCTGGTGGCGCTGCCGCGCTCGGCGGCGAAGCGCGACGCCCGCATGATCGTGGTACGCGGCAAGGGCAACAAGGAACGCTTGGTGCCGCTCAACGAGGCCTCGCGCCAGGCGATGGTGGATTACCTCGGCGCGACCGACGCAACGACCAAAGGTGACGACAAGCCGAACAAAAAGGGCAGCCTCGCAGCGTCAAAATGGCTGTTTCCCTCCTTCGGCGAGAGCGGACATTTGACGCGACAGCACTTTGCCCGCGACCTCAAGGAGCTCGCGGTCGCCTCCGGCCTGCAGGCCCGCCTGGTCTCGCCGCACGTGCTGCGCCACGCCTTTGCCAGCCACCTGCTGCACAACGGCGCTGACTTGCGCATCGTGCAGACCCTGCTCGGCCACACCGACATCTCGACCACCCAGATTTACACCCACGTCGTGGAGGAGCGGCTGAAGAGCCTGGTGCGCGACCTGCACCCGCTGGCGGAGAAGTAGCCGTTGGAGAAAGCCGTCGTCCCGGCGCAGGCCGGGACGACCAATAGAACCGCCTTGACTTCGGCCCTTTCTCCGCAGAAAGAGCCGTCGTCCTCCCAGTGATTTGGCGCGCGCCGCGGCGCGCACAAGCCAAACCATTGAAGAAGCTACACTTCTTATCCCTGAGCCAAATCCCGTTTCACCTCCCCGCCCCGTCCTCCCTATATTGAGTTGATGCCGGATCACATGCGCAGCTATCTCGATTTCGAAAAGCCCGTCGCCGAGCTCGACTCCAAGGTCGATGAATTGCGCGCATTGGCAGCCACCGGCACCGACATCACCGACGAGATCGGCCGTATCGAGGACAAGGCGGCGCAGGCGCTCGCCGACCTCTACACCAACCTCTCGCCCTGGCAAAAAACGCTGGTCGCGCGCCATCCGCAGCGGCCGCACTTCTCCGACTTCATCAAGGGGCTGGTCACCGAATTCACCCCGCTCGCCGGCGACCGCAAGTTCGGCGAGGACGAGGCGCTGGTCGGCGGCTTCGGCCGTTTCCGCGGCGAGAGCATCTGCGTGATGGGCCAGGAAAAAGGCGATTCCACCGAGAGCCGCATCAAGCACAATTTTGGCATGGCGCGCCCCGAGGGCTATCGCAAGGCGGTGCGGCTGATGGAGATGGCCGAGCGCTTCGGCATTCCCGTGCTGTCGATCGTCGATTCCGCCGGCGCCTATCCCGGCATCGGCGCCGAGGAGCGTGGCCAGGCGGAAGCCATCGCGCGCTCGACCGATGCCTGCCTGGCGCTGGGCGTGCCGAACGTCGCGATCGTCACCGGCGAGGGCATGTCGGGCGGCGCGATCGCGATCACCACCGCCAACAAGGTCCTGATGTTCGAGCATGCGATCTACAGCGTGATCTCGCCAGAGGCCGCCTCCTCGATTCTGTGGCGCGACGGCACCAAGGCCCAGGAAGCCGCCAACAGCATGAAGATCACGGCCCAGGACATGCTGCGCTTCGGCGTCATCGACACCATCCTGAAGGAGCCGGTCGGCGGCGCCCACAGGGACCCCGCCGCCATGATCGCCACCACCGGCGAGGCGATTGAGCAGGCCTTCAACGAGCTGCGCAACCTGGACGCGGACGCGATCCGCCGGCAGCGGCGGCAGAAATTTCTCGAAATCGGCCGGAAACTGGCCTGATTCCAGTTATTTGCCTCGTCATTCGGGGGCGATGCGCAGCATCGAACCCGGAATCTCGAGATTCCGGGTCTGGTCCTTCGGACCATCCCGGAATGACGGGGGTAATGGCCCGTTAACCCTTTTTTCGCCCAAATCAGCGAAGACGGCCCCAATTAGGCCCCAGGCCACGGTTTAGTCTCTGTTGACCATGCATATGGGGCAACAAGCTCGTGATCCCCGTTCGGGTTGCGAGCCCAGGACCCAAAGGGTAAGATTTTAATCAATGACTTCAGGGCAAAACGCTGGAGTTTGGTCTCTCAAGTCCCGCTGTCGCGGGGATCGGATCGCCGGTCGGGCCAGGCGCCAAAATTTGGGGTTTTGCGAACTTGCCCGGTGAGTGTGGGGTCTGTCTTGATTTCTAGCTCGCTCGCACGCGCGCTTATGACGTCCGTCGCGCTGACCGCCAGCGTGCTGCTGGCTGGCTGCGATTCCGACCAGGTCTCGCTCGCGACCAACGCCAAGGCCAACCAGCCGGTCCCGCCGAAGCTCCTTGCCGCAATGACCGAGAAGGACATGGATCTGCAATCGCCGATCCTGGTCCGTCTGTTCAAGCAGGAAGCCGAGCTCGAGGTCTGGAAGCAGACGCGAAACGGCCAGTTCGCGCTGCTCAAGACCTACCCGATCTGCCGCTGGTCGGGCGATCTCGGCCCAAAGGTTCGCGAGGGCGACCGCCAGGCGCCGGAGGGGTTCTATTCGATCAACCCCAGCCAGATGAACCCGCAGTCGGCCTACTACCTCTCCTTCAACACGGGCTATCCCAATGCCTTCGACCGTGCGCTGGGACGCACCGGCTCGCAGCTGATGGTGCATGGCGACTGCTCCTCGCGCGGCTGCTACGCGATGACCGACGAGCAGATCGCGGAAATCTATTCGCTGGGACGCGAGTCCTTCTTCGGCGGCCAGAAGGCGTTCCAGCTCCAGGCGTATCCGTTCAAGATGACGCCGGTGAACATGGCCAAGCACCGCAACAATCCGAACATGGCCTTCTGGAAGATGATCAAGGAAGGCTATGATCATTTCGAGGTGACGCGGCAGGAGCCGAAGGTCGATTTCTGCGAGCGGAAATACGTCTTCGACGCCACCAAGACAGCCGACGCCAAGCGCGACCCGGTGTTCGACGCGAACGCCAAGTGCCCGGCCTATGCGATCCCCGATGACATCCAGCAGGCCGTGCGCGAGAAGCAGCAGCGCGACGAGACCGAATACGCCAAGCTGGTGTCGCGCGGCACGCCGGTTGCGCGCATGAACACCGGCATCGACGGCGGCATGAACAAGGTCTTTGCCGTGCGCGTTCCCGAGGGCAGCACCGGCCTGTCGGAGGCGCCCGACACCAACAGCCTGTCGCTGCTCGCGATGTCGAAGGCGCCGGGCACGATCCCCTCGACCGTCAATCCGCCGAAGCCGAACCTGGCCGTCGCGGACGCCGCACCGCAGAACGAGCCGGTCGTCGCCGCTCCGGCACAGACCAACACGCGCGTCGCCGCCGCCGCGCCCGCCGAACAGCAATCGTCGTCCTCGGGCGGCGGCTGGTTCTCAGGCCTGGCGCGCAAGATGGGCATGGGCAGCTCTGAGACGACCGCGACCGCCACGCCGACGCAGACCGCCGCCGCTCCGGCCGCGCCCACGACGGCCGCATCCAGGCTGAAGGCCGCGGTGGGCCGGATCGTACCGGGCCGCGACGCGTCGAAGGACGCATCGAAATCAACCGCGGCAGCGAAGCCGCCGGAGCCCAAGGCGGTTGAAGCCAAGCCCGTCGAGACAAAACTCGCCCAGTCGCGTCCGCCGCTCAAGCCGTCCGTGGCCGAGACCGCGCCGGCCGCAGCGAGCAAGGACTCGCAGCTCGCGGGCGCAGCACCGGTGGTGTCGTCGAACTCGTTCGACAGCCGGTTCGGAGCGATGAAGTAGGGCCATCGCTTTCGGCGCGAATTCTCTCCGTTTCATCCAGGCTTGACGCCGCCATTCTCCGCCACGACGCCGCAGCCTTCCGGCTCGGCTCTGATCGCAGGTTCCTTCGAACCGTCACCCCGCGCAACGGCGAAGCCGTTGTCGCTGGAGGTGGCCGCTTCTTCAGCGACCCTCGAAGGGCGACGGCCCGATTCCCGGCCGTTCATCCTTCGAGGCTCCCCCTACGACGCTTTGCGTCGCACGGCTCGCACCTCAGGATGACGGGACTTCCAATCGGTCCTCGTGGCCGGAAGAGAATCGCAAGAGTGGACTCGCGGAGTCCCCCTCACCCGAAATTCGTACGTGAATTTCGGTCTCTCCCCGCAAGCGGGCAGAGGCGAAAGAGCCCTTACGCGTACCGCCCGTGGCAGTGCTTGTACTTCTTGCCACTTCCGCAGGGGCAGTCCTCGTTGCGGCCGACCTTGCCCCAAGATGCCGGATTTTTGGGATCGCGCAGGGCGGCATCGGAGGCGTTTGCCTGCGGGGCGAGGGAGACGTTGGCGAACGCCATCTCGTCCTCGCCAGTGTCCGGATTTAGCTTGTGCGCTTCCATCGCCGGCAGCATGGGGGCTTCCTGCTCCGGCGGCACGATCTCGACCCGCATCAACTGCGCGGTGACGGCCTCGCGCAGATGCGCGCTCATCTCCTGGAAGAGGTTGAACGCCTCGGTCTTGTACTCCTGCAACGGATCGCGCTGGCCGTAGCCGCGCAGGCCGATCACCTGCCGCAGATGGTCCAGCATGATCAGATGCTCGCGCCAGAGATGGTCGAGCGTCTGCAGCAAAATGGTCTTCTCGACGTAACGCATCACGTCGGGGCCCCATTGCGCCACCTTGGCCGCCATGTGCTCGTCGGCGCGCGTTTCGATGCGCGTGAGCAGCTCCTCGTCGGCGATGCCCTCTTCCTTGGCCCATTCGTCGACGGGCAGATCGAGGTCGAGCACGCGCTTCAGCTCTTCCTTCAGTCCTGCAACGTCCCACTGCTCGGCATAGGCATGCTCGGGCACATGCTTGGCGACGAGGTCGTCGACGAAGGCGTGACGCATGTCGGCGATGGTCTCGGCGACGCTCTCGTCCTTCATCAGGTCGACGCGCTGGTCGAAGATCACCTTGCGCTGGTCGTTCTGGACGTTGTCGAACTTGAGCAGGTTCTTGCGGATGTCGAAGTTGCGCGCCTCGACCTTCTGCTGCGCCTTCTCCAGCGCCTTGTTGATCCAGGGATGGATGATCGCCTCGCCCTCCTGCAGGCCGAGCCGCTGCAGCATGCTGTCCAGGCGATCCGAGCCGAAGATGCGCATCAGGTCGTCTTCCAGCGACAGGAAGAATTTTGAGCGTCCGGGGTCGCCCTGACGGCCGGAACGGCCGCGGAGCTGGTTGTCGATGCGGCGGGACTCGTGACGCTCGGAGCCGATGATGTAGAGGCCGCCCGGCTTCTTCACGGTCTTGGCGGGCTTCGAGCCCTTGGCCGGCTCGATCTCGACGGTCTCCTCGGCCTTCAGCACGATGTCGCGGAAATGTTCGATGTCGGCCTTGATCTGTTCGATCTTTTTGGCCTTCTCGGCCTCGTCCTCGATGCCGGCAGTTTCCTGCTTGAGGCGCATCTCGAGCGAGCCGCCGAGCTTGATGTCGGTACCGCGTCCGGCCATGTTGGTGGCGATCGTGATGGCGCCGGGCACGCCGGCCTCAGCGACGATATAGGCTTCCTGCTCGTGGAAGCGCGCGTTCAAGACCGCGAACAGCTTTGCCGGCTTGCCGGCGCGGGCCGCAGCGTAAAGCTTTTCAAGCGCGCTCTCCTTGCCGAAGTCGATCTGCTTGTAGCCGTTGGCTTTCAAAAATTCGGCGAGCACTTCCGACTTCTCGATCGACGCGGTGCCGACCAGCACCGGCTGCAGCCGCGAGTTGGCGCGCTCGATCTCGGCGAGGATGGCGGCGTATTTTTCCTTCTGCGTGCGGTAGACCTCGTCGTCCTCGTCGAGACGCGCGACAGGCAGATTGGTCGGGATCTCCACGACCTCGAGCTTGTAGATGTCGAACAGTTCGTCGGCTTCGGTCGCCGCCGTACCGGTCATGCCCGCCAGCTTCTCGTACATGCGGAAGTAGTTCTGGAAGGTGATGGAGGCGAGCGTCTGGTTCTCCGGCTGGACCGCGACGTGCTCCTTGGCTTCCAGCGCCTGGTGCAGGCCTTCCGAATAGCGCCGGCCGGGCATCATGCGTCCGGTGAACTCGTCGATGATCACGACCTCGCCGTCGCGGACGATGTAGTCCTTGTCGCGGGTGAACAGCGTGTGCGCGCGCAGCGCCTGGTTGACGTGGTGCACGACCGAGACGTTCTCGACGTCGTAGAGCGACTCGCCCTTGAGCTGGCCGGCGTCGCGCAGCAGCGTCTCCAGCCTCTCCATGCCGCCTTCGGTCAGCGTCACCGTGCGCTGCTTCTCGTCGACCTCGAAGTCGGTCACCTTCGTAAGCTTCGGCATGAAGGTGTCGATGGTGTTGTAGAAATCCGAACGGTCGTCGAGCGGGCCGGAGATGATCAGCGGCGTGCGCGCCTCGTCGATCAGGATCGAGTCGACTTCGTCGACGATCGCGTAGTAGTGCGGCCGCTGGACCATGTCCTCGAGCCGGTACTTCATGTTGTCGCGCAGGTAGTCGAAGCCGTATTCGTTGTTGGTGCCGTAGGTGATGTCGCAGGCATAGGCCGCCTTGCGCTCGGCATCGTCGAGCCCGTGGACGATCACGCCCGTGGTCATGCCGAGGAAGCCGTAGATCTGGCCCATCCAGCCGGAGTCGCGTCGGGCGAGGTAGTCGTTGACGGTGACGACGTGGACGCCCTTGCCGGCGAGCGCGTTGAGATAGACCGCAAGCGTCGCAACCAGCGTCTTGCCTTCGCCGGTCTTCATCTCGGCGATGTCGCCCTCGTGCAGCACCATGCCGCCGATGAGCTGGACGTCGAAATGGCGCTGGCCGAGGGTGCGCTTGGCCGCCTCGCGGACGGTTGCGAAGGCCGGGACCAGGATGTCGTCCAGCGTCTTGCCGGAGGCGAGAAGCTGCTTGAACTCCTCGGTGCGGGCCTTCAGCGCGTCGTCGGAGAGTCTTGCAAGCTCGGGTTCCAGCGCATTGATGGCGTTGACGCGGGACTGGTACCCCTTGATCCGCCTGTCATTTGCGGAGCCGAAAAACTTGCGGGCGAGCGCGCCGATCATACCGGATTCCTTGCCAAATTCCTGTGTTCGCGATTACCGCGTTGCAGCCAAGAGGTTGTCACCAACTTGCCTATCAACTCACCGTGACGCCTCGCGGTGCCAGCCCCGGATTGCGGGGTCATCCGCCATATGGGTGGGAATTAAGCAAATCTGGGTTCAACGGCCGAAAACGCAGCAAAATAAACGCCATCGCCATTGACGCGACCGGCCAGAGATATGGCCCGGTCGGGGCCTTGTCAACGGCGGCCGGATTGCCGCCAATTCATCATTTTGACAGACTTTTCGCGTTGCCAAGGCCCTGTGATTGGGCGAGTGTCCGCCCCGCCCGAACGACCCCCGTAACATAAGGATTTTCCATGACCACCTCGTTCCCGGTATCCACCGGCCAGCGCGTTCGCCTTGCCTCTGCCCTGGCGGGATGCCTTGCACTGGCGCTGACCCTGGGAAGCCCCGTCCGGGCGGCCGACGATCCGGTGCTGGCCAAGGTCAATGGCGCTGACATCAAGAAGAGCGACGTGACCATGGCCGAGGAAGAGCTCGGGCCGAGCCTCTCGCAGATGGACCCGGCCACCAAGGACGAGAACGTCCTCGCCTTCCTGATCGACATGAAGATCGTCGCCAAGGCCGCCGAGGACAAGAAGATCGCCGACGGCGAGGAGTTCAAGAAGCGCCTGGCGTTTGCCCGCAACCGCCTGCTGATGGACAGCCTGCTCGCCCAGGAGGGCAAGGCGGCGACCACCGACGACGCCATGAAGAAGGTCTATGAGGAGGCCTCCAAGCAGATCACCGGCGAGCAGGAGGTGCGCGCGCGGCACATCCTGGTCGAGACCGAGGACGAGGCCAAGGCGGTGAAGGCGGAGCTCGACAAGGGCGCCGATTTCGCCGAGCTCGCGAAGAAGAAGTCCAAGGATCCGGGCTCCGCCGACGGCGGCGACCTCGGCTTCTTCACCAAGGAGCAGATGGTGCCGGAATTCTCGGCCGTGGCGTTCACGCTCGAGCCGGGCAAGATCTCCGACCCCGTGAAGTCGCAGTTCGGCTGGCACATCATCAAGGTCGAGGAGAAGCGCGCCCGCAAGGCGCCGGACTTCGAGCAGGTCAAGGCCCAGATCGAGAATTACGTGACCCGCAAGGCCCAGGCCGACTACGTCGCCAAGCTGCGCACCGAGGCCAAGGTCGAGCGGCTGGACAAGCCGGCCGCGGATGCGGCCAAGCCGGACGCCGCCAAGCCGCCGGCCGACAACAAGATGGCGCCGCCGGCGAAGAAGTAAGAATTCGCTGTCACTTCGCTGACGCCAAGAGTATCTAAGCATCGTGATGCCCGGCCCCCGCGCCGGGCATCTTCATATTCAGACCTCACCAAGGCGCCCCGCGATGTCCTCCACCGTTTCCCCGCTCGCCCCCACCGACGTTCCCGACATGCCCGAAATCGCGGGCATCAGGCTGGCCACGGCCGAAGCCGGCATCCGCTACAAGAACCGCACCGACGTGCTGCTCGCGGTCATGGACAAGGGCACCGCGGTCGCCGGCGTCTTCACCAAGTCGAAATGCCCCTCCGCACCGGTCGAATGGTGCCGCGCCAAATTGAAGGGCGGCAAGGCGCGCGCGCTCGTCGTCAATTCCGGCAACGCCAATGCCTTCACCGGCAAGACCGGGCGCCAATCCACGGCGCTCACCGCCGCGATCGCAGCCAAGGCCGTCGGCTGCAGCGCGAACGAGATTTTTCTCGCCTCGACCGGCGTGATCGGCGAGCCGCTGGACGCGACCAAGTTCGACGGCGTGCTCGGCCGCCTCGCTGACAAGGCCGTATCAGGCGATTACCTTTCCGCGGCCAAGGCGATCATGACCACCGACACCTTCCCCAAGGTCGCGACCGCGACGGTGAAGCTCGGCAAGGCCAAGGTCACCATCAACGGCATGGCCAAGGGCGCGGGCATGATCGCGCCCGACATGGCGACCATGCTGTCGTTCGTCTTCACCGACGCGCCGATTGCGCCCGCCGCGCTTCAGGCACTGCTCAAGAGCGGCGTCGAGGACACGTTTAACGCCGTGACCATCGACGGCGACACCTCGACCTCGGATACGCTGCTGGCGTTCGCCACCGGCGCGGCGGCCGCGAACGGCGCGCCAAAGATCAGCCGCGCCAGCGATCCGCGCCTGAAGGCGTTTGCGAAGGCGTTCCGCGAGGTGCTGGCTGACCTCGCAGAACAGGTCGCACGCGACGGCGAAGGCGCGCGCAAGCTGGTCGAGATCACCGTGGAGGGCGCAAAGTCCAAGGCCTCCGCGCGAAAGATCGCGATGTCGATCGCGAATTCACCGCTGGTGAAGACCGCGATCGCCGGCGAAGACGCCAATTGGGGCCGCGTGGTGATGGCGGTGGGCAAGGCCGGCGAACCCGCCGATCGCGACAAGCTGTCGATCGCCTTCAACGGCATCCGCGTCGCCAAGAGCGGCGCGCGCGATCCGGCTTACGACGAGGCGCAGGTGTCCGAAGCGATGAAGGCGCCGAAGATCGCGATCAAGGTCTCGCTGGGCCTCGGCAAGGGCCGCGACCGCGTGCTGACCTGCGACCTCACCAAGGAATACGTCGCGATCAACGGCGATTATCGGTCGTAACGAGATCTCCTCCCTCTCCCCGTTCTTACGGGGAGAGGGTTGGGGTGAAGGGTTGCATCCGCATTCACGGTGAGAACTGGACTCGCGGAGAGTCCCCCTCACCCGCGCCTTCGGCGCGACCTCTCCCCGCAAGCGGGGCGAGGTGAAGCGGCGTCAGCTCGAAATCCGGGCGTCGGCGACGGCCTTCTTGAACAGCGCATTCATCGCGTCCGAGATGCCCTGGGTCGGGCTCACCTCGAAATAGAAGCCCGGCGAGGCGCAGCTCTGCATGTTCTGCGCGACCTCGCTGTTCGGCGACGGACCGAACGGTCCCTGGTTGAACGGGTCGATCCAGCTCATGTACCAGCTATTGGTCGGCAACTGCAGATAGGTGGTGTAGAGCACCGCGATCTTGATGCCGCGATCCTTCAGCGCGGTGCAGAGCGCAGGATTGATCGGCGACTGACAGCGCGACATGCTGCCGACCTTCTTGATCGGCTTCAGGCATCCGGAATTGTTTTCGTCGGCCACGCCGTCGGAGACGAAGAATACGTATTTCAGTGGCGCGGACGATGTCCCTGCACCGGGCGTAGCGATGATGTTGTTGAGCGCGGGCAGGACCGTGCTGAACGGGGTGTCCATGTCCTTGGTGTAGCTGTCATTGTTGCCGTAGACGCCCATCAGGTCGATGTTGCCGGCCGCCGTCTTGGCGCTCGACAGGCTGGAGGACAGCGAGAACAGCGCGCGCAAGCCGATTGTCGCTGATGCCGCGCCAAAATCGTAGATCGCCATCCGGAACTGGTTCGAATAGGTCTGGGTGGCCGCCGCCGTGTCCATGAGGGATTGCGTGGCCGTGCGCAGAACGTCGATCCGCGTCGTCACGCCGAGCGTCTTGGCGAGATTGTAGTAGTTGTTGGAGTCGTTGTAGTCGTGACAGGCGAAGGCGCACTTGTCGGACGTGTTGTTGACCATCGTGGTCACGTCGGCCGGCGTCGCGGCCACGCCCATCGACGGCGAATTGTCGAGCAGCAGGTAGAAATCGATATAGAGCGGCATGTTGGCCGTCGACGTCGAGGTGCCCGACATCGTCAGCGTGCTCTTGCCGATCACGCCGAGGAACATCGTGTTGATGCTGGCGGAGTAGGTGACCGTGGACGTGATCGTCGAACCCTTCTTGTCCACGGTCGGGGTGACGCTGACGAGCGTGTAGCCGGTCTGGTTGTCGCGGTTGCCGTCGAAGATCTTGGTGGCGTCGGTGACGCCGACCGCGATCGGGCCGTCCGAGGTCATCGAGCCTGCCGCGATGAAAGCGGGCGAGGCTTTGGCGATCGCCCCGACGCTCGCGGCGTCCGCGGCGGCCTGAAGCTTGGCCCGGATCTGCGTCGCGCGGGAATAATCGACTGCACAGCCCACCGTCGTGATCAGCGGCACGCAGGCGAGCGCGAAAATGACCGAGATATTGCCGCGCCGGTCACGGATGAACCGGCTGAAGGTGCTTCGCACAGGGCGCATGAAATCAGGTCCAGAGTGATAAAAGGCGTTTTCACTCTAGGAGCTGTCGATTAAATATGACTTATGGCAAAGGCGATCCAATCGTTTAGGTCGGGTTAACGGATCGCTTGCTGCCATCCCGCACCCAACGGCATTCTCCAAAAGGCATATTCTCCAAAAGGTATGGCAGATCTCAAACTGACACTGGTGGTGGCCTGCGCCCTGATCGATGCGGACAAGCGCGTCCTGATCGCGCAGCGGCCCGAGGGCAAGTCGATGGCCGGCCTCTGGGAGTTTCCCGGCGGCAAGGTCGAGCCGGGCGAGCGGCCGGAACAGACGTTGATTCGCGAGCTGCACGAGGAGCTCGGCATTTCCGTCGCCGAGCCCTGCCTCGCGCCGCTGACCTTCGCCAGCCACGGCTATGACAACTTCCACCTCCTGATGCCGCTCTATGTCTGTCGCCGCTGGGAGGGATTTGCGGTCGCCCGCGAAGGACAGGCGCTGGCATGGGTCCGCGCCAACAAGCTGCGCGACTATCCGATGCCGCCGGCGGACATCCCGCTGATTCCGCATTTGATCGATCTGTTGATGTGAGCAGCACTGTTATTCCGGGGCGATGCGGAGCATCGAACCCGGAGTGACGGAGCTAGTGGCTCAACTCTTCCCCGCCTTCTTCACCGCCTCAGCAAGACTCGCTTTTGCCGAGCCGGGCTTGAGCGGCTGCTGCTGGCTCGCATGCGGGGCCCAGCCGGAGAGCCAGACGAGATCGAAGGTGGCGCGGATGCGGCCGTCGGGGTCGGCGAAGCGCCCCGCATAGATCTCCGCCATGCGCAGCAGGGTCCGCCGCCGCGTCGGCGTGCGCCGGCGCTCGACCAGCACATTGGCCGCGCCCATGCGCCGCAGGTCCTGCATCAAGGCAAAGGCGTTGGCGTAGCGCACCACGACGCGGTCGACATCGGTGACCGGCAGCGCAAAGCCCGCCCGCTGCAGCAGCGCGCCGATGTCGCGCAGATCCGCGAACGGCGCCACGCGGGGCGACACGCCGCCCTCGCATTCGGCCTCGGCCGCGGCAAAGGCCTGCCGCAGCTCGTTAAGGCTGTCGCCGCCGATCATCGCGGCGAGCAGCAATCCGTCCGGCTTCAGCGCGCGCCTGATTTGCGCGAGCACGCCCGGCAGATCGTTGACGAATTGCAGCGCCAGCGCCGAGGCAATGAGATCGAGCGTCTCGGCTGCGAAGGGCAGCTTTTCCGCGCCGGTCGCATCGAGCTCGACGCGTTGCACCGACGGCAGCCGCGCGCACAGCGCTGTGAGGCCTTCGCCCGGCGTCCAGAGGTCGGCAGCGGCATGAAACTCGCGCATCACTGCGGCGAGCCGGTCCGCCATGTCCTCGTTCACCCGATCCAACAGGAAAGAGACCAGACCTAGCGCCTGCGCACGCCGCTGCCGCGCATGCAGCAGCGCGCGATCGAACAGGATGGGCGGAGTTTGCGGGTTTTGAACCATAGCGCTGGTTACGCCGATCCCCTTGGCTCTGGCAATCCGGTCCTTGAGCGCGGCATGCCACAGCGCTAGCCTTGCGCCCATGGAAGCCGACAGCGTCCCTTCCCGTTCCCCGTGGCGTGCGCCGTTTTCCGCCGGCCGCCACATGCTGGCGCGCATCGCACGGCTCGCGCTCGACATCGCGCTGCCGACGCTGTGCGTGTCCTGTCGCGAGCCGGTGGACGGCGAAGGCGTTTGCGCGGCGTGCTGGGCAAAGCTGTCGTTCATCGAGCCGCCCTATTGCCCGCGGCTCGGCATTCCCTTCGTCTACGATCCCGGCCCCGACATGCTGTCGATGGAGGCGATCGCCAGTCCGCCGGCCTATCACCGGGCCCGCGCGGCGGTGCGCTATGACGATGTCGCGCGCACCCTGGTGCATTCGCTGAAATACCAGGACCGCACCGACCTCGCGCCGGCCATGGGCCGCTGGATGGCGCGCGCCGGCCGGCCCCTGCTGACTGAGGCCGACATGCTGGTCCCGGTGCCCCTGCACTGGCGCAGGGCCTGGCGGCGCCGCTACAACCAGTCCGGGGCGCTCGCGAAGGTGATCGCGCGCCAGAGCGGGGTGACGGTGAACGCCGACGTGCTGCGCCGGGTCCGTGCCACCGAGCAGCAGATCGGGCTGTCGCGCGCCCAGCGCGCCGCCAATGTGCAGGGCGCATTCCAGGTATCTGCCGACCGCCAATCCGAGGTGCAGGGGCGCAAAATCGTGCTGATCGACGACGTCCTGACCTCGGGCGCGACGCTGGATGCCTGTGCGCGGGCCCTGCTGCGCGCCAAGGCGGCCCAGGTCGACGCGCTGGTGTTTGCCCGGGTTGTCGAGAGCGCCTCGCGTCCCATATAATTCAAATAATTCAGGAAATGAGAGCGCCAGACGACATGAGCACTGCCGTCGAGATCTACACGAGGCCGGGCTGCGGCTACTGTTCCGCGGCCAAATCGCTGCTGTCCCGGAAGAAGGCCGAGTTCACCGAGTTCGATATCGCCAAGGACCCGTCGTGGCGCCAGGAGATGTATGACCGGGCCGGCAGTGGCGCGACCTTTCCGCAGATCTGGATCGGCGAGACCCATGTCGGCGGTTGCGACGAGCTCTACGGGCTCGACCGCGAGGGCAAGCTCGACGGCATGCTCGCCAGTGTGAAGGCCATCTCATGAGCCAGGATTCAGCGCAGGACCGCAGCTTTACCGCAGCCATGGTGCAGATGCGGACCGGGCTTCTGCCCGAGCCGAGTTTCGAGCAGGCGAGCAAGCTGATCCGGCAGGCGGCGGCAGCCGGCGCTGACTATGTGCAGACGCCCGAAGTCAGCAACATGATGCAGTCGAACCGCAAGGCGCTGTTCGAGCATCTGGCGAGCGAACAGGACGACAAGTCGTTGAAGGCGTATCGCGCGCTGGCGGCGGAGCTCAAGATCCATCTCCATGTCGGCTCGCTGGCGCTGCGCTTCTCGCCGGAGAAGGCGGTCAACCGCTCCTTCCTGATCGGGCCCGACGGCGGCCTGCTCGCCAGCTACGACAAGATCCACATGTTCGACATCGAGCTGCCGGACGGCGAGAGCTATCGCGAATCCGCGAACTATCAGCCCGGCGAGACGGCCGTGATCTCCGACCTGCCTTGGGGCCGCGTCGGCCTGACCATCTGCTACGACGTGCGTTTCCCGGCGCTCTACCGCGCACTCGCCGAAAGCGGCGCCTCCTTCCTCACGGTGCCCTCGGCCTTCACCCGCAAGACCGGCGAAGCGCATTGGCACGTGCTGCTGCGCTCGCGCGCGATCGAGACCGGCTGCTTCGTTTTCGCCGCGGCCCAGGCCGGGCTGCACGAGAACAAGCGCGAGACCTATGGCCACTCGCTGATCATCGATCCCTGGGGCGAGATTCTTGCCGAGGGCGACGTCGAGCCCGGCATCATCATGGCCAAGATCGACCCGGCCAAGGTCGAGACGGCGCGGCGAGCGATTCCGTCGCTCCAGCACGGCCGCCGCTTCGGCGTCGCCGACCCGAAGGCCGGGCCGGACCATCTGCATCTGGTGCGGGGATCGGCATGATTCGCTACGCGCTCCATTGCGACCGCGGCCACAGTTTCGAAAGCTGGTTCCAGAGCTCGTCGGCCTACGAATCCCAGGTCAAGCGCAAGCTCGTGGCCTGCCCGATCTGCAACTCGACCAAGGTCGACAAGGCGATCATGGCGCCGCGCATCGTCGGCAAGAAGGGTCGCGGCCGTGCCGCGCCGCCGCCTGAGGCCGTCGCTGCCGCCACGCCTGAGGCCGCACCGTCCGGATCGACCTCGCTGATGATGGCGCAGGAGCGCGAGCTGCGCAGCAAGCTGAAGGAGCTGCGCGACCACATCGTCAAGAATGCCGACAATGTCGGCGAGCGCTTCCCCAACGAAGCCCGCGCGATGCATTACGGCGACAAGGAGCACCGCCCGATCTATGGCGAGGCCTCGCCCGACGAGGCCAAGGCGCTGATCGACGAGGGAATCGAAGTCTCCCCGCTGCCGACGCTGCCGGAAGACCGCAACTAAGCCCCGACAAGCACCGCGACGCCGATCACGATCAGCACGATGCCGATGAGCTCGCGTGGCGCGAGCGGCTGCTTGAAGGAGTAGTAGGCGACGCCCTGCGCGAACAGCACCTCGACCAGTGCCAAGGTGCGGACATTGGCGGCGGCCGTCAGCGCGAACGACAAAAACCAGAATTGCGAGGCGAAGGCGCCCATGAAGCCGGCGAGCATCGACGGCTTCCAGAGCCCGAAGATCGCCCGCAATATGTCCGGCGCGCGCCAGAGCAGATAGATCGTCAGCACCAGCGTCTGCACGAACAGCCCGAGCACCAGCGTGAACGACGAGGCCGTCACGAAGGAGACGCCGGGCACCGTGATGATGGCGCCGCGAAAACCGATCGCGGAGAGCGCAAACGCTGCGGCCGCAACCAGGCCGATGACGGTCGGCTTCAGCTCCGCAAAGCTTTTCTCGCCGCCCGGCCGCAACGCCGTGATGACGACGCCGATTGTCGCGATCACGATCGCCAGCACCCTTAGCCAGGTGAGATGATCGCCGAGGAAGACGAAGCCAAAGATCGCGGTCTGGATCGCTTCGGTCTTGAGATACGCCGTCGTCACCACGAAAGAGCGCTCGTTCATGGCGAGCAGCATCAAGCCGGTCGCGACGATCTGGCTGAGCGCACCGAGCAGCAGCCACGGCCAGAACATGGCCGGCGGCGCGCTGAGGTGATCGCCGGAAACGACCAGCACGACGCCAAGGAACAACACTGAAAACGGAAAGCCGAACAGGAAGCGGATATTGGTCGCGCCCCAGGTCCCCAGTGGCTTGGTCAGCGAGCGCTGCATCGCATTGCGCGCAACCTGGCCGAGCGCAGCAATGATGGTGAAGGGAATCCAGAGGCTGGTGACGGTGAGCATGGGTGGGATGAGCGAGGGCGGCGGGAGCGTGTGGTGCAACGTGCAGGGTGCGGCTCACTGGGTCAATCGGGCCGATGTCATAGGAGCGATGCTTTCGCCACAAACTCGGTGTCGTCCCGGATCTGCGCGCCCAAAAGCGCGCGCAGATCCGGGACCCATAGCCACAGGGAGTAGTTTGTCGAAGACTCGGGGTTATCAGCTTCGCGCCACAACCGCTCCCTGGGGGTATGGGTCCCGGCCTGCGCCGGGACGACAGCGGAGTTTGTTGCTACAGCTCGGCCCCTACGAACTACCCCTCACACCATCCCTTCCGCCACGACCATGTAGTTCACGTCCATGTCGGAGGAGAGCGTCCATTTGTCGGCGAAGGGGCTGTAGACCACGCCGGTCTGCTCGGTGATGACGAGACGGTTGTCGAGCAGATACTTGGTCAGCTCGTCGGGGGTGACGAACTTGTTCCACTCGTGGGTGCCGCGCGGCAGCCAGCGCAGCACGTATTCGGCGCCGACGATGGCGAGGGCAAAGCTCTTCCAGTTGCGGTTCAGGGTCGAGACGACCATCAACCCGTTCGGCTTCAGCATCGCGGCGCAGCGGCTCAGGAAAACGCCGACGTCGGTGACGTGCTCCACCACCTCCATCGCCAGCACGATGTCGAAGCGCTCGCGCGGATCGATCTCCTCCACCGTGGTGCAGCGGTAGTCGATCGAAAGATGTGCCTTGTCGGCATGAAGCTTTGCGGCGGCGATATTACTGGCGGAGGGATCGACGCCGATCACCTGCGCGCCGAGACGCGACAGCGGCTCGCACAGCAAGCCGGCGCCGCAGCCGATGTCCAGCAGGCGCAGGCCGCCGAGGCAGTTGAGGCTGCGCACATTGCGCTCGAACTTGCGGCAGGCGGCGTCGCGGATATAGCCAAGCCGCAGCGGATTGATCTTGTGAAGGGGCGCCATTTTGCCCTTCGGATCCCACCACTCGGCCGAGAGCTTTGAGAATTTTGCGATTTCGGCGGCATCGACGGTCGAGCCATGCGGGCCCATCGCCGTTGCGGAAGTATTTTGCTGCATGCTCATGACGAACGCGCCGTCCTACCGCGCGGTGATCGAATTTCGGAACGCGAGCGGCGAGGCGATGGTGGTGATGGTCTCACGCCCCTCGCCGACGCCGTTGATGGTCACGTCGCCGTAGTTGAGAATACGTCCAGGAATGGTCTGGTTGACGTCCACGCTCTCGACCTTGTCCAGCGCCATCTCGAAGGTCCGCCGCTTGATGAACCCGGTCTTGTGCACGACCCGCAGATTGGTCACGTCGGTCTCGGTGGTAAAACGATGGAACCAGCCCTTGATGGTCCAGTAGAGGGCGCCCAGCGCCGCCAGGCCGGCGCCCACGAGGCACAGCAGCACAACACCGTCGATGGAGGTCTGCCGGGACATGCCGAACAGGACCAGAGCCGCGATCCAGGCCAGAATCGCCGGGAAATAGAAGATCCAGTGCGCGTTGGTCGAATACAGCACCCGCTCGCCCGGCTGCAGGATCTCGTCGATATAACGCGCCATATCCTCGTAAAACCCATTCCCCGCACGGTCCCGGACCCGCAGGACCCGCTTGCCCCCGGCCCCGCCGCTATGTATACGCGCGGTCGGTGATCGTGGCTTCTGCCCGGGTCACCTTACTTATCCTTGTCAGGGAATGCACGCGTCGTCATGAGCCGCCTCGTGATGAAATTCGGCGGCACATCCGTCGCCAACATCGACCGTATCCGCAACGTCGCACGCCATGTGAAGCGTGAGGTCGACGCCGGGCACGAGGTTGCCGTGGTGGTGTCGGCGATGTCCGGCAAGACCAACGAGCTCGTAGCCTGGTGCACCGAAGCCTCCCCCATGCACGATGCGCGCGAATATGACGCCGTGGTCGCCTCCGGCGAGCAGGTGACGTCGGGCCTGTTGGCAATCGTGCTGCAGAGCATGGGCATCCAGGCCCGCTCCTGGCAGGGCTGGCAGATCCCGATCAAGACCAGCGACGCCCATGCCTCGGCCCGCATCGAGGCCATCGACGGCGGCGAGATCATCACCCGCTTCAAGGAGCGGAAGGAGGTCGCGGTCATCGCCGGCTTCCAGGGCATCAACCCCGAAACGGGCCGCATCACCACGCTCGGCCGCGGCGGCTCTGATACCTCGGCGGTCGCGGTCGCCGCCGCCGTCAAGGCCGACCGCTGCGACATCTACACCGACGTCGACGGCGTCTACACCACCGACCCGCGAATCGTCCCGAAGGCGCGCCGGCTCGACAAGATCGCGTTCGAGGACATGCTGGAACTGGCCTCGCAAGGCGCAAAAGTCCTGCAGGTTCGTTCGGTGGAACTCGGCATGGTCCACAACATGCCCATCTTCGTACGGTCCAGCTTCGACAAGCCCGAGGATATCGACCCGCACGCCAATCAGCCGCCGGGCACGCTGATCTGCAGCGAGGAGGAGATCATGGAAAATCACGTCGTCACCGGCATCGCCTTCTCCAAGGACGAGGCCCAGATCTCGGTGCGCCAGATCGAAGACAAGCCCGGCGTTGCCGCCTCGATCTTCGGCCCGCTCGCGGACGCCAACATCAACGTCGACATGATCGTCCAGAACGTGTCTGAGGACGGCAAGACCACCGACCTGACGTTCACCGTGCCGGCCGCCGATTATGCCCGCGCCAAGGACACGATTACCGCCGCCAAGGCCAAGATCGGCTACGCCCGGCTCGATAGCGCTACCGACGTCGCCAAAATCTCGGTGATCGGCAGCGGCATGCGCAGCCATGCCGGCGTCGCCGCCCAGGCGTTCTCGGCGCTCGCGGCGCGGAATATCAACATCCGCGCCATCACAACCTCCGAGATCAAATTCTCGGTTTTGATCGACACCGCCTATACCGAGCTTGCGGTGCGCACCCTGCATACGCTCTACGGTCTCGATCAGGTTTAGACAAATTTTCTCTTAGCGGTCGCAGCAAACGCGAAGGTGTACACACCTTCGCGTTCTGGCAGGCGTTTTGCTTGGCAAAACAAGCCTCAATTCGCTATAGGCGGACAGGGTGGGCTGCCGCAGACTGTGCCCAGTTCAGGCGGCGCCGATTCGGCATGGGTCACGACCCGTGCCGGCGCCGGACGAGCAAATTTGTTTGTTTTTCTGGAGTTTTGGCCAGCCGCCGGCCACCCGCCGGTCGGCACATGGAGGAGATTGACGGCACATGCGGAGCGCGTCGGGAGGTCCCCGCGTCTTGTTGAGACGGCTCCGCGAAACCATGGCGGAGCAGGTCTCGGCCCAGGAGCGGCTGGACAAGATCGTGGTGCTGATCGCCGCCAACATGGTGGCCGAGGTCTGCTCGGTCTACGTGCTGCGCGTCGACAATACCCTCGAGCTCTACGCCACCGAGGGCCTCAACCGCGAGGCGGTGCACCATACGGTGCTGAGCGCCCATGAGGGCCTGGTCGGCCTCGTCGCCAGCGAGGCGACCCCGCTCAATCTCAGCGACGCCCAGAGCCACCCGGCCTTCTCGTTCCGCCCGGAGACCGGTGAAGAGATCTACCACTCCTTCCTCGGCGTGCCGATCCTGCGCGCCGGCAACACGCTCGGCGTGCTCGTGGTGCAGAACCGCGCCAAGCGCACCTATGTCGAGGAGGAACTCGAGGCGCTCCAGACCACCGCGATGGTGCTGGCCGAGCTGATCGCCTCCGGTGAATTGTCGGCACTCGCCCAGCCGGGCCTCGAGCCGGCCGCGCGCCATTCCGTGCACAAGAGCGGCGCGATCCTGTCCGAGGGCATTGCGCTCGGCCATGTCGTGCTGCACGAGCCGCGCGTGGTCATCAAGGACTACATCGCCGAGGACCTGCCCAAGGAAATCAAACGGCTGGACACGGCGCTGGCAAAACTGCGCGCCGACCTCGACCGCATGCTGGAGCGCGGCGACGTCGCTGAAGGCGGCGAGCACCGCGACGTGCTGGAAGCCTACCGCATGTTCGCCAACGACCAGGGCTGGTCGCACAAGCTGCATGAGGCCGTGGCCACCGGCCTCACCGCCGAAGCCGCCGTCGAGCGCGTGCAGTCCGACACCCGCGCGCGCATGCTGCGCTCGACCGATCCATATCTGCGCGACCGGCTGCACGACCTCGAAGACCTCGGCTACCGGCTGATGCGGCAGCTCGTCGGCCAGGATCACGCGCCCTCGCGCGAGCAACTGCCCGACAACGCCATCGTGATCGCCCGCGCGATGGGTCCTGCGGCACTGCTCGACTACGACCGCAAGCGCCTGCGCGGCATCGTGCTGGAGGAAGGCACCGCCAACTCGCACGTCTCGATCGTCGCCCGCGCGCTCGGAATTCCCGCGGTCGGCGAGGTGCCGAACGCGCCCGGCATTGCCGACCCGGGCGATGCCATCATCGTCGACGGCACCTCCGGCTCGATTTATGTGCGGCCCTCGCAGGAGATCGAGGCCGCCTATGCCGAGCGCGTGCGCTTCCGCGCCCGCCGCCAGGCGCAATATCTCGCGTTGCGCGACCTGCCCTGCGTCACCAAGGACGGCCAGAAGGTCGAGCTGATGATCAATGCGGGTCTCGCCATCGACCTGCCGCATATCGACGACACCGGCAGCGCCGGCATCGGGCTGTTCCGCACCGAGCTGCAGTTCATGGTCGGTCAGAGCCTGCCGCGCACCAGCGACCAGCTTTCGCTCTACCGCACCGTGCTCGATGCCGCGGGCTCGAAACCCGTGACCTTCCGCACCCTCGACATCGGCGGCGACAAGGCGCTGCCCTACATGGAAGCGGTGATCGAGGAAAATCCCGCGCTCGGCTGGCGCGCGATCCGGCTCGGGCTCGATCGTCCCGGCCTGTTGCGCGGCCAGATCCGCGCACTGCTGCGCGCCGGCGGCGGTCGCGCGCTGCGCGTGATGTTCCCGATGATCTCGGAGGTCGCCGAGTTCGACTCCGCCAAGGCGCTGGTCGAGCGCGAGCTGACCTATCTGCGTCAGCACGGCCATACGCTGCCCGAGCGCATCGACATCGGCACCATGGTCGAGGTGCCGGCGCTGCTCTACCAGCTCGACGAGCTCCTGAAGAAGGTCGACTTCATCTCGGTCGGGTCGAACGATCTGTTCCAGTTCCTGTTCGCGGTCGACCGCGGCAACGCAAAAGTCTCCGAGCGCTTCGACACCATGTCGGCGCCGATCCTGCGCGTGCTGCGCGAGATCGCGCGCAAGGCGAACGCAGCGAAGAAGTCGGTGTCGCTGTGCGGCGAGATGGCCTCGAAGCCGATCGGCGCGCTGGCGCTGATCGCGATGGGCTATCGCTCGCTATCGCTGTCGGCGACCGCGCTCGGTCCGGTGAAGGCGATGATCATCGACCTCGACGCCAAGAAGGCCGAGGCGATGCTCGGACCGCTCCTTGACGCGCCGAGCGGCACCGTCTCGATCCGGCAGAAGCTGACGGAGTTTGCCGAAGCCGAGGGGCTGTCGTTGTAGCGGGCCGGCTTCTGTCTCGCCCGCCTCGCCCCCTTTTCGCTATTGAGACCGAACCGATGTCGTCACTCCCCGAAGCCAAACTGGACGTTCTGCTCGCCCATCACGCCTCGCTCGAGGCCGAATCGCTCGGCCAGCTCTCCTCCGAGCGCTACGTGCAGATCACCCGCGAACTCGCCGAAATCACACCGCTGATCGACGCGGTGAAGGCTTATCGTTCTGCGGTGAAGGAACTTGCCGACACCGAGGCGCTGATCGCCGATCCCGCGACCGATGCCGAGATGCGCGGCATGGCGGAGGCCGAGCGCGACGAGCTCACGCCCAGGATCGAGGAGCTCGTGCAGAAGATCCGCGTCGCGCTGTTGCCCAAGGATGCCATGGACGACCGCAACGTGGTGCTGGAAATCCGCGCCGGCACCGGCGGCGACGAGGCCTCGCTGTTCGCAGGCGACCTGTTCCGCATGTATGAGCGTTTTGCGACTTTGCAGGGCTGGAAGGTCGATGTGATCTCGGCCAGCGATGGTACCGTCGGCGGCTACAAGGAAATCATCGCCGAGGTGCAGGGCCGCGGCGCGTTCTCCAAGCTGAAGTTCGAATCCGGCGTGCACCGCGTGCAACGCGTGCCCGACACCGAGACGCAAGGGCGCATCCACACCTCGGCCGCGACTGTCGCCGTGCTGCCGGAGGTCGAGGATGTCGACGTCGACATCAAGAACGAGGATCTGCGGATCGAGACCATGCGCGCACAGGGCGCCGGCGGTCAGCACGTCAACAAGACGGAATCGGCGATCCGCATCACCCACATCCCGACCGGCATCGTGGTGATGATGCAGGACAGCCGCTCGCAGCATAAGAACCGCGCCTCGGCCATGAACATCCTGCGCTCGCGCATCTACGACGCCGAGCGCCAGCGCGTCGAAGCCGCGCGCTCCGCCGACCGCAAGGAGAAGGTCGGCTCCGGCGACCGCAGCGAACGCATCCGCACCTATAATTTCCCGCAAGGGCGCGTCACCGACCACCGCATCAATCTCACGCTCTACAAGCTGCCGCAGGTGGTCGCCGGCGAGGCGCTGGGCGAGGTGATCGACGCGCTGACCACCGAGCACCAGGCCGCCCAGCTCGCCGCGCAGGGCGCGGCGGCGTGACGGCGGCGTGAGCAGTCTCTTCACCGGACGGACCGCCGAGAGCGCACGACGCGCGCTGAGCGCGACACTGAAGTCTGCCGGCATCGACGAGGCCGCGCTCGATGCGCGAATGCTCGTCGGCGCCGCGCTCGGCCTCGACCTCACCGGCCTCGTCGCGCAGGCAGATCGGGAGATCACCGCAGACGAAGCAGAGCGGCTGGAGCACTTGGTGCAGCGACGGCTGGCGGGCGAGCCGGTCGCGCGCATTCTCGGCGTGCGGGAGTTTTGGGGCCTGCCCTTTCAACTCTCGCAAGCGACGCTGGTGCCGCGGCCTGACACCGAGACCGTGGTCGAGCTCGCGCTCGAGATCTTGCGGGAGCGCCCCGCCTCGATGCCGCCGCCGCGCATCGTCGACATCGGCGTGGGGTCGGGCGCAATCCTGCTCGCGCTGCTGCACGAGATTCCCGGCGCCTTCGGTGTCGGCACCGACCTCAACCTGGACGCGCTTCGCACGGCGAAGCGCAATGCAGCCGTGCTCGGACTTTCCGACCGCGCCGCCTTCGTCGCCTGCTCCTATCTCGACGCGCTCGCCGATACCTTCGATCTCATCGTGTCGAACCCGCCCTATATCCGCTCCGACGACATCGCGACCCTGAGTCGCGAGGTCCGCGAGCATGATCCGCATCTCGCGCTCGACGGCGGCCGCGACGGCCTTGACGCCTACCGCGCTCTGATCCCGCAGGCGGCCGCGCGTCTTGCCCCCGGCGGAGCCCTGATCGTGGAGGCCGGCCAGGGCCAGGCGGGCGAGATTGAAACCTTGATGCGGGCTGCTGCGTTAGGGGTCGAGAGGCCGCCCAAAGCCGATCTGGCGGGCATCCCAAGGGCCGTGTCGGCCCGAAAAATGCCCCCATAAAAGCCCGATTGGGCTGCAAAAACCTCTTGGAATATCCCGTGGGAACGACTACGTTCCGGTCAAACATCGGTGCCGGCCCCGTAGACCCACGGGCGAAAGCCGGGCTCTCGGGCGAGAGCTGCACTGTATTGAAGGTTCCAAGCCGCAGGTCCTGTTAAGCGCGATGGCCCATTGAGCTGCGCTGCTTCCCGACCGCAAAGTGAACGAAAGCCTGATATTGCGCTTGAAGACTTACGCAAGAAAGCAGGGCTTGTTTCGGCAGGCAACATGAATGGGTTCGCTGGCGATGAGCGCTAGCGGGTGGGGAACGCGTCTTTGTTGAACGCGACGATTGACGGCATTGGCAGGCTATTGGGCAGGCACCTGAGCCGCATCCCGCGCGCGGTGCGCGTGCGAAGCTTGCGCCGCGGAAATCACGGTCTCTCTCAACGGGAAGTAGTGCGTCTAATTTTTCAGGGCTGGAATTAAAGGCAGGACATGAGAAACGGTCAAAACAAGCAGCGCATGCGCAACCGGAACAACAACAACAATAACAACCGGCGCGGCCAGAACCCGATGACCCGGGTCTACGAGTCCAACGGACCCGACATCAAGATTCGCGGCACCGCCTCGCACGTCGCCGAGAAATATCTCCAGCTTGCGCGCGATGCGCGCTCCTCCGGCGACCCGGTCGCAGCCGAGAACTACTACCAGCATGCCGAGCACTATTTCCGCCTGATCGCGGCGGCCCAGGAGCAGTTCCGCCAGAACCAGCAGCAGCCGCGCGGCGACGAGCCCGTCAGCAGCGGCAGCAGCGACGACGGCGAGGACGACGGCGAGAATTTCTCCAACTTCGGCCAGGAGCCGGGCTTCGTCCCGCAGCCGCAGCAGCAGCCCTATATGCGCGACAACCAGCAGCGCGATCACCAGCGCGACCATCAACGCGACCGCGACAACCAGCCCTACCAGCGCGACAATCAGCAGCCCCGCGAGCATCGCGAGCGCGACCACCGCCAGCAGCAGCAGCCGCAATATCAGCCGCAACCGCAGAACCAGCCGCAGCCGGTGATCGCCGATGCCGGCAGCGTCGACCGGCTGCCCTCCTTCATCACCGGCGCGCAGCCGCAGGTGAATGGCGGCTTCGAAGGCGGCGGTGGTGGCGGTGGCGAGCGCTATCCGCGGCGGCGGCGCCGGCCGCACGGCCCGCGCCCCGAGCGCGAGGCGGCGCCGGCCGGACAGGGCGACGATCACGCCGCCGGCGAGTAAGCCAAACCGTTTTCGAATTGCGAACTGCAAACGTCCCGGCCCCGCCGGGACGTTTTGTTTTTCGGATTTGCTTTTCAGCGGCGCGTCGCTGCGGGCGAGGACGGCACCAGCACCGGCTTCAGCGACGGAATGAGCCGCGCGCGTTCGCGCGTGGCGGGGATGACGCGATAGACCTGCTTGGTCGCTTCGACAATGTGCACGCCGGCGAAGGGCAGCGACAGCGCGGCACCCGCCCGCTCCCACACCAGCGCAGACTTCAACAGCCAGCGGCCGGCATAGGGCGGCATGAACAGCGCCTCACCCCAGGCCGCCGGCGTGAACCAGGTCTGGCGCAGGAGGTCGGTGATCTGCGAACGCGAATAGGGCCGTCCGTGACCGAACGGCGTGCTCTCGGTGCGGGTCCAGACGCCACGCCGGTTCGGGATCACGGCGATGACGCGGCCGGACGGCGCCAGCACCCGCCACACCTCGCGCAGCAGCGCCGCCGGATCGTCGCAGATCTCCAGCGCATGGACGAGCAGGATGCGATCGACCGCGGCATCCGGCAGCGGCAGCGAGAATTCGTCGACGAGCGAGGCCAGCGCGGGCCGCCCTGTCGGCCATTTCAGCACGCCCTGGGCCGCTGGCATGAAGGCAATGCAGCGCTCGGCGTCCTCGCGGAACAGGCCGAGATAGGGCGTCGGATAGCCGATGCCGAGCACGCGCTGCCCCTCGGCACCAGGCCAGCGCTCCCTGATGCCGCGATTGATCAACTGCCGCGCCACGATGCCGAGGCGGCGCGAGTAGAAGTCGCGGAGATCGATGACGTCGATGGTCATGACGGCAATGTAACATGCGAGCGGAGGATGCCGCGCGCGGAATATTGCATTGCCTGCGCAGCGTTAACGCCATATTTGTCTGACGGGGCTGAGCGCGATGGAGATGTCATGGCCGCCGAAATTCGTACTTTCACCTGTTTAAACGACAATTTCGGTTATCTCATCCACGATGTGGAAACCAAGGCGACCGCCTCGGTCGACGCCCCGGAAGCCGGCCCGATCCTGAAGGCGCTGGAGCGGGAGGGCTGGACGCTCACCGACATCCTGATCACCCATCATCACGGCGACCATGTCGGCGGCGTTGCCGAGTTGAAGCAGAAATATAACTGCCGCGTCGTCGCCCCGCATGACAAGACCACCAAGATCGCCAATGTCGACCTGCGGGTCGTCAACGGCGACGTCATCAAGATCGGCAATCTGCTCGCGCGCGTGCTGGAAACGCCCGGTCATACGCTCGACCATATTTCCTATGTCTTCGATGCGGAGAAAACGGTGTTCGCCGCCGACACGCTGTTCTCGATCGGCTGCGGCCGCGTGTTCGAGGGCACCTACCCGATGATGTGGGATTCGCTTCTGAAGCTGCGCGCGCTGCCTGACGACTTCAATCTCTACTGCGGCCACGAATACACCGCCTCCAACGTCAAATTCGCTCTGACCGTCGAGCCGGACAATCCGGCGCTGCAGGCCCGCGCGGCGGAGGTGACGAAGCTCCGTGCCGAGAACAAGCCGACCATTCCCTCACTGCTTGGTGATGAGAAGCGAGCAAATGTGTTCCTGCGCGCTGATGAACCCTCGGTTGCAACCAAGCTACACATGAAGGGCGCGGATGCCGCCATCGTGTTCGGCGAATTGCGCGAACGCAAGAACAAGTCCTGACGGGGATCAATGCCGACAGCAGCCGAGATCATCGCGCGCCTCGAGCTCCGACCGCACCCCGAGGGCGGGCATTACCGCGAGACCTTTCGCGACCAGACCACGGACGCCAACGGACGGTCGCGCTCGACTTCGATCTATTTCCTGCTCGCGCGCGGCGAGCGCTCGCACTGGCATCGCATCGATGCGGTCGAGGTCTGGCACTACTATGCCGGCAGCCCGCTGACGCTGCGCATCGCCCATGACGGCTGCTCGCAGCACGTGGTGCGGCTCGGCACGGATCTGTTGGGCGGCGATCGGCCGCAGGCGATCGTGCCCGCGCAGGCGTGGCAGGCCGCCGAGAGCACCGGCGAATGGACGCTGGTCGGCTGCACCGTGGCACCGGCCTTCGAATTCGCGAAATTCGAGCTCGCGCCGCAGGGCTGGGAGCCGTAAGCCGCGAGCTACCTCTTCTTCAACACCATGTCTTTCGCCGCGATCAAGCCGCCGCCGGCGATGAGAATGGCGGCGATGGCGATATTGGCGCTGGCTTTCGCGTAGCCGACGGCGATCAGAAATCCGGTCGAGAGCAGCGGCGTCGCGTAGGAGGCCGCACCCAGCACGCGGATGTCGCCGCGTTTCATGCCGATGTCCCAGGCGTAGAACGCGGCGCCCACCGGGCCGATGCCGAGCGCGAGCACGGCGAGCCATTGCAATGTGGTCTGCGGCCACACCGTCGTCTCCAACAGGGCGTGCATCACTGCGGCGAGCACGGCGGTTGCCAGGCAGAAGCCGGCGACGGCATCGGTCGGCACTGCCTTGAGCCGGCGCGACAGCACCGAATAGGTTGCCCAGACAAAGGCCGCGATGAAAGCCGCGATCAACCCCGGCACCGCCCCTGGATCAAAACCGCTCGTGTTACCGGCAAACAGCGTCACCGTGCCAATCAGCCCGAGCAAAGCACCGATGACGTGATGAATGGCGAGCCGCTCGTCCGGCAGGAACGAGGAGAACAGCACGATCAACAGCGGCCAGAGATAGTTGAGCAGGCCCGCTTCCGCCGGCGGAGCGAAGCGCAGCGCGAGGAAATACAGCGCGTGATAGCCGAACAAGCCGCCGATGCCGACCGCCCACACCACCGGCGGCTGGCGCAAGCTCGCCGCCGCTTCGCTGCGCCCGATCCAGGTGAGAAGGCCGACGAGACCGCCGATCGCAAAGGTCATCGCGGCGAGTTGGAACGCCGGAACCGTGCCGGTCGCGACCGTCATCACCGCGAGCAGCGACCACAGCAATACTGCGGTCAATCCGATCAGCGTCGCGGTGCGGGAAGTCATCGGCCAGATACTTTCGTCATGGCCGGGCTTGACCCGGCCATCCACGTGTTCGATGGCCGATGGTTTTAAGGCCGTGGATGCCCGGGACAAGCCCGGGCATGACGACGTCTGCGTTACGCGCGCCCGTGATGCGAACGCATCACACCATGTACTGGCCGCCGTTGACCGACAGGGTCGAGCCGGTGATGGCGCCGGCCTCGTCGGCGGCGAGGAACACGACCGCGCGCGCGATCTCCTCGGGCTCGCCGAGACGGCCGATCGGGATCAGCGGCAGGATCGATTTTTCCAGCACGTCCTTCGGCACCGCCTGCACCATCTCGGTGTTGATGTAGCCCGGGCAGATCGCATTCACGGTGACGCCGCCCTTGGCGTTCTCCAGCGCGAGCGCCTTGGTGAAGCCGATCTCGCCGGCCTTCGCCGCAGAATAGTTCACCTGGCCGAACTGGCCCTTCTGGCCGTTGATCGAGGAGATGTTGATGATGCGCCCGAACTTGCGTCCGCGCATCCCTTCGATGACCTGGCGCGACATGTTGAACAGCGAGCCGAGATTGGTGCCGATCACGGCGTTCCATTGCTCCAGGCTCATCTTGTGGAAGGCACCGTCCTTGGTGATGCCGGCATTGTTGACGAGCACGTCGACCGGGCCGACCTCGGCCTCGACCTGCTTCACGCCCGCGGCGCAGGCGTCGAAGGAGCTGACGTCCCACTTGTAGACGGCAATGCCTGTCTCGGCCTTGAACTTCTCCGCCGCCGCGTCATTGCCGGCGTAGCTCGCCGCGACCTTGTAGCCCGCAGCCTTAAGCGCCTTGCTGATTGCAGCACCGATGCCCCGCGTACCACCCGTGACCAATGCGACACGTGCCATATTGTATTCCTTCCCTCGACTTAGACGTTTCCTTGGACACTTCCGAAGATTTCAGCGATCGTTTTAATGACGGATTATGCGGGTCGTTTGACGGACATCAAGAACAAAACGCCCGGCGGTGAGCCGGGCGTTTGTCTTTAGTCGAGGCCTACGCGGTTGCGAAGAATATTTGAGATGCAACCGCCGCCTTTTTAGCCGCGTGCAGCGCACGCGTTACGTTTTAGTCGCGCGCCAGGCACATCGCGATACCCATGCCGCCGCCGATGCAGAGCGTGGCGAGGCCCTTCTTGGCATCGCGCTTCTGCATCTCGTGCAACAGCGTCACCAGCACGCGCGCGCCGGAAGCGCCGATGGGATGACCGATCGCGATCGCGCCGCCATTGACGTTGACCTTGGACGTATCCCAGCCGAGGTCCTTGTTGACCGCGCAGGCCTGCGCCGCAAAGGCTTCGTTGGCCTCGATCAGGTCGAGATCGCCGACGCTCCAGCCGGCCTTCTTGAGCGCCAAACGCGAGGCGGGAATTGGGCCCGTACCCATGATCTTCGGATCGACGCCGGCATGGGCCCAGGAAACGATGCGCGCGAGCGGCTTCTTGCCTTCCTTGGCGGCCTGCTTTGCGGTCATCAGCACGACAGCAGCAGCGCCGTCATTGATGCCGGATGCGTTGCCGGCCGTCACCGTGCCGTCCTTTTCGAAGGCCGGCCGCAGCTTGCCCATCGAATCGAGAGTTGCCCCGTGGCGCGGATATTCGTCGTCGCCGACGACCACGTCGCCCTTGCGGGTCTTGATGGTGACCGGAACGATCTCATCCTTGAACTTGCCGGCCTTCTGCGCGGCCTCCGCCTTGTTCTGCGAAGCGACCGCGAACTCGTCCTGCTGGGCGCGGGTGATCTGAAATTGCTTGGCCACGTTCTCGGCGGTGTTGCCCATGTGGTAGCCGTTGAAGGCGTCCCACAGGCCGTCCTTGATCATGGTGTCGACGAATTCGAGCGCACCCATCTTGACGCCGCCGCGCAGGTGCTGGGCGTGCTGCGCCATGCTCATCGATTCCTGGCCGCCGGCGACCACGATGTCGGAATCACCGTTGACCAGCGCCTGGTAGCCGAGTGCGACGGAGCGCAAGCCTGAGCCGCAAAGCTGGTTGACGCCCCAGGCCGGGCTCTCCACCGGAATACCGGCCGCGATCGCGGCCTGGCGGGCCGGGTTCTGGCCCTGACCGGCGGTCAGGATCTGCCCCATGATGACTTCGGAGACCCGGCCGGGCTCGATGCCACCACGCTCCAGCGCGGCCTTGATGGCAATCGCGCCGAGATCATGGGCGGGAAGGGTCGCGAAGGCTCCGTTGAAGCTTCCGACCGGGGTGCGGGCGGCGCTGACGATGACGACATCGTCTGACATGGGCATCTCCTGGGGCTTGAGGTTCTTTGTCGAAGGGGCAGGCGGGCGATCGAAACGGGCTCGCCAGTCTCGAATGTCATCCTGTTAACGTCGTTGCGGCATGTCAATTGGCCGGGGGCCGGTTTTACGCCGCACCGCATTCAAAATAGCGTTCTTGGCTGTTTCGCAAGCAACTTTTTGCTCCCCGATTAACCGTGGCGCACAAAACGGTAGCGTGAGGCCGTTGAAAATGCTTATTTTGTTGCGTTGCGTACTCTTCCCCGCGCCTTGCGGCACTGCCGCAGGTTCCGTTCTCAGCGTCGTTCAAGTGAGAGCCCATGGCGAAATCAGACCAACCCACCACCATCAAGAAATACGCGAACCGCCGGCTCTACAACACCGGAACGAGCACCTATGTGACGCTCGAAGACCTCGCCGCCATGGTGAAGGAAGGCGAGGATTTCCTGGTCTATGACGCCAAGACCGGCGACGACATCACCCGCTCGGTGCTCGCACAGATCATCTTCGAGCAGGAGAACAAGGCCGGCCAGAACCTGCTTCCCACCACCTTCCTGCGCCAGCTCATCCGCTTCTACGGCGACAGCATGCAGATGGTGGTGCCGAAATATCTGGAGCAGTCGATCGCAACGCTGACCCAGGAGCAGGAGAAGTTCCGCAAGCAGATCGCGAGCACGCTGTCCGGCACGCCGTTTGCCCCGCTGGAAGAGCAGGTCCGCCGTAACATGGAGCTGTTCCAGCAGACCTTCTCGATGTTCAAGCCGTTCGCGCCGCGCACCACCTCGCCGGAGCCCGAGCCCGATGCCGGCACCGAGCCGCCCAAGGATGCCAACATCGACGAGCTGCGCCAGCAGATGAAGGAGATGCAGGAGCGGCTGGAGCGCATGTCGAAGAAGGACGAGTAGGTCCTTTCTTTCGTACGCCGCGGCTGTCTGCAAGCCATCTCACAAGACTGCCCTACGATGTCGTCCTGGCGAAAGCCAGGATCCATACCGCGTGATCCCTCGATCGCACACGGTGCGCGTACCGAACGAGATCCACGACTCCCAATCTTCGCCAAATCTCTCCCTGGGGTAATGGGTCCTGGCTTTCGCCAGGACGACCGTGGGGAGGCATTTGCAGACGCGGCAATCATGCTCGCGGCGCTGACGGCGCGCGTGGGAATCACACCCCGCAGTCACCCTCCGTAAACTACCGCGCTTAAGGGAATTTTCCCGGATCATCGCTACGCTCAGCGCCTCAGTTACGTTGCGTTAAGTGTGTTGGCCCGCCCGAGAAGCTCCCCACCGATGACGACGAACCGCAAGACCAGGCCGGAGGCCGCCAGCGCGGAAGCGCTGCTCGCGCTGAGCCAGCTTGCGCTCGACCGCATGGAGCAGGGCGTCTGCGTCTACGACGCCGACAGCCGGGTCGTGTTGTTCAACCGGCGCTATCTCGAGCTGTTCAACATGTCGGCCGACGTGGTGCGGCTCGGAACGGGCTATCGCGACGTGCTCGCGCACTCTGCTTCGCTCGGCAACTTTCCCGTGAGTGAGGTCGACAATCTCTTTCGCGCGCGCATCGCGCAGCTTTCGGCAGGCAAGCCGTTTCGCGCCGAGCAGAGGCTGTCAAACGGCCTGGTGCTGGCGCTCGACCTGAAGCCGCTGCCCGAGGGCGGCTGGATGACGATCTGCGACGACGTCAGCCGCCTCGCCCGGCTCGAGGCACAATTGCGGTTGCAAACCGAGCGCAGTCAGCATGCGCTTGCCAACATGTCGCACGGCCTCGTGATGTACGACGCCGAGGGCAATCTGATCGTCTGCAACAACCAGTATATCGCTCTCTATGGTCTCGACCCTGACATCATCAAGCCCGGCGTGTCGCATCGCGATCTGGTAGACCACTGGTTCTCGCGCGGCAATTCGGCCGAAATGCCGACGGAAACGTTCCACGACAACCGGATGAAAGAGGTTCGCCGGCAAAGCCCGAACATGGTGTTTCTCAAGCGCTTCGACGGACGGATCATGCAAGCCGTCTCGCGCTTCCTGCCCGAAGGCGGCTGGGTGACCTCGCATGAAGACGTCACCGAGCGGCGGCAACAGGAACAGGCCCTGAAGCAACAGAACCGGCTGCTCGACGGCGCACTCGAGAACATGGCGCACGGCCTCTGCTTCTACGACAGCGACATGCGCCTCAAGATCTGCAACAACCGCTACCGTGAGATCTACCGGCTGTCGCCGGACGAGGCCAAACCCGGCACGCACCTCGCCGAGCTCATCGAGCGCTCGATCGCCAACGGCGCCTTCGCCTCAGAATATTCGCCGCAGCAAATTCTCGAAGCTGCCCGCGCCCGGATCGCGAGCCGCGACCACTCCGCGATGCGCCGGCGCATGGCTGATAACACCGTGGTCTCGGTCCGCTATTGCACCTTGCCCGAGGGCGGCTTCGTCGCGACCTATGAGGACATCACCGAGCGCGAACGCGCGATCGAGGAGTTGAGCGAGCAGTATCGCCGGTTCGACGCCGCGCTCAACAACATGAGCCAGGGGCTGTGCATGCTCGACAGCCATCTGCGCGTGATCGTCTGCAACACCCGCTACATCGAGATGTACGGCCTCTCGCCTGACGTCGTGAAGCCCGGCATCTCCATGCGGGAAATCATGGAGCATAGTTGCTCGCTCGGCATCCACCCGAACACGACCGCGGCGCAGCTCTATGCCGACTATATCGAGCGGCTGCGTGAGGGCGAGCACACGCTGCATCGCCATCTCGCCGACGGCCGCATCATCAAGCTCAACCACACGAGGATGGCGCATGGCGGCTGGGTCGTCACCTACGAGGACGTCACCGAACGCCACAAGGCGCAGGCGCGTGTCGCCCATATGGCGCGGCACGATTCATTGACCGACCTGCCCAACCGCACGCTGTTCCGCGACCAGATGAATGAGGGCCTGGCCGAGATCGCCGTGGCGGGCGGCGAGATGGCGGTGCTGTGCCTCGATCTCGACAACTTCAAGACCGTCAACGATCGCCTCGGCCACGCGGCCGGCGACCGCCTGCTGCGCTGGGTGGCCGCGCAACTCAAGGAGCATGCCGGCGAGCACGCCACGGTGGCGCGGCTCGGCGGCGACGAATTCGCGCTGCTGCAACGCGGACCACAGCCGGAATCGGCCGAGCGGCTGGCACGCCGCCTGGTCGAGATCATCGGCCGGCCGCCGCCGCTGGAGAACCAGTCGATCCATGTCGGCGTCAGCATCGGCATTGCGCTCGCGCCCGAGCACGGGCTCGACACCGACGAGCTGATGAAATGCGCCGACCTCGCGCTGTACCAGGCCAAGGCGAAGGGCCGCGGCGCCTACCAGCTGTTCCAGCCCGAGATGGAGGAGCACGCGCGCTCCCGGCACGCGCTGGAGCACGATCTGCGCGGCGCGCTTGAAGCGCGCGAATTCCATCTCGTCTTCCAGCCGCAGGTCCGCCTCGATACGTCCGAGCTGACCGGCTTCGAGGCGCTGCTGCGCTGGAAGCACCCGGTGCGCGGCATGGTGTCACCGGCCGAGTTCATTCCGATCGCGGAGGAGACCGGTCTCATCATTCCGATCGGCGAGTGGGTGCTGCGCGCGGCCTGCGCCACCGCGGCCGGCTGGCCCGACTCCATGACGATCGCGGTGAACCTGTCGCCGGTGCAGTTCCGCTCGCGCGGTCTGGTCGCCATGGTCACGAACGCGCTGGCCGAAGCCGGCCTGCCGCCGCAACGGCTCGAGCTCGAGGTCACCGAGACCGCGCTGCTCGACGACAACGAGACCACCATCGAGACGCTGCACCAGCTCCGCGCGCTCGGCGTGCGCATCAGCCTCGACGATTTCGGCGTCGGCTATTCCTCGCTCAGCTATTTGCGCAAATTCCCGTTCGACCGGATCAAGATCGACCGCTCCTTCGTCGGCACGCTCGGCGAGAGCCCCGAGAGCATCGCGATCGTCCGCACCATCGCAAGCCTCGGCTCGGTGCTCGGCGTCGAGACCACGGCCGAAGGCGTCGAGACGTCTGACCAACTCGAATTCGTCCGCGCCTCCGGCTGCACCGCCGTGCAGGGTTTCTACTTCGGCCGTCCCTGCCCGGCCGCGGAGATCGATCGCACGATCGAGCGGCTGAGCGCGATCCGCCGCGTGGCGTGATCCATCTTCACCTCGCCCCGCTTGCGGGGAGAGGGAGCGCAGCGAATCGCGCTGTAAGAGCTCGCCGCCTCATTCCTCCCCGTTGCCTTCCAGCCGATCGCGCAGTGCCGTCACCACGCGATGCGCGGTTTCGATGTCCTTGACCGATAGCCCGTCCGCGAGACTGTTGACCCATGGCGCCTGCAAGCGGAGCGCAGCGTCGAAGGTCTGCTGCCCCTTGCCGGTGAGAACGACGAGCTGGGCGCGGCGGTGATGCGGATTGACCTCGAATGCGACGAGCCCGTCGCGTTCGAGATCGTTGACGATGCGCTGCACGTTCTGGCGGTTGGCCCCGAGGTTGCGGGCAAGCCAGGCGACCGGCTCCGGCCGCTCTGCACTGACGATGGCCCCCAGGATCTGCCAGCGGGCACTGGTCAGGCCGAGCTGCGCCACCAGCCGGTCGCCGGCCGTGAGCAGCAGGCTGTTGGCGCGGAACAGGTCGAGAATGAAATCAGTCAAGGCATCGCCCGACGGCGTCCGCTTGGCTTTGGTCATTTGTCACCATATTTCTATCTTGACATCATCATGTCAATTATTTATAACCCATCATACCAAATTGACATCATATACCCAAATTGACGGAGCCTAAGCATGCCCCTGCGTCCTCTCGACCCCGCCTTCCCGATCGACCGCCAGATCGCGATCGACACCGGCCCCGTCGTGCTGGTCAACGTGTTCACGCTCGACAAGGCCGACGAGCAGGAGTTCCTGAAGACCTGGCAGGACGACGCCAGCTTCATGAAGCGGCAGCCCGGCTTCATCTCCACCCAGCTTCACCGCGCGCTCGGCGACAGCCCGACCTATCTGAACTACGCGGTGTGGGAATCGACCGCCGCCTTCCGCGCCGCGTTCACCCATCCGGAATTCCGCGCAAAGATTTCGGCCTACCCGGCTTCGGCCGTGGCGAGCCCGCACCTGTTCCAGAAGGTCGCGATTTCAGACATCTGCGTCGCATAGGCGTCGCGCGCCAAGGACAACACGACATGATCAAGAGCATCCATCCCGTCGCCGGCACTGTCGCGATCGTTACGATTGCGGCGTTCTGGCTGTCGACGGCGCTGACCGAGCTGTTTGCCCCCCACGCGGTCATCGCGCTGGTCAAGACGGCGATACCATGGGGCTTCCTGCTGCTCATTCCGGCGCTGGCCGCAGCGGGAGGCTCGGGATTCAGCCTCGCCAAAGGGCGGCGGGCCGGATTGGTCGGGGCGAAGATCAAGCGCATGCCGTTCATCGCCGCGAACGGCATTTTGGTTCTCATCCCCTCGGCGCTGTTCCTCGCGTCCAAGGCGGGCGCCGGCGAGTTCGATACGACCTTCTATGCAGTGCAGGCGCTCGAACTGGCCGCAGGCGCAACAAACATGGCGCTGCTCGGTTTGAACATGAGGGACGGCCTCAGAATGAAGGGCCGGCTACGCCGCCAACCGGCGTGACGCGCGCCTTCGGCTAACCCACCCTGCGATCTCTACGAATTCTTAGCCCGCCACGGGCAGCGCGCTGTCCGGCGGCACGCCCCATGGACGCTCGGCCGACGCAAGGCCGATGAAGCGGCCCTGGATGAAATCACAGCCCCAGTCGCGCAGGAGGTTCGCGGCCTCCTCGTCCTGCACCCATTCGGCCGCCGTCTTGATGTCGAGGCGGCGGGCGAGGTCGATGAGCGTCTGCACGAAGGCGCGATCGTCGGCGGAACGGGTGATGTTCTGCACGAAGGCGCCGTCGATCTTGACGATGTCCACCCCGAGCTTGCGCAGGTTACGGAACGACGTGTAGCCGGCGCCAAAGTCGTCGATGGCGATGCGGCTGCCAAAGTGCTTGAGCCGGCCGACGAAGGCACGGACGTCGTCGATGTCCTGGATCGCGACCGTCTCGGTGATCTCGACGATCAGCCGCTCGGCAACGCCCGGATGGGCGCGCATCAGCGATTCGATGGACGCCCACCAGTCCGGATCCATGGTCGTATCCGGTGAGATGTTGAGGCTGAGCTGCACATGCGGCGAGGCCGCAAGCTCGGCGACCACGAGCTCGAGCACGCGGTGGTCGACGAGGCGGATCAGACCGAGCCGCTCGGCGACCGGCACGATGTCGGGCGCGAGCAGCGTTGAGCCGTCGCCCTGCTCCATCCGCACCAGGCATTCGTAGAACGCACCCTCGCGCGAGGCCGCCGCCACCACCGGCTCATAGGCGAGCACGATGCGGCGCTCGTTCAGCGCGGTGACGATCTCGTCGGTGACACGGATGTTGACGCGGCGCTGCGCATCGCGCTCGGCATTCGGACGCCAGATGCCGAACGAACCGGCGCGCCGGCGCTTTGCGGCATCCAGCGTCTCGTGGGCGCGGTTGACCGCTTCATCGGCGTTGCGCGCATAGCGCGGCACGCTGACGGCGCCGATCGAGGCCGTCACCGAGACAGGACCGGATTTCGTCGGCACCACATCGTCGCGGATGCCGGCGAGGAAACGTTCGGCCGCGACGTTCATGTCGTCGATGGTGCAGTTCTTCAGGATCAGTCCGAACTTGTTGCCGGAGAAGCGGCCGAGCACGTCGCCGCCACGCAGCCGCGCGCGGATGCGCTTGGCGATGTCGAGGATCACGGCGTCGGCGACATCGAAGCCGAAGGCGTCGTTGACGCGGGCGAGATGATCGATGCCGACCAGCATGAAGGCCGAGGACGAGCGGAAGCGGGTCGACTCTTCGATTGTCTCAGCGAGTGCAGCGATCAGATGGGTGCGATTGAGCTCGCCGGTGAGCGGATCGAGACGCGCGAGCCTCACCAGTTCCTCGTCGCGGGCATGGCGCTCATTGTTGACGCGGACAATGCCCTGCGCGCGCACCGGCCGGCCATCGGGGCCGGCGAACCAGCGCCCGGTCTCCTCGATCCAGAGCACCGGCTCGGAGGCGCTCATGCGCACGCCGTATTCGACCCGGTAGGGCGTGCCGTCGGCGCCATGCACGGCGGAGGTCTGGGCAAGCGCTGCGGTCCGGATCGACTGCGCGGGCTCGATCAGTTTGGCGAATTCGGCACCGGAGGCGAGCCGCTCCGGCGGGATGCCCGCAAAAATCTGGCCGGCCTGGTCGCCCCACTGGATGGCGTCGCTGGCAAGGTCCCAGACGAACACCGCCTGCCCGAGGGAGGCGAGGATGTCGGAGGCCTGCGGCATGAAAAGGGTCAAGGTCGCCTCGTTTCGGGACAGCGGGAGCCTTCCGCCGGCTCAGGATAGAGCCAGATTCGCCTTCGACCCTAGGCAAAGTTCATTAACAGTCTGGAAACCACGTTCGCAAAGGGCCCGGGAACCATTTTGGCCCGTCCGGCATAGGCCTTGCGAGTACATGACACGCAGAGGGCGTCGCGTCCCAGAACGCGACAGCCGAGCCGGATATGCGATGTTGAGTACCGAGCAACCAGGAGAGGCAGGCGAGTGCGGCACGGGAACCGCCATGGTCCCGCTGACGCCGACGCTGACCTGGGTGTGCAAGGCGGCACTGCCGCGCCCCGACCCGAGCTTCGTCACCCAGCTGATCGCCAATGCCGAGCACGTGCCGCAGGCGAGCCGCTTGCGCCGGGCTTCGCCCGCGGATGCAAATATCGCCTACAGCGACAAGCGTCCGCTGCCCAGCGTCAGCGCGCGGACCCGGCAGGTCGCCTGAGCACTGATTAGTTCGCGGACCTTCGCTTCAATCGATTGCGCAGCAAATCGGGTGAGGTCCCTAGTGAGAGCGCAACCCCTCACCCGGCGCTTCGCGCCGACCTCTCCCTATGGGAGAGGTTGAGCACCGCCGACGCGGTAACAGGAATCAGCGCTGCGGCTGGTCGGGCGGGGCCGGCGTGCTGTTGCTCGGCTGGAGCTGCGGCGAGACTTCGGGCGCGGTCGGCCGCGGCGCGGGATGATCCTTCAGCACGGATTCGGCAACCGAATGCGCTGACGGCGCTGATGGTGCGGGCTGCGGCGCGGGTGCTGGAGCCGGTGCAGGCACCGGCTCGAACCTCGACTCGACCGCCGGCGTTTCCTCAGTCTCCTCGGCCTCGCGACGGCGGGCCTTGCGCGAGACGGGCGCAGCCTCGGCGTACACGACGCGGCGGCGCGTGCGCTGGGCGATGCCGCCGAAGAAATCGGCCATCGCGAGCAGCGTCAGCAGGAAGAAGGTGGAGTTGCCGAACTTCGGCCACATCACGAATTCGGCCGCGGCCGCGCCGAACACGATCAGCGACAGCAGGTGATCCATGAGGAATTTCGAGCCGGGCCGCGCACCCTTCACGATCTCGAGCAGCAACAGCACGATGCCGAGCGCAAGCAAGAGGTCGTTGAGCGTGACAGGCCAGGCTTCGCCCGTGATCATCGGCACCCTGAACAGCACGTCGCCAAAGGACACGCTCGGCATCAGGAAGGCGATGATGTTGTAGACCGCGAGCGGGATGAGAAGCAGCGGGAAACCGACCATCGCTTTCAAGCCTTCCTGATCAGGACATCCGGGCAGGACAATGCGGCGGCGAAGCATTGGCTCCGCCGCCGTCACCGTCTTAACTCACTGGTGGGCCGAATTCAGGCGGGTCAAAACGTCCCGCCCGAGAACACACCGGCCTCAGGACTCTTTCTTCTTCAGGACCTGCCGGCCCTTGTACATGCCGGTCTTGAGGTCGAGATGATGCGGACGGCGGAGCTCGCCGGAGTCCTTGTCTTCCACGTAGGTCGGCTTCTTCAGCGCGTCCGCCGAGCGGCGCATGCCACGGCGCGACGGCGAGGTTTTACGTCTCGGAACGGCCATTTCGATATCCTCTAGGGATTGGTGTTCGGGGGCATCGTCCAGAGGACGGCTCAGCACCAAAACGGGGCGAGCGAATGCCGATCAAGGCCGCGCTTATAGAGGAAGGAGACCCACAAAGCTAGGGTTCTGGGCCGGAAAAAGTGCCCGAAAAGGACCCGAAATCAGCGATTTTCCCGCCAGCAGGTCTGTAAAGAGCTCGCCTGCGCCCGCGCCACATAGGTCCCGGCCAGCCGCCGGACGCCCGGCCCGGGCGTACGGGCACTGCGCTTGACCGGGTTGGGCAGGATCGAGGCCAGCAGCGCCGCCTCCCGCACCGAGAGATTGGCGGCCGATTTGCCGAAGGCATAGGCCGCCCCGGTTTCGACGCCGAACTGCCCCTGCGGTCCGAGCTCGGCAATGTTGAGGTAGATCTCCAGAATCCGCGGCTTGGGCAGGACCAGGTCGATCCACAGCGCCAGGGGGAATTCCAGCACCTTCCGGATCGGATCCCGCCCCTGCCAGAGGAACAGGTTCTTGGCCACCTGCTGGGTGATGGTGGAGGCGCCCCGGAACGGCGTGCCGTCCTCCTGCGCGTCGTCGATCGCCTCGCGCAGCGCCCCCCAGTCGATGCCGTGGTGTTTGCAGAAATGGGCATCTTCCGCGGCGACCACCGCGCGCGGCAGATATGGCGACATCGCCGGCAGATCGATCCATTGCCGATGCATCGGCGCGCCGCGCAGGGAACGCCAGGCCATCAGGGTCGAGACGGGATGGCCGCCGCGGTAGAACGGCGTGATCAGATAAGGCACCAGAAGCGCGACGAGACACACCAGCAGGAGGATTTTGACGGCGCGCAAGCGGGGCTTTCCGGCGGGGCCATGAGACTTAACAACAGCTCAACTATTAAGTCTGTGATAATTCGGGTCTTTTCCAGCGCTTTTAAGGCGTTCCAAATGATTGACTGACACGCCCGCATAAAGGATTGTCCGGCCAATTTCGCATTTGGAGCCTTTCTTGATGACCGGCACGACCCCGCCCGACTTCGCCAAACGCCTGGACAAGACCGCCGACGATACCGAAGCCCTGCTGGCGAGGTTGTTGTCGGACGACATCCTGTCCGACGAGATCGCGCGGCCGAAGCGGCTGATGGACGCGATGCGCTATTCGAGCCTGAACGGCGGCAAGCGTCTGCGGCCGTTCCTGGTGGTCGAGAGCGCCGCCGTGTTCGGCGTGCCGCGCGAGGCCGCGCTGCTCGTCGGCGCGGCGCTGGAGTGCATCCACTGCTATTCGTTGATCCATGACGATCTGCCGTCGATGGACAATTCCGACCTCCGTCGCGGCCGCCCGACGCTGCACAAGAAGACCGACGATGCGACCGCGATCCTCGCCGGCGACGGCCTGCTGACGCTCGCCTTCGACATCATCACCCGCGACGAGATTCATCGCGACGCCAATGTGCGGCTGCTGCTGACGCGTGCGCTGGCGCGCTGCGCCGGCATCGGCGGCATGGTCGGCGGCCAGATGCTCGATCTCGCCGGCGAAGGCCGTTTTGGCGACCGCGAGCCGGTCGACGTCGCGCGTATCCAGCAGATGAAGACCGGTGCGCTCCTGCGCTATGGCTGCATCGCCGGCGCCATCCTCGGCCAGGCGACGCAGAAGGAATATCAAGCGCTCGACGATTACGGCCGCGCGCTCGGCGAGGCCTTCCAGATCGCCGACGATCTGCTCGACGTCGAAGGCGATGCGGCCGCCCTCGGCAAGCCCTCGGGCCAGGACGCTGCAATGGGCAAGACCACCTTCGTCACCCAGCTCGGCATCGAAGGCGCCAAGCAGCGCGTGCGCGATCTGCTCGCGCGCGCCGACGCCGCGGTCTCGATCTTCGGCGACCGCGCCGCCGTGCTGCAAGCCGCCGCACACTTCGTCGCCGAGCGGAAGAACTGACCGTACGATCTTCGCCTCTCCCCGCTTGCGGGGAGAGGCCGGAATTCAAGCCTAGCTTGAATTCCAGGTGAGGGGGACTCTCCGCGAATCCAACTCTCACCTCCCCCGGGGAGAGTCCCCCTCACCCCAAACCTCTCCCCGCAAGCGGGGCGAGGGGGCGCACCACCGCCGCGGCAACAGCAAACGTCCACCTGGGGAGCGACAGCTTGCGATGGAAAACGACGATCCCGTCCTCGTTCGCTTCCGAAAAATGTCGCGGCCGATGCGCGTGGTTTATGCGCGGCCGCGCACCTTCATCGCGCTCGCCATAGGCATCCTCGTCTGCCTGCTGCTGCCCGGCTCGTTCCGCCTGGTGACACGGCTCCTGATCGGCTGGGACGCGCTGATCGCGGCCTATCTGGTGCTGGTCTACACGATGATGCTGAACAACGATCATCAGCACATCCGCCGATCTGCAGCGATGCAAGACGACGGTCGCTTCGTGATCTTGCTGGTGGTCGGGATCGGCGCCTTCGCGAGCATTGCCGCGATCGTCTCCGAGCTCGGCGTTCCCCATCGCGGCGTGTTCGAGCTGACAATTGCGATCGCCACCATCGCGCTGTCCTGGGCCGCCGTGCACACCACCTTCGCCCTGCACTATGCCCATGACTATTATCGCCACCCGGCCGGCGGCCTGCAGTTTCCGAGCGGCGACAAGGACGACCACGCCGATTACTGGGATTTTGTCTACTTCTCGTTCGTGATCGGCATGACCGCGCAGGTCTCCGACGTCGGCATCACCGACAAGACCATCCGCCGCACCGCGACCGCGCACGGCATCGTCTCGTTCATCTACAACACGGCGCTGCTGGCGCTCACCGTCAATATTGCGGCGAGCGCCATATCCTCGTAGCGGCTAGTTGCAGACCTCCGGGTTGGGGTCGGCCCCGTAGCCGCCACCGCCGCGGAATCCCAGGTGACAGCCCTTTTTGACCGGGCGACAGATCAGGTCGTTGCAATAGATCTGACCCGCGCCGCCGCCAGAGGCCCGGCCTGCGGCCGCGCCAGCTCCCGCCTGCGCACGCTGCCGTGCCGGACGCTCCTGCTGCTGGCCGTCGTCGCGCTTGGCTGTCGCCGGCTTGTTGGCGCGCTTCTTCTCGCATTCATTGTCGTCGTTCAGCACATAGCCGTCACGGCAGACGATTTTAGTGCACTTGTCACCGTCGGCCTTGTAGCCCTGCTCGCATACCATCGGGCAGACGCGCGACTGCTTCGTCCTGATGCTGTCGAGCGCGTCGGTGCTGGCAACCTTCACGTCGAGCTTGGTGCCGGCATAGCGGTTGAACAGCGTCAGCGAGCGCTGCGAGGCCGCGTTCCAATTGCCGTCGGCCGAGCCCGAGAAGCAGCCGACGCGACCGAGCTCTGATTGCACCGATTTTGTGAGACCAAGCTGCGAGGTCGCCGGCGTCAGTGCGGCAACGTTGGTGCCGGCGGGCGCCGCACGCGCCGCCGAATTGTCCTGCGTCGACGCAGCGAGATTGACCCGCTGCTGCTCGGCGGCCGCCGCCTGCTTCTGCGCCTGCTCCTTGGCCTGCTGCGCGGCAAGCTGCGCCTGCTCGGCGGCCTTGGCATTGGCTTCGGCCTTGGCCTGCGCATCCTTCTGCGCGCCCGCAGCCGAAAGGCGATCACGCTCGGCTTCGGCCTGCTTGGCCTTCTCCATCGCCGCCGCATGGGCCTGCTCGGCCGCGATCTTGTCAACCTGGAGTCTTGCAAGGCTCGAATAGAAGCCGTCCGGATGCTGCGCCAGGAACGCGTCCCACGCCGCCTTGTTGCCGACCTGAAGCGCGAGCTCGTAGTCGCGCCGCACCTCGGCCTGCGGATTGGCCGGCGCCACCGGCGCAGGCGTAACAGCGGCGACCTTCGCCGGCACCAGCGGCACGTCCTCGCCGCCAAGCGAGCCGTAGACGAACGGTTCCTGCTTGTTGTTGGTGGTCTTGAGCACGTCGTCGCGCACGAAGCCGAAGGCGCGGCGGACGTCGAGGCCGGGCGTCGTCAGATGTTTTGACAGCGCGACGGTGAACGGGCTGTTGGCGCCGTCGCCGTCCTGCGCGGTAAAACCGGCCTTCGCGGAATAGGCGATCAGCGTGTTGGGGCTGGTCGGCTCGACCTGGGCGAGGCCGCGGCCGATGCCGCGCGAGGCGATCGTGCGCTTCATGGACTTGGCAAAGGGATTGTCGCGGCAGGCGTCGAGGATCACCAGCCGGAGCTGCTTTGCCGGATCGATCGCGACCAGCACGCGGTCGAGCGACAGCGCTTCGTCGTAGACGTCGGTGTCGCGCTCGAGCTTGGCGTCGACCGGGATCAGATAGTTCGAGCCGTCGACCTCGATGCCGTGGCCGGCGTAGTAGACCACGGCGATATCAGCGCTGCGCGCCGCATCGGCAAAATCGCGCAGCGCGCGCCGCGTATCCAGCGCCGACAGGTCATGGCGGGAATCGACGACGTCGAAGCCGGCGTCCTTCAGCGTCTTCGCCATCACGCTGCCGTCATTGACGGGGTTCGCGAGCGACGGTGCGTTCTGATAGGCGGAATTGGCCAGCACCAGCGCCACGCGTTTGGCGGCAAAGGCGGGCTCGGCGCCGAGCAACAGCGCAAGAGCGAGGAGAAGCGGGCAAAACCTGAACAGATTGCGCATGGCACGGCTTCCAAAAAACGAGGGGAATTCGACACCCTCTCAGCCTTGGTAGCAAGATCCGGCCCCGCGGCTTGTGAGGGACATCACGAATCCTGCGCCGGGAACCCTTTTCATTAGTCTCGCCAGCGCCATAGCGGTTCGCTCAGGATTGAGCGGCGGCGAGTTCCCTGCCCTGCTCCGCCCTCACCCGGCGCCGATATGCCCCGGATATTGCGGCAGATCGTCCGTGATTTCGTACCAGGGCGCCTTGGAGCCCACGAAAATATGGGCTGAAGGCCGGATCGTCGGGGCGTCGACCAGCGTTCCCATCGCGATGTGCACCCATTGGCCGTCGCGCACCACGGAATAGAGCAGCGAGCCGCAGCGCCGGCAATGCGCGTCATGGTTCGTTTCTTGGGTGGTGTCGTCGCCATAGATCATGCGCGCGTCTTCGCCGCCGACAACGCGGAATTTGCTCCGCTCGACGCCAGCAAACGGCTTGAAGGCGGCGCCGGTGGTGCGGCGGCAGTTCGAACAGTGGCAGTTCAGCGCATAGGAGAATTCATCCGCCACCTCGTAGCGCACGGCACGGCAATAGCATTCGCCGGCAAGGATGCGAGCGTTCTTTTCTTTTGATGCAGCCATGACGAAATCCTCGTGCGGGCGCCGCAGTCACCCATAGCGCAATTGGGCGCGCGCGACTAAATTTGCCGCGAACAAACCTTTGGGAGGACGACCGATGAGCTATGACCGTTCGAGCGTCGAGGCCGTGGTGCAGGGCTATTTCGACGCGCTCTACGAAGGCGATGCCGACAAGCTCGGCGCGGTGTTTCACCCCTCGGCCGACCTGCGCTGGGTGGAAAAGGGCGAGCTGAAGATCCTGACCGTGCCGGACTGGCTCGCCTGGGTGCGCAAGCGCGCCTCCGCGAAGTCGGAAGGCAAGCCTCGCGAGGATTTCATCGTCACCATCGACCGCTCCGACGACAAGACCGCCTTCATCAAGGTCAAGTGTCAGTTGCCGCCGCGCTATTTCACGGACTATCTGGTGGCGATGAAGCTCGCCGACGGCTGGCAGATCGTGTCGAAGTCGTATCGGTACGATCTGAAGGAGTGAGGAACGACCTGGGAGCGAAATCCGCGCCACAGGCGCAGGTGCTGCACCCCCTCGACCCGCTTGCGGGGAGAGGGTTGGGGTGAGGGGAAGTTTCCGCAAGGACGGCGCCAGTTGGACTCGCGGAGAGTCCCCCTCACCCGCCGCGCGTCGCGCGTCGGCCTCTCCCCGCAAGCGGGGCGAGGCGAAGAAACCGAGCGGTCGACCCACAAACTCGTCATCGCGAGCGCCACTGGCTGAAACCAGAATCGTTTGGTTCCGTACCGGCCACCTTGCTTCAGTCGCTTTTAAGGATTCCCATGCCCCTCGATCGTCGTTCCCTGCTGGCAGGCCTTGCCCTCATGGCCGTCAGCCCCGCACGCGCGCAGGACGCGCCGCCTGACCTTGAGGCCTATGAGCGAGCGAGCGGCGGCAGGATCGGCGTTCATGCTGAAAACCTCTCAACCGGCGCAAAATTCTCCTGGCGGGCCGACGAGCGCTTCGTGATGTGCAGCACCTTCAAGGCCTCGCTCGCGGCCTGCGTGCTTGCACGCGTCGATCGCGGCGAGGAAAAACTCGACGCGATGATCTCTTTTGGCAAGGCCGACCTGCTCGACTATGCGCCGGCGGCGAAGGAGAACCTCGCGGCTGGCGCGATGTCGGTCGCCCACATGTGCAAGGCAATCGTCGAGATCAGCGACAATAGCTGCGCCAATCTGCTGCTGGCGCGGATCGGCGGCCCGGCCGTGCTGACCGCGTTCTGGCGCGGCATCGGCGATAACGTGTCGCGGCTCGATCACAACGAGCCCGAGCTCAACCGTTCCCCGCCCGGCGATCCCAACGACACCACGACGCCGGTGGCCATGGCCGGCAATTTGCGTCGCCTCGTCATCGGCGACGCCCTGTCGGCACAATCGCGCGCACAGCTCACGGAGTGGATGGTGAACTGCAAGACCGGCGCCAACCGCCTGCGCGGCGGCCTGCCCAATAGCTGGAAGATCGGCGACAAGACCGGCAACAACGGCAAGGACGCCTCGGGCGACATCGCGGTGGCGTGGCCGAAACCCGAGACGCCGATCCTGATCGCGGCCTATACGCAAGGCGGCACGCCTGACGCCGCGCAGCTCCAGGCGGTCTTTGCCGCCGTTGGGCGCATGGTGGGACAGAAGCTGGCCTGATCGGGCCGGATTGACCAGGCCTGCGCTTCCGAGGCAAGTGAACGGTCATGGAAGCCAAATTTCAGACCTTTCTGATCCTGCTCGCCGTGCTCGCGGGAACGGCGCTCGCGGCGCGGCGGTTCAACGTCGCGCCGGCCATTCTGCTGATGCTCGCAGGCGTCGGGCTTGCCTTCGTGCCGGGCATGCCGCCGGTCGAGCTGCCGCCGGAGCTCGTGCTGCTGATGGTGCTGCCGCCGCTGATCTATTCGGCGAGCGTCGCCATGAGCTGGCGCGAATTCAAGAACAATCTGCGGCCGATCGTGCTGCTCGCGGTCGGTTGCGTGATCTTCACCGCCGCGATGGTGGCGACTGCCGCACACTTCCTGATCGGCATGCCCTGGACGATCGGCTTCCTGCTCGGCGCCATCGTCGCCCCGCCCGACGTGGTCGCCCCGCTCGCGATCGCGCGCAAGCTGCACATGCCGCGGCGCATCCTCGTCGTGCTCGAAGGCGAAGGGCTCGCCAATGACGCGACCGCGCTGATCCTCTACCGCTTCGCGCTCGCCGCCATCATGACCGGCAGTTTTTCGCTGCCGCTGGCGGGTGGCGAGTTCATGCTGATCGTCGCCGGCGAGATCGCGTTCGGCATCGGCGTCGGCTGGCTCTCCTTGCGTGCCCGCAAATGGGCGCGGGATCCGCAGGTCGAGCTCACGCTCTCGCTGATCACGCCCTATATCGCCTATTGGCTGCCGGAGCATGTCGGTGGAAGCGGCGTGATCGCAACCGTCGCCTGCGGCCTCTATGTGAGCTGGAACGGGCCGCTGTGGATCTCCTCGGCCACGCGCCTGCAGGGCATCTTCTTCTGGGACCTGATCATCTATCTGATCGAGGGCATTTTGTTCCTGCTCACCGGCTTCCAGATGCGCGAACTCTACGAGAAGTCGAAGACGTTTCCACTGGACGAGATCATGATCGCGACCGCGGTCGTCGTCGCCATCGTCGTCATCGCGCGCTTTGCCTGGCTTTATCCCGCGACCTATCTGCCGCGCATGCTCAGTCGCAATCTCCGTGAGCGCGATCCGTCGCCGCCATGGCAATGGGTGTTCACGCTCGCCTTCACAGGCGTCCGCGGCGCCGTCTCGCTGGCAACCGCGCTGGCGCTGCCGTTTGCTCTTCCCAGCGGCGAGGCCTTTCCCTATCGCGACCTGATCCTGTTCGTCGCCTTCGGCGTCATCTTCATCACGCTGGTCGGCGTCGGCCTCGGATTGCCGGCGCTGGTGCGATGGCTCGGCGTGGCGGAAGCCGGCCGCCACGAGCATGTCGCCGAGCACGAGGCGGAGATCTCCGCGCGCAGGCAGGCGCTCGATGCTGCGCTGAAATCGCTCGACACCATGACCGCCCAGAAGGACCTCTCGGAAGAGGTCGTCAGACTGCTGCGCGCCCGCCACGAGATCCGCGCCAACCAGCTTCCTGATTCGCTCGATCCGACCCGCCATGACGTCTCCGCGACCGGCACCGCGCTGACCCGCGAGCTGATCGCCGCCGAGCGTAAATTCATCCACGTGCTGCTGCGTGACGGTCAGATCACCGACGAGACAAGGCGGCGCATCGAGCGCGACCTCGATCTGGAGGAGGCGAGCCTGGCGAACCGGGAATATCAGCGGGTGCCGCTGTAGCGCGTAGCTGTCGCAAGTACGCGGAGAAGCCTCGCCAGACAACTACTGCCGCTTCTCGCAAAACTCCTTCATCGCCTCCGCCACCGCGCCTGCGATCAACCCATGCCGGTCCGGCGAGTTCATCGCCATCTCCTCATCGCGGTTGATGATCGAACCGCCCTCGAGCAACACCGCTGCGCTTCGGGTGCGCGAGAGCACCACCAGCTGGTCGTAGCTGTAGATGCCGAGATCCCTGTCCAGCAGCGGATGCCGGTAGCGGCCCATCAGCGGCATTGTGTACTGGGTGGCATAGCGCAGGCCGCGCTCCTTCAGCTCCTTACCCAGCAGGCGCGCAAACATCATGCTGATCGCAAAGTGCGGATTTTGCCGGGACACGAACATCGAGTGACCGGAGAAGCGGTCGCTGAAATAGCTTCTTGCGCCTTCAAACTCCCATTCCTCGAGCAATTTGTCGGGGACCGAGTCGTGATGGACGGACAGGAAGAAGTCCGCTCTCGCATCATTGGCCACGCTGACCCGCCTCAGCAGGCTCGATCTCGCCTTGCCTTCGCTGACCAAGAGGCGCGTCGCGGCAAAGCCTTCCGACTTGAGCTTGCCGACGATCAGCCTGGCGAGCCTGAGATTGAAGCCGAACTCGGTGTCGTTGCGCGCGCTCAACGCGCCGAACGATTCCGGGGTATGGCCGACATCGACGAAGATCCGGAATTTTGGCTTCTCGCACTTCACCGCCGGCAGCGGCGCCGGCTTGGGTCTATGTTTCGGCTTCGACTTCGGCTTGACGAGCGCGGGCTTCTTGGCCGGAGCTGCGATGCCCGAGCCCGTCGGCACAAACGACAGCGCGACGAGAAACGCGACGAGGCCGGCGATGATGCTCCGCACCTGCCGCAAGCGCTACTCCGCCGCCGCGATGCGAGGACGCCCGACAAAACCCGCGACGTCGCCTCTATTATTGTCCTCGGCGCGGAGCATGGGCAGCCCTCCGGGAGTCGGTTGTATTTTGGTAAGGTTGACGCAAGGCAGGAAGGCCGTCAACGCGAGCGGATGGCGACGCTCGGGACATCGTCGCTACGCCGGCTAGGGTCGACGGATAAGTCGACAACCGATTGAAAATGCGACGATTGTTTTCATCCAGTCGCCGGGAAGACGCGCGACGCACGCTCATTCTGTCGCTCAGAGCGCAGAAATCAGGCGCAATGCGTTCAACTGTTGCAGATGAGTGACGGACACGATGGCAGGCCGTGCTTATAGATTGCGCCCAGTCGCTATTCGACGTCATTACTTTGCTTTGGGAAATAGAAATGCAGAAGTCCGTCCTCGCAGCCATCGCTGCCTCCCTCCTTCTCACCACGGCTGCCTCTGCGGCCGATTTGGCGGCCCGGCCCTACACCAAGGCGCCGGCTCCCGTGGCTGCCGTCTATGACTGGACGGGGTTCTATGTCGGTCTTAACGCCGGCTACGTTTCCAGCGATCCACGTTTCGATTTCGAGACTAGGGGGCACTACAATCTTGCCGCAGGTGACAGCTTTGGCTTCAATGCAAACGGCTTCATGGGCGGTGTCCACGGTGGCTACAACTGGCAGACGAGCAACATCGTATTCGGCCTGGAAGGATCGATCGACTATACCGACCTGAAGGCCAGCGCGATTAGCCCGTTCTTTCCGGGCACCGACACTTTCCATACCAAACAGGAATGGATCGCGACGATTACGCCAAGGCTCGGCGTGACGAGTGGTCCCATGCTTTTCTATGTTAAGGGCGGCGCCGCGTTCACCGAACTTCGGACCCGGATCCAGGACTTGGCCGATTACAATGAGCGCAGCGAGAAGAAGGTCGGCTGGACTGCCGGCGGTGGTATCGAATGGATGGCGTCTTCCAACTGGATCGTCGGCGTCGAAGGAAACTATTACGATTTCGGCAATTGCTGCGGAGGTCTTACGTCGAACAGGTCGCTTGCAACCAATGGCGCTCTTAACTCCGCCAGCAATCATAGCACCCGCTTCGATGACTGGTCTGTCCTCGGCCGCGTGAGCTACAAGTTCGGCGCCCCGGTCGTCGCCAAGTACTGATCGACAAAATCTCGTCGACAAACAAAAGCCCCGGCAATGCCGGGGCTTTTCCTTTGCGTGTGACCCGGCACACAAGCTGCCGATCACGTGCTCGCACCGGCCTTTCCCCCTTCACCGTCACGCGTGTGCCCGACCTTGTATACGGCCAGTAGTCCCACATCGCGCGATGCTCGGGGCATCGTCGCTACGCCGGTCAGGATCGACGGATAAGTCGACAACCTATTGAAAACATGACGATTGTTCTCATCGAGTCGCGGGGACGGCGCGCGACGCACAGTCATTCCGTCGCTCAGAGCGAAGAAATCAGGCGCAATGCGTTCAACTGTTGCAGATGCGTGACGGACACGATGGCAGGCCGTGCTTATAGATTGCGCCCAGTCGCTATTCGACGTCATTACTTTGCTTCGGGAAATAGAAATGCAGAAGTCCGTCCTCGCAGCCGTCGCTGCCTCCCTCCTTCTCACCACGGCTGCCTCTGCGGCCGATTTGGCGGCCCGGCCCTACACCAAGGCGCCGGCTCCCATGGCTGCCGTCTATGACTGGACGGGGTTCTACCTCGGTGCCGACGTCGGTTACGGCTGGGGCCGGTCGACCGGCACCTTGACCAACTCAGGTGGACTCTTTCCAGTACCCTACAGCCTCAACCCGAGCGGCGTGCTCGGCGGCGGGTTTATCGGTGGCAACTATCAGATCAGTAACGTCGTGCTCGGCGTCGAGGCTGACTGGCAGGCTTCGGACCTGAATGCCAGCGGCAACTTCGCGGGCGTCGGCGGCCCGTATGCCATCGGAACGAAGATCAAGGACTACGGTTCGGTCAGGGGCCGGCTGGGCTTCGTCTTCGACCGCTGGATGGTGTTCGGCACGGCGGGCGCCGCCTGGGGTAGCTGGGACACCTCGTATGGGGTTGCCGGTGCGAATCCCTTCGTCACGGCTAGCGTCAGGTCGGGTATCGGCTGGACGGCTGGCGCGGGTGTCGAATACGCCTTCTCCGGCAATTGGCTGGGTCGAGTCGAGTATCGCTACACCGATCTGGGGACGGCTAGCTTTGTCTCCACTGCGACGAACAGCGCGGAGGTCGGAAACCACGTTACGATCAACGATGTTCGCGTGGGCATCGCCTACAAGTTCGGCGGCCCGGTCGTCGCCAAGTACTGATCGAGATTATCTCCGACAAACAAAAGCCCCGGCATCGCCCCGGGGCTTTTTCTTTGCGTGTGATCCAGCACACAAGCTGCCGGTCGCGTGCTCACACCGGCCTTTCCCCCTTCACCGTCACCCGCGTGCCCGACCTTGTGTGCGGCCAGTAGTCCCACATCGCGCGGTGCTGGGTGCAGCGGTTGTCCCAGAAGGCGATGGCGTTCTCGGTCCAGCGGAAGCGGCACTGGAACAGCGGGTTTTCAGCGTGCTGGTAGAGATAGGCCAGGACAGCGTCGCTCTCGTCGCGGGGGATGCCGTTGATGTGGCGGGTGAAGCCGCGATTGACGTAGAGCGCCTTCCTGCCCGTCACCGGATGCGTGCGCACCACGGGGTGTTCGGCATTGGGATAGCTCGGCCTATCGGCGACGCCATAGTTCGCGTAAAGCCCGCGATAGATCGGCTCGCCGTCATGCAGCGCGGTCAGCCCGCCGAGATAGGCCTTCATGCGATCCGACAGCGCCTCACAGGCCGCGTACATGTTGGCGAACAGCGTGTCGCCGCCGCGCGGCGGGCATTGCTTGATGTAGAGGATCGAGCCCATCGGCGGCTCGAGGTCGCAGGACACGTCGGAGTGCCAGCCCTCGCCATTGGCGCGCGGCGAGTTCTTGTCGGCGTAGATCTTCATCAGCGCCGGGTCTTCGTCCTCATGGGGCGCTGCGGGATGAAAATGAAGCTCGCCGAACTTGCGGCCGAAGGCGAGATGCTGTTTTGGCGTGATGTGCTGGTCGCGGAAGAAGATGACGAGGTTTTCCGCGAGCGCGCGATGGATCTCGTCCATCTGCCGGTTGGAGCGGGAATCGCCATCGACAAGCTTGCCGATGTCGACACCGGAAATCTCCGCACCGATGATCGGGGTGAGCTTCTCGACCTGGTGCGTCTCATAGGGCGCGCCGTCCTCCGCCATGTGGCGATAGCGCGGACCTTGCTTGCCGGACAGTGAGCTCATGGGTGATGTCTCCCGATCGTTCTTGATTGGGGAGCATGGTAGATGGGATAATGGGCCCCCTCGGCCTTCCAACCAAGCCGCGCTAGCTACGGCGCGATTTGGTGGCGCGCGTCGCGCGGCTTGGCTGGA
>NZ_JAFCJM010000038.1 GCF_018130955.1 Bradyrhizobium liaoningense
GCGAGAGGATGACGCAAAAAGGGATTGACTAACCAAGGCCCGTTACAGAAGCCCGGATGAGCGAAGCGATATCCGGGGCAGGTGGTCCCGCATGTCGCTTCGCTCATGTGGGTTACAATCTTCGCTCTCCACAGGCGCAGCCGTCATCCTGAGGTGCGCGCCCTTGCGCGCCTCGAAGGATGAGCCGCAAGCGCCTGTGGCCCATCCTTCGAGGCTTCACCTTGCGATGCAAAGGCATCGCAAGGCTCGCACCTCAGGATGACGTCGGTGTGTGTGGTTGGCGCCCAGGTGGGCTAAGATTGCTACCCGAGCCTTGCCTTAGCCGCCGCCTGCAACATCGCTTCGACGTTGCGTCGAACTCTTCCTTTCCGATCGGATCAGTTGCGGCCAGTTCATCGTATGTCTTCTTATACGGAGACCACCAGTGATGGCGTAAGCCAATCTCATGGAGAACGCGGGCCGCCGCTTCTATCTCAGCTGGTGCAGGTTGTGTTGGATTGGTCATTTCTCGTGCCCATGCTCCGGCAGCGTCAGCCCAAACGTCTTTGCCAGATCCTTGACCTGCTCCGGCGACAGATAGCGCGGGTTCAGCCCGCGCAGCAGCAGGTACAGCTTCGCCGTCTCCTCCAGCTCCTCGGTCGCGAACACCGCCGCCTCCAGCGTATCGCCGGCGACCACCGGGCCGTGATTGGCGAGCAGCACGGATGAGTATTTCCCCGCCAGTCCCTTGATCGCGTCTGCCACGGCGGGATCGCCCGGCCGGTAGTAAGGCACGAGCGCGGTCGGCGCGCACTTCATCATGTAGTAGGCCGTCATCGGCGGCAGTGCGGCGGCGGGATCGATCTCCGGGAGCATCGAGAGCGCGACCGAATGGGTGGAGTGCAAATGCACGATCGCCCGCGCCGATCCGCGGGTCTCGTAGAGCGCGGTGTGCAGCGGCACCTCCTTGGTCGGGGCATCGCCGGAGACGAGCCTCCCCTGAGCATCCAGCCGCGTCAGCCGCGTCGGGTCGAGGAAGCCCAGCGAGGCGTTGGTCGGCGTCACCAGCCAGCCGTCCTCCAGCCTCACGCTGATGTTGCCGGAAGAGCCCGGCGTCAACCCGCGCTCGAACAGCGAGCGCCCGAAACGGCAGATATCGTCGCGAAGTCGTGTCTCGCTGCTCATGGCGGGCTTATCCTGTTGCCGCCTTGTCTCATGCTTTGGCAGCGCGGCCAAGCCGTGTTATTCGGTTCGAGAGGCCGCCTCAGATCGGCCGGTAAGGGAACGTTCCAGGGGATAAGTGTTCATGTCTGCCTCCACGACCAATTCGCAGCGTATCGCCGTTATCGGGCTCGGCTCGATGGGATTTGGCATGGCGACCTCGCTGAAGCGCGCCGGCCACGCGATAACCGGCTGCGACGTTTCGGCTGACGCGGTCGCGCGCTTCGTTGGGGATGGCGGCACGGGCGCCGGGACCCCGGCGGAGGCGGCCAAGGGGGCCGACATCGTCGTCAGCGTTGTGGTCAACGCCGCGCAGACCGAAGGGATCCTGTTCGGCAAGGACGGTGCCGCCGAGACCATGCCCAAGGACAGCGTCTTCATTTCGTCCGCCACCATGGACCCAGAGGTGGCGCGGCGCCTTGCAAAACAGCTCGAGGCCACCGGCCGGCATTATCTCGATGCGCCGATCTCCGGCGGCGCCCAGCGCGCGGCCCAGGGCGAGCTGACGATCCTGGCCTCCGGCAGCCCGGCCGCCTTCGCCAAGGCGCGTCCCGCGCTCGACGCGATGGCGGCAAAGCTTTACGAGCTCGGCGATGCCGCCGGGCAGGGCGCCGCCTTCAAGATGATCAACCAGTTGCTGGCCGGCGTGCACATCGCAGCCGCTTCGGAGGCGATCGCCTTTGCCGCCAAGCAGGGCCTCGATATCCGCAAGGTCTACGAGGTGATCACGGCGTCCGCCGGCAATTCCTGGATGTTCGAGAACCGCATGCCGCACGTGCTCGACGGCGACTACACGCCGCGCAGCGCGGTCGAGATCTTTGTGAAGGACCTCGGCATCATCCAGGACATGGCGCGATCGGCGCGCTTTCCCGTCCCGGTCTCGGCCGCCGCGCTCCAGATGTTCCTGATGACATCGGCCGCCGGCATGGGCCGCGACGACGACGCATCGGTTGCGCGCATGTATGCGCAGGTCACCGGCGTGAAACTGCCCGGCGAAAAGTAAGAACGAGAGGAAGAGGACAGCCGATGCCGCGCTTTGCCGCCAATCTCTCGATGATGTTCACCGAGGTGCCGTTCCTCGATCGCTTTGACGCTGCCGCAAAGGCCGGCTTCACCGCGGTCGAATTCCTGTTTCCCTATGAGCATCCGGCCGACGAGGTCGGCGCGCGCCTCAAGCGCAACGGCCTGACCCAGGCACTTTTCAACCTGCCGCCCGGCGACTGGAACGCCGGAGAGAAGGGCTTTGCGGCGCTGCCCGCGCGCTTCGACGACCTCAAGCGCAGCCTGGACACGGCGTTGCCTTACGCCAAGGCGACCGGCGTCAAGCGGCTGCACCTGATGGCCGGCATGGCCAGTCGCAGCGACCGTCTTGCCGTCGAGCAGTTCTACAAGTCTGTCGCCTGGGCCGCGGAATTTTTCGCACCGCACGGCCTCGACGTCGTGATCGAGCCGATCAATCCGCGCAACGTGCCCGGCTACTTCCTCAACGACTTTCGGTTCGCGCGCGACCTAATCGAGGAGCTGAAGATCCCGAACCTGAAACTCCAGTTCGACATCTATCATTGCCAGATCATCCACGGCGACGTCACCATGCACCTGCGCGAGATGATGCCGATCATCGGCCACATCCAGATCGCCAGCATCCCCTCGCGCAACGAGCCTGATGGCGAAGAGCTGAACTATCCGTTCCTGTTCGCCGAGCTCGACCGGCTCGGCTATTCAGGCTTTGTCGGCTGCGAATACAATCCGCGCGGCAAGACCGCTGACGGTCTCGCCTGGTTCAAGCCCTACGCTGGAGCAAAGTCGTGACACTCGCGCTGGGTTGCATCGCCGACGACTATACCGGCGCCTCCGATCTCGCCAACACGCTGACGCGTGCGGGTCTCCGCACCGTGCAGACCATCGGTGTGCCGTCGGATGATCTGGCGCTGCCAGAGGTTGATGCCGTCGTGGTGTCGCTCAAGAGCCGCTCGATCGAGGCGGGGCTTGCAGTGACGCGCTCGCGCGCCGCGGAAAAATGGCTGCGCAGCCGCGGCGCCTCGCACGTGCTGTTCAAGATCTGCTCGACCTTCGATTCCACCGATGCCGGCAATATCGGTCCCGTGATGGATGCGCTGCGCGACGATTGCAGCGAGGCGATCGTGCTGGTCACGCCGGCCTTCCCGGAGACCGGGCGCACCGTCTACCAGGGCAACCTCTTCGTTGGCGCGGTGCCGCTCAACGAAAGCCCGCTGAAGGACCATCCGCTCAATCCCATGCACGATTCCAATCTGGCGCGCGTGCTGGCGCGCCAGAGCAGCACCAACGTCGGTCTCGTCGACCTCGCGACCGTGACGCGCGGCGCTGAGGCCGTCCGTGCACGGCTGTCCGATCTTGCAGCCAAGGGCATCGGCGCCGCAATCATCGACGCGGTGTTCGACCGCGACCTCGAGACCATCGGCCTCGTCGCAGGCAGCCACCGCCTCTCGGTCGGCGCCTCCGGCATCGGGCTTGGTCTCGCGCGCGCGCTGGTCTCCTCGGGCAAGGTAACCTCGAACGCGTCGGGCGCGGACGCTGGCGCGCCGGTGGGCGGTCCCGCCGCATGTCTCGCCGGAAGTTGCTCGCAGGCGACCTTGCAGCAGATGGCCAATGCCGAGCGTGCCATGCCGGTGCTGCATCTCGATCCGACCCGTATCTTCACGGACAACGAGGCCCAGCGCGCGCTGGCCTGGGCGCGTCAGCGACTCTCGGACGGTCCGCTCCTGATCGCGTCGAGTGCAACGCCGGAGGCAGTCGCCGCCGTCCAGTCGCGCTACGGCCGTGACGCGGCCGGCCATGCGATCGAGCAGACCATGGCTGACATCGCCGAAGGGCTCGTGCAATCCGGCGTGCACCGACTGGTCGTCGCCGGCGGCGAGACCTCGGGCGCCGTGGTCGATCGTCTGAAGATTCCCGGCTTCCTCGTCGGCGCGGAGATCGCTGCGGGAGTCCCGGTGCTGCGTGCCGTTGGTGCAAAAGAAGGCGCCATGTTGCTTGCTCTAAAATCAGGCAATTTCGGCGGGCCGGAGTTCTTCACCGACGCGCTTGGGCTCATGCGCTGAGCGCAGGGCTCTTTAGGTCCTTATTTATCTCTTTCGGGTTCCGTACCCGTACGGAATTTATCTCTTTTGGGTTCCGTACTCGTACGGAGTCGCAGTTAACATCTGCTCAGATGGTTTCGTGCTTGATGTCGGCGGTACTCCCTCTAGTTGTTACGTCGATTTCCGGATGCGCCGTCCGCGCCCGCACAAAAGAGACTCCGACAATGTTTTCCAAGATCTCGATCCGCGCCAAGATCATCATGGTGATTTCCTTCCTGCTGGTCGCGATAGTGGGACTTGGGCTGTTCTCCATTAGGGAGATGCAGGGGATCAATGCGAATGCGGCCGAGCTTCAGACTCGTTGGATGTCCCGGGCCCGCGCGACCGGAGATCTGCAAATGGGCATGATGCGCTACAGGCTCCTTGTGCGCGATCACATACTCACAACTGATGCGGATAAGAAAGTTGCCGTGGATAAGAAGGCCACGAGTCAGGAGAGCGACAACGAGCGCTTCGTGAAGGCCTATGAAGCGACGATCGTTTCAGCGGAAGAGCGGAGCTTGTATGACGAGTTCCGCAAATCATGGACGGGGTTCATGAACATTTCCAAGGACGTTTTGACGCTGTCTCGAAATCAGGAACAGGCCAAGGCGGTGGACATGTTTTTGAACAAGGCCGCGCCCCTCGGGTATCAGTCCGACGAAACGCTCGCAAAGAGTCTGGCGCTGAGCGACAAGGGCGCGGATGCCGCAGGCCGGGCTGCGGATGCTAGCTACGCCTTCGCCTTCTTGCTGGTCTCGATCATTCTCGGCACGGCCGTCGTGATCGGCATCGGCGTCAGCGTCTATCTGGTGCGCGACGTCTCCAGCGGCATCAACTCGATCATCGAGCCGATGCAGGCGCTCGGCAAGGGCGACCTCACCGCGGAAGTGTCGCATCGGGGCGAGAAGACCGAGATCGGCGCCATGGCCGACGTGCTCCAGGTCTTCAAGGAGGCGCTGATTGCCAAGAAGGCGGCGGACGAAGCCGCCGCCGCCGATGCGGAAGCCAAGATCGAGCGCGGCCGCCGCGTCGACAACGTCACGCGCGAGTTCGAAGCCATGATCGGCGAGATCGTGCAGACGGTGTCGTCCGCCTCGACCCAGCTCGAGGCATCCGCCTCGACGCTGACCGCGACCGCCGATCGCTCCCAGCAGATGGCGACTACGGTTGCCGCCGCATCCGAGGAAGCCTCCACCAACGTGCAGTCGGTGGCGTCCGCGACCGAGGAGATGGCCTCGTCGGTCGGCGAGATCAGCCGTCAGGTGCAGGAGTCGGCGCGGATGGCCGGCGATGCCGTCGGCCAGGCGCGGACCACCAGCGAACGTGTGAGCGAGCTGTTGAAGGCCGCGTCCCGCATCGGCGACGTCGTCGAGCTCATCAACACCATCGCCGGCCAGACCAACCTCCTCGCGCTGAACGCGACCATCGAGGCGGCGCGCGCGGGCGAAGCCGGCCGCGGCTTTGCGGTGGTGGCCTCGGAAGTGAAGGCGCTCGCCGAGCAGACGGCGAAGGCGACCGGCGAGATCGGCCAGCAGATCACCGGCATCCAGGCCGCGACCAACGACTCCGTCAGCGCGATCAAGGAAATCTCCTCGACCATCGAGCGCCTGTCGGAAATCTCATCGGCCATTGCCGCGGCCGTGGAAGAGCAGGGTGCGGCGACCCAGGAGATCTCCCGCAACGTACAGCAGGCCGCGCACGGCACCCAGCAGGTCTCTTCCAACATCACCGACGTGCAGCGGGGCGCGACCGAGACCGGCACGGCCTCCTCGCAGGTGCTGTCGGCGGCGCGGATGCTGTCGAACGATTCGGGGCGCCTGAAGGACGAAGTCAGCAAGTTCCTCGCCAACGTCCGCGCGGCCTGAGTCGGGACGAGGGAAATCAGGCCACCCGCCACTCCGGCACGCCATCGGCGGCCATCGTGATGTCGCCGAGCGAACCCACCGGCGTGCTGTTCATGTTGAGCAGATGCGCCAGCGTCGCGGTATCGCCTGCCGGGATGCGGCCAAGCGTCCGCCGATCGTCCGCCGTGCGCAGCATGACGACGCCGTGCTCGACATCGCCGTTGCGGCCGTAGAGCACGGTAAAGCTTTCGACCTTGCCCTTGCCGCTCGCCTCGGTGACGAAGTCCGGCACCGCGCGCTTGTTGCGGTCGGCCACCGCCTGCACGGAGGTGTCCTGCGCGAGCGGCTCGCGCGGCGGCGTCCTGGAGACCACCAGCGCATGATGTTTTGTGACGAAGCCGCCCTGGCCGTAGAGCAGGCCGAGATTGGCACCGTTGCGCAAGCGGCGCACCATCGCGCAGGCCGCATGCGTCATGTAGGTGTTGAGCGGTGCGCCGAAGAAGGTGAGGCCGCCGGTCACGGTCGGCTGCACGTCGGCCCCTAAGCCCAACGTCCGCCGCGCCATTTTTGGCACGCAGGGGAAGCAGCTATAAAGCTCGATCGCGTCGAATTTTTTGCCGTCGCCGCCCGCGAGACCCATCACCGCATTGAGCACCGCATTCTGCGGATGGCTCTCGTAGAACTGGTCGCGCAGCAGATAATCGCGCGGTTCTTCGGCGGAGGCGCCGCCGAGTGGATAGATCAGCTTGTCCTCGGTGATGCCGGCCGCACGTGCCTTGGCGAGGCTGGTGAGCAGCAGCGCTCCGCCCATGTTGACGCTTGGGTTGGCAACCATGAGCTTGTTGTAGGGCCATGCGATCAGCCGGTTATCAGCAGTCGGCGTCGTGATCTCGTCCGGTGCAAACCGCCGCTTCAGCCAGGCGTTGGGATTCTGCGCGGCCGCTTCCGAGTAACGCGACCACAGCGTGCCTGACTCGGCCATCGCCTCGCGCGGCGTCTGTCCCCAATGCGCCGACGATGCGCCCTCATAGAACGGATAGACGGTTACAGGGCGGAACACGCCGAGCTTGACCGCAAGCGGCTTCTGGAATGCCGCCCCGCGCTTCGGCTCTTCGACATCATGGGCAAATGGCGTCCACTGCAGCTTTGAGCCGGCGCGCTCAGCCTTGGTCGCGGTCGACTGCGCCTCGGCGCCGACGACAGCGGCCACCGTGCATTCGCCGCGCGCGATGCGTTGGGCGGCTTCGTGCAGATAGCGGATCGGGCTCTCGCCGCCGACCGGGCCGTAATAGCAATGCGCCGGCGCAATCCCGAGGCGCTGCGCCAGCAGCCTTTCCGGATCGCGATAGCGCCAGCTCAGAAAGTTGACGACGTCGAGCGACTGCACCTCGCCGAGCAGCTTTGCACCGGCGTCTTCCTCGGCACGCCGCAGCGCCTGCTCCAGCAGGTCGAGCGGCTCGAGGCCCGCGGTGATCTCCCTGGGACGATCGACGATCTCGCCGATGCCGACGATGACGGGAATGCGGTCCGGGGAGGTATGAGAGTTGGTCATTGTTCTTGTTTCACATTCTAAATCTTCAGCACGCCGTTGCCCTTCGAGGGCCGCTGAAGAAGCGGCCACCTCAGGGTGACGGATACGGGGAGAACGTCATCCTGAGGTGCGAGGCCGGCGGCGCATTGCGCCGCTGGGCGAGCCTTGAAGGATGGGCCTCGGGTGCTGCTCCGGCCACAAACACTACTCCCCGACCAGCGCGTTCATGTGCTCGACGGCCTCGGCAAAATCCTCCTTGAACTCCTGCACCACGGCGCCCGCGGACTTCACGCTGTCGATCAGCCCGACGCCCTGACCGACGAAATAGCTGACGAGATCGCGCGCCTTGGGATTGCCGGCGGCGGCCGCGCGGTCGATCGAGTTGAAGGCGTCGCGGCTGACGATGCTTTGCAGCGGCATCGGCAGGGCGCCTGGGCTTTCGGGCGCGCGGTCCCAGGCATCGGTCCAGACCGAGCGGAGCTGGCGCGCGGGTTTACCGGTGCGGCCCTTCGAGCGCACGGCATCGCGCGAGGAGGCCGCGATCATCTTCTCACGGAAGATTTCCGTGGTCTCGGATTCGACTGTTGCGAGCCACACCGAGCCGGTCCAGACGCCAGCAGCGCCCATCGCCATGCAGGCCGCCATCTGCCGTCCGGTCATGATGCCGCCCGCGGCGAGTACCGGCACGTCGCGCATCGGCTTGATCGCCTTGATCACTTCGGGCACCAGCACCATGGTCGAGACCTCGCCGCAATGTCCTCCGGCTTCGGTACCCTGGGCAACCAGGATATCGACACCCGCAGCCACCGTGCGCACCGCATGCTCCTTGGCGCCGACCAGGGCCGCGACCGGCACGCCGTGCTTCTTGCCCATCTCGATCATCTGCTTCGGCGGCACGCCCAGCGCATTCGCGATCAGCCGGATCGGATGTTTGAAGGAGACTTCGAGCAGCTCCAGCGCGGTCTTGGCGTCGAACGGCTGCGGCTGGTTGTCGGCGACGCTGGTTGTGGTCAGATCGATATCGTACTTCTTCAGGAGGTTGCGGGTGTAGTCGCGGTGCGCCTGCGGCACACGCGCTTCCAGGCTCTTCCAGGTGACGTCCTTCTCGCCGGCAGTCGAGATGTTTTCAGGGATCAGCACGTCGACGCCATAGGGCTTGCCGTCGACGAGATCGTCGATCCATTTCAGCTCGCGCTCGAGCGTATCGGGAGTGTGCACGGTCGCGCCCAGCACGCCAAAGCCGCCGGCGCGGCTCACGGCGGCAACGACGTCGCGGCAATGGCTGAAGGCGAACAGCGGGAACTCTATGCCCAGCATCTCGCAGATCGGCGATTTCATGTCTCTCTCCCGGCGGCGACAGCTTTTGTGCGGCTGCTCTTCTTGCTTGGATTGGCGAATGCACTTTCGACGCTAGCTCATCGCGTGCGGCCATGCCAAGCCGGATTCGAGCGCGCATCTTGCGTGCAGGCGCCGCGCGGCGGCGGAGGCATTCCGCCGTGCAAAATAAGCAGAGGCGCGCACGCCGTTTGCCTCTTGCGCTTTGGCGGGCCTGATAGAATGCTGGCTGCAACAAGACAAAGAACGAGGGAGCGCCCATTCATGTCCGCGCAGTCAAGTCCAGCTCATCAAGCCAGCGAAGCCTTTGACGTCGTCATCGTTGGTGCTGGCTTTGCCGGCATGTACATGCTGCATCGCCTGCGCGGCCTCGGCTTGTCGGCGCGCGTCTACGAGCAGGGCGGTGGCGTCGGCGGCACCTGGTACTGGAACCGTTATCCGGGCGCGCGCTGCGACGTCGAGAGCATGCAGTATTCCTACTCGTTCTCCGACGAGCTCCAGCAGGAGTGGGACTGGAGCGAGCGCTACGCGCCGCAGCCGGAGATTTTGAAATACGCCAACCACGTCGCTGACCGCTTCGACCTGCGCCGCGATATCCAGTTCGACACAAGCGTCGATCGCGCCGAATTCGACGAGCGATCGAACGCCTGGTCGGTCACGACATCGGACGGCAGGACGGTCAGCGCAAACTTCGTGGTACTCGCAACGGGCTGCCTTTCCAACGCGCGCAAGCCCGACATCAAGGGGCTCGATCGTTTCAAGGGCCCAGTCTACCACACCGGCAACTGGCCGCATGAGCCGGTCGACTTTACGGGCCTGCGCGTCGGCATCATCGGCACCGGCTCGTCCGGCATCCAGTCGGTGCCTGTCATCGCTGAGCAGGCGAAGCACCTGACGGTGTTCCAGCGCACACCGAACTATTCGATCCCCGCGCACAACGCCGCGCTGACTCCTGCCGAGCGACAGAAATTTCGCGACAATTATCCCGAGATCCGCCGCTTCGCCCGCTGGGAAGCGCGCAACGGCATCTACACCGATCTGCCCGACCGCGGTGCGCTCGATGACGGCGACAGCGAGCGCCGCGCAAAATACGAGGCGCGATGGGCGCGGGGCGGACTGACCTTCATGTCGGTCTACAACAACCTTGGACTCGACAAGGCCGCCAACGACACCGCTGCCAGCTTCGTCCGCGAAAAAATCGCCGAAACCGTAAAGGATCCTGCGACCGCAAAGCTGCTTCAGCCGACGACGTATCCGATTGGAACAAAACGCATCTGCATCGACACCGACTATTTCGACACGTTTAATCGTCCCAACGTGTCGCTGGTTGACATCAAGGCGAGCCCGATCGAGGAGATCACGGAAAATGCCGTGCGCGTCGCAGGCCACGATCACGAGATCGATACCCTGGTGCTCGCCACCGGCTTCGACGCAATGACCGGTTCTGTCGCCAGGATAGACATTCGCGGCCGGGCTGGCCGCACGCTGAACCAGAAATGGGCGGAGGGGCCAAAAACCTATCTCGGCCTGATGAGCGCGGGCTTTCCGAACCTGTTCATCATTACCGGGCCGGGTAGCCCATCGGTGCTGTCGAACATGATCGTGTCGATCGAGCAGCATGTCGACTGGATAGCCGACTGCCTCGTCCACATGCGCGAGCAGGGCCTCGCGACCATGGAGGCGGACGTTTCAGCCGAGGAGAAATGGGTCGCCCACGTCAATGAGGTCGCCCACGGCACGCTCTATCCTCAGGCCAATTCCTGGTACATGGGCGCCAACATCCCCGGCAAGCCGCGCATCTTCATGCCCTATATCGGCGGCGTCGGCGCCTACCGGCAGATCTGCAATGACGTCGCCGCGAAGGGCTATGAGGGGTTCGTATTGGGGCGGGCGGCGCAGCCGAGGCGGGCGGCGTCATGACGAAACGGGGAGGGCGCCCCTCGCGCCATGCATCCCGGCTCCCTTGTCAACCGCGCATTCGGCGTTAGGTAACACCCCACGCCTTTTCGCGCTGGAGCCAATCGCATGACCGACGCCCCCTACGAACCGCCAAAAGTCTGGACCTGGGACAAGGAGAGCGGCGGGCGCTTTGCCAGCATCAACCGTCCGATCGCCGGGCCGACGCACGAGAAGGAGCTGCCGGTCGGCAAGCACCCCTTCCAGCTCTACTCGCTGGCGACGCCGAACGGCGTCAAGGTCACGGTGATGTTCGAGGAACTTCTGGCGGCCGGCCATAGCGGTGCCGAATACGACGCCTGGCTGATCAAGATCGACGGCAACCAGTTCGGCAGCGGCTTTGTCGGCGTCAATCCGAACTCAAAAATCCCGGCGCTGATGGACCGCAGCGGGCCGACCCCGATCCGGGTGTTCGAATCAGGTGCGATCCTGATGTATCTTGCGGAAAAGTTCGGTGCGTTCCTGCCGAGCGGCGGCCAGGCGCGGGCGGAGTGCCTGTCCTGGCTATTCTGGCAGATGGGCAGCGCGCCGTTCCTCGGCGGCGGTTTTGGTCATTTCTACGCTTATGCGCCGACCAAGATCGAATACGCCATCAATCGCTACGCCATGGAGGTGAAGCGCCAGCTCGACGTGCTTGACCGGCGCCTGGCCGACAATGAATATCTCGCCGGCAAGGACTACACGATCGCCGACATGGCGACCTGGCCGTGGTACGGCGCGCTCGCCAAGGGCCTCGTTTATGGCGCCGGAGAATTTTTGTCGGTGCAGGACTACAAGAACGTGCAGCGCTGGACCGACCAGATCGCAAAACGCCCGGCGGTGAAGCGCGGCCGCATGGTGAACCGCATCTCCGGCGACCCCGCCAGCCAATTGCACGAGCGCCACGACGCGTCCGACTTCGAGACGAAGACGCAGGACAAGATCGGCGAGCCTCAACCGGCGGCGTCGTAGCCTTTCTTGCGATAGCCGAGCCACGAACTTCGTCATGCCCGGGCTTGTCCCGGGCATCCACGTTCTTGGTGAGGTGAGAAAGATCGTGGATGGCCGGGACAAGCCCGGCCATGACGGCGTGAATCAATCCGGCAGTCGTAGGGCGGGCAAAGCGAAGCGTGCCCACCACTTCTCGTATAAAATGATGAAAGATGGTGGGCACAGCGCGATGCGCCTTTGCCCACCCTACGCCTGCTTCTAATCCGGCAACATCTCCCCCGACCCGCCGAGGTTCGCAGGCAAATCCCGATACTTCGGCAGGCCGTCGCGCACCGACACCATCTTGCTTGCGTAGTTCGCGTGCAGCGTCGGCTCGTGGGTGTAGCCCTTGAGCAGGTTCGCATAGACGTCGATCAGCCGCATCCGCGGATGCGCGGTCATGATGTGGCCGCCGCAGCGCTTGCAGAATTTTCGGTCGGAGTGCTCGGTCTTGCGGAATGTCCCGATCTCGCTCTCGCCCTTGGTGACGCGGACGCTGTCTGCCTTCCACAGGCTGAATGCGTTGATGGGGGCTGCCGACCAGGCCTGGCAGTCGGCGCAATGGCAATAGCCGGCGAACAGAGGCTTGCCTGACACCTCGACCTCGACTGCACCGCAGAAGCAGGTGGCCTTGTAGCTCGCTGCGGGCTCGGCATGCGCGACCTCGCCCTCGACCAGCAGGTCGTTATACGCCGTGCTCTTCTTCATGTAGTTGCGGATGAAGTCGCACTCGACCGCCAGCTTGCGCCCCTGCGCGCGCACCGCATCCAGCGTCGCCTGGCCGAGTTTTGAGCCGATGCCGCGCCCGCCGAGCTCCGGCGGCACCTCGGTGTGCACGAGCGTGATGACATCAGGCGTCTTCCGGTAGGTGACGAAGGCGATCGGCCCGTCGACCTCGAGCTCGAACCGCTGGCGTTCCTCATTGTCGCGGAATGTTTCCGGCATTCTCCCGCTCCCTGTGGTGCGTCTCAATTTGGCCTGCGCGCCCTCCGTCGTCGGGAAGACGACGCGGTACTTCCTGTGTTGGAGGCTTCGCCTCGCCCCGCTTGCGGGGAGAGGCCGGAATTCGCGCGAAGCGCGGATTCCGGGTGAGGGGGAGTCTCCGCGAGTCCGTTTGTCACCGTAACCGCGGACGCAGCCCTTCACCCCAACCCTCTCCCCGTAAGAACGGGGAGAGGGACAGGAGAGACCTAGGCCATGCTCAGCTCATGCCGTCCGACCACCATCCAGTGCACCTCGTCCGGACCGTCGGCGAAGCGAAGGTGGCGCACATCCTGGTACATCTCGGCGAGCGGGGTCCAGTGCGAGATACCGGTCGCGCCATGCATCTGGATCGACTGGTCGATGATGCGGCAGGCGCGCTCGGGCACCATGGCCTTGACCATGGAGACCCAGACGCGGGCTTCCTTGTTGCCGAGCACGTCCATCGCCTTCGCCGCCTTCAAGACCATCAGCCGCATCGCCTCGATCTCGCAGCGGGCCTGCGCGATGATCTGCATGTTGCCGCCGAGATGGGCGATCTTCTTGCCAAAGGCTTCGCGGGTGAGGCCGCGCTGCACCATCAGGTCGAGCGCCTTCTCGGCCTTGCCGATGGTGCGCATGCAGTGATGGATGCGGCCGGGGCCGAGGCGGAGCTGGGAGATTTCAAAACCGCGGCCCTCGCCGAGCAGCATGTTCTCCTTGGGCACGCGCACATTGTTGAAACGCATGTGCATGTGGCCGCGCGGCGCGTGGTCCTGTCCGAATACGTACATGGGGCCGAGCACCTCGACGCCGGGCGTGTCGCGCGGCACCAGGATCTGCGACTGCTGCTTGCTCGGCGCCGCATCCGGATTGGTCTTCACCATCACGATGAGGATCTTGCAGCGGGGGTCGCCCACGCCGGAGATGTAATACTTCTCGCCGTTGATCACCCATTCGTCGCCGACGAGCTTTGCGGTCGTCGAGATGTTCTTGGCATCGGAGGAGGCGACGTTTGGTTCGGTCATCACATAGGCCGAGCGGATCTCGCCGTTCATCAGCGGCTTCAGCCACTTCTCCTTCTGCTCCTTGGTGCCGACGCGCTCGAGCACCTCCATGTTGCCGGTGTCAGGCGCCGAGCAGTTCATGGTCTCGGAGGCCAGCGGGCTCTTGCCGAGCTCGGCCGCGATATAGGCGTAGTCGAGGTTCTTCAGGCCCTGGCCGGTCTCGTCGTCCGGCAGGAAGAAGTTCCACAAGCCTTCCTTCTTGGCCTTGTTCTTCGCCACCTCGAGCACCTCGAGCTGCTTCGGCGTAAAGCTCCAGCGGTCTTCCTTGCCCTCGCCAGCCTTGGCGAACTCGATCGACATCGGCTCGACCGTGTCGCGGATGAATTTCTTCACGTGATCGTAGAGCGGACGAACCTGGTCCGACATGCGCAAGTCGTTGAGCTCGTCGCCGGGATTGAGCGTGTAGTTGGTCGTGCGGGGTACATAAGCATGCTTCATTCTTCTTCCTCCCATTCGCATCAGCGCGTTGCGGCAGACAATAGACGCGCGAAGTCGAAAGTGCGAGCGCACATTTTCGCGCGACTGATGCCACATCGCGGAATTTCGCGGCAGTGTTTGAAATGTTGTTTGAACGCGGGTGACGCTCAGGAAGACCCGCCACTATCTCGGCTGTCATCGCCCGGCTCGACCGGGCGAATCCGCCCAGTATTCCAGAGGCTGTGCGAGGATGCGGAGAAGCCGCGGCGTACTGGATTCCCCGCTTTTGCGGGGAATGACAGTGTCGCGTGTGGGGTCAAGCCGGCATCCGGTGCATCGCGCAGATCTTGTTGCCGTCGAGATCGCGCAAATAGGCGAGATAGAGCTTGTTTCCTGCGCCCTCGCGGATGCCGGGCGGATTCTCGATCGGCGTTCCGCCGGCGGCGACGCCGGCAGCGTGCCACTTGTCGACCTGCTCGGGCGAGTTGGCGGCAAAGCCGATGGTGCCGCCGTTTGCGCAGGTTGCCGGCTCGCCGTTGATCGGCTTGCTCACCGAGAACACGCCGGTCTTGGTGATGTAGAAAATGCGATGGCCGTCGACCCGTGCGGGCCTCACCTCGAGCGTGCCGAGCAGCGTGTCGTAGAACGCCTTGGCCTTGTCGAGATCATTGGTGCCGATCATCACGTGCGAGAACATGGTCGTCTTTCCTCCCTCAGGTTTTGGAGTTGTAGGATGGGCAAAGCGTAGCGTGCCCACCATGAGAAACCTTGATGGTGGGCACGGCGCAAGTGCGCCTTTGCCCACCCTACGAAATCTCAGTACGCCGTATAGCCGCCGTCGATCACGAACGTATCCGCCGTGTGATAGGACGACGCCTTGCTCATGAGATAGACGGCGATGCCGCCGAAATCGCTGGGCTCGCCGAAGCGACGCTGTGGAATTCGCGGCATGACGTTGGCGACGAATTTTTCGTTGGCCATGAGACCTGATGTCATGTCGCTCCTGATCCAGCCCGGCAGGATCGCGTTCGCGGTGACGCCGTGCCGCGCGAGCTCGACGCCGAGCGCGCGCACCAGCGCGTTGATCGCCGCCTTGGTCGCCGCGTAGTGCTCGTTGCGGGCGGTGCCAAAAATCGAGGCGAGGCTCGAGGTCGCGACCAGCCGGCCGAAGGGATCGCCGGCATTGGCGCGGTCGGTCATGTGCTTCGCGGCGGCCTGGAAGGCGTGGAATACGCCGTCGAGGTTGGTCGAAAACATCGTGCGCCATTCTTCCTCGGTGCGCTCGACGAAGGAGCGCCGTCCGCCGCCGCCGATGCCGGCATTGGCAAAGCAGCCGTCGACCCGGCCGAACGTGTCGAGCGTGGCCTTCATCGCGTCGTTGACTGACTTCGGATCGGTGACGTCGCAGACGCGGCTCTCCACCTTGCCGGGCGCTCCCGCGAGGCTCGCGGCGGCGGCCTTGTTCTTGTCGGCATTGCGGCCCCAGATCGAGACATTGCAGCCCTGGCCGGCGAGCGCCTGGGCGATGCCGAGCCCGATACCGCCATTGCCGCCGGTGATCACGGCCACGCGGCCGGTGAGGTCAAAAATGTTCATGAGCGTTTCCCGTTTCTTGGCACTTTCTTGGCACCGCGGCGCCAGCCGGTGCGCGCAAGATGGTCTGATATGCCGATGCGATATGTCCTGACAACCATGGACAAGGCCGCGCCAAAAATCAAATATGCGCCCCGACAAACCAATTCCGATCCGCGGAACATCGCGGGCCGCAACTGATGAGGAAACAATGCAGTTCAAGCACGTCACGCTCGACTTCGACGGGCCGGTCGCCATTCTCAAGCTGGACCACCAGGAGGTCATGAACGCGGTCTCCGCGGATATGTTGGGCGGTCTTGCCGAGGCGCTCGACGAAATCGAGGACAGAAAGAGTGACGTCCGCTGCATCGTGCTGACCGGGGCAGGGCGTGCCTTCTGCACGGGCGCAAATCTGCAAGGTCGCAACAACCAGTCCAAGAAGACCAAGGCCGGCCTGACGCTGGAGACCGGCTTCCACCCGTTCCTGCGGCGCATCCGCAACCTGCATTGTCCGATCGTGTCGGCGGTCAATGGGCCGGCCGCCGGTGCCGGCATGAGCTTCGCGCTGCTCGGTGACATGATCCTTTGCGCGCGTTCGGCCTATTTCCTGCAGGCCTTCCGTCGTATCGGCCTCGTGCCGGATTGCGGCTCGACCTGGCTGTTGCCGCGCCTCATCGGCCGTGCGCGCTCGATCGAATTGTCGCTGATGGGCGAGCGGCTGCCGGCGGAGAAGGCGCTGGAATGGGGTCTCGTCAACCGCGTCTATGACGACGGTGCGCTGATGGACGAGGCGATGAAGCTCGCGCACGACCTCGCCAACGGCCCGACGATCGCCCTGTCGCTGATCCGCAAACTCTATTGGGACAGCCCGGAAAACTCCTTCGAAGAGCAGCTCAATCTCGAGTTCCAGTGCCAGCTGCGCGCCGGCGACACCGAAGACTTCCGTGAAGGCGTCGGTGCGTTCCTGGAGAAACGTCCGGCGAAGTTTCGGGGCAAATGATCGAGGCGGAGCTTTCCCGCATCGTCCTGCGCTGGTGCCCCGGCGCGACCGGCGTCGCGGGCGCCGCAAAGCTGTCCGGCGGCGCCAGCCAGGAAACCTGGCGCTTCGACATCTTGCATCCCGACGGCAACATCGGCGCGATCTTGCGCCGCGCGCCGCCGGGCTCCGGCCCGTCGTCCATGCGCGGGCCCGGTCTCGAGGCCGAGGCGACCTTGATGCAGCTCGCGCATGATGCCGGCGTGCCGTCGCCGCGCGTGTTGCATGTGCTGACACCGGACGAGAACCTAGGCGCGGGCTTCATCATGGCGCGTGTCGAAGGCGAGACCATTGCGCGCAAGATTTTGCGGGATGAGGAGTTTGCCGCGGCACGTCCGATCCTGGCCCGCCAGATCGGGCGCATCGCCGCAGGCCTCCACGGTCTGCCGGCGGCAAGACTGCCAAAACTCCGACAGGTGACGTCAACCGGCGAGATCGCCGATCTCGCGCGCGAATATCGCGGCTTCGGCCGGCCGCGGCCGGTGGTCGAGCTGGCGCTGCGCTGGCTGAGCGACCACGACCCTGGTCTGTCGGCGGAGGTGACGCTGGTGCACGGCGATTTCCGCAACGGCAATCTCATCATCGGCGCGGACGGCGTGCGTGCGGTGCTGGACTGGGAGCTCGCCCATCTCGGCGACCCCATGGAGGATCTCGGCTGGATCTGCGTCAACTCCTGGCGCTTTGGTGAGATCGACCAGCCGGTCGGCGGCTTTGGGTCGCGCGAGGACATGTTCGCCGGCTACGAGGAGAGCGGCCGCAAGGTCGACCCCGACCGCGTGATGTTCTGGGAGGTGATGGGCACGCTGCGCTGGGGCATCATGTGCAGCCGCATGATGCAGCGCTTCCGCACCTGGCCGGACCATTCGATGGAGCACGCCATGATCGGCCGCCGCGCCTCGGAGACCGAGATCGATCTGTTGCGGCTCTTGGCGCCGCGCGGGAGGTGAAGATGCAGGACGAACCGACGCCGATCGAATTGACCAAGGCCGTCGCCGATTTCCTCCGCAACGACATCACGCCGCTCATCTCCGGCCACCAGGCCTTCAAGCTGAGGGTCGCCGTCAACATCCTCGATCTCGTCGCGCGGCAGTTGACGCGGGAGGAGGGGAGCGATGCGAGGGAAGTGGAACGGCTACGTACGCTGCTCGGCACCGAGGGCTCCGTCGCCGAGCTCAACCGCGTTCTCGCCGAACGCATCGCGAAAGGCGAGGTCGACCTCGCGACGCCGGGGTTGTCGGAGCATCTCTGGGCGACCACGATGGACAAGCTTGCGGTCGATCAGCCGAACTACGCGTCGTACAAGCGGGAGCTGGGGCGAGAGGGGTAGGCGGGGCGGCTCACTCCGCCGTCATTCCGGGGCGTCGCAACGCGACGAGCCCGGAATCCATTCATCCGCGTGTTCTGCCGCTCGATGGATTCCGGGCTCGCGCCCAAAGGGGCGCGCCCCGGAATGACGGGCAGTGGTCCTACTTCCCCAGCCACTTCGGCGGCCGCTTCTCCGCAAACGCCTTCGGGCCCTCGATGTAGTCCTGCGACGCCACCATCGCCTTCACCGCTGGGTACTCCCGCTGCTCCTCGATTGCCTGCTCCAGCGATACCGCGAGGCCCTTCTGGATGGTCTGCTTGGAGGCGCGGATCGACGTCGGCGAGTTCTTGGCGATCAACTCGGCCCAGCGCAGCGCGGCCGATAGTGCTTCGCCTTGCGGCACCACCTCGTTGACGAAGCCGAGCTCGAGACCTTCGCGGGCCGAGACGTGGCGCGCGGTGAGGATCATGCCCATGGCGCGCTTCAAGCCGATCTGCCGCGGCAGCCTGTGCAGGCCGCCGGCGAGCGCGGCGAGGCCAACGCGCGGCTCGGGCAGCGCAAACGTCGCATTCTCCGACGCGATGATCAGGTCGCAGGCGAGCGCGATCTCGAAACCGCCGCCCATGGCGACGCCGTTCACCGCGGCGATGATCGGCTTGTCGCAATCGAAGCGCGAGGTGAGGCCGGCAAAGCCGCCCTTGTCCCAGCCGCGTTTTCCACCTGCCGCCTGCCACTTCAGATCGTTGCCGGCGCAGAAGGCCTTGTCGCCGGCGCCGGTGACGACTGCGATCCATTGCGCAGGGTCCGCGGAGAAGTCGTCAAACACCTTGTTGAGCTCGAAATGGGCGTCGATATGCAGCGCGTTGTAGACTTCGGGGCGCGACAGCGTGATGATCGTGATCGGTCCCTTGCGTTCCACCTTCGAAAATTTCAGCTCCATGGTCGCTCCCGCGTTTTTCTGTGGCAGAGAATATTGGTGCGCATACTAGCGCGCGCCCACGCGCGCGCACCACTCGAATTGCGCAATGCGCCTTGCGTGCGTCACGCGTCTCGCATTGCTTGACTTGCGTGCGGTCTTCTCACCTTAATCGATCGCAGCAGAATGTGCGCGTAGCGCCTTAACGCAAAACACAAAATCAAGCCGGGAGAGACTGCCGTGGATTTCTCTTTGCCTGCCGATCTCGTCGCCTATCTCGGAGCGCTCGACCGCTTCATCGAACGCGAGATCAAGCCGCTGGAACAGGCCGACGACAACATCCGCTTCTTCGATCATCGCCGCGAATGGGCGCGCACCGATTTCGAGAATGGCGGCCTGCCGCGACATGAGTGGGAAGTGCTGCTGCGCAAGGCCAAGGACCTGGCCGACGCCGCCGGCCATCTCCGCTTTCCGGTGCCGAAGCAGTATGGCGGCAAGGACGGCTCCAACCTCTGGATGGCCGTCATCCGCGAGCACTTTGCCGCAAAAGGTCTCGGCCTGCACAACGATCTCCAGAACGAGCATTCGATCGTCGGCAATTTCCCCGTCGTCACCATGCTCGACCGCTACGGCCGCGACGACCAGAAGGCGATGATCGACGGCTCGATCAGGGGCAAGTACCGCATCACCTTTGGTCTGACCGAACCGCATCACGGTTCGGACGCCACCCACATGGAGACGCGCGCGGTGCCGGCTGTGCGCGACAACGTCAAGGGCTGGATCATCAACGGCGAGAAGATGTGGACGACCGGCATGCATGTCGCGACCCACTGCGCGCTGTTCGCGCGCACCAGCGGCAACGATGGCGATGCCCGCGGCATCACCTGCTTCCTGGTGCCGGCCAAGAGCGAGGGCGTCAGGATCGAGGAGTACATGTGGACCTTCAACATGCCGACCGACCATCCCCGCGTCAGTTTTACGGACGTGTTCGTTTCAGAGGATGCGCTGTTCGGCGAGGTCGGGCGCGGCCTGTCGCTCGCACAGTGCTTTGTGCACCAGAACCGCATCCGGCAGGCGGCAAGCTCGCTCGGTGCCGCCGTCTACTGCATCAACGAAAGCGTCAAATATGCACGTGAGCGAAAACCGTTCGGCCGCGCGCTCGCCGAGAACCAGGCGATCCAGTTCCCGCTGGTCGAGCTCGCGACCCAGGCCGAGATGCTGCGCCTGCTGATCCGCAAGACCGCCTGGGAGATGGACCAGCTCAACGAGGAACAGATCGAGCGCACGCTCTCCGACCGCGTCTCGATGTGCAACTACTGGGCAAACCGCCTCTGCTGCGAAGCCGCCGACCGCGCCATGCAGGTCCATGGCGGCATGGGCTACTCACGCCACAAAGCCTTCGAGCACATCTACCGCCACCACCGCCGCTACCGCATCACCGAAGGCAGCGAGGAGATCCAGATGCGGAAAGTCGCGGGGTTCTTGTTCGGCTATATGGGGCCGGGGAAGCACTAGGCGTCATTGCGAAGCTTCGTAGGGGGGCAAAGCGAAGCGTGCCCACCACTTCTGTCGCACACGTGGAAGAGTGGTGGGCACGGCGCGCGAAGAGCGCGCCTTTGCCCACCCTACGAAATCAATTCACCCTCCGATCCTTCCCCGCCCAGAACGGCTCCCGCAATTCCCGCCGCAAGATCTTGCCTGAGGGATTGCGCGGCAGCGCGGGGATGAACTCCACGCTCTTCGGCGTCTTGTAGCCGGCGATGCGCTCCCGGGTGAAGTTGATGATGTCTGACGCGGTCGCCTGCTTACCCGGCTTCATCACCACGATCGCCTTGACCGCTTCGCCCCATTTGTCATCGGGCACGCCGATCACGGCGGCTTCCGCGACGTCGGGGTGATCGCAGACCGCGCTCTCGACTTCCGCCGGGTAGATGTTCTCGCCGCCGGAGATGATCATGTCCTTGATGCGGTCGTGGATGTAGAGATAGCCGTCCTCGTCCATGTAGCCGGCATCGCCCGTGCGCAGCCAGCCGTCGCTGCGCAACGTCGCGGCCGTGGCCTCCGGCAGATTCCAGTAGCCGGACATGTTGTGATCCGAGCGCGTCGCGATCTCGCCGACCTGGCGCGGCGGCAGCGGCTTGCCGTCGGCATCGAGGATCGCAAGCTCGACGCCTGCCAGCGCCTTGCCGGCCGAGCGCATCCGCTCCAGGCCCTCGACATGGTCCTCCGGCGGCAAGGCGACGATGGTCCCGGTCGTCTCGGTCATGCCGTAGAGCTGCACGAAACCGCATTTGAAGACTTCGATGCACTCCTTGAGCAGCGCCGCCGGAATCGGGGAAGCGCCATAGAGCATGTATTTCAGCCGCGAAAAATCCATCGTCTTCGCGCGCGGCTGCCGCACCACGAATTGCATCGCCGCCGGCACCATGAACAGCTTTGTGATGCCGAACTGCTCGAAGAAGTCGAGCACTTTGGTCGGATCGAACTCGCGTGCGATCACGCTGCGTGCGCCATGGCCGAGGCCCACCACGCCCCAGCCGGAGCCGCCGATATGGAAGATCGGCATGGCAATCAGCGACACGTCGTCGGTCGTCCATTTGTTCCAGTCAGGCGTATCCGCGGCGCCGCCGGCCTCCAGCAGGCTCTTGAAGTTCGAATGCGACAGCATCGCGCCCTTCGGCTTGCCCGTGGTGCCGGACGTGTAGAGCTGCATCGCGATGTCCTTGGCGCTGATCGGCACGTTTGGATCGCTGCCGTTCTGCGCATCGCGCCAGGGCGTAAAATCCTGCCACTCCGGCACGCCGCCCTCGGTGGTGATGACGGTGCGCACGCCCGGCAGCTTGTCCCTGATCTGGCGCACCAGCGTGATGAACTCCGGGCCCACGAACAGCACCGGCGCCTTGCAGTCGTCGACGATGAAGGCGACCTCGGGCCCTGCGAGCCGCCAGTTCACCGGTGCCATCACGACGCCAGCCTTCACCGCGCCGAGCAGCAGCTCGAAATAGATGTCGCTGTTCTTGCCGAGATAGGCGATGCGGCTGCCCTTGGTCACGCCCATCGCGATCAGCGCATTGGCGACCTTGTTGGTCCTCACGTCGAACTCGGCAAAAGTGGTGAGGCGGCCCTCGAACTCATAGGCGACGGCACTGCCGCGGCTCCTGGCGCGCTCGCGCACCATGTCGGCGAGATCAGCCGTGGGCTGTAGCGTGGACATGTCTCTCCCGTGACGTTTGTTTTTATGGCGCGGAGTGTGGCGTCATCTGCGGGCAATGACAATATGGGCCAAGCTCAACACTTGATCGTCGTCCCGGCCTTCGCCGGGACGACAGTTGAGTGTGCGGGACGACGACAGCTACCCCCGCGCAGCCCGGTCCTTCTCGTTCTGCGCCTTGATGCTCTCGCGCGCCTTGGTCCAGTCGTCGTCGGTCCAGTCGCGCAGCTGGTAGAAATTGCCGCCCATCGCGAGCGCCTGCGCGCCGTCCATGGCGATGGTCTCGCCGTTGATCCAGTCGCAGCCGCCGGAGATGAGGAACACCGCGAGGTTCTGCAACTCCTCCATGGTGCCGACGCGGCCCATCGGATTCATCGCCTTGGTGCGCGCGCCGGCCTCGTCGCCCGGCTTGATGCGCTTGCTCATGCCCTCGGTCGGGATTTCGCCGGGCGCGATGGTGTTGAGGCGAATGCCGTAGCGGCCCCATTCGGTCGCAAGCGACATGGTCATGGCGTGGATCGCCGACTTGCTCATCGCCGACGGCACGACGTAGGGCGAGCCGTTGCGCACCCAGGTCACGGTGATCGAGACGATGTTGCCCGGCTGCCGCGCGGCGATCCAGCGCTTGCCGACCGCCTGCGTCACGTAGAACGTGCCGTGCATGACGATGTTGGCGACCGCATCGAAGCCGCGCGGCGACAGCTCTTCCGAGCGCGAGATGAAATTGCCGGCGGCATTGTTGATGAGATCGGTGAGGGGCGCCTCGCGAAAAATGTTCTCGATCATCTCTTCGACCGCGAGCGCATTGCGGATGTCGACGCCGTGGCTGGTGACGCGGCCGCCATACAGATCCATCAGCTCGGTTGCGGTCTCGTCGCACACGATCTTGCGCCGGCCGCAGATGTGCACCTCGGCGCCAAGCTGGAGGAAGCGCGACGCCATCGACTTGCCGAGTCCGGTCCCGCCGCCGGTCACCAGGATGCGCCGACCGGCCAGAAGATTTTCTCTGAACATGGGTGTTTCCCCCGCAGGGATTGTCAGTTAATTGGTCGATTGACTAAATCCGGACGCCGGCTTCCTGTAAAGCGGCATCGAACAAGAATAGGCAAGAACTGAGGAGAATTGATCCATGGAAGAGCGCGTCTCGATCTCGATTTCGGAAGGCGTTGCCGATGTCCGTCTTGTACGAGCGGACAAGATGAACGCGCTGGATCAGGCGATGTTCGAGGCGCTCGTCGGTGCAACCGACCGTCTTTCCAAGGAAAAAGGTGTGCGCGCGGTCGTGCTCTCGGGCGAGGGCCGCGCCTTCTGCGCCGGTCTCGACATGGGACGTTTTGCCGCCATGAAGGAGAAGGGCGGCAACGGAATTCCGGGTGGCGAAAATCGTGATCTCACCAAACGCACGCACGGCCAAGCCAACTTCCCGCAGCAGGCGGTCTGGGGCTGGCGGCAGCTTGGGGTTCCCGTCATCGCCGCGATCCATGGCGTCGCTTTCGGCGGCGGCTTTCAGCTCGCGCTCGGCGCCGACATGCGCTTCCTCGCAGCCGATGCGCGGATGTCGGTCATGGAAATCAAATGGGGTCTGGTGCCCGACATGGCGGGCACGCCGATCCTCGCGAGCCTCGTGCGCGACGACATCCTGCGCGAGCTCACCTATACCGGCCGCATCTTCTCCGCGCAGGAGGCGCTCAGCTATGGTCTCGCCACGCGCATCTGCGACGATCCGCGCGCCGCAGCGCTCGAAGTCGCGCGCGAGATCGCAGGCAAGAGCCCGGATGCGATCCGCGCCGCAAAACGCATGCTGAACAATCTCTCGGTCGATCCGGGCCCGGCGCTGCTCGCCGAATCCGTCGAGCAGCAGAAGCTGATCGGCAGCCCCAACCAGACCGAAGCGGTGCGCGCCAATATGGAGAAGCGCGCGCCAAGGTTTGCGGATTAGCTTTCCGTCGTTCCGGGGCGATGCGCAGCATCGAACCCGGAACCTCGAGATTCCGGGTTCGGCTCTTCGAGCCGCCCCGGAATGACAGCCAACATCTACGACAAAAAAGAAAAACAAAATGAGCGAAACGTCCAACTTCCTCGGCATCGTCTCCGGCAAACGCCGCCGCACCCATGCTGACGTCGCTGACCGCTCGAACCGCATCGCGAGCGGTCTCGCCAAAATCGGCGTCAAGCAGGGCGATTGCGTCTGCGTGCTGCTGCGCAACGACATCGCCTTCATCGAGGCGGCTTATGCGGCGATGCGGCTCGGGGCCTATGGCGTGCCGATCAATTGGCACTTCAAGCCGGAGGAGATCAACTATATCCTGAAGGACTCCGGCACATCGGTGCTGATCGGCCATGCCGACATGCTGCACGCCTTGCGCGACGCGATTCCCAAAGGCGTCACCGCGATCAGCGTGCCGACGCCGCCTGAAATCCTGAAAAGCTACAAGATCCATCCCGATCATTTGAAGACACCGGACTTCGCGATCGACTTCGAGTCCTGGCTGAAGCAGTACCAACCCTATGACGGCCCGGTCGTGCCGCAGCCAATGAACATGATCTACACCTCGGGCACGACGGGGCACCCGAAGGGCGTGCGGCGTCATGCACCGACACCGGAGCAGCAGGCGGCGGGCGAGCGCATGCGCGCGATGATCTACGGCCTCAAGCCGGGCGCCCGCGCGCTGTTGCCGGGGCCGCTCTATCACTCCGCGCCGAACTCGTTCGGCCTGCGCGCCGGAAAGCTCGGCGGCGCGCTGCTTCTGATGCCGCGCTTCGAGGCGGAAGAATTTCTGGAGCTGATCGCGCGCTACAGGATCGACACCATCTTCATGGTGCCGACGATGTTCATCCGCCTGATGAAGCTGCCGGAAAAAGTCCGCAGGCAATACGACATGTCCTCGCTCCGCCATGTCATTCACGCCGCCGCGCCGTGTCCGCCCGACGTCAAGCGCGCCATGATCGAGTGGTGGGGGCCGGTGATCTATGAATTCTACGGCTCGACCGAGTCGGGCGCTGTCACCTTCGCGACCTCAGAGGACGCGCTGAAGAAGCCGGGCACCGTCGGCAAGATCTCGCCCGGCGCCGAGCTGCGGTTCCTCGGCGAGGACGGTCGCGCATTGCCGGTCGGCGAGATCGGCGAAATCTATTCCCGGATGCCACAGACGGCTGACTTCACCTATCACAACAAGCCGGAGAAGCGCACCGAGATCGACCGCGAGGGGTTCATCACCTCCGGCGACGTCGGCTACATCGACGCGGACGGCTATGTCTTCATCTGCGACCGCAAGCGCGACATGGTGATCTCAGGCGGCGTCAACATCTATCCGGCCGAGATCGAGTCGGTGCTGCACGCCGTGCCCGGCGTGCATGATTGCGCTGTGTTCGGCATTCCCGACGCCGAGTTCGGCGAGGCGCTGATGGCGGTGGTCGAGCCGCAAGCCGGCGTGACGCTGGACGCGACTGAAATTCGTGCGCGGCTCAAGGCCTCGCTCGCCGACTACAAGGTGCCAAAACACATCGAGATCCACGCCCAACTGCCGCGCGAAGATTCCGGAAAGATTTTCAAGCGCCGCCTGCGCGATCCCTATTGGGAACGGGCCGGGCGAAAGATCTGACACTTCGTAGCCCGGGTTAGCCCAGCGATACCCGGGACAACGCGCAACAAGTCCCCGGATGTCGCTTCGCTCGTCCGGGCTACGGGACAAACACCAAACGCAAGAGAGGCTCCCATGAGTGATGCAGCAGCAAGCACAGCCAAATCCGGGGCGAGGGAAGTTCTCTACGAGGTCGCTGACCACATCGCGACCATCACGCTCAACGCGCCGGAGCGGATGAACACGATCTCCGGTCCGATGCTCAACGACCTCGCGCGGCGCCTGACCGAGGCCAACGAGGACCCGATGGTCCGCTGCGTTATCCTCACCGGCAAGGGACGGGCGTTCTGCGCCGGACTCGATTTGCGCCAGGAGCGGAACGGCAACGGCCTTTCGGCGGCGTCCTCGCCGACCACGCTCAACCTGCGCAACACGCCGCCGACGGTGTTGCAGGCGATGGACAAGCCGACCATCTGCGCCGTCAACGGCGGCGCGGCCGGCTACGGCATGGATACCGCGCTCGGCTGCGATATTCGCATCATGGCGGAGTCGGCCAAACTCGCCGCCGCCTTCGTCAAGCGCGGCGTGGTGCCGGAATCCGGCGGCACCTGGCTCCTGCCGCGCATGATCGGCTGGGCCAAGGCGTCCGAGCTGATCTTCACCGGCCGCACGCTCAGCGCGCGGGAGTGTCTGACATGGGGCCTCGCCAACGAGGTCGTCCCCGACGGCGAACTGATGGGCCGCGCTCGTGCGATGGCCCGCGAGATCGCCGCCAACGCGCCGCTCGCCGTGCAGGCGTCGAAACGCATGATGCGCATGGGCCTGAACGAGACCTTCCCCGACCACGTCCACCACGTCTATCTCCAGCTTTTGCCGCTGTTCAAGACGCAGGACATGGTCGAGGGCATGAAGGCCTTTATGGAGAAGCGCGAGCCGAAGTTTGAGGGCCGGTAGGCGGTTCCTCCCTGGCCAACGGGTCATGAACGTCCTGCCCGATCCAGGCGACTAAGCTTGGAATGAGGACCTGAGCCCAGGACTCTCATGGACATGGGAAGCCTGAGATGAATCGTCTTACGAAAGCCCTGTTGCTCGCCGGCGGTCTGGTCGCCACGACGGCTGTGTTGGCAAGCCCGGTCGCGACGAGCCCCACCCAGGAGAGCCCGACAAAGAGCATTCATATCGGCTGGGATCGCACGTCCCGGTCAGACAACTCTCTGGACGAAACCTGGTGGGCGGTCCGAAGCCATTGCCCCCCTGACACCGTCGCCCAGCGCCTGTTCTGTATTGCTATCTCTTACGTGTTGCCGACACGGGCCGCGGGCAACTATTTCGAATCGAAGGTTTCGGACAACACCGGCCTGCCGCTGCCCGAGCGCTGGGACGTCACGACCGCGAAGAATTCACCGTTTATCAGCTCGGTTCATGCCGAGACGCCGCTCGATCTTGCGTCCGTGCTCGGCTTCTATCGTGCCGAGCTCGAAAAGCGCGGCTGGACGGAGAATGATGGTGCAGCGATCGAGCCGGACCGTGCCGTGATCGCGTTCAAGGCGTCAGGTCGGCCGGCGCTGCTCCGGCTCACCCGCGAGCGCGACATGACGATCGCCGATCTGTCGCTGCGCAAGGTGGCCGAAGCTAAGGGCGGCCTGCAGCCGAAGCCCGGGCAGGTCAAACTGATGCTCGGCAACCGAACAGATGAAGAGGCCGTCATCACCATCAATGGGCAGACCATCAAGTTGGCAGCCAAAGCCGGGGCTGACTTGTCTGACTCCGCCGAGGACGCAGACAAGGTGCCGGACAGCCAAAGGATCGACCTGCCTGCGGGCAGGTACAAGGTCACCCTCAAGGTGGCGAGCGGTACGGCGCAGAACCGGGAGTTCGAGGTCTCTGCTAACGAGACCTGGGGTCTGCTGGTCGGCCCGGATGGCGCCGCGCTCCCCATCCACCTCTATTGAGGCGCAGCTCATTCCAACGGTGGTTTGCGCATCTGCGACGCCTGCTCGTAGGCGTAAGCCAGACGCAGAAGCTTGTGCTCGCTCCAGGCGCGCCCAGCGAAAGCGATGCCGAGCGGATAGTCGGGCGTATCCTTGCCGTCTGTTGTGCCCGAGATGAAGCCTCCGGGCACCATGACGCTGGGATAGCCCGCCTTGGCCGCGATCGCCGCGCCCGTTGCGCCGGCGAACAGCACGGCGTCGAGCCTGTGCTGCTTCATGTAGGCGTCCATGCCGCGCGTCTTGGCCGCGAGCAGGTCCATAGCTCGCGCTGACTTGTACTCGCGCTCGCTGAGATCGCCTTTGGTCATGTCAGCGGCGAGGAACAGGTCCTGGCCGAAACGCAGCGCCTTCTCCGCGTGTGCTTCGTTGAAGGCCACGATGTCGGCCATGGTCTTGATCGCGGTGTTGGTCGCCCAATCCCTCAGATAGAGATTGAGATCGCGCTTCAGCTCGTAGATGAAGACGATCGGCGGCGACCCCGGATTGCCCTTGTTGCGGCTCAACGGATTGCGGTTGAGCGCGGCCATGGTCGTGCCCGGTCCGCCGATCCAGCCGGCTGTCGGCATGCTGGCGCGCACGATGACGGCGCCGAGATCCTCCAGCACCCTGATCGCCTCACGCATCACCTTGACCCGGTTGGGGAGCAGCTTGCCGTAGTAGCAATCGTTGAGGGGATCGGCGGGGTCGCTCGGCACGCCGATCCGCGCGCCCTTCATCGCATCCTTAGCGAGGCCGGCGGTGTAATCGGCCGGCCGCCGCTGCCGTGCCGTCGCCGTATCGCGCGGGTCCTTGGCGGCCAGCACGTTCAACAGCAGCGCTGCGTCGCGCACGGTGCGCGTCATCGGCCCTGCCGTGTCCTGGCTGTGCGAGATCGGCAAAATGCCGGCACGGCTGATCAGCCCGACGGTCGGCTTAACGGTGACGAGGCCGTTTTGGCTGGCGGGGGATAGCAGCGAACCCGAGGTCTCCGTGCCGATCGAGGCCGCACACAGGCCTGCCGCCACCGCGACCGCGGATCCCGAGCTCGATCCGCCCGGCTGCACGACCGGGATGCCATGCTCGTCCGTCAGGTCAGGCACGTAGGGGTTCTTCACCTGGCCGCCGAGCGACGAGTAGCCCGAGGGCATGTCGATCGCGAGCATGTTGGCGAACTCCGTCAGGTTCGCCTTGCCCAGGATGATCGCGCCGGCGTCGCGCAACAGCTTGATGACGGTGGCGTCGTCCCTGGCGCGCGCGCCCTCCAGCGCCAGCGAGCCGGCCGTGGTCGGCTGTTTGTCAGCGGTCGCGATATTGTCCTTCACCAGAATCGGGACCCCGGCCAGCGGCCGCTTGACCGACGGCCCGAAGTCGTCGAGCTTGCCCGCGATCGAGAGCGCGTCGGGATTGAGCGCGCGCACGGCGTTGAGCATGGGCCCATCGCGGTCGTAGGCCTCAATGCGCGCAAGGTAGCCTTTGGTCAGATCAGTGGCGGTGACCCGCCCATTGGCCAAGGCATCGACGACATCGCTCATTGGCGCGTCTTCGAGCTTCAGCATGGGCGGCGCTTTGGCGCTGGTGGCAGCCGCGGCGAGGCGAGCGTCGCCGCGGGTCGGCTTGTTCATTTCATGCCTCTTGGGCTCACGACGTCGTTCGCTGCTACAGTCATGGCGCCATAGTGGACCATGTTGCCGCGCCGCCTCCAAGTTTATCTTGCACTGCGGCAAAAAACTTGCACACTCGGTTGGGCCGGGCAGCCAAGGAAGCTCGAAGCGGAGCTAGCCATGTCCCTCCAGACCGTACCCCCAGACGCCGCCGTCGACCGTCCCAACCGCGCCGAGGAAGCCCAGGCGCTGGAGGCGGATGCGCGGCTGCGGGATGACATCCGCCTGCTCGGGCGCATCCTCGGCGATACCGTGCGCGACCAGGAGGGCGCCGAAACCTTCGACCTGGTCGAGCGCATCCGCCAGACCTCGATCCGGTTCCATCGCGACGAGGACCGGCTTGCCCGCCGCGAGCTCGAGCAGATCCTCGACGGCATGTCGATCGCCGACACCGTGCGCATCGTCCGCGCCTTCAGCTATTTCTCGCATCTCGCCAACATCGCCGAGGACCACAACAATATCCGCCAGATGCGCGCCCGGAGCGCGGCAAGGAATGGCGCCGCCGGCGTGCTTGCCGATACGCTGGCGCATGCAAGGGACGCTGGTCTCAGCGCCGAGTCGCTGCGCCGCTTCTTCAAGGACGCGCTGGTCAGCCCCGTGCTGACGGCACACCCGACCGAGGTCCGTCGCAAGAGCACCATGGACCGCGAGATGGAGGTCGCCGCGCTGCTCGATCATCGCGAGCGCGTCGCGCTGACGCCGGATGAGGCTGCGGCCAGTGACGAGCAGTTGCGCCGCGAGGTGCTGACGCTGTGGCAGACCAATCTGCTCCGCAGGACCAAGCTCACCGTGCTCGACGAGGTCGCCAACGGCCTGTCGTTCTACGACTACACCTTCCTTCGCGAGGTGCCGCGGCTGGTCAACACGCTGGAGGACCGGCTGGAGGAGGGCGGCGAGCAGGCGGCAGCCGAGCTTGCCTCGTTCCTGCGCATGGGAAGCTGGATCGGCGGCGATCGCGACGGCAACCCCTTCGTCACTGCGGAGGTGATGCGCGGCACGCTGCGGCTGCAGTCGAGCCGGGTCATGCAGTTCTATCTTGAAGAGCTGCACAAGCTCGGCGCCGAGCTCTCGATCGCCGCCCATCTGGCCGACGTTTCCGAGGAATTGCGCGCGCTCGCCGAGCGCTCGCCCGACACCTCGCCGCACCGGAGCGGCGAGCCTTATCGTTTGGCCGTGTCGGGCATCTATGCGCGGCTGACGGCGACTGCCGAAAAACTAAAGGTCGAGATCACCCGCCGCCCGGTCGGCAAGGGCGCTCCTTACGAGAGCGTCAAGGAGCTGCAGGCCGATCTTGACGTGTTGCACCGCTCGCTGATCTCGAACAATGCCCGCGTCATCGCGCGCGGCCGGCTGCGGCTGCTGCGCCGCGCGGTCGATTGCTTCGGCTTCCACCTCGCGCGCCTCGACATCCGCCAGAATTCTGCCGTGCACGAGCGCACCGTCGCCGAGCTGATGGATGCCGCCAACCCCGGCATGTCCTATCTCGCGCTCGGCGAGGAGGCGCGCATTGCGCTCCTCACCAACGAGCTGCGCTCTACGCGCTCGCTGGTGTCGCAGTTCATCAAATACAGCGACGAGACGCTGGGCGAACTCGCCGTGTTCCGCGAGGCCGCCGAAGCCCATGCAAGCTTCGGCACCGACGTAATCCCCCAATGCATCATCTCGATGTGCAAGGGCATGTCCGACATGCTCGAGGTCGCGGTGCTGCTGAAGGAGGTCGGCCTCGTCATTCCCTCCGGCCGCAGCGCCATCAACATCGTGCCGCTGTTCGAGACCATCGAGGACCTGCAGGCGTCAAGCGGCATCATGGACCGCATGCTGTCGCTGCACGATTACCGCCGTCTGGTTGACAGCCGCGGCAGCGTGCAGGAGGTGATGCTCGGCTATTCCGACAGCAACAAGGACGGCGGCTTCGTCACCTCGGGCTGGGAGCTCTACAAGGCCGAGATCGGCCTCGTCGACGTGTTCGAGCGTCATGGCGTGCGCCTGCGCCTGTTCCACGGCCGCGGCGGATCGGTCGGCCGCGGCGGCGGCCCGAGCTATGACGCCATCATCGCGCAGCCGGGCGGGGCCGTGAACGGCCAGATCCGCATCACCGAGCAGGGCGAGATCATCTCATCGAAATATTCCAACGCCGAGGTCGGCCGCAACAATCTGGAGATCCTTGCCGCAGCCACGCTGGAGGCAAGCCTGCTACATCCGCGCCAGAGCGCGCCGCGCCGCGAATATCTCACCGCGATGGACGAGCTGTCGGGCCTCGCCTTCAAGGCCTATCGCGGCCTCGTCTATGAGACCGACGGCTTCGTCGACTATTTCTGGTCATCCACCGTGATCAACGAGATCGCGACGCTCAACATCGGCAGCCGTCCGGCCTCGCGCAAGAAGACCCGCGCCATCGAGGATCTGCGCGCCATCCCCTGGGTGTTCTCCTGGGCGCAGTGCCGGCTGATGCTGCCCGGCTGGTACGGCTTTGGCAGCGCAGTCGAGCAATGGATCGAGGAGCATCCCGACAAGGGCATGCCGTTCCTGAAAGAGCTCTATCGCGACTGGCCGTTCTTCCGCATGCTCTTGTCCAACATGGACATGGTGCTCGCAAAAAGCTCGATCGCGATCGCGTCACGCTATGCCGAGCTCGTGCCCGACGAAGCCTTGCGCGAAAAGATTTTTGGCCGCATCCGCCGCGAATGGCATTCCTGCATCGAGACGCTCCTGGATATCATGGGGCAGGATCGGCTGCTTCAGGGCAACCCATTGCTCGAGCGCTCCGTGCGCCACCGCTTCCCCTATCTCGACCCGCTCAACCATGTGCAGGTCGAACTCTTGAAGGAGCACCGCGCGCAGAACCCGGACGAGGCGGTGCTGCGCGGCATCCAGCTCACCATCAACGGCATCTCGGCGGGCCTGAGGAATACGGGCTGATCTTCATTCCGGGTTCGGCTCTGCGAGCCGCCCCGGAACGACGGTGCTAGACGAGAGACGTCGATGGCCGGGACATAGGCGAGCGGAAGCGGCGTCGTCCTTCGGGGGGCGATGCCCGGCCATGATACGGATCGTCAGCGGATCAAGGCTTCAACGCGCCCTGCACACTCGTGTACACGGCATACAGCGACGTCGAGCCGCAGATATAAAGCCGGTTTCGCTGCTGGCCGCCGAAAGTCAGATTGGCGACGGTCTCCGGAATGTGAATCTTGCCCAGCAGTTCGCCTTTCGCCGTGTAGCAGCGCACGCCGTCCTCGTTGGGATCGCCCCAACCGACGGAGCACCAGACGCGGCTTTCGGTGTCGCAACGAACGCCATCAGTAATGCTGGGTTTGGGCATATCCGCAAAGACCTTGCTGTTCGACACCTTCCCCGCCGCTACATCGAGGTCGAACACGCGGATATGCGAGGGGTTGTCCGGTCCGTCCGTGAATCCGGTATCGCAGACATAAAGCTTCTTCTCGTCCGGCGAGATCGTGATTCCGTTGGGCTCCACGAAATCGTCGACGACGACCTTGACGTCGCCGGTCTTCGGATCGACCCGGTAGACGTTCTTCTTCTCCTGCTCGGGGTCGGCCTTGATGCCTTCATAGAAGCCGCCGATGCCGTAGGCCGGATCGGTGAACCAGATGGCACCGTCGGCGGTGACGACCGCGTCGTTCGGCGAGTTCAGCCGCTTGCCGTTGTATTTGTCGGCGATGATGGTGATCGAGCCGTCGAGTTCGGTTCGGGTCACGCGCCGGCCGCTATGTTCGCAGGTGATCAGGCGTCCTTCGCGATCGATGGTGTTGCCGTTCGAGTTCATCGACGGCTGGCGGTACACGCTCGTGTGACCGTCATCCTCCGAGAAACGCATGATGCGATTGTTGGGGATGTCGCTGAACAGCAAATATCGTCCCGCCGGGAAATAGACCGGGCCCTCGGCCCATCGGAAGCCGGTTGCGACGCGCTCGACCGCCATGGTGCCGGCGAAGGCCGGGAAGTCGGCAGGTCCGAATGTTGGCGGCCCCTTCTTGGCGGATTCCAGGCGCGAGTCCGGGTAGCGGCTGCCGGGCAGCGGCCCCAGCGGCAACGGTGCGGTCGATCGCGTTGGCGCGCCGGTCTGGCCCAGAGGCGTCACGCTCGCAGCATTGGCCGCGGTCATCGTTATGCCTGACGCCGCGACCGCCGCCGCGCCCTTCAGGAGGGTGCGGCGGCCGAGGCCGGCAGGTTCGGTGGCAGACGTGTCGGTGGAGAAAGTCAGTGCTCTTGTCATGGTTTCCTCCCACAATTTTTTGTTGGGAGGACACGATGCACCGGCAATCAGGCGGCAAATCGAGCAATCTTCGGCTCAGACAACCGAAGATCGCAAGGCAGCATTGCCGTATCAGTGGCTAGACAGGATCCCACGGGAAAATATCCGCCGAGCGGTCGAGCTTGTAGAACGAATCCTTGAGCGCCGGCATGCCGTGCTCGGCAATGCTCTGCGGCGTCCAGCCTTCGCCGCGATGCACCGAGCGCAGGGGGCGGTTCTGGCTGAACAGGAAGATCTCGTTCATGCGCACGCCGAAGATCTGTCCGGTGACGTCCTTGGCCTGGTCGCCGAGCAGATAGGCGCAGACGGGCGCGATCTTCTCCGGACCCATCTGCTTGATTTTCTCGACCCGGGCCTTCTGGGCGTCCGTCTCGATCGGGATGGTGCCGATCATGCGGGTCCAGGCGAACGGCGAGACGCAGTTCGAGCGCACGTTGAAGCGGCCCATGTCGAGCGCAATCGATTTGGAGAGCCCCACGATGCCGAGCTTGGCGGCGGCGTAGTTGGCTTGTCCAAAATTGCCGATCAGGCCCGAGGTCGAGGTGAAGTGCACGAAGGACCCGCTCTCCTGCTCGCGGAAAATCCGCGCCGCGGCGTGAGAGACGTAGAACGAACCCATCAGGTGCACCTTGATGACGGCCTCGAACGCTTCCACGCTCATCTTGTGGAAGATCATGTCGCGCAAAATGCCGGCATTGTTGACGACGCCGTCGAGCCGACCGAAATGATCGGTTGCGGTTTTTACGATCTTGCTGGCGGGGATGGCTTCCGCGACGCTCTCGAAATTGGCGACCGCGGTGCCGCCGCGCTTCTTGATCTCCTCGACCACCTCCTCGGCGGGGGCCGCGTTCGAGCCGGCGCCGTCGGCGGCCCCACCGGGATCGTTGACGACCACTTTTGCACCTTCCGCTGCGCAGAGCAGCGCGATCTCGCGCCCGATGCCACGGCCTGCGCCGGTGACGATGATGACTTTGTCCTGCAGTGATTTTGTCATGTGTGGTCTCCGCTATCCGTTCCAATTTCCGTCGTCATTCCGGGATGCGCCGAAAGGCGCAGGCCCGGAATCCATACTCACGATGGTGGTTATGGATTCCGGGCTCGTCGCTTGCGCGACGCCCCGGAATGACGAGCTCACCTCTCGTTCGTAAACACGATCGTGCCCGACGCCGCGAACATGCCGCCGACGCCGTGACACACCGAAATCTTTGCGCCCGGCACCTGTGCCGGCGCGATGCCGCGCATCTGCCGCACGCTCTCCTGCAACGCATACATGCCGTACATGCCCGAATGCATGTAGGAGAGGCCGCCGCCATTGGTGTTGAGCGGCAGCTTGCCGCCCGGCCGCGTGTTGCCCTCGGCAATGAACTTGCCGGTCTCCTCATAGGGCATGAAGCCGAGGTCGCCGAGCCCGAACAGCGGCAGGTGCGCGAAGGCGTCGTAGATCATGAGATGATCGACGTCCTTGTGCGCGATGCCGGCCTCCTTGAAGGCGAGGGGGCCGGCGACCTTGAAGGCGCGCGAGGAGTTGAACGTTTCCATCTGGCTCACCATCGGCGTCTCCACGCTCTCGCCGGTGCCCATGATGTAGACGGGTTTGCGCGGAAAATCCTTGGCGCGGTCGGCCGAGGTCAGGATCAGCGCGCCGCCACCGTCCGTGACGAGGCAGCACTGAAGCAGACGGAACGGATAGGCGATCATGCGCGAGTTGAGGACGTCGGCAACCGTGATCGGGTCCTTCATCATCGCGCGCGGATTTTTCGCCGCCCATTCGCGCTGCACGACAGCGACCGAGGCAAGCTGCTCATGCGTGATGCCGTAGGTCTTCATGAAGCGCAGCACGGGAATCGGGAACATGCTGGGCGGTCCGTAGACGCCATAGGGCGCCTCGAACTGGCCTTGCAGGCTGTCGGCCGGAATCGAGCGCGGCGCCTTGCCGATCATCGACTTGCCGCTCTCGGCATGCGTGATCAGCACGGTCTTGCACAGCCCGGCTTCGATCGCGGCCGCCGCATGGCGGACATGCAGCATGAAGGAGCAGCCGCCGACCGAGGTGCCGTCGACCCAGGTCGGCTTGATGCCGAGATAATGGCAGACCTGCTGCGGCGTTTCGACCGCGGTGGCAAAGCCGTCGATGTCGGACAGTTTTAGCCCGGCGTCCGCAATGGCGTTGAGAGCCGCATCCGCATGAAGCTGGAGCTGCGACATGTTGGGGATGACGCCGAGCTCGGTGGTCTCGGCCGCGCCGACCACGGCAACCTGGTTCCTGCGCATGGCCACTTACCCCTTCGCCGGACGGAACACGGGGAGGGTGATCTTGTCGTCGAGCGGCTCAAAAGCGACCTCGAGCTTCATGTCGAGCTCGAGGGCCTCAGGCGTCTGCGGGCAGTCGATGATATTGCTCATCATCCGCGGCCCTTCCGCCAGCTCGACCACGGCGATCGCATAAGGCGGCGTGAAGCCGGGCGCGGCGGGGCGGTGATTGATCACGTAGCTGTAGAGAAAGCCCTTGCCGCTTGCCTTGAAGACAGAAACCTTGCGCGAGGCGCAGGACGGGCAGAACGGGCGCGGCGGGAAAAAGACATGCGCGCAGGCGTCGCAGCGTTGCAGGCGCAATTCACCCGCCTTCGTGCCGTCCCAGAAATGCTGCGTCTCCGGCGTCGGTTTCGGTCGCGCGCGCTGCGGTTCGGCCATGTCGGCAAGTCCTCCCGAGGTGCGGGCTGCATGGCCCGCCGTTTCGATCTTGATGCGACAATCGACCATTGGGCGTCAACGGTCCAGCAACGCGCGCGCATGCCATCATGCGCACAATGCTTGTATCGAATGGAGCCAGCGCGATAGATTGCGTCGCGCCAAAAATATTCCGCGAGACAGACATGCCCGATTTCCCGACCCTCGCCACGCTCGCCGCCGATCTCGACAGCGGCCGCGCCACGTCCCGAAAGCTGGTCGAGGACTGCATCGCCAGGATTGCCGATCCCGCGGGCGAGGGCCAGCGCGCCTTCATCCGTGTCGACAAGGATGCGGCACTGGCGACGGCGGATGCGATGGACGCCTTGCGCAAGGCCAAGGCGGCGCCGTCGCCTTATGCCGGTATTCCGGTCTCGATCAAGGATCTCTTCGACATCAAGGGACAGACCACGCGCGCCGGCTCCCGCGCGCTCGACGATTCCGATCCGGCCGAGCACGATGCGGCGGCAGTGGCGCGGCTGCGCCAGGCCGGCTTCGTGCTGATCGGCCGGACCAACATGACCGAGTTCGCCTATTCCGGCATCGGCATCAATCCGCATTTCGGCACGCCGAAGGGCGCCTGGAACCGGGCCGTGGGCCATGTGCCGGGCGGCTCGTCGTCGGGTGCGGCGGTGTCCGTGCTTGACGGCATGGCCCATGGCGCGCTCGGCACCGACACCGGCGGCTCCTGCCGGATCCCGGCCGCCTATAACGGCATTGTCGGCTACAAGCCGACGCAGCGCCGCGTGCCGCTGGAGGGCGCGGTGCCGCTGTCGTTCTCGCTCGACAGCATCGGACCCTTGGCGCGATCGGTCAGTTGCTGTGCCATACTCGACGCCGTGCTGGCGAACGAGCCGGTGGTGCCGCTGAAGCCGCGCCCGGTGCGGGGTATGCGGCTCGCGGTGCCGACCACGATTGCGCTCGACGATCTCGATTCACCCGTCGCGCAAACTTTCGAGCGCGCGCTCAAGACGCTCGCCGATCATGGTGCCATCATCGAGCGCATCGAGATGTCGGAATTTCTGGACATCGGCCCGATGAACGCCAAGGGCGGCTTTGCCGCCTCCGAGAGCTATGCCTGGCACCGCTACCTCATAGAGGCCAAGGGCGACGCCTACGACCCCAGGGTTTTCGTGCGCATCATGCGTGGCGAGGCGCAGAGCGCGGCCGACTACATCGATCTCCTCAACGAGCGCCGCTCGCTGATCGCGCGGGTCAATGCGCGGCTTGCGCCCTACGATGCGCTGGTGCTGCCGACCACTGCGAACACGCCGCCAAGGATCGCCGACCTTGCCGACGACAAGGCGTTCGCCGCGGCCAACTTGAAGTCGCTGCGCAACTGCACCCTGATCAACATGATCGACGGTTGCGCGATCTCGATTCCTGCGCATCGTGCGGGCGAGGTTCCCGTCGGCCTGATGCTCGCGGCTTCAGGCGGATCCGATCACCGCATCTTTGAACTCGCTGCCGGCATGGAGGCCGTAATTCGTGTTTGACCTGACCTTCACCGTCGACGCCCAGGACACGACAACCCCGCTGACGCTAGCGATCGACAAGGCCGTCATCGCCGGCTGGACCGGCCGCGATCCCGTCGCGCGCGACAAGCATATCGCGGAGCTCGAGGCCGTCGGCATTGCGCGTCCGGCCTCGACGCCGATCTACTACCGCGTCTCGGCGCGCCGGTTGACCATGGCCGACAGCATCGAATGCAGCGGCGGCGAGTCCTCCGGCGAGGTCGAGTTCGTGCTGATCGGCTGGCAGGGCCGCATTTTTGTCGGCTGCGGCTCCGACCACACCGACCGCAAGGTCGAGGCCTACAGCGTCACCGTCTCGAAGCAGATGTGCGACAAGGTGGTCGCCTCCACGCTGTGGGAGCTCGAGGACGTCATCGGCCATTGGGACAAGATGATTTTGCGCTCCCACGCCTGGATCAACGGCGAGCGCGTGCTCTACCAGGAGGGCACGCTGGACGCGATGCTGCCGGTCGACGACCTCATCGCGCGCGGCTTCGACGGCAAGGGCTTGCCCGACGGCTGCGCCATGTTCGGCGGCACCTTCGCCGCCAAGGGCGGCATCCGCCCCGCCGACCGCTTTGAGTTCGAGCTGGAGGACCCCGTTTTGAAGCGCACGATCCGGCATGCGTATGATGTGGTTACGCTGCCGGTGCTGGGATAGATTCCAGACGGAAATCGGGTGGTTACCGCTGTTAGGACTTGCAACACATTCTCCGTCATTCCGGGCTCGCGACTTCGTCGCGCCCCGGAATGACGGAAATGGATAGGAAGTTCGCTATGGCAATCGCAAAACGTATGCCGGCCTCTGTCAATGACCCGACCGACCCCACGGCCCGCGTCGACGCACTCGACTGGCCGCAGATCACCGCTGAACTCGACGCCCAGGGCTGCGCCGTCCTGAACGGGCTGCTCACATCAGACCAATGCCGCGACATCGCCGCGCTCTATCCCGACGACGCACGCTTCCGCAGCCGCGTCGTCATGGGCCGCCACGGCTTTGGCCGCGGCGAGTACAAATACTTCTCCTATCCGCTGCCCGACTTGATCGCCGAACTCCGGCCGGCGTTGTACGCACACCTCCAGGGTGTCGCTAACAGCTGGAACGAGGCGATGGGGATCGATATCCGCTATCCCGCCAACCATGCCGCCTTCCTGAAGCGCTGTCATGACGCCGGCCAGGGGCGGCCGACGCCGCTGCTGCTGCAGTACGAGGCCGGTGACTACAACTGCCTGCATCAGGACCTCTACGGCGAGCACGTGTTCCCGCTCCAGGTCGCAATCCTGCTCTCCGAGCCGGGACGCGATTTCACCGGCGGTGAGTTCGTGCTGACCGAGCAGCGCCCGCGCATGCAGTCGCGTGCCGAGGTCGTGCCGCTCGTGCAGGGCGACGCAGTGGCCTTTGCTGTGCATCACCGGCCGGTGCAGGGGACGCGCGGCACTTATCGCGTTAATCTGCGTCATGGCGTCAGCCGGATCAGGTCCGGCCAACGCCATACGCTGGGTGTGATCTTTCACGATGCGAAGTGAGCGCAACGATTGACGGCGGACCTGTTTGACAGTCTGGCGGAGGCGCAGCCGTCTTGCGAAGAGATCGCCGATGGCGCCGTGTTGTTGCGCGGTTTCGCAAAACCGATCGAGGACGAGCTGATCGCGGCGGTGCGCGAGATCGTCGCTCAGGCGCCGTTTCGGCGGATGACCACGCCGGGCGGCTATCAGATGTCGGTGGCGATGACGAATTGCGGCTGTTGCGGCTGGATCACCGATCACACCGGCTATCGCTATGATGCGATCGATCCTCGATCCGGCGTGCCGTGGCCCGCCATGCCGGCCGTGTTCCGTGATCTGGCCCGTCGTGCTGCAGAGCAGGGTGGTTATACCGGCTTCGCGCCCGATGCCTGCCTCGTCAATCGCTACGAGCCCGGCACACGGCTCTCGCTGCATCAGGACAAGGACGAGCTGGATCTTGCGGCGCCGATCGTGTCGGTCTCGCTCGGTCTGCCCGCGATCTTCCTGTTCGGTGGCCTATCGCGCAGCGACAAGCCGCGCCGATTCCGGCTGACCCATGGTGATGTCGCGGTCTGGGGCGGGCCGTCGCGACTAGCCTATCACGGCGTCGCCCCGCTCGCCGACGGCGAGCATGCGCTGCTCGGCCGGCAGCGGGTCAATCTGACCTTCCGAAAGACGCGCTGACGTCGTTTCCCAAGAGCCTGCTCTCGTCTAAGCTTGCCGCCGAGGGGGCAGCGACATGACCACGGCACAGGCGTCGGCTGACGCGAGCGTAAGCGCCAGTCGCACCGGGCTTTATCTAGCCGTGCTGCAATTGGTGTTCACGCTGGGCTGGACAACCTACGTCATCTATCTGCCGAAACTCGCGGCAGAGGTCGGCATCGCGCCGACCGCCGTGATCCTCATCCTGATGCTGGACCAGGCGATCTTCACCATCGCCGATACCGCAATGGGGATCGCGGCCGACAAGATCGCGCCCTTCGTCGGCCGGCTCGGCCTGTTCGTCGGCGTGCTGACCGCAATCTCCTGCGCGGCCTTCGTCGCGCTGCCCTTCGTGGCCGGCGCGGGCGCCGCTGCGCAAGGCTGGTTCATCGCGTTGATCGTGGTCTGGTCGATCACGTCATCGGCCTTGCGCGCGCCGCCGCTCACCCTGCTCGGAAAATATCGCGCGAAGTCGCAGGTGCCGTTCCTCGCCGCGCTTGCCATGCTCGGCTATGGCGTCGCCGGCGCCGTCTCGCCCTATCTCGGCGTGGTGCTACGCGAGCAAGACGCTCGGCTGCCCTTCATCATCTCCAGTGCCGTGCTGCTGCTCACCGCGCTCGCGCTGTCGCGGATCGAGTATGACGTGGCGCGCGACACCACGCCGCCGACGCCGGCCGAGGCGGCAAAACCGCTCGGCCTGGTGCCGATCATCTTCATCGTCGCGATGGTCGCGCTCGCGCTCGGCTATCAACTGCACTTTGCGATGAACAGCGCGCCGTTCTACCTGCGCTTTGCAAAGCCCGGCGAGTTGCAATGGCTGATGCCGGTGTTCTGGATCGGTTTTAACATCGCGATGTTTCCCGCGAGCCTGATCGTCAAGCACCGCGGAGGGCTCATCGTGATGGGCGCGGCCGGCCTGTTCGGCGCGCTCGCGATCGTGGGCGCCGAGCTCGCCGGCAGCCTCAATACGCTGATCGTTGCGCAGTTCCTGGCGGGAGCGGCCTGGGGCTGCATGCTGATGAGCGCGATCTCGGCTGCGCTGGCGATCGGCTCGACGGGCGCGGAAGGGAAAGTGACGGGTCTCGTCTTCTCGGCCTTGGCGCTCGGCACGTTCGCACGGATGGCGGCGGTCGCCGGTGGCCTGCAGAAGATGCCGGACTACGCGCCGCTCCTGCACTGGGCGCCGGTCGCCTGCTGGTCGGTCGCAGGCGCCGGACTATTGGTGATCGCCGCGGCGCGGCTCCAGGGCGCTGATAGAATCAAGGCTTCGGCGGGTGGATGAAGGCCCACGGGCTCACCTCGGAGTCCCGCGGCACTTCGATCGACAACAGATACGGCCCCCCATGCGCGAGCGCCTTCTCCAGCGCGGCCTTGAATTGATCCGGTGAGGTGACGCGGGCGGCGCCGACGCCAAAGGACTCCGCGAGTTTCACGAAGTCGGGGTTGACGAGGTCGGAGGCGACCACGCGGCCGTCAAAGCGTTCGCGCTGGTCGCGTCGGACGTTGCCATAGGCGTTGTTGTTGAACACCAGCGTCACCACGCCGATGTTGAACTGCACCGCAGTAGATAGCTCCTGCACGCCGAACATGAACCCGCCGTCGCCAGTGATCGCGATCACCGGCTTGTCGGGATTGGCGACCTTGGCGCCGAGCGCCGTCGGAAAGCCCGAGCCCAGCGTGCCCTGATAGCCCGATGTGATGAAGGTGCGCGGCTCGTAGATTGGAAAACCGTACCAGGACGCAAAACCGACCTGCGACAGCTCGTCGGTGACAATGGCATTCGCCGGCAGCACCTCGCGCAAAATGTTGAGATAGGCCATCTGCGGCTGGACGCGCTGGATTTCCGCTTGCGCCAACGCCGTCGCCTCGCGGATCGCGCCGCGGCGGCCGGCGGTCTTGCGGTAGCCGACCTTGCTCACGGCGGCGGCAAGGTCGGCGGTCGCGGCCTTGGCGTCGGCGATGACGGCGGTGTCGGCGGGGTAACGCCGCACCTCGACCGGGTCGATGTCGATGCGGATGCATTTCAGCCCATCCGGGCGGAAGGGCCAGCGCGACATGGTCGGCAATTCCAGGCGGGTGCCGATGCCGATCATGAGGTCTGTCGTCGGCCAGAGCTTGTAGGCGGCCGCCATGGTCAGGCCGAGCTCATGCGCGTTGGAGACGATGCCGCGGCCGCTGCGGAAGGCGACCACGGGCGCATCGATCATCTCGGCGAGCTCGAGGATTTCCTCGCGCGCGTCGATTGCGCCGCTGCCGACAAAAATCATCGGCGCCTTGGCGGCCTTGATCAGGGCTGCGGCCTGCTTCACCTGGTCGGAATCGGGCTGCGGGGCGGGCAGTGGTGCAAGAACTTTTGCGGCTATGGTCTCCGCGCGTTGCGTAAAGACGTCCCAGGGCATTTCGACCGACGCAGGACCGCGGCGGCCCGACATCATCTCCTGGAAGGCGCGTGCGACCACCGTCGGCGCATTGGCCGGATATTCGATGCGGTCGGCCCATTTCACATAGGTGCGCAAGGTCGCGAGCTGGTCCGGCATCTCGTGCAGATGACCGCGGCCCTTGCCCAAAAACTGTGTCGGCACCTGGCCGGTGACGCACAGCACCGGCTCGTTGCAGCCGAACGCGGTGAGCAGCGCCGCGCTGGCATTGAGCACGCCGGGGCCGGGCACCACGCTGAACACGCCGGGCCTGCCGCTGGAGCGTGCGTAGCCGAAGGCCATGTAGCCGCAGGCCTGCTCGTGGCGCGCACCGATCACCTTGAGCTGCGCCTGATGGAAGGCGTCGAACAGGCCGTAGACCTGCGCGCCAGGGAGGCCGAACACGGTGTCGACGCCGTGCGCGACAAGGCTGCTTACGATCGCTTCGCCGCCGGTGAGGGTGGTCATTGCATCATTCCAATCTGCGTTACTGTCTCAGGCTTCGTCGACCACGCCGTTGCGCAATCTGCCGATGCCCTCGGCTTCGACCTCGATAACGTCGCCCGGCTTCAGATAGCGCGGCGGATCGAAGCGCGCACCGGCGCCGGTCGGCGTTCCCGTGACGATGATGTCACCGGGAACGAGCGTTGCGAAGGTCGAAATATAATTGATGAGGTAACGGAAGGAGAAGATCAGCCGGCTGGTCCGATCGTCCTGGCGCAATTCGCCGTTGACATGCGTGGTCAGGCGGATGTCGGCAAGCTGCGCTTCCTGCGTATAGGGCACCAGCCACGGGCCGAGGCTGCCGCTGGAATCAAAATTCTTGCCTTGCGTAACGTTGAACTTTGCATGCCGCAGCCAGTCGCGCACGCTTCCCTCGTTGCAGAGCGTGACGGCTGCGATGTGATCGAGCGCCGTGCTCTCCGGGATGTGCCGGCCGGGTTTGCCGATGACCAGCACGATCTCGCCTTCGTAGTCGAGCTGGTTCGATGCGCGCGGGCGCACCAGCGGCGTGTCGTGGCCGACGAAGGAGCGGGGCGAGCGCATGAACATGCTCGGATACTTTGGCGCGTCCTGGCCGTCCTTGTACTCCGCATTGCGGTCGGGATAGTTGACGCCGATGCAGATGATCTTCTCCGGCGCAGGGACCGGCGGCAGCCAAATGATGTCGCCGATCGCGTGATCCGGCGCGCGGCCGGCGGCGGCGTCCGCGAGGTCTTGCAGCTTGCCCGCAGCGATCACTTCGCGCAGCGTCGGATAGTCCTTGGCATGGCGCGCCGAGAGATCGACGATGCCGCCGTCGACGACGGCGCCGTATTTGGTCACTCCCTTGACGGAGTAGGTGGCGAGGCGAGGGAGATTCATCGCTCAGTCCGCCACCAGCACGTCGGCCACGAATTTTGGCTCGCGCACGGCCTGTCCCGCGAACGGCGAGCCCTGCTCGAACCAGGAGCGCGGGGCCGGCGCGCCCCACAGCGTCTGCCGGCGCGGATCGCGCAGCGACCAGCGCAGCGGCTCATGGTCGTGATCGCCGGTGAAATAGTCGCTGGTGTAGAGCTCGAGGCGGTGTCCATCGGGGTCGCGGACATAGAGGAAGAACGCGTTGGAGATGCCGTGACGCCCCGGGCCGCGCTCGATGTTCTTGACGAAGCCGGCGGACGCCATGACGTCGCAGAGATGGATGATGTTCATCGCCGTCGGCGTCCAATAGGCAAAATGGTGCAGCCGCGGGCCCTTGCCGTTGGTGATGGCAAAGTCGTGGACGTTGCCCTTGCGATGCATCCAGGCCGCCGCGATGCGGCCGTTGGCGCCGTCTTCCTCGGCATATTCGGTGAGACGGAAGCCGAGCCGGGCATAGAAGTCGACGGTGTCCTGCACTTCGGCAGCAAAAACGTTGAAATGGTCGAGCCGCTGCGGGTGGCAACCCCTGTAGAGATCGAAGCGGCGGAGCAGATGCGGGCGCCGGTCCATCGTCGCATAGAGTTCGATCTGGAAGCCGAAGGGATCGGTGAATTGCAGCGTTCGGCCCTGGAACGGCTGATCGGAGAAGGCGTAGGCGAGGCCATTCTCGGAGAGGAACGCGGCCGCCTTGTCGAGATCCCCGTCGTTGCCGACCTTGAAGCCGAGCCGGTTGCAGGCCGGCACCGCGGCTTTGCGCAGCACCAGCGAGTGATGCTGATGTTCCTCGAAGCCGCGCAGGTAGACGACATTGTCGTCGGCATCCTCGACATGGAGGCCGACAGTGGTCTCGTAGAACTCGCGGCTGAGCTTCAGATCGGTCACGTCGAGCACGGCGTGGCTCGATCGGATGATGTTGAAGGGTGGTTCGAACGTGTGTTGCGGAACGGGCATTGCGTTTCCCTCTGTCATTCCGGGGCGGCTCGAAGAGCCGAGCCCGGAATCCATCGCGCAGCGGTGGCGGTGGATGAATGGATTCCGGGTTCGTGCTCCGGGCCGCGCTTGCGCGGTCCCGTCGCACGCCCCGGAATGACGATCAAATTCCCAGTTTCTGAATCTTGTGCGTGCCCCGCGCGAGCGAGACGTGCTTGGTTTCCATGTAGAAGTCGAACGAGTAGTCGCCGCCGTCGCGGCCGATGCCTGACGCCTTCATGCCGCCGAACGGGGTCGGCAGATGGCGGACGTTTTCGGAGTTCAGCCAGATCATGCCGGCCTCCAGCGCGTCCGCGACGCGCAAGCCCCGGCCCATGTCGTTGGTCCAGACATAGCCGGTGAGGCCATAGCGGACGTCGTTGGCGATCTCGATCGCGTCCTTCTCGTCGCGGAAGGGCAGCACCGTGAGGAACGGGCCAAACACCTCTTCCTGCGCGACGCGCATCTTGGTCGTTGCGCCGGTCACCAGCGTTGGCTGCACATAGTGCCCGCCGCCGGGACCGTCATGGGTCTTGCCGCCAACCGCGATGACAGCGCCGTCTTCGCGCGCGACGTCGAAATAGGAGCAGACCTTTGCGAGGTGCCGCTCATGGATCAGCGGCCCGATCTCGGTCGCGGGATCGAGGGGATGGCCGACCTTGAGGGCCTTCACCCGCGCGGTCAGCTTCTCCACGAACTTTTCGGCGATGTTTTGCTGGACCAGCAGGCGGCTGGAGGAGGTGCAGCGCTCGCCGTTCAGCGAGTAGATCATGAACACGACGGCATCGAGCGCGCGATCGAGATCGGCGTCGTCGAACACGATCACGGGGTTCTTGCCGCCGAGCTCGAAATGTACGCGCTTCAGCGTCGCCGAGCCCTGCCGCATGATCGCCGAGCCCGTTGCGCTCTCGCCGACGAAGCCGATCGCCTTGATCGCGGGATGCTCGGTCAGGGCCTTGCCGGCCTCCTCGCCAAAACCGTGCACGGTGTTGAGCACGCCGTCGGGAACCCCGGCTTCCTTGACGAGCTTTGCCAGCATGTCGGCCGTCACCGGCGACCATTCGGCCGGCTTGTGCACGACGGTACAGCCGGCGGCTAGCGCAGGGGCAATCTTCCAGGTCGAGAGCATGAACGGCGTGTTCCACGGCGTGATCACGCCGACGGGGCCTATCGGCACGCGCGTCGAGACGTTCCAGTGCTCGTCGCTCGGCGTGTTGAGGCCGTCGCGCGCCTCGCCGCATTTGTCGGCGAAGAAGCGGAAATTCTCGGCGGCGCGGATCGCGGCTTTCGCCATGAAGCGATAGGCTTGTCCCGTGTCGATGCATTCGAGCACGGCGATGTCGTCGGCATTGTCTTCGATCGCATCCGCTACGCGATGCAAGAGCTTGCGCCGCATCGCCGGTCCCATGTCGCGCCAGGACTTAAAGGCGAGAGCAGCCGCGGTTGCAGCGCGATCGATGTCCCCGGCGTTGCCGCGCGCGACGCTCGCAAGCGTCGTGCCGTCGACCGGCGACTTCGTCTCAAAAGTCTCGCCGGAGATCGAGGCGACGATCCTGCCGTCGATCATGTGGCCGATGCCCTCAGTGCGCAGCTTCTTCAGCAGCGGCGCTACGCGGTCGCGGTTGGCCTGGAACACATCGGTCTTCGGCGCGGGCTTATCCATGGGCGGCCTCCACTTTCAATGCGTCGTGGATGTTGTTGCGCTTCCAGCTCGTCTCCTTGTCGTTGATCTGCATGTCGAACGACAGCGCGAACTTGCTGGCAGCGAAGACTGGATCGAGATGGCCGGAGAGCGCGCGGAAGACGTGTTCGCCGGCGGCCTTGCGCGTCGGCAGATCGCGGCCTTCGCCGATGCGCAGCAGCATCGAGAGAAAGCCGTAGTCCTTCCTGCCGTCGGCGATCGCGTAGTGCTCGCATCTGATGGCGCGGACGCGGATGCCGCCGACGGGGAAGACGCCGGTCTCAGCCGCCGCCTTGCGCACGATTTCGCACACCGCGGCCATGTCGATGATGGCATCGAGATTGGCCGAATACTCGATCGTGAAATGCGGCATCGCGGTTTCACTCCCTGTTCTTATTGACGGCTTTAAGCGAAGTAGCAGCTCACTGAGCCGTAAGCGCCGTAGTCGGCTTGAATTGTGTCGCCCTTGCGGGTCTCGATCGGACGGATGAAGGAGCCGGCGAGCACGACCTGCCCGGGCTCGAGCGAAAGGCCGAGCGGCGCGATCTTGTTCGCAAGCCACGCCACTGATGTGGCCGGATGGTTGAGCACACCGGCGGCGAGCCCGGTCTCTTCCAGCTGGCCGTTCCTGAAGCACAGCGCGCCGATCCAGCGCAGATCGGCCTCCGAGGGGCGGATCGGCCGTCCGCCGAGCACGATGCCGGCGTTTGCCGCATTGTCGGCGATGGTGTCAAAAATCTTCCGCGTCGCCTTGGTCTTGGGATCGACACGTTCGACGCGAGTATCGAGGATCTCCAGCGCCGGCACCACGAAGTCGGTGGCGTTGAGCACGTCGAACATCGTGCAGTCGGGGCCACTGAGCCGCTTGTTCATGATGAAGGCGAGCTCGGCCTCGACGCGCGTGGCGATGAAGCGATCCGTCGGCACCAGCCCGCCATCGGCAAAGAACATGTCGTCGAGCAGCACGCCGGAGTCAGGCTCGTCGATATTGAGCGCGCTCTGCATCGCCTTCGAGGTCAGGCCGATCTTGTGGCCTTTGACGACCCGGCCCTCGGCAATCTTGATGTCGACCCACGCCTTCTGAATCGCGTAAGCATCGGCGATGGTGATCGCGGGATAGTCCTGCGAGAGCTGCCGGATCTGCGTGCGCGTCTTCTCCGCCTGGTGCAGGCGGTTCGCGCAAGCAAGGATATCGTCGTTGGAAAGCGCCATCGGAGGTCATACAAAGTGTGATGCCGGGGAGATACTTAACATGTTAAGTGAATGCGTCAAGCCGAATTCGCGCTTGCTGCACTGCAAACATTCTCAGGTGCGAGGACGAGGCATTTCGCCATGACCAGGAAGAAATCGGCCGACCCCGCGAATGGCGGCCACCCAGCCGTCCGGCAGGTGCCGATGCGCGACTTTGCGAGCTCGTTGCCGATGTTACTGCTCCGGGCACGTGAGGCCGTGATGCGGCAGTTCCGGCCCTCGCTGCGTGAGCACGGCCTCACGGAGCAACAATGGCGCATCCTGCGTGCGCTCGCCGCGATCGGCGCGGTCGAGGTTACGGAACTCGCGCGGACGGCGTTTCTCCTGGGACCGAGCCTGTCGCGCATCCTGCGCGATCTCGAAGCGCGCCACCTGATCGAGCGGAAGACTGCCAAGACCGACCAGCGCCGCAGCGTGGTGTCGATCTCGGAAAAGGGCGTGAAGCTGATGGCGGTCGTCGCACCAACGTCGGAAGCGGTTTACGCGGAGATCACCCGACGTTTCGGCGCCCGCAAGCTTGCGGAGTTGCAGGACATGCTGAGCGAGCTTGAAACGAGCCTTGCCGACCTCGGCGGCGCAGACGAGGCCTCCGCCGAGGAGTGAAGGCAGATATGCGGCGACAATGATGGACATCGCCGGTTTTTTTCGCTCAAAGTGCCGCCCAAGCTGATCCACCCAAAATCGGCGGCGGGACGGATGATGCCGCGTCGGGACCGGCTCATTCCGCAGGGAACAAGGCAGAGGCAAAAAGACCCGTTATGGTCACCATCCAGGTTGAGAAGCTGATCGATTTTGTCGCTGATGTGTTTCTGCATGCGGAGTCCTCACCCGAAGAAGCCAGACGCATCGCGACCTACCTGACCACAGCCAATCTCACCGGCCATGACAGCCACGGCGTGATCCGCGTGCCCGTCTATATCCGCTGGAAAAAGACCGGCAACGTCGTGCCGAACCAGACCGCGGAAGTGGTGCTCGACACGCCGTCGCTCGCTGTGGTCGACGGCAAGTTCGGCTACGGCCAGACGGTGACGCCGCAGGCGGTGAGGATCGGTATCGAGAAGTGCAAGAAGGCGGGGCTTGCCGCGGTTGCCCTGCGCAATGCCGGCCACATCGGCCGCGTCGGCGACTGGGCCGAGATGGCGGCCGCCGAAGGACTGGTGTCGGTGTATTTCGTCAATGCCGCCGGCTCGCTGCTGGTCGCACCGTTCGGCGGCGTCGAGAAGCGGCTATCGACCGCGCCCTATTGCGTCGGCATTCCCCGTCCGGGCCAGGATCCCATCGTGCTCGACTTCGCGACCTCGATCGTGGCCGAAGGCAAGGTGCTGGTCGCAAGCCGCGGCGGCAAGAAGCTGCCGAAGGGTGCGCTGGTCGATTCCGACGGCACGCTGCGCGAGGAGCCGGTCGTACTGTACGGACCCTACACGCCTGACGGCCTGCGCGATCACACCAAGGGCACCGGCGCGATCCGCGCCTTCGGCGAGCACAAGGGATCGGGTCTCGCTTTCATGTGCGAATTGCTCGGCGGCGCGTTGACCGGAACGGGCGCCACCTCGGGCGGCCGCCGCTTCGCCAACGGCATGCTGGCGTTCTATGTCGATCCCAAGGTGGTCGACACGTCAAATCTCTTCGACGACGAAGTCACGCGCTATACCGACTTCATCCGCGCGACCAAGCCGATTGCCGGCGTCGAGCAGGTGCTGGTCCCCGGCGATCCCGAGCGAAAGACGCGCGCCGATCGTACCAAAAATGGCGTGCCCTTGCCGGACGATACCTGGGCGGCGATAGTGAACACCGCCCGCGAGGTCGGCGTCAGCGAGGTCGCGATCCGGAGGGCGGCGGGTTAATTCGATTTCGTCATTTGCGAGGAGCCAGCGACAAAATTGCGTAGCAATTTTGCGCTGGAGCTCGGAAGCTTCGCTTCACTCGCAATGGCAGTGAACAAGAACAACAGGGAAGGACGTGAACGTGGCGAACAAAGTCAAAGAGATCTGGAAGTCGGGCAAGGCCGTGGTCAACGCGTGGCTTGCGATCCCCTCGGGCTTTTCGGCCGAGATGATCGCGCAATGCGGCTTCGACAGCGTCACCGTCGATATGCAGCACGGCGTGCAGGACTATCTCTCGATGGTGCAATGCTTCCAGGCGATGGACAAGCATCCGGTGACGCCGATGGTCCGCGTGCCCTGGAACGAGCCCGGCATCATCGGCAAGGTGCTCGACGGCGGCGCCTATGGCGTGATCTGCCCGATGGTCAACACGGCGCAGGAGGCCAAGAACCTCGTCTCCTATTCAAAATATCCGCCGCAGGGCGTGCGTTCCAACGGCCCGATCCGCGCCGGCATGTACGGCACCGCGGGCTCGTATCAGAAGACAGCGAATGCCGACACCATCCTGCTCCCGATGATGGAGACCAGGACCGCGGTCGAAAACATGGAAGCGATCCTCGATGTCGAAGGCATCGACGGCGTCTATATCGGACCGTCCGACCTCGGCTTCTCCTACGGCCTCGAGCCGAAGCTCGATCGCAGCGAGCCGGAGATCTTGGCGATCTACGAGAAGATCATCAAGGAGTGCGGCAAGCGCGGCCTCAACCCGGGCATCCATTGCAGCGGCGCGGAAGGCGCGGCGCGGGCGATCAACATGGGCTTCAAGCTGGTCACCCTGTCGAACGAGGTCGGCCTGATGACGACCTATGCCAAGATGCAGGTGAATGCGACCCGGAAGGATTCCGGCGGCAAGGCTTGATCGCTCTCTCCTCTCCCTCTCCCCGCTCTTGCGGGGAGAGGGTTGGGGTGAGGGGCCTCTCTCAACACGAACTAGGCTAACGACTGAGCGCGCGGCTCGCCCCTCACCCGGATCGCTGCGCGATCCGACCTCTCCCCGTAAGAACGGGGAGAGGTGAAGTCCGAAGACCAAGGAGACACCCATGACGACCCCAGCTCCCGTGATCCGCCTGCACCCTGATGACGGCGTGGTGATCGCGCGTGCCAGCCTGCCGCCCGGCACCGTGGTGGCCGACGGCGTGAGCGCGGTCGAGCGCATTCCCTCGGGCCACAAGGTTGCGATCAAGCCGATCGCGGTCGGCGAGCCGGTCAAGCGCTACGGCCAGATCATCGGCTTTGCGACGCAAGCCATCTCGCCGGGCCAGCACGTGCATACGCAGAACTGCGGCATGGGCGATTTCTCCAAGGACTACGCCTATTGCGCGGACGTGAAGCCGACGCCGAATTTCGACCTGCCGGCGACGTTCGAAGGCATCCGCCGCCCCGACGGCCGCGTCGCCACGCGCAACTACATCGGCATCCTCACCTCGGTGAATTGCAGTGCGCATGTCGCTGGTCTCGTCGCCGATGTCTTCAAGAAGAATCCGTTCACCGGCGAGAATCCGCTGGCCGATTTCCCCAATGTCGACGGCGTCGTCGCGCTCACCCACAAGACCGGCTGCGGCATGACGCAGCACGAGCCCCTGGCGCTGCTCCGTCGCACGCTCGGCGGTTACGCGCGGCACGTGAACTTTTCCAACGTGATCGTGCTGGGGCTGGGTTGCGAGGTGAACCAGATCGGCGGGTTGATGGAGGAGCAGAAGCTGGCCGGCCGGCTCCGTGCGATGGACATCCAGGACGTCGGCGGTACCCGCAAGACGATGGAGGCGGGCGTTGCTTTCGTGCGCGAGACGCTTGCCGATGCCAACAAGGTCAAGCGTGAGTCCGTGCCGGCGAGCGAGTTGACCGTGGCGCTGCAATGCGGCGGCTCCGACGGCTATTCCGGCGTATCGGCCAATCCCGCGCTCGGCGCGGCCAGCGATCTCATCGTGCGCCATGGCGGCACGGTGATCCTCTCCGAGACCCCCGAGACCTACGGCGCCGAACATCTGCTCACGCGCCGCGCGGTCAGCCGCGAAGTCGGCGAAAAGCTCGTCGGCTTGATGCGCTGGTGGGAAGAGTACACGCAGCGGGAAGGCGCCGAGATGAATGCCAATCCGAGCCCCGGCAACAAGGCCGGCGGCCTCACCACCATTCTCGAAAAGTCGCTGGGCGCGATGGCGAAGGCCGGCACCACCAATCTCGTCGACGTGCTCAACTATGCGGAAGCCGTCACCAAGAAGGGTTTTGTGTTCATGGACACGCCCGGCTACGACCCGGTCGCGGCGACCGGGCAGGTGGCGGGCGGCGCCAACCTCGTCTGCTTCACGACCGGCCGCGGCAGCGTGTTCGGCTGCAAGCCCGCGCCGTCGATCAAGCTTGCGACCAACACGACCATGTACCAGCGCATGGAAGAGGACATGGATGTCAATTGCGGCACCATCCTCGAGGGATCCGAGACCGTCGAGGAGTGCGGCAAGCGCATCTTCGATCTCATCCTGAAGACCGCGTCGGGACAGCCGACCAAGAGCGAGAGCCTTGGTTTCGGCGGTGCCGAGTTTGCGCCATGGGTGCTAGGGGCGACGATGTGAGAGGCGCGCATAGCCCGTGCCGTAGGCACGCTCTGCCGTTTGTTAGTGCTTGATCGCGATGACGTCAGGTGTTCTGCTCAAAAAAGCTGCTGGAGCACCTGATCCGTGTCGATCTACGTCGCATTACACCACGTCACGCACTACAAATACGACCGTCCGATCGATCTCGGCCCGCAGACCATCCGCCTGCGGCCGGCGCCGCACACGCGCACGCCGATCCTGAGCTATTCGCTCAAGGTCACGCCATCAAATCATTTCGTGAACTGGCAGCAGGACCCGCAGGGCAATTGGCTCGCACGCTACGTCTTTCCGGAGAAGGCCACCGAGCTAAAGATCGAGGTCGACTTCACGGCCCAGATGACCGTGATCAACCCGTTCGACTTCTTCGTCGAGCCCTATGCCGACAGCTTTCCGTTCGACTACACCAAGGACCTCAAGACCGAGCTCGCGCCCTATCTCGAAACCATCCAGCCAGGTCCAAAGTTCGCCGAGTATCTCGCCTCGATTCCGCGCGAGGCTTCCAACACCGTCAACTACCTCGTCGATCTCAACAGGGAGCTGCAGAAGCGCGTCCGCTACATCATCCGGATGGAGCCGGGGGTGCAGACACCGGAGGAGACGCTGGCCTCGGGCGCCGGTTCGTGCCGCGACTCGGCGTGGCTGCTGATCCAGACCCTGCGCCATCTCGGCCTCGCAGCTCGCTTCGTCTCCGGCTATCTGATCCAGATCCGTCCCGACATCGATCCGATCGAGGGACCGCCCGAGGTCGAGAACGATTTTACCGATCTGCACGCCTGGGCCGAAGTCTATCTGCCCGGCGCCGGCTGGATCGGCTTTGATGCGACCTCCGGCATGCTCGCGGGCGAGGGACATATCCCCGTCGCCGCCACGCCGCATTATCGCTCGGCCGCACCGATCTCCGGCAGCGCCGGCTTTGCCGAGGTCGAGTTCGCCTTCGACATGAGCGTCAGGCGCATCCGCGAGGCGCCGCGGATCACAAAGCCGTTCTCCGACGAGGCCTGGGCGCGGCTCAACGAGCTCGGCGAGCAGGTCGACGGCGATCTCGTGAGCCAGGACGTGCGCCTCACCATGGGCGGCGAGCCGACCTTCGTCTCGGTCGACGATCTCGAAGCCGGCGAGTGGAACACCGAAGCCGTCGGTCCGACCAAGCGCGCGCTGGCCGACGATCTGATCCGCCGCCTGCGCACGCGCTTCGCGCCCGGTGGTCTCCTGCATTACGGCCAGGGCAAATGGTATCCCGGCGAGAGCCTGCCGCGCTGGGCTTTTGGGCTCTACTGGCGCAAGGACGGCGTGCCGATCTGGAAGAACGCCGATCTCATCGCGAAGATCGCCGATGCGCGGCCGGCGCAGGTCAAGGACGCCGCAGCGTTCATGGAAGGCACCGCGGCGCGGCTCGGGCTCGATCCCGGCTACATTATGCCGGCCTATGAGGATCCCGCCTATTGGTTGCAGAAGGAGGGCGAGCTTCCGGTCAACGTCGATCCCTCCGATTCCAAGCTGTCCGACCCTGAAGCGCGGGCGCGCATGGCGCGCGTGTTCGACAAGGGGCTGGGCACGCCGCGCGGCTTCGTGATGCCGGTGCAGCGCTGGAACGCGGAAGCGCCGCGCTGGCGCAGCGAGCGCTGGAGCCTGCGGCGCAGTCATCTGTTCCTGACGCCGGGTGATTCCCCGCTCGGGCTGCGGCTGCCGATCGGCTCGCTCGGCTATGTCCCGCCCAATGAATTCCCCTACATCCACGAGCAGGATCCGATGGAGGCGCGCGGCAAATTGCCGGTGTTCAGCCTCAGGGCGCGCCCGCCATCACCGCCAAGGCTCGCGCCCGAACATCTCAACACTGCGATTCCCGTGCGCACCGCGATGGCGGTCGAGGTTCGCGACGGCGTGATCTGCGCCTTCATGCCGCCGGTCGAGAAGATCGAAGACTATCTCGAGCTGATCGCAGCGCTCGAGGCGACCGCCGAGGAGATGCAGCTCGCCGTGCATGTCGAAGGCTATCCGCCGCCTTTCGATCCGCGCATCGACGTCATCAAGGTGACGCCCGATCCCGGCGTGATCGAGATCAACATCCAGCCGGCCAAGACCTGGCGCGACGCCGTCGACATCACCTTCGGTCTTTATGAGGACGCTGCAAAAGTCCGGCTCGGCGCCAACCGCTTCCTGATCGACGGGCGTCACACCGGCACCGGCGGCGGCAATCATGTCGTGGTCGGAGGGGCGAGCCCACCGGACTCGCCGTTCCTGCGCCGGCCTGATCTGTTGAAGAGCCTCGTGCTGTATTGGCAGCGGCATCCGTCGCTGTCCTATTTCTTCTCAGGGCTCTTCATCGGGCCGACCAGCCAGGCGCCGCGCATCGACGAGGCGCGGCACGACAGCATCTACGAGCTCGAGGTCGCGCTGTCGCATGTGCCGCCGCCGGGCTACCAGGCGCCGCTCTGGCTGGTGGACCGCCTGTTCCGGCATCTCCTGGTCGACATCACCGGCAATACTCACCGCGCCGAGATCTGCATCGACAAGCTCTATTCGCCCGACAGCCCGACCGGGCGGCTTGGCCTCGTCGAATTCCGCGCGCTCGAAATGCCGCCCGATCCGCGCATGTCGCTGGCGCAGCAGCTCTTGATCCGCGCGCTGATCGCAAAGCTGTGGCGCGAACCGCAACAGGGCAAGTTCGTGCGTTGGGGCACGGCGCTGCACGATCGCTTCATGCTGCCTCACTTCATCTGGGCAGACTTCGTTGACGTGCTTTCTGAGTTGAAGCAATCCGGCTATCCCTTTGAGCCGGAATGGTATCTCGCCCAGCTCGAATTTCGTTTCCCGGCCTTCGGCCGCGTCCACCATGGCGGCGTGACGCTGGAATTGCGCCAAGCGCTGGAGCCCTGGCATGTGCTCGGCGAGGAGGGCTCAGCCGGCGGCACTGTTCGTTATGTTGATAGCTCGGTCGAGCGACTTCAGGTGAAGGCTGAAGGCTTCATCGAGGGCCGCCATGTGGTGACGTGCAACGGCCGCCGCCTGCCGATGACCCCGACCGGCCGGTCGGCGGAGGCCGTGGCCGGTGTCCGCTTCAAGGCCTGGCAGCCGGCCTCCGGCCTGCACCCGACCATTCCCGTCCACGCGCCTCTGACCTTCGACCTGATCGATACCTGGAACGGCCGCTCGCTCGGCGGCTGCGTCTATCATGTCGCCCATCCCGGCGGGCGCAACTACGACACCAAGCCGGTCAACACCTACGAGGCCGAGGCGCGGCGGCTGGCGCGCTTCCAGGATCACGGCCACACGCCGGGCCCGGTCCAGCCGCCGCCGGAGGAACGCACAATTGAGTTTCCGCTGACCCTCGACTTGCGAACGCCGCTCCTGCATTGAGTATAGTGATGGGGCAGGGAGAGGCGGATGGGCGAAGGCGCAACCGAGGGGACCGGTCAGGCGGGCAGGGCGCGACCCGGCCAGCGCCGCGTTGCGCAATGGATTCGCGACTATAGCCGCTTGCCCGGCATCCCCGATGAATTCCTGACGCCCGACGGCGAGCCCCGCGCCGTCTGGAGCCGTTTCTTCGACGCCTTTGGCGCACTCGCGCCGGACGAGATCGAGCGCCGCTTTGCGATGGCCGACCGGCACTTGCGCGAGGCCGGCGTCACCTATCGCCCGCCGGGCGAGAACGCCGACCGGATCTGGCCGCTCAGCCATTTGCCGCTCCTGATCGACGACGCCGACTGGCAGCAGCTCACCGCCGGCATCAAGCAGCGCGCCCAGCTTCTGGAGCTGGTGCTGCGCGACATCTATGGCGAGGGCCGCCTGGTCGCCGAGGGTGCGCTTCCTGCGGCTGCGATTGCGGGCAGCGCCGAATATCTGCGGCCGGTATGCGGCGTAAAGCCGCCCGGCGGCCGCTATCTCTCGATCTATGCCGCCGACGTCGGCCGCGGTCCCGATGGCCGCTGGTGGGTGCTTGGCGACCGCACCCAGGCGCCGTCAGGCGCCGGCTACGCGCTGGAAAACCGCCTGGTGCTGTCGCGTGCCTTCGCCAATCTCTACAAGTCGATGAATGTCGAGCGCGTCGCGCCGTTCTTCGAGGCGTTTCGCGACAGCCTGCGCGGCAGCGCCGACCGCGACGAGCCGCGGATCGGCGTGCTCACGCCCGGCAGTTTCAGCGAGACCTATTTCGAGCATGCCACGCTCGCCCGCTATCTCGGCTTCCTCCTGGTCGAGGGCGACGATCTCGCCGTCAGCGACAACCGTCTCCACATCCGCACCGTGGCCGGGCTGAAGCGGCTCGACGTTCTGCTGCGTCGGGTCGATTCCAACTTCCTCGATCCGCTGGAGCTCGATGCCTCCTCGCGTTTGGGGGTGCCCGGCCTGATCGACGTGCTGCGCAAGGACGGCGTCGTGGTCGCCAACATGCCGGGCTCCGGCGTGCTCGAGGCGCGGGCGCTGCTCGGCTTCCTGCCGGCGCTCAGCCGTCGCCTGCTCGGCGAAGAGCTGAAGATGCCGCATATCGCGACCTGGTGGTGCGGGCAGAAGTCGGCGCGCGACGAGGTGCTGTCGCGGCTCGACGAGGTCGCCATCGAAGGCGCCTATAGCCGCTTCGTGCCGGGCTTTCCGAGCAACGGCCCGGTGCTCGCAAGCGAGCTCGATGCGCCGGAACGCCAGCGCCTGATCGACGCGATCGGCGACCGCGGCCTCGACTATGTCGGCCAGGAGGTGGTGCGCCTGTCGACCATGCCGGTGTGGGAGCAGGGCCAGATCTCGCCGCGGCCGTTCGTGCTGCGGGTGTTTGCCGCCGCCACCGAGGACGGCTGGACCATCATGCCCGGCGGCTTCTGCCGGATCGCCGAGCAGCCCGACGCACGCGCGGTGTCGATGGGCGACGGCGCGCGTGCTGCCGACGTCTGGGTCGTGTCCGAGAAGCAGGTCTCGCCGGCAACGCTGCTGCCGGCGACCGACAAGGTGCGCATCCGCCGCATCGCCGGCGTGCTGCCGAGCCGTGCCGCGGACAATCTGTTCTGGCTCGGCCGCTATCTCGAGCGCGCCGAGGCGACGCTGCGGCTGGTGCGCGCGCTCGGCTCGCCGATGCGCCCCAACAAGACCACCTCGAGCGCGATGCAGTCGGCCGAGCGCATCCAACGTCTCCTGGTCGCCTGGGGCGCGATCTCGCAGGCCTCGCGCACGGCGCCGGGGCGGATCGCGGCGGAGGCCTTGCAGAGCGCGGATCGCTTCGGCTCGGCGCTGTCGCTGGTGCGCGCCGCGCAGCGCACCGCAACGAGCCTGCGCGAGCGGCTGTCGCCCGACGCCTGGCAGGTCATCACTGAGATGACCGAGCGGCTCGCCTATGAGGTCGAGGACGACGACAGCGTGCTCAGCGCCGCTGAGCTGACGCTGCAGGAGCTCGCTAGCTTCGCCGGCCTCGCGCAGGAGAACATGAACCGCGCCGCAGGCTGGCGTTTCCTCGATATGGGCCGCCGCGCCGAGCGCGCCATCAACACCACGCGCTTTGCGCGGCAGTTCGCCTATGACGAGGCGGGCGACGAGGATCTCGACGTGCTGCTGACGCTGGTCGATTGCCAGATCACCTATCGTTCGCGCTATCTGCTGGCGCCGGTGCTGGCGCCGGTGCGCGACCTCGCCGTGCTCGACAGCTACAATCCGCGCTCGGTCGCCTTCCAGGTCGCAACGCTGAATGAGCACATCGCAGCACTGCCGAGCCTGAAGGAATACGGGCTGATCGAGCGGCCGCAGCGCCTCGCCGTCGCGGTGCAGGCCATGCTTGCGACCGCCGAGGCTGAAAAACTCGAGGTCAAGACGCTGTTCGCGCTGGAGCAGGATCTGCTCAGCCTCGCCGACGCGATCGGATCGCACTACTTCCCGCACGGCCCCAACGCCAGCCGGCCGGAAAAGCTGACGGGGCTGGCGTGATCTACGACATACGCCACGTCACGACCTATTCCTATGAGTCTCCGGTCAGCTTCGCCCGCTGCACGCTGCGGCTGGAGCCGAAGAGCGGCGACGGACAGGAGCTGATCTCCCACAGCGTCGAGATCCGGCCGCGGCCGGTGGATCGCACCGCGCGGCGCGATTTCTTCGGCATCCTGACCGAGAGCGTCGTGATCGAGGCCGCGCACCGCAATTTGCGGATCGATTCCCGTTCGCGCGTATCGGTGTCGCGGCAGCCGCCGCCGCGCGATGCCTTCAGCCCGTCCTGGGAGAGCATCCGCGACATCGCCTTCGAGGCGACCAGCCTCGGGCCGTCCTCGCCGGTCGGCTACGTCTTCGCGAGCCCGCTGGTGCCGGTGCTGCGCGCGGTGAGCGCTTACGCGGCGTCGAGCTTTGCGCCCGGGGTGGGCATCCTCGCCGGCGCCGTCGACCTGATGCATCGCATCCGCACCGAGTTCCGCTACGACCCGAAGGCCACCGTGATCTCGACGCCGCTGAAGGAGGTCTTCGACAACCGCCACGGCGTCTGCCAGGACTTTGCCCATGTGATGATCGCAGGGCTCCGCGGGCTCGGCCTGCCGGCGGCCTATGTCAGCGGATACTTGCGGACCATCCCGCCGCCCGGCCAGCCGCGCCTGCAGGGCGCCGACGCCACCCATGCCTGGGTGTCGCTGTGGTGCGGCGCCGAGCTCGGCTGGGTCGGGCTCGATCCGACCAACGACCTGCTCGTCGCCAACGATCACATCGTGCTCGCGGTCGGCCGCGATTTTTCCGACGTCTCGCCGGTCGACGGCATCATCGTGGGATCACCGAAGCAGAAGCTCGGCGTCGCCGTGGACGTGCTGCTGGTGGAGTAGGCGCGCAGCGGTGGAGTAGAGGGCGGGAGGCTGTCCCCTCATTCACCGCTGTTGGCAATCAGTTGCACGCTTCGCAATGTCTCACCCGATCCTGTTCAGCGAATTCCGGATCGTCGTAAAAATCCCGCCGATATCCTTCCGCAGCGCCTCGAGCGTGCCGAAGTTCTCGAAGATCTGCGCAAGCCGTCCCTCGATCTCGCGCTTGCTCACCGACAGCGATTCCACGCGGGTGCTGAGCGTTGCGTCGCCATGCTGCTCGATCTCGCCGACGGTCTTGGTCAGGAGATCGCGAATGCGGTGAACCTCCGCGATCAGGGCCTCGATCCCGAACACCGGGGCCTGCAGCGGCACCAGGTCGGACTGCGATTTCGAAAGTTCGTCCTTGAAGCCGTTCAAGGTCGCGAGCGTGTCCTGCAGCGTCCGCAGGCGGACGCGGGACTGGATGACGAAATCGTTCAGCGCGTTCTGCCGGTCGGCAAGGCTCTTGCCGTTGGCGTCGGTCTCGACTTCGGCAAGGGAGCGATCCAGATGCGTCTGGCGCTCCCTCAGCTCATCGAAATCCATCCGGATCGCGTTGAGAATGTTGTGGCAGTCCTCGATGCGGGCGACCCGCTGCTCGATCTCGAGCTTGCCCCTGGAGAGGGCTTCCACCCGCGCGCTCAGCGCGTCGTCGCCGGTCGATTCCAGCTCGTCGAGGATCTTTGCAAGCGCGTCGCGGTTGAGGCGGAGCTCGCCGATCAGGGTATTGATGCCGGCCTCGGGCGCGCGTAACGGCACGAGCTCGGCGTGCGATTTGACGAACTCCTCCTTGAAGCGGTTCAGCGTCGTGAAGGAGTCCTGCACGGTGCCCACCCGCGCCAGCAGCCCCGAGGCGTCGCGGTCCAGCTCCTTGAGGCGATCGGCCAGATTGGCCTTCCTGTCGTCGGTCTCGATATCCGTCAGCGCCCGCTCGATCTGGTGCTGGCGATCCTTGATCTCGGTGAAGACCGGCTCGATCGCGCGCCGCTCGGCGGCGACCTTGCCGACCATCTCGCGCAGGCTCTGCTGGCGGCGCCGGATTTCCGCGAGCTGGTCGTGCATGTCGGTGGACTGGTTGCGGCTCTGCTGCAGAACGGCCCGTTGCTCAATCTCGGCCAGCTTCTTCTCCAGCGACGAGACCGCCTCCCTCGGATCGCTCTCGATCAGGTGCTGGACGGTGGCATCGAGGTGGTTCTGCAGCGCATGCGCCACCACGACGTCCTCGCGGGTGTTCTTGAGGCGGTCGCGCAACGTCTTCAGGCTTCTGTCCTGGCGCGAGAGCCGGTAGGCCTGGAAAACGCTTGCCCCGATCAGGAGCAGGGCCATCACCGAGAGGGCGCCGAGCGCATAGCGCTGCGCCAGGGGGAGCGCGGAGAAGGACGCCGAAAGATGCGCGAAATCGTAACCGAAGGCCTGCTGCGCGAAGACCCCGATCACGACCAGAAGGCCTAACCAAACCAGCACGAAGAACAGCCACATCGTGAATTCCTCACGTCGGCAACCGTCTTCGTTGCTATTTGGGAACTCGCCCAAGATCAAGTTTCTCGCGCCGGGCCACGCCCTGCATGGTTAGCGGCGGGGGTGCTGCGGGGGGTGATGCTGGGCCATCTGCCGCCCTGGCGACGGCGCTTGCCGCACCGCACCGGCGACAGGTGAGGCGTCCACCCAAGACCGCGTGGACGTGCGCGTGGCCGCGGCGGGCGATCTGGCCGGGCCGACGCTGGCCGTCCCTTGCGCTAACCAGGGAAAAGCTCGGGACAATCGGGCGTCCGTGGAAGCAGCAAATGGACGACCAAAATGGGTCGATCCGTTGCTGACATCAATGTCATACCATCCGCGCAGTCTGACGTTTGCCTGACGGCGTGCGGCGGCTATGCTTCTCGTGGCCTGCCGGAGTTGCAAGATACTTCCGTATTTCCCCGGTTGCGAGACCGGCGGTTTGGTCAGCGGCCCGAAGTTGGGATATGCTGGTTCCGGGCGAACAAGAAACGAGACGTCAGGCGTTGGCGCGGGACACCACCGACAGCGGGCTGCATCCATGATGACGTTACCGAGACTGGCGGCCGAGGCCTTGGAGGAGTTGCTGGGCTCGTTCATGCGCCGCCGATACGACGAGTCCTTCGCAAAGGTTCTGGAGAGTGCGACGCGCACGACGATGGAGTGCATCGGCAACAGCGATGCGCTTTACCACAATTTCGAGCACACGATGCTGGTGACGCTCGCGGGCTTTGCGATTCTCCAAGGCCGCCATCTCCACGCGCACCTGTCAGGGGACGATTACACGCATATCCTGATCGCCTGCCTCGCCCACGACATCGGCTATGTGCGCGGTCTGTTCAAGGAGGATGATGAAGACGGTTTTCTGATCGATGAGTTCGGCGCCAAGATATCGTTGCCGCGCGGCGCATCGGATGCCAGTCTGATGATGTACCACGTCGACCGCTCCAAGCTTTATGTGATGCAGCGGCTGGCGCCGATGCCCGGTGTCGACCCCGAGCGTATTGCGCGGGCCATCGAAGGCACGCGGTTTCCGGCGCGCGAAGGCCAGGACTATGACGAAGATGCCTCGATCCTGCGCGCGGCGGATTTCATCGGCCAGCTCGGCGACCCCAACTATCTGCGCAAGGCCAACGCGCTGTATTACGAGTTCGAGGAAGTCGGCATCAACCGCCAGCTCGGCTACGATTCGCCCGCCGACATCGTGCACCGCTACCCGCAATTCTATTGGGACAGCGTCGCGCCGCACATCCAGACCGAGATCGGCTACCTCAACAAGACCGAGATCGGCCGACAGTGGATCGCGAACCTCTACAGCAACGTGTTCCGCGCCGAGCGCGACATCTCGCTCTCCGGACCGCAGCGGTAATCTTCACGGCAATCTTCTCGGTAATCTTCTCGGTATTCTTGGGGATCGGCACGTTCATGCAAGCGAAGTCCGTGACGACCGCCGTCCTCGACATCGGCTATCTCGAATACGGTCCGCCTGACGGCTGGCCCTGTATCCTCGGCCATGGCTTTCCCTACGACGTCCATGCCTACACTGAGACCGCGCCTGTCATCGCCGAGGCCGGCGCGCGGGTGCTGGTGCCGTGGCTGCGCGGCTATGGGCCGACGCGGTTTCGCTCCCCCTCGACGCTGCGCTCCGGCGAGCAGGCGGCGCTCGGGGCCGACCTCCTGGCCTTCATGGATGCCCTCAAAATCGAGCGCGCAATCCTCGGCGGTTACGACTGGGGCGGGCGCGCGGCCTGCGTCGTCTCGGCGCTCCATCCGGAACGCGTGGACGGGCTCGTCACCGGCAATTCCTACAATATCCAGAACATCGCGCGCGCCATGGAGCCGGCCTCGCCGCCGGAAGAGGCCGCGCTCTGGTATCAATATCTCTTCCACAATGAGCGCGGCCGCCGTGCGCTCGAGCGCAACCGGGCCGGCTTTGCCCGCCAGCTCTGGACCATGTGGTCGCCGACATGGGCATTTGACGAGGCGACCTTCGCGCGCAGCGCGGCGTCCTTCGACAATCCGGATTTCGTTGATGTCGTGATCCACTCCTACCGGCATCGCTATGCGCTGGTCGAAGGCGATCCTGCTTATGCGGCCATCGAACAGCGGCTCGCCGCGCAACCGCCGATCCGTGTACCCGTCATCGCGATCGATGGCGATTCCGACGGCGTCAATCCCGGGACCGCCCATCACGCGCGCAAGTTCGAAGCCTTCTTCGAACGGCGCGTCTTCCGCGATGCCGGTCACAATCTGCCGCAGGAACGCCCCGTAGAGTGGGCGCAAGCCGTGCTCGACCTGCGGAAGGCGGAGGCGGGCTAGGCTGTCTCCCGATTTGTCGGGATCTTGGGAACCTTTTGCCGTTGGAGTCGTCCAACCCGAGTACCGCGCTGACGCGCCAGGAGCTGCTCGGGCTCGCCAATTCGGACGAATAAACGCATCGCTCAAGGGAGAAGCGCCATGACCGATGAAAAGAAGCCAAGCGGGCCGGATCTCACCAAGGGCGTAGCGCTAACCGACTTCAGCGATGGCAAGCTCGGCGGCCATGTCGGGGACGATGACGTGCTGCTGGTGCAGATCGGCCCGGACGTCGTGGCGATCGACGCCTATTGCAGCCACTACCACGGCCCGCTTGCCGAGGGGCTGGTGGTTGGCGACACCATCCGCTGTCCCTGGCATCACGCCTGCTTCTCGCTCCGAACAGGCGAAGCGATCGCGCCGCCGGCGCTCAGCGCGCTGTCGGCCTGGAAGGTCGAGCGCGAGCAGGACGAGATATTCGTCCGAAGCAAGCGCGAGGTGGCGGCGCAAACCGCGCCGCATCTGTCAGCGCCGGCGCCGGACCGCTTCGTCATTGTTGGCGGCGGCGCGGCCGGATTTGCCGCGGCTGACACGCTCCGCCGCGAAGGATTTGCCGGCGCGATCACCATGATTTCCAGCGACGGCGCCATGCCCGTCGACCGGCCCAATCTGTCCAAGGACTATCTTGCCGGCAATGCGCCGGAGGATTGGCTGCCGCTGCGGCCCGCGGCCTATTATCAGGATTTTGGCATCGACCTTCGGCTCAACACGACAGTTGCCGCGATCGATCCGAAGGGCCGGAGCGTGACGCTCGGAAACGGCGACCGGTTGCCGTTCGACCGGTTGTTGCTCGCGACCGGTGCGGAGCCGGTCAAATTGCAGATTGCCGGCGCGGATCAGCCGCATGTCCACACTTTGCGGTCGGTGGCCGACAGCCGCGCCATCATTGCTGCTGCTGCGAACGCGAAGCGGGCGCTGGTGATCGGCGCGAGCTTCATCGGCCTCGAAGTTGCCGCCTCCTTGCGGGCGCGCAAGATCGAGGTTCATGTCGTGGCACCGGAAGAGCGGCCGATGGAAAAGATCCTCGGGCGCGAGATGGGTGATTTCGTCCGCGCGCTGCACCAGGAGAACGGCGTCAACTTTCATCTCAAGGACACCGTCGAGAGGCTCGACGGCACGCATGCGCACCTCAGGAGCGGTGGGATAATCGAAGCAGACCTCGTCATCGTCGGCATCGGCGTCAGGCCGCGCCTGTCCCTGGCCGAGCAGGCCGGGCTTGCGATCGACCGCGGGGTGAGCGTCGATGCCTGGCTCGAAACCAGCGTATCAGGCATCTTTGCTGCCGGCGATATCGCGCGCTGGCCCGATCCGCATGCGGGCGCGAGCATCCGCGTCGAGCACTGGGTCGTCGCCGAGCGGCAGGGCCAGACCGCGGCGCGCAACATGCTGGGCCGGCGCGAGCGTTATGGCGCCGTGCCGTTCTTCTGGAGCCAGCACTATGACGTCCCGATCAACTATGTCGGCCACGCCGAAAGCTGGGACGACATCGAGGTCGACGGCAGCATTGCCGGCAGGGACTGCCTGCTGAGGTACCGCAAGGGCGGTCGCGTGCTTGCGGTGGCCTCGATCTATCGCGACCTCGACAATCTCAAGGCGGAGCTCGTGATGGAACGGGAGAAAGCCTGATCTGGACAGATACCAGCCATGATGGGCTGACGGGCATTTGTGGCGGAGGCCACCCGTGTTATTCTGACGTGTACCACGTCAGTTTGCAGTCGGGAGCACCGTCATGACAACTGCTTCGGATACGTCTCAAAATCATAGCCTGGGCTCCACCATCGCGCCGTTGCGCGCCAAATGGGGCTGGATCGTTGCGCTTGGCGTCGTCTACGTCATTGCCGGCTTCGTCGCGCTCGGCAGCGTCGTGATGGCGACCGTGGCGAGCGTGATCGTGGTCGGCGCCATGATGATCGTGGCCGGCGTCACCGAGGTGATCGGTGCGTTCCAGATGAAGAGCTGGGGCAAATTCCTGATCTGGGCCCTGCTCGGCGTGCTCTACATCATCGCGGGCTTCCTGACCTTCGAGAACCCGCTGTTCGCCGCCGTGCTGCTGACCCTGTTCCTGGGCGCATCGCTGATCGCATCCGGCGTCGTCCGGCTGTTTCTCGCCTTCAGCATGAAGCGCGAGAGCCCCTGGATCTGGGTCGCGCTGTCGGCCGTGATCACGCTGCTGCTGGGCCTGTTGATCCTGGCGCGATGGCCGATCAACAGCGTCTACATTCTCGGCGTCTTCCTCGGCATCGACCTGATCTTCGCGGGGGCCGGCTGGATCAGCCTCGGCTTCGGTTTGAAGCGCCGCTAACAGGCGCCGGCTTTCGGTTGCTATCCGCCTGCCGGATCCTCCGCGCGGGCCTGGAGGAGATCGTCATGCGTTGGGTCTATCTCGCCATCATCATCCTGTTCGCCATCGCAATCGTCGTCTTCGCCATGCAAAACCTCGAGACGGTGACGATGTCCTTCCTGGGGGTGAATATCAGCCTGCCGCTCGCGGTGCAGACGATCGTCGTCTATCTGCTTGGCGCGGTGACCGGCGGCAGCCTGTTCGCGCTGCTGCGACGCTCGTATGAAGGCTCGAAGCGGAGCGTAGCGTGACACCGGCATCCCGTCAGCAATCCGACGCAAGACGGTTCCGTCGATGTCAGCCGATCGACCGTGCCATCCAGATCCACGGCGGCGCCGGCGTGTCGCAGGACACGTCTCTGCGTTCATTGAAGTCGTCCTGGGTCACCGAGAGGTCGTAAATGCTCCACAACGTCTGAAAGAGGGCAGAATGAACTCGATGTCGCGAACGATTTTCGTTGCCGCGCTCCAGCTCGTGGTCGTCGGGCTTGCGTCCGCTACTCGCGCGCAAAGCAATCCGTCAGCGAACGCTGGCGCGACGTTGTTCCAGAATGTGCGCATTTTCGATGGCAAGAGCGCTGCACTCTCCGCGCCGTCCAATGTGCTGATCAAAGGCAATATCATCGAGCGCATCTCGACGGAGCCGATCACCGCAGAGCCAGGCGTGACCGCAATCGCAGGGAACGGTCAGACGCTGATGCCCGGCCTGATCGACGCACACTGGCATGCGATGCTGATCCGGCCCAATCCTGCTCAGTCGATTGTTGGCGATGTGGGCTACAACAATATAGCAGCGGGCGCCGAGGCCACTGATACACTATTGCGCGGCTTTACCACAGTGCGCGACGTTGGGGGGCCTGTATTCGGATTGAAGCAAGCCATTGACGAAGGGCTGATTGCGGGACCGCGCATCTATCCCTCAGGAGCCGTTATAACGGTCACGAGCGGGCACGGTGATTTCCGACAATTGTCTGAACTGCCCCGAACGATCGGCGGCATGCTCAGCCGCATGGAGCAAATTGGCGGTAGCATGGTCGCCGACAGCCCTGACGAGGTCCGCGTTCGCGTCCGCGAGCAGCTTATGCAGGGAGCTTCTCAGATAAAGCTGACGGCCGGTGGCGGGGTGTCCTCGCCCTTCAGTCCGATTGATGTATCAACGTTTACCGAGGCCGAACTGCGTGCAGCCGTCGAGGCAGCAGAGAATTGGGGCACCTACGTCACAGTGCATGCGTTCACACCAGCGGCGATCCAACGGGCCATCGCCGCCGGAGTGAAATGTATCGAGCATGGCTTCCTGATGGACGAGGTCTCCGCCAAGCTGATTGCCGAGAAAGGCGTCTGGTTGAGTACGCAGCCTCTTCCCGAGGGGTTGAGGCAAGGCTTTCCGGTAGGCACAGTCCAGCGGGCCAAGGCTGACGAAGTCTGGCCTGGCATCGCCCGGACCTACGAGCTGGCGAAGAAGTACAGTATAAAGACGGCATGGGGCACGGACGTTCTCTTCTCGCAGGCGCTGGCGCAGCAACAGGGGGCAATTCTCGCCTCGCTTGTCCGCTGGTACAGTCCAGCCGAAGCGCTCGGCATGGCGACCAAGACCAACGCCGAATTGTTGGCATTGTCCGGCAAACGCAGTCCGTATCCTGGCAAACTCGGCGTCGTGGAACAGGGCGCGCTAGCTGTGGAATCTCAAGAGGTCGTTCTCCGGGAGGGCGAGGCGGCTGATCGGTGGTTTGGCGTGTGATGAAGCCAGATCGGCAGATCGTTGGCTCGCTGGTCTGAGGTTTCGTAGGCGCGAGCATAGGCCCACTCGCGTAGCGCCGTTTGAATGAAGCGCTCGGCCTTGCCGTTTGTTTGCGGCCTGTAGGGCCTGGTGAAGATGTGCTTGAGGCCCAACCTTTTGCAAGCCTTGGCGAACGCTTTGGCGCGATAGCAAGAGCCGTTGTCGGTCATGATGCCGGTGACCTTTATGCCGAGGCCTTGGAAGTAGGTGACGACGTCGTCGAGGAAGGCGATGGCGCTCTCCTTCTTCTCGTCGGGTCGAATCCGAGAGAAGGCCACGCGCGATGCATCGTCGATGGCGACGTGGACGAACTCGTGACCGGCGCCGCGGCTTTCACCCTTCTGGCGATCGCCGGTGATGCGGTGGCCAGGCCGAACGAATCTCCCGAGTTTCTTGATATCGATATGGATGAGCTCGCCGGGATGCTCGCGCTCATAGCGCCGCACCGGCTCGGCCGGCTCCAGATCGCGTATCCGGCTTAATCCCAAGCGGCGAAGGATGCGGCTGACGGTGGCCGGTGACACCTCGACCTCGGCAGCGATCTGCTTGCCGGTGTGGCGCTGCCGGCGCAACGTCTCGATGGCCGTGCACGTGGCTGGCGGGGTTTGGCTTGGCGATGAAAGGGGTCTGGAGGAGCGATCGTGCATCCCCTCCACACCTTCTGCGCGGAACCGCTTGACCCATTTGGCGACGGTCTTCGGCGTCGTGTTGAACTGGTAGGCAGCGTCGGCCTGGCTCAGCCCACCTTCCACTACGCTTCGGGCCATCGCCTCTCGACCTTTTGGCGTCAAAGGCGCATTCTTGTGGACGTTCATCTGGTCTCTCCCTGGAACACTGAAGCTTCGCAACCTCAGCTTCCTCGGTTCAGACCAGATGGACAACCTCCTGAGAGACCAAAG
>NZ_JAFCJM010000039.1 GCF_018130955.1 Bradyrhizobium liaoningense
CCGTGGCAGAGCTATCCGGCTGGCGGTCCCGATACCCTTCCGGGCGGTTCCAACCACGTCACCGGTGTGAACCAGGTGACCTACACGGCTGACTTCGGTCAGGGCGTCACCGCTTCGGTGTCGTTGCAGGATGAAACGACGTCGGCAGGCGGCGAGTCGAACCTCTTTAACACCTCATTTGGCGGGGCGACGCCTGCTGCTATCATTACTGCTTTCGGCACTGGGTTCTCGACTGGCGCCTACGGTGTCAACGCTTGGGGCGGCACGCGTGCTCCCGACATCGTCGGCCAAGTCCGCGTCGATCAGGCCTGGGGTCTGGCCCAGTTGTCGGTTGTTGGGCATAATCTCCATCCCGCCTGGTACGGTACGACTGAGCTGACCGGTCATCCGTCCGACAAGTGGGGCTTCGCTGTCCAGGGCGCTTTGTCGATCAAGAACATCCCGACCGGTGCGGGCGACTCGATCAACATGCAGGCGGTCTACACGGACGGCGCGACTCGCTACAACTTCCAGAGCTTGTTCCCGCAAGCCTTCTTCATGTACGGCGGTACTGGCGTGCCTGGCGCCTACCAGAGCCTAGGTATCGCTGCTCTTGCTGACGGCGTCTTCGGTACCGGTACCGGCATCGATACCGTCAAGACCTGGGGCTTCCGTGGTGGCTATACCCACAACTGGACCCCGAACTGGGCGAGCGCCATCTATGGTGGCTATGGTCAGGTGAAGTACGGCGATGCGGGCAAGGCGATGATTTGCGGAAACTTCGTCGCCGCATTTGGTGCCGCCACTGCGACCTGCAACCCGGACTTCAACTTCGGTGTGATCGGTGTCAACACCGTGTGGACCCCGGTCAAGGGCCTGGCCTTCACGGCGGACCTGAGCTACTCGCGTCTGGACCAGAAGTACTCGGGCACGATTGCGCTCCCGGCGATTACTGCCCCCGCCAAGCCGGCAGCTGTGTACGAGCTGAAGGATCAGGACTCGCTCGCCCTGCTGCTCCGCGCTCAGCGCAACTTCTAAGATCAGCTCATCTGATCTAACAGAGCCCCCGGCAGGAAACTGCCGGGGGTTTTGCTTTGAGCGGCCGTTGCTTGCGTTCGAGATGTCGCGATGACTTTTTCGTGCGGCAGCCCTGGAAGCCCGGGATCTAGGCGGAACGGGATATACTGCGGCGTGGGCAGTCGGCCATCGCCCAGGAGGATTCGATGCGAACGCTTCACCTGGTGCTTCCCGTCGTTGCGATGACGATGGTCATCACGCCGGCGAGTGCTCAACGTTACGATTCCGGTTCTCCCGTCTGCATGCAGAAGTGGGAATGGGGAGGCGGCAGCTCGATCTATTGCAGCTATACATCGTGGGAGCAGTGCAAGGCGGCGGCCGCAGGGCTTTCGGCCATGTGCCTGGTCAATCCCTATTGGTCGCAGGCATATCAGCGCGACCGTGCGGCTATCCCCGGCGCGAGCAGGAATTCCTGGGTCCGGTGATCGAAGTTCACGGGAGCTACTCCGCGAGGAGCTAGTGTGTGGGTGTGTTGGAGCCCTTCCACTCGCGAAATGCGTAGGTCGGGTTGAGCGCGCAAAATGCGTCGGTGCCCGAGGCGCTAGCGACACACTGGCTGTACGTGGCGAACAGGCAATTGCCTGGCCAGCCCCATATTCTTCCTTGCAGACAAAAGCGATCCTGGGCGACGGGGCGCGCTTGGACGGAGCGGCTCCGGGCGAGCGAGGGGGAGGCATGAATGATCGCTGCCAGAACCGCGCCCCCGCATACGACGGTGGAAATTGAACATCGCATCGTGCTTCTCCTAAAGCGCGATGAATTTAGGTTGAATCGTCATCGCGCTTTAGCTCCTTGTTTGAGCACGATCTTTTCGGAAAACCGCTGCGCACTTTTCCGGATCGTGCTCTAGGGCTGCGGCACAGATGCAACCGCACGGGACAGCTCGCCTGCTACTCGACGCTGCCGGCGCCGCGGTGCAAATCGGCCTCGATCTGCAGCTTTGTGCCGCCACCGAATCGGGCGCGATAGACTTGCAGGTTCTCCATGATCCGCTGCACGTAGTTGCGCGTCTCGGAGAACGGGATCAGCTCGACCCAGTCCACGGCATCGACCTTGGGATCGCGCGGATCGCCATAGCGATCGACCCATTTCTTCACGCTGCCGCGCCCGGCATTATAGGCGGCAAACGTCATGATGTAGGAGCCGCGGTAATCCTCGAGCAGTCCGCCGAGTTCGGCCGAGCCGAGGGTCGCGTTGTAAACCGAATCGTTCTTCAGCCGGGACAGGTCGTAGGTCGCGCCGTGGCGCTTGCAGACATAGCGCGCCGCGTCCGGCGTTACCTGCATCAGCCCGTAGGCCTGCGCCGGTGACACAACGGCCGGATTGAACGCGCTCTCCTGCCGGGCGATCGCGTAGACGATGCTGCGCTCGACCTCGGGGCCGATCGGCGTGAAATTGGGGATGCCGTTGACCGGATAGGCGTAGTGGTCGAAGGGCAGGCCGCGGTTGAGCGCGGCCTTGCCGAGCAGCAGCATGCCGCGGGCATCGCTGTAGCGCTGCGTGAGCTCGCCAAGCGCGCCCAGCGCTTCGGGATCGCCGTTCTCGCCCATGTCGGCCAGGATCGGAATCGCGTATTCGCGCTCGTCGAGCTCGTACAGCAATTGCACGGCACGCACGATCTCTAGCCGGTCGCCGCCGCGGCTGCGCGGCGTGCCGTTGAGCTCGAGCTGGGGCAGGCCAAGCTTGGCGCGTGCGAGCTGGCCGTAATAGCTGGTCGACTGCTCGGCGGCGCGGCCATAGGCGGCGCGCGCCTCCTGCTGGCGGCCGGCGGCCTCGGCGGCGCGGCCCTGCCAGTAGCCGGCGCGGGCCAACGTGGTCGGGTTGACGCTGCCGACGCCGACACGGGCAAAATGCTGGCTGGCGGTGGCGGGATCGTTGAGGAAGCGCAGCGCGATCCAGCCCGCGGTGAATTCCTGCTCGGTCTTGTAGATGTCGCGCGCGGGCAGCGCCGCGTCGCGCGCGATCAGATAGGCGCTGCGGAATTCGTTGGTGTCGATCATCTTGCGCGCAAGCAGGCGGCGCTCGATCCACCATTCGTCGAGATTGTAGAGACGGCCCGGATCCTTCGGCGCTGACAACATCAACTGCGCGGCGTCGGAGAATTTCTCCTCGCGGCGCAGGAGCTGGATCTTGCTGAACAGGAAGCCCGGGTCGTTGTGCAGCTCGCGTGGCACGGCCTCGAGCAGCGCCCGCGTATTGGGCGCCTTTTTGTAGGAAGCGATGCGCGCCTTTGCCAGCGCCACATAGCCGGGGCCGAGCCGTTTGGCGGCGCGCATCGCCGCCTCGTGCTCGCTGCCATAGAGCAGGGAATCCATCCGCGCCTTCTGGTCGCCTCCCGTCAGCAGCGCGCCGAACTGGTCGAGCGCGTTGTTTTCGGTCTCCTCCGACATCGCGTCGCTGCGCCAGGCCTCGCGCACCAGGCGTTCGGCATTGGCGCGATCGCCGCGCGCAAGCATCGCCCTCGCCAGCACGAAGCGGCCCTTGGCCGACAGCGGAGATTCGTTTTCGAACCAAGACCAGGCGGCGGATTCTTCCCGCCTGTCGTCCCACAACGCGGCCTCGAGTCGCCGCCGCATGAAGGTCTGCGACGGCCAGCTCGGATTGGCGGTGACGAAGTTGCGGTAGCGCTCGACGCTGACGCCGTTGCCTTCGCTGCGCAGGATGACCCATTCGGCGAGCTTGCGGGCGACGGGATCGGAGATCGTTGCCTGGATGTCGGTGGCCTCGCTCTGCCGGCGCTTGCCGACGAGCTCGATGACGTTTTCGAGCGCATCCTTGTCGGCCTGCGAGGTCGACGAGGTCGCAGCGACGGCGGCCGGCGTCACCGGCTTGCGCGGCGTGGCGTGCTGGCGTGTGGCGGGCGCCAGAACGGGAGCTGTGACCGGCTTGGCAACGGGGGCGGCAGGTCTGACGGTGGCTGCGGGTGCGGTCTTGGGGGCCGAGGCGTTGGCGGTCGGTCGTGATTTGGACGCAGAGGCTGCTGGCGCAGGTTTTGGTTTGTCCTTCGCGGGTTCCTTGCCGGCATCTTTGGCAGGTTTCTTCCCGGCATCCTTGGATGGGGCAGGAGCTGTTCCCTTGCTCCCTCCCTTGGCTGTTTCCTTGCCAGTGTCCTTGGCCGACCCTTTGGCCGGTCCCTTAGCGCTTTCCTTGGCGGCCGGCTTCGCGGTTTCCTTTGCCCCTGCCTCAATCGTCTCATTGGACTTGGCCAAGGCGGCGCAGTCGACCGACAGCCCTGCCATCAGGCAAACGACCAGGCCGGCGGATCGCCATACGGCAGGAAGAAAGGAGATCACGGCTTTACGTCGCCCCGAATCATTCAAGCGCTGTGAAACAGCTCTATTTGATTGAATATGCGGATAAAATACCAACAGCCACTTACCGGTGCCGTGTTTGCACCATCACCGCGGCAAAATCGCGGCCTAAACGGTGCGTCATTCCGGGGCAGCCCTTTTACCGGCCGGGTAGACCCGATATGAATGAAGCTTGCTTTCAGGCCAGCACGCGTACGGAGGAAGTCCATGGCAGCCAAGACGAAATTCCGGGGGTCGTTCACCGCCTTGGTCACGCCGTTCAAAAACGGCTCGCTCGACGAGGGCGCGTTCCGGTCGCTGGTGAATTGGCAGATTTCCGAGGGCACCCATGGCCTGGTCCCGGTCGGCACCACCGGCGAGAGCCCGACGCTCAGCCATGACGAGCACAAGAAGGTCGTCGAATGGTGCATCGCGGAGGCCAAGGGCCGCGTGCCGGTGATTGCAGGGGCCGGTTCGAACTCGACGCGCGAGGCCGTTGAACTGGCGCAGCACGCCGAAAAGGCCGGCGCCAATGCCGTGCTGGTGGTGACGCCCTACTACAACAAGCCGACCCAGGAAGGGCTCTACCAGCACTTCAAGGCGATCAACGATGCCATTGGAATTCCGATCATTATCTACAACATCCCGCCACGCTCGGTGATCGACATGTCGGTCGACACCATGAAGCGGCTGTGGGAGTTGAAGAACATCGCCGGCGTCAAGGATGCCACCGCCAGCATGGTGCGGGTGTCACAGCAGCGCGCCGCGATGGGCGAGGACTTCAACCAGCTTTCCGGCGAGGATGCGACCATCATCGGCTACATGGCCCACGGCGGCCATGGCTGCATCTCCGTGACGTCGAACGTCGCGCCGCGCCTGTGCTCGGAGTTCCACGCCGCCTGGCAGAAGGGCGACCACGCCACGGCCCTCAAGCTGCACGACAAGCTGATGCCGCTGCACAACAACCTGTTCATCGAGAGCAATCCGGCGCCGATCAAATATGCGATGTCGCTGCTCGGCAAACTGGAAGAGAATTTGCGGCTGCCGATGGTGCCGGTCTCGGAGCCGACCCGAGTCGCGGTGCGCAGCGCCATGGTCCACGCCGGGCTGATCAACTGACGCCAAACCGGGGAGACGCCTTTCATGAGCGCTGTCGAGGATAAGGGCAGGCGGATGCTTACGGAGTTCCGCGAATTCGCCATGAAGGGCAACGTCGTCGACCTCGCGGTCGGTGTCATCATCGGTGCGGCCTTCGGTGCCATCGTCACATCGCTGGTCGGCGACGTGATCATGCCGCTGATCGGCGCCGTCACCGGCGGCCTCGACTTCTCCAACTACTTCACCGGCTTGTCGAAGTCGGTCACCGCCACCAATCTGGCTGACGCGAAAAAGCAAGGCGCCGTGCTGGCTTGGGGTAACTTCCTCACGCTCACGATCAACTTCATCATCATCGCCTTCGTGCTGTTCCTGGTGATCCGCGCCATGAATACGCTGAAGCGCAAGGAGGAGGCCGCGCCGGCCGCTCCACCAAAACCGTCGCGCGAGGTCGAGCTGCTGACCGAGATCCGCGATCTTCTCAAGAAGTCTTGACGCGCGCGCTTCATCCGAACTGTTAGCGTGCGCGCGCATACTGCTCAGGTTTTTTCGTTATGGCCGACAAGAACGAACGCCCCATCAAGGTCGTGGCGGAAAATCGTAAGGCGCGCTTCAACTATGCGATCGAGGATACGGTCGAGGCCGGCATCGCGCTGACCGGCACCGAGGTCAAATCGATCCGCAACGGCAAGAGCACGATCGCGGAATCCTACGCCGATTCCAAGGACGGCGAGATCTGGCTGATCAACGCCAATATTCCCGAATACCTCCAGGGCAATCGCTTCAACCACGAGCCCAAAAGGCCGCGAAAGCTGCTCCTGCATCGCAGGCAGATCAACAAGCTGATCGGTGCGGTCGATCGCGAGGGCATGACGCTGATCCCGCTCAAGCTCTATTTCAACGAACGGGGCCGCGCGAAGCTTCAGCTTGCTGTGGCCAAGGGCAAGAAGCTGCACGACAAGCGCGAGAGCGAGAAAAAGCGCGACTGGGGCCGTGAGAAGGGCCGCCTGATGCGGGCGAGGGGATGAGGCCATGATTCAGCGAAACCTGCTCGAGGTCGACTGGAGCAAGATTCCGGCGCCATCGGACGATGGCGGCGCGGCGCATCTGAAGGGCATGACGGTTCCCCCCGTCAGCCTGCTCGCGACCGACGACACGTCGGTGAAGCTGTCGGCCCTGCGCGGGCGCACGGTGGTGTTCGCCTATCCGCGCACGGGCGAGCCGGGCAAGATCGCGCTGGTCGACGACTGGGACATGATTCCCGGCGCACGGGGCTGCACGCCGCAGACTTGCGCGTTTCGTGATCTTTTCGCCGAGCTCAAGGCCGCCGGCGCAGCATATGTCTATGGTCTGTCGACCCAGAGCAATGAGTACCAGACCGAGATGGCCTCGCGGCTGCATCTGCCGTTCCCGGTGCTCTCGGACGAAAAGCTGGAGATGACCCGCGCGCTGAAGCTGCCGACGATGGAGGTCGCAGGGCTCACGCTGATCAAGCGGCTCGCGCTGATCATCGACGACGCCTGCATCACCCACGTGTTCTATCCGGTGTTTCCGCCCGACCGAAACGCCGGCGACGTCCTGGACTGGCTGAAGGCCAACCCAGCGAAAAGCTAGTCGAGATCGGCCTTCACCCGGGCAAAGACCTTGCGGAACATGTCCGGCGTCAGAACGCCGGTGTTCGTGTTGTAGCGGGAGCAGTGATAGCTGTCGTACAGGCGGAACGCGCCCGCCTGGTGGACCGCGCCGTGCCCGAACGGCGCCTGCGCGGCCTTCAGCTTCAGAGGCTTGAGCACGCTGTCGTGCGCAATCCGTCCCAGTGCGACGATCGCGCGCAGGTTCGGCATTGCCTCGAGGTTCGCCACGAGAAACTGACGGCAGGTGTTGATCTCCACCGGCAGCGGCTTGTTCTGCGGCGGCACGCAATGCACGGCATTGGCGATCCGGCAGTCGAGCAGATTCAGGCCGTCGTCAGGCCGCGCCTGATAGTTGCCCCTGGCAAACCCATATTCGATCAGCGTCGCATAGAGCAGGTCACCGGCATAGTCGCCGGTGAACGGCCGGCCGGTGCGGTTAGCGCCTTGCATGCCTGGAGCCAGGCCGACGATCAGCAGGCGCGCCTTGATGTCGCCGAAGGGGGCAACCGGCGCATTGTGCCACGACGGCTCACGCGCACGGTTCGCCTCGCGAAAGGCGACCAGTCGCGGGCAGAGCGGACAGTCACGGCCGGGTACGACGGCGGAGGCCTGACGGCTTGATCGGCCGGTCTCAATCGTCGAAGTCGTCATCACCCCTCGGCGCCACCGTGGTCGCACGCTGCAGGAACTGCGGGGCGTGGTGACGCTGCTCGCGCTCGCTGCGATCACGCGGGGCGGGGCGTTCGGACGGATCGCGGCCGAGCTTGGACTGCAGCTCGACGAGGTCGGTGAAGACATCGGCCTGGCGACGCAGCTCGTCGGCGATCATGGGGGGCTGGCTGGCGATCGTGGACACCACGGTGACGCGGACGCCGCGGCGCTGCACGGCCTCGACCAGGGAGCGGAAGTCGCCGTCGCCCGAGAAGAGCACCATCTGGTCGATGTGCTCGGCGAGTTCCATGGCGTCGACAGCAAGCTCGATGTCCATGTTGCCCTTGACCTTGCGGCGGCCGGAGGCGTCGATGAACTCCTTGGTCGCCTTGGTGACGACGGTGTAGCCGTTGTAGTCCAGCCAGTCGATCAGGGGACGGATCGAGGAGTACTCCTGATCCTCGATGATGGCGGTGTAGTAGAAGGCGCGAAGAAGCGTCCCGCGGCTCTGAAATTCCTTCAGGAGGCGCTTGTAATCAATGTCGAAACCAAGGGTTTTCGCCGTGGCATACAGATTGGCCCCATCGATGAAGAGCGCGATCTTGTTGGTTGGGGAAGGTGACATTCAGTTGCTCGCGTAGTGTCTGTGACAATCGTTTATTGTTGGCGCGGCGGCAGCAGGCCGCGCAACTCAAAGTGCTGCCAGAATCCGTCGAACCCGTAAATCCAGAGAAGCCGGGGCAATAAAGGCGTAGCTATGGCGAGCGCCTGCCCGTCCGGGTCCGCCCTCCGTGCCGACCCGGGAAACGCTCGATTCCAACCCCAATGTGGGGTTAGCAGAGCCGCCCGGCGAGGCCAAATCACAAAATAGCCTTGCGCAATCGTCCCGGCCCCTATAACTAGCCCGCATCATCCACATATTTGGTCCCACCCAGAGCGGAGCGATAGTCCATGGCTCGCGTCACCGTAGAAGATTGTATCGACAAGGTCGACAACCGGTTTGACTTGGTCCTGCTGGCTGCCCACCGTGCCCGCATGATTTCGTCAGGATCACAACTAACGGTTGACCGCGATAACGACAAGAACCCTGTTGTCTCCTTGCGCGAAATTGCGGATCAGACCATCTCGCCGGAGGACCTCCGCGAGGAGCTGGTTCACTCCCTGCAGAAGTTCGTCGAGGTGGACGAGCCAGAGCCCGATACCGTGCCGCTGATCGGTTCGGCTGGTGCGAGCGTCGACGCCGACGACACCGAGGTTGCGGTGGAGCGCATGACCGAAGAGGAACTTCTGAAGGGTCTCGAAGGCCTGGCGCCGCCCGAGGAGCAGCCCGAGGAGGACGAGTAATCGTCCCGACCGGCGATCTCAGATCTCCCATTTCGAAAAGGCCCGGACCCACGTTCGGGCCTTTGCTTTTGTTGACCTTTTTGTGGTTACGATAGAGTCGTGGGATGACGCGACAAGCTGTCTTCGATTTGATCGGAAGGTGGCCGGGTTGGCGTTAGAGTGGATGCGGCGGGCTGGCTTTCGGCTCGGTTGAAGGCAGGAATGCATGGTGGATCGACGCCGGATACTATCGCAGATGCAGGCCGCGACCGAATCGGTCGCCGTGGCCCCTACTGCGCCGGCTGCGGCGCGGCCACCGAAGCCGCGCACCCGCATGATGCGTCAATATGACCTCGTCGAGCGCGTCAGGTCGTATAACCCCGCGACCAACGAAGATCTGCTGAATCGCGCCTATGTCTACGCCATGAAGGCGCATGGCTCGCAGACCCGCGCTTCCGGCGACCCGTATTTCTCGCACCCGCTCGAAGTGGCGGCGATTCTCACCGATTTGAAGCTGGACGACGCGACCATCGTCGCGGCGCTGCTCCACGACACGATCGAGGACACGGAAGCGACTCGCGCCGAGATCGACCAGATCTTTGGCCCCGAGATCGGCGCGCTGGTCGAGGGCCTGACCAAGCTGAAACGGCTCGAGCTGGTGTCGCGGGAGGCCAAGCAGGCCGAGAACCTGCGCAAGCTCTTGCTGGCGATCGCCGACGACGTCCGCGTGCTTCTGGTCAAGCTCGCCGACCGCCTGCACAACATGCGCACGCTGGAATTCGTGCCGACGGAATCGCGCCGCCGCATCGCTGAGGAGACCCTCGACATCTACGCGCCGCTGGCGGGGCGCATGGGCATGCAGGAGATGCGCGAGGAGCTCGAGGATCTCTCCTTCCGCACCCTCGATCCTGAGGCCTATGCGGTGGTGATGCAGCGCCTCGATGCGCTGGCCGAGCGCAACCGCAATTTGATCGGCGAGATCGAGGACCAGCTCTCCAACAATTTGCGCCACAAGGGGCTTGGAGCGCGGGTATACGGCCGGCGCAAGAAACCGTTCTCGATCTGGACCAAGATGGAGCGCAAGTCGGTCGGCTTCGAGCAGCTGTCCGACATCTTCGGGTTCCGCGTTGTCGTGAATGACGTCGAGGCCTGCTACCGTGCGATGGGCATCGTCCACACCACCTGGCCGGTCGTGCCCGGGCGCTTCAAGGACTACATCTCGACGCCGAAGCAGAACGACTATCGCTCGATCCACACCACGGTGATCGGCCCCGGCAACCAGCGCGTCGAGCTGCAGATCCGCACCGAGGCGATGGACCAGATCGCCGAACGCGGCATCGCCGCGCACGTCTTCTACAAGGAAGGCGTGGGCTCGCCGACTGAATTCCTCAAGCGCGAATCCAACGCGTTTGCCTGGCTGCGCCACACGATCGGGATCCTCTCGGAGAGCGCAAACCCCGAGGAATTCCTCGAGCACACCAAACTCGAGCTGTTCCACGACCAGGTGTTCTGCTTCACCCCGAAGGGCAAGCTGATCGCGCTGCCGCGCCATGCCAATGTGATCGACTTCGCCTATGCCGTGCACACCGACGTCGGCAACAGCGCGGTCGGCTGCAAGATCAACGGCAAGTTCGCGCCGCTGTCGTCGGAGCTCCAGAACGGCGACGAGGTCGAGGTCTTGACCTCCGAGGCGCAGTCGGCGCCGCCATCGGCCTGGGAATCGCTCGCGGTCACCGGCAAGGCGCGCGCCGCGATCCGCCGTGCCACGCGCACCGCCGTGCGCGACCAATATGCAGGCCTCGGACGGCGCATTGTCGAGCGCCTGTTCGAGCGTGCCAAGATCGATTACGCCGACGACAAGCTGAAGGGCGCGCTGCCGAGGCTCGCGCGCACCTCGATCGAGGACGTCATGGCGGCGGTCGGGCGCGGTGAGATCAAGGCCTCCGATGTCGCACGCGCCATGTATCCCGACTACAGGGAGGAGCGTGTCGCGCGCTACGGCGTGAAGAAGGGCCTGGCGGCAAAGATCAAGGAGAAGGTGATCCCGGAGCCCCCGAAGGGCCCGCCGGCAATCCCGATCCGCGGCATCAATTCCGACCTGCCGGTGAAGTTCGCGCCGAACGGCGGCGCCGTGCCCGGTGATCGCATCGTCGGCATCGTCACGCCGGGCGAGGGGATCACCATCTATCCGATCCAGTCGCCGGCCCTGAAGGATTTTGAGGAGGAGCCGGAGCGCTGGCTCGACGTGCGCTGGGACATCGAGGACACCGCCCCGCAGCGCTTCCCTGCGCGCATCAGGGTCGAAAACGTCAACGAGCCCGGCGCGCTGGCGCAGATCGCGACCGTCATCGCCGAGCACGACGGCAACATCGACAATATCAGCATGCAGCGCCGCTCGCCCGACTTCACCGAGACCACGATCGATCTCGAGGTCTACGACCTGAAGCACCTGAGCGCGATCATAGCCCAGTTGCGTGCGAAGGCGGTCGTCGCCCGCGTCGAACGTGTTAATGGATAGGCGCGCTCGCACCTCGCCTGTCCCCGGAATTCGTGAGTCCCGATCATGCCCGCAACTCCGCTCCGCCTCGGCGTCAATGTCGATCATGTCGCGACCCTTCGTAACGCGCGGGGCGGGCGCAATCCCGATCCTGTACGCGCGGCGCTGATCGCGATCGAGGCGGGCGCCGACGGCATCACCGCGCATCTGCGCGAAGACCGCCGGCACATCCGCGACGAGGACATGGCGCGGCTGAAGGCCGAGATTTCCAAGCCGCTGAATTTCGAGATGGCGGCGACCGATGACATGATGCGGATCTCGCTTGCCACCAGGCCGCATGCGGTGTGCCTGGTGCCCGAGCGCCGGCAGGAGGTCACGACCGAAGGCGGGCTCGACGTCGTCGGCCAGCACAACGCGCTCGCCCCCTTCATCGCGCGGCTGAACGATGCCGGCATCCGGGTGTCGCTGTTCATCGCCGCCGACCCTGCGCAGATCGAGATGGCGGCGCGGCTGCGCGCGCCGGTGATCGAGATCCACACCGGCGCCTGGTGCGACGCCGTCGTCGACGGGCACACTGAGAAGGCCGAGGCCGAATGGCAGCGCATCGTGGCGGGTGCAAAGCTCGCACGCGCAGCGGGGCTGGAGGTTCATGCCGGTCACGGGCTCGACTATGCGACGGCAGAGAAAATCTCGGCCTTACCGGAGATCATGGAGTTGAACATCGGCTACTACATGATCGGCGAGGCGCTGTTCGTCGGGCTCGCCGAGACCGTCCGCAGCATGCGCGCTGCCATGGATCGCGGCCGGAGCCGGGCATGATCATCGGCATCGGCTCCGACCTGATCGACATCACGCGCGTCGCCAAGGTGATCGAGCGCCATGGCGAACGCTTCCTCGACCGCATCTTCACCCCGGCCGAGCGGGCCAAGGCCGAGCGGCGCGCCAAGAACGAGAAGATGGTGGTGGCGACCTACGCCAAGCGCTTCGCCGCCAAGGAGGCCTGCTCCAAGGCGCTCGGCACCGGCATCCGGCGCGGGGTCTGGTGGCGGGATATGGGCGTGGTCAACCTGCCGGGCGGCCGGCCGACCATGCAATTGACCGGCGGGGCGCTGGCCCGGCTACAGGCGCTGACCCCAGACGGTTTTGAAGCGCGGATCGACCTGTCCATCACCGATGATTGGCCGCTGGCGCAGGCCTTTGTCATCATTTCTGCCGTCCCGCTGGCAAAGGCTTGAGCGAAACCAGGCGCAATTAAAATATCTGTTATACATCAATTGCTTATACAATTTTGATGAAGCGCTTGATTGCGTGCCCGCCGACAACCGTCTAAAAGTCCGCGGCGTCGGGTCTTTATGGGCGAATTCGGCTTTACGCCGGAATTGGCCCTCACTATCAGAATCAGGACAATCTCTTGCGCCGCGAAGCGACGGGGCTGAGCGCGGGCAGAGGGCATTCTGCTATCGCCGGCCGGAACTGGGAAAGCAATGAGCGTGACTTCGGGAACCAAATCTGAGAGCGGCATCGGCGAAACCATCCGGGTCGTGATCCATGCTCTCCTGATCGCGCTGGTGATCCGCACGTTCCTGTTCCAGCCGTTCAACATCCCCTCCGGCTCGATGAAGGCGACGCTGCTCGTCGGCGACTATCTGTTCGTCTCGAAATATTCCTACGGCTACAGCCACTACTCGATCCCGTTCTCGCCGCCGCTGTTCTCCGGTCGCATCTGGGGCTCGGATCCGAACCGCGGCGACATCGTGGTCTTCCGTCTGCCCAAGGACGACACCACCGACTACATCAAGCGCGTGATCGGACTGCCCGGCGACCGCATCCAGATGCGAGAAGGGCTGCTCTACATCAATGACGTCGCGGTGCAGCGCGAGCGCCTGAGCGACTTCATCGGTGAAGACCCCTGCGGCTCGGATGCGATGGCGCGGGTGAAGCGCTGGAAGGAGACGCTGCCGAACGGCGTGTCCTATGAAACGCTCGATTGCGTGGACAACGGCTTCTACGACAATACCAACGTCTACACTGTGCCGGCCGGTCACTTCTTCATGATGGGCGACAACCGCGACAATTCCACCGACAGCCGCGTGCAATCGGCGGTCGGCTATGTGCCGTCGGAAAACCTCATCGGCCGCGCCCAGATGATCTTTTTCTCCATCGCTGAGGGTGAACACGCCTGGATGTTCTGGCGCTGGCCGGTGGCGGTGCGCTGGGCCCGGCTGTTCAAAATCGTCCGATGAAAGATGAAGCCAAGGACATTGTGACCCAGACGATCGCTGCCGAAGCGGGCCATGAAGTCGAGGCCGCTGCCAAGGCTCCTGCGAACAAGGCTCCTGCGAAGAAGAAGCGGCCCAAGGGCGCGGCTAAGGCCAAGGGCGCGACTGCGGCGGTCGAGGCGCGCATCGGGCACGCCTTCGCCGATCCGAATCTGCTGACCCAGGCGATCACGCATGTCTCGGCGCTGAAGTCCGGGCGCAAGCGCGGCGACAGCTATCAGCGGCTGGAATTCCTCGGTGATCACGTGCTCGGGCTCGTGGTATCAGACATGCTCTACGTCGCCTTCCCGAACGCGGACGAGGGCGAATTGTCGAAGCGGCTTGCCGAGCTCGTGCGCAAGGAAAGCTGCGCGGACGTTGCGAAATCGCTCGGCCTGCTCGACGACATCAAGCTCGGCTCGGTCGGTGCGAGCGCCGACGCGCGCCTGCGCAAATCGGTGCTCGGCGACATCTGCGAAGCCGTGATCGGCGCCATCTATCTCGACGGCGGTCACGCGGCCGCGGCCGAGTTCGTCAAGCGCAACTGGACGGAGCGCATGCACAAGCCACGGCGGCCGCTGCGCGATCCCAAGACCGTGCTGCAGGAATGGGCGCAGGGGAAGGGCCTGCCGACGCCGGTCTATCGCGAGGTGGAGCGCACCGGTCCGCATCACGACCCGCAATTCCGTGTTGCCGTCGACCTGCCGGGGCTTGCCTCGGCGGAAGGCGTCGGCGGCAGCAAGCGTGCGGCGGAGAAGGTCGCGGCGTCAGTCATGATCGAACGCGAAGGCGTTGGCGGCGGCAATGACGGCTGAGACCAGTGGCGGCACGCCCGCCGCGACGCGCTGCGGCTTCGTGGCGCTGATCGGCGCTCCCAATGTCGGCAAGTCCACGCTGGTCAATGCACTGGTCGGGGCGAAGGTCACGATCGTCTCGCGCAAGGTGCAGACGACGCGCGCGCTGATCCGCGGCATCGTCATCGAGAGCAACGCACAAATCATCCTGGTCGATACGCCCGGCATCTTCTCGCCCAAGCGCCGGCTCGACCGCGCCATGGTGTCGACGGCCTGGAGCGGGGCGCATGACGCCGATCTCGTCTGCGTGCTGATCGACGCCAAGGCCGGCCTCGACGAGGAGGCGGATGCGATTCTCAACAAGGTCGCGGGCGTCGGCCACGAGAAGATCCTCGTGCTCAACAAGGTCGATCTGGTCCAGCGCGAGAAGCTGCTGGCGCTGGCGCAGGCCGCGAACGAGCGTATTCGTTTCGCAAAAACCTTCATGATCTCGGCGCTGTCGGGCGACGGCGTCGACGATATCAGGCAGGCTCTGGCGGAGATGGTGCCGGCAGGTCCCTTCCTCTATCCCGAGGACCAGATGTCGGACGCGCCGATGCGGCAGCTTGCGGCCGAGATCACCCGCGAAAAGATCTATCAGAAGCTGCACCAGGAATTGCCCTACCAGTCCACGGTCGAGACCGAGAAATGGGAGGAGCGCAAGGACAAGTCCGTCCGTATCGAGCAGACGATCTATGTCGAGCGCGAGAGCCAGCGCAAGATCGTGCTCGGCAAGAGCGGCGCCACCATAAAATCGATCGGCGCGGACTCGCGCAGGGAGCTCGCTGAGATCCTGGGCGTGCCGGTGCATCTGTTCCTGTTCGTCAAGGTGCGCGAGAACTGGGGCGACGATCCCGACCGTTACCGCGAGATGGGTCTGGAATTTCCGAAAGAATGAACAAGCAATAATGATCGGTCTCCGATGAGCGTGCCTCGTAACGTCCTGCGATTCGAAGTGCTGCTCTACGCATCGCTGATGCTGGACGCGCTCTCCGTCGCGTTCGAGGACCGCACGCCGACGCGCGAGCGCACCGAGCAGATGATCATGACGGGAACGCTGCTCAGCGCCGTGATGATCGTGCTGTTCGTCTATGTGGTCTGGCTCGCAGCGCAGCGGCGCAAGAACTGGGCGCGCTGGGTGCTGGCGGCCGCGCTGGCGCTCTCCGTGCCGTCGCTGGCCGTGCGGATCAATGAGGTTGGCCTCGCGCTCGACAGCGCGATCGAGATCGTGTCCTGCGTGGTGACCGCGTTCGGGCTTTATGCGTCCTTCACCGGCGATGCGAAGGGCTGGTTCAACGCCTGAATGCGAGCGCGGTGCCGTAGGGGGGCAAAGGCGCGGCTTGACGCGCCGTGCCCACCGCAACGGTCTGCGCACTGAGCGATCAAATCGGTGGGCACGCCTCGCTTTGCCCACCCTACGACGCTGCGAAATGCGGTAGGCTCCCGGACCATGGAATGGACCGACGAAGGCATCGTGCTGGGGGTGCGGCGGCATGGCGAGAGCAGCGCCATCGTCGAGCTCTTGACGCGCGAGCATGGCCGGCATCTCGGGCTGGTGCGGGGCGGCGCCGGATCGCGGATGCGGCCATTGCTGCAGCCCGGCAACAGCGTGAGCGCGGTCTGGCGGGCGCGGCTCGACGAGCATCTCGGCACCTACGCGATCGAGGGCCTGCGGCTGCGCGCAGCCACGCTGCTCGCGTCTTCACACGGGGTCTATGGCGTGACGCACCTTGCCTCCGTCGCGCGATTGTTGCCGGAGCGCGATCCGCACGGGGACATCTTTGCGCTGCTGGAACATGCGCTCGACGATTTCGACGACATCGGCAGCGCGGCCGTCCACCTGATCCATTTCGAGCTGGCGATGCTGGGCGAACTCGGCTTCGGGCTGGCGCTGGAGAACTGCGCGGTAACCGGGGAGACCACGGACCTGATCTACGTCTCGCCGAAATCCGGCGGCGCGGTGTCCCGCACCGCGGGCGAGCCGTGGCGCGACCGCCTGTTGCGCCTGCCGCCGTTCCTGCGCCATGGCGAATCGCACGACGACCTCACCGAGCAGGACCTCCAGGACGGGTTCCGGCTAACGGGACTGTTTCTATTGCGCCATGTGCTGGAGCCGCGCGGCCTGGGCCATTCTGACGCGCGCGCGGGCTTCATCAACGCCCTGGCACGGCAACAGGCGAGGGTGTCGCTCCCGGCGCCATGAAGGAACCGGGTTTCTGCCTTGCCGCATGACATGGCCTTTCCCGGAACCAATTGTACCTGTCCGAGTTGGCCGGAAGGTTCCACAACGGGGACAGCCTAAATGTTGATCAGGGGATTTGCGCTGTCGGCGGCGCTGCTCGCATTTGCGCCGGACGCGATGGCTGGCGAGCCGCAACCAGGCGTGTTTCGTCGCGCGTCTTGCACCGTCGTCCGGTACTATGTCGCGAAATATTCGGCTGCAGCGGCAGAGACATGGGCGCGGTCCCACGGGGCTACCGAGGCCGAGATCGACGCTGCGCGCCGCTGCGTGGCCAATGCGCCGGCTCCGGCGCAGCCCAAGACTCCGCAGCCCGTGATCGCCGGCTGGGCCGGTCAGTAAATTCTGCACCGGAACCAATCGATTCTTGCCCGATTCGCCGCGGCGGTTTAACCCGGCGCCATGGGAAAACGACTGATTCCGCCGGAGCCGGCTGAAATTCACGAGGTGCCGCTGCGGGAAGCGCTCGAAGAGCGCTATCTCGCCTACGCGCTCTCCACCATCATGCATCGTGCGCTTCCGGATGCGCGCGACGGTCTGAAGCCAGTGCACCGGCGCATCCTCTATGGCATGCGCCTGCTCCGGCTCGATCCCGGCACGGCCTTCAAGAAGTCCGCGAAAATCGTCGGCGACGTGATGGGCTCGTTCCACCCGCATGGCGACCAAGCGATCTACGACGCGATGGTGCGTCTCGCCCAGGACTTCTCCTCGCGCTATCCGCTGGTCGACGGCCAGGGCAATTTTGGCAATATCGACGGCGATAATCCGGCCGCCTACCGCTACACCGAAGCGCGCATGACCGATGTCGCGCGGCTTCTGCTCGACGGCATCGACGAGGACGGTGTCGAGTTTCGCCCCAACTACGATGGCCAGTCGAAAGAGCCCATCGTGCTGCCCGGCGGCTTCCCGAACCTGCTCGCCAACGGTGCGCAGGGCATCGCGGTCGGCATGGCAACCTCGATCCCGCCGCACAACGCCGCCGAGCTTTGCGACGCGGCGCTGCATCTGATCGAGAAGCCCGATGCAAAGTCCAAGTCGCTGCTGAAATGGGTCAAGGGACCGGATTTCCCGACCGGCGGCATCATCGTCGATTCCAAGCAGGCGATCGCTGAGGCCTACACCACCGGCCGCGGGTCGTTCCGCGTCCGGGCCAAATGGGAGCAGGAGGAGGGCGCACGCGGCACCTGGGTGATCGTGGTCACCGAGATTCCGTGGCTGGTGCAGAAGTCTCGGCTGGTCGAGAAGATCGCCGAATTGCTCGACCAGAAGAAGCTGCCGCTGGTCGGTGAGGTCCGCGACGAATCCGCCGAAGACGTCCGTCTCGTCATCGAGCCGAAGTCGAAGAACGTCGATCCCGCCTTGATGATGGAATCGCTGTTCCGGCTCACCGAGCTCGAAAGCAAGATTCCGCTGAACCTGAACGTGCTGATCAAGGGCCGCATCCCCAAGGTGGTGGGGCTCGCGGAGTGCCTGCGGGAATGGCTCGACCATCTCCGCGATGTGCTGATCCGCCGCTCCAACTTCCGCAAGGGCCAGATCGAGCACCGGCTGGAGGTCCTAGGCGGCCATCTGGTCGCCTATCTGAACCTCGACAAGGTGATCAAGATCATCCGCACCGAGGACGAGCCGAAGCCGGCGCTGATCAAGGCGTTCAAGCTCACAGAGATCCAGGCGGAAGCCATCCTCAACATGCGCTTGCGCAATCTGCGCAGGCTCGAGGAGATGGAGATCCGCAATGAAGACAGGGATCTGCGCAAGGAGCTGAAGGGTATCGAAGGCCTGCTCGCCTCGGAAGCCGAGCAGTGGAAGAAGGTCGGCGAGCAGGTCGGCAAGGTCCGCGACATGTTCGGGCCGAAGACGCCGCTCGGCAAGCGCCGCACCACCTTTGCGGACGCGCCCGAGCACGATCTCGCGGCCATCGAAGAGGCCTTTGTCGAGCGCGAGCCGGTCACCGTCGTCGTCTCCGACAAGGGCTGGATCCGCACGATGAAGGGGCATGTCGAGGATCTCTCGGGGCTCGCCTTCAAGCAGGATGACAAGCTCGGCTTCGCCTTCTGCGCCGAGACCACGTCGAAGCTCCTGATGTTTGCGACCAACGGCAAATTCTACACGCTCGACGTCGCAAAGCTTCCAGGCGGCCGCGGCCATGGCGAGCCGATCCGCCTGTTCATCGACATGGAGCAGGAGGCCGCGCCGGTTGCTCTGTTCGTCAACAAGGGCGGCCGAAAATTCCTGGTCGCCAGCACCGAGGGCCAGGGCTTCCTGGTTAATGAGGACGACTGCGTCGGCACCACCAAGAAGGGCAAGCAGGTCCTCAACGTCGAGATGCCGAACGAGGCGCGCACGGTGACCGAAGTGCTCGGCGACACCGTCGCGGTCATCGGCGACAATCGCAAGATGCTGATCTTCCCGCTCGACCAGGTGCCGGAGATGGCGCGCGGCCGCGGCGTGCGCTTGCAGAAGTACAAGGACGGTGGCCTGTCCGACGTCGCCGTGTTTGACGCCAAGGCGGGTCTGACCTGGAAGGACTCCGCCGGCCGCGAGTTCAGCGCGACCATGAAGGAGCTCGCCGAGTGGCAGGGCACCCGCGCCGACGCCGGCCGCCTGCCGCCAAAGGGCTTCCCGAAGTCGAACAAGTTCGGACGGGTGATCGAGTAGGGGCTCGGTTCAGTCGCGGAGCCTTGCTTCCGTGACGGAACAATAAAATGTCGAAAACAACCCCATGCACAGTAGCGCCCGGATCGCGCTTCGCGCCATCCGGGCCCCGAGGCAGCGATTTATCCTGCGCCACAAACCGCAGATCGCAATCCTTCCAGCGCCACTATCGTGATGTTAGGCTCGCGCAGCAGGGAGCACCTGCTTCCTGCTTCATCATGAACGGGAGGACGAACATGGCCGAGAGCGTCTACAAGGTCATCGAGCTGGTCGGCACCAGCAGCGATTCCTGGGAGAAGGCCGCTGCCAACGCGGTCGAGCAGGCCGGCAAGTCTCTACGGGATCTCCGCGTTGCCGAGGTCGTCAAACTCGATATGCAGCTGGACGCCAAGGGCAAAGTGGAAGCCTTCCGCGCCAAGCTGAGCGTCTCGTTCAAATTCGAGGGCACCTGAGTTGACGTCACCTCGCCCCGCTTGCGGGGCGAGGTCGGGGCTTCGATCCCCGGACTCAGAAATGATAGTTCACGCCGGCGGTGGTCGCGTGGGACACCGCTACTCGGGAAAGCACATCCTGCGTGACCCGTACAATTTGCGGTGGAGCCGTGGCGCAAATGTCGCGTGCTGGACGCTGCGCAGGGTGAATGCTCGCCGAAGCCGGGCGACCAAAAGGCTACCGCCATCGAAGGTGAACCACTTCACATGATACGCGCCGAGATTGTGCTAGCGTGAATGGAGCGAGTTCGACACGGGAGGAACGCCCATGGCGGCGCCATTCACGTTCGAGGCGGTAGCAGGCGGGGTCAGCGGCGAGGTCAGCCTCGCGCTCGACAAGTCCGGCAATCCCAGTGTCGTCTTCTCGCAACGCGGCTCGGGCCAGATCGTCGTTGCGCGGCGCAATGCCGGCTCCTGGACGCAGGAGGTGGTGCAGAGCGCCTTCACCGGCATCGACAGCCGTCCCCGCATCGGCATCGATTCCCTGGGCAATCCCCAGATCGCCTACCGCGACTTGAGCGGGGGCGATCTGATCCACGCCGCCAAGCGCAACGGGCAATGGTCGTTCACCCACATTCCCACGCGGCTGACGCCGGATCACCGGCCGGGCGGCGTGGGCTCCGTCGACTTCGCGCTCCATCCCGGGCGGGAGGATACCGAGAGTCGCGACGTCGCTTATTTCGTCTATGTCGATGCGGCCACCGACGGGATCGGCTTCGCCCATACCGGCAATCTCGGCCCGACGCCGGTTACCGTGCAGGACGACCCGAACGACCTGACGCTGTTCGCCGGGCCATCGGCGACGTTCGACCCGTCGGAGGGCTATTTCGTTGCCTATGTCGGCATCTTCCAGAACGGCAGTCCGCAGGACAATATCTCGATCCGGGCAACGAACGTCGTCGACATCGTGCAAGGCGAGTTTTCCCAGCCGGTTGTGATCGAAGGCTCGCAGTTCATCAATGTCCGGCGGCCGACCTCGATCGTGCGGACCTTCAGCGAAGGATGCCTCGCCTATTTCGACAGCGCCAACAAGACGCTGAAGGCGCATGTCTCGTCGTTCTTCGGACCCTCCGGTATCGAGGTCGTCGCGACCGGCATCAACAACATCGTCACGCCGTCTGCAGCCGTGCAGGCCGACCAGTTTCGCGTGGCCTATGCCGATGTCGACGCGGTGAAGCTCGCCTCGCGCAGCCGATCCGGGACCTGGACGGTCGAAACCGTCGATGCGGTCAGTGCCGGATCGCCCTCGCTCGCCTACGACAATGCCGGCAGGACCAGCATCGCCTATGTGGCCGGGGGCGAGCTGAAATATGTCACGCGCGCGCAATGAGTACGGAAGGTTAGCAAGTTCAGACTGCGTCCCGCGATGAAGGGAGGTCTGGCAATGATCGAGACTCCAAATCCCGCGCCTGCGGACGAGCCGGTTCAGGTGGACGTTGCAGGTTCTGAAGCTCCGCCGCCAGCATCCGGATTCGCCAAACGGGTGGAATCGCTCTTCGAGGTGCTTCCATTTCTTGGCGGCCTTTTCATCGTGGTCCTCACCGTGGATCCGCTCCGCAATTTCCTCTGGGACTCACGCCAGGTGACCATCCCGGTCGTGGCGTTCGTCGCGTTCGTTTTCTCGATGATCCTGCTGATGCCGATCGGGCAGCGTTGGCTAAGGGAGAGCAAGGCGACGACGCGCGCGGCGTTCTTCATATTCTTCCTGCTGGTGCTGATGTTGATCGTGGCCATTGTCGCCTCGCTCGGCCAACTCTACCAGTACACGGTGCTGCGCGGCGTGTTTCTGGCCGTGGTGTGCCTGTTGCCCGGCGCCATGTGGTACCTCTTCGTCGGAACGCGCAAGGCGAGCCTGCTGAACGAATATCTGGTCAATCTCGATCGTCTGGGACTGTTGCGCCAAGTGCGGAACGAGGACGCGGCGATCCGGGGACGGCGCGTTCAGGGGTATCTTCAGAAGTTCGAAGCCATCTATGGCGAGCTTGCGCCGAACGTTTATGCGGATGTGCTGAGCGGCCGTCTCGGCAAATATTCAAGGGCGGATACCGGCGGCGTAACGACCCTCTCGACCGCGACGGTCCCGGTCTTGCTCGCCACGGTGCTGATCTCGCTCGGCTGGCTCGTCACGCTGCCGCCGTACCAGGCCGATCTCGTCCTCACCAAGAGCCCGGGCGTGCAGGCGCTGACGCCGTCGGGCACGCCGGTCCAGCTCGCGTTTCTCGGCGCCTATTTCTTCTCGCTCCAGATGCTGTTTCGCCGCTACGTGCTGGAGGATCTCGGCGGCAGCGCTTACGTCGCGGCTTCGCTGCGCATCATTCTGGCCGTCATCGGCATCTGGACCTTCACGGCCGTGTGTACTGTGAACGAACACCTGGTTCTGCTCGCCGGCTTCGTGTTCGGCGTATTCCCCCGCGTGCTCTGGCAGGTCGTGGAGCAGTTGTTCAAGATGGGCGCGGGCATCATCCTGCCGAGCATGGTCTCGCAATTGCCGATCAGCGATCTCGACGGTCTCACCGTCTGGCACGAGGTCAGGCTCGAGGAGGAGGACATCGAGAACATCCCCAACATGGCGACCGCAGACATCGTCGAGCTCCTGCTCAACACGCGCCTGCCGCCGGAGCGGATCATCGACTGGACCGACCAGGCCATCCTGTACACGCAGCTCGGGCCGCCGCCCAAGCGGAAGGAGGGCCCCGACGCACGCGAAAAGCTGCGAATGCACGGCATTCGCACCGCGAGCTCGCTGCTGTGGGCTTCGGCGCAAGCGCGGCTCCAGGGAAGGTCCGAGGCGTTCGACCGGATCTTGCAGGGGGCCGACGGCGCCAGCGCGATGTCGGCGCTGGAGGCCTCGCTCCGCACCAATTCGAATCTCGATCTGATCGAGCAGTGGAGCGGTACCTGCAATGCCGCGCAGCGTCCCTCGGTGCAGCTGGACGCAAAGCCACCGCCGCAGCTGCCTGAGCCGCGCGGCGGTGAGCTAGATCCCACCCGCGCGGCTGCTGCGGCCTAGATCACCCCCACCAGCCGTAGCACCACACCCGCCGCGCAGGAGCCGCCGAGCACCGTGAGCATGCCGAGCTTGAAGCGGAAGATGGCGGTCGCGGCCGCGATCGACAGCACCAGCGCCGGGACGTCGATGCTTGATAGTACCGGCATGTCGAAGGACAGCGGAAAGGCGTGCACCGGAGTGGTTTCGCGGAACAGCGTGTGCAGCGCGAACCAGATCGAGAGGTTGAGGATCACGCCGACCACCGCGGCCGTGATTGCACCGAGCGCGCCGGCGAGGCCCTTGTTGCCGCGCAGGAGCTCGACATAGGGGGCCCCTAAGAAGATCCAGAGGAAGCAGGGCGTGAAGGTGACCCAGGTCGCGAGCAGGCCGCCGAGCGTGCCGGCGAGCAGCGGCGACAGGCCACTGGGATCGCGGAAGGCGGCCATGAAGCCCACGAATTGCAGCACCATGATCAGCGGGCCCGGCGTCGTCTCGGCCATGCCGAGGCCGTCGAGCATCTCGCGCGCGCTGAGCCAGTGATAATGCTCGACGGCCTGCTGGGCGACGTAGGCCAGCACCGCATAGGCGCCACCAAAGGTCACGAGCGCCATTTTGGAGAAGAACAGCGCGATCTGGCTGAACACGTTGGCTTGGCCGAAAGCGAGGAGCAGCGCGATGACCGGCACCAGCCAGAGCGCAAGCCAGACCACGCCGACGCGGATCGCGCGCGCCGTGTTCGGCCGGATGTGATCGGGCACGGCTTCGCCGAGCATGCTGTCGATCGCGGCGGTGTTGCTACCACTGCCGTGGGCGGCGGGCGCAAACTCGCTCCGGCCGCTTCGTGCGCCGACATAGCCGATGATGCCGGCGGCGATGATGATGATCGGGAAGGGGACGGCAAAGAAGAAGATCGCAACGAAGGCGATCGCGGCGAGCGCGATCATGATGTTGTTCTTCAGCGCGCGCTTGCCGACGCGGACCACAGCTTCGACCACGATGGCGAGCACCGCGGCCTTGAGCCCGAAGAACAGCGCCTCGACGAAGCTGACATTGCCGAAGGCGGCGTAGATGTAGGAGAGGCCCATGATGGCGATGATGCCGGGCAGGATGAACAGCCCGCCCGCCATCAGCCCGCCGGCCGTGCGGTGCATCAGCCAGCCGATATAGGTCGCAAGCTGCTGCGCCTCCGGCCCCGGCAACAGCATGCAGTAGTTCAGCGCATGCAGAAATCGGCCTTCCGAGATCCAGTTCTTCTCCTCGACCAGGATGCGGTGCATTACCGCGATCTGGCCGGCCGGGCCGCCGAAGGAGAGCACGGCGACGCGGAGCCAGACGCGGAAGGCTTCGTGGAAGCTGATGCCGTGACCGGCATCAGCTCCCTTGGTTTCATTGATGCGAGTATCCATCAGCTCTTTGCCTTGCCGGTCGGCCAATTGTGGGTCTCCGTAGTGGCATCGCGGCACCAGCGGTAGAAGGCGTCGTAGAGCAGCATGCCGGCCTCGAGCTGTTCGAGATCGTCGTCAAACATCCTGGACAGGCCGAGCGAGGCCGCAAGCAGGCCCGGCGCTTCCGGCGCCAGGTCCGGCCGTGCCGTGTCGGCGCCGCGCACCAGCGTCGCCAGCCGCAGCAGAGGCGGGGTCGCAAGCCCAAACTCCTCGACCATGACGTCGAAGGTGCAGAGCTCGCCGCGATGGCTCCAGAACACATTCTCGATGTCGAAGGGCGCGGCATTGAAGCGCTCGCCGACGGCGACCACCTCGGACGGCGCCACGAACAGGAACACCGCATTGGGATCGACGAAGCGGCGGACCAGCCAGGGGCAGGCGATGCGGTCCACCTTGGGGCGGGCACGCGTGACCCAGACGGTGCGTCCCTTGGCGTCGCGTGGCGGCAGTTTCTTGCTGTCGATCAGCGGCAGTTTTGCCTCCTTCCAGCCCTCGAAACCGCCGTCCAGGGTTTCGGCCTGAACGCCGAGCTGGCGCAGCCACGCCGCGGTGCCCTGGGCGAGCTTCTGCCCGCGCAGGCAGGCGACGATGGCTGAGCGGCCGGCAAGTTCCTCGCCCCAGTTCGGGACGCTCTCGTGGCTGCGTTTGACGGAGCCGGGGATCAGCCGCGGGTCGGCGGCAAAATCCTCGTCCGTGCGCACGTCGATCAGGAGCGGCGCGTTTGCCGTGCCGATCAGGCGTGCCAGTTTGTCAGGTGATATCGTCGTGAAAGAAGACATGATGCGCCCTCGTTAGGAGTGAACGGGACGCGATGCTTGGGCTTGTCGCCTCACGGGGAGATCGCTCAATCCCCATGTCCGCCATTACAGCGAAACCGTGCGGACCTGTCAATCCGCCTGTTTCGACGGCGACAAACGTTAGAAACGTAAGCCGGCCGGGCCTATATTGGGGAAAACGGATTCTCTTCCGGAGATCATGGCCGATGCATTCCCACTCCATCGATCAATGGACGCATGAGCATGCGTTCCTCGGGGACAAGCACGACGAGAACGAGCGGCGCACCTGGTTCGTGGTGATATTGACGCTTGTTATGATGGTGGCCGAGATCGTGGCGGGCTCCCTGTTCGGCTCGATGGCGCTGCTCGCCGACGGCTGGCACATGGGTACGCACGCGGCGGCGCTCGGCATAGCGGCGTTCGCCTACCGCTTCGCGCGCCGTCACCTGGGGAATGCGCATTTCACCTTTGGCACCGGCAAGTTCGGCGATCTCGCGGCTTTTGCCAGCGCCATCATCCTGGGGCTGATCGCGGTCGAGATCGCCTATGAAAGCGTGCTGCGGCTGATCACGCCGGTGGCGATCGGCTATGGCGAGGCGATCGCCGTCGCCGCGCTCGGCCTCTGCGTCAATCTCGCCAGCGCCTGGCTGCTGCGCGACAATCATCACCATGATCACGGCCAAGGACACGGTCATGGACACGGTCACGGCCAAGCGCACCATCATGATGATCACGACCATGATCACCACCATCATCACCACGACAACAATCTGCGCGCCGCCTATGTTCACGTGATGGCTGACGCGGCGACCTCGGTGCTGGCGATCGCGGCGCTCCTGGTCGCGATGTATTCGGGTTGGGTGTGGGCCGATCCCGCGGTCGGCCTGATCGGCAGCGTCGTGATCGCAAGCTGGGCGTTCGGCCTGATCAAGGCTTCGGGCGCGGTGCTGCTCGACGTCCGCGCCGACGAGAAGATGGAACGGGTCATCCGCGCCCGCATGGAGGTCGGCGAGGACCGCGTCACCGATTTGCATCTCTGGCAGGTCGGCCCCGGCCATTGCGCCGTGCTGGTGTCGCTGGTCTCGGACAAGCCCAAGCAGCCGGCCGTCTACAAGAAGCGTCTCGCCGGGCTGAAGGGCCTGAGCCATGTCACGGTCGAGGTCGAAACCTGTCCGCATTAGGTTTTTGCGACCGGTCACGCCGTGCGGGCGTGGCGCATCTCCGCAAATCCGAACATTGCTGTTGCCAGTATGCTGTCAGCAGGAGGTGCTAAGGGAGGCACGTCGACAAGCCTCAAGGCGGGAGACGATTTTGAGCGAATGGATGGGCGTTGCGGTCGCGCTTGTCTCCTCCGCTCTCGGCGGCACGGCCGCCGCGGTCACCCGCTATCTCGTCGGCGGCGCCGATCCGATCCTGCTTGCAAGCCTGCGCTGGGGAATTGGTTTCGTCATTCTGCTGCCGACGGCGCTGCTGCTCAGCGTGCGCTGGCCCTCGCGGCGTGACCTGCCGTCGGTCCTGCTGCTCGGCGTCTGCTTCTTCGGCCTGTTCTTCATTCTCTACAATATTGCGATCGGTTACACGACCGCCGCGCGCGCGAGCCTGGCGCTCGCGACCCTGCCGTTGCACACCATGGTGGTTGGCGCTCTGCTGGGTGTCGAGCGACTGACGCTGCGCAAGGTGATTGGCGTCGGTGTGGCGGTGCTGGGGGTGGTGGCGGCGCTCGCGGCCGGCCTTGCGGAGAGCCCCGTGGGCGCCTGGCGCGGCGAACTGATCATGACGGGCGCGGTGTTCTGCATGGCCTTCTACAACGTGCTGTCGCGTCCCCTGATGCAACGGTCGAGCGCGCTTGGTTTCCTGACGGTTGGGATGGGGGCGGGGGCCGCCGTGCTTCTCCTGGCCGGAGCGCTGAGGGGCAGTTTCGCGGCGCTGAATGCTTTCACCGCGGCACAATGGACCGCCGGCCTCTATCTCGGCGTTGCCGGAGGCGCGCTTGCCTTCATCCTCTGGGTAATGGCCCTGGAGCGGGCGACACCGACTCGCGTCGCCAACACCATGACGGTCAATCCGATTGCGGCCGCAACCCTTGCGGCGCTGCTGGTCGGCGAGCCGATCAGGGCCACTCTTGTGGTCGGGCTGGTGGCCGTCTTCGCCGGCATATGGATCGCGACCAGTCAGGCGAAGAGCGCCTGATCGGCTTCACGCCGCCGCGATCGCCTCGATCTCGATGAGGAAATCCGGGCCGTAGAGTTTCGACACCTCGACCAGGGTGATCGCGGGCGCCGCGGCCGGCCTGACGGTCGCAAAGAAGCGGTTGCGCGCCTCGCGATAGGCCGCGAGGTTGTTCATGTCGGTGAGGAAAACGGTCAGCTTCACGAGGTTCGAGGCATCATAGCCGCGCGCGGTGAGCGCGAGAGAAATGTTGCGAAAGACCTGCGCGGCCTGGGCGGGAAAATCGCCCTTGCCGACGACGTTGCCGTCGGCGTCAACGGCGGTCTGGCCGGCCATGAAAATCATGCGGCCACGGCTGACCTCGACGATGTGCGAATAGCCGGGCGGCTCGCCGAGCTCGGGCGGATTGTAGCGCGTGATCGGCTCAGGGTCGGCCATCTTCTGTCCTTTCGTCGGCTGGTCAGCTCCGCGGCGCCGATACCGGCGGCGAGACGCCGTCCGGCGTCTTCTTCGGCTTCATCGTGCCGGCATAGAATGACAGCAGGAACACCAGCACCACGGCGGTGAGATAGACGCCATAGGCCTGCGGCGGCGTGGTGGCCCAGGAGGCGAAACGTCTGAGAGCACCGGGCGGACTGGACTTGTCGGGCATGTCCTGCTTTTGCGCGAAAGCGAGGTGCAAGGGAAGGCCAATCTGTGTGGCTCAGGCGGACCGGCGTTCCGGATGGATCAGGAACAGCGCGGCCAACGCGGCGAGACTGAGGGCTGACGAGACGATCAGCACCTTGGTGCCCATGACGTCGATGAGCAGGCCGAAGGCCAGCGGTGCGACCGCCTGCGCCATGCGCGCCGGCGCGCCGATGATGCCGAGCCGGTAGCCGTAATCCTTGGGCCCGAAGATCGACAGCGGCAGCGTTCCCCGCGCGATGGTCAGGACGCCGTTGCCCGAGCCGTGGAAGAGCGCGAAGGCGCTTGCCCCGGCCGCGCCGAAGACGGCCAGCACGGCCGCGCCGATCGGATGGGTGATGCAGGCAAGCCGCGTCGACCACAGCGGATGGAAGCGGCTGAGAACGCTCGCCTCGAGAACCCGCGCGCCGACCTGCGCCGGACCGATCAGGGCACCGGCCGCAATCGCCTCGACGGGCGTGGCGCCGGCAGCCTCGAGAATGCGCGGGAAATGCACCGCCATCGCGCCGGTGACGGTCCAGGCGGCCGCAAAGACGAAGGCCAACAGGATCATGGTCCGATCGAGCGGAATGTGCGGCTTGATGGCCGTGGCCGCCGCTTCCTTTGCGCCTTTGATCTTCGGCAGCATGATGAGGTTGAGGGGCAGACCAATGAGGATATGCGCGGCGGCCCAGGCAAAGCAGGTGTCGCGCCAGCCGATATGCGACAGGCCCCAGGCCGTGAGCGGCCAGCCGACGGTCGAGGCAAACCCCGCCATCAGCGTGATGCCGGTGATCGACCCGCGCGCATTGACACCGTAGATGCGCCCGAGCGCCGCGAAGGCGGCATCGTAGAGGCCGAGCGCCATGCCGATCCCGAGAATGAGCCAGGCGATCGACATCACAACTGCGTTTTGCGAGAGGCCAAGCAGCACCAGGCCCGCGGCGATCGTCAGGTTCGAGGCCGACAGCACCTGGCGCCCGCCGACGAGATCGATCTGCCGCCCGATGCGGGGACCCAGCATCGCTGAAATCACCAGCGAGGCGGAGAAGGCGCCAAAAATCCAGTTCGAGGAGATGCCGAGATCGCGCCCGATCGGGTCGGCGAGGATGGCGGGCAGATAGTAGCTGGAGGCCCAGGCCAGGGTCTGCGTCGTGCCGAGCGCCAGGATGATCGGAAGCTGCCGCTGGCTCATTGCAGGGCGTTTGCGAGGCTGGCGGGTGGCGAAATCATCAGCCGCATTTGCATCCCGCGCGGCGAGGGCGTCAACACCTTGCCTCGGCATATTCGACCTGCGCGAGGCGGGATGCTAAAGCGCGCACCGAACAGCCTGGCCGGAGGCGCCGCCTATGACCGTCACCATCTATCACAATCCCGCCTGCGGGACGTCCCGCAACACGCTCGCCATGATCCGCGAAAGCGGCGTCGAGCCCGAAGTGATCGAATATCTCAAGGCGCCGCCGAGCCGCGCGCGGCTACTCGAACTGATCAGGGCGCTGGACATCCCGGTGCGCGCGCTGTTGCGCGAGAAAGGCACGCCGTACGCCGAACTCGGCCTCGCCGCTCCCAAATGGAGCGACGACGAGCTGATCGATTTGATGCTCAAGCACCCGATCCTGATCAACCGCCCGATCGTGGTGACGCCGAAGGGTGTGCGGCTGTGCCGTCCCTCGGAACTGGTGCTCGATCTTCTCGACAATCCGCCCGCATCCTTCACCAAGGAGGACGGCGAGGTCGTCGCGCGCAAGCCCTGAAGACCGAGGTCTGCCTTTCGCCGGTCACGAAGGCACGGCATAATGGCTTATGCAATTGAGCTCCCGCCTCGACCTGATGAACTGGCTGACCGGCCAGGGTCTCACCGGCCTGCCCGAAATCGAGCTGCTCCGCGGTTTCTGCGAGCGTTGCCGCGCCGAGGGGTTGGAGCTGTCACGCGGGCTCATCGTCATCGACACCTTGCATCCAATCTATGAGGGACGCGCCTTCCGCTGGAGCGATGTGCCGAGCAATGAGAGCGACGTCATCGAATATGGCTCGACGGCCGAGGGCGATGCGGCCAAGAACTGGCAGCGCTCGGTGTTCTACCATCTGCTCGAGCACGGCCATGACGAGATGCTGATCGATCTCGCCGGTCCTGAGACGCTCAACTACTCGCAGATCGGCGAACTCGCGGAAAAGGGCCACCGGCATTTCCTCGCCTTCGTCCATCGCTTTGGCGAGACCGGCGCGCTCGGCCAGATGGACTGCCTGTATTCCTACTGGACCACGCGGCGCGACGACGGCTTTACCGAGGGACAGCTCGCGGCGCTGCGCGATCTCATTCCGGTGCTGGGGCTCGCGATCAAGTCGGCGCAACAGGTCGACATCGCGCGCACGCTCGGCCGGGTCTATCTCGGCCGCGATGCCTCCCAGCAGGTGCTGAGCGGGCGCATCTCGCGCGGCGTCACCGAGCGCATCAATGCCGTACTGTGGTATTCCGACCTGCGCGGCTCGACCGGGATCAGCGAGAGCATCGGGCCCGACGAGATCATCCCGTTCCTCAACGACTACGCGCAGGCCGTGATCGACGCGATCCACGACGCCGGCGGCGACGTGCTGAAGCTGATCGGCGACGGCGTGCTCGCGATGTTCACCGGCGAGGACATGACGGCGGCGCGCCGGGCGGCGCTGCGCGCCGAGCATCTGTTCCGCAAGAACGTGGTCGCGCTGAACGCGCGCCGGGCCGCGGAGGGACGTCCCGTCACGTCGGCCTATATCGGCCTGCATGTCGGCGAGGTCTTCTACGGAAATATCGGCAGCGAGGACCGGCTGGATTTTACCGTGGTCGGGCCGACCGTGAACGAGGTCAGCCGCATCGCCTCGATGAGCCGTTCGGTCGATCGCGAGCTGCTGGCGTCCTCGGAGTTCTACAAGGGCCTGGACGCCGCGGGGCGCCGCTACCTCGTCTCCACCGGCCGCTACGCGCTGCGCGGCATCGGCCGCGCGCAGGACCTCTACACGCTCGACCCGGATATCGACACCAACGAGCCGGTGACGGGGAGCTACGAGCGGTATCTGGCGGGATAGGCAGGACGACTGCGGAGGATTTGGCTAACAGCGGACCGCCGCGCCGTCCTCCACCATCGCTGGCTGACGATCGAGCACGACCGCCGGCGAGAGCCAGATCACCAGCGCCTGTGCGCCAAAAATCGCAGCGGCAAGAAACAGGCACGCCTCCGCGCTCCAGAGCCCGCCGACGATCGCGCCCAGTGCCGAGCCGAGGGGGCGCGCGCCGTAGCTCATGATGTTGATGGCGGAGACGCGGCCGAGCAGGCGCGGCGGCGTCACCGATTGGCGCAAGGTCGTGGTCGAGATCACCCAGAGGATCGGACCGACGCCGAGCAGGAAGAAGCTCAGGGCCGCAAGCCACGGCGCCGGCACCAGCACCGTCAGCGCCATCACGAGCGCGGCGACGAAACCGGTCACGGGACCGAGCCCGACGACGGTACCGAAGGCGAGGCGGCGCATGATGCGCGTTGCCAGCAGGGCACCGATCACCATGCCGACGCCGTACATCGAGAGCACTACGCCGACGCCGCTCGCCGACAGTCCGAGATGGCGCACCGCATAGGGCACGAACACGGCGATCTGGAGGAACCAGGCGGTGTTGAAGATGAACTGGGTGATGAACACCGGCCGCAGCAGCGCGTGATGGAAGACGAAGGCGGCGCCTTCGCGGATCTCCTGCAGCGGATGCCGGCGCGGCACAGCCGCGCGTGCGGGCTCGTAGATGCCGGACAGCGACACCACGGCGATCGCCGAGAGCACGGCCGCAAAGCCGAACGCCGGACTGGCGCCGAACCAGCCGACCAGCACGCCGCCGAGTGCGGGCCCGCTGGCAAAGGCTATGGTGCGCGCGAGCTCAATCCGTGCGTTCGCGGCCGGAAGAAGCTCGGGGCCCACCAGCGCAGGCACCAGCGCCGGCGCGGCCACGCTGTAGACCACGGTGCCGCACACCGCGGCAAAGCCGAGGAGGGCTAGCAGGGGCAGGTTCAGTGCGCCCGTTGCGACCAGGAGCACAATGGAGGCGAGGGCTGCGGCCCGCAGTGCCTCGGCACCCGCCATCAGCGAGCGGCGCGACATCCGGTCGGCGAGCAGGCCGGCGGGGATCGCGAACAGGACGAAGGGCAAGGTGAGGGCGGTCTGGAGGAGGCCGCTCGCGCCCTCGGCGACGCCAAGGGTGAGCACGGCAACGATGGGGGCGGCCGCAAGCGCGATCTGCTCGGCCGATTGGGCCGCAAGGTTGGACCAGGCAAGGCGGTTGAAGGTCGCCGGAAGGGTGGATCTGGTTGACATGGCTCATTCCCTGAAAGCGCGATCTGGCGGCACTATTCGCGTCGAGGACGGCCAAACCCACCCGCTTCCCGACAAGAGGCCATCATGGCCCTGCAACGGGAACCGACCCGGCTAGATGCAGTTGCAAATGAGTTGCAATAAGAACGGAGTTCGGTATTCTCAGCGCATGGATGCCCGATCGCCCGATTTGACCCCCGACGCCCTCTCGTCCGCCGGCTGGCGCTCCGATGCGCCGACCACCAAGAGCCTGGCCGAGGTGAACGCCACGATCGCCGTTCCCCTGGCGGGACGGTGGTGGCGCCGGCTGCTGGCCTTTGTCGGTCCGGGCTACCTCGTCTCGGTCGGCTACATGGACCCCGGCAACTGGGCGACCGACCTCGCGGGTGGGTCGAAGTTCGGCTACACGCTGCTGTCGGTCATCCTGCTTTCGAACCTGATGGCGATCCTGCTGCAGTCGCTTGCCGCGCGGCTCGGCATCGTCACTGATCGCGACCTCGCGCAGGCCTGCCGGGCGACCTATTCGCCGGCGGTCAACTTCATGCTGTGGCTCGCCTGCGAGGCGGCGATCATCGCCTGCGACCTTGCCGAGGTGATCGGCACCGCGATCGCGCTCAAGCTTTTGTTCGGCATCCCCCTGATCGGCGGCGCCCTGATCGCCGCGCTCGATGCGTTCCTGCTGCTGATCCTGATGAACCGGGGTTTTCGTTTCCTCGAAGCCTTCGTCATCTCGCTGCTGGTCGTAATCGCGGTCTGCTTTGCGATCCAGATCACCGCGGCCGCGCCGCCCATCGCGGCGGTGCTGAGGGGGTTTGTGCCGTCCACCGAGATCTTCACCAATCACGAGATGCTCTACATTGCGATAGGCATCATCGGCGCCACGGTGATGCCGCATAATCTCTATCTGCATTCCTCGATCGTGCAGACGCGCGCCTATCAGCGGACCGACGAAGGCCGGCGCGAAGCGATCAAATGGGCGACCACCGACTCCACGGTCGCGCTGATGCTGGCGCTGTTCATCAACGCCGCGATCCTGGTGGTGGCGGCCGCGACCTTCCACAAGAGCGGCCATTCCGACGTTGCCGAAATCGGCCAGGCTTTTGAGCTGCTCTCGCCGCTGCTCGGTCTCGGCATCGCCTCGACGCTGTTCGCGGTGGCGCTGCTCGCCTCCGGCCTCAACTCGACGGTGACGGCGACGCTCGCCGGCCAGATCGTGATGGAGGGCTTTCTCGACCTGCGCCTGCCGAGCTGGGCGCGGCGCTTGCTCACGCGCGGCATCGCGATCGTTCCCGTGATCATCGTCACGGCGATCTATGGCGAGCGCGGCACCGCCGATCTCCTGGTGTTCAGCCAGGTCATCCTCTCCATGCAGTTGCCGTTTGCGGTGATCCCGCTGGTGCGGTTCGTGTCCGACCGGCGCAAGATGGGGCAGTTCGTCATCCCGGCCTCGGTCGCCGCAATCGCCTGGATCGTGGCGGCCGTGATCGTGGTCCTGAACCTGAAGCTGTTGTTCGACACGATCTTCGGGTGAGGGCGACCGCAGCTGCGGTCGTTAGTCCTGCGGCTCGGATGTCGCGTCGCCCTCTGCGTCGACGCGCAGCCAGCCGGAGGGGGCGAGGCGCTGCTGCGGCAGGAAGCGGGCCTTGTAGTCCATCTTCCGCGAGCCATCGATCCAGTAGCCGAGATAGACGTAAGGCAGGCCCTGGCGTCGCGCACGCGCAATGTGGTCGAGGATCATGAAGGTGCCGAGCGAGCGCGCTTCCTGGCTGGGGTCGAAGAAGGAATAGACCATCGACAGGCCGTCGCTGAGCACGTCGGTCAGCGCCACCGCGAGCAGCTCCTCGCCGCGGCCGGTGATGCCGCTATCGGGACCGCGCCGGCGGTACTCGATGATGCGGGTCTCGACATGGCTGTCCTCGACCATCATGGCGTAGTCGAGCACGGTCATGTCGGCCATGCCGCCGTGGCGGTGGCGAGCGTCGAGATAGGCCCGGAACACCGAATATTGTTCCGAGGTCGGCACGGCGCTGCGCTGGTCGCCGATGACGTCGGCGTTGCGGGCCATGACCTTGCGGAAGTTGCGGGAGGGGCGGAACTCGTTGGCGACCACCCGGACCGAGACGCAGGCCCGGCACTGGTCGCAGGCGGGGCGATAGGCGATTGACTGGCTGCGGCGGAAGCCGCCATGGGTCAGCAGGTCGTTGAGGTCGCCGGCGCGATCACCCACGAGGTGCGTAAACACCTTGCGCTCATGCCGGCCCGGCAAATAGGGGCAGGGCGACGGCGCCGTGAGGTAAAACTGGGGTGTGTCGCGCGAGTGTTGGGTCAAGGGACGTCGTGGGCCTCCGAAACGGTCATCAGCATCGCGCCACGCAGGCCCCCGGTCAATCAGTTAGCTCAGTATGGCCGAGCTGTCTGAGGAACTGGTGAACGCACCGAATTATTGATCACGACAGTGCCCAGCACGATATCGTGCAGCAGGCGCCGGCGGCCATTGAACAGGCCGACCAGGACCACGAAGGGCGTCAGGAACGACACCGACACCCAGAACAGCACCGCGTGCATGGCACCGAGCACGAAATAGCCCGGCGCGCCGTACCAGGTGCGCAATTCCAGGTCCATCACCCGCATGCCGAGCGTTGCCGAGTTCGGGCCGCCGATGCAGGCGCCGTAATAGACGATGGCCCAGATCACCGAGGCCGGCCAGGCCAGCCAGAACAGCATCCAGCCGATCCCGATCGTGATGATGCCGAACACGAAGATGAAGATGTAGCCGAGCACGATCGGGACGGTGATCACGAGGCAGTCGATCAGGAAGGCGAACACCCGCCGCGTCGCCACGCCGCGGAACAGCTCCGGATGGAGGTACGGGTCATAGGCGTGCTGTGGCACGCCGCCGTCATCGCGCCAGCCGCCGGAATTGCCCGAGTCCGTATGAGACATCGTCCGTCCTCCCAAAGGGAACCCCCGCGGCAGGACATGGGAAGGACCCGTCCTCGTGCCAAGGGCGCGAGGATGAGCAAGCGGAAATTTTTGGGCGATTCGAGGGCTGGGTGTGAGGGGGGCGCTACATCCGCCATAACCTCGGACGCTGTGGGGTGGGCAAAGGCGCGTTGTCGCCGTGCCCACCATCTCACTCTGACCTGGATTGGCAGAAGAGGTGGGCACGCTTCGCTTTGCCCACCCTACAGGCCTGTAGTTACCCCTGCGCCTTGATCTTCTCGGCTGCCTTCGGCGCAAAATACGTCAGCACGCCGTCGGCGCCGGCGCGCTTGAAGGCGAGCAAGCTCTCCATCATCGCGCGCTCGCCGTCGAGCCAGCCATTGTTGGCGGCTGCCGCGATCATCGCGTATTCGCCCGACACCTGGTAGGCGAAGGTCGGCATCGCAAAGGTATCCTTCACCCGCCGAACCACGTCGAGATAGGGCATGCCGGGCTTCACCATCACCATGTCGGCGCCCTCGGCGATGTCGAGCTCGACCTCGCGCAGAGCTTCGTCGGTGTTGGCGCTGTCCATCTGGTAGGTGCGCTTGTCGCCGACAAGCGTCTTCGCCGAGCCGATGGCGTCTCGGAACGGGCCGTAGAAGGCAGAGGCGTACTTTGCCGCATAGGCCATGATCTGCACGTCGAGCAGGCCCGCACGATCCAGCCCTTCGCGGATGGCGCCGACGCGGCCGTCCATCATGTCCGAGGGCGCGATGATGTCGCAGCCGGCTTCGGCCTGCACCAGGGCCTGGCGCACCAGCACGGCCACGGTCTCGTCGTTCAAAATCCTGCCGTCGGCGATCAGGCCGTCATGGCCGTGGCTCGTGAACGGATCGAGCGCGACGTCGCAGAGAATCCCGATGTCGGGGAATTCCTTCTTGATCGCGCGCACCGCCGTGCAGACGAGATTGTCCGGGTTGGTGGCCTCCGAACCGTCTTCGTCGCGCAGGGACGGGTCGGTGTAGGGAAACAGTGCGATGCAGGGGATCGAGAGCTTTTGCGCGCGCTCGGCGTCGCGCACGGCCTGGTCGACGCTGAGCCGGTCGACGCCGGGCATCGAGGCAACCGCCTCGCGCTTGTTGTTGCCGTCGATCAGGAACAGCGGCCAGATCAGATCGTCGGTCGTCAGCACGTTCTCGCGCACCATGCGGCGCGCCCATTCCGCCTTGCGGTTGCGGCGCGGACGGATCGTCAGATCCAGGGCAGGGGCGGCGACCGTGCCGGGGCGCGCCACCTCGCGCAATTCGATCGGACGTCCGTATTTGATCGCCATGTCACCAGTCTCCAGGCGCGATGATCTCATCGCGCTTTAGGTCATGTCCGAGCTGATCTTTTCGGAAAACCGCTGCACACTTTTCCAGATCACGCTTCTAGAATTATTCTTATACCAGCTCGCATGGTTCCCGTCACCGCGGCTTGACCTGCCGCAATTAGCTGGCCGCCGATTGATTTTGCCGGGCGAAGCGGCCAGAAGGGAACGATGTCCGAGACCACGACCCGCGACGCCGCCCGCGACAATCCCAGGGACAACGCCCGGGACAATGACATGTCGGTGGCGGCGATCTCCTCCGAGCGCCCCGAGTCCGACGAGAACGTCTGGACGCGGCGCCTCGTGCTGTTCCTGCGCGTGATGGCGCTGCTCTCGATTTTAAAGGGCCTCTATCACTGGGCGCAGGTCACCGGCTTCGTCGGCGGCGAGGACGATGCGTTCGAGAACCAGTCGATGGCCTGGCAGGCGGCGACCGTTTACTTCGCGGTGATCGAGCTCGTCGCAGCCGTGGGCCTGTGGCTCGCAACGCCCTGGGGCGCGGTGGTGTGGCTGACCACGGTCGTGTCGATGGCGGTGATCGAGCTGATGTTCCCCGGCATCTATGGCGGCAGCCTCGTCGTCGTGGCGGTCGAGGCCTTCATGCTCGCCGCCTATCTCGCGCTCGCCTGGATGGCCGCGCGGGAACGGCCGCCGTAGTCGGCAAAATCTCGTGTCCCGGATGCGCCGCAGCGCGCTGCACTTGCGGCGTGATGCGTTGCAGAGCAGGGGTCCACCTCTCCACGATGTATCCTCTGGCTATCTGGGCCCGGATCTGCGCTCGCGGCGCTTGTCCGGGACACGAGGGCGGAGATGTGCGCGATTGGTTGACCGTTGGTTGCGTAAAATTCGCTGCAACTTTTCGCTTACCTTGAGTGGCCGGCCACAACTGTTACGCGCTCGTTTCCAAACGTGACAGGGCTGTTTTGGAATGCGACAGGTGGGGCGGACGGATGGTGAACAAGGTGTGGCCACCGTCAACAGAGAGTTGCGAAAACCCCTTTTGGCACAGGCTTAATCTGCAATTCACTGTCCTAAATTCATGATCTCTTTATTGTCTTATTTAAGCGGATCTTCAAACGGCCCCCTTAAGTTGCAGCTATCAGGCGGGACACAAGTTTCGTCGAATAAGTGTCGATAAAAACGACAACAGGGGAAGTGTCATGATGAAAGCCGTCGCTACCGCGGCAGATACCGCCGAGCGCGTTTCCGGCCAGCAGGGCTCGGTGCAGTCGCTCTATCTCGAAGCTTTGACTCTTGTGGAGCGGCTGCATCGCCGCCTGCTCGACGTCATCAAGGATGAGTTCGATCGCCGTGGCCGCGCCGACATCAACTCGGTGCAGGCGCTTTTGCTCTACAACATCGGCGACAAGGAGCTGACCGCTGGCGAGCTGCGCACGCGCGGCTACTATCTCGGCTCCAACGTGTCCTACAATCTGAAGAAGCTGGTCGAGCTCGGCTTCCTCGATCATCAGCGCTCGCGCGTTGATCGTCGTTCGGTGCGCATCCGCCTGACCCCGCAGGGCCAGGAAGTCCGCCGCATCGTCGACGCGCTCTACCAGAAGCACGTCAAGACGGTGGAGCAGGTCGGTGGCATCTCCGGCGAGGAGTTCTCCACGCTGAACAAGTCGCTGCACCGCCTCGAGCGGTTCTGGACCGACCAGATCCTGTATCGTCTCTGAGTTTCCTAGAAAGGGATTTGGCCAAGCCGGCCCCATAACAAGACCGGCGGCCGTCCCGATTTGAGAGACTTCCCCAATCGCGCCGGCCCGGCTCTGCCCGGACCGGTGCGTTTTGTTGTTCGCGCCTGCAAAAAAAGCCCGTCCCTAACCGGAACTTGTTCCGTTTTTCCGGCTTATCAGTCCGGAGCGGAGGCAAGTGATGCTGGTCGAGCGCGGGTTGCAGGTATTGAACGTCGAAGTGGTGAGCGATGCCTATGCCATCGCCGCCAACTATCTGCGTCGCAGCGGCGCGCTTCCAGACACGCTCGCAACCGACGATCGCCTGCTGAAGATCATCGTGCAGATGTTCCAGCACGGCGAATTCAACAGGATCAGGCTCGCCAACAAGGCGATCGCCAAGTTCGAGGCGATGCTCGAGGCCAGCGTGCTTGCCTGATCAAAGTCCCCAAAACCACGATCAAGATCACGATCAATTCGAGGATGCCATGGAAGCCGCCATCGACCGCATCATGCAGACCTATGACCTGCTCGCCAACCGCACCGCCGCGGCGAGCGCCGAGGCCCGCGCCAAGGTGACGGACTACCTCAACACGCTGATAGAAGCGGGCGAAAAAGACACGCACAGGTTGACGGTGTGCGGCCTGACCTATCTGCGTCAGCTCGACGGGAGCGTGGATCCGGTGAAGGCGGGGTATACCGGCTTGTGAGGAGAGGCGGCTAAGCTCCGCCCGGCGCCAGGGGAATCGGCCCGGGCGAGCGCTCTATCGGCACAAATTGGCGGCACTGGCCCGGTGGCGGGCAGGCGCAGCACCGTGGGTTCGCGGGCTGCAAATCCCCCAATCCCCACCATATCTTGCACAATTGTCGGCCCGGACCCGCAAATGCTTGGCCGGGGCGGGGCGATGTGGTAGATCGCGCCTGCTTCCAACCGCCACACCAGACCGACCGTAGCCCGCCAAAAGGCTGCGGCGGTGGAGATATTCGCCGATGACTTCTTCCTCCGCCAAGACCGCCTCCGCGCCCGATTCATTTTTCTCGGCCACGCTCGACCAGGCCGATCCGGAGATCGCCGCCGCCATCAAGGGCGAGCTCGGCCGTCAGCGCCATGAGATCGAGCTAATCGCCTCCGAGAACATCGTCAGCCGGGCCGTGCTGGAAGCGCAGGGTTCGGTGATGACCAACAAATATGCGGAGGGTTATCCGGGCGCGCGCTACTATGGCGGTTGCGAGTGGGTCGACGTGGCCGAGAACCTGGCCATCGATCGCGCCAAGAAACTGTTCGGCGCGAACTTCGCCAACGTGCAGCCGAACTCCGGAAGCCAGATGAACCAGGCGGTGTTTCTGGCGCTGCTGCAGCCCGGCGACACCTTCATGGGCCTCGACCTCGCGGCCGGCGGCCATCTTACCCACGGCTCGCCCGTCAACATGAGCGGCAAATGGTTCAAGGCCGCGCACTACACCGTGCGCCGCGAGGACCAGGTCATCGACATGGATGCGGTGGCCAAGCAGGCCGAGCAGGTCAAGCCGAAACTGATCATCGCCGGCGGCTCGGCCTATTCGCGCGCCTGGGACTTCAAGCGTTTTCGCGAGATCGCCGACTCGGTCGGCGCCTACCTGCTGGTGGACATGGCGCATTTCGCCGGCCTTGTTGCCGGTGGCGTGCATGCCTCGCCCGTTCCGTACGCCCACGTCACCACGACGACGACGCACAAGTCGCTGCGCGGTCCGCGCGGCGGCCTGATGCTGTGGAATGACGAGACGCTGACCAAGAAGCTCAACTCGGCGATCTTCCCCGGCTTGCAGGGCGGTCCGTTGATGCACGTGATCGCGGCGAAGGCGGTCGCCTTCGGCGAAGCGCTGCGGCCGGACTTCAAGGTCTACGCCAAGAACGTCGTCGAGAACGCCAAGGCGCTCGCGGAAACGCTCCGCGGCCACGGGCTCGACATCGTCTCGGGCGGTACCGACAACCATCTGATGCTGGTCGACCTGCGCCCGAAGGGCCTGAAGGGCAACGTCTCGGAAAAGGCACTGGTCCGCGCGGCCATCACCTGCAACAAGAACGGCATTCCCTTCGATCCTGAGTCACCCTTCGTCACCTCCGGGATTCGGCTGGGAACGCCGGCTGCGACCACCCGCGGCTTCGGCGTCGCGGAATTCCAGCAGGTCGGCGGCATGATCGCCGAGGTCTTGAATGCGATCGCGCAGTCGCCGGACGGCAAGGCGCCGCTGGCCGAGAACGCGATCAAGGAGCGGGTCAAGGCGCTCACCGACCGCTTCCCGATCTACCAGTAAGGCCGAACCAGGATGCGCTGTCCAAACTGCAACAGTCTCGATACGCAGGTAAAGGACTCGCGTCCGACCGAGGACTCCGCCGTGATCCGCAGGCGGCGCGTGTGCGTCGCCTGCAATTTCCGCTTCACGACCTTCGAACGCGTGCAGCTCCGCGAGCTCACCGTGATCAAGCGCAACGGCCGCCGCGTGCCGTTCGACCGCGACAAGCTGATGCGCTCGGTGCAGATCAGCTTGCGCAAGCGGCAGGTCGAGCCGGAGCGGGTGGAGAAGATGGTCTCCACCATCGTGCGCGAGTTGGAGACCGGCGGTGAGGCCGAGATCTCCTCGGAGGTGATCGGCGAGACCGTGATGGAGCATCTGCGCACGCTCGACGACGTCGCCTATGTGCGCTTCGCTTCCGTCTACCGCAATTTCCGCGAAGCCAAGGACTTTGCCGAGGTGCTCGGCGAGCTCTCCGGCGAGGACGAAGCGCGGCTCGCGACGATGCGCAAATGATCTTCCGCATCCTGGAAGATCAGCTCGCGCAGAAGGCGCAAAAGGAAAAAGATTCCAAGGAAGCTGATCGCCGTTTCATGCAGCTCGCGCTGACCCTTGGGCGGCGCGGGCAGGGGTGGACCTGGCCGAACCCGGCCGTCGGCGCCGTCGTCGTCAAGGACGGCGTGATCGTCGGCCGCGGCTGGACGCAACCGGGCGGCCGCCCGCATGCCGAGCCCGAAGCGTTGCGGCGGGCCGGCGAGGCGGCACACGGCGCCACGCTCTACGTCACGCTCGAGCCGTGCTCGCATGTCGGCAAGTCGCCGCCCTGTGCGGACGCGGTGATCGCAGCTGGCATCAAGCGCGTGGTCGCTGCGATTGAGGATCCGAATCCCGAAGTCGCGGGGCAGGGCCATGCGCGGCTGCGCGCGGCCGGGATAACCGTCGATGTCGGACTGTGCGGAGCGGAAGCGGCCTTCGACCATGCCGGCCATTTCCGCCGCGTCAGGGATCACCGGCCGCATGTGATCCTCAAGCTCGCGGTCTCGCCCGACGGCAAGATCGGGGCGGCCGGCGGCAAGCCGGTCGCGATCACCGGCGAAGCGGTGAGGGTGCGCGTGCATCTGCTGCGCGCCGAGAGCGATGCGATCCTGGTCGGCATCGGCACGGTGCTGGCGGACGATCCGCTTCTCACCTGCCGCCTGCCGGGCATGGCGGCACGCTCGCCCGTGCGCGTGGTGCTCGACCGCAGCCTGCGCATTCCGGCCACGAGCAGGCTCGTTCACTCCGCACGCGAAACGCCGCTCTGGGTGGTCGGCTCGGAGCTTGCGGAGGCCGCCAGCGCGACGCGGCTCGGCGCTGCCGGCGTGCAGGTCCTTCGCACGCCGCCCGGCAACGGTGTTGGGCTCGATCTGCCCTCCGTGCTCAAGCTTTTGGCGGAGAAGGGCATCACGCGGCTGATGGTGGAGGGCGGCAGCCGCGTGGCGTCGTCCTTCGTCGCCGCCGATCTCGTCGACGAAATCTGGCTGTTCCGCGGGGCGGAAGCCATCGGGCCCGACGGCGTCGATGCGCTCGATGCATTGCCCCTGTCGAAAATCGCGCAGTCGCAGACGTTCAAGGTTCATGCTAGCGAAACATTCGGCAAGGATACTCTCACCGTTTACGAGCGCGCCTGATGTTCACCGGCATTGTCACCGATATTGGCGAAATCGTCAGCCTGACGCCGACCGCGCAGGGCCAGTTGCATCGCCTGCGCATCGCCTGCCGCTATGATCGCGCCACCATTGCCGACGGCGCCTCGATCGCCTGCAACGGCGTTTGCCTCACGGTCGTGGGGTCCGGCGTCGAGGGCGGCAAGACCTGGTTCGACGTCGACACCGCGGCGGAAACGCTGGCGCTGACAACCGCGAAGCATTGGAAGGTGGGGACGAAGCTCAACCTCGAGCGTGCGCTCAAGATCGGCGACGAGCTCGGCGGCCACATCGTCGCCGGCCATGCCGACGGGATCGCAACCATCGTCAACCGCGACGACCTGCCTGACATGGCGCGGTTCGAGCTCAAGACCACACGGGAGCTGGCGCGCTTCATCGCGACCAAGGGTTCGATCACGCTCGACGGCGTGTCGTTGACCATCAATACGGTGACGGACGTCACCTTCTCGGTGCTGATCATCCCGCACACGCTGAACGTGACGACCATCGGCGGCTGGCACGCCGGGGCGGAGGTCAACATCGAGGTCGATTTGATGGCCCGCTATGCGGCGCGGCTGACGGAAATGAAGTGACGGTGCAGCCGTCATTCCGGGATGGTCCGAAGGACCAGACCCGGAATCTCGAGATTCCACAATGCGCAAGCGCGCATTGGGGTTCGATGCTTTGCATCGCCCCGGAATGACAGTGAGTTTAGAACTTGGCTTACCCGCCCGCGGCGACTACATACGCGCCGGTACGAGAGTAGAAACGGATTTTTGCGATGGCAGACGCGCGGCGCGCACCCCTGAAGGACCAGACCGACATCTCCGGCGCGCGCGCCCTGATCGTCGAAGCGCGCTTCTATGACGACCTCCAGGATGCGCTTTTGGAAGGCGCAGTCGCCGAGCTGAAGGCGGCTGGGCTCACGCATGACGTCATCACGGTTCCCGGCGCGCTGGAGATTCCGGCGGCGGTGGCGATCGCGGTCGATGCGGCCGAAAGCCACGGCAAGCCCTACGACGCCGTCGTCGCGCTCGGCTGCGTGATCCGCGGCGACACCATCCATTTCGAGATCGTCTCGCAGGAGTCCTCCCGCGCGCTGATGGATCTCGCCGTGATGCGCAAGCTGCCGCTCGGGAACGGGATCCTCACCGTCAATAATGAGGAGCAGGCCTGGGCGCGGGCACGCGCGAGCGAGCTCAACAAGGGCGGCGACGCCGCCCGCGCCGCGATAGCGATGCTGCGCATCAAGCGCCGTCTGGCGCGGGCCTGAGCCATGGCCGACACCACCAAAAAGCAGCCTGCGGGCGCCGAGAAGAAAGCGAACCGGCGCGGTGCTGCGCGCCTTGCCGCCGTGCAGGCGCTCTATCAGATGGACATCGCGGGCGCCGGTATCAACGACATCTTCGCCGAGTTCGAGAGCCACTGGCTCGGCAACGAGGTCGAGGGCGAAAAATACCTCCCGGCAGAAGCGGCGTTCTTCCGCGACGTCGTCTCGGGCGTGGTGCGCGACCAGAAGAAGCTCGATCCCCTGATCGACGAGGCGTTGTCGAAGGGCTGGCCCCTGAAGCGCATCGAGGCGATCCTGCGCGCGGTGCTGCGGGCCGGCGCCTACGAGTTGGAGCACCGCAAGGACGTTCCCGGCCGCGTTGTAGTGTCCGAATATGTCGACGTCGCCAACGCCTTCGTCGATCGCGAGGAGACCGGCATGGTGAACGCGGTGCTCGACCAGATCGGCCGCCACTTCCGCGGCGACGAGTTCGGGCGGGGGTAGGAGTAGGACGAGACGATGACTCTTGCAGTAGCCGTCATCCTGAGGTGCCGTAGCGAAGCGGAGGCCTCGAAGGGTGGCGGCGTGCCGCTGAGGCTGCACCTTGGCCGTGCATCCTTCGAGGCTCGCAAGGGCTCGCACCTCAGGATGACGGGTCTGCGATCGTGACGCAGGATAAGCCAGTATCCGGCGAAGACTCCCTCATCGCGCGCTATTTCAAGCCGCTGGCGACCGATCCCGGTGCGTTCGGTCTTGTCGATGATGCGGCCGTCCTGAAGGCGCAGGGCGAAGACATCGTCGTCACCACGGACGCCGTGGTCGAAGGCGTGCACTATCTCGCCGACGATCCGCCCGACACGATTGCGCGCAAGGCGCTGCGGGTGAACCTGTCCGATCTCGCCGCCAAGGGGGCCGTGCCGGCCGGCTTCGTGCTGACGCTGGCGCTGCGCAAGGCCGACGATGCGTGGCTCCGACCGTTTGCCGATGCGCTGGGCGAGGAGATCAGGAGTTTTGCGTGTCCGTTGCTCGGCGGCGACACCGTCTCGACGCCCGGTCCTCAGATGATTTCGATCACCGCCTTCGGCCGCGTGCCCGCAGGGCGCATGATCGGCCGCACCGGCGCGAAGCCGGGCGACCGCATCATGGTCACGGGCACGATCGGCGACGCGGCCTTGGGTCTCGATATCCTGAAGGGTGGCGCAGTCGCAGCTGCGCTTGCGGGCGATCGGCTCGCACAGGATGAACTGATCGACCGTTACCGCGTCCCGCGGCCGCGCAACGCCTTGGCCGAAGCGGTGCGCGCCTATGCGAGCGCCGCGATGGACGTCTCCGACGGTCTGGCCGGTGACCTCGCCAAGCTCTGCGCAGCCTCAGGCGTCAGCGCCGTGATCGAGGCAGCGCGCATTCCGATCTCGCCCGCAGCCGCGTGCGCCGCCGTTGCTATCGAGAAGCTCGTGGCGGGCGGCGACGACTACGAAATCCTCTGCACCGTTCCGCAAGACCACATCGCGGCGCTGATCGAACAGGCCGCTCGGGTGGGAGTTCCGATCGCAGAGATCGGTACCGTGACCGCCGGGCGCGAACGGCCGCGCCTGATCGACGCGCAAGGCGCCGACATTGTGCTGTCGCGCCTGTCCTACAGCCATTTCTGAAAGTCCCCGCACGGCAGGCGCGACATCGATCCCTCTGGCCTTTTCCTGATGTCGGGTACTATTGGCCATCGAAATTGACGGATTCGATTCGCATGTCGACGGCTGATTCCATCGCGGCCCGTCCGGCCGCCACCGTTGTTCCTGGCCGGGAATGCGGAAGCTGCACGCTGTGCTGCAAAGTCTACGACGTCGCCGAGATCAACAAGGTCGCGGGCAAGTGGTGCTCAAAGTGCAAGCCCGGACGAGGCTGCACGATTCACGATAGCCTTCCCCGCCAATGTGCTGACTTCAATTGCCTGTGGCGGACCGATGCGGAGATGCCGCCGCAGTGGAAGCCTGATCAGGCGAAGATGGTGGTCACCATCCATCCGAAGACGGAAAACATTATGGTCCGGGTCGATCCCGGCCTGCCATCGGCCTGGCAGCGGCAACCCTATTACGGTCACCTGCGGCAGTGGTCGCGGAACAATCTGCCGAAGGGGTGGTACGTCATCGTCTTCGTCAACGAATTGGCGACGCTCGTTCTGCCGGATCAGGACCTGCCGATCGGACCGCTGGCGGGCGACCAGACGATCTCGCTGCGGCACGAGCCCGGTCCCAATGGCGGCGTCTACGAGGTCAAGGTCGCGACAATCCGGACGACTCCCGACGGGCAGACGTTTGAGATCGCCTCCACCTCTCGTCATCAGGTGCGGCCGGCGGCTTGACCGGGGCGAAGGAACTATAGCTCCTGCGGTTTCGGTAGCGACCTGACGCAATTTCCGCGAACCGGGCATCTACGACCTAAATCGGTGCCGAAATTGACGATTTCCACGCTTCCGGCGTTGCACGGGCATTGCGATTTTGGCAAGGTCCCCGCCGATTTAGGGTCTCCCCTTTTGGGCAGGGGCGGTCCTGTTTTAAGGCGCCGACCCGTCACAGCGGGAAACAAGGCGTCGGGGGTACATCAAGGATCTGAGGCAAAATTCACATGACAGCATTGTGGTTGATCGTGCTCTGCGGAGTGCTTTCCATCGTTTACGCGATCTGGGCGACGTCTTCGGTCTTGAAGGCGGATGCGGGTAGTCCGCGCATGCAGGAGATCGCGGGGGCGGTCCGCGAAGGTGCGCAGGCCTATCTGCGGCGCCAGTACACGACGATCGGCCTCGTCGGCATCGTCATCTTCGTCGTGGTCGCCTATTTGCTCGGAATCTACGTCGCCATCGGCTTCGCCATCGGCGCCATCCTGTCGGGCGCAGCCGGCTTCATCGGCATGAACGTCTCGGTCCGCGCCAACGTGCGCACGGCCCAGGCCGCGACGACCTCGCTGGCCGGCGGTCTCGAACTCGCCTTCAAGGCCGGCGCCATCACCGGCCTCCTGGTCGCGGGTCTCGCGCTGCTCGGCGTGACCCTCTATTTCGGCTTCCTGGTCTATTCGCTGAAGCTGGCTCCCGACAGCCGCACCGTGGTCGACGCCATGGTGGCGCTCGGCTTCGGCGCCTCGTTGATCTCGATCTTCGCCCGTCTCGGCGGCGGCATCTTCACCAAGGGTGCTGACGTCGGTGGCGACCTCGTCGGCAAGGTCGAGGCAGGTATTCCCGAGGACGATCCGCGCAACCCGGCCACCATCGCCGACAACGTTGGCGACAATGTCGGCGACTGCGCCGGCATGGCCGCCGACCTGTTCGAGACCTATGCGGTGACCGCGGTCGCCACCATGGTCCTGGCGGCGATCTTCTTCGCCAAGACGCAGATCCTGACCAGCATGATGACGCTGCCGCTCGCCATCGGCGGCATCTGCATCATCACCTCGATCATCGGCACCTTCTTCGTGAAGCTCGGGCCGAGCCAGTCCATCATGGGCGCGCTCTACAAGGGCCTGATCGCCACCGGCGTCCTGTCGCTGGTCGGCATCGCCGGCGTGATCTACTACCTGATCGGCTTCGGCAAGCTCGAGGGCGCCGACTACACCGGCATGGCTCTGTTCGAGTGCGGCGTGGTCGGCCTCCTCGTCACCGCGCTGATCATCTGGATCACCGAGTACTACACCGGCACCGACTATCGTCCGGTGAAGTCGATCGCCGCTGCCTCGGTGACCGGTCACGGCACCAACGTGATCCAGGGCCTCGCCATCTCGATGGAAGCGACCGCGCTGCCCGCGATCGTCATCATCGCCGGCATCCTCGTCACCTACAGCCTTGCCGGCCTGTTCGGCATCGCGATCGCGACCGCCACCATGCTGGCGCTGGCCGGCATGATCGTCGCGCTCGACGCCTTCGGCCCCGTCACCGACAACGCCGGCGGCATCGCCGAAATGGCCGGACTGCCGAAGGAGGTGCGCAAGTCGACCGACGCGCTCGACGCGGTCGGCAACACCACCAAGGCGGTGACCAAGGGCTACGCGATCGGCTCGGCCGGTCTCGGCGCGCTGGTGCTGTTTGCGGCCTACAACCAGGATCTCAAGTTCTTCATCGCCAACAAGAACGCCTACTTCGCGGGCGTCAATCCGGACTTTTCTCTGAACAACCCCTACGTCGTGGTGGGCCTGTTGTTCGGTGGTCTGTTGCCGTACCTGTTCGGCGCGATGGGCATGACGGCCGTGGGCCGTGCCGCCGGCGCGATCGTGGAAGAGGTGCGTCGCCAGTTCCGCGAGAAGCCGGGCATCATGCAGGGCACCGACAAGCCGGATTACGGCAAGGCGGTCGACCTGCTGACCCGCGCGGCGATCAAGGAGATGATCATCCCCTCGCTGCTCCCGGTGCTGTCGCCGATCGTCGTCTACTTCCTGATCTACGCGATCGCGGGCGGCGGCGCGGCCGGCAAGTCGGCGGCGTTCTCGGCCGTCGGCGCGATGCTGCTCGGCGTGATCGTGACGGGCCTGTTCGTCGCGATCTCCATGACCTCGGGCGGCGGCGCCTGGGACAACGCCAAGAAGTACATCGAGGACGGTCACTACGGCGGCAAGGGCTCTGATGCCCACAAGTCGGCCGTCACCGGCGACACCGTCGGCGATCCCTACAAGGACACGGCCGGCCCGGCGGTGAACCCGATGATCAAGATCACCAACATCGTGGCGCTCCTGCTGCTGGCGATCCTCGCGCACTGAGCGGCGCAAACGGCACAAAACGAACCCCGCGGCGCGAGCCGCGGGGTTCTTGTTTTTGGAAACGTTACTCCGGCCGCGTCCCCCGGACGCTGCGCAGCACGAAGTGATGCGCTGCAGATCCGGGGCCCATGGGTCCCGGTTCAGCAGTGCAGCGTTACACGCTGCACTACGTCCGGGACACGAGAGCTACTGCACGTCCATCTGTAGGCCTTCCTTCTGGATGATGCCGGCGAATTTCTTTGTCTCGGCATCGACGAAGTCGGTGAACTGCTGCGGCGTGCCGTAGTCGGAGCGAGCGCCCATCGCAGCGATGTTCTTCTTGATGTCGTCGCGCTCGAGCAGCGCCTTGGCCTGGACGTTGAGCGCCTCGACCACGGCGGCCGGCGCGCTCTTCGGCAGGAAGACGCCGAACCAGGACGAGACGTCGAAATTCGCAAGCTCCGGCGCGCTCTCGCGCATGGTGGGGAGGTTCGGCGCGGATTCGCTCCGCTCGGTCGTCGTGACGCAGAGGCCGTTCAGCGTGCCGTTCTGCACCTGCGGCAGGCTTGGAAACAGATTGTCGAACAGGATCTGGATGTCGCCGGCGAGCGCGGCCTGCAGCGCGGGCCCTGCACCGCGGAACGGAATATGCGTCATCTTCAAGCCGGTGAGCTGAAGAAACCAGGCGCCGGTGAGGTGAGGGCTCTGGCCGACACCGGACGAGGCGTAGCTGAGCTTGTCCGGGTTAGCCTTCAGGAACGCGATCAGCTCGGGAATCGACTTGATGCCGGTCTTCGGATGCGCCGAGACGATGTTGGGGATCCGGATCATGTTCGAGACCGGCTGAAGCTGGTCCGCCTTGTAGCTGAGGTTCTTGAAGATGCTGTAGGCGATCGCGTTCGGCCCGGGATTGCCGACCAGGATGGTGTGGCCGTCGCCCTTGGCGCGAACCACCTCCGCCGTACCAATGGTGCCGCCGCCGCCCGAGCGGTTCTCCACGATCGCTGACTGGCCCCAGGCGGTTTGCAGATGGGCTGCGAGCAGGCGCCCCATCACGTCGGTCGAGCCGCCGGCGGCCGCCGGCACGATCAGGCGCACATTTTCGGTGGGCTTCCAGTCCGCCAGGCTCGACCGGGGCAGGATCGCTGCCGTCGATAATGTCGCGGCACCTGCAAGCACGCGGCGGCGGGAAAACAATTTTTTGGTCACGAATCCACTCCCTGCTTCTTGTTTTGCAGGGAGCGTAGGAAACGGAGCGCGCGCGGGCAAGCCGCCCGCGACGGCAAGTGCCGCGCGGAGGGCGGCACGACGCCGCAGGAGATCAGTTGAAGCTGAGCAGCTTGAACAGCGGCGTGAGGTAGTTGAGCTCCTGGCCCGATGTCGGCGTGGTGCGGCTGACGGTGTCGAAAATCCGACCGTCCTGCATCGTGTAATTCGCGAGCCGGCGGACGCGGCGGTTCTTGTCGAAATAGATTGCGATCACCCGCTGGTCGACGACCTTCTGGTTCATGAAGGCCACGGGCCGCTCGGAGCGTTGCGAGATGTAATAGAAGACTTCGCCGTCCAGCGTCGCGACCGTCGAGGGCGTGCCCATCACGATCAGCACCTGGTCCTGGCTCGCGCCGATCGGAATCTGCTCGAGCGCGCCCGGCGGCAGGATGTAGCCCTTCTGGAATTGCTCGCCGGTGCAGGCAGCCAGCGCCACGCTGACGAGGGCTGCGGCCGCAACCGCGCGCAAAGAGCGCCAGCGCGCATGAAGGCCGCGCGGCCTGGCTCCGCGGAGGCTGGTCTGGCTCAAATCGGTCATTCCTGGAACTATCCCGTCCCCTTGCGTCGCGCGAGGCGCTGAAGTACCGGGCACACGCGGCGAACGCAACACGCGCGCGCCCGCTTGCGGAACCCACAATGCTCTGGCCGTTCAGTCACTTCAGGAAACCCCCGCTCACCCCGCGCGGCACCATTGAAGCCATCTATGGCATGATCGTGACGCAGGCGCGAGAACCCATATTTTACCGGGACTTGGCCGTGCCCGACACGGTTAACGGCCGATTCGACCTGCTTCTCCTGCATTTGTGGCTGCTGTTGCGCCGCTTGCGGACCGCCGCCGAGGGCCCCGAGCTGTCGCAGGCCCTGTTCGACCGCTTCTGCGAGGACATGGACGACAATCTGCGCGAAATGGGCATCGGCGATCAGGTCGTGCCCAAGCGGATGCGAGCCTTTGGCGAGGCCTTCTACGGCCGGACCAAGGCCTACGACCAGGCCCTTGAGGAGGGCGGCGAGGCGCTGGCGCTGGCGATCTGCAAGAATATCTTGAACGGAGCCCACATCGCCCAGGCAAAGCGGCTTGCGGCCTACGCCCGGGACGTGGAGTCCACCCTGGGCCGGGCCGACGAGGCGGCGTTGCGCGAGGCAACCTTTGAATTTCCGTCCCCGATTCGGGAGGAGATGGCGCCATGACCCGGCCCAACACTGCCCCTGCCACCGACCCCTGGCGCGCGCCCGTGACGGTCGCCCAGATCCCCGATACTGGCCTGCATCGTGAGCTCGAGGCCTCGGCCCGTGAGCGGGAGGCGATCGCGGCGGTTGCGGGCCTGCTCGGCGTCCTTGCGGCGCACGCCTCTTTCGATGTGACGCCCAGGAGCGGCGGCCGCGTCCATGTTGCCGGCCGCGTGCAAGCGCGGGTCGGCCAGACCTGCGTGGTGACGCTCGACCCCATCGAGAACGACATCGACGAGGAGGTCGATCTGATGTTCGCCCCGGAGGAGGAGGCCCGGAAGCTGGCCGACCTCATCGAGGAGGGGCAGGACAGCGAGGAGGCGCCCGACGTGGCTGAGCCGCCGGAGGCGATTGTGAACGGCGTCATCGACCTCGGCCGGATCGCCACCGACGCGCTGTACCTCGCCATCGATCCCTATCCGCGCAAGCCGGACGCCGTATTCCAGCCGGAGGTTGTCGCGCCCGATCCCGACGACCATCCGTTTGCGGTCCTGAAGGCGCTTCAGGACAAGCCGAAAGGCAAGTAACGGCCGGTGCTTGCGCCGGGAGGCCTGGCAATGTGCATGAGCCCGTTGTTGGGCCGGATCGAAACCCCGGTATATCTACTTGATTGAGCGCTATTTTTATTGCTGGTAAGAACTCGCATGGGGATCGCCTTGGATGCAAAAGGCTGGGGTCAAGAGGTTGTGTCGGGACGGGGAGACGCTATTGTCGCGGCCCGGTTCGGGCGCAGCGTGGTGCCAAACCGATCGCCGTTGAGCATGGCGACTTCATTTTCGCGGTCCCGCTAGCTCCAGACCGCACGAGACCAGGTTTCCGGGACTTTGATGCCTCAGAAGGTAAGAATCGCGCTTGACGCCATGGGAGGCGATGTCGGCGCCCCCGTCGTCATTCCCGGCGCCGCCATCTCGCTCGCCCGGCATCGCGATACCGAATTTTTGCTGGTCGGGGACCGCGCCAAGATCGAGCCCGAGCTCGACAAGCATCCCAAGCTGAAGGCGGCCTCAAGAATCATCCATACAGACGTCGCCGTGAGCATGGAGGACAAGCCGAGCCAGGCGCTCCGCCGCGGCCGCAAGACCTCGTCGATGTGGCTCGCGATCGACGCCGTCAAGAAGGGCGAGGCTGACGTCGCTGTCTCCGCCGGCAATACCGGCGCGCTGATGGCGATGTCGCGCTTCCACCTGCGCACGCTGAAGGGCATCGACCGCCCGGCGATCGCAGCGGTGTGGCCGACGACGCGCGGGGACTCCGTCGTGCTCGATCTGGGCGCGACCATCGGCGGCGATGCGCAGCACCTCGTGGCGCTCTCGGTGATGGGCGCTGCGATGGCGAGCGTGCTGTTCGACAAGCCGCGCCCGACGGTTGGGCTGCTCAACATCGGGACCGAGGAGATCAAGGGGCACGAGGAAATCCGCGAGGCCGGCGAAAAGCTGCGCGCGATGAACCTGCCGCAGCTCGACTATGTCGGCTTCGTCGAGGGCGACGGCATCGGCAAGGGGCTGGCCGACGTGATCGTCACCGAGGGTTTCAGCGGCAATATCGCGCTGAAGGCCGCCGAGGGAACCGCCCGGCAGATGGCGGGGTTACTTCGCAACGAGATGCAGCGGAGCTGGCTGTCCAAGCTCGGCTACCTGTTCGCGCGTGGCGCTTTCCAAGCCCTGCGCGACAAGATGGACCCCAACAAGTCCAATGGCGGCGTGTTCCTTGGGCTGAACGGGGTCGTGGTGAAGAGCCATGGCGGAATCAGCGCCGAAGGCTTTGCCTATGCGATCGATGTTGGCTATGAGATGGTCCACTACGATCTCCTGAACAAGATCAATCAGATGCTCAATCGCGACGGGGGTGCGCTCAGTTCCGTGCCAACCGCGCAGGAGGCTGTTTCGTGACTCAAATTCGTTCGGTCGTGCTGGGCTGCGGCGCCTATCTGCCGGGGCAGGTCGTGACCAATGCGCAACTCGCAGAGCGCATCGACACGTCCGACGAGTGGATCGTGCAGCGCACCGGCATCCGCGAGCGGCACATCGCGGCTGATGGCGAGTTCACCTCGCATCTCGCGATCAAGGCGGCGCAGGAAGCCCTCACCAATGCCGGCATCGACGCGCAATCGATCGAGCTGATCGTGCTGGCGACTTCGACGCCGGACAACACCTTCCCGGCGACCGCGGTCGCCGTGCAGCACGGGCTCGGCATTACCCATGGCGCGGCGTTCGATCTCCAGGCGGTGTGCTCCGGCTTCGTGTTTGCGCTCGCGACCGCCGACAATTTCCTGCGCACAGGCGCCTACAAGCGCGCGCTGGTGATCGGCGCGGAGACGTTCTCGCGCATCCTCGACTGGAACGATCGCGGCACCTGCGTGCTGTTCGGCGACGGCGCCGGCGCGATCGTCCTGGAAGCCCAGGAGCAGTCCGGCAAGGCGGCGACCGACCGCGGCGTGCTGACCACGCATTTGCGCTCCGACGGCCGGCACAAGGCCAAGCTGTTCGTCGACGGCGGTCCGTCCTCGACCCAGACCGTCGGCCATCTGCGCATGGAGGGCCGCGAGGTCTTCAAGCACGCGGTCGGCATGATCACCGACGTGATCGTCGACGCCTTCGAGGCCACCGGCCTCAATGCCGAAAGCATCGACTGGTTCGTGCCACACCAGGCCAACAAGCGAATCATCGACGCGTCCGCGCACAAGCTTCATATCGCACCGCAGAAGGTGGTGCTGACGGTCGACCGCCACGGCAACACCTCGGCGGCCTCGATTCCGCTGGCGCTGTCGGTGGCGCTGAAGGACGGCCGCATCAAGCGCGGTGACCTCGTGCTGCTGGAAGCGATGGGCGGCGGCTTCACCTGGGGCTCAGCGCTCGTGCGCTGGTAGAGCGTCCGCGACAATTTTGCTCGCATTGCGAGTTATTTGGATGCTCCTGCATTGATGAGCGCTGTTGACCATCGTCTCGTAACCTCATAATTTTAGACAACAATTGTTCGCCGCGAGTTTTGGGGCCAAGGCGATGACCGAGACTAGTAAAACCGTAACGCGTGTCGATCTCTGCGAAGCCGTCTATCAAAAGGTCGGCCTGTCGCGCACCGAGTCGTCTGCGTTCGTGGAACTCGTGCTGAAGGAAATCACCGACTGCCTCGAGCGGGGCGAGACGGTGAAATTGTCGTCATTCGGTTCCTTTATGGTACGCAAGAAAGGCCAGCGTATCGGCCGCAATCCGAAGACCGGCACCGAGGTGCCGATCTCGCCGCGCCGTGTGATGGTGTTCAAGCCGTCGGCCATCCTCAAGCAGCGGATCAACGGCCAGCACAGGGCCAACGGCGACGGCAACGAGCAACCGGAGGCGTAATCGCCCTCCAGGAGGAGCCGGCTTTTGGACAAGTCGCCGGACGCATTCCGCACCATCAGTGAGGTCGCGCAGGACCTCGACATCCCGCAGCACGTGCTGCGCTTCTGGGAAACGCGGTTTTCCCAGATCAAGCCCATGAAACGCAGCGGCGGCCGCCGCTACTACCGCCCTGATGACGTAGACCTCCTGAAGGGCATCCGCCGGCTGCTCTACAGCGAGGGCTACACCATCCGCGGCGTGCAGCGGATCCTGAAGGAGCACGGCATCAAGTCCGTCCAGGGGCTGGCCGATTCGTCAGCCGCCGTCTCCTTCGGCGCGATCGAGGACGCGATCGGACGGAGCCTGGTCGAGGATGGCGAAGAGATCGAAGCCCCGCGCGGCCGCGACACCGACGACGACGATTACCAGGGTGAAGAGGAGGAAGGTATCGACTTCCGCTTCGCCGAGATCGACGACGAGGAGGTGCTCACCACCTTCCGCAAGGGCCCGAGCGAGCGCTCAGGCCCGGGTCCGGCCGACCGGGAGCGGCTGGAGCGAGTGCTGGCCGACCTCGTGGCCTGCCGCGAAATGCTCGACCACGCCATGAAGGACGGCTGACCGTCCCGGAAGCTGCAATAGGGTTGTTCCCGGACCAAACGACTAGTCCTGCGCCTTGCGCAACGGCCTGATCGCGGCTAAGGGAACGGCATTCGGAGCGTGGCGCAGCCCGGTTAGCGCACTAGTCTGGGAGACTAGGGGTCGGAGGTTCAAATCCTCTCGCTCCGACCAAAATTCAAAGCAAAGTCAAACTCGATTTCGGGCGGTCAGTTGCCGGCGGACCGCCCGGTCGCGGTCGGCTGACAACAACGTCGAAAACAACCCCATGCACAGTAGCCGGCGAGGGCGGGGCGACGCCTTGCGAATTTTCCGAAATTCTGCTTGACGCGTCGGGCAAATCGGGGGTAGTATGTCATCATCGCAGGTTGTGGTTTGAACTCTCACGATGCCCATCCAGACAGGCGCAAATGGAGCGGCGCAGCCGGTCAGCGCACTCGTCTGGGAGGCTAGGGGTTGGAGGTTCAAATCCTCTCGCTCCGACCATTTTCGAGAGACGGACTTCGCCGTTGGCAGTGGCCTAGAGCGGGTCAGCAGAACCTAATTTTCGAGGTCGACATACTGCCGAAGCCGGAAGACGATTTCGGGCAAAGCCCGCCGCAGGCGTGTCGCGTCTTGGGAAGTGGTCGAGAATGGTGCGAACCTGATCATGGCGTTCCAAGGTCGGCTTCCGTAAACGGTGATCGAGACCCCGGCTTTCGGAAAGCCATCAACTTTGCGAAGCTCACCAAGGACGAGGTCGGCGATCGCCACAGCGGGCAGTCGCGCTCGTTTTTCATCGGTGTCGCCGGCGGACAAGGAAGCGACTGGCTTCGCAGGTGGCGCTGCCGCGGTCACGGGCTCCTCTTGGAGTGTTGGCGGCATCTCCGGCGCCGGGGGCGCGGTGGCGGGCGACGTGGGCGGAGCAAAAATGCTGCTGATCAGCGCCGCAAGGCCTGCTTCTTTCGCATCATCGCTCATCGCTCTCTCGCAATTGGGCCCAGCCTAACAGCTCCCGGAAAGGACGCCATCATGCCCTGGAGCAGGGCGGTTCCTGTGTTCGCGATCGAACATTCAGGCGTGCAAAGTTTCGCTAAGCTCGTCCTCAGCGAGCTACCTGATTCACGAAGGGGCGTCGAAGGTGTTGGGCGGTCTGGTGATGCGCTGGCGTATGCGCAATTTTTTGTTGATTTGTCCCTCTTGCAAAAGTGCCGCTTCCGCGATCCGCGGGCGCTACATGCTCGGCCAGGAGCGATTGACGTGCAATCGCTGCGGAGCAACTGACTCTTTGACTTTCTGGCGTTTCGAAGGGATAGCTCACCGCGCGTGCGCGATGAGCAGTCGGAAGGATTCTTGCGTTCATGGCTAGTTAGAACAGTGTTTTTTTTGGGGGGATTAGCAAATGACAAATTGTGTGATCGTTCGGGCCTATGGAAGGCAATTGGATCAGTTGCGCGGAGAGGCATCCCGCATTTCGCGGGCAAACGAAGTCGACTGGTGGATCGAGCGCGGAGTCCAAGGCACACGATTTTGCTTTGAGGGCGCTGAGGCGAAGAGGGCGTTCGTCTCGATCTGCGAAAACGTCGGTGTTTCGCATATTGATGGCGCCCCGCCAGCGTGAACAGGCGATTGTTCTCCCGGATGACCAGCATCCGATAGCCGTCGTGCTTTACCTCGTGGATCCAGTCCGGGCTCGATGAGACCTGCTTGCCGGTGGGTTGCCAGGCAGAGCTCGTAATACGCATCGGCCGGAAGGTAGTTCTTTGCTGCGCAATCTACGAATCGGGAACAACATCGTTCAGAGCAAGAAAATAAATCTGTTAAATAGATACAATTTAAATGACAATTAAATGGTGTTATTGCTAGGCTGGAACCGCCTGGCGATCGACCCACGCTTTGGCCTCGAAACGGCTCCGGCGTCTTTTTCCAGCCCCAAGCCCCAGAGATGTCGGGGCCCTTTCTTGTTGGATTATTTGGGGAGTACCTGACTTTTGTGAGAATCGTTGACGCGTTGCGTCAGGTCGCATGACATGCACTCGTCTGAGTTGCGCTTTTTGTGTTTTCACGTATCGACGCGCCATTTGACCTAGGTATTTTAGTAGAGGCGTATCATGAGTAATATCGCGCCGGTATTTTGCGCCGGCACCTCGATGCGCTCGTTTCTGAGCTTTCCGAACTGGAGAATCTTCGAGACCGCGTGCTCAAGGCGGAGCAAAGAAGGCTTGGGAGGGCGCGCACGCGGTCAACACGGACGATCAGGACACCGCTGGGGAACAGTCTTGCCATGGCCCCGCGTCCAAACGGCGAAGGCGAGCTGGTGCTGGCTCATTGCGTCCACGATGGAGGCCTGCGTGGTCGCGACGCGCTTGGCGAGGCTGCTGGGGTTCAGGTCCAGGACCGCATCGAGCGCCAGGAGAGAGATCGCGAGGAGCGCAACCGTCCCGGCGACAGCAATTCTTTTCCAATCAGCTGAGTGCATCAATTAACTTTCTAAGGTATTTCAGCGCGCTTGTAGGGATAGGTGGGGCGTTTGTGCCTGGTTCAACCCCTCGCGCAGGCTCACGCACGCGTTCGTGAAGTGCGACGGATCTGTGACGGGGGGCGCTGGTTACGCGTCAATCAGGTGATTGTCCAGCGTCGAGTCCTCGAACAATGAATTGCGGAGCGCGCTATTTCAAAAACCCCACCACCATCCGCGTCGTCTCGTCGATCAGCGTCTTCACCATCTTCTCCGACAGCATCTCGGCCTGGTTCAGCACCGTGTTGTGCGCGATCGCTTCGATGGTGCTGACGCAGACGAAGGCGGCCAGTCCAAGGTCGATCTTGCGGAGCTCGGCCCTGCGGCTTTCGAGATAGCTGCGGACGAGGGCGTGGACCTCGCGGTTGGAGGCTTCGACATCGAGCTTGCCGGCGCGCGGGATCTGCTCGTCGAGCACCCGGTGCAGTCTGGGATTGATGTGATGGGACTCGATGGCCACGGTCACGAGCCGGCGCACCGCCGGTTCGACCGGCATGTCAGCGACCTCGACGAAGGCCCCGCGGACGAAGCCCATGATCTCTTCGTTGTGACGATCGATCACGGCGGCGACGAGCGCTTCCTTGCTCGGAAAATACTGGTAGAGCGAGCCGACGCTGACGCCGGCGACCTCGGCGATGCGGTTGGTGCTGGCCTTCTCAAAACCTTCCCGGACCAGAATGCGAGCGGTCGCCTCGACGAGGGCGTCGACGGTCGCGCGCGAGCGCGCCTGCGAGGCATTTTTCCGGGGTTTTGTCGGCGGCTTTCGCGCCATGGCTTCCGCTTTCGAATGCGAGTAGAAAAAGCGAGTTATCGCTCGCATTATATCGGACAGTCGCGGCGCCTCGGCAAGCCCCCTTCGTCGCGACGTCAATGTCGAGCAATGGGATTGAGACCATGAGCGTTGCAAAGATCGTATCGTCCTTGCAGTTCTGCCCAAGTGCCCGCTTGCTCGGGGTACCGGCGCCCCGCGATCCGGCGCCGAGCTTGCAGAGCCGCTGCTTCAACGCACTGCTGCGGCGGCTGCCGTTCAAGACACAGCTTGCCTCGGCCGAGGCGGTGCAGGCGCATGTGCAAAAGCTCGCCTTGCAGCCGGCTTCGTTTGAGCCGCCGAACCTTGGCCGCGGCGTCGAGGTGACGCTGACCAAGATGGGGGGATGGCCGGTCTATTACACCGCGCCGTCGTCGGGCTATGAGGGCTGCAACTACGTGATGTTCCTGCACGGCGGCGGCTTCATCAACGAGATCGTGCCGGCGCATTGGCGCTTCGTCGGTCAGATGACGCGCAAGGCGCGCGTCGTTTGCGTCGTGCCGATCTATCCGCTTGCGCCCAGGGCTACCGCGAAAGACGTCGTGCCGGCGACGGCCGAACTGTTGCGCATGCTGCTGGAGGACGCCGGGTCCGCAAGAGTAACTGTTGTCGGCAACTCGGCCGGTGCGGGCCTCGCGTTGGCTGCCTGCCAGTGGCTGCGCGATCGCGGGCATCGGCAACCGAACCTGTTAGTGCTGATCTCGCCCGCGGCCGATGCATCGGTCAGCCGCCCGGAGCAGGTGGCGATCGCGGCGCGCGACCCGATCCAGGACATTCCGGGGATCATCGAGGCGGGGCGTCTCTATGCCGGCGAGCTCGATGTCGGCCATCCCTTCGTCAGTCCCCTGAACGGAGCCTTCCGTTCACTCGCGCCGATGCTCATCTTCGCAGGGACCCGCGATCTGCTGTACCCTGACAGCGTCGATCTGGCCGCGCGGGCGAGGGCGGTGGGCGTGCCGGTCGAGCTCCATCTGCGGCGCGACCAGCCGCACAATTACGCGCTGATGCCGACACCGGAAGGGCGAGTGGCGCGCAAGATCATTTTGCGTGCGGTTGCTTAGGGGGAAAGCGTGATCGTTGTCACAGAGCGCGGCCTTAATGGGAACCGGCGCTGCAGCCCAAGCGGAGGGGAGGGGGCGCCTCCGGGGCGTTTCCTCGATAGCTCAGCCTTGCGGATTAGGCGTGGCTTTTAACCTCGTAATGGCCCGGCACACATTTGTAGCGTTCGATGCGCCAGTTGGTGCGATAGATCGGGTGTTCGCCCATCCATTTCGCCAGCGGCGCCTGAGCCCCGATCGCGCATTGCATCAGCGACATCTCGGGCGACATGTTGCTGTCGGTCACGATCTCCTCGACACAACTGCCGGTAGCAGCTCCGCTGAGTCGGCATAGTACGGCAACGACGGTCACAAACATTCTATTCACCTCTTCGGCTGTTTCTCACCACCACGAGGATGCAAGGGGGATGCCACGGCATGGTCGAACGCCACGCGACCACCGCAGATTTGACCTGCTTCCCGGCCCCAATTGACGAATCGAATTGTAAGAAATTCCCCGTTCGCAGCGGAGCCGGACAACTACGGGCGTACTGCTACGGCCCTGCCATGCCGGCCTCTCAGGGCAGCCGCGCCAAGGCGCCGCTTTGATGCGAGGCGCGCTGTCGATAGGCTCCACAGCCGCGGACATTCGCCGACAGAGCGAGGCCGCCAAGGGTTGGCATGGGTTTCGGGAAACGCGAGGGAAGAACATGACAGTGCGTCCGACCGGCGTGATACCGCCGATGACGACGCCGTTCGCTCAGGACGGCGAGATCGATTACAAACTCGTTGCGCTCCAGGTCGAGTGGATGATCGGCGCCGGCGCGCATGGCGTCGCGGCCGGCGGCTCGACAGGCGAGGGCCACACGCTCGATCACGAGGAATATCGCGACCTCTTGGCTGCGACCGTCGACGCCGTGAAGGGCCGCATTCCCGTGATCGCCGGCATCATCGTGGATTCGACGCGCGACGCGATCCGCCGCGGCAAGCTCGTGCGCGACATGAACGTTGCCGCACTCCAGGTGACGCCGGTGCATTATCTGTTCAAGCCGGACGAGGAGGCGATGGTCTCCCATTTCCGCGCCATGGCCGACGAGACCGGCATGCCGATCATCATCTACAACGTCGTGCCGTGGTCCTATCTCTCGCCGGCGCTGCTCACGCGCATCATGACCGAGGTGCCGCTGGTCGTCGGCGTCAAGCAGAGCGCCGGCGATCTGAAACTGTTCGCCGACCTCATGATGATGGCGCCGGACAAGCTGATCTACAGCGCGGTGGATGCGCTGATGTATCCCTCCTACACGCTCGGCGCCCACGGTTCGATCGCCGCGATCCTGACCGCGGCCCCGCACGCCTCCGTCGAGTTGTGGGACGCGGTGAAGGCAAACGACCATCCGCGCGCGCTCGACCTGCACAAGAAGCTGCTGACCTTGTGGAACGCCATCATCGCCGACAATCTGCCGGCCTGCACGCGCTATGCGCAAACGCTTCAGGGCTTGCCGAAGACGTATCCGCGCGCCCCGATGCCGGCAGCCTCAAGCGCGCAGCAGGCGGCGATTTGCACAGCGCTCGAGGGCCTGGGCGTGGCAGGTGCAAAGCATTTCCAGGCGGCGGAATAAGCCAGTCGCCGCCATCGTGGTCAGACCGGGACGGTTAACGTCCCGGCGCGGGCCGTGCCCAAGTCGCGTGCCCAAGTTGATCATCCGGCCGCCGACCGAACCTGTCTGCACGTTCGCGCCACTTATTCCACGAGATGGCAAGCGGACGGCGACACCGATGAACGACGAGCGGACAATATCCGGCCAGACGACGATGATTTGGCAAGATCAGGCACGAAGCGTGGTCCGGCCGATCGTCCGCGTCATGATCATGTTCTCGGTGGGAATGAGCGCGGCGCTCTTTCTGGTCTGGGCGACGTCCTGCTCGGACGATGACTGGCTGTTGCTGCGCCGCGAGCCGCTCGCCGCGCTCGTGCTGGCGGCGTGCGATGCCTGGCCCTTCTTCGCGGGGTGCTTCGTCCTGGTGCTGGTGATGCTGGTCGGCTGGTACGCCCGGGGGTTCTCTCGCGTTCCCGAGGCTAACAGGCGTATCCATTACGAGGCGACCAGGCATGGCCTCACCACGCGCGATGCCGCCAATTTCGCGCTCACCGTGCCGTGGACCAGCGTGGTGCGCGTGTACAATAGCGACCATACGATGCAGATGGTGCTTGTCGCCGGAGCATCGCGCCTCGTGTTCTGGCGCGCCTTCGCGGCCGAGGACCGTGCGCAGGTCCTGAACTGGGCGAGGCAAGTGAAGGAGACGGAGCCCTAAAGCGCGATGAACAGGCTGAATCATCATCGCGCTTTAGTTCCTTGTTTGAGCACGATCCTTTCGGAAAACCGCTTCACACTTTTCCGGATCATGCTTTAGAGTTCGCGTGCGGCCCCGTGCATTGCCCGTGATGGCCAACAACGAACAACAGACCAACAACAAGGGGAGGGGCGAAAATCCCATGAAGGATTTTTCTGGAAAAACCGCGGTCATTACCGGCGGCGGCACGGGGATGGGGCGGGAGCTGGCGCGCCAGCTCGTCGCCGAGGGCTGCAACGTCGCGATGTGCGACGTCTCGGAAGCGGCGATGGCCGAGACCAAGCGGCTGTGTGAGATCGAGAAACCGAAGGGCCTGCGCGTCACGACGCACGTCGCCGACGTCGCGATCGAGGATCATCTCAAGCGCTTCCGCGACGAGCTCGCCGAGCAGCAGGCGACCGACAAGATCCATCTGCTGTTCAACAATGCCGGCATCGGCGGGGGCGGCAGCCTGTTCACCAACACGCGCGAGCAGTGGGAGCGCACCTTCAACATCTGCTGGGGCGGCGTCTATCTCGGCGTGCGCACCTTCCTGCCGATGCTGGCCAAGGCGGACGAGGCCCACATTGTCAACACCGCCAGCGTCAACGGGTTCTGGGCCTCGATCGGCATGGGGCAGGCGCACACCGCCTACAGCGCGGCAAAATTCGCGGTGAAGGGATTTTCCGAGGCGCTGATCAACGATCTCCGTCTGCATGTGCCGCACGTCAAATGCTCGGTCGTGATGCCCGGCCATATCGGCACATCGATCGTGTCGAACTCGCGCAAGGTGCAATCCGGCGACGGCTCGGACCGTCTCAATGCCGACGAGATCGCGCTGACCCGCAAGCGCATGGTCACAGCCGGCGTGCCCGATGCCGACAAGATGACCGATGACGACGTGCAGGCCGCCTTCGCCGAGCGCGCCCGCAGCTTCCTGGAGGACGCGCCGACCACGGCCGCCCAGGCCGCAAAGATCATCCTCGACGGCGTGAAGGCCGAGCGCTGGCGCATTCTGGTCGGCGAGGACGCCAGACGTCTCGACGAGCGCGTGCGCCAAAAGCCCGAGCAGGCCTATGAGCGCGAATTCTACGAGAGCTTTGCGCAGGAGGTCGGCTGGCGGCTCGGGTGAGGCGAGGCGTTCGCCTGCACATCCTCGTTGCCCGTCCTGGTGAACATCCAGGACACATAATCCCACGGCTTTGCCGTGATCCCGCGGCTTGGTGCGTCTCCCGGCCTGGACTGGGACGACAAGGTGGTCTTCTGTAAAGCAGAATTATACAAACTGGAATATTTCTAGACAGAAACGCTTGCCGAATTCTTGGGCGAGCCGTGGTCCGTAGTCGTACGGGCTATCTATCATTCGTTTGGTGAAAGAGTTTGTGGAGCGCCGTCGTTGTCGTGGTCCGCCGGTTCGATCGTGGCCCATTCGGGAGATCTCCTGTCCCGATGGCACCGCGTGAGGCGAGTACTCCCGAATTGCTCGTCTCGAAAAGACCCAATAAGATGGGTTATTAAGTTATCTGACTAAGTAATGGAAACGGCAGTTGAACGCTCGCAAAGATCTTCCTGACACGCTGGAAGAGTGGATTTTGGGGCCTGATCGCGAAGAATGGTCCGCCGAGTTGATCAAGCTGCTTGCTGCAGCCCAGGAGGGCGGCTCAACCGTTGCGGAATGTCTGCTGGCTATCGGACGGATCAGAAAGGGCGATGACCTTTCCTGGTGCACTGAATGGAAAAACCTGGCGGAAGCAAGCCGCGAACGGGGCGACGCGGCGCTCGCTGCTGGCCATGAAGTGACGGCGCGGCGCAACTGGCTTCGCGCCATCAATTACTACAATGCTGCCCTGCTTCCCATGGATTCCGCTGATGAGAGGCGATCGGCTTCGATCTTGGCAATGCAGAATTGCGCCCATCGCTTTCTTCAGTACAGCAGCCCCGCGGGTGAAGTCGTCGTGCTTCCCTGGGAGGGTGGCCATTCCCTACAGGGTTATTTTCTGCCCGCGCGGTCGTCGCACGAGAGGCTGCCGACCGTGATTAGCATCGGTGAACCCGGACATCGCAAAGAGGAGTTTCTTTTCAAGCTCGCTCCCCACGCTCGTGAGCGGGGATTGTCAATGCTGGCGGTGGATCTTCTGGGTGCCAATGGCGAAGATTTTCCGGACGAGGCCGTCGGGCGTCCGAATGCCGAGACGTCGATCTCATGCGTCATGGACTACCTGGCCTTGCGCACCGATGTCGACTTTGACCGAGTGGCCATTCTCGCAGATGGATGGGGTTCGTCATTCGTGGCACGCGCAGTGGCCAACGAGCCGCGGCTGGCCGCTGCCGTTTGCGACGGCGGGCTATGGGACCTTCATGAACGGGCTTTCTTGAGTGAACGCGCGGTGTCGCGGCATGCGGATTTCATCCCAGCGATGGGAGCAGGCCGGATCGCGCGCAACATCGACTGTCCGGTGCTTGTCACCTTGGGTGCGGACGGTTGGCTCAAAGCGGATCGCGCGTCCGATATGATTCGCCAATTGAGGACCTGGCGAATGGATGTCACGCTGAAGGTGTTCACGGCGGAGGAAACGGCAGCGGCGCAGGGACACGCGGACAATCCGAGCCTTGCGAACGAATTTATCTTCGACTGGCTTGTTTCTCGTCTGGCGCGTGACTGAAGGGCTCCGACTAGTCATATGTCCGCGACTCAAAAATCGACCGCGACCTTCAAGCGAGCCTTTTCGAGACGATTCTTCAGCGCAGCAAGCTTGTCGGTGAGTTCCACCAACTCGTGCTCGCCAAATTCCGCGAACACGAATTCGTCGATCGCCTCGTGTTGCGCGGCCAGGATGGCCAGATGTTTGTGTGTCTTGTCCGTCAGTGACAACCGAACCACGCGGGCATCTGTGGGCGAGGGCTTGCGGCGCAGAAAACCCTTCTTCTCCAGTAACTTCGATTGCGTCGTGACGAACGATGCGTCGACGTGGAGCATTTTTGAGACCGCGTTGACGGGGATGCCGTCGTCCTTGTCCAGATCCGAGATCGCCATCAGGATCATCCATTGCGGGCCGCTGATCCCGATCGCCCTGGCCCAGAACTGACGAAGTTCCTCAAGGTAGACGCTGATCGACGCGATCTCCCAAGTGAAACGCTTGATGAGGTCGTGATTCTTGTAGGTCCGGCCACGGGCCGAGCCGGCTTCGCTTCCCGATCTTATTCTTTTTGCGAGTGCCATGAGGACTATTCTCGACGTAACTCTAGGGCGATGCAAGCCTAGAATGCACCTATCTATGTTATTGGCATAGCACACATTATCTGCTCAGCCATTCCGGTTGCCAACCGGACACATGTGTTGCGTCTGGGACACAGGGCTTACGCAATCAGATAGATGAGTAGATAAACTATTTTGATTAAGAAAGTGACGCATGCATATTGATCCCGACGGCGGGGGGTTCTCCATCGTCCCGTTGCAGGTGGTTCGCTTAAGTCCCTCGCGTTCATGCGGGTGTGTCCGAAGGCGCGAAGCGGCTGAGCGGTTTTGATGATGCGGGGGGTCTGGGGAATAGCGATCCCCCCAAGCGCAACTTGGAGGTTAAACATGAAGTTCAAGAGCCTTTTGCTCGGTTCAGCTGCGGTTCTGATCGCCGCTGGCGGAGCGCAAGCAGCCGATCTCCCCGTGAAGGCCAAGGCGGTCGAATACGTGAAGATCTGCTCCCTGTACGGTGCCGGATTCTACTACATGCCGGGCACTGACACTTGCATCAAGTTCGGCGGCTATCTGCGTGCCGACAACTGGTACCAGGGCGGCGACTACGGTTTCCGGCAAGGCGCGAACCAGGGTTCGAATAACCGTCTGACGAACTACTGGGGCGCCCGCGCTCGTATGGACTTCACCGTCGATACGCGCACCGCGACCGAGTACGGCGTCCTCCGTACCTACGCGGACATG